>NZ_JAFFJV010000004.1 GCF_016924645.1 Rufibacter psychrotolerans | reverse complement strand
TTTAAACCCTTCGGGCTGTTTTTCCTGTTTTTTCAAAAAAAACCTTAAAAAACCGGCCGATCTGCTTTTCAGCTTTTCTATTCTTTATGCCGACATCGCTGCTTCGGTCACCGGTTCCGGCGCCAGGTCACGAAGGTCAACTGGAATTACGCGCGATACACCGGCCTCCAGCATGGTGATGCCGTAGATCACGTCAGTAGAAACCATGGTGCGTTTGTTGTGCGTCACCACAATGAACTGTGAGTCGCCGGAGAATTTCTTCACGATGTTGTTGAACTTGTCAATGTTGGCATCATCCAGCGGCGCATCCACCTCGTCAAAAATACAGAACGGCGCGGGCTTGAGCAGGTAAATGGCGAACAGCAACGAAATAGCCGTCAACGTCTTCTCACCCCCGGACAGCTGGTTGATGGTCAACGGGCGCTTGCCTTTAGGGCGGGCCATGATCTCAATCTTAGACTCCAGCGGGTTGCTTGGGTCCGCAATGTACAGGTCGCAGGTATCTTCCTCGGTAAAGAGCGAGCGGAACACGCGCATGAAGTTCTCCTTGATCTGCTCAAAGGCGCTCAGGTATTTCTCCTTGGCCACCGTGTCAATCTCCGCGATGGTGTCCAGCAATTGGTTCTTGGCATCCAGCAAGTCATTCTTCTGGGTGAGGATGAACTGGTTGCGGGTGTCAATTTCCTGGTAAGCTTCGGCAGCCATGGGGTTCACAGGACCTATGTTATCCAGCTTCTGCTTCACGGCCTGCACCTGTTGGCTCAGTTCCTCGTTGCTGATGTCCAAGGATTCGGTAGGAGCCTCGGCCAGATCATCAGGGTTCATGTTGAACTCCGCCGAAAGTCGCTCAATCACAGATACTAACTTGATGCGGGTATCGGTGATGGCCTGGTTCATGGACTGGAACACCTCATCGGTGTTCTGCTTTTTGCGCTGCAGTTCCCTGATGCTTTTCTCTTTCTCGTCAATCTCGCCGCGCAGAGAGAAGTAGGCTTTCTCCATCTCGTCCAGTTCGCGGGCCAATTCTTTGCGGGCCACCATGCCTTCTTCCACCAGTTGGCTTTGGTCATCCACAAACTGGTCCAGGGCCACTGTTTCGTCTTCGGCGCGGCTCAGTTCATCCTGCAGTTGCACCAGACGCTCCTGGTGGTTGAGCACGGCTTTCTGTTTATAGGCCAGTTCCTGCTGAATGCTCTGTAAACGGTTCTTGAGCTGGTGGAACTTGATGTTCTCCTGGTTGAAGATGCCGCTGATCTCAGAGATGATTTCGTTCTGTTTTTCCAAAACCTGCGCCAAACTGTGCAACTCTTGCTCATAGCTTTTCAGGGCCATGTTCTTGCTCTCGGCATCCGGCATCAGGTCGGCCAGTTTGTCGCCCAGCTCCTGGATCTTCTCGAAGAGCTCGTCTTTCTTGCTGGCCTGGTTCTGCTGGTTCAACAGGAACTGCTCGTAGCGCACTTTGTGGCTCACCAGCTCCTGCTGCAGGTTGTTGATCTCGCGCTCCTGCAAACGGATCTGCTCCTGCTTGGTGGTTTCTTTCTGGTTCTGCAGCTTCTGCTGCTGCGTACTGATCTTGATTTTAAGGCGCTCCTGGTCTTCCTCAATGGTTTCCAGTTCTTCGGCCAGTTTCTCCAAATTCTGCTTGCGGCCCAACCGGTTGCCGTCAAACAAGCCCACCGATCCGCCGGATAAACTCAGCGGCTTCTTGATCACCGAGCCATCCGTCTGGATGTAGGTACGGCCATCGCTCAGGAATAACTCCGTATCAGTGCTCCTGGTGAGGTAGACCTCGTTGAGCATGTAGCAGAGCAGCGGGTGGTATTTCTCCTCGGCCTGCACCACTTCCAGCGCCGCCTTGTATTTGGGCGTGCTCACGGTAGCCGGAATCTCCATGTCTTCCACCTCCGAGAGGATGATGAAGTTTGCCCGGCCTTTGTTTTGTTCTTTCAGGAGCTCAATGGCTTCCACAGCCTCGGTGGCCGAGTCTACCACGAAGAAGTTCATGTACGGCTCCAGGTACGTCTCAATGAGGCTCTTGTACTCGGGGTCCGGCGAGATGATGTCTGACAGGAGAGGAGCCGGGCTTTGCCAGTTCTCAGAGGTATACAAAAACTTGATGGCCTCTGGGAAACCTTCCAGGTTGTCTACCAGCGATTTCATGAGGTGGTACTGGTTCTTTTTGGCGTCGGCCTCGCGGTTCAGGTCGATGAGCTGCTGGCGATAGTCCTGCAGGGTAGCCTCGGTTTGGGCAATCTCTACCTGCAGTTGCGCTTCGGCTTCCTGCAAATCGGCTAGTTTCTCCTGGGCTTCTTCCAGAAAACTCTTGGTTTCTGCCAGGGTTTCCTCGTGCTGCTGCAGGATCTCGCTTTCGTGTCCTTCCATTTCCTGCAGGCGCTCCAGTTCCAGGCGGTGGGCCTGCATCTGCACCTGCGTGATTTCGATGCTCTTGTTCACCGTGAAGGCCTCGTTCTGGATCTGGCGCTGCGCCACGGTCTTTTCCTGGAGCTGTCTCTGCAGATCGGCTTTCTGCTGGTTCACGTGCTCCAGCTCCTTTTTGGTAAGGCCCAGTTGCTCCTCAGAAATCAGCAAATCTTCCTGAATCTGCTCCAGGTCGTTCTGCAGCTGACCTAAGCTGCTCTCGGTTTGGGTGATGCTGGCGGTATCCAGGTTGATTTGCATGTGCAGGGTCTTCACCCGGTCCTGCAGGTACAGGTTGCGCTCACTTTTCAGCTTGATATCGTTTTCCAGTTGGCGCAGCTGAGCGGTATGCTCGTGCACTTCTTTCTGCTTGTTCTGCAGCTCCAGCTGGGTTCGGTCCAGAAGGACTTTCTGCTCCTGCAAAGCCTCCTCCAACTGGGTAAGTTCTTCAGAGTAGGAGCCTTTGCGTTCGGTTTCTTTCTGCAGTTCGTTCTCCAGACGCTCCAGCGCTTCCTGGTGCTGACCAATGTTGCGGCGGGCGTACTCCAGGCTCAGCTTTTTGTATTCGTTCTTCAGATTGATGTAGCGCTCGGCGGTCTTGGCCTGGCGCTCCAGACTCTTCAGGTTTTTCCCGATCTCGAACAACACGTCTTCCACACGCTCCAGGTCAGCATCGGTTTCCTCCAGTTTCTTAAGGGTCTGCTTTTTGCGCACCTTGAACTTAGAGATCCCGGCCGCTTCCTCAAACAGGTTGCGGCGGGAGTTGTCTTTGTCGGTAAGGATGTCGTCCACCATTTTCAACTCAATGATGGCGTAGGAATCAGACCCGATTCCGGTGTCCAGGAACAGGTCGTTGATGTCTTTGAGGCGGCAGGTGACGTTGTTGAGCAGGTACTCACTCTCGCCGGACCGGTAGTAGCGGCGGGTGATGGTCACCTGCGAGTACTCGGTGGGCAAGACGCCTTTGTTGTTGTTGAAGGTGAGGGATACCTCGGCCATCTGCTGCGGCTTCCGGTTCTTGGTACCGTTGAAAATTACGCTCTCCATCTTGTCAGAGCGCAGGTTTCTGGTTTTCTGCTCGCCCAGCACCCATCGGATGGCATCCACGATGTTGGACTTGCCGCAGCCGTTCGGCCCCACGATTCCGGTAATCCCGCTGTCAAAGTTAATGGTGACTTTGTCCCCGAAACTCTTGAAGCCCTTGATCTCTAATCTTGCTAATTCCATACACTTCCGGCCAGTACTCCTGACCCCAAACCCAAAAATACTAAAAAGAGTTTGACTAGGGGAAAGAAAGAGGCAGTTGTTTTAACCGGGTTTGTAGTAGATTTTTGGATGAAGCAGAAAGCAGAGGATACCGTTCCTTGCTCTTAGAGGATGCATTTCCCGCTGGTCTTTCGCTGGCGCGAGCTTGCAGCTCGTGTCCGCACGTTAGCAGATCATACAACATGCCCTAAAAAGCATTGTGTTAGGCTGTGTCTGAAAAATGCTCCCGGAGCTTTTTCATCCGATTTCCCTCGGCTGATCTCTGCCGCCATTGCCTATTGTAGGTCGGCTTTTTGGGGCTACTTTCCCAAAAGCAGCCCCAAAACGGTACTGCCCCGCCATTTTTCAGACACAGCCTAGGATAATATCAAAGGGTGCATCTTCAATTGTGTGGACACGAGCTGCAAGCTCGCGCCAGCAGTTGTTTTGTTTGAATTGGCCCGCATTGGGCTTATGAAAGGTTGTTGAGTGGAGCAGAGATTTCGAAAACTGTCTTTATAGATGAATTTACTCGCCTATGGCGCGGATTAACTTCCTAGCCAACAAATAAAAAAGGCACGGAAGTAAATCCGCGCCTTGCAAAATGATAATTCTGTGAAAGTAGATATCAAAAGTTCGTCAATGCATAGGCGATCAGGTTGGCGCCCATCCGGAGCGCGGCTTGGTGCTTTTCAATGGGGTCGTTGTGCACCGATTGATCTTCCCAGCCGTTGCCTAAATCGCACTCATAGGAGTAGAAGCACACCAACCGGCCTTGATAGATGATCCCAAAGCCTTGGGGTGGTTTGTTGTCGTGCTCGTGGATTTTGGGTAAGCCGCGGGGGAAATCGAATTTCTGGTGGTACACGGGGTGGTTAAACGGCAGTTCTATGAAATCCAGCTCCGGGAAGACTTTCTTCATCTCGCGGCGGGCGAACTTGTCCAAGCCGTAATTATCGTCTATGTGCAGGAAACCACCGCCGGTGAGGTATTTGCGCAGGTTCTGAACCTCGGCCTCGGTGAAGACCACGTTGCCGTGACCCGTCATGTGCACGAAGGGGTAGTCAAAGATCTCGGGACTGCCGGGCTCCACGCTTTCTTCCTGCGGGGCGATGTTGGCTTTGAGCTCGCGGTTGCAGAATTCAATGAGATTAGGCAAGGAGGTTTTATTGGCGTACCAATCACCGCCGCCGCCGTATTTCAGGCGGGCAATCCGGAAGCTGGGGCGCTGGGCGTATAAAGCGCTGGAGGCTAATAAGAAAAGAAGACTCCAGAGAAGAAACCGTTTTTGCATTGTTTTCGGGAAAAGAGGCTTAAAACCTTAAACGTCAAGTAGTACGTGAATGGTATGGCAGGCGGCTAAAGCAGCAGTCTCGGTCCTTAACCGGCTTTGACCCAACGTGACAGGTTTGTAGCCTGCTTCCAG
This sequence comes from Rufibacter psychrotolerans, assembly GCF_016924645.1. Taxonomy (GTDB): domain Bacteria; phylum Bacteroidota; class Bacteroidia; order Cytophagales; family Hymenobacteraceae; genus Nibribacter; species Nibribacter psychrotolerans. Next base: position 307,183 of record NZ_JAFFJV010000004.1, on the reverse strand, counting down.
CGCCTGTTCCACTTCCTCCGGACTGAAATCGCCTTCCGGGCCAATCAATATGGTGTACGTGTCCTGGCCGGAAATGCTTTTCGCTAAGGAGTGGCGTTCCTGGCCTTCCACCAAATGCGCGATGAATTTTTGCCCATCTACGGCTTGCTTGAGAAAATCTGTGTAGCGGGTGAGTTGGTTCAGAAGGGGCATGTACGCCTTCATAGACTGCTTCATGGCGCTGACGGCAATCTTCTCAATGCGGTCCAGGTTCAGGGCTTTTCGTTCGGAGCGGGCGCATTGCAGGAACGTGATCTCATCAATGCCCATCTCCACGGCCTTCTCCACGAACCACTCCATGCGGTCCATATTTTTGGTGGGCGCCACTGCCACATGGATTCGGTAGTCGCGCTTTCCGTAGTCTGCCTGATGGTGTAAGATGCTGAGTTTCGTCTTCTTAGGGTTCGCCTCCGCAATCTCTGCTTGATACAAACCACCCCGACCATCTACCAACGTGACCGTGTCTCCCTGACCTAAGCGCAGCACCCGAGCGCAGTGCTTTGACTCTTCCTCAGAGAGGGTGTAGGTTTTATCAGTGGATTGCAAATCTGGCGTAAAGAAGAGGTGCATGGAAATCTGTTTTAGAGCTGTTTTTCCAAAAATACACCAAATTCCCGCAGGGGAGCAACCTTCATAAAAAAAGCCTTCCATACAATGAAAGGCTTTAATAGGATGAAGGAAATAATTGAGTGCTACGCTTCGACCGCTACTTCAGGAGCACCGGCCAGTATCTCTTCGTTCGCGTAAGACGCGTACTTTTCAAAATTCTTAATAAAGGCTTTGGCCAGATCATGCGCTTTGTGGTCGTAAGCCTCTTTGTCGGACCAGGTGTTGCGTGGGTTCAGGATGTTAGCCGGCACGTTAGGGCAGGATTCCGGCACTTCCATGCCAAACACCGGGTGCTTGCTGAACGTGACCTCCTGCAACTCACCGGTAAGCGCCGCAGTGATCATGGCCCGGGTGTAGGCCAGTTTCATGCGAGAGCCCACACCGTACACGCCGCCTGTCCAGCCGGTGTTCACCAGCCACACATTTACGTTGTGCTCGGTCATTTTCTTGCCCAGCATCTCGGCGTAAGTGGTGGGGTGCAAGGGCAGGAAAGCCGCCCCAAAACAGGCCGAAAACGTGGTTTGCGGCTCGGTAACGCCTACCTCAGTACCGGCTACTTTGGCAGTATACCCCGAGATGAAGTGGTACATGGCCTGGCACTTGTTCAGGCGCGAGATAGGAGGCAACACCCCAAAGGCATCAGCGGTCAGGAAGAAGATGTTCTTGGGAATACCGGCTCTGGACGGTTCCACCGCATTGTCAATGTGGTTTATGGGATAGGCCGTACGGGTATTCTCCGTCACTGATTTATTGGTGTAATCTACTTCACGGGTGCCCGGTTTAAAGCGTGTATTTTCAACAATGGCCCCAAACCGGATGGCATCCCAGATCTGCGGTTCTTTTTCGCGGGTGAGGTCAATCACCTTAGCATAGCAGCCTCCTTCAAAGTTAAAGACGCTGTCCTCGGTCCAGCCGTGCTCGTCGTCACCAATCAGGCCGCGGTTCGGGTCGGCGGAAAGGGTGGTTTTGCCCGTGCCAGATAACCCGAAAAAGATAGCGGTGTCGCCGTCCTGGCCTACGTTAGCCGAACAGTGCATGGAGAGCGTGTTGCGGGTATGCGGCAACAGGTAGTTTAATACTGAGAAAATGCCTTTCTTCATCTCGCCGGCGTATCCGGTGCCACCTATCAGGATCATCTTGCGGGAGAAGTTGATGATGGCAAAGTTAGGCTGGCGGGTGCCGTCCACGGCCGGATCAGCCACAAACTCAGGGGCGTTGATGATGGTAAACTCCGGGGTGTGGTGCTCAAGTTCTTCCTCGCTCAGTCGCAGGAACATGTTATGGCAAAACAGGTTATGCCAGGCTAAGGTGTTCACAACGCGCAGGTTCAGGCGGTAGTCTGGGTGGGCTCCCGCGTAAGCATCGCGTACGTAGAGTTTGCGGCCCTTCAGGTGCGCCAGCATCTTCTGGTACAACGCCTCGAACTTGGCAGGATCATAGGCGATGTTGATATCGCCCCACCATACAGATTCTTCCGTTTCGGTATCCCGCACCACATAGCGGTCTTTGGGAGAGCGACCCGTGAAGGCGCCGGTATCGCACATGAGGGCTCCGGTATCCGTCAGGTAGCCTTCCCCGTTCCTGAGGGCCTCTTCCACCAGCTCTGCCGGAGAGAGGTTCCAGAGAACCTCTTTCGCTTCTGCAATTCCAATTCCTGTTAAATCCATGGTGACAGATCTTTTGCCAATTTCTTTCATAAAGGAAGATTTATTTTTTAAAATTTCAAAATAGAAATGGAGAGAAGAATTTTGATTCCCAAATTTATAAAAAAACTAACGTATGTTATCCTATGCGGGCAAAGTTTCTTTTTGGCCCCCAAACCGGCACTGTGTTTGCCGGTCTGCCGGTATTATGATATATTTACCAATTGTAGTAACATCAGACGTTATACAAACAACAACTTAAACCCTTTTTTATGTCTCAAAGAGTTCATCCGCTTAATGACCAAGTCAGTAAGCATAACATTCCGTACGGAGACAACGAAACCGATCTGAAAGGAGGGCACCCCCCGGGGCTGTTTGTGCTCTTCTTTACCGAGATGTGGGAGCGTTTCAGCTACTATGGAATGCGGGCGCTGTTTGTGCTCTTCTTAACTTCCACCATTGCGAACGGGGGCTGGGCCTGGGAACGGGACGAAGCCCTGAGATTATATGGTATCTACACCGGTTTGGTGTACCTGACCCCCATTGTGGGAGGCTACATTGCCGATAAATTTTTGGGCTACCGTACGTCCATCATTTTAGGGGCGCTCCTCATGACCCTGGGGCACGCGAGCATGGCGCTGGAAACGGTGGTGTTCTTTTACATTGGCCTTGGTTTGATAATTCTGGGCAACGGCTTGTTCAAACCCAATATCTCTTCCATGGTGGGCCAGCTGTACGCTAAGAACCAAGACAAGAAAGATGCGGCGTACACCATCTTCTACATGGGCATTAACTCCGGCGCGTTCTTGGGTATCCTGCTGTGCGGGTACATTGGGGAGAAAGTAGGCTGGAGCTGGGGCTTCGGGCTGGCGGGTATCTTCATGCTGTTTGGCATGCTGCAGTTTGCCTTCTCCAAGAACCTGTTCGGCAAGATAGGGCTGTCGCCCAAGCAGGAAACGGCTGCTGATGCGGCGGTAACGGCTGCGGCCAAAGCGCAGGAAGAGCCTTCGCACGTGGTAAGGGACCGGATCATTGTGATCTCAGTACTGGCTTTCTTCACCATCTTCTTCTGGATGGCCTTTGAGCAGGCCGGCGGCTCCATGACCATCTTTGCGGTAGACTACACCAACCGCCTGCTGGAGGGCGGCACGGCCACGGTCTTCAAGTGGGTGAATGCCATCCTGGTGGTAGTGCCCATGATTATCCTGACGGTGGTGCTTGGCAACCTGTTCCGGCAGACGTTCAAGCATATACCTTTCTCCAACCTGTTCCTGGGCACCAGCTTTGTCATTATCTGGGGCATTATCATCTGGATGCTGCAGCGTGAATTCGCGGCCGATGCCACCGAGGTGCCTGCTTCCTGGTTCCAGATCCTGAACTCATTCTTCATCATCTCCTGCGCGCCCATCTTCTCCAAGATCTGGGAGAGCCGGTTTAACCCATCGGGTCCGGTGAAGTTCGCCCTAGGCTTGTTCCTGCTGGGCATTGGCTTTGGTATTCTGGCCTACGGCGGGCTTTCTATTCCGCAGGGCGCCAAGACGGCCTCGGTGAGCATGGTGTGGTTAATCCTGGCGTACTTCTTCCATACCCTGGGTGAGCTTTGCGTGTCGCCGGTAGGGCTTTCTTACGTGAGCAAGCTTTCGCCGGCCCGCCTGGTAGGCTTGATGTTCGGGATCTGGTTCATTGCGAACTTCGTAGCCAATTACCTGGCTGGTTTGACCGGTTCCTTTATTGACAAAATCACCGAGCAGTACTCCATGTCGGCCTTCTTCCTGATCTTTACCGCGCTGCCTATCCTGGCCGGTTTGGTCATGCTGGCCCTGAACGGAACGCTTAAAAAGAAAATGCACGGCGTACACTAATTCGGGTACGGCCTAATCCAAAAGCCTCTGTCGCGCTGGTGCGGCAGAGGCTTTTTTTTGGGCGGGGATGGTCAGAAAAGATTTGGTAAATTTGTAAAGACAGAGAAGGAGCGCCGCGCACCGCCCGCCCCCAGTAGGAGAATGAAGAACAAAAACCAGCCCCTCGCCCCCCGTAAACGCCCCACCAGAACGGCTTCCCGCAAGAAGTCCGCCACTGCCTCTGCGGGTACCTGGTGGAAGCCGCTCACGCTGGGCATCGCGGGCTTTCTGGTGCTGTGCCTTATTATTGAGTATTTCAAGGAAGGCGGTCGCCTGGCTTTTCTTCGGCACAAGGTGGAAGAGGCCACCCAAACCAATACGGCCGTGACCTTTTCGCCGGAGGGCTATGAGGTGACCGGGCTGGACATTTCGCACCACCAGCGCGAGATAGACTGGAAAGCCGTCAAGGCGCAGAAGATCAAGTTCACATTCATCAAGGCTACTGAGGGCATTACCCACCAGGACCGCTACTTTGCCCGGCATTGGCGCCAGGCCAAAAAACACGACGTGCTCAGGGGAGCCTACCATTTCTTCCTGCCCGCGCGCGACGCCGAGAAACAAGCCCGCAATTTCCTGAACCGGGTAAAACTGGAAGCGGGAGACCTGCCGCCCGTGCTGGACGTGGAGGTGACCAACCACCAGTCTGACGAGGAAATTAGGGCCGGCGTGCAACTGTGGCTGGACATGGTAGAGGAGGAGTACGGACTCAAGCCCATCATCTACACCAACTACGCGTTCTATGAAAAGCACCTGGCCGGGTATTTTGATGCCTACCCGCTGTGGGTGGCGCACTACAGCCCCGAGAAAAGCCACCGCCTGGCCAACCGTGACTGGGTCTTCTGGCAGCACACCGAAACCGGCCGCCTGGAAGGGGTAAAGGGCAACCTGGACCTGAACGTGTTCAACGGCACTATGGAAGATTTGTACAACATGTGCTATGAACCTGAGACGCTGTAAGCCTGCAGAGCTTTATAAAATTATAGTATGAATCTTATAGGAGTAAACCTGTAAGAGGTTTGTAACTATTTGAAGTCGTGGAAAGGGTAAATACCTTTGGGAATAGTTTACCAAAGGCCTATGAAGCACTTTTTACGCAACCTAACGTTCTTTACCGCCCTCTCTTTTGTTGTACTATCCTGTAATCCTGTGGAGGAGGGGGTACAGCCCATCATCCCTGCCTCAGCGGAGGAGGAAGTCACCTTTGTCATCAGAACAGGTGACCATGAAACCACCAATCCTTTCAAGGGTTTGGTCACTAGTCGCCTTGCGTTTCAGGTCACGTTTGACTCCACCGCCATTTACCAGACCAAGGACCCCCAGAACCAGGCCGACATCAACAAGCTCTTCGGCATGGCCGACTGCGGTTCTTTCCACCACCAGAATAGTGCCCGCTTTGGCTGGCGCTGGTACAACAATAGGTTAGAATTGCTGGCCTATTCTTATGTGGCGGGCAAGAACACCTCTACCTTTATCACGGCGGTTGACCTGAAAAAGCCTACCGTCTGTGAACTTAGGTTAGAGGACAACAAGTACGTTTTTAAGGTGGGTGACAAGAAAGTGGAGCAAACCAGGGGCTGCACCGGAGAGGGGAAGGGCTACCAACTGTACCCGTACTTCGGGGGAGATGAAACCGCGCCGCACCAGATTAACATCAAACTGAAACCACTAAAGTAGCGCTGCTTTTTAGCTGTTTTCCTGAAAACAGGCCCAAAACAGAAAAGCGGTAAAAGAAAAAGCCCCGGTTGAAGAACCGGGGCTTTTTGTATATTCAGCGTGGGCTGAGGGCCGATTACATCATGCCACCCATGCCGCCCATTCCGCCTGGCATTCCGCCACCGGCGGCAGCACCAGCTTCCTCTGGCTCATCGGCGATCACGCACTCCGTAGTCAGCAACAGAGAGGCCACAGAAGCAGCGTTCTCCAGGGCAAGGCGGGTTACTTTGGTGGGGTCAATGATACCAGCCGCGAACATGTTCTCGAACTTGTCGTCGCGGGCGTTGTACCCATAGTCGGCTTTACCGGCACGTACTTCGTTCACAATCACAGAACCTTCGCCACCGGCGTTGGCCACGATGGTTCTCAACGGAGCCTCCAGGGCAGTGCGGATGATCTGCACACCTGTTTTCTCGTCTTCGTTGCGAGTTTCTACGCTCTCCAAGGCATCCAGGGCACGGATCAGGGCCACGCCACCACCGGCCACGATACCTTCTTCCACGGCCGCTCTTGTAGCGTGCAGGGCATCGTCTACGCGGTCTTTCTTCTCTTTCATCTCTACTTCAGTTGAAGCACCGATGTAAAGGATAGCCACGCCGCCAGACAGTTTCGCCAGACGCTCCTGCAGTTTCTCGCGGTCGTAGTCTGAAGTGGTTTTCTCAATCTGCGCTTTGATCTCGTTTACTCGGGCCACGATACCGTCTTTGGTACCTTTTCCGTTCACGATGGTAGTGTTGTCTTTGTCAATGATCACGCGCTCGGCCTGACCTAAGTACTCCAGGGTAGCGTTGTCCAGTTTGTAACCACGCTCCTCAGAGATCACGGTACCACCGGTCAGGATGGCGATGTCTTCCAACATGGCTTTACGGCGGTCACCGAAACCAGGGGCTTTCACCGCCGCGATTTTCAGGGAACCACGCAGTTTGTTTACTACCAGGGTAGCCAGGGCTTCGCCGTCTACATCTTCAGAGATGATCACCAGCGGCTTGCCAGTTTGTACCACTTGCTCCAATACCGGAAGCAATTCTTTCATGGTAGAAACTTTCTTGTCGTAGATCAGGATGTACGGGTTGTCAAACTCCGCTTCCATCTTCTCTGGGTTTGTCACGAAGTAAGGAGACAGGTACCCGCGGTCAAACTGCATACCTTCCACGGTTTTCACCTCGGTCTCAGTACCTTTGGCCTCTTCCACGGTGATCACACCGTCTTTGCCCACTTTGTCCATCGCATCGGCAATCATTTGTCCGATCTCGGTGTCGTTGTTGGCAGAGATGGTACCCACCTGGGCAATCTCAGAAGAGTTCTCAATTTTCTTAGACTGGGCCTTCAGGTTCTCCACCACTTTAGCCACGGCCTTGTCAATACCGCGCTTCAGGTCCATTGGGTTGGCACCAGCGGCTACGTTCTTAGAACCGGCCGTATAGATGGCCTGGGCCAATACAGTGGCAGTAGTAGTACCGTCACCGGCCATGTCAGCGGTTTTGGAAGCAACTTCTTTCACCAGCTGCGCGCCCATGTTCTCCACGGCGTCTTTCAGTTCAATTTCTTTGGCAACGGTCACGCCATCTTTGGTGATGCTAGGGGCACCAAATTTCTTGTCGATGATCACGTTGCGGCCTTTAGGGCCTAAGGTTACTTTCACGGCATTCGCCAGCGTGTCCACCCCTTTTTTAATCTTATTGCGGGCGTCAATGTCGAAAGTGATGTTTTTTGATGCCATAGTTTCTATTGTAGATTATGGTTGATGATAGGAATGATGATTAAAGAACGGCCAGGATGTCAGACTCGCGCATGATCAGGTAGTCAGCGCCATCCAGGGAGATCTCAGTGCCGGCGTATTTGCCGTACAATACTTGATCGCCAACTTTCAACTGTGACTTTACTAAAACACCTTGATCGGAGATTTTGCCTTCTCCTACGGCAACTACCTCGCCGCGTTGTGGTTTTTCTTTGGCAGTATCCGGGATGATGATACCAGACTTGGTTTTTTCTTCAGCCGCAGCAGGTAACACAATTACTCTGTCTGCCAATGGTTTTAGATCTAAGGCCATAGGTTTGTTATAAGATTAGATTAAGTTAACGATTTAGCCCGGCAGCAAGCCTGCGCGGGACGGTAAGCCTATTAGCGATTCCTGTGCCAAAGCCTGAATACTGCCAAACTTGCCACATTTTGTCAGGTTTGGGGCTGTCAGGTTTTCGCCGGTACTGACAAGCCCTTATGCAGCGACTTTAATTTTGTCAGCTTCCAGGAAGTTGTTCCGGCGTTTCAGGTTCATTTTCACAGAAACGGCCCCAAAACAGAGGGTAAAAAAGAAGAGTCCGAACCGGTAAGGCTCGGACTCTGAATAAAGGGTGTCTCAGTATCGGTTTTAATTACTGCTGGGCAGAGTCGCCGGCTGCGGGAGCCGGAGTTGCCGCCGGGGCCGGAGCAGCTGCGCCAGGCGCTGCGTTTTGCTGAGGGGCCGCTGGGGCAGGAGCGGGGGCCGCCTGGCCTGCGCGCTGCTCGTTGATGGTGCGGTTGTCAGCGCCGGTTCCGTCAGACACAATGGTATGGGAAGCCAGGGTTAGTACAATGATCCCGATCGCGAAGCCCCAGGTCAGTTTCTCAAGAAGGTCACCGGTGCGCTTCACGCCCATTAACTGGCTGGTGCCGCCGCCGCCAAACTGGCTGGACAATCCGCCGCCTTTGGAGTTCTGGGACAATACCACCAAAACCAACAGCACGCAGAGGAAAAGAATAACGCTGATCAGAGCAATGTACATAATTGGACTATTCGTTTCTTAATTTTTCAATTTGTTCAGCAAAGTAACTCTTTTTTTCGGGAAACTTCACTATAAGTTGTTCATAAATTTTGATGGCCTTTTTGCCTTTTCCCTGCTTAACGTAGATATGGGCAAGGTTTTCAGACACAATGCTTTTCTTGATCTTGGAGCTCTTCGCCGACAAATCCTCCTGCGGTTCGGTGGTCAGTTGGGCCATGGCCAGCGATTTGCGCTTGGGTGCCGAGGTCAGGAACTGGTTGATGATGTCCAGCTGCAGGTCTAGTTTGGCCGCCGGGGTGGGCTCAGGCGCGGGAGCGGGGGTGCTCTTCTCCTTCACGTGCTCCAGGATCAGCTCTGGCTGGAAATAGAACGGCGTGGCCGAGGTAAGCTCGTCTTTCAATTGAATGCTTTCGCCCAGACGGCTGGAGCCCATCCAATAGGCCAGGTTGTTCTGGTAGAAGATAGACAGGTACGGGTCCTGCGACTCTGGGGAGGCTGTACCGGCCTGGTCAGGCTCCGGCAGTTGCAGCATGGGGAACTCGTACCCCGAGGTGTCGTAGAGTGAGTCCAGTTCAGAGATCTCCAGGTACGCGCTGGGGGCAGCCGCAGAAGTGGCTTCTACCGCCACATCCTGGCTTGATTCTTCCTCTAAAGCTTCAGCACCGGTGCTGGCATCTGCGGTGATTTCTTCCTGAGGCTGCTCCTGGCTGGGAACGGGAGCCACAAAAGAGGTCAGGCTACTGATCTGGATCAGCTCCAGGAGTTCATCCAGGTTGTCTTCTTCCTCAGAAAGCTCCACAGTAAAGTCCAGTTCTTCGTCCATCTCCTCCAGGGTTGAAAGAGGCGCTTCCACTTCCGGTGCTACCTTGGAAATTTCCGCTTCAGGAGTTTCAGGGAGAGGGGTGTCTTCTACCTCAACTGTCTGGAAGGCTGCATCGTGCGCTGATTCTTCGGCAGAAAGCGTGTCCTCTGGGGTAGCAATTTCACCTTCTGAGATTGGCTCTTGCCCAAGTTCAACTGCGGAAAGGGAAGGGTCTTCCTCCTGCTGAACGGCTGGTTCTATGGTGCTAAAGGCACTGGCCTCAGGCTCAGCAAAGGCATCTGCTTCTTCCTGCTCCTGAGCAATCGTAACTTCCTCTTCTGTGTAAAGCGCTTCCGGCTCTGGGATAGTTTCTTCTACAACCGGAGAAGAAACTTCGTATTGAGCCTGATTTTCAGAAATTGGCTCTAAAACAGGAGCGGTAGCTTCAACCGGGGCAGCTTCCTTCTCTATAGTTTCAGCCGGCTCATTGTAGTAAGGAGAGGCATATACCAGTTGTTTCAGCAGTTGGCGGTTAGAAACGTGGGCGGCGGCTCTTCTGAGCTTTTGCGTGGAAAGCATGCTGCCGCGGTCATGGGCCGCTTTGGCTAACAGAACATGGGCGGTCTGGCAGTACGGAAAAGACACCACCAATTTCTCCAGGTCATCAACCTCCTGGTCCTGGATGGGGGCAACTTGCCGAACAATATTTAAAAACGCCGCTTTGTTCATGGAACTCCTTCTCTCTCTTTGCCGGGGGTGGCAAAAGCAATGTACTAGTGACTTAGGTTTTAGAAGATAAAGGCACTGAAATGTCTTTTTTCAGTGCCTGATCTGGTCTGCAAAGATACTTACCAATTCGCAACCGTTTTGGTAAAAACGCTATAAATAATGCGTTCGGTGATTTGCCTGATCTGCGCCTGGCTTATCTGGTTGATATCCAGGGTAGGTGGAAAATCGGCGAAGCCGGAGAAGCTTTGGTCAAAGTTGTTGGTGGGGTTCTTGGTGTCTGTATAGTTGATCTGCACCACAATGGTGAGGCGGTTGGCCCCGGCCTGGTCCAGCCCCACGTTACTGCCAGTGGGTACATCGCTACGTTGAATAGCCGCCGGACTAAACGTGTAGCTCATGATCTGTCCCTCAATCTGCAGATCGCCACCCTGGGGAAGAATACGTAAAGTGGTATTTCGCTGAAAGTAATCCTTGAAATCTTCGGTTACAAACTGCTGTAAGTTAGCGGGGCCCTGGCCCGAGGCATTGTTGAAGTTGGTGATGGAGATGGTTTTGATCTCTGGGGAAATGTTGGTTCCGGTGAAAGAGTAGCACCCGCCCAGCAGGATTGTGAGGCTGAGCAGGAGCAAGCTGGTAAAAAGATTATAAGTCTTCAAGGTCGTATTGTTTTAATTTGCGGTAAAGGGTACGTTCTGAGATGCCCAGGTCTTTGGCGGCGTATTTGCGCTTGTTCCCGTGCTTCTTCAACGCTTTCAGGATCATTTCCTTTTCCTTCTGCTCCAAAGAAAGACTCTCTTCTTCGGTTTCGTGCGAGATGTCCTCTACCTTTTCCTCCTCTTCGTAGTCCTCGGTGTCGTCCATGGACAGCACGTAGCCGTCGCGGCGGTCTGGGGCCCGGTACACCGGCTGCTGCTCATAGGGGCGCATCTCCTCAAACAAATGCCGGTTGGCCTTGAGAAGTTCCGCATCGCCCTGCTGGTGCGACAAAAGATCAAACACCACCTGTTTCAGGTCATTCATGTCTTTGCGCATGTCAAAGAGCACTTTGTAGAGCAGGTCCCGCTCAGAGATGCCGGCATTGTCTGAAGAGGAATGGGTGCTGAACAAGGCAGGCAACTGGTTTTGCTGCTCCTGGGGCAGGTATTTGCGCAGGGTAGCGGCGTTGATCTCACGCTCATACTCCAGCACCGAGATCTGCTCCACAATGTTCTTGAGCTGCCGGATGTTGCCCGGAAAGCGGTAGCGGAGCAGTTCCTGGACGGCCTCGGGCTGCAGGGTGATGGGCTTCACGTGGTACCGCTCGGCAAAATCAGAGGCGAACTTGCGGAAGAGCAGGTGCGTGTCCTCGCCGCGTTCGCGCAGGGGCGGTACCGTAATGGGCACGGTGTTGAGGCGATAGTAGAGGTCCTCGCGGAACTGCCCGCGCTCCACGGCCTGCATCAGGTTCACGTTGGTGGCCGCCACTACGCGCACATCGGTCTTCTGTACTTTGGAGGAGCCCACTTTGATGAACTCGCCGTTCTCCAGCACGCGCAGCAGGCGGGCCTGGGTGCCCAGGGGCATCTCGCCAATCTCGTCCAGGAAAATGGTACCGCCGTTGGTCACCTCAAAATAGCCTTTGCGGGCCTCGGCCGCGCCGGTGAAGGCCCCTTTCTCATGCCCGAACAGCTCTGAGTCAATGGTGCCCTCTGGGATGGCGCCGCAGTTGATGGCGATGAACTGACCGTGCTTGCGCGGACTCAGGTGGTGGATGATCTTGGAGAACGATTCCTTGCCGCTACCGCTTTCGCCTGTAATGAGCACGGTCATGTCCGTGGGGGCCACCTGTACCGCCACCTGGATGGCGTAGTTCAGCAAAGGCGAGTTCCCGATGATGCCAAACCGCTGCTTCACCGACTGTATTTCTATATCGCGCATGCGTTAATGTGCTAATGGTTGAATGTGCTGATGTGCTAATTCATTTTTTGAGAAATAGCACATTAAAAAATTAAAAATTAGCACATTATAAAACGGGTTCCCCGAACAAGGTGCCTACGGAGCAGTCGGTGATGCGCACGTCTACATAGTCACCTTTCTGGAAGTGCATTTTGGGGAAGATGACCACTTTGTTCTGGTCATTGCGGCCGCTGAGCATCTCGTCTGAGCGCTTGGAGAAACTTTCTACCAGCACGCGTTGCACCTGGCCCACGGCCAGTTGGTTGCGCACGTGCGAGTAATGGCGTTGCTTGTCAATGATTTCCTGCAGGCGGCGCTTCTTGGTCTCCAGCGGAACATCGTCCTTCAGCTTGCGGGCGGCCAGGGTGCCCGGGCGCTCTGAGTAGAAGAACATGTAGGCGTAGTCATACTGCACGTAGTCAATCAAGGACAAGGTGTCCTGGTGCTCTTCCTCGGTCTCAGAGCAGAAGCCGGCGATTATGTCCGTGGAGATGCCGCAGTCATGGCCCAGGATTCTTCTGATGGCGTCTACGCGCTCCATGTACCAGGCCCGGTCATAGGTGCGGTTCATGAGCTCCAGCACGCGGGAGTTGCCGCTCTGGGCCGGCAGGTGGATGTATTTGCAGATGTTGTCGTACTTCTTCATGGTGTACAACACCTCATCGGTGATGTCTTTGGGGTGGGAGGTAGAGAACCGCACCCGCAGGTCTGGGCTCACCAGGGCCACCCGCTCCAGCAACTGGGCGAAGTTCACGCGCTCGGTGCCGCCTTCTGAAGCCCACTTGTACGAGTCAACGTTCTGGCCCAGCAGGGTTACTTCTTTGTAGCCCTGGTTCACCAGTTCCTGCGCTTCGCGCACAATAGAGTGGGCGTCACGGGAGCGCTCGCGGCCCCGGGTGAACGGCACCACGCAGAAAGAGCACATGTTGTCACACCCTCGCATAATGGAAACAAAGGCGCTCACGCCGTTGCTGTTCAGGCGGATGGGGTTGATGTCGGCGTAGGTTTCCTCGCGGGAGAGCAGCACGTTCACGGCTTTCTGGCCTTCGTCTACGTTGCTGATGAGGGAGGGAAGGTCGCGGTACGCGTCTGGGCCCACCACCAGGTCCACCATTTTCTCTTCTTCCAGCAGGTTCTTCTTCAGGCGCTCGGCCATACAGCCCAGCACGCCCACCACCAAACCGGGTCTCTTCTTCTTGAGGTGCTGCAACTGGGTGAGCCGGTGGCGTACCGTCTGCTCGGCTTTCTCCCGGATGGAGCAGGTGTTCAGCAAGACCAGGTCAGCGTTGGTGACTTCTGAGGTGGTGTCAAAGCCGGCATCAAAGAGGATGGAGGAAACAATCTCACTGTCAGAGAAATTCATCTGACAGCCGTAGCTCTCAATGTAGAGTTTGCGCTGACGACCGGTGTTGGTGTCTTCGGTCACTTTGGTATCACACGCGGCGGCTTGCTCCGGTGTGCGGTTGTCTATGAAATCTAAGTCCAGGATGGGTGCGTGCATAAGCGGCAATTTAAAACACAAAGATAGGAATCTTAGAGCTTCTATGACAGAATGTCAGCTGATTTTTTAAGCCGGTGTTAGATAGAAGGTGTCGTGCGGATGGAGTAGCGAGGTGAATCACGGGCAAGGTGAAGCGCTGCACCTGTTAGTGCGGGCGCAATCTCCCAATTGATGTACTGCTCCTGTTACAGCTTCAGGTGGTATGGTCGGCAGGGTCTGCTTCTATCATAGACAGGCTCCTTTTGGGCAGCAAGGGTGTTTTGGGGCGGTTTTCCCTAAAACAGCGCTAAAACTCAGATACAGATTATCTATCAGCTGGTCCCTGAAGTACCTTATTGATGGCGGCTGCTTTTAATAGACACTCCTGGTATTCCTGCTCAGGATCTGAGTCATAGGTGATGGCGCTGCCCACCTCAAAGGAGAGGTAGCCTGTCTGGGTGTAGTACTGAATGCTGCGAATGACCACATTGAAGTCAAAGTCACCGTTGGGCAGGAAGTACCCGAAGGAGCCGGAGTATAGCCCCCGTTTGGTTTTCTCGTACTGCTCAATCAGTTCAAGGGCCCTCAGTTTGGGGGCACCCGTCATGCTGCCCATGGGGAACGCCGCTTTGATAGCCTCCACTGAACTTACGTTTGACGGAAGCTGGCCAGTTACCGTGGAGATCATCTGCCAGACGTACCGGAAGCCATACAAGCCAAACAGCTCCTCTACCTGCACGGTACCGGTGGCGGCCACGCGGTTGAGGTCGTTGCGGACCAGGTCCACAATCATCATGTTTTCAGCCTGTTCTTTCTCGCTGGAGGCCAGCAGCTGGCGCTGCCGTTCGTCCTCGGCCGGGGTGCCGCCACGCCTGATGGTGCCTTTGATGGGTTGCGTAATGAGCAGGGATTTCTCTTTTTTGAGAAACCGCTCGGGGCTGGCACACAGTAAGTAGCGGTCCTGTACCTTAAGAAACCCTGCAAATGGAGTAGGGGAGGTCTGCGTCAGTTCCCAGAAGAGCGGCAAAGGATTTACCGTCACATTCTCGGCGTAGAATTCCTGGCAGTAGTTCACCTCATACACATCGCCCTCCAGAATATGGTGCCGCAGGTGCTCCACCGCCTGCACGTATTCGGCCTTAGAAACGCGGGCCTGCGTTTTCACGGGATTTTCAGGAAAATGGCCTGAAAACGGGGTGTTCAGGATCTCCTCGGCCACGGGGACCAGGTCTGCTGAAAGGGAGTGGAGGACCACCGCCTCTTCGCCCCACTCCAACCAGACCTCGGGCTCAAAGAAGTACAGTTCCGGAAAACCGATAAAGTCAGGATGCCTGCTCTGGAGGTTCTCCAGGCTGTTTTTCAGGTCATAGGTGAAATAGCCCAGCAACGGGGTTTGTGGGTTAGCTTGCAGCCTTTGCTCCAGGTCCTGCCAGGTTAAAAGTGCACGACCGCTGCTTTCTTTTTGGACCCCCAGCAGGTTCCGGAAAGCGCCATGCCGGTAGGCGATGTGGTTAGAATCATAGTAGGCCACTACCTCATGCCACTGGGTGGCCCAGGCCAGGGCCTGTTGTTTCCATTGGTGGGCAGGGACAGAAAGGGAGGCGTAGGGCAGCGTGAGCTGGGGCATAAGGGTACTAAGCAAACCGGTAAAAAGCCACTGCGGTGGGTAAAGTCGCCCGGCTACCTGTTGTTTTACGGTTGTTTTCTTAAAAATAGGGCCAAATCAGGGGCAGTCTCTAAGGCTTGCCTGCTTGTACCCGGGCCAAAAGGACACAAAAAAAGGATGGTCCTCACCATCCTTTTTTCATTATCTAGAAGCTAATGCGGCTTAGGCAATTGTTTTCTGCTCCACATCGGCCAGGATACGACCGCAGTGCTCGCACACGGTGATTTTCTTCTTGGCCGCGATGTCTGACTGGCGCTGGGGCGGAACGGTGTTGAAGCATCCGCCGCAGGCGTCGCGCTTCACGGTCACCACGGCCAGGCCGTTACGTACGTTCTTGCGGATGCGGTTGTAGGCGAACAGCAGGCGCTCTTCAATGTGCTTCTGCGCTTCTTCCTTCTCCTCGTTCAGCTTGCGCTCGTCTTCCTCGCTCTCGCTCACCATTACCTGCAGTTCGGCATTCTTAGTGTTGAGGTCTTTCTGGCGCTCTTCCAGACGGTTTCTGGTTTCCTGGATTTCCTGATTCTTTTGCTCTATCTGGAAGTTGGCCTCCCGGATTTTCTTCTCGTTGATCTGGATTTCCAGCTTCTGCAGTTCAATCTCTTTGGTGATGGCGTCAAACTCGCGGTTGTTGCGCACATTCTCCTGCTGCTCTTCGTATTTCTTGATCAGCTTCTCAGCGTCTTTGATGCCTTGTTTGCGGTTGGCAATCTGCTGCTGCAGCTCGGCAATCTCCTCATCAAATTTGCTTACGCGTACTTGGTAGCCGGCAATCTCATCTTCCAGGTCACGAACCTCTTCGGGAAGATCGCCTCTAATTTGTAGAATTTTGTCCAATTGAGAATCTAAGCTCTGAAGTCTTAGAAGTGCATCTAACTTACTTGCTACAGTACTTTCCATGTATTATTTAGCTGTGTCTAACGGGATTTGTATGGGTAGAGGACAAATCAACCGCAAAATTAGCAAAAGATTTGGTAAGTATATCATAAAAAAGCTCCTTAGTATAAACTTCACTTTCATAGTGACCCACGTCTACCAGGGCCATGTGCTCCGTGGACTCAAAGAACTCATGGTACTTGAGGTCGGCGGTGAGGAACACGTCGGCCCCGGCGGCTTTGGCCTGCCTGATCAGGAAGCTGCCCGCCCCGCCGCACACGGCCACCCGTTTAATGGGCTTCTGGGGCCAGGCGGTATGCCGAAACGTGCTGATCTGCAGGCTGTCTTTCACGTGTTGCACAAAGGCCTCGGTTTCTAACGGTTCTTCCAGTTCGCCCACCATGCCGGCGCCCACTTCCTGGTTCTCGTTCTGCAGACTCACCAGGTAATGGGCCACTTCCTCATACGGGTGGGTCTGCTGCAGGGCCCGCATGATCTGGTTTTGTTTGAACGCCGGAAAGATCACCTCCAGCTTGTTTTCAATGGTTTCCTCGGTTTGGCAGGGCTCCCCAATGTGCGGGCTGGCTTGCGTCGAAGGGGTGAAGCGGCCGGTCCCGGTCACCCGGAAACTGCAGTCTGAGTATTCGCCAATCTGGCCGGCCCCGGCCTGGTGCAGGGCGGTGAGCACTTTCTCAGTGTCTTCCAGCGGTACGTAGGTTTCCAGTTTGGTCAGGAGCTGGGTTTTGGGCGCCAGAATGCGGGTATTGGCGAGGCCCAGTTTCTGGCTGAGTTTGGCGTTGACGCCGTTGTGCACGTGGTCCAGGTTGGTGTGGCAGGCAAAGATGGCAATCTGGTGCTGCAGGGCTTTCAGGATCACCCGCTCCACCGGGGTTTTTCCCGTGAGGCTTTTCAGGGGCTTGAAGATCACCGGGTGGTGGGCCACGATGAGGTTGCAGCCTCGGTCTATGGCCTCCTGCACCACGTCCAAGGTGCAGTCCAGCGTCACCAACACCTTGGTAACTATCGCGTTTGGGTCGCCTACCTGAAGCAAAGCATTATCATACGATTCCTGATAGGCAGGCGGGGCGTATTGCTCCAGCACCTGCACCACTTCTTTTATCTTGGTCATTTTATTGGATTAAAGCCATGGAAGGCAAAGAAAGGTAATTTTCATGTACTTTTGCAGGTAATGCCCGCTATGCTGCCTGTCGTTCGGTTCCTGTTGTTCCCGTTTGCGCTCCTGTACGGGGGCATTGTGCGTTTGCGCAATTACTTATACGACTGCGAGGTTTTCAGCGTCTACCGGGCTCCCGTGCCGGTGATCTGCGTGGGCAACCTGAGCGTGGGCGGCACCGGCAAAACTCCGCAGGTAGAGTACCTGGCCCGCCTGCTGCAACCCAGAAGAATTGCCATCCTGAGCCGGGGCTACAAGCGCGCCACCAAGGGGTTTGTGCTAGCCGATGAACGCCCCTCGGCCACCTCGCTGGGCGACGAGCCGTTCCAATACACGCAGAGCCTGCCGGGGGTGGTGGTGGCCGTTTGCGAAAAACGGGCCGAGGGAATCCAGCGGCTGCTCCGGCTTTTCCCGGACCTGGAGGTCATCTTACTGGACGATGCCTTTCAGCACCGGGCGGTCAAAGCCTCGGCTTACCTGCTGCTCACCGACTATTCCCGACCTTTCACCAAAGACTACCTGTTGCCCCTGGGCCGCCTGCGGGAACCCAAGACCGGAGCCCGCCGGGCCCAGGCCGTGGTGGTGACCAAATGCCCAAATATTTCCAAGGAAGAACAACAGAGCATCCGGGCGGAGATAAGGCGGTATGCCGGCCCCACTACCCCGGTGTTTTTCTCGCAGGTGGTGTATGCCCCGCCTGTACCAATTGGGCGCGGTAACACGTTAGGGAAAAAGCTGATTTTGGTAACCGGCATTGCCAACGCCACGCCCCTGGTGCGGCACCTGCAACACGCCGGGCATGAGCTGCTGTGCCATTTTGAGTGGGAAGACCATGCCGCCGTCACGCCAGAAAAGATCAACGAAGTGGTGGCGCAGTACCAGGCGTACCAGGATAGGGCCATCAGCATTGTTATGACGCAGAAAGACGCGGTGAAATGGCAGGATTCTGCCCTGGAGCCGCTCTGGAACCAGTTGCCGGTCTTTTTCCTGCCCATCACCAATGCCTTTGCCCCGCAGGAACCCAGCTTTGATGCCATCCTTAAGGGCTGGGTACTTCCGCCCGGTTCAGATTTTATTCATTAATTTTGATCGTGAATTACAAGAAACTCCTTGCCGCGGCTTTCCTGATCTGGGTGGGAACTCTCTCCCAGGCCCACGCGCAAATCCTGAACGACTCCACCAAGGCCATCTATGGCTCGGCCACCACCATGGTGATCCGGGAGGCAGACATTTTCAAGGGCAACCTGACGCCCACGCGCATTGACACCTCGCTCACCAACCTGCCTACTTACCGCCATTGGTACTATGACACCACCCTGCAGCAAGACCTGGGCAACGTGGGCACGGCCTCTCAGCCGCTGTTCTGGCGCATGCCTACCGTGCTGGGAAACAGACTAGGCCGCAACGCCTTCGACCCCTACGCCGTTAACCCGGCTACCCTGGAGTACTATGACACAAAATCGCCTTTCACGTTCCTTAATTACGTGCAAGGGGCGCTGGGCGAGCAAATCTTCCGGGCCAAGCATACCCGCAACGTGTCGCCCAACTGGAACGTGGGCATTGGCTACGAACGAGTGGGCGCTGAGCGGCAGATTGGGAGCATCAGTTCCCGGCTAGACGGGCTGGTAAGCCACTACGGCATCCAGGCCTTCACCCACTATTTCAGCAAGAACGAGCGCTACCGCCTGATGGCGAACTACAACCAGACCAGCCATGAGCAGATAGAACTGGGCGGCGTTCGGCCCGAAGCAGGGGACACCTATGATAGCCTCTTTGACTATAAAAGGGAATCTATCTGGCTGCAAAAAGCGGCGTCTGAAGAAAAACGCAACAACCTGCATGCCACGCAGTGGTACAAACTGCTAGGACCGGGGCTGCAGCTTTACCATACCCTGGATGCCGGCACCCAGAACAATGCGTTCTCAGATCAGCAACTGCCTTATGAGACCGTTGGCACCGGCAACACCGCCCGCCAGGTGTTGAAGTTCTACCCCCAGGCGCGGCTAGACGCCTCCCGCACCTATGACGACTCTTACTTCAAGCAGGTGGAAAACACTTTCGGGGTAATGGGCAGCACCAAGTATTTTGTGTACCGGGCCTACGCCAAGCGCCGCGACGGCTCCTACGAAGTGACCGCCGAGGGAGTAGATATTCAGCAGCGGGCTGGCCAGGAAGACACCCTGGTTTATTATGTAGACCGCCAGAAAAGAACCATCGCTGATAATTTCCTGGGCGGTGAGGCGCAGTTCAGGCTCAAGAACGACATTTACGTCACCACCGATGGCGAGTTCCAGATTGGCGGCGGTGATTACCGCCTCAACGCCCAGGCCCGCTTCAAGTACCTCACGCTGCGGCAAACCAGAATTTCTTACTCGCCCACCTTGCTGCAGCGTTTGTTCATTAGTAACCACTATGAGTGGCTCAATGATTTTGAGAACACCCAGGCCAACCAGACCGCTGCCGGCATTGAGGTAGGATTCAAGAACCATTACCTGAACGGGCAGGTCCAGTTTACCAACCTGCGCAACCACGTCTACTACCAGGATTCGGTCGCCAACAACCGGGCAGTTTGGGGCACCCCAGCCCAGGAAACTGGGACTACTAACCTGCTGCAGGCGAACCTCAGGTACCGGTTCAACGTCAAGTCCTTCGTGTTGGACAATACCGTGTACTACAACCAAGTTACCGGCGAAGACGTGATCCGGATGCCGGAGTGGTACGTGAACTCCCGGGCCTACGTGCAGGGGCCACTCTTCAAGAGAGCCATCTTTGTGCAGGCCGGGGTAGAGATGACCTGGCACTCTGAGTACTACGCCGATGGTTACATGCCGGTCACCCAGCAGTTCCACCTGCAGAACCGCTTCCTGGTGCGCCGCTATCCTACCTTAGACGTTTTCCTGAACACCGACATCAAAACCGTGAACCTGTTCCTGAAACTGAGCAACGTGAATACCGTGACCAGGAGCTGGGAACCAGGGTACTTTACCACTCCTTACTACGTCGCCAACCCGTTCAGCTTTGTCTTCGGGCTGGAGTGGAACTTCTATGATTAAGTTTTTTAAGATTTGGAGATGTGAGGATTTGAAGATTTGCAGATGTGAGGATTTGAAGATTTGCAGATGTGGGGATTTGATATGACAGGGGCCATTAGCTGAAAGAACCGCTTGGTTTTTGAGCAGTTTTCAGGAAAATGACCCTTAAACAGCTCCCATACTGCTCAGTGCCTGAACTTGGCTAACATCTCAAAATCTCCACATCTACAAATCCCCACATCTCCAAATTTCCTCGTCTTCAAATCCCCAAATATACCCATCTTCAAATCTTAAACCCGTGGCCAAGTCAATTCTTAAACTACAGCTGCCCACTGATCCGCGGTGGGTGAACATTGCGGAGATGAACATCCGCGACATTCTGGTGGACCATGCCTTCTGTGAGCAGAAAGCGGCTACCTCGGGCATTTCGCTCATCGTCAAGTACCCCGACAAAACCAAGCTGGTGGAGGAAATGACCGCCCTGGTGGCTGAGGAATGGAGCCACTTTGAACGGGTGCTGGACGAACTAAAAAAGCGCGGCTTTGAACTGGGCCGCAATCGCCCCGATGAATACGTTGTGCAACTCAGCAAACACATCCGGAAAGGCGACAAACGGGAGCGCCAGCTCATGGACCACCTGCTGGTGAACGCCCTCATTGAAGCCCGTAGCTGCGAACGTTTTAAGCTGCTCTGGAAGAACCTCAAAGACGAAGACCTGCAAAAGTTCTACTATGAACTCATGGTGTCAGAGGCCGGGCATTACGTGAGCTTCGTGAAGCTGGCCAAAGAATACATGCCCAAGGAAGTGGTAGACGCCCGTCTGCAGGAACTCCTGCAAATTGAAGCCGAGATCATTGCCAACTTAGAATACCGCCCAGACCGGATTCACTAACCTTCGATTTGGAGATTGGGAGATTTGGAGATTTGAAGATTTGAGGATGTGATGATTAGATAATGTGGAAATGAAATGATGCGTCAGAAGGAGCTTAACTGAGTAAGATTAGGCAAGCAGTTAGGTTTGGGCAGGCCGTAAGGTCAACTTATGGACTTTCTTCTCCCATTTTTCTTTTGTCATCCTGAAAGGATCTTGTGAGCGAACAGTAGAAGCGTTGCTTCAAAGCTACTCCCTAAGGCCACTCGCACAGAACAAGGGCCTGCTGGTAAAAAGTAGAGGGGTTTCGGGGCTGTTTTTGTGAAAACAGCCCCGAAACCCCTCTACTTTTCAAACCTCCAAATCCTCAATTCTTCACATCACCCCATCTCCAAATCTTCAACTCTTCACATCTACAAATCTTCAAATCTTCAAATCTTCAAATCTCTATATCTCCCCATCTTCAAATCAATAAATCAAGTCTTCTGCTTTTTCTTCTTGGCGGCCGGGAACAGGATGTTGTTTAAAATAAGCCGGTAACCCGGCGAGTTGGGGTACAAGGATAAATCAGTGGGTTCTTCTTCCACGAAGTGCTGGTAGTCCTCGGGGTCGTGGCCGCCAAAGAAGGTCCAGGTGCCCTTGCCGAAGGTGCCGTGAATGTAGCGGGCCTCGTCAATAGACTTGGTTTCGCCCATGACCACCACCTCAGATTTAATCAGTCTTTTCTTGAAACCCGTGGTGAGGCCCATGAAGCCTTTGATGGTTTTCTCGTGGTTCTGGGTGAGCATGGTAGGGATGGGGTCCCACTTGGCCGAGTAGGTGAACAGCTGGAAATAGTCGTTGTTCTCGCGCAGCCCGCGTTCCAGCTGCGAGTTGTCAATGTTGGAGAACTCGGGGTGGAACGGGTCGCGGATCAACGTAAAGTCCTTGAAGGCGAAGGTGTTGTCATAGTTGAGCTTCTGCTGCGCCTGAGGGTCTGAGGGGTCGCCGTCAAACATCGACTCGGTGATGTCCAGTCCCACGGCAGCCAGGGCAATGTCATAGGTGTCGGTGGCCGAGCACATGGCGAACATAAAGCCGCCGCCAGCGCAGAAATCCCGAATGCGCTGGGTCACGGCGCTCTTCAGCTGGGTCACCTTGCTGAACCCGAACCGCTTGGCAATGGCCTCTGATTCGCGCTTCTGGTCCAGGTACCAGGGCGCGTTGCGGAAGGCGGCGTAGAACTTGCCGTACTGGCCGGTGAAATCCTCGTGGTGCAGGTGCAGCCAATCGTACTTGGGCAGCTTGTCTTCCAGGATGTCGGGGTCATACACCACATCGTAGGGAATCTCGGCGTAGGTGAGCACCAGGGTCACGGCATCGTCCCAGGGTTGTTTGGACTTGGGCGAGTACACGGCAATCTTGGGGGCCTTCTCCAGCTTCATCACGTCCATGTTGGACTCGGGGGCGGCAATCTCGGCCAGGACCTGGCTGTACTGCGCATCAGAAATGGTCTGGTAGCTGATGCCCCGCACCACCAGTTCGTTCTCCAGTTCCTGGGCGTACTTCATGCCAAAGGCGCCGCCCTTGTAGTTCAGGAGCCAGTCTACCTCGGTTTGCCGCTGCAGGGCCCAGTACGCCAGCCCGTAGGCCTTGAGGTGGTTCTTCTGGCTCTGGTCCATGGGCAGGAGCAGATAAGAAGCCCAGCTGGCCGGGCCCCACAGCAGCAGGGCCAGCAGCAGGATACAAAAACGGGGTAAAGTCTTCATCTGGAACGGTTTAGAACGAATGTAAGAAAAACGGGCAATAAACGGGAAAACCTGTACTTTTATACGGTAAGAAAACGCTCTTTTGTACGACAGATAAGCTGTTCTGGTACTGGTTCACGCGAAAACATGAATTTCATAGAAAACACCAAGGAGGGGTTCAGGTCCATTAAGGGCAACCTGCTCCGCACCGTGCTTACCGCCCTCATCATCTCCATCGGGATTATGTCGTTGGTAGGTATTCTAACGGCCATTGAGGGAATCAAGTATTCGGTTTCCAACACCTTTTCTACGCTGGGGGCCAATTCCTTTGACATTGAGAAGAAACAGGACCAGGGTCGCCAGAGCGGGGGGCGGCAGGGCAAAGTGTACCCCGACATTACTGAGTTCCAGGCCAAGCAGTACAAGGAGCTCATGCAAGACAAGGCCCGCGTGAGTTTGTCTACGTACGTGAGCGGCGCCACCTCCGTGAAGGCCGGTAACATCAAAACCAACCCCAACGTGAGTGTGATTGGCGGCGACGAGAACTACCTGGTCAACGAGAACTATGACATTGAGATTGGCCGGCCGTTCTCTTCAATGGAGTACGAGAGCGGGGCCCCGGTGGCTATCATTGGCGAGGAGATCGCCGAAAAACTGTTCCCCAAGCAAAGCCCCGAGGGCAAGCACCTGGTCATGCTGGGCCGTCGGTTTAAGGTGGTGGGCAAGATCAAGAACGAGGGCGGCGGCCTGGGCGGCGGCGGCAGCAACCGCCAGATCATTATTCCGCTGGAAACGGCCACCCAGATTCCCACGCCAACTCCTCTGACGTTCAGCATCAAATCAGCCATTCTGAACGAGACCAGCCTGGCCTACGCCATGGAGGAAGCCACCGGCATCATGCGCAAGGTGCGGCAAGACCGCCTGGGGCAGGAAGACTCCTTTGAGATTACCCGCAGCGACTCGGTGGAGCAAACCCTAAACAAGATCACCGGCTACCTGAAAACGGGCGGTTTCCTGGTGGGCTTCATCACGCTGCTGGGCGCCTCTATTGGTCTCATGAACATTATGATGGTGAGCGTGACCGAGCGTACCCGCGAAATCGGCATCCGCAAGGCCCTGGGCGCGACCATCCACCAGATTAGGCAGCAGTTCCTGATTGAGGCCATTGTGATCTGCGTGCTGGGCGGCATTGCCGGCATTATCCTGGGCGTTCTCATGGGCAACGGCATCGCCATGCTGATTGGGCAGGGCGAGTTCTTCGTGCCCTGGCTCTGGATGCTGGTGGGCATGGTGATCTGTATTTCCGTGGGATTAGCCTCCGGCTTTTACCCCGCCTACAAGGCCTCCAAGCTTGACCCCATAGAATCATTGCGGTATGAATAAAGGAGGGGATGATGCGAGTACCAAAAAAAGGCTGCCTATCACCGGGCAGCCTTTTTCGTGCGTTTTCAGAAAAACAGTCCATTTTCCTGAAAAGTAGCTCGGGGTTAGGGTTCTTTAGTTTCCTGATTAGTAGAGTAGCCTTGGCTTGCGAGGGCATCTGCCTGTGCCTACGTGCCGAACGTAACCGCGTAAGGGTGAGCGAGCTCCTCAGGTGCCATGCCTTAGGGCTTTCACCCAGCGCATAAAAAAAGCCTGACGTGGGTCAGGCTTTTGGGTGATTTGACATGTATCAAGAAAGTTTATTTCTTGGTGTTTTTGCTGGTCTTGTATTCTTCGTTGAGGGCTTTTACCGCATCATTGGTAATGTCAAGGCTGGCGTCTCCGTAGAGGATGGCACTGTTGCCGCGGGTGTAGGTCAAGACCATTTTATAGCCTTTTTCCTGGCTGATTTTCTTGAGCTGGGCTTCTACTTTCTCGTAGATTTTGCGCATCTCATCGCTCTCATCTTTGGCCAGTTGGTTGCCAGATGATTGCTGCTGGGCGGCTAGTTGCTGCTCTTTCTGCGCTAACCGCTGCTCGGTGGCGGCGCGTTGCTCCTGGCCCATGCCGGCGGCAGCCTGTCTGTACTGCTCTACCTCGCGCTGGAAGCTGTTGGCTTTTGTGCGCAGGTCGGTTTCCATTCGTTTGCCTTTGGCTTCCAGCCTGGCTTTCACATCTTTAAAGTACTGGTAGTTGTTCAGTAAGGTGTCTGAGTTCACGAACACAATCTCGGGAGCCTGGGCAGCAGCCGGGGCGTCCTCGTCATCGGCCGCAGTAGCGGCTGCCGGAGTGGTTTCGGTCTTGGCCGCCGTTTTTTGGTTGGAAGCCTGGTCGTTTGTACAGGCGGCAAAAGAAGCTGATAGAACAGCCAGGAAAAGAAGCTTTTTAGATACGCTCACAATCAATAATTAAGGAGTTGGAATGATGGGGAACAGGGGCCGCGAACCAAGATTCACGGCCCCTGTTCCAATGTAAGGCACCAATTTAAGAAAATAAATTGTAAGCGTAAGAGGAGGCCCCGGGGAAGATTAATTTCCGCCGGCCCGGTTCACCTCGTCCAGGCTGGCGTTGCGGCGCTTCATCTCAAATTTTTCGCCTTTGTTGAAGCGGTACCGCACGTTTATCCTTACGCTGCGCTGGTAGTGGTACATGTCAATGGCGTTGGTGTTGCCGTCCACGTTAGACATGCCGCGCATTTTGCGGGTCCGCAGCAGGTCGGTGCCGGTGAGGGTTACATCTAATTGGTCATTCAGGAAAGAGCGCTTAAGGCCCAGGTCTACCCAGTAGCTGGGTTTGGTCTGGTACACGTTGAACACGCCTGCGCCCTGATACCCGCCGGTTACCTCCAGTTTAAAGTTCTTGGGCAGGATCACGTTGTGGTTGGTCTGGGCCATGAACATCACCTGGTCGTTCTGGATCACCTTGCCTTTTACCGGGGTTCTGTAGTTCTGGTACGCCACGGTCACGTTGTTGTTGAAGTTCCACTTAGAAGTCACGTTCACCGGGGCCACCAGGGTGGCGTTCATGCTCTCGCTTTCCACGTTCTGCTGCTGGAACACAATCTCGTTGGTCTCCGTGTTGGGGGTGGGCACCTCAGACATGGTGTCTTTGCTCTTTGAGTAGCCAATGATGAGGTTGTAGGTCTTCCGGAAGGTTTGGGTAAACTGGAACGAGTTGGTGTATTGCGGCCGCAGGTACGGGTTGCCCTGGGCGTAAGTGTTGGCATCAATCAGGAAGATAAAGGGGTTCAGGTTCTCATAACGGGGGCGATTGATGCGGCGGCTGTAGTTGTAGCTCACGGTGTAGTTCTCAGAGATGCGCTGCTGCAGGAACACGCTGGGGAAGAAATCAAGGTAATGGCGGTTGGTGGTGGTGTGGGTGTACACCGAGCGGCCTTTGGAGTCGGTGTACTCGGCGCGCGCCCCCGCCTGCAGGGTCCACTTGCTGCCCAGGGCCGTGCTGAAGTTCACGTAACCGGCGTAGATAGCCTCGTCAAAGATAAAGTGGTCGGTGCGTTGGGGGTCAAGGATTCTCTGACTTCCTTCCACTTCGTAGAAGTCTATCTGGTTGTCTGAGCGCACGTGGCTGCCTTTGGCCCCCAGTTCCAGCTTGCCCTTGAGCGAAGGCAGTGGCCGCGAGTAGTCTACCTTGGCAGAGTAGATCTGGTAGCTGGTGGGATTGTCGTTTTCCAGCAGGCTGTCGTTGGTGAGCAGGCCGCTCTTGTAGGTGAGGCTGCGGAAACTTCCGTCGCCGGTGTCCTTGATCCGGACCACGTCCACATCGGCACTGATGGTAGAACCTATAGTGTCTAACTTGCCCAGGTAGTGAAGGTTAAGCGAGGCATTGGTGAACCGGCCGTTGTCCAGGTTGGTGCTGTTGTTCAACTGGTGGGGGGCTTTGCTGCCGGTGGTGTTGGTGATCACGCTGTTCTGGTTCTGCGAATGCGAGAGGTTAAGGGTGCCGCCTACGCTGTGCTTGGCAGAGAAATCATAGTCGGTACCCAGGCGCAGGGAGGGGGAGAACTGGCGCCCGTCTTCCTTGCCGGCCAGGTGCAGCGTGGACACGGTGCCCTCATGCTGGAAGCGGCGCTCCATGGTAAACTCGCGGCCTCTGGGGCGGCTGGCCAGGTCCAGGTTGGCGAAAGAGCTCCACTTGCCCTGTTTCAGGTTAAGGTTACCGCCGCCGTTCACGCCATGCTCGCGGTTAAACTGGTAGCCGGCGTACACGCTGCCGTTCAGGCCGGCCAAAGTGTTTTTCTTCAGGTTCAGGTTGATGATGCCCGAGGTGCCTTCGGCGTCAAACTTGGCCGAGGGGTTGGCGATGATCTCCAGATTCTTCAGGTTTTCGGCAGGCATGCCCTGCAACATGGTTTGTAGTTGTTTGCCATTCAGGTAGGTTAATTTTCCGTCAATCATCACGCGCACGCCCTCTTTCCCGTTCAGCTGAATGTTTCCGTCCTGGTCTACCCACACGCCCGGCGACTTGGTGAGCACCTCGTAGGCGGTGGCCCCGGCGGCCATGGCGGTGCCTTCCACGCTCACCACCATCTTGTCGGCCTGCAGGTCCACGGTGGGTCTGAGGCCCTGCACGGTCACTTCCTTGAGCACCTTGGCATCCTGTTTCAGGGTTATTTTCCCGAAATCGCGCGAAAAACCGGTGCCGGTCACCTCAAAGGCCGCCAGGTCCTGGGTTGCGAAGCCCATGGCGCTGATGCGCAGCAGGTATTTGCCGGGAGCCGGGGTTTTCAGCTTGAAGGTACCGTCCAATTCCACGGCGGTGCCGGTGAGCAGCGCGGCGTCTGCTGCCTTCAGGAGCGCCACGGTGCCGTAGCTCAGCGGTTCACCTTTCTCATCTACCACCAGCCCGCTCAGCGTGGCAGGGGTCTGACCAAAGGCCGCCTGGGTAAGGAACGCCAGCGCCGCCATTAACAGGAGGATGTTATAAAACTTTTTCATGACGAGTAGAATTATAGGGTTTGGATTTCTTGATAGTACTATGTAATGCAAGGTACACTGACAAAAAAAAAGCTTTAGCCAGGGAGGGAGCCAGAAGCCGGAAGAGCCTTGTTGAACTTAGAGCTTTTGTGGGCAGCCGTGAGCGCCACGTAGGCGAACACCCCTCCGGTGAAAGAGGCCAGCAGGAGGAGCACTTGCAAAAGCAGCTGGAGGTAGGTAGTAGTTTCCATAGCAGTAAACGAAGGTGTGATTATCTCTTTCGTTGAGCCAAATGTAGTATAAGGTACTATGTAAAGCAAGGTACTGTTACAAAATATTTCAGAAAATTTTTCAAAAGGCCTTTTCTGCCGTAAAAAGGCAGAATTGGTACAAGCGGGAAGGTAGGAAGCGTCCTTAGTAACGAGTGAAGAAATACCCTTAAAAGTTACATCAGCAGCAAACCGGGTAGGGTGAAAGCGACCGCTGGGCACAGGAAAGACCGTTCCGTTAGCCGGGCAGGTCCAGCGGTTCTGTTTTTCTGGAGGCGTACTGCTGCCCACTTGTTACCTTTGGCTGCGTAAAGCAGTTTCGGGGCCTTTTTCCGGAAATGGGCCCCAAAACGGAAGCGCCTACCGGCCAGGTAAAATCCATTGTACCTTATAACACTACAACGCTTTGGAGATAGAAAAGAAAGGAGTGGGGCTGGTGCCCGTTAAAGAGAAAATCAGCACGTTCAGGAAGCGCTTGGGCCTGGACAATTTCCTGCTTTTCCTGCTGGTCATGATTTTGCTGGCTTACCTCTGGCCGCACCTAGGCGAAGAAAACGGCCCTTTGCCGCTGGAGGAAGTAACCACCTACGGGGTAGCGCTTATTTTCTTTTTTTATGGTCTGCGCCTGAGCCCAGCCAAACTCAAAGCCGGCCTGAGCGACTGGCGCCTGCACCTGGTGGTGCAGCTGAGTACTTTTCTCCTATTCCCATTGTTGGTGTGGGCGGCGCACCTGACAGCGGGCCGGGAGGACAACCAACTGCTGTGGCTGGGGGCTTTCTACGTGGCGGCCCTGCCTTCCACGGTTTCCTCGTCGGTGGTGATGGTGTCCATTGCGGGCGGCAACATTCCTTCGGCCATCTTCAATGCCAGCATCTCCAGCCTGGTAGGGGTGTTTCTTACGCCGCTCTGGATGGGGCTGTTCACCAGCACCAGTTCGGCCGCGGAGATGGACCTGACCAGCGTTATCTTAAAACTGATGTTGCAGGTCATGCTGCCGGTGGCCTTGGGGGTAGCCCTGCACAAGCGATTCGGGGACTTTGCCGAAGCCCAGAAAAGCCGCCTCCGCCTGTTTGACCAAACCATCATCCTGCTCATTGTGTACTCTTCCTTCTGCGATTCTTTTGCCCGGGACATGTTCGCGGGGTTCAGCGCCACCGATTTGCTCCTGCTGGGGGCGGCCATGGTGGGCTTGTTCCTGCTGGTGACGGTACTAATTTACTGGTTGAGCAAAGGGCTGGGCTTCTCGCGGGAAAACCAGATCACGGCTATTTTCTGCGGTTCCAAGAAGTCGCTGGTGCACGGCACGGTCATGTCTAAGGTGCTCTTTCCGGGGGCCAACGCCGTGGGGATTGTGCTGCTGCCCCTCATGCTGTACCACGCCCTGCAGTTGATTGTTGCCAGCATCATCGCGCAGCGCATGGCCCCGCCGCAGACTCCGCCTTCCGTTGTCAAGGCCTAACTCTGTATTTTTAGGCCGGTTTCTAAAAATCAGGGCCAAAATCGGCGATGGGCTGCTGTTGCCTTAATTTGAAACCTGGCGAAAAGTGAAAAAAGGACCGCAGCAGCCCCATTGCAAAAAAGCCTGCTGCGGTCACCTGGGGTTAATCTGTTTCGTCCAGCTCAAAGAGGTCTTCTACCTTCTTACTGAGTACCTGGGCTACCTTTAGCGCCAGCACCGTGGAGGGAATGTACTTGTTGCTTTCCATGGCGTTGATGGTCTGCCGGCTCACCCCAATCTTTTTGGCCAGATCTTCCTGGGTCATTTTGAGGGCCGTCCGTTCCAGGCGCACGTTATTCTTCATAGGCCGGGGCTTTGGTGGCGCGGTACAGCACCAGGTGGAACCTGCCCAGAAACAGCACCAGCAGGGTAAACAGGTGAAACACCAGGGCGTTGTAGAACCCCAACCCGTAAAAGAAGAACACGCAGAAGAGGAGCAGCCCGGCGTTGACGTACAGGGCCCACAGCAAAGACTCCAACCGAAGTTTCCCGATGTATTCGTCTTCTTCCTTTACCTCTGAGCAGGCCACCAGCAGGGTACCCACAATCAGGAAACAGGAGACTACCTCATCGGCAATGTTGTTCTCAATGAACCGCAGCGAACCGCCGTCGCCCAGGACCTTGGGGTTGTAGAGGGCGAACACTTTCACGTCCAGCCAGGGCAATTCCAGCAGGCCCGCGAAGAGGAGCAAACCTAGCACCAATGAGGGCAGGAACAGGACCCATCCTAGTTTCTTAAACCGGTGCGGGAAAAGATACCGTGTTTTCATAATGTAAAGTTTACTTGACAAATGTAAAGTTTGTTTTACAAAAGTCAAGTAAACTTTACATTATTTTTCTGGAGGCATGAACCGGCCTGAAAAACAGAAGCCTGAACTGTCTACCAGCTCAGGCTTCTGTTAAGGTGCGGGGCAGGTGGGGCTTAATGCGCCAGCAACTCAGCGAAAGTTTCCTCGGCTTCCATCAGGCCGGTGGCGGTAAGGCCGGTGAGGCGCACGTGTTTCTCCTCGTTCACCAGCACAGGATCATATTTGGCCACCACGCGCACGTAGTTCTCGGTAAAGCCTTCCATCTGGCCATCGGTGATGTCGGCTTCAAACAAGACTTTGCCCTCGTAGCCAATCTGACTTTCGTAGAATGCGCGTTTCTTTTTCTCCGAGAGGATACGCAGCATATCGGCGCGGCGGTTGCGGTCTTTCTGCGGTACTACGCCCGGCAGGTCAATAGCCAGGGTGTTAGCTCTTTCAGAGTAGGGGAACACGTGCAGGTAGCTGATGTCCAACTCGTTCAGGAAATTGTAGGTCTCCAGGAAATCTTCTTCGGTCTCGCCGGGGAAGCCCACAATCACGTCCACGCCAATGCATGCGTGCGGCATAGCGGCTTTGATCCAGGCCACGCGCTGGGCGTACAGCTCGCGTAAGTACCGGCGACGCATCAGCTTCAGGATCTTGTTGCTGCCCGACTGCAGCGGCACGTGGAAGTGCGGCATAAAACGCTGAGAACCCGCTACAAAATTGATAATCTCCTCACTTAACAGATTAGGTTCAATGGACGAGATGCGGAAGCGACTCACGTTCTCCACTTTGTCCAGTTCCTGGATGAGCTGGTAGAAGTTCTCTTTGCGTACGCCTTCCTGCAACCCGAAATCGCCGGTGTTCACGCCGGTCAGGACAATCTCCTTTACGCCGGATTCCCCGATGCTGCGGGCCTCAGCGACTACTTTCTCAATGGTGTTGCTGCGGCTCTTGCCCCGGGCCTGCGGAATGGTGCAGAAGGTGCAGGAATAATCGCAGCCGTCCTGTACTTTGAGAAAAGTGCGGGTACGGTCGCCAAACGAGTAGGCGTTCACGAAGGTATTGGCCTCCGAAACCGGGCTGGCGTGCACCTGGGGCGCTTCTTTCTTCTCAAAGCCGTCCAGAATGTCTACCAGCTGGAATTTCTCGGCGGCACCCAGCACCGCGTCCACCCCAGGGATTTCTGAGATCTCCTTCGGTTTCAACTGCGCGTAGCAGCCTACAATGGTAATGAACGCGTTGGGCGAGTGTTTCAGGGCTTCTTTCACCACTTTGCGGCATTTCTTGTCCGCATTGTCGGTGACCGAGCAGGTATTGATGACGTAGATATCGGGCGTGTCAGTGAACTCCACTTTCTGGTACCCGCGCTCCTGGAAGATCCGGGAGAGGGTAGAGGTCTCAGAAAAGTTGAGCTTACAGCCTAACGTATAAAATGCTACCTTTTTCATAATCAGGGGGCAAAGGTACGGAGAATAGGGAAATAGTTGATAGTTGTTGGTTGTTAGTTGTCAGTTGGAGAGTGTTTTGGGGCTGTTTTTAAGGAATAAAGCTCAAAACACAGAAGCCGGTGAGTGGCAAGAAGTGGGTTCCGCCTCCCGTCCATCAGTCTGCCTCCTTCTATCAACCACAAAGTCCTCCGTAAGGTGCCCCAACCCATCTTTCCCGCTTACCAGATTTTCCAGTAGGAGCTTGTTTCTGACTTTATTTTAAGAAATCCCCTAACAACCAACAACCAACAACCAACAACCAACAACTGACAACTGACAACTAGCAACTAACCACGCTACTTCTTCAGGAAATCTCCGAAACTGATTTGCATGTAGGCTTTTCCCTGGTCCAGCTGCTTGTCGGGGACGCCGGGCTCCCGCAGGATGGGGCGCTGGGCCACGTTGTCAAACGTCACCGCACCCTGGGGCGTGACCATCCCGAACCCATCGTTGAAGACATAGAAGGCGAACGGCGTGGCCTTGGCATCCAAGAGGTTTTTGCTCCAGGCAAACTGGTGGGTGGGCTGGCCCAGTTGCTGCAGAAGGGTGGGCACAATGTCGGTCTGGGAGCCGATGTTGGTGACCACGGTATCTTGCACGGCCAGGGCCCCGCCGGTGAGCAGCAGCGGTATCCGGAACTTGGAGGGCGCGTCGTTCTGGTCGCGGCCGGGAAAGTGGTGCCCGTGGTCGGCTACCAGCACCACCAGGGTGTTCTGCCACCAGGGCATTTTCTTAGCTTCGGAAATAAACCTGCCCAGGGCCCAGTCGGTGTAGTGGAAGGAGTTCTTGAACCGGGTTTCCTCGTCGGTGCCGGGGAATTTAGGTTGGGTGGGAATGTCGTAGGGCTCATGGCTGCTGAGGGTGTACACGGTGGTGAAGAAAGGCTGCGCGGGGTTGCGGTGCTCGGCCAAGACCTTGTCAAACAGAATATGGTCGTGCACGCCCCACTTAGAGTTGTAGTGCTCCCGCCCGAAGTCAGATTTCTCCACCAACTGGTCGTACTGTCCGTTGAGCAGGTACGATTTTATGTTGGCAAAAGCCAGCTCGCCACCGTAGTAGTAGCTGGTGCGGTAGCCCAGCCGTTTCAGCTCAGCGGCCAGTTGGGGCAGACGCTCGGTCTTCTTCGGCGTTTTAATAATGGAGGTGGTGGTCTGTACCGGGTAGCCGCTGAGCAAGGCCACCATGCCTTTCTCGCTGCGGTCGCCGGCAGCATAGATATTGTTGAACAGGACGCCTTCTTTGGCTAAGGCATTGAAGGTAGGCGTCACCTCCGGCGGACCACCCAACGCCCCGATGAACTTTGCCGTGTAGCTTTCTAGGATGATAAACAGGATGTTAGGCCGCTCTACCTTGAGCAAAGTAGGAACAGCATCGCTCTTGGGTTGGTAAAGTTCCTGCACCAGTGCCTGGGCTTGTTTCTCGTCCAGGTACTGGTAGGGGTTCTCCATGTTGTGGTTCTTCTTGAGCACCGAGTGCATCACGTTCCAGGGCACGTTCACCCCGGCGTGGTTGGCGAACATGTTCTGCGAGAAGTACACGTCGCTCTGGTTGAGGGGAATCTGTTGCCAACCGCCCCGGATGGGAAGCACCAGGAGCGCCAGCAGGAACAAGCTCAGCAGAAGTTCGGACGCCAGGTGTTTTGCGCCTCTTTTGGGCGAAACTTCCCAAAAACGTTTGATCCACCCAAAGCCCAGCACGCCCAGCACCAGCAAGACCAGGTACAGGAGGGCCAAGAGCCAAACCGGGGCCGAGGCCGTGGAGGCCAGCATCTCGGCGGGCGTGTTCAGGTACTGCAGCGGGGTAGAGTCCAGCCGGAAGCCCCAGGCGGAGTATAGTTCCAGGTCTATGACCACCAGCAGCGTGACCAGGGGCAGCAAAACATAGGTAAAGACGGCCACGCCCTTCAGGAAGGCTTTTTTCGCGAAGGCCACCTCGTTCAGGAAAAGCAAAAACGGCAAAACGCTCAGGTACGCCGCAAAGGAAAGGTCCATGCGCAACCCGTACCAGAATACCCTGGCGATCTCGGCCCCGGTCAGCGCCGCGGATTTGGGGTGCTGGTAGAGTAAAAAGGCGGCCCGGCAGATCTCAAAAAAGAGGGTCCAGAAGAAAAAGTAGCTGAGGGTTCTGGTTAGTATTCGTTTCACGCCGCAAATATACCGCCCTGTAGGGCTTGGCGGTAGAAAGCCTATAAAATTTAATGACCCTTAAAAATGAGGGGGTGTTTACAGGAAAGTAGGGTGAAGTTGTTAAAATAGGTCTTTAAATGAGGGTGGTTCCGGGAGAATTGAGGATATTTTCAGAAAAATACCCTAAAAAAAAGAGGGGAGGTGCTTGCAAGTCAGTTTTCTTGCGCTACTTTTGGGACCAGATCAACTAATCTTTTAAAAGTTCATGGCAGTTCTTCGTTTTAAGGCGCTTGAGTTGGTAAACCAACGCCCCCCAGTAGAGGTGAAGCTACCTTCTGACAAAATCTCTGATTATTATGGGTCAAACGTGTTCGGGCTGGAGGCCATGCGGTCTACCTTGTCCGGCGACTATTTCAAGCGCCTGCAGTTTGCCGTAAAGACCGGCAGCAAGGTGGACCGTTCCCTGGCCGAGGCCGTGGCGGCAGCCATGAAAACCTGGGCCCTGAGCCGCGGCGCTACGCACTACACGCACTGGTTTCAGCCCCTAACCGGTGAAACGGCCGAAAAACACGATTCTTTCTTTGACCTGAGCTCAGACGGACGTGCCATTGAGAACTTCAAGGGCAGCGCCCTGGTGCAGCAGGAGCCAGATGCCTCCTCGTTCCCCAGCGGTGGAATCCGGAACACGTTTGAGGCCCGCGGCTATACCGCCTGGGACCCTACCTCGCCGGCCTTTATCATTGAGAACGCGGGTACCAAAACCCTTTGTATCCCTACCATCTTCGTGTCCTACACCGGCGAGGCCCTGGACTACAAAGCCCCTCTGCTCAAAAGCCTTGACCTGGTAGAGAAAGCCGCCGTGGAGGTTTGCCAGTATTTTGACAAAGACGTTACCAAAGTGACCACCACCCTGGGCGTGGAGCAGGAGTACTTTCTGGTAGACCGCGCCCTGTACGATGCCCGCCCTGACCTGGTGATGGCCGGCCGTACCGTGTTCGGGCACGAGCCTGCCAAAGGCCAGCAGCTGGAAGACCACTACTTCGGTGCTATTCCGTCAAGGGTGCACGCCTTCATGGTAGAGTTTGAGGTAGAGGCCCACAAGCTGGGGATTCCGCTGCGCACCCGCCACAACGAGGTGGCGCCTAACCAGTTTGAGTGCGCCCCCACCTTTGAGGAAGCTAACCTGGCCGTAGACCATAACCAGCTGTTAATGGACGTGTTAGAGCGGGCCGCCGAGAAGCATCACTTTAAGGTGCTCCTGCACGAAAAACCTTTTAAAGGCGTAAACGGAAGCGGCAAGCACAACAACTGGGCCCTTAGCACCAACACCGGCGTGAACCTGCTGGCCCCGGGCCGTCGGCCCAAGGAGAACCTGCAGTTCCTGACCTTCTTTATCACCACCATCAAGGCGGTGCACAAGTACGCCGATCTGCTGCGCGCCAGCATCGCCTCGGCCAGCAACGACCATCGCCTGGGCGCCAACGAGGCCCCGCCGGCTATTATGTCGGTGTTCATCGGTAAGAAATTGACCGAGGTGCTGGACGAGCTGGAGCGTACCGCCAAGTTGCCCCTGGACAAAGGTGACAACGTGTACCTGAAACTGGGCATCGACAAGATCCCTGAAATCCTGCTGGACAACACCGACCGTAACCGCACCTCGCCGTTTGCCTTTACCGGTAACAAGTTTGAGTTCCGCGCGGTAGGTTCTTCGGCCAACTGCTCCAATGCCATGATCACGCTCAACACCATTGTGGCGGCGCAACTCCTGGAGTTCAAGAAGAGCGTAGACGAGCAGCTGGAGCAAGGCAAGAAGAAAGAAGTGGCCATCATTGACGTGCTGCGCGAGTACGTGATCTCTTCCAAAGCCATCCGGTTTGAGGGGAACGGGTACTCCAAAGAGTGGGAAGAGGAAGCCGAGCGCCGTGGCCTGAGCAACATCCGCAAGACCCCACAGGCCCTGGACAAACTGGTAGACGAGACCGCCACCGAACTGTTCACCCAGCATAACATCTTCAACTCGCGCGAGTTACATGCCCGCCACGACATTCTGCTGGAAGACTACATCAAGCGCGTGCAGATTGAGGCCCGCGTGATGGGAGACCTGGCCATGAACCACATCATCCCCACGGCGGTGGCTTACCAAACAAGACTGGTGGAGAACATCAAAGGCATGCGCGACATCGGGCTGCAGGATGATGAGTACACCCACACCACCCTGGAAACCATCAAGACCATTTCGCGCCACCTCACCACCATCAAGACCAACGTAGATGCCATGATTGAGAAGCGCAAGGTGGCCAACAAGATTGAAGACACCCGCGAGCGTGCCATCATGTACTCCGATGAGGTGCTGTCGTTCTTTGACACCATCCGCTACAGCGTAGACAAGCTGGAGCTGATTGTGGACGATGAGCAATGGCCCCTGGTGAAATACCGTGAAATGATGTTCCGTCATTAAGGGGATTCATCTCAAAACAAGAAAGCCTCTGCTGGTAGCAGGGGCTTTCTTGTTTTTGGGCCTTTTTCAGGAAAATAGCCCCAAAATGGGGCGCTAGCAGAAAAATACCTGCAAATCGGCCGGGCCAATACCTGATAGTTCTGGAGTTTCCTCTTGAAAAGGAGTATTTGTGGCAGTTTACAGGTGTACCGCCTGTTATCCTAAACCCGTTCCTGGAGATGGAAGCTAGCCGAAAGGAAACTCTCCTAGGCGCGTTTGGTTCTTTGGCGGTTAGGCTTGAGGGTTTGGCCCACGTCCAGCAGTTTCGCTTTTACTTTCTCCACGGTGGGCACGCGCTGCCGCCATTCCTGTTCCCGCCACCAGGCCTGCATCTTGGGGTTTTGCCGGGCCAGGTCGTAGACGCGTTTCAGGACGAAGGGCAGGAGCAGGGTGGCAATGTTGGTGGCCAGGGCGCCTTTGATGCCCAGCCGCAGCATGAGCTTGAGCAAGAGCATGTCCTTCAGCTTGTCGAACAGGAGTTGGGGGGCTTTGTCGGTGATCTGGCCCTTGAGCACCTGCAGCACCTGCTGGGCGTTGCCGCGGTCCAGTTCCCGCTGCAGCCATCCCTCCACCGTTTCCCGGGCTACCTGTACGGCTTCCGGAATCTGGTGAACGGTTAATCCTGCCCGGTGCAACAACTGGGCGCAAAACACGTGGCTTCTCTGCAAAAAAGGAACTGGCATGACAAAAGGGTTTAATAAGGTGGCTACGTACCCTGGGGCAGAAAGGTTTTGGGGCAGCCATAACCCCGCGCCGGCCGGGCCGTATTGCCTTAAAAAGCCGTTGCCCGGCACCCCGCCCATGGACTTTGACATTCCCCAATTCAAGAAACGCCTGGAGCAGGAACGCCTGCTAGGCAGTGAGCCGGCTCACCTCATTCAGCAGGAAATCAGGCTGGCCGAGGAGGTGAAAGAAGGCCTCTCGGAGGAAAATGACCGCGCCTCTGCGTTTGTGTCAGAGGCCATCAACCGCATAGATACCTACATTTTCCAGCTGCACGAGCTGGCCCGGGAGCTGAACCCCTCAGATTTTGCACTGGACCAACGCACGTACCTCAAAGACGAGCAGATCCATGACCGCATTGCCGACCGCATTGACCGCCTGAAGGAGCAGGGCGAGGCCAACGCCCCCACGGAAGACCCGCTGCTCAGGAAGACGGACCCAGAAAAAGAATAAGGCCAGAGGAATACCCTGGCCTGCGGGGCGCGGAAGGCTGGGTTTTAGTCCCGTTTTCCGCAAAACGACCCAGAAACGGGCTTAAGCAAACGCCGAATTGTCTGGGGCAGAGTTGCCGGTGATGCTCTGGCCCACGTTTCTGAACCGGTTTCTGAGGTCCTCGCGGGAAGGGAAGTGGCGGCGCAGGTTCAGGTTTTCCCACCAGGTATTGAACTGGGGATTTTGCTGCAGGTGCTCCACCGACCTTTTCATCACGTAGGGCAGTACAATGGAGGCCGCGCTTCGGGCCAGGTGGTAGTCAAAGTTCAGCCGAACGATGAACTTGGCCACCAGCAGGTCCCGCAGTTCTTCCATCAGCAAGTGGGCGCTGCTCTCCGGAAACTTGTTTTTCACCATTTCAATCACCAGGGGCAGGTTTCCCTGCTCAATTTCCTGGTGCAGCCAGGTTTCGGCGGTCTGGCGGGCAAGTTGAATGGTCTGGGGCAGTTGCGGGGCGGGCACTCCCTCTTTGCGGAGTAAGCTGGCCGCCTGGCGCTGGCTTTGGGATGTGAACAGTAGTGGCATGGCTAGTACATTGTTAACATAATAGGTGTACGCAAGGAGGAGTGCTGTGTTTCTGCATCTGTTTAAACTGCAATTCAGGATTTGGCCCCAGAATTGCTCCAATCTATGCTTACAGGCTATGCCTCTGTAGTTTAGCTTGGGCTGGAAGCGGAAGCCCCGCCCGCAGAAAGCCTCCACCGTTACAGACGCCAGGGAGGGCGCCAGCTGGC
This sequence comes from Rufibacter psychrotolerans, assembly GCF_016924645.1. Lineage (GTDB taxonomy): Bacteria > Bacteroidota > Bacteroidia > Cytophagales > Hymenobacteraceae > Nibribacter > Nibribacter psychrotolerans. The sequence continues at coordinate 268,750 of NZ_JAFFJV010000004.1, read as the reverse complement.
TTTTGCTCAAGATAAAGCCGCAAGGCTTCAGGCAGCCCGAAAAATATAGTATTTTTACAAAAATTAGGCTGAACAAACCGGTTTGGCCCACGGTTAACCAACTATGGAGACCCCTTTTCCCATGAATACAACCTCTGGAAAGCTGGAGGGTATTTACTGCCCCAGCCTGACAAACTATACCCGTCGCCTCAGCCGCGAAGTCCGCATTGGCGACATCGCCCTGGGTGGCACCAATCCCATCAGGGTGCAATCCATGACCACTGTAGACACCATGGATACCTTGGGTTCTGTGGAGCAGGTGATTAGAATGGTGGAGGCCGGTTGTGAGTACGTGCGCATTACGGCTCCCAGCGTAAAAGAGGCTGAAAACCTGGGCAACATTAAAAAGGAGCTTCGGGCCCGAGGCTACCACGTACCCCTGATCGCCGATATTCACTTCACGCCCAACGCCGCCGAACTGGCCGCCCGCCTGGTGGAGAAGGTGCGCGTGAACCCCGGCAATTACGCCGATAAAAAGAGATTCCAGACCATAGAATACACCGATGCCACCTACCAGGCCGAGCTGGACCGCATCCGCGAACGGTTCACACCTTTGGTGAACATCTGTAAAGAGTACGGCACGGCCATGCGCATTGGCACCAATCACGGGTCCTTGTCTGACCGCATTTTGAGCCGCTACGGCGACACCCCGCTGGGCATGGTAGAAAGCGCCCTGGAGTTCCTGCGCATCTGTGAAGACCTGAACTACTATGACGTAGTGCTTTCCATGAAAGCCTCTAACACGCAGGTGATGGTGCAGGCCTACCGTTTGCTGGTGCAGAAGCTGGAGGAAGAAGGATTACAGCCGTATCCCTTGCACCTGGGCGTGACCGAAGCCGGCGAAGGCGAGGACGGTCGCGTGAAATCGGCCGTTGGGATTGGTACGCTGCTGGAAGACGGACTGGGCGATACGGTGCGGGTTTCCCTCACCGAGGCGCCTGAACTGGAAGCACCGGTGGCCAAAATGCTGATTGATCGGTATGCCACCCGGGCCGGACATACGCCTATCAAGCCTATCTGCCACCTGCCGTACAACCCGTTCCAGTACCACCGCCGCGAAACCCGCGAGGTGCTGAACCTGGGCGGGCACAACGTACCCAGGGTAGTGGCCGATCTGAGCCGCCTGGAGCAGATCACGTATGAAGACCTCCGCCCGGTAGGGCACATTTATTCGCCTTCGCTGGATAAATTCCACATGACCGATCAGGGCGCTGACTACGTGTACACCGGCAGCACCCCAATCCCGTTCATGTTGCCCAACGGCTTGAAGGAAATAGTAGATTATACCGATTGGCTGGAAGCGGAGAAACGGGAGGAGCGTTATCCTCTGTACACCACCGTGCAGTTTGAAACCGCCGATACCTGGCACCCGCAGCTTAACTTTGTGCAGGTGTCATTGGGGCAGTTAACCAATGATTTCATAGAAACACTGCATAACCGGCCGGACGTGGTTCTGATTCTGGAAACGGAGAACGAGCACGCCATGCCGGAGCAACGCAAAGCCTTTATCCGGCTCATGAACCAGGAACAACCGGTGCCGGTTATCATCAAGCGCTCGTACGAAGACCTCACCGATGAGCAGCTCTACGCCGCCACCGACGTGGGAGGACTGCTCATTGACGGATTCGGCGATGGCGTTTTGCTCAGCACCCAGGACCTGAGTTACCGCACCAAAGAGGAGTGGGGCTACACCCTGGAAGGTCTGAACAAACTGGCCTTCGGGATTCTGCAGGCCGCCCGCACGCGCATGAGCAAAACCGAGTACATCAGTTGCCCAAGCTGCGGCCGTACGTTATTTGACCTGCAGGAAACCACCGCCATGATCCGCAAGCGCACCGACCATCTGAAAGGCGTGAAGATTGGCATCATGGGTTGTATTGTGAACGGACCCGGCGAAATGGCCGATGCCGATTATGGCTACGTGGGCGTAGGAAAGGGTAAAATCGCGCTGTACCGCGGGCAACAGGTGATCAAAAAATCGGTGCCCGAAGAGCGTGCCGTAGATGAATTGATTGAGCTGATCAGGGAAGACGGAAACTGGATTGAGCCGGTTGGAGTGGGAGAATAAGCCTAAATTATTCTGATAAACGTAAATCTTTCTCCCTCTAACTCTGTTACATAGATAAGCAGACGAAACTAACCGCTGATAAATCCAAACATGAAAGGTCTTTTTGATTTCTCCGAAGTGGCAACGTACTTCTTCCGTAAGAAGGACCCTAACCGCAAAACTAATTTCAACTTGCGCACCATGCACACCATCAACAAAATCTCTATGCTGATGTTCCTGTGCGGCCTGGTGTACCTGATCATTAAACTGATGCTTCGCTAAGAGGCACTGTCCATAGTTATACTTAAAGCCTGTCCGTTTGGGCAGGCTTTTCTTTTTCTATACCTTGGCAGCCATGAACATAGAAGAATTCAGAGACTACTGCCTGTCCAAACCCCACGTGGAGGAAACCACGCCTTTTGGCGAAGATAATCTGGTCTACAAGGTGGCCGGAAAGATGTTCGCCATGTGCAGCTTAAACAACTATGCTGAGGGCGTGAACCTGAAATGTGACCCTGAGCGGGCGGTGGAGCTTCGGGAGCAATACCCGGCCATCCAACCAGGCTACCACATGAACAAAAAGCACTGGAACACTATTTATCCAGAGGCATTCCTGCCCATGGGGTTATTGCCTGAACTCATTGACCATTCCTATGACTTGGTGGTAGCGGGATTGCCGAAGAAGCAAAGGGTAGAACTGGGTTTCAGTTGAAGAGTCAGGGTTAGCTTACCCGGGATACTTTCTTCCGACTTTTACCTACTACCCCAAGTAGCACCAGGCCAATTCCCAGGGTGGCAATACCGGCCGTAAGGCCTGCTTCATAGTTGAAATTCCATTCCACCCTCCATTTTTCTTTCGTCTCCAGGTTCTGGTAAACTGCCTCGGAAATTTCTTCCCCGGTAGTGATATGAAAATATCTGTTCTGATTGAAGAAGTAGCCAGTGCCCACCGCTATCAGCAAAGCAAGCCCTAACAGGATATCATAGCGTTTGTTCATAGAGGGAATATACGTAAAACAACTTTAAATTGTGCAAAGCCCCTAAAAGCAGCAGCCCGGCTCTAGAGGAACCGGGCTGCTGCTTTTAGGGGCTTTTTAGGCTGTTTTCTGCAAAACAGGCCTGAAACGCTATACTACTACGTTCACAATTTTACCTGGCACCACAATCACCTTTTTCACCGGTTTGCCTTCCAGCAATTTCTGAACGGCTTCAGACGCCAGTACTTCTTTCTCCACGTCTTCTTTAGAGGCTTTCAGGTCAAAGGTGAGTTTGGTCTTCACCTTACCATTTACCGAGATAGGGTAGTCAAACGTGCTCTCGGTTAGAAATTCCTCTTTCCATTCTGGGTAAGCGGCGTACGTGATGCTCTCACTGTGACCTAATCTGCTCCACAGTTCCTCGGTGATGTGCGGTGCGAAAGAGGCTAGTACCACGGTCAAAGGCTCCAGAATGGCACGCTTCTTCGTTTTCAGGGCCGTAAGTTCGTTCACGCAGATCATGAACTGGCTCACGCTGGTCCCGAAGGAGAAGCGCTCAATGTCTTCCTCCACTTTCTTGATGGTCTTGTGCAACGACTTCAGCTCGGCCGGGGTGGGTTGCTCGTCCGTCACCGCGAAGTTGCCTTGCTCATCAAAGAATAGTTTCCAGAAACGGCGCAGGAACTTGTACACGCCGTCCATGCCGTTGGTATTCCAGGGCTTGAACTGCTCCAAAGGACCCAGGAACATTTCGTACATGCGCAGGGTATCGGCGCCGTATTCCTCTACCAGCACATCGGGGTTCACCACGTTGTGCTTGGATTTGGACATCTTCTCAATCTCTACGCCCACCACGTATTTGCCGTCTTCCAGAATGAACTCGGCATCCGCAAAGTCTGGTCTCCAGGCTTTGAATTTCTCCAGATCCAGTATGTCGTTCTCTACAATATTTACATCTACGTGGAGAATACTAAATGGAATCTCACCTCCAATTTTGATTCCGTTCTCTAATAAATAGTTGTCCCCGAGATGATCAGTAATTATTTTTTCTACTTCAGAAGGCTTGTAAAGACCTTTTCTGATGTCGTTCCAAATATTAAATGAAACAAAAATGTTTGATCCCACTAATCGGTACACAAAGTTAGAACGTCCTTGGATCATGCCCTGGTTGATTAGCTTCTTGAACGGCTCGTCCTGGTTTACCAGACCCAGGTCAAAGAGGAACTTGTTCCAGAAGCGGGAGTAGAGGAGGTGACCGGTGGCGTGCTCAGAGCCCCCGATGTACAGGTCCACGTTCTGCCAGTAGTCAATGGCTTCTTTGCTGGCGAATTCCTGGTCGTTCTGAGGGTCCATGTAGCGGTACCAATACCAGCTGGAGCCGGCCCAACCAGGCATGGTGCTTAGTTCATACTCATACTCGCCGCGATATTTCCAATCCTGAGCGCGGCCCAAAGGCGGTTCTCCGGTTTCAGTAGGCAGGTAGGCATCCACCTCCGGCAGTACCAACGGGAGTTCGCTTTCTTCCAATAGGGCAGGGATTCCGTCTTTGTAATACACCGGCACCGGCTCGCCCCAATAGCGCTGACGACCGAACACGGCATCACGCATGCGGTAGTTGATGCGGGCTTTCCCAACTCCTAGTTCCTCGGCCCGTTGAATACCGGCTTTGATGGCCTCTTTCACGTCCAGGCCGTTCAGGAAATCAGAGTTGATGATTTTCCCTTCTTTGGCGGCAAAGGCTTCCTTGCTCAGATCACCACCGGCTACCACTTCCGGAATAGGCAGGTTGAACTTCTTCGCGAAGGCGTAATCGCGGGTATCATGTCCCGGAACGGCCATTACCGCACCGGTACCATACCCGGCCAGCACGTAGTCGGCAATCCAGACCGGTATTTTCTCCCCGGAGATTGGGTTTACGGCGTAAGCCCCGGTGAACACCCCGGTAACGGTTTTCACGTCAGACATGCGGTCGCGCTCAGAGCGGTTCTTGGCCCAGGACACGTATTCGTCTACTTCGGCGCGTTGCTCTGCAGAGGTGATTTCCTCCACGTACTCGTGCTCAGGTGCCAGTACCACAAAGCTTACCCCATAGATGGTGTCAATGCGGGTGGTGAATACGGTGATGTGTTTGTGCTCGTGGCCGTCCAGCGGGAAGTGCAGTTCAGCACCCACCGATTTCGCGATCCAGTTGCGCTGCATTTCCTTCACTGGTTCAGGCCAGTCAATGGTATCCAGGCCCTGCAACAGACGCTCGGCATACGCCGTGATGCGCATCATCCATTGCTTCATGAGTTTGCGCTCCACCGGGTAACCTCCCCGTTCAGAAACGCCGCCAATTACCTCGTCATTCGCCAGAACGGTTCCTAATTGCGGGCACCAGTTCACCACAGCTTCAGATAAGAAGGTCAGGCGATATTTCAGCAACAAATCCTGCTGTTCTTTTTCAGAAAGTCTTGCCCAGGCATCGGCGGTAAAATGTGGGGTGTCCTCATCGCAGGCGGCGTTCACGTGCGTGTTGCCGCGCATTTTGAACTCGGCCACCAGCGTTTCAATAGGCTCGGCTTTGTCAGTTTCGTAGTTGTACCAGCTGTTGAACAACTGCATGAAAATCCACTGGGTCCACTTGTAGTAGCTGGGGTCTGAGGTGCGTACCTCGCGGTCCCAGTCAAAAGAGAAGCCCAGGTTATTCAGCTGCTCAATGTAGCGCTCAATGTTCTGCTTGGTGGTCACGGCCGGGTGCTGCCCCGTCTGAATGGCGTACTGCTCAGCGGGCAAGCCAAACGAGTCGAAGCCCATTGGGTGCAGCACGTTGAAGCCTTTGAGGCGCTTGTACCGGCTCACGATGTCAGAGGCGATGTAGCCCAGCGGGTGCCCTACGTGCAGACCGGCCCCGGATGGATACGGGAACATGTCCAGCGAGTAAAACTTGGGTTTGCTTAGGTTGATATCGGTCTTGAACGTCTTGTTCTCACTCCAGAAGCGCTGCCACTTCTGCTCAATGGATCGGTAATCGTACTCTGACATCAGTTTTTATAGTTATATGCTGTATGAGCAGGGTTTAGGTACACTGTTTTCTTTGCCACAGGGGCTATCTGCAAAAGTAAGGATTTTCTCTTTAGCCCACTTCATGCGTTTAAGCGCAGTTCTTTTGAAATTAGCTCTAAAGAGGACAGGGGAGAGGAAGTTGGCGGAGACACTCGTAGGAGCTGCGCGCAGTACGAGGTCAATTGGTAGTCCTGAGTCTTGAATGCTGAATCTTGAGTGGGTAAAAGAGGGCTGGAACGTGGTTGAACCCACCCCCTGCCCCTCCGAGGAGGGGAGTTTTCGGCTACTGTAAGATGAAAGCGAATTCTAAATAACCTCTATCCCTTATAATTCCTATTGCATATGATCTCTATTCCTTAGATTCAGATTTTGGAGGTCTTGGCTGTAGAGCAATAGAGTTGTTATTTCCCACTTAGTAAAACATCCTTTCCCGTTTTACTCCTGTATTTGGCCAAACAAGCCCAAACCGGAATAGCTCAATTCCCCTCCTGGGAGGGGTAGGGGTGGGTTCAACGGTATTCCAGCCCTTTTTTCCCCCACTCAGCACTCAGCACTCAAGACTCAGCACTCCCAATTGACCTCGTAGTGTCCGCAGTTCCTACGAGTGTCTCCTCATTGGCACTACACCAACACCTGCAATGGATCTACGCCATTCCAGGTGCCTGCACTTTGCAGTGGGGTGAACCGGGCAAACAGTTCCTCAGAGTACCAGCCACGCGCACGCGTATTTTTGATGACCTCGCGGTGGGCAGCCATGCGGTAGGCGTATTCTTTCATGCTGGCTTCGTCTTTCCAGAGGCTGAAGGTGGCTTGCCTGATAAAAGGAGCTTCACCTAACCCGATGGAGGCCAACAACCCTTGGGCATGATCTAAACTGGCACTGGCCTGGGGCACGTGGCGCCAGAAATCAATGGCTTTGGTGAGCCGGATAGAGGCGCGGGTTAAGACGGCAATAGGGGCATTGGCGGGGGCCGGTATGGTTTGGGTGGTAAACGGATTCTGGCCGCTCCAGAGTCCGTGGGCCTGCAAAGGCCGCAAGGCCAGGGTGTACTGTTCAACCGTGTGCTTTCGGTATTCTTCTAACAGCGGGTGCGCTTGGAAAAAGTCTTCGGCGGCGGCGGGGGAGGACCAGGTGGCCATGAGGCCGTAGCGGTACCAGTTTGGTTTCAGGCTGAAGCCCCGGCCTTGTCCGCTGCCTAGCAGCTTAAAGAAATTCAGACCCTTTACTTTCTGCAGCGGCCGTACCGAGGTGCCCATCTGAGCCAATCCCCAGCGCCAATGCCCAGGTTTAATGCCGAATAAGGTGAGGGTGGTATGCGCGGGAGCAGTAGTAGCGTTCAGTGCCAAGGTCTGGAAACGATAAAGGATTTTAAGCCTGTTTTCTTAAAAGTAGCCTAAAAGCAGGTCTTGTACAAGCCGCAAAAAGGCATGAAAAAAGGGAGCCGAAACTCCCTTTCTGAATAACTATAAATTGATCTTTTTGTTTTCGCCGGGCCGGGCGGGTTCGCCGGTAATGGCGGCTTTCACCATGCCGTATAAGTGAACTACGGCGCTGCTGGGTGAATCCCAGTACTCGGCCTGGTCAATGGTTACCTTCAGCAACCCGATATTCGGATCATCCTTGCCTTCGGGGAACCAGGCTTTCATGGCCGGGTTCCAGAGTTCGTCTATTTTCTGTTGGTCACGCAGCACCTGCGCCCGGCCCGATACCGACACGTACAGCTGGTCGCCCGGTTTAGAATAGCTCAGGTTCACGTGGCTGTCGTTCTTGATCTCGTGGGTCTTGGCCGAATGGTGGGCGTTGAAGAACCAGATCACACCATTATCATCTACCTGCATGTGGCGCATGGGCCGGGAGCGGATGGTTCCGTCGGGCTCCACGGTGCTCAGCATGGCCGTGTCAATGTCTTTGATTTTTTCAATGAGGGCTTTCAGATCGCCCTGTTGGTTATTTTGTGCGTTTTCCATAGTTACGTTTGGGACTTGTACTTATAGGAAGAATACGCACAACCGGGGCCAGGGTTCCTGTCCCTAAAACTGGTCCGGCAAAGCGCCAGAATCCGTACCTTTGGGCGTAAACATACTGCCTTGAACTACCTGGCCCATTTATTTCTTTCCGGCGATGATGAAGACCTGCGCCTGGGCAACTTCATCGCCGACAGCGTGCGGGGCGCGCAGATCCTGCAGTTCCCGCTGCAGGTGCAGCAAGGCATCAAACTGCACCGCCTCATTGACGCCTTCACCGACCAGCACCCGGTGGTAGCCGAAACCAAACAGCGCCTGCGCCCTAAATTCAGGAAATACGCCGGGGTAGTGGCCGACGTATTTTATGACCATTTCCTGGCTTCGCACTTCCCTACCTACAGTCCGCAGCCCCTGGCCGAGTTTGCCCACACCGCCTACACCCAGGTACAAGCCCGCCCTGAGCTATTACCCGAGAAAGTCCGGCACTTCCTGCCCCACATGATCCGGCATAACTGGCTGGTTTCCTACGCCCAGGTGGAAGGCATCACCCGCGCCCTGCAAGGCCTCAGCTCCCGCGCCACCTTCGCCTCCGGCATGGAAACGGCAGGAGAGGAGCTGCTGGAAAACTACACCTTCTACCAACAGGAATTTCACCGCTTCTTCCCCCAACTGCAAGCCTACGCCGCACAACAAATCCTTTTAATTAGGAATTAGGCTGTTCCTGGCCGTTAAATCTATGGCGCGAGTCTCTGACTCGTGACTTGAGATGGCGGGTAGTCTCTGACTACCCTCGCTGTGCAGCAGCGACAATGATGCTGGTGCAACCGTATTTCTGCGCATGGTTCCTATTTCTGGTCATGGTTCCCGGCGAGTCTGGAGCGTTCGCATCATCCCAAGTCACGAGACTGGAGTCTCGCGCCAGAAATGCCTTTGGGAGAATGGTTTGATGCCTTTCTTAAAGAAATCGGCTCAAAAACGGAGTCATTAATTTGTTGGAATGGCCATCCAGGAATTCTTTGCTCTAAAAAAGCTCTACCGAAGAGTAAACAAACTAAAGCCCACCCCACCACCGCCCCCTCGCTCGCCTCAGGCGAGTGTGAGCTATTGGGCGGCGTCCCGCAGCTAGGTGCACTCCACATTATATCCCCACATCGGCCAGAGGCCGATCAATCACGCACACTCGCCAGAGGCGAGCGAGGGGAAGGTGTTGCAGACGGCCAACTGTAATTATAAAAGTTAAGCAGAACGGAAAGCAGCTCCATTTTCACCCTGTTTTCTGCTAAAACGGCTCAAAACAAAAAGGCCAATCCCACAGATTGGCCTTCTAAAATTTCCCTTCATAAGGGTATACTTAAAGAGAATCAAGCACCGGGTACATTCCCAATTTCTAATTCTCAGTTTCTACTTCTTAATTAGATTAATGGTGGTGTCCGCCGGGGCCGTGAACGTGGCCGTGCGCGATTTCTTCCTTGGTGGCTTCGCGCACGTCAATCACTTTGCCTTCAAAGTGCATGTCCATGCCGGCCAGGGGGTGGTTGAAGTCCATTAACACGTGGTCGGCCTCTACGCTCACAATGCGGCCCTGCATGTGGTTGCCCTCGTTGTCTGACATGGGGATGTAGTTGCCCACCTGCACCATTTCCTCGTCTATCTTTCCGTCAATCTCAAATACGTTCTTGGGTACCGGCACAATGGCTGACTCATCTAAATCGCCGTAGCCTTCCTCAGAGGAAACGGTGAATTTGAACGTATCACCCGCCGATTTGCCTTCCAGTTCCTGCTCGAATTTCTCGGGCAGGCCGCTCACACCATACAAAAAGACCATTGGGTTTTCTTCGTCGGCGGTCTCCACCAGAGTGTCTTCGCCTTCTTCGTCTGTTACGCGCAGCTCGTAGGTGAGCGATACCACTTTGTTCTCTTCTATTTTCATCTGGTGTTGGGTTTTTTAGGGTTGTATTTGTAAAGATATATATTCGCGGGAAATAACCTGCCTTCTCTGTTAGATACTGTTTTGGTTCAATGCCTGGTAAGCGGGTAACGGCCAACTAGCGAAAGAGGCAACAAAGGAGGCCTGGTAAAGCCGCCTTCATTGCCTCTAACGCAAATTAATCTTTAAAGGATTTACTCGGTCTCAGTGCCCATGAGCTCCCAGGCGCTGCGGTACGCACCCAGGTTTTCGGCGTACTGCAAAAACTCCTGGTAGAACGGATGCTGCCCCAGGGTGGCGCTGTCGCCCACAATCACCATTTTCTTCTTGGCGCGGGTCATGGCCACGTTCATGCGCCGAATGTCGGCCAGGAACCCAATCTCGCCCTCCGGGTTGCTGCGCACCAGGCTGATGTACATGATGTCACGCTCCTGCCCCTGAAACGAGTCTACCGTACCCACCGACAGTTGCTTGCGCGCGTGCAGGTCGGCCAGCTTGGGCTGGTGCTCCACCTGGTCGTTGAGGTAATTGATCTGCGCCCGGTAAGGCGAGATGACCCCAATGCGGAGCGGTTGCTCTGGTTCCTGGTCCTTGCCCGCGGGCTCATACGGCATGAGCAGGTTCACCAGGTGCTTGATCAGGATGTCGGCTTCCTCGGGGTTGGCGGTGCTGCTGCCTTCTCCCATGGTCTGCTCGTTAAAGCCGCAGCCAGCGGTGTCAATGAACTCCACAATGAGGCCGGGCTCAAACACGGGGTGCACGTCGGGCAGGGTAGCGGTGCGCACGCTTTCGTGGGCCTGCAGCTCGCCACGGTAGAACTGGCCGTTGGAGAAGCCCATGATGTGCTCGTGCATGCGGTACTGGGTGGTGAGCATCACGGCCGTTTCGGGCTGGCGCTCCACGCACTTCTCAAACAAGGTACGGGCCAGGCCGCCGCGCTCCGCCGCCATGGATTTCACCGTGGGCGGCAGCTGGTGGTGGTCGCCGGCCAGTACCACGCGGTTGGCGCGGGTAATGGGAATCCAGCAGGCGGGTTCCAGGGCCTGGGCCGCTTCGTCAATGAACACGGTGTCGTACTGCAGGTGCCGGATGGTGCGGTTGGCCGAGCCCACCAGGGTACAGGTGATCACCTGCACGCGGTCCAGCAGGTCCTCGGTGATATAGTCTTCTATGTCATTGGCCTGGTCCAGGATGCGCTTGCTTTCCTCTTTGAGGAACTTGCGCTGCTGGCGTTCTTCGTGCCCGAAGTTGCGCTTGTACTGGCCGGCCATGGCCTTGTATTCCTGGGCAGACTTGCGGAGCTTCTTGAGCTGTTTGTAGTCGCGGTGGTGCATGATCTGGGCGTCAAGGGTATGCTCCAGCAGCACCTCAGACACCCTGGACGGATTGCCGATGCGGATGACGTTCACGCCCTGCAGCGCCAGTTTTTCGGTGAGCAGATCCACGGCCGTGTTGCTGGGCGCGGTGACCAGCAGCTTCTGTTCGCCGGCCTCCAGGGTCTGCAGGATGGCCTGCACCAGGGTGGTGGTTTTGCCGGTGCCCGGCGGCCCATGGATGATGGCCACGTCCTTGGCCTGCACAATGTTACGCACGGCCTCGTTTTGTGAATCGTTGAGCGAGGCGATGGGGGTGAATGGCCGCTCACGGCGGAACACGGCCGGCTGGGTCCCCAGTAAAATGTCGCGGAGCTGGGCCAGGCGGCTTTTCTCGGCCTCCATCACCTTCATGAGGGCAATTTCCATCTCGCGGTAGCTGACCTCGTCAAAAGTGAGTTCCACGCCCAGGCGGGCGCCGCCCTCCAGCCAGTCGGGGAGGTCTTCCTTGGAAGTGGCCAGGCGCAGCTTGTTGCGCTTTACCTCCAGCACCACGCCGCTGAGCGCGCCGCCTTCGCCGTTGGTGAACAGCGCCGCCGAGGAGCCGGCCTGGAACATGTGGAGTTGGTCGCGGCCCGAGGTACGCTCCAGCTCCACCACCATCTTGTTCCCGAAACCCACTTCCTGTTTGATCACCTGCACCGGGTACCAGCAAATGCCCAGGCGCTTGCGCTCGGTGATGCTGGTCTGGGCGTTCTTAAGTTGGTATTGCTTGCGGTCTTCGTCCTGCTCCAGCTTGAGCAGGGCCCGCACGTCTAGTAGTTCGTTTAAAATCTTATCCATTCTAATTGGGTATCGCGTAGCGCGTATCAGGTATCACGGGTTTACGTGTAGCCAGTAACCTGGTCCTGGTACGTGCTACCTGATACGTGATACCAACGTTTTTACGCAAAAAATGAGTGGCCGCAGTCGTGGCATTTGAACACGGTGGTGCCAGCATAGATAACCTTTTTCCACCAGGATAAATTCCGTTCGGGCCACACATACACAGAACCGCAGCTGGGGCACAACTGCGGTTCTACGCTGATTTGGGCTTGTTTTTGGGAAAACTCGGCTAAAACGGGCTGGGCGGCCTCCAGGTGTTTTTCCTGCACCTGCAGCTGGTAGTACAGCCCATCGCCGAAGGGCAGGCTGGGCGGCCCGCACGACTTTACCAGCGCCACCACGCCTACCTGCTCCAGGGCATGGTAGAGGCCGATGGCCTCGGTGTAAGTGAGGTATTTGGCGGCGGGCACCAGGCGTTCACTCATGCTTTCACCTTCTTCTGGGTGTAGTTGGCCAGCTTGCCCCTGAGCCGCAAAATGTAGCCGCCCAGCAGCACGCACAGCATGGCGAAGAAGGCGGCAATGGCGTCGTGCTCAAATTTCTGGTCTTTGGAGGTTTGCAGCTGCTCTTCCAGGTCTTTGATCTGGCGGTCTTTGCGCTTGAGCAGGTTCTGGGCGTTGGTCACCGAGCTTTTCAGGTCGTAGATGTTATCGGTGATCACGCGTTTGTCGCCCTGCACCTGGCTGTTGAGCTTCTTGGCCTCGGCTTCCAGCTCGGCGGCGCGACGGGCCACGTTGCGGCGGGTCTCCAGGTTGGCCTGCTCCACGGCGTGGATGATCTGCTCGTCTTTGCGCAGGATGTCTTTGAGGGCATCAATCACGGCAATCATGTCTTCCTTGGAGGCCCTGCCCCAGAAGTTGTTTTCCTGCGTCTTGAGGTAATCATACTTGAGCACCAACTGCTCCCGCTCAGTAATGAGCCGGTCTACCTTAGACTGGGGCCGGGGTGCGGGCCGGGAAGTACTGTCCTGGGCGGCTGCCTGTGAGGCCGCCTGCGGCTTAGCCACGGCGGTGCTGGCGGGCTTGGCAGCCGGGGCCGGCGTGGTGGGCGTCTGCTTCTTGATGATGGCGTTGATCTTAGCGCCCAGTTTAGAATCCTGCTGCTTATTAGAAGGGGCCGGAGCCTTACTGGTGGCCGGAGGCGTGGCCAGGGTCTGCGCCACTGCGGCCTCCCCCGTGCACAACAAACTGAACGCGACTACTGCAGAATAAACAATCTTCATAGAATTGGTGCGCTAAATAATAAACTCTCGCGGCAGTAAGCCGCCCATAAGGGGCCATCTGCGTGAAATTCTAGTAAAAATACGCTAAAAACAGCAGATACCAGTATAACGGCAGGTATGTTCTGCTGTAAATGAGGAGCCACTGGGGGGCTGAAGGCGGGGGACCCGGGAAAGCGGGGGAGTAAGCCTAACCTTGGCCGAACCTCTTCCGGGAGATCTTCCCTGTTCCATACCTGAAAAGTGCTATAAAAGTTATCTTTTACCAGTTGGGGCTTGTTTCAGGGCCGTTTTCAGGAAAACGCCGCTGAAACATGCCAATCAGTGGGTAGCGCCACGGCAGGACCTGAGAGACCGGGCAAATCCAACGCCGCCCTTAGGTTTTGGGCCTGTTTCTACCAAATGGGCCCTAAAACAGAACGCCTGCGGCGAGAGGGCGGCAGGCGTTCTGGGGTGGTTACAGAAAGGGAAGAGGGGGAAGTTTACTGCTTCTGTTGTTTGGCCCAGGCGTCCATCTTCTTTTCTACCAGGCTCAGCGGCATGGTGCCGTCTTTGAGGAACTCATCATGGAAAGCGGCTAGTTTAAACTGCTCACCCAAATCTTTCTGGTACTTGTCGCGCAGTTCCCTGATTTTCAGCTGGCCAATCTTGTAAGAAAGGGCCTGGCCCGGAATGGCCATGTAGCGCTCAATCTCGGCAATGGCGCCTTCCTCAGAAATGGCCATGTTGGCCAGCATGTACTGGATGGCCTCCTCGCGGGTCATGCCCTTGGTGTGCATGCCCACGTCTACCACCAGGCGCACGGCGCGGTGCATCTCATCGCCCAGGGCGCCCATGTACTGGTACGGATCGGTGTAGAGGCCCAGCTCCTTGCCCAGCGACTCGGTGTAGAGGGCCCAGCCTTCGCCGTAGGCCCCGTACCAGCTGAACCGGCGGAACTTGGGCAGTTGCTCATTTTCCTGCTGCAGCGAGATCTGGTAGTGGTGGCCCGGAATGGCCTCGTGCAGGAACAGCGACTCCATGCCCGAGGTGGTGGCAAATTGGGTGGCGTCTAAGATGGGCACGTAGAAAATGCCGGGGCGGCTGCCGTCGGGCGAGCCCTGGTTGTACTCCGCCGAGGCGGAGGCGGCCCGGAAGGCTTCGGTCTGCCTGATCTCAAAAGGTGTTTTGGGCGTACGGCCGAACATTTTGGCCAGGTTAGGCTCTATTTTGGCCTGGATGGACCGGAACGCATTCAGCACTTCCTCGGGGGTTTTGAAGGGCGTGAACCGGGGGTTGTTGCGCAGGTAGGTGAAGAACTGCTCCATGTTGCCCTTGAAGCCCACCTGCTCCTTTACTTTCAGCATTTCGCCCTGGATGCGCTTTACCTCCTGCTGGCCGGTTTTGTAGATGTCGTTGGGCGATTGGTTGGTGGTGGTCCAGTACTTCACGTAGTAGGTGTACAGGTCCTTGCCTCCCGGCACTTCAGAAATGCCGGTAGAGGTGCGGGCTTTGGGCAGGTACTCCTGCTGCAGGAACTGGGCCAGTTTCTGATAGGTGGGCACCAGTTGGGTAGCGATGGCCTGCCGGTAGGCCTCCGTCAGGCGCTGGCGGTCGGCGGCGGGTACCTCGGCCGGGAAGTTCTGGATGGGGCCGTAGAACAGGCTCTGGGTAGGGTCTGTGACCACCATGCTCTGCATCTGCGGGATCATTTTCACCACCAGCGGCTTGGGGAGCACCACGCCGGTTTGCAGGCCTTTCCGGAAGTTGGCGATGGCACTGTCGGCCCAGACGGTGAAGCCCTGTACCCGGCCCAGCCAGTTCTCATAGTCCTGGGTGGTCTTGAACGGCTGGTTGCCGGTGCCCGAGCCCAGTTGGCCCATGGTGAGCGGCAGCCCCCAGAATTGCTGGAACGGGATCATCCAGGTATTCAGCTTCAGGCCTTCCAGGCGGGTTTCCATCTCGTACTCAAAAATGTCATAGCTGATCTGGTCGTTGGCGTTCAGGTCCTGGCGCTCAAAGTGGTGCAGCTGGTCCAGGTACTGCTGGTAGTACTGCTGCAGGCTGTCGCGGAACGCCCGGGTGTTGTCGTTGGGCAGGAGGTGGTTGTAGCGGTTGTCGCCCTGGGCAGTGGCCTCCAGGGGGAAAAAGCGCGCGTTCTGGTCCCAGTACTGGTCAAAGAGGGTGGCAAGCTGCTGGTTGTTGGCTACGTTGGCCGGGGCAGACTCGGGCGCTCCCTTTTTCTGGCAAGACAGCAAGGCTCCGGCGACCAGCGCCATCCACAGGTATTTTTTCATAGGTCAGGTTTGGCTAGTGAAAAGGTGCGCCAATATAAATAATTCGGCAATGGCAGCACCCACAGCTCCTTAGCAACGCGCCGGGAAAAAAACTGTTGAAGTTTAAATACTGTTTTTCTGGGCTTTCGCCATAAACCCTCTGCGCCCGCGGCAGGAAAACCCGACAAAGACCCGCCCCAGCCGGAAGCCCGCGCTCCGGTTTATTCATCCAAGCCGCAGGCAGCAAGGAGCGGGCTGTTTGTTGGCGCTAGAACATTCTTAGGAGCGCAGCAAGGAAAAGGTTCTGGGAAGGTCGGACCTGGGTTCTCAACCCTTTCGCCCGCATCGGCCAGAGGCCCGAACTTCCTGGGAAGATGGGCGTACAAAGAAGCCGGCCTGGAGCAAGCCCTGCTAGGTGCCCTTGGAGGCTGCGGGAGACTTCCCCGGCACCACATAGCATACCCGGGCATAAGGGTCCTGCCTGCCACTTGCAAAAGGTTTTAAGCGATGAAACACAAGATCAACCCCGATTACGCGACCATAGATTGGAAGAAGATGGACGATATTTTCGCCAAAGTAGGCTGGTCTGAGCGAGAGCCCCAGGACATAAAGGCCTCTTTTGAGAAAAGCTCCTATTCCATCTTTATCTATGATGAGGCCGACGAGGTAGTAGCCTTCGGCCGGACGGTAGACGACGGGAAGTACTACGCCATGCTGGCCGACGTGGTGGTAGATCCTGACTTTCAGGGCGAGGGAGTGGGTTCGTTCATCGTGGAAACGCTGCGGGAGAAACTGCAGGACTATCATTTCATCACGCTCACCGCTGCCCCGGGCAAGGGAGACTTCTACAAAGCCATCGGTTGGAAAAAACAGTCCACCGCCTACATCTGGCCCCTGAGTGAAAAGCAGGAAAGGCAGCACACGGAGGAGAATGAATAACTGGGAATTAAGTATTAGAGATCATGGTGATGGCTCTGGAAGCCTCTGCCCCTGTGCAGGTGCTGTAGAAGGAACTTTCTCTGATTCACTAAAGTCCAGCACGCATTTCGTCCCCCTTTGAAAGGGGGTAGGGGGATGTTGGTGCATAAGCGAGCTTAACCCTTGCACTTACACAGTCCACAAAAAGCCGCCTCAGCATTTTACCACCGCATCACCTTTGTCATTCTGCAAGTCTCTACAAAGTGAGAGAAACCGCTTTCCCTGTTTTGTAGCAGCAGAGGGTAGGGGAGCACCAATCCAGTTCCTGTGTCTTTTATCCGCTTGCCCTTCGTTTCAGGCTTGGTTTGGCGAAAACAGGCTAAAAACAGCGGCACTAAAATTTCCCGCTGGTAAAGGGGGAGCCCGTCAATTCCTTTTTTCCTATCTTCAAGCCCACAATGGATTCACCCAATTCTAATTTCTAATTCATAATTTCTAATTATAATCATGCAGGCTTACTTAGACTTGATGCGCCACATTCTGGACCATGGCGTGAAGAAAGAAGACCGTACCGGCACCGGTACGCTCAGTGTGTTTGGCTACCAGATGCGGTTTAACCTGCAGGAGGGCTTCCCGCTGGTGACCACCAAGAAAGTGCACCTTAAGTCTATCATCTACGAGCTGCTTTGGTTTCTGCGCGGCGAGACCAACGTGAAGTGGCTGCAGGAGCGGGGGGTGACCATCTGGGACGAGTGGGCCGATGCCAACGGCGACCTGGGTCCGGTGTACGGCTCGCAGTGGCGCTCCTGGCCTACGCCCGACGGCGGCCACATAGACCAGATTGCCCAGGTCATTGACCAGATCAAACGCAACCCCGACTCAAGACGCCTGATTGTGAGCGCCTGGAACGTGGCCGAGGTCAACAACATGAAACTGCCGCCCTGCCACGCGTTCTTCCAGTTCTACGTGGCCGAGGGCAAGCTAAGCTGCCAGCTCTACCAACGCTCCGCCGACGTGTTCCTGGGCGTGCCCTTCAACATTGCCTCCTACGCGCTGCTCACCATGATGGTGGCCCAGGTCTGCGACCTGCAACCCGGCGAGTTCATCTGGACCGGTGGCGACACGCACCTCTACAGCAACCACCTGGAGCAAACCCAACTGCAACTCACCCGCGAGCCGCGCCCTTTGCCCAAAATGAAACTGAACCCCGACGTGAAAGACATCTTCGGGTTTGCCTATGAGGATTTTACGCTAGAAGAGTATGAACCGTGGCCGGGGATTAAAGCACCGGTGGCGGTATAAATAGATGTCTTACTTTTTGTTTGGTTAACAATAATCTAACTGAAACTATATGGCTAATAAGCCGAACACATTCGGTTTATCCAAAGACATTTGGTTGGATAAACCGAATGTGTTCGGTTTATCTAGTAGTTAGCGGTAAGCTTAAAAATAAAATGATACAGGATTCTATAATTGTCAAGCAAAGACACGAACGATTCATCAAGAAAATTTGCGAAACAGAAATCGTAATTGGACTTGAAAGTGAAGAAGGATTCGCTACTTCAAGTTCAAACAACTACGAAGACGAGGACGATAATCCTATACAGATGATTTGTTTCTGGTCAGAAAGAGCATTGGCAAAGGCATGCGCCAAGGACGGATGGGCAAACTATACACCGACTGAAATACCTCTCTCAGAGTTTTTGGAGAATTGGTGTGTAGGCATGAACAATGACGGACTTCTGATAGGGACTAATTTCGACCAGAACATGTTCGGCCATGAAGTTGAGCCATTCGACCTAATACTTGAAATAATTGCAGAATTGAAAAGCTCTGGCAAAAAACTCTACTTGCAAAAGTTTGAAGATATAAATGACTTAGAGTCGCAAGTCAAAGAATTGTAAAAAAAGCCTACCGCTAACAAGGTATAAACGTCATCTCGGCCGACGGCCTTCGCCGTCGTTTATACAAGCCGTTAGCCAAAAGTGCAATTCATGAATAAAATTGCTAATAAAATAAAACTAAATAATAACCTGTGGTTTACGATCCTTGGGAATAAATTGGTATTTGGAAATTCATTTCTAAGTAAAGGGTTTCATTATACATTTTCGTTTGGAAACAGATCAGGAATTTTCGATCTGCATTTAACTAATAGTAAGGGTGAGCATTACACAGTTTTAGAAATTTCTCACCAAAATATCTATGAAATTCTACCACATCTGTTGGTTAAGATTAAAAAAACAGTTTTTGACTTATCTAATTTTGAGGAATCTAAATGTAATAAAGAAAATCTTGTAATTTATAAAATTGAACAATTTAGCGTCGTTGCAAGTGAATTGGGGAATTTGACTAGAAAGAATAAAGTCATTATTGATAAAGATTCCTTGGAGTTCAAATGCTTTACTGAAAAACTCACAGAGACACAAACTACAAGAATTATTGATATATCTGACATCAAAAACGAATCTCAGTTTTTAGGAATCGTAAAGTCTAAAACAGAGAGCTATTTTATAATGAAAAGTCCTTTTCTAGAAGACCAAATATTTAGAATAAACAATATATATTTAGACATCAATTCAGTCTTTGAGAAAATCCTGGGTAAGGAAGTTTATGAAACTATATTGAACAGAATTAATGACGGTATATTACATCTAAAAGAATAAGAAAACACCAGTGGCTAACAAAAGCTATAGCAAATGGCTGCGTGAATCTAGGCTTTTAGCGCACCGAATCCTATAGCTATCATTGTCATGGTCGGCAAGAACTTGCTCTGAAAATCGCCACTTGCCATAGTCCAACCGTTAAGTGTCATTGAAAATTAAAGAATGAGAAAATTAAAATTATCAATCCTACTTCTTGTATTAACAATCTTATTTGCAGGTTGCACCTTTCTAGGTAATTCATTGGAGTATAAAGACACCGCGAAAAACTTTGTAGGTGCTGTTCTTAAAGAAAATTATGACAAGGCTGTTTCCTTGATGGCTATGGAGCATGAAACAGCAAAAGGGACAGACATTCAAAACCTAAAAAGCGGTCTT
The DNA here is from genome assembly GCF_016924645.1 of Rufibacter psychrotolerans. Lineage (GTDB taxonomy): Bacteria > Bacteroidota > Bacteroidia > Cytophagales > Hymenobacteraceae > Nibribacter > Nibribacter psychrotolerans. Next base: position 249,122 of record NZ_JAFFJV010000004.1, on the reverse strand, counting down.
AGCTCTTTGAGAGAACTGGTGGTTAATAATTTTGGACAAGAGCTTGAATACACCTTTATAAAAACAGTGAAAACCTTCACTTCAGGGGAAAATAAGCAGTTGCCTAACACAACTATTTTATACCTGCAACTTGAAAACGAAAAAGAGTTCGGCTACTTCCAAATACTATTTGATGACCAGTCAGGCAAAATACTCAATATCCAATTACAGGAAGTGAAGCAACCCATCCCAAACTTAACCACTTTTTGGATTTTTGGACTATTAGCCCTTTCTGTATTTGCCTTTAATATCTATATGATAATTAAAGTGCGGAAGAGCAACCTAAGGAAGAAATGGCAGAAGTACTTAGCCATCATTCTATTGAATGTACCCACTATTGGCTGGTCAGCAGTAGGTGGACTTTTTTTCAAGTTGCTCAACTTTCAAATCATGCTTGGTATAAGCTTTTCCATGGTGGGCTACTTGAATACAGCTTGGGCTTTCGGAATTCCTCTGGGTTCACTTTATGTTTTCTGGAAATTAAAGAACGGGCTCTACGAAACCTCTGAAGAAGAAACAGAGGCTGTAGAGTATAACACAGGTGAATCTTTCAGTTAAGAGTAGCTAAAACAAAGTCACTTAACAACACCTAAACGCCAGTCTTCGGCCGACGGCCTTGCCCGCCGTTTAGCCTAGACGTTGTACGCTAGTTTAAATATAAAATTAATTAGATGAAGCACCTTTACATATTTATACTCCTTTTACTTATGAGTTGCAGTAAAGGCAGTCAGACACCTAAAAACGAGAAATTAGTACTAGCATTAAATAACCCAGACCTGGCAATTAGAGGCACTCTTGTTGAAATTAGTCCTAATGAGTACCGGCTTGACTATTACGATGTCCATGAAAAAGATAGCCACTTGGCTTTTTTAAGTAAAAAAGGATATCAAGGAGGCGGACCAACCTGGCTTGGAATTATTTATGGAGCAATCCAATTGTCAGACCCAGCTATAGAAGCTAAAATTCGGTTTGACGATGAAGCAGAGGGATTAGCTATCTGGAGTTCCGACAAGGAAAGCCTAGAAAAAATAGGAAGGTTGATCTCGGTAGTCAAGTCAGATGAGAGTGTAATGGCTCAAGCTATACAAGTTGCAGAACAAGCTGGTGAAATGGAATAGAAAAACCAGCTTATAACAACACCCAAACGCCAGGCTTTGACCGATGGCCTTGCACGCCTCATGCACTAGTACGCCAGGCGTCATTGTACAGCGACACACTACAAACAGACAATACATTAAAAATCCTCGACTACTAAAAACTTTTGGACACGAGGGTGAAGAAGTAGATTAACTACAAAATTTAATTTCAATAACAATTAAAATTATGGCAAGTATCAATCCACACATTAATTTCAACGGCAATGCAGAAGAAGCATTCAATTTTTACAAAGCAGTATTTGGCGGGGAGTTCGCAGCTATAGTGCGTTTCAAAGATTTAGCAAGTGCTGAATTTCCAGTAGCAGAACATGAAGCGAATACAATAATGCACATCGCTTTACCAATTGGTAAAAGCATTTTGATGGCGAATGATGTACCTGAAGTACTGGGGCGAACAAACGAAAATGAGAACAGAAGCAAAATTGTAATAACGGCGGAAAGCAAAGAAGAAGCTGACAAGTTATTCAATGGGCTTTCGGCAGGAGGGCAAATTGAAATGCCTATTTCTGACAGTCCTTGGGGTTCCTACTTTGGTATGTTCAGAGATAAATATGGAATTGAATGGATGGTAGATTTTGACCCGAATCATAAGGAACAAGTATAGCCGGGCAAATTAACAAACGCCGAATATGATATTGTCAAAAGCGGGGCTTAACAGCTTCCATTGGGCATTGGCACAAGGTTCAACCTTCGTTCTTCGATAGAACCTTTTGTGCTACATATCCCCGCCTACTGCCATACCCGTACCGATTGGGGCAAAATATAGAACAGATGAAATGGAGTAAGCTTAGAAAAGAACTTCATGATAGACTTGCCGATACCATAAAGCACCGGCTGGACTATCATCTAACCACCTATGAGCACTCGATAGGCTATCTGGGAAGAGCATGGGTAACCTTTGACGGAAAAGAACTGGTGAATTTTTCTAATCAGGATACCTGGGTAGAGTTCAAGAGTTACTCCAACGCGCTTGCTGATACTGGTTACATCTCCCACGAACCACTCAACGACTCTAACCGGACCGAAGGGAAAATCATGGAACGAGGTGAATTCTCCAAGTATGATTTTGCTGAATCAGCCTGGAGATTCATCCACCTTGACATTGACTCTGCCCTCACCAGCCACAATCCCATTCTTCGCGCATTAGCAGTTGTGGACCGGCGGGTTGGCAAAAGAAGGTTAGAAATGATAAAAGGGATTGAAAAACACCCGCTGGTGCGAAAGCTCCTTGAGCTAAGAAAAGAAAGTAATACTTTGCCCATCAACGGTTCCTGCTGTACAAGGGACAATTTGCGCCAGACATTACCATCCTGTTCTTGAAAACCAATCCGCCCGCAAAACACATTCTCCCCACCATTGTCCTGGCCCAGTTTGCCTGCACCGCTTTATGGTTCGCGGGCAATGCGGTGTTGCCTGAGTTGATTCCGCAGTTTCACTTAGAGGCCAGTGCGCTCAGCCATCTCACGTCGGCGGTGCAGTTGGGGTTTATCCTGGGTACGCTGGTGTTTGCCGTGTTCACCGTTTTAGACCGGTTCTCGCCCTCCAGGGTGTTTTTGGTGTGCGCCCTGGCGGGGGCGGGGTGTAACCTGAGTTTGCTGGGGGCCGAAGGGCTTTCTTCCTTGCTGCTGTCCCGGTTTCTCACGGGCTTCTGTCTGGCGGGCATTTACCCGGTGGGCATGAAAATAGCCGCCGACTACCACCAGAAAGGCCTGGGCAAGGCGCTGGGCTTTCTGGTAGGAGCCCTGGTGCTGGGCACGGCCTTTCCGCACCTGCTCAAAAGCCTTACCGAAGGGCTGCCGTGGCGATACGTGATCTGGGCTACCTCGGGCCTGGCGGTGCTGGGCGGGCTGGGGTTGTGCTGGCTGGTGCCAGACGGACCTTACCGCAGCCGCAGCACCCAACCCGATTTCAGGGCCTTTTTCCAGATTTTCAGGCAAAAAGAATTCAGGGCCGCCGCGTTTGGGTACTTCGGGCACATGTGGGAGCTGTACACTTTCTGGGCCTTTGTGCCCGTGATTTTGGCCCTGTACGCCCAGACGCATCCCCAGACTCCGCTTAACAATCCCTTGCTGTCGTTTACCATTATTGCGGTGGGGGCGGTGGCCTGCGTGGCCGGCGGCTATCTTTCCGGCAAGATCGGGAGCGGCAAGACGGCGGGGTGGGCCCTGGCTGTTTCGCTGGGGTGTTGCCTGCTGTCGCCGTGGCTGTATGACCTGCCTTTGGGGTGGTTCCTGGGGTTGCTGCTGGTGTGGGGCCTGGCCGTGGTCATGGACTCGCCGCAATTCTCCACGCTGGTAGCTCAGAATGCCCCGGCCCATGCCAAAGGAACCGCGCTCACCATTGTCAATTCCCTGGGCTTTGCCATCACCATTGTGAGCATCCAGTTCCTGCGCAGTGTGCAGGAAGCGGTGGCGCCCACTTACTGGTTTCTGTTCCTGGCCCTAGGGCCCTTGCTGGGTCTGCTGGCCATGCGGCGGCTGTGGCAGAAGTAATGCTCGCCCCGTGGTGCAAAAACGGCCCGCTGCCCGGCCAGACTGTCTGCCCGTTTTAAGGACGATTTCCTGAAAAAAGCCCTGAAACAGCCTGGCAGGAACAGCCTTAGCCAATAGCTGAAATCCATCAAAGGACTGCCTTTCCTTAGCCAAACCGGAGGATGAAGGCCGTGCCCACCCCCTGGATGGACTGTACCTGTATGGTGCCCCGGTGCAGCAGCACAATCTGTTTGCAGAGGCTCAGGCCAATGCCGCTGCCCTGTTTCTTGGTGCTGAAGAACGGGATAAAGATCTTCTCCTGCACTTCCTCGGGCATGCCCTGGCCATTGTCGGTTACTTTGATCACCAGCTTGCCGTCGGGGGCCTGGTAGGCCGAGAGCGTTATCTTGGGGGCGGGGCGGTCTTTCACGGCATCCATGGCGTTCACCAACAGGTTGATCAGGACCTGGTCCAGCAGGTTGGCATCGGCTTGTAGGCTCAGGTCGGGGTCTTTCTGGTGAATCTCCAGCGTGATGTTTTTCTGGGCCAGCGAGGGCTGCATGAGGCGCTGCAGGCTCATGAACTGGTCAATGATAAAGACCTCCTCCAGGTGCAGCTGCGTGATCTTGCTTAGGTTGCGGTAGGTCTGGGCGAATTTGAGCAGGCCCTCGCTGCGGCGCCGGATGGTGCCAATGCCCACCTCCAGCTCTTCCAGGTCTACCGCCGAGGGGCCCTCTGGACCGGTTTCCTGCAGGCGGGTTTTCAGGGTATCGGCCAGGGACGAGATGGGCGCGATGGAGTTCATGATCTCGTGCGTCATCACGTTGAGGAGCTTCTGCCAGGCCTGCGACTCGGTCTCGTCCAGGGCCTCGTTCACGTTCTGGAAAGCGATCAGCTTGTACGTGTTGCCCTCGTTCTGGAAAGCCGTGGCCGACAGCAGCACCTTATAGGAATCGCGTTCCAGGTGCACGGGGTGCACGGTGGTGATTTTGGGTTCGCCCGGCTGCAAGCGCAGCACCACCTCAAAGAGCGCCGGATCGCGCTTGCCCAGCGCGTGAATGCTTTTCAGGAAGGGCACCTGCAGCAGCTTTTTAAGGGCCTCGTTCATCAGGACCACCTCGCCCGAGTCCAGGTTGTACGACAGGATGCCCGTGTCTACCAGCTCCAGGATCTTCTGCAGGTGCTGGTGCTCGGTTTCGCGCTCCTTGTTGAGGCTCTTAAACGTGTCATTAATCTGGTTGAAGCCCCGCCGTAGGTGGAGCAGCTGCGCCGAGGTGCCTTTCTCACTGAAATACCGGGAGAAGTCGCGGTACTGGATGGCCTCCAGAAACAGGTTCAGTTCTTCCTGGGCCTGCCGCACAAAGCCAAAAAACTCATACAGCTGGTAGAGCACCAGCGGCACCAGAAAGACCAGCACCTCGGCCCAGCCTTGCTGGATCATCCAGGCCGGCAGGCTCAGGGTAACCAGCAGCAGGCCCATCCGGAGGAGGAGCTTGCCCTCAAAATGCTTAAAGTTCATACTTGCCCAGTCTTCGGTACAGCGCCGTGCGGGTAATGCCCAGCTCCTTGGCCGCTTTGGTGAGCACGCCGTTGTGTTTCTCCAGCACCCTGATGATGGTGGCCTTCTCCAGTTCTTCCAGGTTGGTGACCGGCGTCAGGGTTTCGGGGGTGGGGGCGGTTTCCAGGGGCGAGAAGATAATGTCGGGGGCATCCAGGGCGGTGCCATCGGCCATGATCACGGCGCGCTCCATGGCGTACTGCAGTTCGCGCACGTTTCCCGGAAAAGGGTAGCTTTTGAGCTTCTCCACGGCCCGGCGGGTAAGTTCCAGCGTGGGCTTGAGGTATTTGCCGGCGTACTGCCGCATAAAGTGCTGGGCCAGCAAAATCACGTCCTGGCCCCGCTGGCGCAGGGGCGGCACCACAATCTCCACGGTGTTGATGCGGTAGATCAGGTCTTTGCGGAAACGGGCTTCGCTGGCCAGCTCGGCCAGGGGCACGTTGGTGGCGCACAGCAGCCGCACGTCTATGGGCACGGGTTCATTGGAGCCCAGCCGCAGCACCTGCCGGTTCTGCAGCACGCTCAGCAGCTTGGCCTGCTGCGCGAGCGAGATGTTGCCAATCTCATCCAGGAAAATGGTGCCCCGGTGCGCGGCCTCAAACCGGCCGGTGCGGTCTTCGCGGGCATCGGTGAAGGCGCCTTTCCGGTGCCCGAACAGTTCGCTCTCAAACAAAGACTCAGTGAGGGCGCCCACGTCTACCTTCACAAAGGGTTTGTCGGCCCGCAGGGAGTGCTGGTGAATGGCCTGCGCGATGAGCTCCTTGCCGGTGCCGTTCTCGCCCAGAATGAGGATGTTGGCATCAGTGGGGGCCACTTTCCTGATCTTGTAGAAAATCTCCTGCATGGCCTCTGACTCGCCCAGCAGCTCTACGCCCGGCCCGCTTTTAGGGGCCTGCATGGCGGCCGCCGCCGCGCCTTTGGCCTTTCCGCTGATGGCCTCCTGCAGGGTGTCCAGCAGTTTCTGGTTGTGCCAGGGTTTCACCACAAAGTCAAAGGCGCCTTCCTTAAGCGAGCGGATGGCCAGGTCAATGTCGGCGTAGGCGGTGATCATGACCACGGCGGCCTCTGACCCCAGGCTCCTGATCTTCTTGAGCCAGTAAATGCCCTCGTTGCCCGTGTTAATGGAGGAAACAAAGTTCATGTCCAGCAAGATGAGGTCAAAGGCCTGGTGCCGCAGCAGCGTTGGCAGCTGCTCGGGGTTTTTCTCGGTCACAATCTCCTTCACCAGCGGGCGCAGGAGCAACCGCACCGCGGTGAGCACGTCGGGGTCGTCGTCAATGACAAGAACCGTGGCTTTCTTTAGTTGCATGGGTAAAACGTAATAGGGTGTACAGGCTAGCCTGGGCCGTAAGCGGCGGTGGTGCTTGCCTGGGGCGCCAGGCTGGCTGTTTGGGGGCTGTTTTCTGAAAAAGACCCTCAAAACCGCCACCGCCGCCCGCACCGCAGGCTTGCATCTTGCCCCGGCGGGGGAGCAGGGCCGATTTACCTAAAAAGGTACTAGGATTGTGCCAGTTTCGCAAAAGCTTCATCCCCAACGTTTTTGCGGCCCCAGGTCCAGCACGGGCGTGCGAAAACGCACACTGCAAGCGCGATTCTGCACGCTGGCCCGGGGCGTTTCAGGGGTAAATAGCTGAAAATAAGCCAAAAACAGCTTTGGCACAAGGTGTGCGCTGGCAGTACCAGACCCAAAGACCAGACTTTCTTCCTGAGGTCAACTTCTCCCGGCTTCGTCCTTCCTGCGAATGCTGAGCGGACCGCTCAATACTTTCTGAGCGGGGGCGGCAGGGAGCAATTACTACCAACGCAAACAGAGACCTAGTTTTACCTGTACCGCCATGTTCAAGAATTACTTCAAAGTAGCCTACCGCAACCTGCTCCGGCACAAAGCCTTCAGCTTTATCAATATTGCCGGTTTGGCGCTGGGCCTGACCGCCTGCCTGCTCATTGGCCTGTTTGTCTATGATGAGTTGCAGTACGACAAGTTCATCCCGCAAGGGGAGCGCGTGTACCGCGTGTACAACAACACGGTGACCGACGAGGCCACCGCTCAGATGGCGAGCGTGCCGCCCATGTTCGGGACCACGCTGCAGGAGAGCTTTCCGGAGGTAGAGACCACCACGCGCATTCTCATGCAGCAATGGACCGAGCAGATCCTGGTGGAGGCCGGCGGCAAACGGATCTACCAAACCGGCGGCATGGGAGCCGACCCCACGTTTTTTGAGGTTTTTCCCCTGCGGTTCATTCACGGCTCGCCCGAGAAAGCCCTGGCCGATCCTACCTCGGTGGTAGTCTCTGACAAGTTCGCGCAGCGGTTTTTTGGGGAGGCAGACCCCGTGGGCCAGAAGGTGACCATCAACAAGACGCCGCTCCTGGTGAAGGGCGTGTTTGAGAGCAATCCTAAGTTCCACCTGCCGGTCAATTTCGTCTACCCCATGGCCGCCTACAATTTCCCCGCCCAGCGCATGCAGAGCTGGGGATGGCAGCAGTTCTACACCTACGTGAAGCTGAAAGAAGGCACCGACCCGGCCTTTGTGCTCTCCAAGTTCAGGGGCATGGTGAAAAAGCAGCTGGACCCCGAGACCAACAAACCCTTTGAGTACCTGCCGTTCTTCCAGCCGCTGCACCAGGTGCACCTGTACTCGGCCAGCTTTAAGTATGACCAGGCGCTGCGGGGCAACATCACCTACGTAAAGGCGCTCAGCATTATTGCGGGGTTTATCTTGCTCATTGCGTGCTTCAACTTTGTAAACCTGGCCACGGCCAAGTCGCTGCAGCGGGCCAAGGAGGTGGGCGTGCGCAAGACCGTTGGGGCCAGCCAGCACCAGCTCATGCTGCAGTTCCTGGGCGAGACCCTGCTGCTCACCGGCATTAGCGTGGTATTTGCGGCGGCGCTCACTTCCCTGGCTTTGCCCTCGCTCAACACCTTCACCGAGAAGGAAATGGCGTTCAACGTGTTCACCAGCCCGGGTTTGTTGCTCCTGCTGCTGGCCCTGGTGCTGGTGGTGGGGCTGCTGGCGGGGCTGTACCCGGCCCTGGTGCTGGCCAACTTTAAGCCCGTGAGCGTGCTCAAAGGGGCGGTGGTGAACGGCGGAAAACCGGGCAGAACGCCCTGGCTGCGGCACGGACTCATTGTGGTGCAGTTTGCCCTCTCCATCTTCCTTATTGTCTGCGCGCTGGTGGTGTACCGGCAGGTGAGTTTCCTGCACCACAAAGACCTGGGTTTTAACCGCGACCAGATCCTGTTCTTCCCCATGCGGGGCGATCATATGTTCCAGAACTACGAGACCTTTAAAACCGAGCTGGCCAAATCGCCCGGCGTGGCCAGCGTTTCCATCGGGTACGGGTTCCCCGGGGACGCCACCGCCGGTGAAAGCATTGATGTGCTCAAAGACGGGCAGCGGGTGCATCATGGGGTGACCACCCTCATGGTAGACCATGATTATATCAAAACTTTAGGGCTGAAGATGGTAGCCGGCCGGGCCTTTTCCAAAGACCGGCCCACCGATAAAGACGCCGCCTTTATGCTCAACGAGACCGCCGTGCGCGAACTGGGCTTCGGCACGCCTGAACAGGCCCTGGGGCAAAAAATGGAATGGAAAGCCTGGACCGATGACGGCTCTGATTCCATTAAGTCCGGCCAGGTAATTGGCGTGGTGAAAGACTTCCACTTCAAGAGCCTCTTTGACAAGGTAGAGCCAGCCGTGCTGCAGATCTTCCCGGGGGCCAACTGGAAAGTGGCCGTAAAACTGAAGGGCGAAAACGTGGCGGCGGCGCTGGCGCACGTGAAAGAAGTCTGGAACACCTTCTCGCCCGAGTACCCCATTGAGTACAAGTTCATGGACCAGAACTTTGAGGCCATGTACAAAGCCGAGGATAAGCTTAAAACGCTGCTCTGGATCTTTACCGCCATGGCTATTTTTGTGGGCTGCCTGGGGCTGTACGGGCTGGCCGCCTACGCCGCCGAGCGCCGCAAAAAGGAAATCGGCATCCGGAAGATCATGGGTGCCGAGACTTCCAGCATTGTGGGGCTGCTGGCCAGGGATTTTCTGGTGCTGGTGCTCATTGCCGCGGTCATCGCCTTCCCGCTGGCCTGGTACGCCATGCGCCTCTGGCTGCAGGACTTTGCCTACCGCATTGACATGCCGGTATGGGCGTTCCTGGTCTCCGGCGTAGTGGCTGCCGCCGTAGCTTTCCTGACCGTCAGTTACCAGGCCATCAAAGCCGCCACCATCAACCCGGTCCTGAACCTCAGGATGGATTGAGGCTGTGATGTCAGCATAGGCCTACTATTTAACGCCCCGCTTGTTTCGGGCCTTTTTTCCTAAAAAAGAGCCTAAAACAAGCGGGGCGTTCCTGTGGCTGCCTCAGGCGTTGGGTCGTATTGTAGTCATTCCTTACTTTTTTGCGTAGTACTGCAAGTGGCCGTTTGGGGGTTTGCCCCTGGGCTACCCTTCGCACCCTCTTCCCGAAAACCGCACCAGAAAATTGGTGTTTGCGGCGGGGGAGTGAGAGCGAGAAAAACCAGGAGTAATCACCTTAGCACAACCAGGAACAATGGCAAAAGAAAGCAGAATCTTAAAGGCGATGTATGCCGTGGTAAAAGACCAGGAAACCAAGACCACCTGGCCCATTGATGCGGCGGCCATTTCAGCAAATACCCCGGGCCTCTCGCTGGGCGAGATTGAACAGGAAATCAGGGACCTGCACTACAAGAACCTGGTAGAGCTGGACCACGCCCCCGAAGGGACCCTCTTTTGCCGCCTTACCCCGGAGGGCCTCGCCCAGGCCGAGATAGCCTACAACCGCTAAGCGCAACTGCGAAAAAGCAGCACAAACGGCACCCACGTTTTCAGGTCATTTATCATAAAATAGCCCCAAAACGGAAGGGGGTGGCGTAAAGGGGCGATTTAAAGAAAGTTCTGGAGGGGCAGTTCCAGCTCCTGGCCGGTCATGACAAAGAAGAAGTTCTGCAGTTGGTGCACGTATTCTACCGGGGCACTGGTGGCAATGTAGCCGCCGTTGAACACAATCTCTTTGTACTCGGGGTCCAGCGCCCACTGGCTCAGCTGCGGAAACATGTACTCATGCTCCAGGGCGTTGTAGGAGGCTCCGGTGAGCCACTGCTCGGTGAGGGGAATGGGGGCAAAATCGGCATCGGCTTCAGATAAGAGCGCGATGAGTTTGCGCTGGTCCAGCGCCACAGGTTTCCCTGCCTCATACACCAAATTCCCTAGCCGTACTTCTTGTGCAAACATGTCGCAATATAACCAAAAACCAACACCAAGGTGCTGAAAGTTGGGCCGCTTCGGGGACGGTACAGCGGCAGCGCCTTTGGACCAGCGGCGCCCTCCCGCTTATCACGGGAGGGCGCTGCTGGTGTAGGAGGAAGGTAAGCACCAGGCTTAGGTGCGGTTTACCTATCTCCATCTTCAGCAAAAGTGGTCCACTTAAGTTCGTGCGCACCAGGCTTAGGTACGGTTTACCTCGTCCAGGGTGTTGTTGCGGCGTTTGGGGTCAAACTTATCGCCGCGGCTGAAGTTGTAGCGCAAGCTCACGCCCACGCTGCGGGCCCTGAAGTACTGGTCAAACTCGTGCACGTTGCGGCCCACGGTGGAGATCTTCACCCGCATGCCCTTGAAGAGGTCATTGGCGTTCACAGACACGTCCAGCTTGTCTTCCAGAAAGCTTTTCTTCACGCCCACGTTCAGCCACCACTGGCTGTCTACCCGGTAAATGCCGTAGGCGCCCGGTCCGCGGTAGCCGGCGTTCACCTCCAGCTTTACCTTGTGGGGCAGCAGAATGTTGTTGCTGGTCTGGGCCATGTAGTGTACCTGGTCATTGGTGGCCATTTCGCCGTTGAGCTGGACCTTGTACTTGTTGTACGAGACCAGGACGGTGTTCTGGGTGTCCCAGTTCTTCATGATCTTGATGGGCGCATTGGCCGTCAGGCTCAGGTTGTAGGCGTTGTCTACGTTGCCGATGGTGTAGATGGTGGTCACGCGCTCGGCATCCAGGAGGGCCAGTTCGGCCATGTTGTCCCTGATGAGCTGGTAGGTGAGCGCCAGGCTGTACTCTTTCTTGTAGGTCTGGGTCACCCCGAAGGCGTGGGTGTACTGGGGCCGCAGGAACGGGTTACCGCGCCAGTAGGTGTAGGGGTCGCGGTAGGCCAGGAAAGGGTTGAGGCTGCCGTAGTTGGGGCGCTGCAGGCGTCTGCTGTAGCTGTAGTTGACCTGGTAGTTCTCGCTCACCTTCTGCTGCACAAACACGCTGGGGAACAGGCTGAAGTAGTTGCGGTCGGTTTTCTGGCCCGTGGTGAGCGACTCGCCCGTGGAAAGGGTATGCTCGGCCCGCAGGCCCGCCTGCAGGGAGTACTTCTCGCCCAGTTTCCCGCTCCAGTTCACGTAGCCGGCGTAAATAGCCTCGTCATACAAGAAGTGGTTGGTCCTTCTGGGGTCCAGCACCAGCGCCTCGGCGTTGTTGAAGTAAAACCGGGAATCGCTGTCAGAGGCCACCCGGCTGGCTTTCACGCCCAACTCTATTTTCTTGCCTTTGGCGTACGGATGGCTGAAGTCTACCTTGGCCGCGAAGATGTCAAAATCGCTGGGCGTCTGGGTAAAGAGAAAGTCCAGCGAGTCTGGCCGGACGCCGGTGAGGTCCACAAAGTTGTTGTAGAAGTTGGCGTGCCCCCGGTTGGTGATCTTTACCAGGTCAATATCGGCCGAGAGGGTGGTGCCCGCGGTGTCCAGCTTGCCCTGGTAGTGCAGGTTGCCGGTTAGGTTGGTGAACCGGTTGGTGTTGAAGTTGTTGGCGTCAATGTACCGGTTGGGGGATTGCGGGCCGTCGCCGGTGTAGGTGTCGGTCAGGAAATCGCCGTGCAGCTTGTTGGTCACAAAGTAGCCCATCACGCCAATGCTGTGCCGGTCGGTGAGGCTGTAGTCGGTGCCGGCCCGCACCGAGGGCGGACCCTGCACCACGGTATTCCCGAAGGCCACCTGGTCAAAGTAGGTGGTACTTTGCTCGCCGTAGAACACCCGGGTAAAGGTGGCCTGCCGGCCCCAGGTGCGCCGGGCCTGGTCCAGGTTCAGGAAGGAGTTCCACTTGCCCGCCTTGTAGTTGAGGGCCGTGCCCGAGGAGTAGGCGTGCTGGTACCCGTTGTAGGTATAGCCGGCGTACACGCTGCCGTTCATGCCCCTGATCTCGTTCTTCTTCAGGTTGATGTTCAGGATTCCCGAGGCGCCCTCGGCGTCAAACTTGGCCGACGGGTTGGTGATGATCTCAATGTTCTTGAGGTTCTCGGCGGGCATGCCCTCCAGCAGGTTGCGCAGGTCCCGCGCCGAAAGGTAGGTGAGCTTGCCGTCCAGCATGATGGTGACGCCCGAGCGACCGTTCAGCTGGATGTTGCCTTCCTGGTCTATGAACACCCCCGGCGAGCGCGCCAGCACGTCGTAGGCCGTTCTGCCCGCCGCCAGGGCGGTGCCTTCCACGCTCACCACCATTTTATCGGCTTCCTGCGTGATGGTGGGCCGGAGCGCCTCTACGGTTACTTCCTTCAGTTTGGTGGCCACCATGGACAGCCTGATGGTGCCCACCTGCGCCTCGGGATTCTGGGCGGTGACGGTGACCCGGGGCAGGGCTTTGGTATGGTACCCAATAAAGCTGATGGACAGGCTGTATTCCCCGGCGGGCACGCCCGTGAGGGTGAACTGGCCCTGGGCATTGGTGAGGGTGCCGTCCAATGATTTTTTGGAGACCCGGTCCAGCAGGGCCACGGTGGCGTACTCAATGGGCTTGGCGGTGAGGGAGTCCAGCAGCACGCCCGAGATCTTTCCGGGGGCTTTAGGAGGCTGCGCGGCGGGGGCCGTACCGGTGGTTTGGGCCCAGGCCTGCGTGATAACGCAAAGGCAAAGGCATAGCGGTCCCACCAAAAAGAGGGTAGTTCTTTTTTTCATAGAAGGAGTATGATTTAAGTAAGCGTTGGTAGTGGCAGCGGGTACAATCTAAAGACTAGTCCCCGCGGCTACCGTTGCACCAAGGGCCCATATTTTTTAGCTAATTCTGGCATTTCGGCCCAAAACAGAAACAGACCGTTTTAGAGTGGGGCTCCCCCAGAGTTGGCGGGTAGAAAAATTGCAGGAAAAACCCGCCCACTTGTGGGGCGAGCCCCGGATTTATGCCCGCGATGTAGCCGTAAAAATGCCATCTGCCCTGAGTGTTCAGGGCAGATGGGCCGCCATGGGGCCGGTTTAGTACCATCTTACCCGGTTTTTGTTGGCCCGGGGCGGGGAAGCCTGCATTTTCTCTGTTCCTATCCAAACATATTTCTCTAAGTTTGCAGGCGCAGAAAAGCCCCAGGCCCCGCAAAAAGGGCGGGGCGAATTCCAAAAAAGCAGAGATGATTAGAAGCTTCTACAGTAAGGGCGGCGAGGTGCATTGGGAGAAAAACCCGGAGAGCTTCCACGACGAAGAGAAGGGCCGGATTGTGTGGGTAGACCTGCAGTCGCCCACCGACCATGAGCAGCGGCGGGTGGAGGAGGAGTTTGGGATTGAGTTCTTCACCCAGCAGGAGGCCGCCGAGATAGAGAGCAGCTCGCGCTACTTTGAAGACGATTCTATCTTTGAGGCCAACAGTGCCTTTGTCATGCACCAGGAAGGCTCCTACATCACGCGCCAGGTTTCCTTCATCCTGAAGAACGGCATTCTGTTCACGCTGCGCCGCACCGAGATGAAGTCGTTTGGGGAGGCGGTACGGAAGATGAAGACGCTCCGCAGCTCGGCCACCAAAGCCATCCAGATCTGGCTGCTCCTGCTGGAAACCCAGATTGACCACGATGCCGATTTCATTGAGCTCCTGTCCCGCACCACCAACGTGGTGAGCAAGCGCCTGGTGAAGGAGCAGTCCATTGAAGAGGAGGTGCTCCTGCGCATCACCGAGCTCCAGGAAAACTCCATCCTGATCAGGGAAAGCATCGTGGACAAGCAGCGCCTGGTTTCCTCCCTTTTGCGCAGCTACTCCATTGAGGAACCCGAGAAAGAGCGCCTCCGCATCATCATCAAAGATATCAACTCGCTCCTGCAGCACACCCAGTTCAGCTTTGAGCGCCTGGAGTACCTGCAGAACACCTTCATGGGTCTGGTGAACATTGAGCAAAACCAAGTCATCAAGATCTTCACGGTAATGACGGTGGTGTTCATGCCCCCCACGCTCATCGCCAGCATCTACGGGATGAACTTTGACGTAATGCCCGAACTCCGCTGGATTGCCGGCTACCCCTTTGCCCTGGGCATGATGCTCCTGTCTTCCCTGTCATTCCTCTGGTATTTCAAGCGAAAGAAGTGGCTGTAGTCGGGGTGAGTTGGTTAGGTGTCGTACGTTGCGCGTTTGAGGGCTGTTAAGGCTGTACAGTTGATTGTTGTTCTGTTCTTTGCCAATAGCCTTTTTTGGGTTGCTTTCTAGTGGCTCCCTTCAGGGATCGTTCTGCAGGGGTAAGAACATGATCTTTCCCCAACTCTTCCCCTCGCTCGCCTCCGGCGAGTGTGAGAAATCAGGCGGCGTCTCGCCGCCGTGCCGGTAATTACGTTTGGCTGACTGGCTTCTGCTTCAAGACGCACATTACCTGTTTCAAATCACTTTCTGCAAAAACAGGCCTAAAACGCGTAAACTCCCGCATTGCGGACAGATGTCCCGATAGCGCCCCGCTTTACTTTTGGCTTGACATTTATCGCTTCCTGGAATTTTCTAAATCAGACGAAGTGCTATCCGTTACCCAACTCTTCCCTCGCTCGCCTCCGGCGAGTGTGAGAAATTGCGCGGCGTCTCGCCGCTGGGAACTTGACCAGATATCTTTCTAGCAACGCGGCCAGGGGCCGCCCGATAGCGCACACTCGCCGGAGGCGAGCGAGGGATAACAACTAAACTGTTACTGTATCACTGCCTCCGCTACCACTCCCCAGGATAGAAATCCTCCGTCTCTTCCTCGTCTTCAGAAAAGGCCTCTGAAAGGTCTTCTAAAGGAGCATGGGGCGGGACCAGAGTTTCTACCAGGGAGTGGTGCTGGGGTTCGTAGATGAGTTCGCCTCGCTGCAGGAAGCGGTTCACGTCCATGAGTACCTCGTAGATGGGCGTGTGCACGTGTTTGGGGATCTTGTAGAGGCGCGGATCGCGCTTGTCAAAAGGGGTGGGCACTTTGGAGTCGTACAGGAAGGGGAGCAGGGTTTTGGAGCAGCTCAGGGCAATGCGGTGCACCTCGTGTTCCAGAAAGTAGTCCTGCAGGCGCCCGTTGATGTTCTCAAAGAATTCGGCCGTTTCGCCCAGCCGCACCCGCGAGCCTGCCCGTGACTTGCCTTTGGTCTTGAGGTACTTGACCTGGCTTTTGCCCTGTTTCTTGCGCACCATGTACGACCGGTACACTTTGTGGTCCAGGTTGATCCCGTTTTCAAAGTAGCCCAGGGCGCAGTTCCCCGCCTGAATCAGCAGGATCACGTAATGGACCGGTGGCACCACGGGAGCTGCCAGGGCCGGCACGGGCGGCAGGGTAAGGGGCAACCGAAGATGCACCAGGTCGTTTCCCTGGGCATCTTGCAGCAGGAGGCGGTGCTTGTCATACTCGTACGTGGCGGGCAGGGCCTCTTCCCTGATCTTTTGGAGCAGCTGCAGCGTGATGTTGTACGGGATAAACCGGTTCATAGCAAGGTTCGGGGGTTCGGGGCGTTTTGAATATCAAAGGTACGCAGATCACCCGTGAATGAAAGAGCGGTTCTCCCGGGGGCTGGCAGCAGGCAGAATCTCAGGCCCAAAGGCACCGCTGGGGAAGTACGCCTGAACGTATGGCAAAGACCCGTTTCAAGCCCATTTTTACTAAAAGGGGCCTTAAACGGGTTGTACAACTTATTTGGGCATCCACTGGGGTGCGTAGCAAAGGCTGCCCGGCCCAAGGTTAGCCCAGCGTCACCTGCGGACCGTGGAAGGTAAGCGGAACCGCCAGCACCGCCCTGAACTCCTTGTACCCCGCCTTGCCGGGGAAATACGCGTGTAAGATTAACTGGGGCTTGCCGTCCGGGCCGGTGACCACCGAGGGATGACCGGGTGCCCACCACTCGGCCGTGGTTTGCAGGATGGGCGAGGGGCTCTTGTGGTAGGGGCCCAGCAGGTGATCGGCGTGGGCCACGCCAATGCCGTACTGGTCGGTGGAGAAGTCGTTTCCGGCGTAGAAGAGGTAGAACCTATCGGCCTGCCGCGTCACCCACATGCCCTCCACCAGGTGCGCTTCCCAGGCCAGGTCGTTCTCAATGATCTGGGTGCGCTCGCCCACCAGGGTAGTGCCGTCGGCCGAAAGCTGCTGGGCAAACAGGGGCGTTTTCATGTATCGCTGCACTTCCCTTATCTGCTGCTGCACCGCCATCGGTTGGTCTCCCCAAAGGTGACTCAACTGGTCATAGAACGCCAAGTACTGCGAAGTAACCGCCTCAATAAAAACCTGCATCACCTGAAACCGTTCCATGGGCTCCAGGCTCCGGGCCCAGGCCCAGAGCGCCAGAATGAAAGAGGCGGTCCGTTGGTCGGCTTCCGCCTTAAACAGCGCGGCAACCAAGCCGGGTTGGTGAGTGAGCAGGTCCAGCAACCGTTGGGGCCACACGTCGTTGTTGTCTTCTTTCCAGAACAGGTACGTCACCTGGTCGTCCTGCACGTAGAGGTGCGGGTCAATCACGTTGCCGCTCAGGACCGGGGCCGGGTCGGCCCGGTAAGGTCCCTCCGGTGATGCGGCCCGGGCCAGCCCGATGCACAGCTCGCGCGTGTGTTGGTCGCGGGCGACAAAATACACCCGGTATTCCGGCCCTACGCGGTGCAGTTCGGGGGCCCAGTAGTCACTCACCAGCAGACCATCGGCAGCCCACAGGGGCTTCTGCCCCTCCGGAAACACGAAGCCCACCCACTCCCACGCCTCCAGGTCGGGGGAGCGCAGGATGGGAAAAGAGGCCGGCGCGTCATTGGAGGTGGCCAGCAGGTAGTAGCGACCTCCTTCGCCGGAGGAACCCTCCACCCTGAGCACCGCCGGATCTCCGTAACCATACAAGATCTGGGGGTGCAGGGGCTGGGTGAGCAGTACCCGGTACGGTACCTGGCCCACCGGCTTGGGGGCGGATGCCTGGAGGTTAAGCGGTACCCGCAGGCCAAACTCCTGCGCCAGGCGGGCAAACAGCGCCAGGTAGGAGGCATGGTCCCGCAGGGGCAGGCGGTACTGCGTGGTCAGATCCCTACCCGTGAATGGGGAAGGACCGGTCACTTCCAGGTCCAGGGTATCCGGTTGGCGTTCCTGCCGAAGGGTGACGGCAAACTGAAAAGGCGTGCCGGTGGGGGAGACAAGGGGCGGCACGGGGGCGAAAGGGGGCTGGTTTTCCTGCATCGGCTTCTGGGGAAACATTCTGGTTGGCGAAAGTCTGCCTACTCTGCATACGTGAATCATGGAAAATGGGAGCCGGGCAAACGCCGCGGCCAGGAAGTAGTCTTATGCTCAGAATACCATGAATAGCAGGAGTACTATTGAATCAAGAAAAAGAACAAAGTTGAGCTGACTACCACCACCAGCCTTCCTGAGTGTGGTTAAAAAAAGATGATAGTAGATTTGTACTAAAATACCAAGGCAGCGCGAGCCGACTGGGGATGCTGAAAAGAGGTCGCCGTTTTAGCGGTATTTCCTGAAAAATACACTTAAAACCCCTTTTTAATGGCTTATAGATAGTTTATAAATAAAAATATTTATAGCCGGAACCTTGAAAACCATCTAAATGTCATGGGGGTTTCCTTAACTTTATCGGAAGGAGTTGTTTGAAAACTCCAAATTAACAACCAACCATCTTACTAACACCCATGAATCAAAGCTTTAAACTTGGCAAGGTTGCCGCTGCGGCAGCCCTTGTTTCTGTGTCCCTGTTGACTGCCTGTAGCACAGAGCAGTTGGTGGAAAATGAAGAAGTGGCGGTGACGGGGCAAGCCGATGCCCGTTCTGTCAACGGACGGCCCGTGGTGCCCAACGAAGTGCTGGTGAAATTCAAGGCCGGGGCGGCCGAGGAAGCCCGGGCGGCGGTACTGGCCCGCATTGGCGGCAAGGTGAAGGAAAAAATCCTGACCAAGACCATGCAGCGCCTGGGCGACCAGGAGGGCCTGGTGCTGGTGCACACCCCCATGGCCGCAGTGGAAGCCCTGAGCAAAATCCACGGTGCCGACCTGATTGAGTACGCCGAGCCTAATTACGAATATACCCACCAGGCCACTACCACAGAGCCTTACTTCACCAACAACTCCCTCTGGGGCCTGTACGGCGATGCCACTTCGCCCAAGAACCAGTACGGCAGCCAGGCCGCCGAAGCCTGGGCCGCCAACCACGTGGGCTCTGCCTCGGTGTACGTGGGCATTGTGGACGAAGGCGTGCAGTACACCCACCCAGACCTGCAGGGACAGATCTGGACCAACCCGTTCGACCCCAAAGACGGCCGCGACAACGACGGCAACGGCTACATTGACGACGTGAACGGCTGGGACTTCAACGCCAACAACAACAGCGTGTATGACGGCGGCACCTCGGGCGGACAGGACGACCACGGCACCCACGTGGCCGGTACCATTGGCGCCAAAAACAACAAAGCCGGCGTGGTGGGCGTGAACTGGAACGTGAAGATGATTGTCTGCAAGTTCCTGGGCAGCACCGGGGGCAACACCGCCAACGCCGTGAAGGCCATTGACTACCTCACCGACCTGAAGAACCGCCACGGCATCAACATTGTGGCCAGCAACAATTCCTGGGGCGGGGGTGGCTACTCCAAAGCCATGTATGATGCCATTAACCGGGCCAATGCCAAGAACATCCTGTTCATTGCCGCGGCCGGTAACGGCGGCAGCGACGGCGTGGGCGACAACAATGACGCCGTGGCCAACTATCCGTCTAACTACAACCTGCCCAACGTGATTGCGGTAGCGGCCATTACTTCTAACGGGGGCCGTTCTTCGTTCTCCAACTACGGCGCCAAGACGGTACACATTGGGGCACCAGGTTCGGGCATTCTGTCCACCACGGCCTACAACTCATACTCCAACTACAGCGGTACTTCCATGGCTACGCCGCACGTGACCGGAGCCGCCGCCCTGTACGCGGCCTCGCACCCCGGCGCCACGGCAGCGGCCATCAAGAACGCCATCCTGAGCAGCGCTACCCCCACGTCTTCCTTGTCCGGGAAGTGCGTGACCGGCGGTCGCCTGAACATGAGCCGTTTTTAGGCTGATTTAGGAAAAACACATTGAAAAGCCGTCCTGCCGCTCCGCAGGGCGGCTTTTTTGTTTAGGCTCTTTTCCAAGCCTAAAGCAAAGGCCAGGATGGAAGGAAAAAGGGAAGGAGGAAATGTATTGTATATTATGAATACTTACTATGTTAAGCAGAAAGGGAGAGAAGTGGCTTTAAGGGTTTAATCAATTAGGAGCATGGGAGTTAGGGGAGGTATCAGACGTGCAACAGCCCATAGAATAAGCTGGGTTAAATTGTAAATAACTCATCTAAAGTTGTATATTTAGATACATCATTCACTTCCTTTCATTTCCAACCCTAATTCCCCTTACTCATGAAACAGAATTGCGTGTATTTTGGAAAGTCTGCCCTGGCAGCCTCGGTGCTGGTGGGCGTTCTGTTCACCGCCTGTGATACAGACAAGTTGCTGGAGAACCATGACCTCACGGCCACGGACCAAGCCGAGGCCCGCAGTGCCGATGGGCAGCAGATGGTACCCAACGAGGTGCTGGTGAAATTCAAGGCCGGGGCAGCTGAGGAAGCCAAGGCGGCGGTGCTGGCACGCATCAGCGGCAAGGTGAAGGAGAAGATCCTGACCAAGACCATGCAGCGCCTGGGCGACCAGGAGGGCCTGGTGCTGGTGCACACCCCCATGGCTGCCCTGGAGGCGTTGGGCCGGCTGCGGGGTGCCCCGGGCATAGCGTATGCCGAACCCAACTACCTCTACACCCACGGGGCTACCGCTACTGATACCTACTTTACCAATGGTTCCTTATGGGGCATGTACGGCCCCGCCACGTCGCCCGCCAACCAGTACGGCAGCCAGGCCGCCGCAGCCTGGGCCGCGGGCCATACCGGTGGCGCTGCCGTGGTAATTGGCGTCATTGACGAGGGAATCCAAACCAACCACCCTGATCTGGATGCCAACATCTGGGTCAACCCCCATGATCAACGGGATGGGATAGACAATGACGGCAACGGTTACATTGACGACGTGAACGGCTGGGATTTTGACGGGGGCGACAATACCGTGTACGACGGTGGCTCCCGCGGCAGCCTGGATGACCACGGCACCCACGTGGCCGGCACCATTGGGGCAGAAAGCAACGGAACGGGCGTGGTGGGCGTGAACTGGAACGTAAAAATGATTTCCTGCAAGTTCCTGGGCCGCCGGGGCGGTACTTCGGCCAATGCCGTGAAAGCCATTGACTACCTCACCGACCTGAAGGACCGCCACGGCATCAACCTAGTGGCCTCAAACAACTCCTGGGGCGGCGGCGGTTACTCCCAGGCGCTGTTTGATGCCATCAGTCGGGCCAACGCCAAGAACATCCTGTTCATCGCCGCGGCTGGCAACGGCGGCAAAGACGGGGTAGGCGATGACAATGACAGAACTCCCCATTACCCCGCCAACTATGAGGTCGCCAACGTCATTTCGGTAGCGTCCATTACATCCTCGGGGGCTAAATCCTCGTTCTCCAATTACGGGGCCAAAACGGTAGACATTGCTGCCCCGGGCTCAGGCGTGAACTCCACCACCGCCTTCAATTCTTATTCTTCTTACAGCGGCACTTCCATGGCCACGCCGCACGTGACCGGCGCCGCCGCGCTGTACGCGGCCTCACACCCGGGCGCCACGGCTGCCGCTATCAAGCAAGCTATCTTAGGTAATACGGTACCCACTGCGTCTATGGCGGGTAAATGCGTAACCGAGGGAAGGCTGAATGCAAGTAGCTTCTAAGCCACCCACCCCCAAGAAAAGGGCCGTCCTGCTGTAAGCAAAGGACGGCCCTTTTTTCTTGGGGGCTAAGGAAGTTACTGAAAGCTCCGGGACTTATGCTGGCGGGCACTAAGGCGGGCCAACCGACTGGGTACTTCCAGGCCAGGTGGCATCACGGCTGCAGCATGACCTTGCGGGTGGTGGACTGGCCGTTGGGCTGAATGACCTGGAGCAGGTACACCCCAGGCGCCAGGCCTTCGGTGGAGAGCCTTAGCCGCTGGGTAAAAGTAGCCTGTAAAACCCGCGCGCCCACGCTGTTGCTCAATTCGGCGGTAAGCGGGCCGGGCAGGGTTGTCTCCACGGTGAGCTGGCCCCGGGCCGGGTTGGGGAACACCCTTACCGCTGCCTGCTCCAGGGCCGACGCGCTACCCGTAATGGCGCCGGTATACACCGAGTGGTCATAGACCTGGGCGGTGTCCTGGTTGGAAATGACCAGGTTGTCAAACCAGAGTTTGGCCTGGCCCAGGGGACCGTGCTCGGCGGTGATTTCCAGGCGGTCAATGCTGGTCCAGTCAAACTTGCCCTCGGGGTTGAACCAGCCGTTGTCCCAGGAGCCCGTTTCGGTGAAAAGGCTCAAGGGGAGGCGCACGTGGTGCCAGCGGCCGTCAAAGAGCACCTGCTGGGGAGTGAGCGTCACTGCAGCGCGCCAGGGGTGGTCGGTGGGGTCAGCGGTTTTGGTGTCCAGGAAGCGGAGGTCAAAGCGGGTGGCCGGACCTGTGCCCCGGAACAGGAAATCCACCGCGTAGCCTTCCTGCTTCAGGAGAGACAAGTCCAGATTGGGCGCAAAGTCAAACCCGATGCTGCTGTACTGCGGGGCGCCGGTCCACAGCAGGCTGTACCGGCCGTTGTTGGGCTTCTGGTCAAAGTAGAAATCTACCGAGCCGCCGAAGCTTGCGTTTCGGGTCCCTTTTCCCAGAAAATCGGTGTAAACGGCAAAGCCGGTGCGCTGGGGCTGCTTCACGTACGGCGTTTGCGGGGGCACCGTGAAGCCCAGGGCCTGCAGCAGCGGCACGTTGAGGTCGTGCTGAAACAGGTCGGTGCCGCCCTGGTTGAACAGGCCGAAGCCGTGGTGGTAGTCCCAGGTGGTCCAGCCAATCTTCTTCTCCTCCAGGTAGCGGCGCACCTCGCCGTACCAGAACACGCGGTCGGCGGGACGGCTGTTGTTCATCAGCACCCCGAACTCGCCGCAGAACACGGGCACCTGGCGGCTATCCCGGAACTGGGCGGCAATGTCTATTAACTGTTTTACTTTGGCCACGGTGCCGTCCTGGGCGTAGCTGTTGTAGGCGCCTTCCATCCAGGAGCCCCGCAGGCTGGAGGGCAGGGGCGGCATGTCCAGGGCCCGGTGGGGGAAGGGCATGTTGGCCAGCGACACCAGCGAAGGCTGTACCCAGCTGGCACCCTGGTGCGTGAACAGGAACGGATCATAGAAGTGGAAGGTGTAAATGAGCTTCGGGTCTGGGTACACGGGCAGCTGCGCCAGGTTGTGGTAGCTGTTGAAGTTGGTGGCGCCCACAATGAGCGTGTGTTTGGTGTTATGGCGGCGGATGGCCTGGATGATGCGGCCCTGGATGGCGCCCCACTGCGCGTCTGCAATGCCGTGCGGCTCGTTCAGGATCTCAAAGTACAGCTTCTCTGAGCGGTTCAGGTAGCGCTGGGCCAGCTGGGTCCAGACCTTCTCCAAGACGGCTTCTACCTGGGGCTGGGTACTGGCGCTGGGGTCAAAGGAGTGGTTGTCCAGGATGAGGTGCAGGCCCAGCTCCTCGGCCCAGTCCACGGCCTCGTCCAGGAAGGAGAGGAACAGCGGCTCCAGGGTATGGTCCGGCGCGCCCTTGGTCATGGCGTGCAGGTTGAGGGGTAGCCTGATCACGTCGCAGCCCAGGCTTTTGATCTGCGCAAAGTCCTGTTTGGTGTAGCGGGTGAACTCAATTTCCCGGGCGCTGTTGGCTTGAAACCAGTTGGTCAGGTTGATGCCCTTCTTAAAAGGCGTTTCCTGGGCGTTTCCCCGAAACGGGAGGAAAAACATAGCCAATAGGCAGAGCCACCACCACGGGGTGGCGTTACGAAGTTTTCCGGTTCTGGCGGTCATGTGGGTAGGAGTAGAGGTCTAAATCATGTAAGTCTGTAAGGGAAAGTGTTTAAGGTAGGAAAATTCTGGTATTTCTTTATCCTGTTCAGGTTGCAAGAGGCACACCTTTCCCCGGGTAGCCTCACCCTGTGGTTGGCGAAAGCCTGGCGCAGGCAAACGGATTAGATGGTCTTCTCCTGTTTTTGACCCGATTTCTGAAAAACGGGCCTGAAACCCAGAGCGCTCCGGTAACGCAAGGGACGTGAACTAATAGAACTGAACATCAACTTCAACAAGCTATTCCTGCCTCTTTCCGTACAGCAGGAAGTGCTGCATGGGCAGAAAGTCTTCCCGCTTAACCAAAGTAAACCCATTGGCGGCCAGTTCTTTGTTAGCCTGGGCCACGCTCATTTTATGCAGTTCTTTGATGGGCACATTGGGGTCCTCGGCGCGGTACTCCAGCAGCAGAAGCTGGCCGGTGGGTTTCAGGGCCCGGTGCAGCGCCTGCAGCATCTCGCGCGGGTACGCCAGTTCATGGTACACATCCACCATGATGGCCAGGTCTAGGGAATTCTCCGGTAGGTTAGGCGATTGGGCGCTGCCTTTCACCACAGTTACGTTGGAGAGGCCCAGTTCCTTTTTGCGGGCTTCCAGCGCTGAGACAAACGCATCCTGCACCTCCACGGCGTACACTTTCCCATGCGGCACCAATGGCGCGAGACGGAAGGTGTAGTATCCGGTACCCGCGCCCACATCGGCGACTACGCTATTAGGCTGCAGGTTCAGTTTCTGGATGGCCAGGTTCACGTTCTCTTCTTCCTGGCGGGTGTCACGCTCCAACCACTCGCCGCCCGCCGCCGACATCACATGCGCAATCTCCCGGCCCAGGTACACCTTGCCGGTGCCATCGGGGTGCGGGGTTTTGGTGGCGTAAACGGATGTTGTCGCCTGCTGGCTTTTCACCGGCTGCGAATCACAGGCCCCGGCAAAAAGAAGCAACGTGCCCCAAAGCAGGAGGAGAACCAGGTAAGGCGGAAGGAAGGTGTTTCTTTTCATGGGAGAGAAATCAGGTGCGTCTTATAAACCCAGCAAAGAGAGAATGGTTTGCCTGTAAGAGGAAGAAGGTCCTTAAACCTTCTAATGGTCCTACACAGTCCTATTGCTTTCTATCCTCTTGATGCCTTACCAATCCTTCTTTGTCACAGTATCTGATCGTCCCCCTTTGAAGGGGGTAGGGGGTTGATCACTCGTGCAGAAAATGGCCTTCATCCTACGCGAATTTGAAGTAACTACCCATTCTCAAAGTTGTCTGATGCTTTAAACTCCTTTTCATCCCCCAACCCCCTTCAAATGGGGACCATCTGCTTTCCCATCTTAAAAAGTTGAAAAAGCGAGTAAGGTGCATAGCTGTTCTGGTTCGTTTAGAGCCTGTTTTTCTGAAAATGGATGAAAAACAATTCAAGTCACACATTAAAATATTCCGATGAAGGTCATAAGTAGTAAGGGTCCAGGCAAACTTGGGACATTCTGCATAACCCACGGTTTGAAGCATGCTTTAAGGCGCAACCAAGCGACCTATTCCTAGAAGCAGCACCACTTCTTAGTTGCTTCTAGGAAATGACATTATGCGCCTGAGCCAACTTCAACGCAGGACTACTGCTTTGACAGGCGCTGCCAGATCTCGTTGATTTTGTTGCCGGTGCTGCTGAGGCCGCTGTGGTGCCAGTTACCGTCTTTCATGGCAAAGTTGAAGGACAAGGCCATGCCCACGCGGTTAGGGTCGCGGGAGAAGAACTCCAGGTGCTCGGTATATTTGCCGTTCTGGGCGGTGTAAGTGCCGCCGCCGGTGCCAAAGAAGCCGCCGGTTGCAGAGTTGAAGGCAATCCATTGAAACCGGTCCGAGGAAAGTACTTTGATGGTTTTCCTGGGGCCCGGTACCATGGCGTTCATCTGGCCGTCCTGCCCTTCGCGGTGGCTGATGCGCCAGGCGCCGTTCAGGGGAGAGTTGGTGTTTTGGGCAGGCATTTTCTCCCAGGCCAGCGGCGTGGTACCCGCTCCGTTTACCCCCTGGATTTGCCATTTTCCGTTCTTTTGGGTGTAACTTCCCGTAAGTGAGGAGCCTACCTTGGTACTGTCAAAGGTGTTGAACTCATAGGTGGCCGTGAGTTTCCCGTTAGTCAGGCGATAGGTGCCGCCATACGTGCCCATGAATTTCTTCCCGGCCTTGTCAAACTGCGCCACCGTGAAAAAGCCATCGGCGAGGAGCATGACCTGCGTGGCCTGCTGCCCGGTGCGGGAACTGGGCACGAGGTGCCAGGCTCCCTCCAGCTCCGTGGCCTTCGGGGTGGTCTGTCCAGGTGCCGCTGTCTGGGCCTGTGAAGCAGCGGGTGCCTGCGGGGAGGTCCCCAGGGGGCCGGTTGCCAAAAGTACCAGGAGGCTCACTAGTACCTGCGAGATGAAAACGGAGAGTGTTGCCATACGTGGAAGATCAGCTAGGTGGAAGATTTGAGTTTCAGGTACCTTTAATACGAAATCTGAGAGGCTTCCGCCGTTTCTGGCCTGTTTTCAGGATATTTGCGGCATGAAAGCAATTACGTCATCGCTGCGGCATTTTGTGGTGCAGAAAGCCCGGATGTCTAACCAGGAAGCGGTACAGGCCATTGCGGCGGGACGGGTGCTGGTGAACGGACAGAAAGGCCAGCTGAACCAGGCGCTGCGGCCAGAGGACGAGGTGCTTCTGGACGGGCAGGTGCTCAAGGCACCCCAAACCTTTACATACCTGGCCTACTACAAACCCCGCGGCGTGGAATCTACGCTCAACCCCGCCATTGAGCACAACCTGGCCCAGGCCCTGAACTTAAACGTGCGGGTGTTCCCGGTAGGGCGGCTGGACAAAGAATCGGAAGGGCTCATGCTGCTCACGGACGACGGGACCCTCTACAACCGCATCTGCCATGCCGAAAGCCATCAGGAAAAGGAATATGTGGTGACGGTAGACAAGCCCTTAACCCCCGAAGCGCTGGAACAACTGGCCGCCGGGGTGGTGATCATGGGCCAGAAGACGCGGCCTGCTCAGGTACAGCAAGTAAGTGAGAAGACGTTTTCCATTGTGCTCACGCAGGGACTCAACCGGCAGATCCGCCGCATGTGCTATAAGCTGGGGTATACCGTGGAGCGGTTGGTGAGGGTAAGGATGGTAACAATTGAGTTAGGAGAGTTACAGCCGGGGGAGTGGCTTACCTTAACAAATGTGCAAATACAGGAACTACACCAAGATCTCCCTCTCCAAAACATTCCTGATCTTCCAAAATAAAGTATGGATAGGTCGTGACCTGTCCACCCACGCATACCCAATCAATCGCCATCCAGATTCAATCTCCCTTTCTCGCATTTGCGTAAAAAGCAACCATGCGACCAGACCGGAAAAGAAATAGACTCCTCGGCTTCGACTATCGCCAGGATGCCTTCTACTTCGTCACCTCCTGCGTGAAAGAGATGGCCTGTGTCTTTGGCGATGTGGTAAATGGCGCGATGCACTTGAATGGGTATGGGCAGATAGCGGAGCGACAATGGTTCTGGTTGCTGGAGCAATATCCGTATTTGCGCTCCCATGCGTTTGTGGTAATGCCCAATCATATTCATGCTTTAGTAGAGATTAGCAGGGAAGATCTGGAAAGTGGGGCAGAAGCTGCCATGCGTGAAAGGACAGGTCGCGACCTGTCCGTACCTTATGGAATGCAGAAGATTAAATCTCTATCGGAGATCATGGGAGCTTATAAGACCACCACCTCAAAGCTCATCAGGCTGGCCGGTATGCCGGAGTTTGCCTGGCACCGCTCTTTCCATGATCATATCATCAGAGATGAAAAGAGCTTCTTCAATATCAAGAATTATATAGAACATAATCCCGCCAAGTGGAAGGACGATACCTTCAGAAGATAATTAGCCTTTCAGCAAGGAAAGCAAAGCAAATGAAAGGAAAGCAAATTAAAGTACGGACAGGTCGCGACCTGTCCTCCCACGCATTGCTTACGCATTCCCAATTTTCCACCTATTCCTGATCTCCACGTAGTTATAGAGAAATCTGGATAAGAGGCTCGGGAATGCGTGGATGGACAGGTCGCGACCTGTCCGTACTTAGGGGAATAAAAGCTAATTCGGTTTTATGGCAGGGGTGTAAGGGTTTGCCTGCCGCCGCTCCTTTTAAGATCTTATTTTCTAAATAGAAATACAGCATTTAGACCGTAATGACTAAATATAAGCTAGCCTTGCTAAATGAGCAGAAGAGAGAATCTATCTTTCTTTTAGGTAAAGAGAACGCAGGTTGTACCAATAAGTCGTGACCTGTTCTTTTTCTGGAATATGAAACTACCAGCTCAACAAGGGAAACTGCCCAACACCTAGTGCAATCCAACTCCGGCACTAATCTCACCTTCCCAACCCACCAAAGTCATTTTCCTGTCAGGCTCCTGTTTCTAACTTGCCTCGTATAGACAACAAAACGCTACAGGCCCATGAACATCACCTTCTTCAACTCCAAAGTCTACGACAAGCAGTTCTTCACCGAGGCCAACCAGGCGCACGGGCACACCTTAGAGTTCCTGGAGGTACCGCTTAATGAAAATACCTGCGTGCTGGCCAAGGGAGCTACGGCGGTGTGCGCGTTTGTGAATGATACCTTGAATGCGCCCGTGCTGCAGGGCTTAGCCGAGGCCGGGGTGCAGTTGGTGGCCTTGCGGTGCGCGGGCTACAACAACGTGGATCTGCCGGTGGCGGCCCAACTGGGGCTGCGGGTGGTGCGGGTGCCGGCGTACTCGCCTTATGCGGTGGCCGAGCATACCCTGGCCCTCATCTTAGCTTTGAACCGCAAAACACACCGGGCCTACAACCGGGTACGGGAAGGGAATTTCGCCCTCAACGGCTTAATGGGCTTTGACCTGCACGGCAAAACAGTGGGATTAATTGGGCTGGGCCACATCGGGCTGATCACGGCCCGCATTCTCAAAGGCTTCGGGTGCCGGGTTCTGGGATATGATGTGCAGGCCAACCCAGAGGCCGAGGCCTTGGGCGTGGAGTTTACCTCTTTGGAGAACCTGTACGGCGGGTCAGACATCATCTCACTGCATTGTCCGCTCACGCCCCAGACCCACCACCTCATCAATGACGCCTCCATCACCCAGATGAAAGACGGCGTGATGCTCATCAACACCAGCCGCGGCGGCCTGATTGATACCCAGGCCGTGATCACCGGACTCAAAACCGAGAAGATCAAGTACCTGGGCATTGACGTGTACGAAGAGGAGGGAAACCTATTCTTTGAAGACCTCTCGGGCAAAGTGATCCAGGACGATGTGTTCATGCGACTGCTGTCGTTCAACAACGTCCTGATCACCGGACATCAGGCTTTCTTCACCGCCGAGGCCCTGCACAGCATCGCCCAGGTCACCCTCCAGAACATCACCGACTTTGAGCAGGGGCAAAAGTTGGTGAATGAGGTGAAAAGCCAGTCCTGAATTTAGTCCTGAGTCTTGAGTCCTGAGTCCTGAGTTGGGATCGCTGGTTAAGAGGGGTAGTCTAAGGGTTTTGATTTACTAGGTCCATGCAGCCTGTAATAAAGTTGAAACTTGACCTGCATACCTCCTAAATCTACTGGTTGGTTTTAGGCCTGTTTTAAGAAAAGGACATAAAAAAAAGCCTCTCCGGGTGGGAGAGGCTTTTGAAGCAATTTGTCTTTATAGCGAAAGACTAAGCCAGTTTTACGTTGGTGGCGTTTAGTCCTTTTCTTCCTTCCTGAAGCTCATAGACTACCTCGTCGTTTTCTCTGATTTCATCTACTAAACCAGACACGTGCACGAAGTACTCCTGATTTGAATTGTTGTCTTTAATGAAGCCGAAGCCTTTTTCGTCATTAAAGAATTTTACTGTTCCTTGATTCATATGATTGTTATTATACTGTGATGACACTCCTGTACGGAGAATCGTTCAGCAGGGCTGGAAGATAAACCAGATCATTTTCCAAAACCCGCTTTAAAGCAGATCAAGGCCTATAAAAGTAGAAACTATTTTTCACCAGAGCCCAGCCTTTCTGCTAAATGCTAAAAAGTAGGCTCCGGGTGAACGCTCCGCTACTTTTTAGCCAGGGGCATGGGTTTGGGCGTGGTGCTGGGTCCGTCCACCACCAGTCGGCCATCTTTTTCAATGCGCATGGGGTCAATGAAAACCACCCGTTCCTCGCCAGTGGCGGTGGTGCGGCCGTGGTACACGCAGAACATCTGTTTGCCGTCTGGCGAGTACGCGATGCTGTTATGGCCCGTACCGGTGACCTCACCGCCCTGCTCGGTGTTCTTCTGCAGTACCGGGTTGTTGTTGGCTTTAGTGTAAGGGCCCAGCGGATGCTTGGCGGTAGCGTAGCCCACGGCGTAGTTCTTACCCCCAAAGTAGTTGGCCGAGTACATCATGTAATAGGTATCGCCGTGCTTGAAGGTGTAAGAACCCTCGGTCCAGCGGCGGTTCACTTCCTTGGAGGTCACCGAGCGACTTTCCCATTCGGCCTGGGCATCGTTCATCTTGAGCGGCGGTCTGAGCAGCAGCACCGGCTCGCCAATGACGCCGCTGAAATCGGGTTTCAGCTCCACGCCGTACACCCAGCTTTCCTCGATCTCCTTGAACAAGCCCTGATGCTTGGCCCAGTCGGCCACCTCGCTTTGCACCGGGTGCTCATAGGCGCAGCGCGAGTAGTAGAGGTACATCTTGCCGTTGGGCTCAAAGTACACGTTGGCGTCAATGATAGGGTAACCCGGGTCAAAAATAGGCTTGTCTGAGATGTTCTTGAACGGACCCGTAGGTTTATCGGCCACGGCCACGCCGATGCGGAAGTTCTCTTCCTCGTTGCCGGGGTTGTAGCGCCAGTCGGCAGAGTAGAACATGTAGTACTTGCCGTTGTGGTGGTACACCTCGGGGGCCCAGAAGTTCTTCACGTCCCAGGAACCGGCCGTGTTGCCGTAGAATACCTGCCCCTCGTTTTTCCAGTTCACCAGGTCCTTAGACGAGTACGTGCTGAAGCCCTCTTTGGCCCCGCCGCCCGTGCCATACATATAGTACATCTTGCTGGGTGCATCATACAACACATAAGGATCACCGAACTGCACATCCAGCGGGTTTTTGTACATGGCCTGGGCGGGGGTGCTCACCGCCGCAGGGGCGTCCGGAGCCTGGGTCTGGCTGGCCGGTTGGCAGGCCGCCACCAACAGCCCGAAGGAAAGGATCAGAGCGCTTTTTTTCAGGAACATAGGCAAGGGGTTGAGGTGAAGTAGCTAAATATACACAAAAGTTCGCGCACCCGGTTGCCGGCGCAGCGCAGAGCCGCGATCTCAAGGCACTTGGTCAACGACGGGAGTAAGTAATACGTGTCTCTGGGGCGCTCCGGTAATTACTGGCGGGCTGGCTCAGGTCTAGCCTAAAGCGGGTTTTGGGGCCACTTTCTGGAAAATGGCTATAAAATGGAGCGGCTGAGTTTTGTGCAGAACGACTGCTCCTAGAGTACGAGTGGGGCAACGGAGTTCGGGGGTTAGGAGGAGAAAATCTTTAAGCCTGGAGCCTGTACCTGGCGGCCAGAGGCCACTCGGTAACTCGTACACGCCTCTGGCGAACGAGGGAATGGGGGGTAGCATAAGGCGGTTTGGCGCTGGGGTTGTGGCTAATCTATTCGGCCGAGGGTGCGTGACATAGCAGAGGTGGGAGGGACTTGGTGGAGGTGATTGGCTCCTCGGGAGGGTAGCGGAGGAAATTACCTCAGAGGCTTTTTACCAGATAGAAGGCCTAAAAATTGAACGTAGGACTGTGAGAGTACGGTGTGCACCCAACGGGTTAGGCTTTCCTTTTAGAACTTTGCCCAAAAGCTTGTCGGTTTTAGGGCTGTTTTCCTAAAAAGAAGCCAAAAACAGTAAGCATCCTCCCGCAGAGCTATGAGGGCATCTAAAGTGGAAAAGTTCCAAGGCTATAGCGTGGGAGGGCAGTCTACCACCAGAACAGGAACTGGAAGCCTAGTCTTACAGGCCGCTTGGGGAGAGTAAACACAGAGCCGGAAACCGCTTTGTACCTGAAGGATAGTGCGCGCCCCGGGGATTGTTCCTGCCTCTGAAAACATTTCGGGGTGAATCTGGGTAAAATACCTCATACACCCTAACAGACTGCCTCCTACCTAATCTAACCTCTATGCATCCTTCCCCGGAGTTGTTTCAGGCCCTGATTGAGCGAACGCACCAGGCCTTCTTTGTCTATGACATCAATGCCGGCAGGTTTACGTACCAGAGTCCTGTTTTCAGGGCTACCTTTCCGTTGCCCGGGGATGAGATAGACCCCGGCGCCCTGCTGGCGTACATTCACCAGGAAGACCAGGCCTACCTGCATGAGTGTCTGCAGGAGTTGATAGAGCAGGGCAGCAGCCGCGAAGTGGAATTCAGGGTGCAGTTGCCCCAGCTGGAGCAGCAGTGGGTGTGCCTCAACCTGGCGTTGCTGCCGCAGGACCAGGCAGAACCCCAGATCCTGGGCCATGCCGAAGACATTACCACCCAGCGCCAGTACAACGACCACCTCAAGCGGTTCTCCAACAAGAAGGACTCCATCCTCAACATCCTTTCGCATGACTTGGCCGCTCCGCTGGGCATGATCCGCAACCTGACCGGTCTCCTGGCCGAAGAATTGAAGGATTCCTCCAACGAGGAGGTGCGGCACCTGCTGCGGCTCATAGAGCAGGGCAGCCAGCAGGGGGCAGACCTGATCAGGGAGTTCATGAACCAGGAGTTTATGGAGTCTTCCCAGACGCATGTTGTGACCCGCCGCGTGAACATGGTAAGGGTATTGGGCGAAATGCTGGAGGAGTACTACAACGCAAGGGGCGAGTTGCTGCGGACCCGCGTCTCGTTCCACTACAGCAAACCAGAGATCTACGCCGAGATTGACGACCTCAAGTTCATGCAAGCCATTACCAACCTGATCTCCAATGCCCTGAAATTCACCCCCGAGGAGGGGACTGTCACCATCAGCCTGGAGGAAAAGAACGACGGCGAAATTCTGATAAAGATAGCCGATTCGGGCGTGGGCATTCCGGAGCGGTACCACGTCACCCTGTTTGATAAATTTACCCCCGCCCGCCGCCCGGGCCTGCGCGGCGAGAAATCCATTGGGCTGGGCATGTCCATCGTCAAGACCATTGTGGAGTGGCACAAAGGGGAGATCTGGTTTGAGAGCGCAGAAAACAAAGGCACCACTTTCTTCATCAAACTGCCCCGGAGCTCCGCGCAATAACGGTTTGGCCCGCTGGGTCCTGTCTTCGGAATCCTCTTTGTTTGCCGCTTGCGGTGGAGTACTGTTTTGGCCCAGCCACCCTTTCCAGGGCCAGTTTGCCCCGTGGTGCGTCAAGCCGTCAGCTTTCGGCCCCGCATAACGCCCAGCACGGTGAGGTACAGCAGGGGTGGGTCCTGCTGAGGACAGAGGGTGACAAACCCTTCTTCGGCCAGTTGGCGGGCCAGCGTGAGCACCGCGTCTACCGTGAGGTGAGTGGCCTGGGCTACCTCCCCGCACGGGGTAGGATGGTCCTCGGGCACCGGAAACCCCTTTGCCTTTGCGTACAGCACCGCCATAATCTGGTCCTTCTTCTCCATGGTTTCCTAAGATAACAACTTTTTCTGATCCCGCCACCACCCGCCCATCCCGCCACGATGGGGCCGCCGTTTCCCGCCCAGATTTGGTAAAAGCCACTTAAAACCTAGTCGGCCCCAAACGGAACCTAAGCTGAGCTAAAACCAAGGTTTCAACCTCGTTTTGCCGGTGTTTTCTGGAAAATGGGTCGAAAACAGAATGGGGCTATGTGCCTACGCTAAAGCGGAAAACATGAATTGCCTTAAGGAACTGACCGGGAGCAAGTGCAAACGGAGCAGGGGAATTGCTGGGAGCTACACTTGTGCAGCAGGACAAAGAAAAAGCCCAATTACCTTTTCTGCAGGAAATTGGGCTCTGGTAAACGTTAGGTCTGGCCGCCTGGCGTGGGGAGTTGCCCTTGGGCTGGCGTTGGTCGTGTCTGAAGGCAACTGGTGCACAGGCGCCAGCTTAGAAGAAGCTTTTCAGTTTTGAGAGCTTCAGGATCTGTTCTTTTACCTGGAAATTGGCCTTGCTGAGTTGGCGGCCCGATTCGTCGTAGATCTCCACCCGGTGGTCGCCGGCCACAAAGCTGCCTCCCTGGTCGCTGCCCCAACCCGAGAGGTAGAGGTATTCTTCCTTGGGGTCGTACCGCAGGGTGGCGGCAAACGAGTACCCCGTTGGGGACGACTGGGGGTTGAAGTACAGCTGGCCGTTTGGTTTTATGTACTTCACCAGCACGCTTAACTGGCCGGGCGTTTGGGCAAAGGGAATAATCTTCATGCGGCTGAAGATGTATTTGATGTCCCCTCTCTCAAAGGAGGTGCCGTACTCCTTGGGTTTGTCTGAGTTGAAGAAGTCCATGTGCTCCACCAGAAACGGCTGAATGTGCCCCAGGTGGGCGTATTTTGCCCGCACGGCCACGGTTTCCTTTTTCAGTTCGGTAATTTCCAGCTGGTGGGTGGCCTTCTCCTTTTCCAGGGCAGTGATCCTGGCTTCCAGGCTGCGTTTCTGGGCCGCTTCTTTCTCCACCTCCTGTATCTTCACCTGCAAGGCCACTTGCTGCGCCTCTTGCTTCTGCTTTACCTCTTTCAGCTGCTGCTGCAACTCCTGCTTTTGTTTGGCGGCGGCGGCCAGGGTTTGTTCTTTCTGCTGCGCTTCTTTCCGCTCCTGGGTAAGCTGCTGCTCCCGCTCGCGCAGGGTGGCCTGTAGTTGAGCGGTTTGTTGGTGGGCCGCCTGGTATTGCTGCTGGAGCTCGGTTGTTTTCTCCGCCAAGTGGTGGGCTTCCCCGGTTTTTTCCTGGAGCTGGGCTGCCAGGTGTTCCTTTTCCTGCGCCAGGGCAGCCACCTGCTTGTACAAGGCTTGCTTCTGGCGCTCTACCTGCTCCAACTGTTGGGTGGTTTGGGCCAGGGTGGTCTGTAAGTCCTGCAGCTGGGCGGCCTGAGCCTCGGCTGTTTGCAAAGCCCCGTTCTTCTGAACGGTTTCCTGCGCCAGGTGCCGCGCCGAGTCTTCCAGCTTTTGCCGCAGGTGGGTGGTTTCCAGCTCCAGTTCGTGCACCCGGTTCTGCAGGGCCTGCCGCTGGCTGGTCAGTTCCTTGATCTGCCGGTGCGTGTCGTTGGGGTTAGAGCCGGGTGAAGGGTTGGTCTCCGGGGCAGGTTGCTGGCTTTTTTCCATTTCCTGCAGATTCTGCAACAGGGTGTGCTTTTGCTGCTGGGCAAGTGCCAGTTCCTGCTGTTTACGGGCTAACTCGGCGGTAAGTTGGTGCGCCTGCGCCTCTAGCTGCTGCAGCTTTTGTTTCTGCTGCACCGATTCCTTCAGCAGGGTTTCCGTCTGCTGGTCCTGCTGCTTGGCCCGGCTGACCTGCTGGGTGAGTTCCTGTACTTTTTTCTCCAGTGAGCGCTTCAGCTGCGCTTCCAGGGCCAGTTCCTCGGTCTTGCTGGCAATGCTCTGCTGGCACTGCTGGAGCTCCAGTTCCAGGGCCTGCAGCCTCTTTTGCTGGTTGGGTGGTTGGGGGGCGGCTGGGGCTTGCTGGCCTTTTTTCAGGGCCTGCTTCAGCACGTTCACCTCCATTTCCTGTTCCTGCACTTTGCGCTGCAGGGCACTGCGCTCGTTCTTTACCTCAAACAGAGCCTTCACGAAGTGGTCCAGCTCCTGCGACAAGGATTTTTTGTCCTGCTGTAACGCGGCTACCAGCTCATTCTGGTCCCTGAGGCGCATCTGCAGGCGCGTGATCTCAAATTCAATGTTGCGGGTGGGACTCTGCGAACCCACCCTGGGGGGGCTAAACCGGTTAGAGTCATAGGTCCGCTTTTTCTCCAGGTTAGATAGGGTGTCGTAGGCCTCCAGCACCTCTTTAAAATATTCCTCAAAGAAAGGCTCGCCCTGGTTCAGGTCCGGGTGAATCCGCTTAGACAGCTTACGGTAAGCATCCTTGATTTCCCCCTGTGAGGCCGTTTCTTTGATTCCAAGTAATTGGTAGTAGTTCTTCTGCATAGCTTGCTTTGCGGTGGTAATCCTTTATTTCTTAAGCACAGCCTAAAGCTGATGGGTACAATCTGGTATTCTATTCCATTTTTCTGGAGGTTCACCCGCAGGTGAATTCATGCACTAATATACTATTTTAATAATAAATTTATAATTTCTAATATTTTTTTACTTGTTTTAACCAGAAATAGATTATTTCAAAGATTAACTTGGTTGGTGAAAGGATTTCCCTAGCTGCTACTTGCGAAGACCAAGTGCCTGGAGTGATAGCCATTGGCAGGACGAGGGCTAACACCCGTGTTGCTGTGGAGCAGGCTACTTAGCCACAGCCAAGGTTGTAAGAACCATATGCTTTTTTGACGAGCCCTGTCGCTGCAGTAACCGGTCCCGGAAAATAGTACTAGTTGATTACCAGGAAGGTGAGGAAAGGGGCACAACTTATGGCTTCGGTTTTGGGTAGTATCCTGGTTTTTGCGTGAGTTCACCTGATCAAAACTGCTTCAATGCATTCTTTACTTTCCCTTATATTTGAGCATATGGCCTTTCATAAGCCTATTGCGTTGACCCTATTCTTGAGACTATGAACATAAGAAAAGCTGTGATTACAGCTGCCGCCCGTGGCGAAAGACTGTACCCCGTTGCTGATACGGTTCAAAAGGCGATGTTGCCGGTAGTAGACATTGACGGACTCACCAAGCCTGTTCTCCAGATTATTGCCGAGGAGGCGTTTGCCAGCGGCATTGAGGAAATCTGCGTGGTGTGCGCCCCCGGCGATGCCCCCCGCTACCAGGAAGCCTTTGCCTCTTTGCGCACCAACCTGCTGGAGTCTTTCAAGAACACCGACTGGGCCAGGGAAGAAGCCGAGAAGGTGGACCACCTGCGTACCCGCATCCAGTTTGTGGAACAGGAGGAGCCACTTGGTTTTGGGCACGCCGTGTACTGCGCCCGGGAGTTTGTGAAGGAGGAGCCTTTCCTGCTGCTCCTGGGCGACCATTTGTACGTTTCCTCGCTGGCGGGGCAACGCTGCACCTCCCAGTTGATCAACCTGGCCGTGCAGGAAGGCTGCGCCGTGTCGGCGGTGAACCCTACCATTGAACACCAGATCCACCGGTACGGTACCCTCACGGGCAAGCACCTTCCGCACCAGAAGGGCGTGTACCAGATTGAAAAAATCATTGAAAAGCCTTCTTTAAGCACCGCCGAACTGGAGCTGCAGACCCCTGGGCTGCGGGCCGGGTTTTACCTGTGCTTCTTCGGGATGCACGTGCTCACGCCTTCGGTGTTCAGCATTCTGCAGCAACAGATAGAAAGCGGCACCCAGAATGTTCAGCTCACGCCTGCGCTGCAGGAGGTGGCGGCCACCGAGAAATACCTGGCCCTGGAAGTGAAAGGCAACCGCTATGACCTCAGCAAGAAACAAGGCCTGCTGCAGGCCCAGATTGCCCTGGGGCTGGCCGGCCAGGCCCATGATGAAACCTTAACCTCTATGGTGGAACTTCTGGCCGAGGCAAACCAGCGCAAACA
Source organism: Rufibacter psychrotolerans (assembly GCF_016924645.1). Lineage (GTDB taxonomy): Bacteria > Bacteroidota > Bacteroidia > Cytophagales > Hymenobacteraceae > Nibribacter > Nibribacter psychrotolerans. The sequence continues at coordinate 212,132 of NZ_JAFFJV010000004.1, read as the reverse complement.
AGCCCAGCTGGTTTAACCCAGCGGTGCGGCAAACAAGAGTCCTGAGGTATAAGCAAGAGGCAAATGAATCCATTTATACAAACCATTACATCCACCAACCCCGTAGAGCGCAACCGTTCCTTCTTCCAGATGAGCCGGACTATGTCTTCCAACGACTTGTTCATAGCCCTGCGGGAATTAGACAGTTTCCGGAAAACCACCCCCAGTTTGTACGACAAGGTACGGGCCATCCAGTTCCTGTTTGCCGGCTACCGGTTCTTCCTGATGGAGTCGGCCGAAACGCCGCCTACCGGCAAGATCCCGTACGCCGGGTTTGAAGACCTGCTCTCGCGCCGGTTTGAGCACGCCATTGCCACCTTCCTGAAAGAGATAGACCTCCACGGCCCCAACGCGGCCCTGTTCAGCGGCCTGGCCGAAAGCTACCACCATCTCTCGTTCCAGATCCTGGCCGACCAGGTCAGGAAGAGTGTGCGCTCCAGCAAGGGAAACCAGTGGATGTTCAGGGTAGGGCACCAGGAGGAACACCCCATCAAGATCCACCCGCAGCTCTTGCAGCGCCAGGAAGGATCGCTGTTCTACCCCGTGCTGGAGGAGCAAACCGCCGTACGCATGGACCTGACCCACAGCGGTTGGTCCGATATCTTCTTCCTGGGCATGGACTACCCCGAAGGGGCGCGGGTGCTCAACATCTCCATTGACCTGGGGGTGTTCGGCCGCGACAAAGACATCCGGCCGCCGTTGCAGTCGTACGTGCGCGTAATTCCCGAGCCCGTCCTGCGGGTGACCAGCATTGACCTGAACACTTCCAAGGACATCCAGGACCTGGACGACTTGTTCAACTTCGGGAACGACTACCTGAGCCTGGTGAAGGCCGGGGTGATCGCCTCGGGCTTGGTTCCGCCCTCGTTTGAGGGTACCAACCAATCGCTGCCGGAGATCCTGGCCCGCATGGTGGCCCCGGGCATGGGCCTTGAGCTGGTGACCAAGGTGAACGATATTCCCAAGGGCTCCCGCTTTGCCGTGTCCACCAACCTGCTGGGCTCTATCATTAGCCTGCTCATGCGCGCCACGGGGCAAACCCGGCAACTGGTGGGCGGACTGGAGGAAAGCGAGCGCCGGCTGGTTGCCTCAAGGGCCATCCTGGGCGAATGGATCGGGGGCTCGGGCGGCGGTTGGCAGGATTCCGGCGGCGTTTGGCCGGGCATCAAAGCCATTCAGGGCACTTTCTCGCAGGAAGGCGACCCCGAGTTTGGCATTAGCCGGGGCACGCTGTTGCCCCGCCACCGGGTACTGCAGGGCGAAGACCTGCACCCGGAGATGGCCGACAGGCTGATGAACTCGCTGGTGCTCATGCACGGCGGCATGGCCTCTAACGTGGGGCCCATCCTGGAGATGGTAACCGAGAAGTACCTGCTGCGCGGCGATCAGGAGTGGGAGGCGCGCCAGAAAACCAACCAGGTATTTGACAATATCCTGGCCGCCCTGAAGGAGGGCGACATCCGGAAGCTGGCCGCCAACACGGCGTTCAACTTTGAGCAGCCCATCAAGACCATCATTCCCTGGGCCTCCACCCACTTCACCGAGGAGATCATCCGCCGGGCGAAAAAGGAGTTTGGCGAGGACTACCTGGGTTTCCTGATGCTGGGCGGCATGTCGGGCGGGGGCATGGGCATGTTTGTGAACCCAGACCGGTACCAGGAATACAAAGCCCGGGTGCTGGAGATTTTACGCACCACCAAAGCCGATCTCTCCGATTCCCTGCCGTTCGCCATGGAGCCGGTGGTCTACAACTGGAGCATCAACCACAAGGGCTCCTGGTCCTACCTGCACCAGGGCCCCGAGGCCCTCATGCCGGAGCAGTACTACGCCATCCACGTCTCTGAGCTGGTGAAGAAAGACCCGCAGTCCATCTCGTACGTGCGCCGCGCCGAGATTGACTACTTCACCACCCGGGTGGGCCAGCACAACCAGGCGTACCCGCTGCTGCGCACCATTGTGAGCAACCTGTTCAAGGTGTCTGATCCCTCCAGCCAGGGCAGCCAGCTTCAGGAGAACGAGAAAGCGGCCCGCATCAAAAAGGAGAACGGCTTTGACTTTATCCAGCACGAGGAAATAAGGGAGCAGCTGCAGAAGGGCTACATTGGGTTGTCGCGTAACCGCCTGCCTAATGAAACCACCATTGAAGATGTAAGCGTCGCTGACCTGGCTCACCTGCAAAACCTGCAGGGAGCGGTAGAAACCGGTGAGGCCGCCATCCGGGGCAGCCGGGTGGCCGTGCTAAGCCTGGCTGCCGGGGTGGGCAGCCGGTGGACCAAGGGCGCCGGGGTGATCAAGGCCCTGAACCCGTTTGTGGAGGTGAACGGCGTACACCGTAGTTTCCTGGAGATCCACCTGGCCAAGACCAAGGCCGTCTCTGAGAAGTACGGAGCCCTGCTGCCGCACATTGTGGCCACCAGCTACCTGACCCATGAACCCATCCGGAAGAAGCTGGAACTGACGCAGAAATACGGCTACGCTGGTCCGGTGTACTTGTCCACCGGCCGCTCCATTGGCCAGCGCTACGTGCCCATGGAGCGCGACCTGCGCTTCTTGTGGGAGGAGATGCCTCAGGAGACCCTGGACGAGAACAAGCAAAAGGTGCGTGAGGCGGGCCGCCGGGCCCTCATCAGCTGGGCCAAGGCCAAGGGCGAAGGCTCCGACTACGTAGACAACATTGCCTCGCAGCGTTTCTCGCCGCTGGGGCACTGGTATGAGGTCTCAAACCTGCTGCGCAACGGGGTGCTGGCCCAGATCCTGGAAGAAAACCCCCAGCTGGAGACCCTCATGCTGCACAACATTGATACCCTGGGCGCCGATGTAGACCCGGCCGCCCTGGGCTACCACCTGGAGTCCGGCAACGTGCTCACGTTTGAGGTGGTGCCCCGCCGCATTGAGGACCGCGGGGGCGGATTGGCGCGGGTCAACGGAAAGGTGCGCCTGCTGGAAGGCCTGGCCCAACCCCGTGAGGAAGACGAGCTGAACCTGAGCTACTACAACACCATGACCACCTGGATCCAGATAGATCCGCTGCTGGCCCTGTTTGGGCTGACCCGCGCGGAGCTCAGGAACGGAGATGAGGCGCGGCTGGCCAAAGCGGTGCGCAGCGTGGCGCACCGCATGCCCACTTACGTGACCATCAAAGACGTGAAGTACCGGTGGGGCCACGGCCAGGAAGACATCTTCCCGGTGGCGCAGATAGAAAAACTCTGGAGCGACATGTCGGGCTTGCCCGATCTCAAATGCGGGTACCTGGCCGTACCGCGGCACCGCGGGCAGCAGATGAAGGAGCCCGCGCAGTTAGACGCCTGGGTGTCCGATGGCAGCAAAGACCACATTGTGGCGCTGGGCAGTTTCTCCTGAAACTTGGCCGGTTAGCTAAAAAGAAAAGGAGAGGGGTAAGCCTCTCCTTTTTTTATGATTATACGGGTAACGGCTAGCCCATGGGAGCGGCAATGTAATAGCTGTGGCAGGAGGCGCAATGGATGGAAAATGCAACCGGGCCCTCTTCCTGGCCGGGGGGGGCGTCGGCAGAGTAGTAGCAGATAAAGGTGGTATCAAAGAGGCGATCCACTTCTTTTCGCAAAGGAGCCGGGTAATTTCTGATAATAATGTCTAAGGCATCCTTGGTAACCTCTTCAAGCACTTGCTTCTCCATGCCGAAATATACTTAACAACGTATTAGAAAGGTTCAACTCTTTCAATAATTTAAAAAAGTAAGCAAAAAAATTGAATATATAAAAGCGAGGCCCCGCCCGCAGTCCTCCTCCACCTAAGATTTTACCTTCCAATTCCTGCGCAGGAAGTAATTCCGTAAGCCAGTGGTTTACCTCCCTGCCGTGCTTTGGTGAGGAACTTCTTCTTCGTCCGCCTGCCATCTCCTGCTGTTGCTTACCGGGCACCGCCAGAACTAAGCGTAAAGGGGGCACGTAAAAAATGGTGCCCATTGCCGTTCTGCACTGCTTGTGCCGGGCAATGCAAGTATCAAACCAAACTGATCCCCATGGCTAAAAAAAAGAAAAAGCACCAGTCATTTTACAGAGCGGTAAAGCCCTTCATCAAGGATGACCGGATTGTGTATGCCCTGCTGGGAGCAGTTGGGGCCGGGGTGGCGTTGGCCTCCGCCATTGGGCCAGACAGGGCCAACTCCCTGCTGGAAAGGGTAACGTCGGCCCTGTGGGCGTTCGGACACAACACGCCCATCCGCCAAAAAGAGGAGAAGGCAGAAAAACCAAAAAAAGAGGGCAAGCAACCCAAAGAAGTAAAGCAGCCCAAGTTGGTAGCCGCCGACCAGGCGTAACCCGCCACCGGCGGAGCCAATCGGCAGCGCAGCCCGCGCCAACCTTGCGCAGGGGCAGGGCGTACCCTCAGTAACAAGCAACTTATCACGTACAGGCCAGCAGGAGCTCTGCTTCTGATGGGCACAAAACCTTGAACGCTATGTCAAAGGATAAAAAGAAAGACAAAAAGAGCAAAGGCAAAAAGAACCAGGGAGGCGCGTACAAAGGGGTGAAATCCATTGTGGGGAGCAAGCCCTTGCTGTACTCGCTTTTGGGGGCCGGGGTAGGCCTGGCCATTGGGGCAACGCTGGGCAAAGAAACCCGCCGCGCCATCGCCGATAAACTTACCGGGGGCACCGGGGACCAGGGCAGCCCCACCGGCACCTCGGGCGAAGGCATTTAGTACCCGGTTTATTCCATTCGTAAGTTATCTTCCGGCCCGGCCGACGAGTAGGTTGTCCTGATCAAAACGGGGCCTAACCTAGGCCTTGATTTGGGCTTGTTTTTGGAGAAAACGGCCCGAAACGCCGGCTGGCAGATGCTTTCCCCGTGTGCGCTTCTTCCGAGGCCTGCTCCCCTTGGCTGGGGAAGAAGTGCCTTTTCCATAATCTCCCGTTCAACTGCCGCTCTACCCAATGCTACAACGCCAGGTTTACCGCATGCCCAAGGCGGGTTCCATCAATGACTTGACCCTTGTGACCGAGCAACTGCCGCCTCCCCAACCAGAGGAGGTCTGCGTGCGGGTAAGGGCCATTGGGCTGAACTTTGCCGATGTCTTTGCCATGCAGGGCCTGTACAGCGCCACGCCGGCGGGCTCCTTTGTGCCAGGGCTGGAGTTTTCGGGGGAGATTGTGGCGGTGGGCGGCGCGCTAACGGAGTGGAAGGTGGGCGATCTGGTGATGGGTGTCACCCGCTTCGGGGGGTATGCCACGCACCTCAACCTGGACCAGAGGTACGTGACGCCGCTGCCGGCGCGCTGGAGCTTTGCGGAAGGTGCCGGTTTCCTGGTGCAGGGGCTTACCGCGTACTACGCCCTCACCCAGCTGGGAAATCTGCAGCCCGGCATGACCGTGCTCATCCACAGCGCGGCGGGCGGGGTGGGCATCCTGGCCAACCGCATCTGCCAGAAAGTTGGGGCGTATACCATCGGCACGGTGGGGCAGGCCAGCAAGGTTGACTTCTTGCAGCAGCACGAAGCTTTTGGCGCCGTACTCCTGCGGGACAAACAGTTCCCGCAGAAACTGCGGCAAGCCCTGCAGCAGCGTTCCCTGCTGCTGATCATGGAGTGCATTGGCGGGAAGATTCTGGAGCAGGGCTGGGAGGCCATGGCCCCCATGGGCCGAATGGTGGTGTACGGCAACGCCAGTTTCTCCAGCCACAGCCCCAGGCCCAACTATCCTATGCTCGTCTGGAAGTTCCTGCGCCGCCCCAAAATAGACCCGCTGCGCTTGCCCACCCAGAACAAATCCCTGATGGGCTTTAACCTGATCTACCTGTATGAGCAGGTAGACCTCATGCACCAGTTGCTGCGGGAGCTGCAGGCCCTGCACCTGGCGCCCCAGCACATTGGGCACACGTACGGGTTTGCCGAGATGCACCAGGCCATTCACCTGTTCCAGCGCGGGAAAACCGTGGGCAAAGTAGTGGTGCAGGTAGACGGCTGATCTGGGACTGTTTTTATAGGTTCGGCCCGAAAACAAAGCAGGCGTAAACCCATTTTTATCCCAGCCCTTCCTGCTCCAGCACGGCGCCCCAGGAAAACCGCTGGCACAAGCGCTGCAGGTTCTCGGGTGCTTTGGCCCTGATTTCTACCAATTGGCCCGTAAACGGGTGCACAAAGGCCAGCGAGGCCGCGTGCAGCAGCATATACGGGCTGTCTAATTCTTTCAGGAACATGCGGTTGTGCCGCCAGTCGCCGTGCTTTTTGTCGCCCACTATGTAGTGCCTGATGTGCGCGAAGTGCTTGCGGATCTGGTGCATGCGCCCGGTCTCCGGGGTGACTTTCACCAGGCTGTACCGGGCCGTCTGGTAGCGGCCCACAGCAATGGGCAGCTCCACGGTAGCTACCCGCTCATAGTGCGTCACGGCCTCCTGGGCCTCTTTGTGCTGGTGGTCCTTGTCGGGGCGGATGGGGTTGTCAATGGTGGCTTTTTCGGGGGTGTAGCCCCGCACCACGGCATAGTAGGTTTTCTGGGGCTCGCGCGCCTCAAAGGCCTTCACCAGCGGCGCCGTGGCCTCGGGCGATTTGGCGAACAGCAACACCCCAGACGTTCCGCGGTCCAGGCGGTGCACGGCGTGTACGCGGTACCCCAGTTGGTCGCGCAGCAACTGCAGGGCAAACTCCTTTTTCTCCTCGGCAATGCGCGTGCGGTGCACCAGCAAGCCATTGGGTTTGTTGATGGCCACGTAATGGGCGTCTTCGTAAATAATCTCCAGCACTGGTTTCTACGCTTAAAACCCCAAAACTACGCAGAAATACGCCCACCTTCCGAAGAAGATAAAGAACACTTCGTCTGAAAGAATGGAGACGGGATAGCCCTATCCCGCAGAACCCCAACTGAACATAGGCCAAAGCCCAGGTAAGCCCCAAAACCAGTGTATATTCTCTATGCAGCGCCAGGGAGTTTTGGGGCCTCTTGCCAGCAAATGGCTCCAAAACAGACGTCACGCCGGGGAACCCGCTGGCTGGGGCACGTGCAGCCGGATGAATTCCCGCAGGCCCTGCTCAAACAAGGCCACCTCGGCCAGGGAGTTGTAGGGCGCCAGGCCAATCCGCACCCAACCTCCCTGCGGGTTTACCTGGAGCTTCTCGGCCAGGGTAGAGGCGTAGAAATGGCCATCGGCAAGGCACATGCCGTAGTGCTCCGCGAACCAGCTGGTCACCTGCCGGGCTGGCACGTTGGCCACGGTGAAGGCAAAGGTGGGCGTTTTGGGCGTGCCGGCCGGAGCCCGGTACAGCCGTACCTCTGGCTGGCTCTGGAAGAAGTTTTCCAAACGGGTGGTGAGTTCCTGTTCGTGCGCCGCAATCTGCTGCATGCCGGTCTGCAGCCGTTCTCTGCGGGTGACGCCGCTGCCCAGCCCTTCTATAAAGGAGATGGCGCCTATCAGCCCGGCGATGGCTTCATGGTTCTGCGTGCCCGTCTCCAGTTTGTCGGGGATGTGCTGCGGGGCCGGGGCCAGTTTGTAGACCGGCAGCTTCTCAAAGAGCGAGGCAGCGATAGCCGCAATGCCCACGTGCGGCCCGAAGAATTTATAGGCCGAGCACAGCAAAACATCACAGCCCAGCTGCCGGAAATCGAGGGTGAGGTGCGGTACCGCGTGTACGGCGTCTACCACCACCCAAGCGTTTACCGCCTTGGCCCGGGCAATGATAGGGGCCAGATCAGTAACGGTGCCCGTCACGTTGGAGGACATGCCCACCGCCACCAGCTTGGTGCGTTCGGTGATGATGCTTTCCAAATGGGTCAGGTCCAGGGTGTACGTGGCGGGGTTTACGGGAATAAACTGCACGGCGGCGCCTTTGTCCTGGGCCAGGGTTACCCAGGGGTCTACGTTGGCGCGGTGGTCCAGCTCGGTCACCACCACCTCGTCCTGGTCCGTGAGGAAGGGGCCCAGGCTCCGGGCAATGGCGAACGCCAGCGAGGTCATGTTCTGCCCGAAGGCTACCTCGGCCGGGGCGCAATTCAGCAAATCGGCAACGGTGTTTCGGGCGCTTTCCAGCACTTCCTCGGTTCTGATGCTGGTGGGGAAGGCCCCGTGCAGATTGGCCATGCCAGCCGTGATGTAGCCTACCATGGCCTCCAGGGCCGGCTGCGCCATCTGGGTGCCGCCCGGACCATCAAAATAGATCAAGGGTTTTCTGTCTGGGGTTTCCTGAAGGGCAGGGAAGGCCGCCCGCAACTGCTGGATGGATAGCTGGCTCATGGGTGTGCGGTAGTGAAGTGGGTGAAGGCCGGGCAGGCAGCAACCGGTGCCTGCCGCCGGGCAATATATCCTTTTTCTGGCAAAACAGGGCAGCACCGGACCAGGCCTGAGTGCTATTTTGAGGCCCCGTTTCTGTCCTGATTTGATAAAATCGGCCCTAAAACCGCTTGCCCAACTGCAGGTAGCTTTCTTTGCTTGTGCACCCAGCTGGTCTGGTATTAGGGCAGTGTGAGCAGGAACGTGGTGCCCTGGCCCGGTTGGCTGCTCACCTCCACGTGGCCGCCCAGCGAGTCAAGGTGGGTTTTGATGAGGAACAGGCCCATGCCCCGCCCGTCGGTTTGGGTATGGAACCGCTTGTACAGCTTGAACACGTTGTCTTTGTTCTTCTCCATGTCAAACCCTGAGCCGTTGTCGGCGAAGGTGATCACGGTGCCGGCGGCGGGGTCGCGGTAGAAGGTCAGGTTTACCTCCAGCCTCCGGTCCTGGGCCCGGTATTTCACGGAGTTGGCCAGGAGGTTGAACAGGATGCTGTAAAGTGCGGCCTGGTTGGTGTGGAGGGTAAGCCCGTCGGGCAGGTCTACGTTGATGGTGGCGCCGGCCTCCCGGAGCTGTTCCTCCAGGGCCGACATGGCCTGCAGCACCACGGCCTCCGGGTCTACCCGCTCCAGGACCACCGCGCCGCGCCGGTCCCTGATGCTCAGGATGGTGTTCATGTCGCGCAGCACGGTGTCCATGCGGTACAAACTCAGCCTCAGGTAAGACAAGGACCGGGCAAACGCCTCTGAGTTTTTGTCGATGGTGGTGAGCAGGCTGGCGAGCCCCATGGCGTTGGCCACCGGGGTGCGCAGGTTGTGCGACACCATGTAAGTGAACTGCTGCAGGTCGCGGTTCTTTTTGAAGAGGTCTTTGGTGAGCTGCGACAGCTCCTGTTCAGTGCGCTTCTGGGCCGTGAGGTCGGTATGCATTTCCGCGTAGCGAGTGACCACCCCGTTCTGAACCAGGATAGGGAAAACCTCCACCGACACCCAGATGGCCTCGCCGCCTTTTTTCCGGCTCTGGAGCTCATACGCCACGGGCTCGCCCCGCAGCAGTTTCTCCTCCACCTCGGCCAGGGCCTCCGGCGCAGCCTCCAGGCAGGGAACCAGGGTTTGGGAGTGCCGGCCAAGCACCTCTTCCGCGCCATAGCCAAACAGGCGCAGAAACCCCTGGTTGGCCCATTCTACTTGCCCCTGGCGGTCGGTGACCAGCACGCTGTTGCTTGCTTTGTTGGCCAGCCAGGAAATGTTGTCAAAGGGAGCGGGGGCTTCTACCGTTTGGGGCGATAGGGAAAGCTCTACCTTCTCCCATTCCGTGCCTGTCGCCGCTGGTTGTTCCAGGGAGTGCCCCAGCCAATGGGTCGCGGCGAAGGGCCGGTCGGTTTGCCTGGATTCCTGGGTGTCCTCTGGTTTGGTTTGCCACTTGCTGTCCGGGCCGCACACGTTCCGGCCCACGCAGTAGTACAAGCCGTCTTCCTCAGACCAGGTGACGGCCCAGGAAACCACCACCTCAAAGCCATCTTTGTGGGTCAGGGTAGTCCTGAAGCCCCGGCTCACCCCAAACCTCACCATCTGAAACGCGTGCTCCATCCGGGGGACCTCGGCGGGCGGGAGCAGGTCGGAGAGGGCATGGTTGGTCAGTTCCCAGGCTTCGTAGCCCAGCAGGTCCAGGCTGGCTGGGCTGGTGTAGTGGCAGATGCCGTCGGTATCAACGGTGCAGAACAGCTCCAGGGAGAGCGCCAGTAGTTTCTCCCACTTCACTTCCTGGCTTACCCTGTATTGGATTTGGGACTCTTTCAATGGACACCTCCTTGGTTTTATTTGGATTAATGCTGCTTTGGAGCCTTAAATATAAAAGAAAGTTTATATACAAGAATAGTGTATTGAAACTTTTTTAGGTATAATTAAATATAAAAATGATAGAAACTGGCCTGATTAGCTTAATCTACGTTAAAATTTGACTTTTAAAGCTCAGGCGCTGTGACCATACTGTCTGCCGGTTTTGTAAGCGCCTCGGGCAAGGCTTTGCCAAAAGCAGTTTAAGGTCAGTTTTAGCAAAATCAGGCCTAAAACAAAGAGTGCAGCGTCCTGGCTTTGAACTGGTTAGAAAAGACCAACGGGTGATGGAGCAAATAACAGGTTGTACCTTCTGTCTGCTGTTGCTTTACGCACGATTGCTTATATTAAAGCGTTGAAATGACCGGCAGCCCCGGCGCGCGCTGTGACCCTTTACTAGCTGGGTACTGGCAAAGGCGGAAACAAAAAACGGTGGCTGGGCAGAAAACTACCGGTAGCACCAGAATATGCTTTACATTTAACCCCATAACCTAACCTGTATAAAATGATGAACACACCAAAGAAAAATCCCTTACTGCTTACGCTCCTGTTCCTGCTCACCATGACGGCCCAGGTGTTTGCCCAGGGGGCGAAACCTAAGGCCAGCCCGGCGGCCACTGCCACCGGCAAAGTGGGCGCCGCCACCATTACCATTGCGTACAGCAGCCCCTCGGTAAAGGGCCGTACCATCTGGGGCGAACTGGTGCCGTATGGCAAAGCCTGGAGGGCAGGAGCCAACGAAGCCACTACCTTCACCACCGACAAAGACATTAAAGTGGAAGGCAAAACCCTGAAAGCCGGCAAGTACAGCGTGTTTATGGTGCCCGGTGAGCAACAGTGGCAGGTGATTTTCAACTCCCAGACCGGCCAGTGGGGCACCAACCGCCAGGGCGCTAACTTTGACCCGGCCAATAACGTGCTGACCATGAACGTGAAGCCCAGAAAATCGGCGCAGATGACGGAGAGCCTGAAGTACGAAATCACCCCCAAAGGGTTCTCGCTGCTGTGGGAGAACCTGGAGGTGCCGGTGGCCATCAAATAAGTAAACCACCTGCTGAAAAAAAAGAGAAGCCTGCCCCAAGCAAACGGGGCAGGCTTCTCTTTTATATCTATACAGGCAACGCAGGGCCGTTTCGTTCTACGCAAAAGCCTTAAACGGCGGAGAAGCCCATTGCCCGTCTTACCCAATTTGAGGCTATTGCCTCACTGAAGGTACAAACTTCCGTTCATTTTAGGTCCAGGTTGAAAACATGGACCATCCATAGTTGAAGAACTAAACGGCTCAAATACAGGCCGTGCTGACTACCAGCCAACCTAGCCTTGTTGAACTCCCTTCAGGGCCTGGGCGACGGCTTCAGAAAGGGGCGTGGTGGGCCTGCCAATGAGCTGCGACAGCTGGCGGCTGTCGTCAAACAGGGCGCCGTGCGAGGCGGCCACGTCCCAGCTGGCAATGCCGTGGGCAAACCCTTCGGGCACCCCGAAACTGGCGAGGGCAGCGGCGTACTCTGCCGGCGGTAAGTTCTTGTACGGCACGTCCTTGCCCGACTGGCGGGAGATTTCGGCGGCCAGTTCGGTCAGGGTGAAGGCCTCGTCCCCGGCCAGCTCATAGGTCTTGCCCTGGTGCCCGTCGCTGGTCAGCACGGCCACGGCGGCCTCCGCGAAATCATCGCGGGTGGCAGCGGAGATTTTTCCATCACCGGCGCTGCCAATAAAGGCTCCGCCGGCCAGGGCGCCGCCGATAGAGCCGGTGTAGTTCTCGGTGTACCAGCCATTGCGCAGGAGCGTGTACGGGATGCCGGAAGCCTGCAGGGCGGCTTCGGTGGCCCGGTGCTCGTCTGCCAGGCTAATTTCGGAGGTGTCGGCGTGCAGGATGCTGGTGTACACGATCCATTTTACCCCGGCGGTCCTGGCTGCCTCAATGACGTTGGCGTGCTGGGCCGCGCGCTGGCCCACCTCGCTGGAGGAAATGAGCAGCAGCGTATCTACGCCTTGTAAGGCGCGGGCCAGGGTGTCAGGTTGGGTGTAGTCGGCCTCGCGGGCTTCCACGCCCAGGTCGGCGGCCTTTTGGGGGGAACGCACCAGGGCCACAAGGTTATCCTGGGCTACTTTCTGTTTCAGTTTGCCTACCACCAGGCGGCCGAGCTGTCCTGTTGCTCCGGTTACGGCTATTTTCATACGGGTCTTCTTTAAGGGATTGAAAGGTTTCTGCTGGGTGCGCGGGAGGCAAATTACCCGGCGCGGAAAGGTAACTTTTTTAGGTTGAAACGGGATACCCGGTCTGGGTTCCCGGAAGAAAGCGGTACTGGCCTAAGATAAAGTGCCTGGGTGGCAAAGGGAGAGATTGCTCTGTTGGCTACCCAGGCCCTTAAACTCTTTAAGCCCCTGGCAAAAGGGCTCTACCGGTTCTCAGGCTCATTGGTCCTGCTTTTGAAATCATCCTCGTCCTGGCGGGAAAGAAAGCCCTCGTGCCCGGTGTTGCCAGACGAGCCGGCGTCATACATAGAGCCGGTGGGGCTGTTTCTCAGCTCCTCAGAATCCTGGTTGTAGGTGGCGTGCGGATCGGCGGTGCTTTTCTTGCCCTTGGCAGGGGTGGGGTCCTGCGCTGGTTTATTTTTTTCTTCCATGGTCTTGGGTTTACGGGTTGGTAATTGCTCCACCCGGAGCAGATTCCTTTTTTGTACGGCCAGGAGGGCAGCGAGTTGAGGGAGCAGCACCAGCCAGGTTCTGTTCTGCCAGAGTAGAGGCAACTGCGGCCTGCAGATGGTACACCCTTAGGCCTATCCTGCCAGATGCAGGACCCTGCCGGAACCGGTACCCGCCCGCGGCGCCAACTTTTACGCCGGACTGGGAGTAGAGGGAGGTGAGCTACGGGCGTTAACGGATTGCTATGGAATTTTTGCTACTGGAATCAACGGAAATAAACCTCACCACGGTGGGCGTACGGCTGCTGTTAAGTACTGTGTTAGGGGGCTTGCTGGGCTGGGAGCGGGAAAGTAGGCGCCAGCACGCGGGCTTGCGCACGCACATGGTCATTTCGGTGGGTTCCTGCCTGCTCATGCTCATTTCCATCTACATTCCGCAGACCTACGCGCACTACACCAACGTAGACCCCGGCCGGATAGCCGCCCAGGTGGTGTCGGGTATTGGATTCCTGGGGGCGGGGGCCATTTTCCGGTTGGGCGGGAGCACACACGGCCTTACCACGGCCGCTACCATCTGGTCGGTAGCCGCGGTGGGCCTGGCGGTGGGCGTGGGCTTGTACCAGGCGGCGGTGATCGTGACGCTGCTCCTGCTGTTTGTGCTGGCCATCCTGGACAAAGTGGGGAAACGGGTGTTCAGGGGAGGGGCGCTTAAAACCCTGAAGATCAGCTTTCAGTCGCCCAAAATTGAAACCAGCAAGATCTTTTCGGTGCTGGAAAAACATGAGATCACCACCAAGAACATCAACGTGGTGCAGTCCAACAACAAGCAGCACTCCAAGATCATGCTCTACGTGTTTGTGCCCGAGGCTGTGGACCTGAAACACCTCTACAAAGACCTGAACGACCTGAAACACATTGGGCAAATCTCGCTGGGGCAGGATTTCTAAGGGGAATGCGCAAGAAGCGGGCTTTGAACCGGACCTATCCCCGGTACCAGCCCACGCGCAACCGCCAGAGTACCGCAGATCGCCCCAAGGGCATTGAAAGAAAAGAGAGAACACTTAGGCAGACAGAGCAATGACAGACACCATTCGTTTATTTGTGGCCGCCGCCTTGCCACCCGACCTCAAAGCTTACCTGGGGCAGGCTCGTCAGGCCTACGCCCATCCGCAGATCAGGCCGGTGCCGGGGCAGAACCTGCACCTGACGCTTTTTTTCCTGGGCAACGTGCCGGCGGCCGAGGTACCCAGCATCCGGCAGACGCTGGCGCAGGTAGCCCCGCGGCACCAGCCTTTCACGCTCACCCTGGAGCAGCTGGAGCCCGGCCCCAAACCCAGGGCGCCCCGCCTGATTTGGGCCCGTTTTAGCCAAAACGAGGCATTTTCGCGCCTAAGCCAGGAACTCACCCAGGCCCTGTCAGAGGCTCCGCCCAAACAGGAGAAGTTTATCCCGCACGTTACGCTGTGCCGCTTCCAAAAGGCCGGGCGGCCGCCACAGCATTTGCCCCAGATCGCCCCTACGGAGACCATCCTGTACCCGGTCCATTCGTTTGCGCTCTGGCAGTCGGAACTGGCCTCGCCGCACCCCCGCTACACCGTCATGGAAGAGTTCAGCCTGGGGGTCGGGTAGGCGCCAGCCCTGCCCAAGGCGCATTGGGAAAGAGGGCGCCTTTACGGAGTGAGCGCACAAGGGCGTAAACGGCGGGCGGGCTTGGGGCAGAGCCTTTCGGGGATAGATTTCCATTTTAGGGCTATTTTCCGGAAATTTGCCCAAAAATACTCCAGTCCTTTGACCCAGCCCCAGAAGCAGCACCGCCACTTTATCCTGCACAAGCCCTACGGCTATCTCAGCCAGTTCATCACCGACGCCCGGAAGAAGAAGCTGTTGGGCGAATTGTATCCGTTCCCGGAAGGCACCATGGCCATTGGCCGGCTAGACCAGGACAGCGAAGGGCTCCTGCTGCTCACCACCGACGGCAAAATGAGCGAGTTCGTACGCGGCCGGAAAGTGGAAAAGGAGTACTACGCCCAGGTAGACGGCCTCATTACCCCAGAGGCCCTGGCCCGGCTGCAGCAAGGCGGCCTTTCTATTGCCCACGAAAAGCAGATGTACCAGACGCTGCCCTGCAAAGTGCGGGCCCTGGAGCCTGCGCCCGATTTTCCTGAGCGGTCCCGGCGCGTGCGCGATGACCGGCACGGCCCCACCAGTTGGGTGGCCATCACCCTCACCGAGGGCAAGAACCGGCAGGTCCGCAAAATGACGGCGGCCGTGGGGTTTCCCACCCTGCGGCTCATCAGGGTACGCATCGGCGACATCTACCTGGCGGAAATGGCTCCGGGCGAGGTGCGGGAAGTAGAAGCGTTTGCCCTAAGCACCCCAACCGACTCCGTTCTGGAGCAGCCCGTTTAGAGTCCAAATCCCCCCCGGCAAGCACAGGATGCCAGTTTAGCGCCCCTGCCATCAACCAAAATCTAGCCTAAATGAGCTACGAAGCGGCTGCTGCCAACCCATGATGAAGGGGTTATTACTGGTGGGTGAAATGGGGTTTATACTTATTTAGTGCAATTCATTATTTAATTTACGTTAGCACAGCGGGTTTATTAGTAAAATTTATTATTTTTTTGGTATATTTCTGCCTCTGGCAAATCCCCCTTATAGGAAGACGTATGGAGACTACTTTTACCCCACAAGAGAAAGTAGAAAAGTTGAAAAAGCAGGTAGAGGCCTTAAAGGAGAAATGTGCATTTCTGGAGAGGGTGATCCAAGAGGTGCCTGCGAACATTTACATTTCAGACCTGCAGGAGGGCGTGGTCTGGTGCAACAAAACCAATGAGGAGACCCTGGGCTACTCCCTGGAGGAAATCAGGGAGATGGGCGGGCTGGAATACCTGCGCCGCATTGTGCACCCTGAGGACCACTGCGTGCAGGACAACAGCGTCACCCATTACCAGGAGTTTACCGGGGCCGAGTACGGTGGCATTTTCCGGGCCCGGCACAAAGCGCAGGAAGAGTACAAGTGGTTCATGGGCTGGGCCAAGGCTTTCTCCCAGAACCAGGACGGCGAGGTGGCCGAACTGCTCTGCGTAGACGTGGACATGAGCCCCCGCATGAACACCGAGAAACAGCTCATTACCGCCCTGCAGGAAAACCTCAAACTCAAGAACAAACTCCTCATCAACAGCCTCAGCAAGCGGGAGCAGGAAATCCTGACCATGGTGTGCCAGGGCATGAGCTCCAAACAGATTGCCAGCAAGCTGTACCTGAGCTTCCATACGGTCACCACCCACCGCCGCAACATCCAGACCCGCCTGGGCACCGCCAACGTAGCCGACATGGTGGCTCTGGCCAAGGAAGCCGGCCTGGGTTGATCCTTCATGAGATAATTTCCGATGCTGCTGTCCTTTCGAGATAGGACGATGTGCTTGCCGCCTTTTTTTACCTGTACCATTTATTGCAGAAACATTCTTGCGCCCCAAGATGACATGCCTATTACATGATCTGGAATAATCAACCGATCTTGGCTTTTGATCTTGAACAAGGCTCATTAGGGCGCCGGAATCCAACGATCAGGCCTTCAAAAGCTACTCTCCCCTTGAGGGGAGCGCAGAGGGGTGTTTACACCAGCTGGCCCTTATGTATTTCACTCTTTCTCATACCACCGCATAAACTTCAGCAAAAGAAACCACCGCAATGCCTTGCACCCAGGGAAACACCTCGCTTTGTCCCTCCCAAGGAAAAATTTGCGCTGAGTAAACCCAGTTGATCCTAAAGGGCAGTTCTGGCCTGGGCCTTTTCCTGATTACCCGCTGCCTTGGGCTTCTTCACCCTTTACGGAGCACGGCTCCGCCGATAATTTTCTGTTTTTGGCACCTTTCAGAGAAAACGGCCCCAAAACAGGAGGGCCTTCTACTATGCCTTTGAGGATGCCCCGGTAACTTTCCTGGAAACATTTCGTGCTAAGCATAGAACCAACCAGGAACGCTATGCCAACCCACCTGCACCAAAGCGAAGATGACAAGTTCATCCCCATGACGTCTGTCTCCACCGGCAACCTGAAGCAAGTCCGGCCAGACGTGTACTATTACACCAACCAGATCGTGAATTTTGCCCTGGTGGGCGACGCTAGCCACTGGGTGCTGGTAGATGCCGGCATGCCCAAATGCGCGCAGGAGGTAATGGACGTAGCCAGGAGCGTGTTTGGGGCGCAGGCGCAACCGGCCGCCATCATCTTAACCCACGGCCACTTTGACCACGTGGGCGGGCTGGCGGGCATTCTGGCCACCTGGTCCGTACCGGTGTACGCGCACCCGCTGGAAATCCCGTTCCTTACCGGCCAGCAAGCCTACCCCGAGCCCGACACCACCGTGGAAGGGGGCATGCTGGCCAAGATCTCCTCCATCTATCCGCATGAGCCCATTGACATCAGCGCGGCCAATCCGCAACTGCTGCCGCCGGATGGAACCGTGCCGGGCATGCCGGGCTGGGGCTGGGTGTTCACGCCCGGGCACTCGCCGGGGCACGTGGCCCTGTTCAGGGAGGCGGACCGTACACTTATCTCCGGCGATGCCGTGATCACCGTCAAGCAGGATTCCTTCTACAAAGTGCTGATGCAGACCCCAGAGGTGCAGGGCCCGCCCCGCTATCTCACCACCGACTGGCAAGCCGCCTGGGAGTCGGTGCGGAAGTTGGAGGCGCTCAGGCCCAACCTCATTGTGCCCGGCCACGGCCAGGCCATGGAAGGGGAGGCCCTCGCCCAGGGACTCCGAAAACTGGTGGAGGAGTTTGACACCATCGCCGTGCCAGACCACGGCAAGTTTGTGCCTAAGAAGTAAGCCGTCCCAGGCCACCGTTTTGGCCCTGTTTTAGGGATTACTGCCTTAAAACGGCGGCTCCCCCTTTCAGGGCCAGGGCATCTTCCAGGAGGGCGAAAAGAGAGTCGGGCAGGCCGGTGAGTTGGCCCAGCTTCTGCCGTGCAAAAAAGAAGGCGTAGGCGGCGGTGAGGGCTCCCACCAGCCCCAGCAGGGCTCCCGTGACCCGGCTTTCGCCTTCGGCCTCGGCCAGGGTGGCACCCACCACTGCGCCAGACACGGCCCGGGGCACCAGCTGCAGGGGCGCAATGCGGTTGGGCATGTGGGGTAGTTTGTCGCCAATCAGCTCGGCCAGGGCCAGGATTTTCAGGACCGTGGCCAGGGTGGGGTTCTGCAGCGGCTGCAGCGGGGTGCCCTGCAGGAAAATAGTGGGCGATTTGCTGAAATGGTCGGTGACCAGCGCGGGCGCGGTGACGGCGCGCAGGCCGGCAATGGCGCCTAAAGCCAGCGCTTTCTGCTTGGTGGTAGAGGTTGTTAGTGCCATACAAGTATTTGTTTGTCTGCTTTTCTACATACGAAAAAACCACCGAAGGAACGCACCCCATGGCCCGGGAACCGCCTTGAATTCTACCTTGGGCAAGTGGTTTTCCGGGGGGCAGCGCCGGGCTGGGGCTACTCTCCCAAACTTTTTTTGCCTACCTTCATGTTTAAAGGGAAAGGGAAGCGCCCCGCGCGGCTCCCCGCAAGAGGTTTCCCGTTATGTGTACGTTCCCAATCGCCCCGCTTTACAACATGAGTCCTTCGGTATTGAAAAAAAAGATGGCGCAGGTATGCCTGCTGCTCCTGGTGGCTACGGCCCCGTCCTGCAGCACCTACGCCCAGAAAAACGAAAGCAAGCAAAACAAAACCTGGCTGGACCAGCACCAGGAGGCCGCTGCCTCAGTGGTGGTCCTGAACAACCAGTCGGGCCTGGTGCCCCTGAAAGACCTGGAGCAGAAGATCGCCAGTGTCTCGTTGGGGGTAACGCACGCCGCCCAGTTTGACAGCCTCCTGAACAAATACACCGCCGTGACGGCCTTCCCGGGCGCGGCGTACGGACAAACCGGCACCTACACCGCCTTGCTCCAGGACCTGGCCCCGTACCAAACCGTGCTGGTGCAGGTGGAGGCCGCCCGTCTGAAAGACCCTAAAACCCTGGAACTCCTGACTACCCTGCAGGGGCAGAAGCAGCTGGTGCTGGCCGTGTTTGGCCCTGCGGTGCACCTGGCTTCCGCCGATGCCCTCACCGCGCCCATGATCTGGTCAGAGAAAGCCACGGCAGTTACGGCTGATTACGCTGCCCAGCTGGTGTTTGGGGGCGTGCCCGCCACTGCGCGGCTTGCCAGAACCTATTCTGCCCGGTACCCCAAGGGGAGCGGTTATACCACCCCTGTTATCCGGCTCAAGTACACGGTGCCCGAGGAGGTGGGCCTGAAGAGCCAGGTGCTGGAGCAATCCATTGACCAGCTGGTGACCGAGGCCATTCAGCAGCAGGCTACCCCGGGCGCGGTGGTGCTGGTGGCCAAGAACGGCAAGGTGATTTTCAACAAAGCCTACGGCTCCCACACCTACGACAAAACCCAGCCTACCCAGCTCAACGACATTTTTGACGTGGCCTCGGTGACCAAGGTCTCGGCAACTACCATGGCGGTCATGAACCTGTATGACCAGCAGAAACTGGCCCTGGACTCTACCTACGCCTACTACGTGCCCTCAGCCCGGGGTACCAACAAAGCCGGCATCAAGATCAAAGACCTGTTGTTGCACCAGTCGGGTTTGCCGGCGGGGGTACACCTGCCGCTGCAGCCGCAGGATGTAAGTCCCGTGCCCACCGAAAAATACACGGTAAAAGCCGGGGACAGCGCTTTTGTGCGCAACGACTATTTCCAGGAGGTGGTCTGGCCCCGCATGCTCAACGCCAAAATGAGTCCCAAAGACAAGTACGTGTACGCCGACGTGGGCATGTATTACCTGAAGGAGGCCGTGGAGCGGCAGGCCGCTGTTTCCCTGGACACGTTTGTGGCCCAACGGTTTTACCAACCCCTGGGCATGCAAACCGCCGGCTACCTACCCCTGAACCGTTTCCCGCAGAGCCGCATTGTGCCCACCGAGGTAGACAACTCCTTCCGGAAATCTCTGCTGCGGGGCTACGTGCATGACGGGGGCGCGGCCCGCCTGGGCGGCGTGTCGGGGCATGCAGGGTTGTTCGCCACGGCCAATGACCTGGCCATCCTGTACCAGATGATGTTGAACGGGGGCACCTACGGCGATGCCCGGTACCTGCAGCCGCAGACCGTGAAGCTGTTTACCGCCAAGCAATCGGGGGTAAGCAGGAGAGGCCTGGGCTTTGACCGCTGGGATTCTGACAGTGCCTTGGGCTACCCGGCCAAGCTGGCCTCACCGGACACCTACGGCCATACCGGCTATACCGGCACCTGCGTGTGGGTAGACCCCAGAAACCAGTTGGTGTACGTTTTCCTGTCTAACCGGGTGCACCCCAAGGTGTCTAACAAGCTGATCTCGCTCCGGACCCGCCAGCGCATTCTGGATGCTGTGTACCAGGCCATGTCGCCCAAAGAGAAAGTGGCGGCCGTACAGAGCGAGTAAGCGCGGGAGGGAAGCCATTTACTATCCTCAGGGGTGGTAGAAATTTCCTATCGGCTTTTCTAACGGAAAGAGGATTCGGTCCCGGGTAGAGGGCTGGGCTGTAACAAAACCCGGCAAATAGAGTTTATACTGAGCATGAGTTTCAACGCTTGATCCTGGTACAATGGAAGAGACGTCTAACACAGAACAGAAGTACGAGAAGGCCACCTTTGCCGGCGGCTGTTTTTGGTGCATGGTAAAACCCTTCCACAAGTACGAGGGAGTGATAGAAGTGGTGTCGGGATACACGGGGGGGCACGTGCCCAATCCCACCTATGAACAGGTCTGCTCAGAGACCACCGGCCACTATGAGGCGGTGCAGGTCACGTTTGACCCTCAGGTAATCTCGTACCCCCAGCTGCTGGAAATCTTCTGGCAGGCCATCGACCCCACCGATGCCGGCGGCCAGTTCGGGGATCGGGGTTCCTCTTACCGCACCGCCATTTTCTACCACTCTGAGCAGCAAAAAGAACAGGCGCAGCAATCAAAGAATCAGCTCCAGCAGAGCGGCCCGTTTGAGACGCCCATCGTGACGCCCATCCTGCCCGCGGCCCCGTTCTATCCCGCCGAAACCTACCACCAGGATTACTACAAGAAGAATCCCAGCCACTACAACCGGTACTATGTGGGCTCCGGCCGGGCCGGATTCTTGGAACGCCACTGGCAGAAGTCCTAACTTATAACCAAAAGAGGAGCCCCATATAAGGCTCCTCTTTTGGTTAGTTCCAGTTCCTGTTGGTGGCTATTTTGGAGCCTTTTTCCTGAAAACAGCTCTAATACAGCTTTCAGTGAGGGGAAGAAGTAGGCCTGAAGCCGAACGTCAGATTTGAACTCTGCTGCAAGCCTGGTTTGGCCCTGATTCTCTGAAAACACCTCAATATCGGCATACATGTAAATTGCTCGTTCTAACCAAACGCGGCCCGGGCTTAGCTGACGAAAGTGTTGGCGCCCACCTGGTTCAGGGCTTC
Organism: Rufibacter psychrotolerans; assembly: GCF_016924645.1. Lineage (GTDB taxonomy): Bacteria > Bacteroidota > Bacteroidia > Cytophagales > Hymenobacteraceae > Nibribacter > Nibribacter psychrotolerans. The sequence goes on along the minus strand of NZ_JAFFJV010000004.1, from coordinate 190,918 downwards.
GTAATCATCGTCAGAAAGGGGGATGGCGGCGGCCTGGTAGTTTTCTTCCAGGTGCTTCACTTTGGAGGTGCCCGGAATGAGCAGGATGCAGGGCGACCGGTGCAGCAGCCAGCTGAGGGCCATCTGGTGGGGAGTGGCGCCGTACTTCTGGGCAATCTGCTGAATGGTTTCCTGGGCCTGCATGTTGCCGCCGCCCAGCGGGTACCACGGGATAAAGGCCATGGCGTTGTCTTCGCAGTACATGAGCTCAGCCTCCCACTTGCGGTTGTCAAAGCTGTACATGTTCTGCACTGATACGATCTCCACGTATTTCTGGGCCAGCTGGATCTGCTCAATGGTCACCTCAGAAAGCCCGATGTGCCTGATCAGGCCCTGTTCCTGGGCGTCTTGCAGAAACTCCAGCGTCTGCTCAAACGGAACCTCGGGGTCTACGCGGTGCAGCTGGTACAGGTCTATGCGGTCCAGTTTCAGGCGTTCCAGGCTGCCTTCCAGGGCTTGTTTGAGGTGGTCTGGTCTGGCGTTGATGGGCCACTGGTTGGGGCCGGTGCGCAGCAAGCCGCCCTTGGTCCCGATGACCAGTTCCGGGGGGTAGGGGTACAGCGCCTCGGCGATGAGTTCCTCTGAGACATGGGGGCCGTACGAGTCGGCGGTGTCAATGAAGTTGATGCCCAGCTCTACGGTACGCTGCAGCACCCTGATGGCTTCGGCCCGGTCCTGGGGCGGGCCCCAGATGCCTTCGCCCGTGATGCGCATGGCCCCGTAACCCATGCGGTTCACGGTGAGGTCGCCGCCAATGCTGAAGGTAGGATGGAATGTTTTAGGTGTGTCTGCCATAAGGTTGGGTTGGTTTATCCTTCTAGACTTGTACCCGTTTAGGGCAAAGAAGTTGTGCCCGCCGCCTTTACTGTTTTCGCCCTCTTTTCCTTAAAACACCCCCAAAACCGGGCTGGCTGTAGCAGCCGGGCCTTCGGGTTCTTGCCGGTAATTGGGGCTGGTCTGTATCCAGAACCGGGCTGGTCCGTATTGCTTACCTGGCCGGGAGAGAGACTCCCCACGCCCTTTACTGCTAAGAGCCCCATGACTGAAGAACTCTGGTACAAGAATGCCGTCATCTATTCCCTGGACCTGGAAACGTTTATGGACCTGAACGGCGACGGCGTAGGCGATTTTGAAGGGCTTACCCAGCGGCTGGACTACCTGCACGCCATGGGCGTGGACACCGTCTGGCTGGCCCCGTTTCAGCCTACCCCCAACAAAGACAACGGCTATGACATCAAGGACTTCTACGGGGTAGACCCGCGCCACGGCTCCAGCGGTACCTTTGTGGAGTTCATGCACATGGCCAACAAGCGCGGCATCAAGGTGATCATTGACCTGGTGGTGAACCATACCTCAGACCAGCACCCCTGGTTCCAGAGCGCGCGCACCGGCCCCGCTTCGCCGTACTATGACTGGTACGTGTGGTCCAAGAAGAAGCCCTCTGACTGGGACGAGGGCATGGTGTTCCCCGGCGTGCAGAAAGCCACCTGGACCTACGACAAGCAGGCCAAAGCCTACTACTTCCACCGGTTCTACGCCCACCAGCCCGACCTGAACATGGACCACCCCGAGGTAAGGAAGGAGATCAACCGCATCATGGGCTACTGGCTGGCGCTGGGGGTGGCGGGGTTCAGGGTAGATGCCGTGCCCTTCGTGATTGAGACCCAGCAGCCCGGCGACAAAAAGAAGGAGCAGCGCTACGGCATTCTGGAAGACATGCGCCGTTTTTTGCAGTGGCGCCGCGGCGATGCCATTATGCTGGGCGAGGCGAACGTGCTGCCCCAGGAAACCCAGCCGTACTTTGGTCAGACCGGCGAGGGCATCCACCTCATGTTCAACTTCTACGTGAACCAATACCTGTTCTACGCACTGGCCACCGGCGAGACCCAGAAGCTGGCAGAGGCCCTGGAAGCCACCCGCATCCAGTACCCCACTTCGCAGTGGGCCATGTTCCTGCGCAACCATGATGAGCTGGACCTGGGCCGGTTAACCGAGGAAGAGCGCCAGAAAGTGTTTGCCCGCTTCGGGCCAGAGGCAAACATGCAGCTGTATGAGCGGGGCATCCGGCGGCGCCTGCCTTCCATGCTGGGCAACCGGCAGCAGCTGGAACTGGCCTACAGCCTCATGTTCTCGTTGCCCGGTACGCCTGTGATCCGGTACGGCGATGAGATTGGCATGGGCGAGAACCTGGACCTGCCCGAACGCGAAGCCGTGCGTACGCCCATGCAATGGACGGCGAACCGGCAGGCGGGCTTTTCCAGCGCCGAAACGCTGGTGCACCCCGTCATTGACCAGGGGCCGTACGCCTACCAGTACGTGAACGTGGAGCAGCAGCGCCGCACCCCAGACTCGCTCCTCAACTGGATGACTGCCCTCATCCGGCTGCGGCAGGAGTGCCCCGAGATTGGCTGGGGCGACTGGCAGATACTGCCCTCGGCCTTGCCCTCTGTCCTGATCATGCACTATTGCTGGAAAGGCAGTTCGCTGCTCATTGTCCATAACCTGGATGAAAAAGCCGTGGAGGTGAAACTCTCGCTGGAGCAGACCGCCGAGGAGAAGATCATTGACCTGCTGGCCATGAAGGAGAGCGAGGCCGATGCCCAGGGTTGCCACCACATCATGCTGGAGGCCTACGGCTACCGCTGGTTCAGGGCCGGTAACCTGCAGCACCTCCTGCGCAAGCAATAAGGGCGGGCCAAATACTGTTTAGTAAGTGCAATGAGGGAAGTCTTTCGGCCCTCGTTCGCCCTTAAACCCTCTATACGGTAGCTTTTACGCCTACTAATTTGATGCAGCAGTACGCCCACCTTTTGTTTCATGGCCCTTTAACCGATTTTCTGCCCAAAGCGCGCCGCCAGAAGTGGGTGCGGTACCCGTTCCAGTTTCAGGCCACCCTGAAGGATGTGGTAGAAGCCCTGGGCGTGCCGCACCCCGAAATTGGCCGGCTATTGGTCAACGGCCTTGAGGCCACTTTCTCTGACCTGGTGCAGGACGGCAGCCGGGTAGAGGTGTTTCCGGTGGTGGCCGAAACGGCCGGTTCCGCCTTGCCGCCCCTGCAGGTTCCCGCCTCACGGCCCATCCGCTTTGTGCTGGACGTGCACCTGGGCAAACTGGCGCGCTACCTCAGGCTACTGGGGGTTGACAGCCTCTACGAAACCCACTATGACGACAAAACCCTCGCCGATCTGGCCGCGCGGGAGCAACGCGTGGTACTCACCCGGAATGTGGGCCTGCTCAAACTCAAACAGGTAGTCACGGGCTACTGGCTGCGCTCGCAGCACCTGGAAGAGCAACTGCAGGAAGTAATGATGCGGTTTGGCTTGCGGGAGCAGGTCAACCCCTTCACCCGCTGCATGGCCTGCAACGGCCCCATCGGGTTGGTGGCTAAAGAGACGGTCCTGGACCAGTTGCCCCCTAAAACGAAGCAGTATTTTGAGGAGTTCTACCAATGCGCCCACTGCCAGCGGGTGTACTGGAAAGGCTCGCACTTTGACAAAATGCAGCTTTTTCTGCAAAGCCTGGAACTGTAGTCCTGAGCTGTGGCCCACTTCTGCGAAGCAAATCACTTCATCCCGATTTCCTTAGCCTGGAGATTCCTGGGCCGTGAACGGAAACTCGCGTAAAAGCCCCCACGGACCGCCCAGGTACTCCCAGAGGGTAAACCCTGTGCCCTTGATGGAGAAGGGAGTGAAGGTTTGCCGCAGCGTTTGCTCCAGTTCCTTGGCTACGGCCGGTGCTACCTTGTTCTGGATGGTGATGTGCGGCCGCAGTTTCTGCTTGTCCTGCGGGGAAAGGAAAGGCCCCCATTGGGCTTGCAGCGTTTTGTGCAGGTGCTGTAACTCCTCGCTGGCAATTCTGTAAGCCACGCCGCGGCCCAAACTCATCAGGTCCGTTACCTGCAAGGGCAGGGGCGCCAGGGTCCGGCTCAGGGTGCTCAGTACTTCCCCAATGCTTTCTTCCTGCGCCGGTAGCTTATGAAAGAGGGTTAAATGCGCCTGCAGGTAATTGCGCTCCGGCGGAAAATGCTGGATACGCAAGGCGGTAAAGAACGCAGCAGCCTCCTGGTCCAAGGTAAGCGTTAGAATAAGGGGATTAGGCTCCATTTGGTCAGGCTTTAAATAAATATGTACCAGGGCAAAGCGTAGAACTGTACAAGCAAAATTTTATCAATAGCATGGAAACCTTTTCAGCCATGTACAAGGGAAGTCTATCAAAGCTATCTTATGCACTCATCCATAGTTGGTAAAAGCCTTAACAATCCCATTTTACGTGCCCCTGTTGGTGAAAACTCTAACCATCCAGTATCACTAGCCATTATCACTAGCCTATAGCTATTGTTGGTGTTATCACTGTAATTCTTCGGTTTCTAAAGGCCGGATTTCTTAACTAGCCTATAGCTATTGTTGGTGTTATCACCAACAATCAAATCGTAAGCGCTTCAATCTAATTGTAAGCGCCATATCGGGTGCTGGTGAAAACCCGAAGCGGGGACCAAGCTAATGCCTCACAGAACAGGTTCAAGAATTTCAGTTCTGATACCGAGGCTTCTTACCGTGAAATCCAGGTCAGTGATGAGTTCCATCCTCACCAACTCTCCAAAGCTGGAGCTCTTTCCAGCCCCTTCCTTCAGCTGCTTTCTCAGATACGCCGCACGGGTGAGCCTGGCGCTGTCAGTTACTTCCAGGAAGAACAGCTGCCCTAAAAGCCGCATCTGATAGAACCCCGCTTCATTGATTTCCTTTAGCGCCGACGCATCAAACGTTAAAGAGGGACAACCCGGGGCTTCTTCCATATAGAAAGCCTCCCTGTTTTGGAGGAAGTACAACGGCAGATTTCCCTTGTCCCAGCGCGCGAACTCCCTGACTTTCGCGAAGCAATCCGCCTGGCCGTTCTGGGTGTTTCGGTGGTATTCCTGCAAAAACACCTCGTAAATGCCCCGCTTAAATTGCCTGGTGAAGTTTTTCAGGAACCTGGCTTTGGGCTCGAACCGGCCCGTAGGGTGGATGGTGGCGGTGGCGGGATGAAAGTGGAAGAACCGGGACCGGAGTTCAGGCGCAGCACCAAACTGCGGCTGGGCCAGAAACCGGAGGTTGGTGAACGTCTCTATCAAAGCCACTTCGGGGGAAAAGGTGTACAGGTCCTTCCGGCCGATGGTGCCAAAGTACGCGTTGCACGCGTCACAGATGTCAAACCCAATGGGGGTGGCTCCCAGCTGCCGGGTAATGGTGTGGGGCTGCTTCCGGAAGGTCCTTCCTGCGGACTTGTCTTTCAAACACCAGATGCAAACGCCTTTAAGGCTGTATTCCTGCTTCATGAGGAGTGGTTGGGCTCATTTCTATTCTAAGGGAGAGCTAACTTACCGGCGGTACAGCCAGTAAGTGCCGGGCCCCTCGGTTGCCAAAACAAATTGGCGGTTTTATTGTAAGCGAAATATATGCTAAAAGACCCTGTACACCTAGAGGCTTCGCTAAGTCATTTCCTGATGATTGCCAGCGGCCTGTTCTGGACCATCACGTACCTGCTCATCCTGCGGCGGGGCTACCAGGACAAAACCTACGGCATGCCCATGGTGGCGCTCTGCGCCAACTTCGCCTGGGAGTTTATCTTTTCCTTCGTGTACCCGCACCCGCAGCCCCAGTTGTTCATTGACTACCTCTGGCTCTTGTTTGATGCGGGCATTGTGGTGCAGTACCTCCGGTACGGCAAGCGGGAGTTCCCTCAGAACCTGCCGGCCAACCTGTTTTCCCTTACCTTCCTGTTCACGCTCCTGTACTGCGGCCTCATCATTGCGGCCATGGCCCGCGAGTTTGAGGACTACATTGGCATTTACGCCGCCTTTGCCCAGAACCTGTTAATGTCGGTGTTGTTTGTGCGCATGTTCCTGAAGCGCAACAGCGCCGCGGGCCAGTCCGTCTACATTGCCCTGAGCAAACTGATCGGGACGGTTTTTCCGTCCATCCTGTTTTACCTGTACTTCCCCGGTTCTTACCTGCTCATGCTGCTTTACGTCGGCATTTTCATTCTGGACGGGGTGTACTTCTTGCTGCTGTACGCAAAACTGAAATCTAAGGGGCAGAACCCCTGGCAATGGTTGTAGTGGGGCTGAACCAGAACCTTACGGGGACATTGTTTTAGGGCCAGAATCCCGAAAATGGACCAGAATCAGGCGGGTTGTTCGGGCGGCTTCGGCGGCGGTTTGGTATCTTCTTCGGGCGTTCACCGTTCAACCAAGGGAATAGGGGCGTTTAGGGGTTACTTTCAGGAAATCGGCAGGAAAACAGGTTTCCTGTTACCTTTGAACCAGGGGCCTTGGGCCAGGTTACACTTGAGCAAGCGCGTATGAACTATAAAAAGCTAGGAAGCTCCAATTTAACGGTGAGTGAGGTGAGTTTTGGGTGCATGTCGTTGAAGGGCGGCGAGGCCGAAAACCTGCGGCTGCTGCACCGGGCCCTGAACCAGGGCATCAACTTCTTTGACACCGCCGACCTGTACGACCACGGCCAGAACGAGGAACAGGTGGGTAAGGCATTCCTGGGCAGGCGGGACCAGGTGATCATCGCCACCAAAGTAGGCAACCAGTGGCGACCCGACGGCAGCGGCTGGGACTGGAACCCCACCAAGGCTTACATCCTGCAAGCGGTGGAGCAAAGCCTCCGGCGGCTCCAGACCGATTACCTGGACCTGTACCAACTGCACGGCGGCACCATTGAAGACCCCATAGACGAGACCATTGAAGCCTTTGAGCTCCTGAAACAACAAGGCAAGATCAGGTACTACGGCATTTCGTCCATCAGGCCCAACGTCATCCGGGAGTGGGTCAGGCGTTCTTCGCTGGTCAGCGTCATGATGCAGTACAGCCTGCTGGACCGCCGCCCCGAAGAACAGGCCCTGGAGCTGCTCCACCAACACAACATTGGCGTGCTGGCCCGCGGAAGCCTGGCCCAGGGCCTGCTGCTCCACAAGCAAGCGGCCCCGTACCTGGGCCACACCGCCCACGAAGTAGAAGAGGCGGCAGCGGCGGTACGCCAGGAGACCCAGCCGGGCGGAAATCCCCTGGACACCGCGGTGCGGTACGTCCTGCACCACAAGGCGGTGACCACGGCCGTGCTGGGCATCAGGACCGAAGCGCACCTGCAACAGGCCCTGGCGGCCGCCAATGCCCCGGCGCTTACCCCCCAACAAGTAGAGGCCCTGCGGGAGAAAGTTCCGGCCACGTTGTATGAGCAGCACCGGTAAAGGGGTTTTGGACCCGTTTTCAGGGAAATAGGCCCAAAACAGAAGCAGGGGAGGCGAAGGGTCGCCCCAATTCTAGAAGAGAACCAATACACACACCAACACTAAAAAAGGCACATGAACTACAGAACACTAGGCAAAACGGGATTTAACGTATCAGAGATAGCGCTGGGCACCTGGCAGGTAGGGGGCCGCTGGGGCGATCCGTTCAATGAGCAGAACGCCGAGCGTATCATCAACTCGGCCATTGACGCCGGGGTCAACTTCATTGACACCGCCGACGTGTACAGCGACGGCCAGAGCGAGGCCGCCGTGGCCAGAGTGGTGAAGAACCGCTCCGAGGAGATTTTTGTGGCCACCAAATGCGGCCGCCAGATACAGCCGCATACCGCCGAAGGGTACACCCCCCAGAAACTGACCGGCTACGTGGAGCAAAGCCTGCGCAACACCGGTCTGGAAACGCTGGACCTGATTCAACTGCACTGCCCGCCCACCGAGGTGTACACCCGCCCCGAGATTTTTGAGGCCTTTGACCGCCTCAAAGAGCAAGGCAAGATCCGGAACCTGGGCGTAAGCGTGGAACTGGTAGACGAGGCGCTCATGGCCATGCGCTACCCCAACGTAACCACCGTGCAGGTGATCTTTAACATGTTCCGCCTGAAGCCCAGTGAGCAACTGTTCGCCGCCGCCCGGGAAAACAACGTGGGCCTGATTGTGCGGGTGCCCCTGGCCAGCGGGTTGCTGAGCGGCAAAATGTCGGCGCAGACGTCCTTCGGGCCCGAAGACCACCGCAGCTTCAACCGCAACGGCGAGGCCTTTGACAAAGGCGAAACCTTCTCCGGGGTAGACTTCGACTTGGGCTTGGAGGCCGTGGAGGAGCTGAAAAAGCTGTTCCCGGGTCAGGAGCCCCTGGCGGCCTGGGCCCTACGCTGGGTGCTTATGTTCCCCGAGGTGAGCACCGTGATACCCGGCGCCTCGCGCCCCGAGCAGGTGGCCTCCAACCTTCAGGCCGCAGCCCTGCCCGCGCTCACGCCCGACCAAATGGCCGGCGTGCAGGCCGTGTATGAAAAGTACATCAAGCCCAGCGTGCACCAGCTCTGGTAAGAAAACTGTTGGTGCGCTACTGTGCTCTTCTTCAATTATTCCTACAAGACCGTATGAAATTGGCAATAAGCGGGAGAGTAGGGTAGAGATGTAGCAAAACAAAGAGGGGGCGTCCCCCGATGCCCCCTCTTCACAAACAAAAATAAAAACCCTGGAATGGAAGAATGCTTTATTCATTTCCATCTGGTCACAAATAACCGTGCTTCTTTCGGGGAACCCAATACCTAAATGTAGGTATTTCTTACAGTACTCCCCCGTTTAAGGGCCTATTTTGGTATTTAACTATTTAAAGATAGCACAATAATGGCTCTCTTTGCTGGCGCCCAAGGCAGCCAACCAGCGCCCACGTACTTTTACGGACCGTTTTTCTAACAAGATTTTCCTGCATGTATACCCGCGAGCAAGCCTCCCAACTCAGACAAGCCTTCTGGACTACCTTTGGCCAGTACATTGCCCCGCACCCTTCGGCCGAAGGCACCAAGATCAACTGGTCTAACTACAAGACGGGGCTCAAGCACGTGTACTTTAGGATGCGGGCCGAAAAGAAGGTGGCCTCCATTGGCATTGAAATGACCCACCCAGACCCCGAGATTCAGGAGCTGTTCTTCGCCCAGTTTCAGGAGCTGAAGACCTACCTGCACGAGACCCTGGGCGAGGAGTGGGAGTGGGACCTGCACACCACCAACGAGTACGGCGAAACCATCAGCCGCATCTACAAGGAGCTAAGCCCGGTCAACATCTTCAACCGCGAAGACTGGCCCGCCTTGATCTCGTTCTTCAAACCGCGCATCATCGCGCTGGATGAGTTCTGGAGCGATGCCAAATACAGCTTTGATGCCTTACGGTAAACAGGCCAAGCCAGTGGTGCCTACTGCGCTGGAGGCTACCAAAGCGCCTCCTCATCATCCTCGTTTTCATGGTGCTGCCGGTAAAAACCTTTCTGAGAGTCCAGCGGCGTTCCTTTGCCCTCCAGGTGGTCTTGGATGTCAATCTGCATCTTCATCTGGTCCAATTGCAGAAACTCCTTCCAGAGCACCTGGTCGTTCAGGGTCATGCTCTCCACTATTTCTTCCAGCCGGAGGCTCTGGCCCTGGGCTACCTGGTTGATGAGGTGCGGGTCTGAGGTAAGGAGTTGGTTGATTCTTTCCCGGAAATACCCGTTCAGTTCGCGGTACCGCTCCAGGTCCCATTCTGCCTTGTCGTTGGTTGCGTTCATAGCTCTTCTGCTTGGTTCTGGGTATTGTACGCAAAAGCGCCCCTTGGAGTACACCTGAAATCCCCGGCAACCCTTTGCGGCCCTTTCGACGGAAAATGCTACTGCCTGTCCTAATCCAGTTGGGACCCTAAACCGGTAAACTTGCGTGCGCTAGAAGGGCGTGCGCTAGAAGGGGATGAAGGGAAAAGCCTCGCCGCTGCGGAACTGCACTCTTTCCGGCGGAAGGCTCAGCAAAGCATCGGCTTTCAGGAGGCTGGTCAAATCACCGGAGCCGGTGGTATCCACGGGCGTAGCTTTCAGAACGCCGTTTTCGTTTGACAGCGTCACGGGCACATGGTAGGTGAGCGCGGGTTTAAACGTAAGATTCTGGGCCAGTTGCGCGGAATAGGGTGCAGTCTTGCTTAAACTCAGGGATTGGTGCAGCCAGGGTTTGAAATACAGCTGATAACAGACAAACGTAGACACCGGGTTTCCCGGAAAGCCAAATACCACCTTCTGGTCAGGAATAGTACCGAACAGCATAGGCTTGCCGGGTTTTTGGGCAATTTTATGGAAAACCTGCCGTAAACCCAATTGCTCCAGAACCTGCGGCAGAAAATCGAATTTGCCCTTGGAGACTGCCCCGGAAAGTAGCAGCACCTCATGCCGCGCCAGGATAGAAGTTAGTTCCAACTTCATGGTCTCTGGCTCATCGGGCAGGTGGAACAAAGCGGCAGGAATGTTCTCCTGCTGCAAAGCCGCCGCCAGCATATAGGCGTTGGAGCGCCGGATCTGGTGCGGGAGCGGAGTCTGGTCTACCTCCACTAACTCATCGCCGGTAGAGCAGATGGCTACTCTGGGAAGTTGGTACACTTTAACCCTGGCTAATCCTACAGAGGCCAGGGTTCCCACCATGGCTGGGGTGATCTTCGTTCCGGGGGTAAGCAAGACCTCTCCGGCTTTGCCGTCTGCGCCCTGGGTGTGGATGTTCTGTCCGCTCACCACTAGCTCCGTCTGCACGGTGGCCGAAGATGCTTGTAGTGAGCAGACCTCGTAAGGAATTACCGCATCGGTGTTCTGGGGCAGCATGGCGCCGGTCATTACCTCAATGCAGTTTTCGGGGTCTTTTAAATAAATTTGGGGAGTACCGGCGGCCTGGGTTTGCTCTATCTGAAAAGTCCTTTTACCGGAAGCAAAGGTTTGGGAGTTGATGGCAATGCCGTCCATGGTTACCCGGTGAAAAGGAGGGAAGTCACGGTCGGCAAGGACTTCCTGCGCCAAAACCCGGCCTACGGAGTTAAGTAAGTCTACTTCCTGGATTCGTAACAGTATGGTATGCTGCAGTACCAGTTGTAAGGCTTCATCAACGGAGATCATGGCGCAAAGATCAGGATTCTAGCTGTATTCCAACACAAGCTTCAGGCCGATGTACAGGACAAACACGCCGGTAAGGCCTTTCACCGCCTGAGGTTTGATCTTGCGCAAACTTACCCGGGTACCCAGTTGCCCGCCCAGGAAAACGGCCAGCAGCAGCGGCACCAGCAAAGAAGGCGCTGCCTTGAAGTTTCCGCTGGCTAGTTGGCCCATTAAACCGGCAATGGAATTCACCAGAATGAAGAAGGAAGCGAGGGCGGCAATGGTGCGGGCATCGGCCCACCGCAGCAAGTGCAGAATGGGCGACAACAGAATTCCTCCGCCAATGCCCACCAACCCCGAGATAAACCCTGAACCAACTCCCAACCCCAGATTGAACAAACCCGAATGCTGGGCATATTCCATCTTTTGGGAAACCGGCTGCGTGAAGAACTGAAGGATGAGCAAGGCCCCTGACAAGGCTAACACACTCCCCAGACAGATAAAAAACACCGATTGCGTTAAGGAAAAGGTAGCCCCCAGGAAAGCCGCCGGTACGCTGCAGATGGCCAGAGGCAAAAATTTCTTCAAATCAAAGATGCCTTCCTTGATGAACAGGTACGTACTGCCCGACACCACTACCAGGTTGCACAGCAGCGCCGTGGACTTGATTTCCAGAAAATTTGGCAGGAAAAGAGCCAGTAAAGCCAGGTAGCTGGAACCGCCCCCAAACCCCACCGAAGAGTACAGCGTGGCGATGACAAAGAAACTGAAGATCAGCAACAGAAGGTTGAAGTCCCAGGCCATGGTTAACTAACTACTAAATGGTTATGTAGTTGCTCCTGCCAAGCCTCCATGCCGCCTTTCATGCTGTAAACCTCGGCCCCAGCATGTTTATCCAGTACCATTTGCGCGGCTTTCAGGCTACGGCCTCCTTTCTGGCAAATGGTGACCATGGGTAAATGCGTGGGCAACTGGTCTACCTGGTGCTCAAACATGGATAAGGGCGTCAGCAAGGCTTTTTGTAAATGCCCCGCTACGTATTCGTTTTCTTCCCGCACATCCAACAGCAAAAGCTTTTTGCCCTGGTTCATCCATTCCATCAACTCAGAAGGGGCAATTTCGGGAACGGTGGTGCAGGACGCTACCGCGTAAGAAGCTTGCAGGCGCTGAATGCGCTGGTTTTCTGGTTTGGCTTTCAGTTTAATTTTGTGTTGGGACTGGTTCAGGAAATCAAGCATGAGCAGGTAGCCTGACAGCGATTTGCCTACGCCGGTAATCACCTTCACGGCCTCCAGCGCTTGCTGGCAGCCCACCAAACCTGGCACCACGCCCAGTACCCCGGCGGTATTGCAATCAGGGATTTCCACTGCTGTGGGTGGGTTGGGGTACAGGCAGCGGTAGGTTGGGCCCCCTGCAAAATTGAAGACGCTTACCTGTCCTTCGTATTGATGCAGGGCTCCATAAACGAAAGGTTTGCCTAATAGAACACACGCGTCATTGATCAGGTACCGGGCTTCAAAGTTATCGGTGGCATCCACCACCAGGTCATATTCCTTGATGATCTGTAGTGCGTTCTGCGTCGTTAAATGGGTTTGATAGGGCACCAGTTGGATAGCCGGATTCAGCTGCGCGAGCTTCTGGGCAGCCACTTCTACTTTAGGCTTGCCCACTTCCGGGGTACTGTAGAGCACCTGTCGGTGCAGGTTGGTAAGGCTGATCAGGTCGCCGTCCACCAAACCCAACATACCCACGCCCATTCCGGCCAGGTACTGCAAAACAGGCACCCCCAGGCCGCCGGCACCTACCACCAGCACTTTGGCGTTTTGGAGCTTCTTTTGGGATTCTGGCCCGAAACCAGGAAGCTGGAGTTGCCGGCTATAGCGGTTGTCCATGGCGAAGTTTTTGGGTGATGTAGGCATATTCCTCGGGGCTGTTGGCGTTGTAGAGCTCCTCGTCATCCGCCGGGTGAATGAGTTTGATGTTTGTATTCAGCAGGAACTTGCGGGGACAGGTTTTACCGGTTTGGGTAAAGGCCAGCGCGGGTTCATAGGCCTGAGGCTCCCAGATGGCCAGCAACGGTTCTGGCAAGTCAGAGCCGTTCTGGGCGTAGGCCGTGGCAACTTTGCTGGTATCTCGCTCTATGACCAGCTTATCCAGGGTATTTGGGGTTACCAGCGGCAAATCGCAGGCTACTACCAGCCAGGCAGCGGTGGGGTGTTGCCGCAGGGCACTCAAGATCCCATTTATGGGGCCGCGCAGGTCATGAGTATCTACCAGGTAATTCAGGTCCGGCTCTACCTGGTTTTCCTGGCCCGGCCGAACGCTCAGGTACACCTTGGAGCAAAACGGCTGAAGCAACTGGTACAGGTGCTGCCGCTGCGAGATGCCGTGATAGGGAATGAGGCCTTTGTCCTGGCCCATGCGCGAGCTCTGGCCCCCGCTCAGCACCAACCCGAATATTTCCTGATCAGGCTGCATGGATGTCTGATTTACCGCCGGTTTTCTGAATCAGCCTGATATCGGTGAGCTGGATGTCATGGCTCAGGGCTTTGCACATATCGTACACGCACAGCGCCGCGGCCGAGACGCCGGTCAAAGCTTCCATTTCCACGCCGGTTTTGCCTTCGCAGCGTACCAGGCAGGTAACTTTCAGGGAGTAGTTTTCTGCTGGTTCAATCTCCACTTTACAGGTAGACAAAGCCAGGGGGTGGCAAAGCGGAATGATATCAGAAGTTTTCTTGGCCGCCATCACACCGGCAATGATGGCCGTCTGGATCACGCCGCCTTTTTTGGTCAGGAAATTCTGCCCGGATAGCTGCTCAAACACCGCCTCCGGAAAACGAACTTTGCCCTCGGCCACCGCCGTGCGCACGGTCACCTCTTTAGGAGACACATCTACCATGCCGGGCAGCCCGTTTTCATCTATATGTGAAAGTGAACTCATGTAATTGCTTAAATACAAGGTGTTTATAGCGTAGTTTTGGGAAACCGGGCCTAAAACAAATTTTGGTTACTCTTCAGATCAGCCGCCCAGCAGCGACATAGAGGCGTGCCAGGCATGGCTTGCTTCGGCCGCGAAACCGTCTTTCTCGCGCTGGCTTACCGCATCCAGGATTTCCTGCTCTATTTGTTCCTGGGAAAAGCCCAGCCGCAGCAGATCGCGCAGGTTGGTAGCCGGAGGACCGTACAGGCAGGTGCGCAACTCGCCGGTGGCCCCCAACCGGATTCGGTTGCAGGTACCGCAAAAGGTTCTGCTGAACGAGGGAATGATCCCGAACGTGCCTTCATAGCCCGGCACCCGGTAGTTCACCGAGGTAGAGGAAGGGGCATTGGGCAGTTGCTCCAGCACGGGGTAATGGGCGTTAAGGTGCGCGTAAATCTTACGGTAGCTCCACTGCGGCGTCTGGAAGGTCTCGGTGCCGTTGAAAGGCATTTCCTCCAGGAAGCGCACGGCCAGAGGGTAATCCTTGGTAAGCTCCACAAAGGGCACCAGGTCCTGGATGTTCTTGCCCTCGGCCACCACGCAGTTAAGTTTCACCTCAAACCCGCTTTCCAGCAACTGGAAAATACAGGCGTACACCGCCTCAAAGCTGTCGCGGCGGGTGATCTGGTGGAATCGCTCGCGGTCCAGGGAATCCAGGCTGATGTTGATTTTCCTGATTCCGATTTCCTTCAGCGCCTGTATGTGCTTCTTTGACAGCGTGCCGTTGGTGGTAATGGTGATTTCCTCCAGGCCGGGTATCTGGCTTAGTTTTCGTAAAAAAGGGATAATCCCGGCCCGTACAAACGGCTCGCCGCCCGTTATCCTGATCTTGTTCACGCCCAAGCTGCAGAAAAGCGCCGAGAGCTGGTACAGTTCCTCAAACGACAACAGTTCCTGGCGCGCGGCAAAATCCATTCCTTCCTCTGGCATGCAGTAATAGCACCGGAAGTTGCACCGGTCAGTGACCGAGAGCCGCAGGTACGTTAATTGCCGGCCGTATTTATCTATCAACAAGGGTTTGCTCATGGTTGGCATTAGGGGTGGGCATTAACCCAAACGCTGTTGTCCTGGTAATATTCTTTCTTCCAGATGGGAACGGTTTTCTTCAGCTCGTCAATCAGGAACCGGCAGGCGGTAAAGGCGGCATCGCGGTGCGCTGAGGCCACGCCAATGATCACCACCGGCTCGCCCACCAGTTTCTCGCCCACGGCGTGCAGCATCACCAGTTTCTCAATGGGCCACTGCTGTTGGGCCGCCCTGGCTATTTTCTGCATTTCCTTCAGGGCCATGGGCGCGTAGGCCTCAAAGACCAGTTTCGTTACTTCCTTGCCTTGGGCGTGGTTTCTAACGGTGCCAATGAAAATATCAATGCCGCCGGCGCCGGGAGATTGCAGGGAATGGTAGGCTTCTGTGACATCAACCTCTTCAACTAGTTTAATCAGCATGGTGTAAAAATTAACCTCCGCTCACCGGTGGAATCAGCGCCACTTCCTGCCCGGATTGTAAGGGTTGATCATCGTCGGCATACTCGCTGTCTACGGCAACGGCCAGCGAACTAAGTTTACCCATGGCCGGGTATTGGCCCGCCAGCCAGGCTTTCAGTTGGCCCACCGTCTGGATTGTTTCCTCAGGTTTAATTTTCAAGGTGCCGCTCCCTACTATCTCTCTTGTGATCCCAAACAGCAGGATTTCCATATTCTATACTCTAAGATGTACCGGTCAAGCCGCTCATGCAGGCAGTCCGGTGCTAAAACTACTTCTCTTTTTCCCTTGAACCAAAAGTAAGGTCAATTGAATGAACAACTCTGTAGAAGTAAGGTCAATTGAATTTACGGATTATATAAAGAATTGAGAAAATTAGCACCGGAAGCCTGGTTCATGCACCTACGGAAAAGCAGGGTTGGTGTTGCTTAAGGGTTACTTGGTTAGATGAAGCTTTAGTATGCTTGGCATGAGTCAAGTTGCTATAATGGAATAAGTTATCATTTGAAGTTTTCTGATTCATCTTCCAAGCCTCTGATAGAGAAAGAACCCGTTTCTCTACTGCTTTTCATAAAACAGCAGAAAAATAGGTAACGGGTTACATAAGCATGTCTAAGGTAATGGGAAGTCTTCTGATCCGTTTGCCGGTGGCATGAAAGACCGCATTGGCAATGGCCGGGGCCACGCTCACAATCCCAATTTCACCCAAACCTTTGGCACCCAGGGGATTCACTATTTCGTCCTTCTCCTCCACAAAAATGACATCGGTCTCAGGAATGTCGGCGTTCACGGGCAGATGGTATTTGTCCAGGTCATGGTTGATGAAGCGGCCCAGGTGGTTGTCCATGACGGTGTGCTCCTCCAAGGCGCACCCAATGCCCCATACGGTGCCGCCCAGAATCTGGCTGCGGGCCGTTTTGGGGTTGATGATTTTACCACCGGCAATGGCGCTCACCAGCCGGGTAACTTTCACGGTGCCCAGATCTTCGTCTACCTGAACTTCGGCAAAGGTGGCCGAATGAGAGTAGCTGGAGTATTTCTGCTGCTCTTTGGCGGGTTTGGCAGACACTTTCGCTTCCAAGGGTTTCCCTTCATTCAGCGCCAATACCTCCAGCAGAAGGACAGACTGAGCCGGAGCCTGGGACAGGAACATGCGGCCGTTCGCAAAAGAAACCTCTTCTGGTTTGGCGTCTTTGAAGATCTCATGCCCACTTTTCTGTGCCACTTTCAGGAATTCTTCCTGTAGTTTCTCGCATACCTGCTTTACCGCCGATCCTACCGAGGAAACGGTCCAGGAACCGCCTTCCAGGGGAGATTTAGGTAACGAAGAATCACCTAGTTTAAAGGAGACATCCTCAATGGGCAATCCCATGGTTTCAGCGGCAATCTGGGTCATGACGGTGTAGGTTCCGGTGCCAATGTCGGCGGTGGCGCAGCTTACCTCTAGTTTTCCCTCTGGCGAAAGCACTGCCTTGGCGGCGGCTTCCTTCTGCTTGGCTTCCCAGCCCCCGTGGGCCATTCCCCAGCCTATGAGCTGATGCCCTTTCTTCATTGACCGAGGCTCCATTTTCCGGTTGGCCCACCCAAACCGCTCCGCACCCTGACGGTAGCACTCTTTTAGTTCCTTGCTGGAGAAGGGCTTGCCTTCGTTCAAATCAGTGTCGGTGTAGTTCTTCAACCGGAACTCCATGGGGTCCAGGCCAGCTTTGTAGGCCATCTCATCTATGGCAATCTCCAGGGCAAAGGTGCCGGTGGTGCCGCCGGGAGCCCGCATGTCTAAGGGAGTGTACACATCCAAGCTCACCAGTTGGTGGCTCACCTGCACGTTGTCGCAGTGGTAAAGCACGCCGGGCCAAATGACCACGTCTTCGTTGTAATCCTCAAACGTGGAAGTCTCCCCGAAGGCATTGTGCTGAATGGCCTGCAGCTTTCCGTCTGGGGAGGCTCCCATGGCGATGCGCTGGGCGGTGGTAGGCCGATGCCCAAACGAAAACATCTGTTGCCGGGTGAGCACCACTTTCACCGGTCTTTTCAGTTCCCGGGCAGCCAACACCGCCAAAAACAGCTGGTACTGTGGCCGAAGCCCCGACCCGAATGCACCGCCCACGAACGG
Source organism: Rufibacter psychrotolerans (assembly GCF_016924645.1). Taxonomy (GTDB): domain Bacteria; phylum Bacteroidota; class Bacteroidia; order Cytophagales; family Hymenobacteraceae; genus Nibribacter; species Nibribacter psychrotolerans. Next base: position 173,413 of record NZ_JAFFJV010000004.1, on the reverse strand, counting down.
AGAATAGACCTGCACCTTTTCCTTAGGTACTCCAAAAGCATTGGAGATGTATTCCTGGCTGTTCTGCACTCCCTGTATTTTGTCATAGATGATGAGGGAGCCGTCTTCCTGCCAGATAGCAATGGAAGCGTGCATTTCCATGGGGTTATGGTGCTGCGCCGTATGCGAGTAGACTTCCTCCAGTTGTAGCTCTGCCGCGGCAAACGCCTGCTCGGCATCGCCCCGCGGGTCTGGTGGGGGCGTGGATTTATACTTTTTAGGTTTATAGGCATTGGATATGTTCGCCTCAAAATCCGTGGAATGAGGCTCACGTTCGTATTCCACTTTCACCAGCAGGGCGGCGTAACGGGCCAGTTCAAAGGTTTCTGCTACCACCAGCGCAATGGGCTGCATGCTAAACAGAATCTTGTCACTGTTGAGCGGCCGGAACGGGGAGCCCGGCGGCGAGTCCTCGTCCTGGTAGTGCTTGTCCAGCCAGGTGTAGCCGGGGCGGTTTTCATGGGTAAATACCTCCAGCACCCCCTCCAAAGCCAGCGCCTCAGAGGTGTCTATGCTTTTAATTCTGCCTTTGGCAATGGCGCTGTTCACCACCACCCCGTGCGCTAGATTAGGTACGTCAAACTCGGCGGCGTACTTGGCGGTGCCCGTTACTTTGGCGTGGCCGTCTACCCGGTTGGCGGGTTTGCCTGTATAGTTCTCTTTCATGATGTCGGTTCCATTTTGGTAGCTTGTTCCAGGGCCCGCACAATGGCGCGCTTGGCTAATTCTACTTTAAAGGTGTTGTCGCCGTAGCCTTTGGCTCCCAGCAAGTAGGCCTCGGCTACCCGCCGGAAGTTTTCTGTTGTCACTTCCTTTCCCTGCAGAAAGGCTTCGGCTTCGGGCACTCGCCACGGTTTGTGCGCCACCCCGCCCAAGGCAATGCGGGCTTTTTTGATGGTAGAACCCTCCAGGTCCAGCGCCGCCGCTACCGAAACCAAAGCAAACGCGTAAGACGCGCGGTCTCTCAATTTCAGATAGGTGTAGTGCTGGGCAAAACCCTGGGCGGGAAGGTCAATGGCGGTGATGATCTCGTCGGGCTGCAGGTTGGAGTCCAGGTGCGGGGTGTCACCGGGCAGGCGATGGAACTCCGCAAAAGGAATGGTTCTTTCGCCCTGTGGCCCTTTCACCCGTACGGTAGCTTCCAGCGCCGCCAAGGCAACGCACATATCCGATGGGTGGGTGGCAATGCAATGCTCACTGGTACCCAGGATGGCTAAATCACGGTTATAGCCTTTGATGGCCGAGCAGCCCGAGCCAGGCTCCCGCTTGTTGCACGGGGTCTGGGTATCATAAAAGTAGTAGCAGCGGGTGCGTTGCAGCAGGTTGCCGCCATTGGTAGCCATGTTGCGCAACTGGGCGGTGGCCCCCGCCAGAATAGCGTGCGACAGCAGCGGGTACCGGGATTCTACCAGTTCATGGTAGGCGGTATCGGCATTGGTGACCAGGGCGCCCAAGCGTAGGCCACCCTCTTCGGTTTCTTCAATGGTATTGAGGGCTATTTTGGTGATGTCTACCAGGTGGCTCGGGCTCATGACATCAATCTTCATCAAGTCCAGCAGGTTGGTGCCGCCGGCTATGAATTTGGCCCCTTCGGCGGAAACTTCCTGTACGGCGGTGTCCACGTCCTGTACCTGGGTAAAGGTGAATGGTCTCATAGTCCGGTTCTCCTTTCCAGAGCTTCCTGCGCCACTTGAACAATGTTGGCGTAAGCCCCGCATCTGCAGATATTTCCGCTCATCAGGTCTTTGATGTCCTCCAGGGTTTTGGCCTTGCCTTCGTTCACCAACCCAATAACCGAGCAGATCTGACCCGGAGTGCAGTAGCCACACTGGAACGCATCATGTTCAATGAAGGCTTGCTGTACCGGGTGCAACTCTCCGTCTTTGGCAAGCCCCTCCACGGTAGTGATTTCCTTGCCTTCCTGCATTACTGCCAAGGTTAGGCAGGAATTAATCCGTTTGCCGTCCAGCAGGATGGTGCAGGCGCCGCATTGCCCATGGTCGCAGCCTTTTTTGGTACCGGTAAGGTGAAGGTATTCGCGCAAGGCATCCAGCACGGAGGTCCAGGGAGCCAGTTGTAGTTGGTGTTTGGTGCCGTTCACCGTAAGGGTGACCGTACGGGTTTGGGGGAGGGTAGGCCGGGTGACTTCCGCGGTGCCCACCGCATTTTCTTTGTTCATGGAGCTTCTGGTTGAACAGGTAAAACTTCCTTTTGTAGCCAACCGCTTGGCTGATGGATAGATAAACCCCACGAACGAATTAACGCTGCTCCAACTTCACCAGCAGGAAGATGCCTGCTTCCAATCCTGATGGTACGGGTGACATTGAATTTAAGTTAGAGCGCGGTAAGTATTTATACGATAAGCCAAAAAGGAAGAACCCGTTTCGAGCCTGTTTTCAGCAAAACAGGTACTAAACGGGTTCACTTAAATCAAACAAGAAGGAACCAGGTTTTACTCGTTTTCCTCTATCTGCTGCAAGGCAGCATAATCAGAAGGGGTGTCTATGTCAATTGCTCCTTTAGGAAAGGGGATTTCAGCGACTTTTTCGGAGTACCGGGCGAGTAGTTTCTTGGCTCCTTCCTGGCCTTTAAGCTGCTGAAGCTCGGGAAAGAGTTCTTTTGTAAAGAGCACCGGTGCTCCCAGGGTATCCTGGTAAGAACAAGCCACCATTGACTTGCCGGTTTCTGCCTGCGTCTGTATCATCTTATTCAGGAGGGATGCCTCCACAAACGGCTGGTCAGAAAGCAGGAAGATGACTGCTTCCAGTTCAGGCTCTTTTCTGAGGGCCTCGGTTAAGCCCACCCGGATTGAGGAAGCCATGCCTTCGGCCCAACCTGGATTGTGTATGAAGGGAACCTCTGAGGGTTCCAAGGTAGGCTGTATCTGTTCTGCATTAGCTCCTAATACCACAACCACCAGGCACTGTTCAGCATCAACGGCTGCTTCAATGGTCCGCTGCAACAAAGTCTGGCCCTGAAAGGTAAGCTGCTGCTTTGCTTGACCTAACCTGGAGGAAGCCCCTGCGGCTAAGATGATTATACCGGTTTTCGCCATAAGCTAGGAGAGGAGAGCTGCCGGTTTGTCCTGAACAGAACCGGAATGAATGCTTTGCTGTCTTTCCCGCAAATATCCTCCCATACGGTTACTGAACACGGCTTTGATCTCGGCCAACACTGATAAGGCAATTTCTTCTGAGGTTTCCGCCCCAAGGTCCAGTCCGGTAGGGCCGTAGAGGATCTTCCTTTGCTCTTCTGTAAGCGGAGTGCCTGTTTCCTGTAGTTCGTCTAATAATCGTTCCAGCTTCTTTTTAGGCCCCAGCACCCCAATGTATGGGGGGTGAAGCGTGAGCAGGTTCCGGAGCATGGCCAGGTCATAGTTGTAGTTATGCGTCATGAGCAGAAAGGCGGTTCTATGGTCAATCTGCACCTGCTCCAGCACCTGATCTGGTTTGGAAATAAGCACCTTTTGCGCGGAGGGAAAGCGCTCAGGGGTGGCGTAATTAGCCCGACCGTCTACCACGGAGGTATGCCAGCCCAAGATTTGCGCCATGTGCACCAGGGGCATCACATCGTTTCCCGCCCCGCACACTACCAGCGAGATAGAGGGAGGAAGATACTCAATGAAACCTGTCAATTCATGCTCAGCGGGGAAGGTCTGGAACGAGGAAGCGCCCTGCTCCAGCGCTTCCTGAGCATGTTGCAGCATCTTTGAGTTTAACTCAACCGAAGGGGCGCTGCCCATTTGTACACCATCCTCGGTTAAAAACAGGCAGGTGCCGGGCTGGTGCCCCCGGCGATTCTCCAGCGAGAAAAGGGTTACTAGCACGCCGCTTCTTCTCTGGGAAACCAGGTGCTGCAGGAAAAACATCGGGTTGTTGGGGTCCTGCGGGTCTATGGGTTCAATCAAGATATGAATGATGCCGTTACAGCCCAAACCCACGCCCAGTTTGGAGTCATCGTCATCCATGGTGTCATACTTCACCAAACTGGGGGTGCCTTGCACCATGGCCAGGCGGGCTTTGCGCAGGGCATCGCCTTCCAGGCAGCCTCCGCTGATGGCTCCGGTCAGATGTCCTTCCTCAGACACCAGCATGCGGGCGCCGGGTCGGCGGTAAGAGGAGCCTTCTACGTGCACCACCGTGGCCAGGGCCGTTTTCAGGCCGTTTTTCTGATGTTGGTGGTAAGCGGTAACAATTTCCTGTAGTTCTTTCATAAGCAAAAGCATTGGCCTCCTGCCGCCAGACTAAAGATGGGGCAAGTGAAAGGGGTAACGCGGTCGGAGCGGACTGCCAGGGAATCAGATTCCGGTAGTTGACCAGTCGTGTGTTCTGACTCATCCCATCGGTCGGGCTCACCCGGGACTCCCGCGCCCAACTCTCCACCAAAAATAGGAATGCTTCCCCACACTACGAACAATTTGGGCGCGGGAGTAGCCTTCCTGCCTATTTCTTGTTAAATTTTGCAGTGGATCTGGGCGTGCGGCGCCTCAAGTACTCATTATTTTTTAAGTTCAGGCACCTTTGATGAAAGAAAAGCCGCTTTGCAACGACTAAATAGACGAAAGTACTATATAGGGTTTTTCTAATAACATTACCTTTGCCCTGTGTAATCATTGTACCCAACCATACGCATCACCCAGGTACCAACCAGCCCTAGCCATGCATGTTTTCTCTTTTGTAGCTGCTTTCCTGCTTTTAAGGCGATTACGGAAATTCGCCCTGAATACGCCCTCCATGACCAACCAATGGGAGCCCCTCCTCAACGTGGTCAGTTGGGCCACCATTGGTATTTTCCTGCTGGTCACCAACCTGCTGGGCGAGGTGCTCACCGACCTGGTGGCCGGCTTTTACCTGGGCGGCATCTTGCTGGTGGCCTTCCGCGAACCCCAGTTCAGCCCCACCCGCCCATTGCTGCAGGCCTTCTACCCGTTTGCGTTTGTGGTGCTCACCCTGGGAATAGTGCAGCTGGTGGCCAAGGACTACTACCAGGAGTGGGACGACTACTACAACATGGCTCTGGTGGCGTCTTTCATCTACATCTTCGCGGCCTGGGCCAACTACAACAAAGGCCAGAAGGAAATTGAGAAAGAGCGCGAGAAGCGCCTGTTTGAGGAAGAGCAGAAGAAACTCATCTCCATCAAGAAATCTGAGCTGGAAGTTCTGGTGGCTTCACGCACCGCGGAGCTGACCATGCAGAAAGAAGAGCTACAGCAGACCGTGAAAGAGCTGCAGTCTACCCAGGCGCAGCTGATTCAGCAGGAAAAGCTGGCCTCCTTGGGCGAGCTCACCGCCGGCATTGCCCATGAGATCCAGAACCCGCTCAATTTTGTCAATAACTTCTCTGAGGTAAGCATTGAGCTGCTGGACGAACTCAAGGAAGGCCCCCTGAAGCACTTGCCCGCCGAGGAGCAGGAGTACGCCGCCGAGATCATCAGTGACCTGACCCAAAACCTGGAGAAGATCACCCATCACGGCAAGCGCGCCGACTCCATCGTGAAGGGCATGCTCCAGCACTCGCGCGCCAGCACCGGCCAGAAAGAACCCATTGACCTGAACGCCCTGGCCGAGGAGTACCTGCGCCTGTCTTACCATGGGCTGCGGGCCAAGGACAAATCGTTCAACGCCTCGCTCAAGACAGATTTTGACACCTCTATTGCGCAGGTGGCCGTGGTGCCGCAAGACATGGGCCGCGTGTTCCTCAACATGTTCAACAATGCCTTCTACTCAGTGGCGCAGAAGAAGAAAAACCTCAACGGCACCTTTGAGCCCACCGTGCAGGTGAGCACCCGCAAGTTGGCCGATGCCGTGGAGATCACAGTGCGCGACAATGGCCTGGGGGTGCCGCAGCAGGTGCTGGACAAGATCTACCAGCCCTTTTTCACCACCAAGCCCACCGGCGAGGGAACCGGCCTGGGGCTGTCGCTCAGCTATGACATCATCACCAAAGGGCACGGTGGCGACCTCAAGGTAAACTCAGAGGAAGGCCAGTATGCCGAATTTATTATCAATATTCCTTTAGTTAACAGCTAGAAACCCATAATTTACTCACCAAATTCAATCCAGCGGTCCATGCATATTTTAGTGGTAGACGACGAGGCCGATGTGCAGCCTTTGTTTTTGCAGCGTTTCAGGCGGGAAATCAGGAGCGGGGAGCTCAATTTTGCCTTTGCCCTCTCGGGCGAGGAGGCCCTCTCGTATCTGGCCCAGCACCCGTCCCGGGTGGTCCTGATCCTGTCTGACATTAACATGCCGGGCATGAGCGGAATAGAGTTGCTGCAGACCATCCGGCAAGACCACAACACGCCCCCGCCGGTGGTCATGATGGTCACCGCCTATGACGACGAGGAAAACTACCGGCAGGCCATGCAGCAAGGCGCCAACGATTTCCTCACCAAACCGCTGGATTTCTCAGTACTGAAAGATAAACTCAAAACCGTGGCAGAGTAATGGCGAAGATTTTAGTAGTAGATGATGAAGCGGATTTAGAGTTGCTCATCAAGCAGAAGTTCCGGCGCAAGATCAGGGAGAACCGCTACGAGTTTGTGTTCGCCCAGAACGGGGCCGAGGCCCTGGAGAAAGTGCACGAACACCCGGACCTGGACGTGATCCTCTCGGACATCAACATGCCCGTGATGGACGGGCTCACCCTGCTCAGCAAGTTGCCAGACGCCAACCCCATCCTCAAAGCGGTCATCGTGTCGGCCTACGGCGACATGGAGAACATCCGGCTGGCCATGAACCGGGGGGCATTTGACTTTGTGTGCAAGCCCGTGAACTTTGAGGACCTGGAGGTGACCATGGACAAAACCGTGCAGCACGTGACCCAGCTGCGCGAGACCGTGCGGGCCATCAAGGAAAACAACATCCTGAAGATGTACGTGGACGAGAACGTGCTCAATTTCATGACCCACCAGGAGTTTGAGAACAGCCTGCTGCAGAACGAGTCTATTGAGGGCACGGTCATGTTCATTGACATCTGCGGGTTCACGTCCATCACGGAGCACGTGTCGGCCAACGCGGTGGTGCACCTCATCAACCAGTTCTTTGACCTCATGGTGAAGGAGATCATTGACCAGGGCGGTCACATTGACAAGTTCATGGGCGATGCCGTGATGGCGGTTTTTAGGGGCGAGTACCACATGGACCGCGCCATTGACGCCGCCCTAGCCGTGCGCGAGAAGATCAAGCACATTGACAAGATCTCCTTTGAGGAAACCGAGTTCAGGCCGCAGGTGTCCATCGGCATCAACTCCGGCGAAATGATTTCAGGCAACATCGGGTCGGCCTCGCTGCGGCGCCTGGACTATACCGTCATCGGCGACGCGGTGAACCTGGCGCAGCGCCTGCAATCGGCGGCGCAGCCCAACCAGATCATCATTTCTGAGGCGCTTTACCAGAAAGTGAACGAATCTTTCAAGTGCCAGAAAATAGGGGAGGTGGCCCTGAAGAACAAGACCAACCCGGTTACCATTTACGAGGTGCTGGAGTAGCGTTTCGGGGCTGTTTTCTGGAAAGTGGCCCCAAAACAGCGCCCCGCTCCGGAGTCTTTGTTGGCTCATTTTGAAAGAAGGGAAAGTGCTCCAAAGGTTGTGGCTGGAGATAGGAGGGATGCACGGGGCAGAGGCATAGATAACGAATAGATTAGTAGCTTTTTATGAATAGCAAACTCCATTTGCTGTTGAACATAAAACCTGCCGAAGCCCGGGTGGTGAAGCAGTTGTTTTTAGTACAGTTTTTCCTGGGCATTGCCACCGCTTTTCTGTTTACCTGTACCCTGGCCATGTTCCTGCACACCTTCGCGGCCAAGGACATTCCCCTGGTATACCTGGTCTCGGCGGGACTGCTGCTGGGAGCCAACGCCTTTTACGCCCGCCTGGAGGCCAGGCTGTCGGCCAAGAAACTCCTCACCACCATTATCTTCTTCTCTGCTTTTTCCATCCTGGTTACCTGGGGCGGCGTGTCGTTCCTGGCGGCCCAATGGGTGCCCTTCGTGCTGTCGGCCTGGAACCTGGTGGTGTACATGCTGGTAGGCTACGCCTTCTGGGGCATGGCCGCCATGATCTTTAACGTGCGCGAAAGCAAGCGGCTCTTCTCGGTGGTGGGCTCCGGAGACATTCCGGCCAAGCTCATGGGCTACACGGCCGTTTCGGTCCTGGCGCCTCTGCTGGGGGTGGAGAACCTGCTGTGGTTTTCCGTTGGTGCCTTTGTGCTGGCGTACTACTTCCTGCGCAGGTTCCACCATGCCGTCATTGAAGGCCACGCACCTGAGGGACATGGGCACGGGCACGAACATGAGGCGGCGCACGGGGCTCCGGCTTCGTTTATTGCCCGGTATTTCCAAAACCGGTTGATTTTCTTCATCACGCTGTTCTCGCTGCTGGCCTTTACCGTGTACGCGCTCATTGACTACACCCTCCTGGCCGAGGTAAAATCAAGGTTCACCAGCAGCCCAGACCTGGCTACCTTCATTGGGGTATTCTTCGCGGTGGGCAGGGTGTTGGCCCTGGGCATTAAACTCCTGTTCAGCAGCCGGGTCATCAGCCGGTTAGGCCTGGCCAACTCCCTGCTGATTGCACCGGTGGTGCTCCTGGTGATCAGCGCCCTGTTGCTGTTGCCCGGTGAAAGCGAGCGCATGATTCTCTACACCTTTGGGGTGATGGTACTGCTCTCTGAGGTGCTCAAATCGGCGGTGCAGGAGCCGGCGTTCTTTGTGCTGTTCCAACCCCTGGACCCGCACTCCCGGTTAAAAGGGCACCTGATCTCCAAGGGCTACACCATGCCGGTGGCTCTTTTTATCACGGGTGCGTTTCTGGGAATATACAAGTACTTCAACGGCGGTATTTCCATTGTTACGGTATGCCAGGTCCTGGTAGTGCTGCTCGCCGGCTGGATCACCACCGTGTTTCTGATCAAGAAAGAATACCTGAACACGCTCATCCAGGCCCTCAAGAAAGGCTACTTTACCGGCTCTGAGCTGTTCCTCACCGATGAACCCGTGCGCAACGTGCTGCTGGGCAAACTGGAGAGCGCAAACCCCAAGGAAGTGATCCTGGCCCTGGAACTGCTGGAGCGCTCGGGGTACCGGAACCTGGAAAAACGCCTGTTGCCCCTGCTGCACAGCTCTTCTGAGGTAATCAGGAGGTACGTGCTGAGCCGGGTGACCGAACTGAAACTCGCCAGCGCTTTCCCCTTGATTGAAAAGGCTCTGGCGGATGCTCCTGCGGGCGCATCGGGCGCTGAGCTGGTGCAGGCGTATTACCTGCTTGCCCCCACGCTCCAAACGGTGCCCCCAAATGCCTCGCTGGACCTCCGCAAAGCCGCCCTGCTGGGCTTGTCGCGCAGAACTGAGCCGGAAGCGCAGCAGCAGGTGCTGATTCAGGTAGAGGCTATGACCCGGCAGAACAAATTAGCTGCCCTGGACATGATGGCCAAAGCGCCGCACCCCGCCTATGAACCCCTGCTCCAGTCCCTTCTGCAAGACCCTGCCCCCGCCGTGTACAAACAGGCCATTGAAACCGTAGGCAAAGCAAAGGCGAGCCCACTGCTTTCCTCCATGCTGGCAGTCGTGCAAACCCACCAGGCAACCTATTCGCTGCAGCAAGCCATTCTGGCCTGGGGCGATGACTTCTTCCAGCCCAGCCACCTGCCCGCCAACCTGCCGGCCGACTTGGCACCGCTGCTTATAAAAGTTGCCGGTAAGGTGAAGGGGGAGCACTCTTCCCAGTTTCTGGAAAGACAACTGGCCCTGAGCAACCAGGATGCCGTGCTGGAAGCCCTCTGGAGCAAGAAAGACCCGCTGGATGCCGAGGCGCAGCCCTTGGTAGTGGAATGGCTGCGCCGCAAGATGGAACAGAGTGGGCAGAAGGCCCTTTACTGCCAAAACCTGCTGCAAGCGGCCGAGCTGCCCCTGTTGAGCGAAGCCCTGGCCTCTGAGCTGAAGCATGACCTGCAGAAAATGATGAAGGCCCTGGCCCTGATGTACGACCGGCCGGGCATAACCCGCGTGATGGACCTGCTGGCCCTGGGCGCCCCCGACAAAGTAGCCAACGCCATTGAAATGCTGGAGCAGCTGATTCCCAAGCGGTACTTCCTGCCGCTGGAGGGGCTGCTGGATTTTCAGCTGGACCAGGAAAAGAGCCTGCTGCCCCTGGTGGAGAAAAGGCGCTGGGAGCCCAGCCAGATTATTCGGGACATTGTCACGCAAAACCCCGCGGGCTGCTCCACCTGGACCCGGTCGGTGGCCTGCTATTGCATGCTGCAAATGCCCGCCAGCGGCCTGCACCAGGTACTTTCCACGGTACCAGCAGCGCAGGAAAGTGCCCTGTTTGAAGAAACCAGACAGTTTGTTTTAGCCCAGCTTACCCCATCTGCACATGTTATTAATTGAAAAAGTCCTTACCCTGCACGCCTCCCGCATCTTCCATGACACTCCTGAAGCCGACCTGGTGGAACTGGCCGGCGCCCTGGAAGAACAGTACCTGGAGGCCGGCAGCCAGATCTTCGCCAAAGGCGACCACGGCGACAGCATGTACTTCGTGTACAAGGGAAAAGTAAGGATCCATGACGAGGACCACACGTTTGCCGTGCTGGAGGAAAACGAGATTCTGGGCGAGCTGTCAATCCTGGACGGAGAGCCCCGCTCGGCCAGCGCCACCGCCCTGGAAGAAACCATTCTCCTCAAGCTGGAGCAGGAGCCCTTTTACCAGATCATGATCTCCAATGCCGAGGTGCTGAAAGGCATCCTGAAAACCCTTTGCCGCCGCCTGCGCCAGATGGACCAAAAACTGGTAGAGACCAACACGCCTAGCGCTGAGTAATCCCCTCCGCCCTGAGGTTGGTTAGGTGCTGCTGCTTTTGCGTTTCGCGGTTGTTTTTTGAGAAACGGGTAAAATACCGGTGGCTTTCCAGGAAACGGAGCTGCACCCGGTGCCAGTCTGCCTCCTCCTGCACTATGCCGTAGTGCAGAAACTCCTGGTAGAGGGTAGCGCCAATCTCGTAAAAATCGGGGCGGCCCAGGTAATCCAGGTCGGCATCGCAGAGGATTTCCTGTAGTTTAGTTTGGGGCGCCTGGGGCACTTTGGTGGCCATGATGAGGCAGCACACCGTTTCAATTTCCTGGGGCGTAAACCCAAAGCCGGGCAGCTCCTGCCGGGCCAGAGCACAGCTGCTTTCCTCGTGCTGCTGGTAAGTGAGTAAAAATCCGGTGTCGTGGTACAGGGCTGCCGTTTTCAGCAAAAGGAGTTCCTGCTCCGCGGTGATGCCTTCGGCCTGAGCAATGCAGGTGGCCTGCTGCAGCACGTCCAGGGTGTGGTGCACGCCGTGGTAGGTGAGGTGGGGGGCTAAACCGGCGCGGAGTTTCTCTACTACATGCTGTTGCAGCTGCTCAAAGCTTATGGAGGGCATACCAAGGGTCAATTCAGAGCCTTAAAGCTACTAAAATGATTGCAGGAGGCCATAAGGCGCAAGCCCTTGCGCGGCGGTTTGGAGCTTCTTTTTAGAAAAGCCCCTGAAAACGGGTTGGCTCTGCTAACGCAGGGAATCAAATGCGAAGGCGCCGGCCGTTACTCCTCGTCTTCCTGGTCCTGCGGCTGGATGCCCGGCGGATTGAACAGGCCCCACCGGTCCACGATGAAGTTCCACTGGTCAAAGCTCTGGACCCACTCAATGAACAGGTGGCGGTATTCCTCCACGGCTTCCCGGAGCAGGGTAAGGTAATAGCCGTCCTTAAACCCGAACATCTCCAGGCTGGTACAGTGCGAGAGCAGGTCCCGGGCGGCTTTCCGGATGAGGGCGGCGTTCTCCATGCGCAGGTCGTAGAGATCGGCGGCTTCGGCGCTGGCCACTTTCACGGTAAGGTAGGTGGCATCCAGCAGCATGTCCTGCTTGAGGGCGAACAGAATCTCTTCTTCCTCCTCAATCAGGTCGCCAATGGTTTCGGTCAGCGCCATGATCTCGCGGCCTTTCTGGTACAGCAGGAGCTGCTCTGGAACGGTGAAATCTTCGTTGTCGTGGGGAGGAAGCATGGGCAGGGCTTTTTATAAATATACAGAAATAAACCGGAAGATTACCATCTAAGCGGGCTTTTGTTCTATGCGCACCTGCCGTGCCGGACGAGTCTTGCCAGTGATTCTTATTTTTAAAGCCGATTTCTGAAAAACAGGCCCGAAACCCTGCGCCTGCCCCGGGCATCAGCCCAGTTCCTGTACTTTCTGGGTGATCTCCTCAATCACGAGCCCCACCCACTGGGCGGCTACTTCGTCCAGCTCGCTGGTGGACCAGGGTTCCAGGTAAGGCTTTTCCAGCCACTGGGTGTTCTTGTCGGGGCCCACGGTGTAGGAAGTGTACTCCAGGTTGAAGACCAGGTCCTTGCTCAGGTCAAACGTGTGCCGACCGCCCGCCTGAAAGCCGTTGAGCCGCAGCCGCAGGCCCATGAGCGGCACGTTACCGTTCTCCAGGCTGAGTTCCTGGTCGGAGGCCATTTGCCGGTCCCGGGACCAGGTGTCCACGATCTTCTCCAACCCGAAATCATCAAACAGGGGCGTCACATCGGTCAGGTCGGCGTAGATGCGCTCAGCCAACTGGGGCAGTACTTTATTGTAGAGGTGCAGGAGGGCTTCTTTGTCTTTGGTGTGTGGCACGGTCTTAAACTAAAAAGTAATAAAGGCGCTTTGCCCGCTGCCCACCCGATCAATTACGCGGGCAGGTGCGCCGGACAAGCCCCTGCAAAGGTACTGCACCTCCCCCTGTTTTGCCTTCTTTTCTGCGAAAACACTTCTAAAACGCTACTGGCAAAAGTTTGGCCGACAGTAGCCAGCGGCGGATCCATGCTTTGGAGCGTTGCTCCCCGAAAGCGCCGTTTTTGCCCAGTTTATGGGAAAGTGGGCCAGAAACCAGCCTCTAAGGCACAAAAAAAAGCCTTGCCGAGGGGCAAGGCTTTAATCCAATGTCTTTATAGAAAAGACTAAGCGAGTTTAACGTTTACTGCGTTCAGCCCTTTTTTACCTTCTTTCAGCTCAAAAGTAACTTCGTCGTTTTCTCTGATCTCGTCAACCAGGCCAGTTACGTGTACAAAGTACTCTTGGTTTGAATTGCTGTCTTTAATGAAACCGAATCCTTTTTCGGTGTTAAAGAATTTTACTTTACCGTTGTTCATGATGTTTTTAATTATAAAAGGTACTACTAAGAAAGTAAAAAAAACGTTCAATGTCACCTTAAAATAGTAAAAAAATTTTCCTGATTCAGTACTTACTACAAGCAACATCGGTGTCTTTCCGTATTTATACGTGCTTAGAAAGTAAAAAATCGACCTTCTTTGCTAAGAAGGTCGATTTTACAAGCTTGGGTGATTTACCTGGTCAGGACCATTTTGTGGCTGATCTCCTTGCCTTTGGTGGTCACCTTGTACAAGTAGGTGCCGGTGGGCAGGTTTCCGGCGTTAAAAGGAACGGTGTACGTGCCCGCGGCTTTCTCCCCGGCCACCAGAGTTCGTACTTTGCCGCCCCGCAGGTTGTACACCTCTACCGTCACAAAGCCGTCCTCTTCCAGGAAGTAGGAGATGGTGGTGCTGCCCGTAAATGGGTTAGGGTAGGCGTGGTGCTGGGCTTTCTGCTGGACAGGCAGGCCCAGGGCGGCGGCGGTGGTGGTTACCGGTTCGGTGGCGGCATTCCAGCTGGTATGGGTGCGGGTAATGATCACCGCAAACTCGGCGCGGGTTACGTCTTGCAGGGGCTTAAAAGTGGCCTGTAGCTTAGGGAACAGGTCAAACGGACCCTGGGTAACCGAGTAGAAGGCGTTGATCAGGTTCAGGTCCAGCGCCAGGCTCACGTACCCCTCCAAGCCGGCCGGAATGGAAGCCGCATCGCCAATGGGGTAGGACTTGCCCTCTACCGTCACGGTGACCGGTTTCCCGTTGCGCTGTAGCGCATACTCCTGATACCCGAGGGCCTGCACCAGCGAGTAGGCCAGCTGCGCCCGGTTCACGTTCCCGTTGGGGTTGAACTTACCGGTAGAGGCGGGCAGCATCACGCCGTTGTACGCGTGCATCCGGTCACGAAGGGCGGCCCCTTTGGCCATCACCGACTCGGCCAGCAGCAACTGAGCGCCGCTCACGTCGCCCACCGAAGCAGAGCCCGTGGTAGGCACAAACTGACGGATTCCCTGGCCCATCATCAGGTAATCGGCTAAGTGGATCCGTTTCAGGGCGTCATTGGGCTTGTAGCCGGTGGCCAGGGCATCTACCAACCGTGTTCCCACGGCTATTTTAATGGCAGCCTCTGCCGCATGCCCGGCAATGTCCGCCAGGCCCGAGGTGCCGGTGGTCTGGGTACGGAGGAGGGTCCCGCTGATGGTCTCGGGCAAGGCCAGGCCATTGAGTCCTTCGGCCTTTAAGGTCCAGGTTCCGGGCTCGGGAGAGGCGACAGCCATGCCCCGGTCAAAATACAGCGCGAAGGCCACCGGAATGCCCGAGCGGTACTCTTGCCCGCTGGGTGAGAGCAGGATGAGGTTCACCGGATTGCCGGTAAGGCCCAGGAGACCGGTGGCGTTGAATTTAGCTTCCAGGCTGTTGGTGCCGGGCGCCACCTGGAAGGTCATCTGGTTGCCGGCCGTAATGATGGGGTTGAAGTTGAGGGAGAAGGGCTCTGACTGGGTTGTGGTGTTCACCGTGGCGTTGAACTTTCTGGTGTAGTTCAGGTAGGCCCCAAACGAGGTGCTGCGGCAAATATGGTCCACGGCGGCATAGGCGTTCACGTAACCGGCTCCCACTTCCCAGGAGGCGTGACCCGGCATATTGGTGGCCGTTTTCTGCAGGATCTCCTTCACCAGCCCGGGAGTAAGGCTTGGATTGGCCTCCAGCATAAGGGCCACCACCCCCGCCACGTGCGGAGTGGCCATGGAAGTACCGCTCATGTGGGTATAGAAGGGGAGGTGGGCCGGCTCCAGCAGCTCCGCGTCCATTTGAATGGAGAGGGAAGCCACCGGCGCAACGGCCCGGGTAGATACCACGTCTACTCCGGGGGCCACAAGGGTGGGCCGGTTCTCATAGCTCCAGGTTTCGCCCTCCAGGGTAAAGGTGCCCCCTTCGCCTTTCACGCCGCGCGAGGAGAAATCGGCTAGTTTCCCGTATTTGTCGCCGGCTCCCACCGAGATCACCCAGGGGGCAATGGCATAAGGGTTGTGGGTGTCTGAGCTGGGCCCGTCGTTTCCGGCCGCAAATACCGAAACTATGCCCAAATCATACGCTTTCTTGGAGGCGACGTTCACCGGGTCGGCCGGGTCAAAGTCGCCGCTGGTGCCCCAGGAGTTGCTGATGACCCTGATGCCGTACTGGTACTGGTGGGTGAGGGCGTAATCATACCCGCCCAGGGCATCCAGGATGAACAGCGCGCCGCCTGAGCCATAGCCTATAAGGGTGGCGCCCGGCGCCGCACCGGCATAAAGCCCGTTGGACCTGGCTCCGTTTCCGCCCACTGTTCCGGCGCAGTGCGTACCGTGTCCGGAGTTAGTATCCGTGTTAGGCACGTTCTCAAGGTACGTGACCGGCAGCAGCGAGGAGAGGGCCGCCAGGTTGGTGGAGCCTAGCACGTTCTGTACCAGGTGGGTGCCCAGTTTGATATCCTCATGGGTGCCGTCAACCCCGCTGTCGTTGATCATGACGCCCACGCCCTTGCCAGAGACCGGAACGCCTTTGTTCCGGGCGATGAGGGTGGGGTCTTTCCGGAGCCGGTTTACCCCCGTAATGTGCGTGCCATTGCTGTTGAAGTACCGTAACCGCTTGTTCAGGTAAATGGAGCGCACGTAAGGGCTCTTGGCCAGGGCCTGCACCTGCGCCGGCGTAGCCAGCACGCCCGTGATGGGCAGGTTCCGGAAAGACAGGCCCCTGGTGACGCCCAGCGATTGTAACAGCTGCAGGTGCAAAGGACTGGGTGCCCCCTCCCCGTTGAAAGTGACCACCACCTGCAAAGGGGCAGTAGCGGTCTGTAAGGCCTGTACCAATTGGTTGTCAATGACCGCCTGGCCTGCCACGCGGCTTCCCAGAAGGAAAGCAACCACGAAGACACTTAAGATTCTCTTCATAAGGTTTTTGGGTAGAAGTTTTACATAGGTTTGTTAGGTGTTAAATGGGGGACGGGTAAATAGGAAAGCGTACTCCGGAAGAGGCAGAACCCCATTGCCGGATTCTGATTCTTTCATGGCTCCCTCTCAGCAGTTGTGCAGCAGGAGAGGAGCCGTTAAGCAATGAAAAGGTTGAGGAAAGAGGCTGGTACTGCAATTTTATCCTCTGTAGCGCGGAACTCCCTGAAAGGTTGTGGAAACTTTATGTTAAGCAATAACTATAACTTTTTACAGAGAGAGTTGTACTTAGGTATAGCTTATCAGAATCTTATTTCAGATGCTCTTTGAGAGCAGCAGCATGGGGCAATTTTGGAGGTAATGCATCAAAAAGAGTGCAAAAACAAATCAACAACTAACGTGTGTTAGTAACTTCATTGCCTTCCTTCACCCACCCTAAAAGTTTTAATTGCACCAGGTAGTTGCGGCAGATTTCACCCTTTAAACAAGGCTGATGGAGCAAATCAGTTAAGGATCTTCCACACGCAGCAATCATATCAACTGAAGAAGCCCCTCAATATTAAACATTCAGTCTCTGCCTAGACTTCGAATAGAGGGTAACCTATGCTTACAGAAAACCGACCTGCCTGGAAGACATCTGCTATTTACAATGGCTTTCACTCCTCATTTCGTCTCATCTAATGATAATACCATTCAAGCTCTTTACGAGGCTCATAGCTGCTCTTACTATAGCGTTTACTACAGAGCATTGTATAAATATTAGATTATTTAGATATATCGTCGTTGATTGGATTCTCGGAAGTTCTTCAATTTGATGCTTCTTTTTCATCAAACATGCAATTTTGTTGATGCTGCCGCGCAGTAGGTCTATGAGAAAGGAGGAAACTTTGAATAGGGGCAAACTAATTTCCTGGTCTGGTTACTACGGAGTTGTTGCAGATTCTACTTAGGTCTTTTACCTTCGTGGCAGAAAATCCACCTGAACCCTTTATGAGAAAAGTTTTACTGTCAGCCTTATTCCTGGCTCCGTTGTTAGCGGCGGCCCAAAATGTTAAAAAACACAGTTCCCCCCAGCCAACCAAAGACGTGAACATCCTGGATGTGACGGCTAACAAGACCACCATCATTGCCTATGAAACCCCGAAAGAATTACAGGCTAAGATCCAGCGGGAGGCCCGGGCCAAGAAATGGAACGAAGCCACCAGAAAAGAGGAACTGGCCAAAGTGCCCGGTGGGGGAGTGCTGCTGGTAGACATCTCCCGGTACACCGTAGCCTCCGTTGATGCCAAGCTGTTCACCATTCTGGTGCTGGATGCCAATGGCCAGGAGAAAATGAGAACCAAGATCAACGACGGCGTAGTGGCCCCAACCATTGTAGCGGGTGTCTCCGCTTTCAAGACCTCGGGGAAACTGGTGCTAGACCAACCCCTGAAGACCGGCGAGGTTGTGTGCGTGCTGGACGAGAAAGAAAACAAGCGCTACGAGTTCCTGGTCAAGAACGACTAATCGGCACGTGGTGCCCAGTCTTGAAGATCCCTTCGGTTCGCTGAGCCGGGGGGATCTTTGTTTTACGGCTGTTTTGTCCGTTTTAGCCCTAAAGCAGCGTGCACTGCTGTTTCAAAATAGGATGTAAAAACAGGTAACGTTAAAAATTCAAACGAACATTTGATTTATTAGCCGCGTTTCCGTATACTTGTTTAAGCAAGCCTTAAAAGGGTGCTGGCTGTGTAATACAATCCAAACCTGTTTTGGGGCTGTTTTTCGGGAATGATCAAGAAAAAGAAAGACATACGCCGGGAGTTTATCATTGGGGAAGCCGCCAAACTATTCAAGCAAAAGGGCTACGGCGGAACCTCCATGCGGGACTTGGCCGAGCAGGTGGGCCTTGATGCCGCCAGCATGTACCATTACATAAAGTCCAAAGACGAGATTCTGCAGGGCATCTGTTTTGACATCGCCAACACCTATGTGTCTCAACTCACTGAGATCGAGAATGCAACTCAGAGTTATTCCCAGAAGCTAAAGGCTTTGGTGCGGCTGCATATTCATCTGATGACCACCAAAGGACCTGAAGTATCGGTGGCGAACAATGAATGGAAGTCTTTGTCTCCGGAGGCCTTAACGGAGTTTAAAAGTTTGAGGAGCCAGTATGAGAAAAGATTGGCGGCATTGATTGAAGCTGGCGCAGAGGCTGGGGAGTTCCAGCAGGTGAACACTTCCGTAGCCTTGTTTACGCTGCTTTCAGCCATCAGGTGGGTGGAGCTTTGGTGGAAACCGGACAGGGGCATCACCACCGAAGAACTTGAAAACTCCATCTTAACCATCTTATTCCAGGGGCTGGAGAAAAAATAGGCAGTCCCTAATCCAGCGTTTAGTCCTTGTTTTCAGTAAATGAGCAGATTTCATAAAGTAAGAATAAAGAACATCCACCGGGAAACGCACGACAGCGTGACCGTTACCTTAGACGTGCCCGAGGAGTTAAAAGACACCTTCCGCTACACGCAAGGCCAATACCTCACGTTCCGGCGGCACCACAACGGCGAAGAGCTCCGGCGTTCCTACTCCATCTGTTCCAGTCCGCTGGAAAACGAGTGGAAAGTGGCCATTAAGAAAGTGCCAGAGGGGCGTTTCTCTTCCTTTGCCAATGAGGCACTGCAGCCCGGCGAGGAACTGGAGGTGATGCCCCCCATGGGCAAGTTCTTTACTCCCTTGCACCCAGAACAGCAGAAGCAATACCTGATGGTGGCGGCCGGCAGCGGCATCACGCCCATTCTCTCCATCATCAAAACCGTGCTGCTCGCCGAGCCGAAGAGCCAGGTGCTGTTGCTCTATGGCAACCGCGGCCGCAACACCATCATGTTCAAGGAAGAGATAGAAGGGCTGAAGAACAAGTTCCTGGATCGGTTCAGTCTGTACCACATCCTCAGCCGGGAGCACGGCGACACCGAGCTGCTGTTCGGCCGCATTGACAAACCCAAAACCCAGCTGTTCCTGCAGAAGATCATCAGACCCGAGGAAATTGACGAGTGCTTTATCTGCGGACCCGAGGAAATGATCTTCGGGGCGAAGGAAGCTCTGGAGGAAGCCGGGGTGCCTCAGGAGCGCATCCATTTTGAGCTGTTCACTACCGGTGAGAGCGAGAAAGCCGCCGCGCAGCGCAAAGAGCGCCCGGCCGGGGAGGAAGACAAACTGAGCAAGGTGCAGATCAAGCTGGACGGCCACTACCTCAACCTGGAGATGTCGTATTACGGGAACACCATCCTGGATGCCGCCGCCGAAACCGGGGCCGATGTGCCGTATTCCTGTAAAGGTGGCGTCTGCAGCACCTGTCGTGCAAAAGTGCTGGAAGGCCAGGTGGAGATGGACGTGAACTATTCCCTGGAACCCGAGGAAATCGCCGCTGGCTACGTCCTCACCTGTCAGGCCCGGCCCTTAACCGAAAGGGTAGTGGTAGATTTTGACCAATAAAGAAGAGTTATAGCTGCTGCCTCTTCCAAGGCGAGTGGCACGTATATACTAAGGGGAAAACGGTTTTGGGCCTGATTTCTGAAAAACAGCCCCAAAACCGAAGAAAGAAGGAGAAAGAACCATTGCGTATGGAAACCATCGTTGAAAAATCACTGGAAGAGCAGTTTGAGGCGAAGATCGCGAACGAGATCCGCATTGAACCCAAAGACTGGATGCCGGAGCAGTACCGCAAAACCCTGATCCGCCAGATCTCGCAGCATGCCCACTCCGAGATTGTAGGCATGCTGCCCGAGGGCAACTGGATCACCCGCGCCCCTTCGCTCAAGCGCAAAGCCATCCTGCTCTCCAAGGTGCAGGACGAGGCCGGCCACGGGCTGTACCTCTACAGCGCCGCCGAGACGCTGGGAGCCTCCCGCGACCAGATGATTGCGGATCTGCACTCGGGCAAGGCCAAGTACTCCAGCATCTTCAACTATCCCACCTTGTCCTGGGCCGACATTGGGGCGATTGGCTGGTTGGTGGACGGCGCCGCCATCATGAACCAGGTGCCGCTGTGCCGTACCTCGTACGGGCCGTATGCCCGGGCCATGGTGCGCGTGTGCAAAGAAGAAAGCTTCCACCAACGCCAGGGTTTCGAGATCATGATGACTCTGTGCAACGGCGCGCCCGCCCAGAAGAAAATGGCGCAGGAAGCCTTCAACCGCTGGTGGTGGCCTACGCTTATGATGTTCGGGCCAAAGGACGATGAATCGCCGAACACGGAGCAGTCCATGCGCTGGAAAATCAAGCGGTTCACCAATGATGAGTTGCGTCAGCGCTTCGTGGACATGATGGTGCCGCAGGCCGAGTTCCTGGGCCTCACCGTGCCAGACCCCGACCTGAAGTGGAACGAAGCCAAAAACGGCTACGACTTCGGAGAGGTTAACTGGGAGGAGTTCTGGAACGTGGTGAAAGGCAACGGTCCCTGCAACAAAGACCGTATCCAAACCCGCGTGAAAGCCCACGAGGAAGGTGCCTGGGTCCGCGAAGCCGCCTTAGCCCACGCCCAGAAACGTTCCCAACGCGAAGCCGCCAATCAGGCGAAATAAGCTTAGTGAGTTATTACAATCACTCATTCACTCAATCACACATTCACTCAATATGAGTCAGCAGAAAGAATGGCCCCTCTGGGAAGTCTTCATCCGGAGCAAACAGGGCCTCGACCATAAACACGTAGGCAGCCTCCACGCCGCCGATGCCGAAATGGCCATCCAGAACGCCCGTGACGTGTACACCCGCCGCATGGAAGGGGTGAGCATCTGGGTAGTGGAGTCAAAGCACATCCATGCCTCCAACCCAGACGAGGCCGAGGCGTTCTTTGACCCCGCCAACGACAAAGTGTACCGTCACCCCACGTTTTATGAGGTGCCCGCGGAAATCAAAAACATGTAAGCTGCATGGAATTAGCACATACCACCAATACCGCGGCACAGAACTATTCACCCGAACTTCGGGAGCTGCTTTTCCAGTACACGCTGCAGTTAGCCGATACCAGCCTGATTTTAGGGCATCGCTTGTCTGAGTGGTGCGGCCACGGCCCCATTCTGGAGCAGGACCTGGCCATGGCCAACATCTCGCTGGATCTTCTGGGTGAGACTCGCAGCCTGTACCAATACGCCGCCGAACTGGAAGGACAAGGCCGCACCGAGGATGATTTGGCCTACCTGCGGGAGGCCGTGGAGTACCGGAACCCGCTGCTGGTGGAGCAACCCAACGGCGACTTCGCGGATACCATCCTGCGCCAGTTCCTGTTTGATGGTTTTCACTACCTTTTACTAAAAAAGCTTCAAAACTGCTCTGATCAGCGACTGGCGGCCATCGCTACTAAGTCGTTCAAGGAAGCCAGTTACCACCTCAAATGGAGCTCAGAATGGGTCATCCGCCTGGGCGACGGCACTGAAGAAAGCAAGCGCCGTATTGAGAAAGCCTTGGACCGTCTCTGGAGATACTCCGGGGAGCTGTTCCAAATGACACCCGTAGAGCAGGAACTGCATAAAGCCGGCTTTTTGCCAGATTACGCCCAACTTAAGCAGCAATGGGATGAGCACGTGGCCAAGGTCTTTGCCGAAGCTACCCTGGAAGTGCCGCAGAACGTGTTCATGCAACTAGGCGGCAAAACCGGTATGCACACTGAACATCTGGGGTACCTATTAGCCGAACTGCAGTACCTGCAACGCGCCTACCCTGGCCTGGAATGGTAAACTTTTCCCTCACTCGTCTCTGGCGAGTGTGAGTTATCTTGCGGCCTCTGGCCGCGTTGCGGATCATCCTAATACCAAAGCGGCGAGACGCCGCCCCATAACCCACACTCGCCGGAGACGAGCGAGGAAAATCAAACAATTTAGGCCTATTTTTCTGAAAACTGCCTTAAATCTGAACTAGAAAAGTCTTGTGTCTTGATACCTGATTCGTGCTACCAAATAGTGACAACCCAAGAAGAAAACATCTGGCAACTATTGGAAGAGGTCTGCGACCCTGAGATTCCGGTGCTCAGCATCCTGGACTTGGGCGTGCTGCGGCAGGTACAGGTGCGGGAAGACGGGCAGGTGCAGGTAACCATCACGCCCACGTACTCTGGTTGCCCCGCCATGAACACCATTTCGGCCGATATAAAGCTGAAACTGCTTGCTGAAGGGTACCCCAAGGTGCAGGTTGACCTGCAACTGAGCCCCGCTTGGACCACCGATTGGCTCACCGAGGAAGGGAAACAGAAGCTGGAAGCCTACGGCATTGCCCCCCCGGTAGAACCCAACGGCGACATCCATGCCCTATTCGGGCGAGATACCACGGTGCGGTGCCCGCTTTGTCAATCAGAAAATACCAGACTGGTGAGTCAGTTCAGCTCCACGGCTTGTAAAGCCATGTACCAATGCCAGGAATGCCTGGAGCCGTTCGATTACTTTAAGTGCCTCAAATAAGACTATGAACAACACAGATACCATCCAGTACCGCCTGGAGAACGGAGTAGCCACCATCACGCTTAACCGGCCAAGCGTTTACAACAGCTTCAACCGGGAAATGGCCCTGGCCCTGCAGGATTGTTTGCGGGAGTGCCAGCAAAACGATGAGGTGCGGGCGGTGCTTTTGACCGGAGCCGGCAAAGCTTTCTGCGCCGGGCAAGACCTGGCCGAAGCCAGCGTCCCCGAGAGCCTGGAAATCTCCCAGATTGTGGTGCAGCACTACAACCCCATTGTGCTGTTGATCCGCGAGCTTCAGAAGCCGGTAGTAGCGGCCGTAAACGGAGTGGCCGCCGGGGCCGGAGCCAACCTCGCCTTGGCCTGTGACATTGTGGTGGCGAAGGAATCTGCCTCGTTTATCCAGGCCTTCAGCAAAATAGGTTTAATCCCCGACAGCGCCGGTACCTTCTTTCTGCCCCGGCTTATCGGATTGCAGCGTGCTACTGCCCTCATGATGACCGGCGAAAAGGTTAGTGCGTCTGAAGCAGCAGCCATGGGCATGATCTACAAAGCCTTTACAGATGAATCCTTTGAGGCTGAAGTAAACCAACTGGTGCAGAAACTGGCCCAGATGCCTACCAAAGGTTTTGCCTATACCAAAGCGCTGCTGAACCAGACGTTCCAGAACAGCCTGGAGGAGCAACTGGAGCAGGAAGCCGTGTACCAGCAGAAAGCCGGCCAAACCGCTGACTTCAAAGAGGGCGTGGAGGCTTTCATTCAGAAACGCACCCCAAATTTCACCGGCCAATGAGAATCGGAATCATCGGGAGCGGTGCCATGGGAGCAGGTATTGCCCAGGTTATTGCCACGGCGGGGCACCAAGTGCATTTGCTGGACAAGAACAGCAAGGCCTTGGCGCGCGCGAAACAGGGCATCCAATCAGGTTTAGAGAAACTTGCTTCCAAAGGTAGGCTAACAGAAGAGCAGGCTCAGCGCATTTTCGGGATCATCAATTTCACGGAGGTGTACCAGGATTTCGGCGACTGCGATTTGGTGCTGGAAGCCGTGGTAGAAGACCTGGAGGTAAAGCAGAACTTGTTCCGGGAGGTAGAAATGATTGTAAAACAGGAGTGTACCCTGGCAACCAATACATCGTCCCTGTCTATTGCCGCCATTGCCTCAGCTTGTGAAAAGCCAGAGCGGTTCATCGGAATTCATTTCTTTAACCCTGCCCCGCTCATGCCGTTGGTGGAGGTTATTCCGGCGGTACAGAGCCGTACTGGATTGGCCGAGGAAATCAAACAACTGGTGCAATCCTGGGGCAAAGTGCCCGTGTTGGTGAAAGACACGCCCGGGTTTATTGTGAACCGGGTAGCCCGGCCTTTTTACGGAGAGGCCATCCGGTTGCTGGAAGAGGGAGTGGCAGATGTGGCTACTATTGACTGGGCCATGACTGAACTAGGCGGCTTCAAAATGGGACCTTTCACCCTTATGGATTTTATTGGGCACGACGTGAATTACCGGGTGACCGAATCGGTGTTTACTGCCTTCTTTTTTGATCCGAGGTACAAACCGTCCTTCACGCAGAAGCGCCTGTTTGAAGCCGGGTTCTTCGGCCGCAAGTCCGGAAGAGGGTTCTATGATTACCGTGAAGGTGCCCTGGCACCTGAACCGTTCAGAGACGAAAAGCTAGGCCAATACATCCTCAACCGCATTCTGGTCATGCTCATCAATGAAGCCATAGATGCATTGGCACTGAACGTGGCTTCCAAAGAAGACCTGGAGCTAGCCATGACCAAAGGCGTGAACTACCCCAAAGGACTCTTGACCTGGGCCGATGAATTTGGCTTAGAGAAGGTACTTTCTACCTTAGACGGCCTCTACCACGAATACCACGAAGACCGTTACCGTGCCAGCCCCTTGCTCCGGAAAATGGTGCGGGAGGGAAAGCATTTCTTTAGGTAATAGATAGGCTGAAAGCGATTTAAGGCTACTTTCCTGAAATTAGGGTTGAATCAAATGCATCCCTCGCTCGCCTCTGGCGAGTGTGCGTAATGAGGTGGCCTCTGACCGCTTTGCTAAATAAAAGGGAAGAAATCAAAGCGGCGGGACGCCGCACCATTACGCACACTCGCCGGAGGCGAGCGAGGGTTTATATAGGAAGTACCCGTAGTTAATAAGGTCTAGAAGTTACTTCTGGTCCCTTGAACAGAGCATAAAATAACTTAAAGCCGTACTTTAATTCATCCACTTTAAAGTGAGTTTAAACAGATATAGTATAAATGAACCAAGCCTATATAGTTGACGGTATCCGCACCCCTATCGGGAATTTGGGAGGGGCACTAGCTCCTGTTAGGCCAGATGACATGGCAGCGCAGGTAATCAGGGAATTGATGCGCCGAAATCCTTCCGCAGATCCTGCTGCAGTGGCAGATGTCCTGTTGGGTTGCGCGAACCAGGCTGGGGAGGACAACCGCAATGTAGCCCGTATGTCGCTGTTGTTAGCCGGATTGCCCTTTGAAGTACCCGGGGAGACGGTGAACCGCCTTTGCGCCTCGGGCTTAACGGCAGCAGTTGCGGCTGCTAGAGCCATTCAATGCGGTGACGGAGATCTGTTTATAGCCGGCGGGGTTGAAAGCATGACCAGAGCGCCCTGGGTGATTTCCAAGGCCAGTACTCCCTTCGGGCGAGATGCGCAGATGTTTGATTCCAGCTTCGGGTGGCGGTTTGTGAACCCCAAACTGCACGAACTGTTCGGCACCGATGGCATGGGCGAGACCGCTGAGAACCTGGCCCGCCGGGAGGGAATTACCCGCGAAGACCAGGACGCTTTTGCCGTTTGGTCGCAACAGAAAGCATACCAGGCACAGCAATCCGGTCGGTTAGCCGAAGAAATCATTCCGGTTACTATTCCCCAGAAGAAGGGAGATCCTAACGTAATCTCCGAGGACGAATTCCTGAAACCCGCCACTTCCCTGGAAGGACTTGCCAAACTAAAACCAGCTTTCCATAAAGAGGGCACAGTGACGGCAGGCAATGCCTCGGGATTGAACGACGGGGCCGCGGCGCTGTTGCTTTCCTCTGAGGAAGGCCTGAAGAAGTACAACCTGACTCCCAAGGCTCGCTATGTCTCAATGGGAGTGTCTGGTGTAGAACCTAAGTACATGGGCTTCGGTCCGGTACCCGCCACTCAACAGG
Source organism: Rufibacter psychrotolerans (assembly GCF_016924645.1). Classification (GTDB taxonomy): domain Bacteria; phylum Bacteroidota; class Bacteroidia; order Cytophagales; family Hymenobacteraceae; genus Nibribacter; species Nibribacter psychrotolerans. The sequence goes on along the minus strand of NZ_JAFFJV010000004.1, from coordinate 147,702 downwards.
CCCTCAAAAGAGCCGGACTTACCTTGAACGACATCGACCTGATCGAAATCAACGAAGCCTTTGCCTCGCAGGTGCTCGCCTGCACCCGCGGGTTGGGCCTAGAGGACCAGGACTCTCGCATCAACCCGAACGGTGGCGCCATTGCCTTGGGCCACCCACTGGGCATGAGTGGAGCCAGAATCCTGAACTCGGCGGCAATTGAGCTGCATAAACAGAACAAACGCTATGCCTTAATCACCATGTGCGTAGGTGTGGGACAGGGCTACGCCGCCATTATTGAACGGGTATGATCTACGAGTTCAACGGCTATATTCCGGTGGTGCATGAGACCGCCTTTGTGCACCCGCAAGCCGCGGTGACAGGCAACGTCATCATCGGGAAGAACGTGTATATCGGGCCTGGAGCCGCCATCCGGGGAGATTGGGGCGAGATCATCATTGAAGACAACTGCAACGTGCAGGAGAACTGCACCCTGCACATGTTCCCCGGCACCAAGGTGCACCTGAAGGAAATGGCGCACATCGGGCACGGTGCCATCATCCACGGCGCAATCATCGGCCGCAACGTGCTGGTGGGCATGAACGCCGTGATCATGGACCGGGTAGAAGTAGGCGATGAAAGCGTTGTAGGGGCTCTCTGTTTTATCCGGGCCGATGAGAAGATTCCGCCTCGCAGTGTGGTGGTGGGCAATCCGCACAAGATCGTGAAAGAGGTAACTGACGAAATGTTGGCCTGGAAAACTGAAGGCACTCAGGTCTATATGCAACTGCCCGCTGACCTGCACGCCACCCTGAAGCCTTGTGAACCGCTCCGCATTGTTCCTGAGAATAGAAAGAAGCAGGCGGTTAGCTACAAGACCTGGAACGAGACGAAAGCACAGTAACACTAAGCTGGTGTTTCAGGCCTGTTTTCCTGAAAAATGGGCTAAAAAGGAATGACATGGTTCGGAAACTTAAATAACCTTGATCATCTGCTACTACCGTTTGCCACAAGATTCTTTCAGGATGACAATAGGGTAAGAAAGCTGGAAAAGGTTTATCGCACTTAGCTACTAAACACTAACAACTAACAATCAGCAACTAACAACTACACATATGACCGCTAAACTGCAGAACTTCGCCATGGGGCAGTGGACGCCCGGCTCCGGCCCGGAAACTGAGATACTGGACGCGGTAACCGGGGAACTGATTTGCCTGGCGCACCCCGGCGGGATGGATTTTGAGGGCATGATGCAGTACGCCCGCAGCAAGGGGAACAAAGCCCTGCGGAAAATGACGTTCCAGGAGCGGGGTCGCATGCTCAAAGCCCTGGCGCTGTACCTCACCGAGCGCAAAGAAGATTTCTATAAACTCAGCTATCGCACCGGAGCGACCCGCGCCGACAGTTGGGTGGACATTGAAGGCGGCATCGGGAATTTGTTTGCTTATGCCTCTTTGCGCCGGCAGTTCCCCGATAAGCCGTACTATGTGGAGGATGAACCGGTGGGCTTGTCGAAGGGCGGTACGTTCATTGGGCATCACCTGCTGGTACCCAAAGAAGGCGTAGCGGTGCACATTAACGCCTACAATTTCCCGGTATGGGGCATGCTGGAAAAGATTGCCGTGAATTTGCTGGCCGGTATGCCCGCCATTGTGAAGCCCGCCACCATCACGGCGTTTCTCACTGAAGCGGTGGTGCGGGAGATCATCAACTCTGGCTTGCTACCTGAGGGGGCTCTGCAATTGGTCACCGGTACCGGTGAGGGCATTCTGGACCATGTGACGTACCAGGACGTGGTAACGTTCACTGGTTCGGCCAAAACCGGACGCATGCTCAAGGCGCATCCCAGACTCATTGAAGAAGCCGTGCCGTTTACCATGGAAGCCGATTCCCTGAACAGCGCGGTATTGGGCGAAGATGCGGTGCCCGGCACCCCAGAGTTTGATCTGTTTATCAAGGAAATCCGGAAGGAAATCACCTCCAAGGCCGGGCAGAAATGTACCGCTATTCGTCGGGCGCTGGTACCGGAAAAGTTGGTGGAAGACGTTCAGATTGCTTTAGGCCGGGAGTTGGCTAAAACCACCATCGGAAATCCTCTGGCCGAAGGCGTGCGCATGGGTTCTCTGGTAGGACGTGAGCAACTCCAAAAACTGAAAGATCAGGTGGCGCAATTGGCGCGGCAAACGCCCATCATCTACGGCGATCTGGACAAAGTGGAACTGGTAGGAGCCGATGCACAGAAAGGCGCGTTTATCTCACCCATCGTGATGCTGAACCAGGACCCGTTCCGCTATACCGATACCCACGAGGTGGAAGCCTTCGGGCCTGTCGCCACGATTATTCCTTATAAAACGCTGGACGAAGCTATTGAGCTGACCAAGCTGGGCAAAGGCTCCTTGGTGTCGTCCATTGCCACCGCGGATGCCGGCATAGCCCAAGAATTTGCTTTGGGGGCGGCCACGCACCACGGTCGTATTTTGGTCCTGAACAACGACTGCGCCCGGGAAAGCACCGGCCACGGATCACCTATGCCTATGCTCATCCACGGTGGTCCTGGCAGGGCTGGCGGCGGCGAAGAAATGGGCGGCGTACGCGGCGTAAAACACTTCATGCAGCGGGTAGCAATTCAGGGTTCCCCAACCATGATCACGGCCATCACCGGCGTGTACCAGCAGGGCGCTCAGCAGATTGAGAAAGATGTGCATCCTTTCCGGAAGCACTTTGAGGAACTGGAGATCTCCGAAACCTGGGTCACCCATAAGCACACCGTGACCGAAGCTGATATTGCCAACTTCGCTAACATCTCCGGGGACCATTTCTACGCCCACGTAGACGCTACCTCGCTGGAAGGAACGCTTTTCACCGGTCGGGTGGCGCACGGCTATTACATCCTTTCCAAAGCCGCCGGTATGTTCGTGGACCCTAAGAAAGGGCCCGTGCTGCTGAATTATGGTTTGGAAAGTTGCCGTTTCACCAAGCCCGTGTATCCCGGTATGACCATCGGGGTAAAGCTGACGGTGAAAGAGAAGATTGGGCAGGAGAAACGCAGCGAAGAAGACATAGCCAAAGGCATCGTGAAATGGCTGGTAGACGTCTATGATGAAACCGGCGAGACTGTGGCCATTGCCACTATTATGACCATGGTGAAGAAGCTGAATCAGGATGGATAATTGCTGAATTGCTTATTGTTATTTGCTTTCAGGTAAAGCCACTATGGCGCGGAAGTTACTTCCGAGACTTTCAAGGTTAGGCACGGAAGTAACTTCCGCGCCATAGGAGGGCCAAAACAAGCCATAGGGGCCAAAATAGCCTAGTAAAAAGTACAAGTCTGTTTAAGGCCTATTTTCCTGAAAACAGCTTTAAAACAGAATACCAGAAGCTACCCATAAACGCTGCTTCTGTAAATGAATCCCGCTAATCCAAGTAAAACTATGACTGAGACAGGTAAAGTAGAGTTTACCGTGAACGAGGCCGGAGTAGGCACTATTTCTTTTTTCCATCCCTCGCATAACTCCTTGCCGGGTGCGCTTTTACAGCAACTTGCTTCTACCATCACGCAAGCTGGAACCCATGACCAGGTAAAAGTAATTGTGCTCAGGAGTGAGGGCGAGCGTACGTTTTGCGCGGGAGCCAGCTTTGACGAGCTTATCGCCATTCAGGACAAAGAACAGGGGCTGGAGTTTTTCTCCGGCTTCGCGAAGGTGATCAATGCCTGCCGCACGTGCCCTAAGATAATTATAAGCCGGGTGCAGGGCAAAGCCATTGGCGGGGGCGTGGGCGTGGCCGCGGCAACGGATTACTGTTTCGCCACGCAGTTTGCCTCGGTGAAGCTGAGCGAGATTGCCGTGGGCATCGGTCCGTTTGTGGTGGGTCCGGCGGTGGAGCGTAAAATAGGGCTATCGGCTTTCTCCCAATTGGCTTTGGATGCCACTGAATTCAGGTCGGCGGAATGGGCGAAGGAGAAAGGACTTTATGCCGAGGTGTTTGAAACCGTGGAGGAAATGGATGCCGCCGTAGAAGCGTTTTCCTTAAAGCTGGCTTCTTACAACCCAGATGCCCTGAAAGCTCTCAAAGAAGTGTTCTGGCAAGGTACCGAACATTGGGACCAATTGCTGGTAGAACGGGCTGGCATCAGCGGTACGTTGGTGTTGTCTGACTTTACGCGTACTTTCATCCAGAGCTTCAAGAAAAAGGTTTAATATAGATAGTCTTCAATTATTTACACCTTCACTTAAATTAAGATCAACTCTCATTTACCTCAATTCATTCAATGGCACCCTCCGGCGTTTCTCTTGATGATATCAGCATCCGTACCTACTTGCAGTCGGGAGACATAGGTTATGTGATCTACCTGCATGGCCTGTTGTATCGGCAGGAATTTGGGTATAGCCTTTCCTTTGAAGCGTACGTGGCGCAGGGCCTGCATGAATTTCATCAGCAGTACACAGATGACCGCAACCGGGTTTGGGTGGCAGAACACAATGGTAAAATGATTGGGTTTCTGTTGCTGATGGACCGGGGCGAGTGGGCGCAGCTGCGGTATTTCATTCCTACTCCCGGCTTCCGCGGCATGGGGTTAGGCAGAAAGCTCATGGTTCATGCCATGGAGTTCCTGACGGAGGCGGGCTACCAAAAGGCTTACCTCTGGACCACCCATGAACAGACCACGGCCATTAAGATGTACCAGCGTTTCGGGTTTGTGTTAAGCGAGGAAAGGGAATCATCTGACTTTGGGAAAACCCTGCGTCAGCAGCGGTATGATCTGCTGCTTTGAGCGGAAGTCTTACCCAATCGTATCTTGACTATCGGCTGGTGTTTTGCTGTTTTTAAGCCAAAAAGACGAAATCTTTTCAAAACTGTAGGGGAAATGAGCAGAATCCTTTAAAATTACTCTTTCAGATGCAGGAAAGAGTATGGCGTTCCTTTACAACAGAATCATAGTTAAGATTGGCTCCAATGTGCTCACGCAGGAAAACGGCCTGCCCGATGAAGCCCGCATGCAGCATTTGGTAGACCAGATTTCTACCCTTAAAAAGCAGAGCAAGGAGGTTATTGTGGTGTCTTCCGGGGCAGTGGCTTCGGGCCGAAGCCTCATTCGCATACCTGACAAAACCGATGCCGTGAGTGCCCGCCAGTTACTGGCTTCAGTGGGCCAGGTGAAACTGATTAACAGCTATTCTGCTTTGTTCAGTCAGCACCAATTGGTGTGCGCGCAGGTGTTGGTCACCAAAGAAGATTTCCGGGACCGGGGCCATTACCTGAACATGAAGAACTGTTTCCAGGTGCTGCTGCAGAACAACGTCATTCCCATCGTGAACGAAAACGACGTGATCTCGGTCACCGAGCTCATGTTCACCGATAACGACGAATTGGCCGGCCTTATCGCCTCCATGCTGAACGCTGATGCCCTGCTGATTCTGAGCAACGTGAACGGCATCTACAACGGCGACCCTAAAGATTCCACCAGCCAGGTCATTCCCGAGATCGATTCTTCCACCACGGGCTTTTCCTCGTTTGTCACCACGCAGCGTTCACAGTTCGGGCGCGGTGGCATGATCACCAAATGCCACATGGCCCGCAAAGTGGCGCAACTGGGCATTGCGGTGCACATTGCCAATGGCAAAACGGAGAACGTGCTGCTGAAACTACTGAACCAGGAACTGGAACACACCCGCTTTATCCCAGACAAAACCGCTTCTGGTAAGAAGAAATGGATTGCGCATTCCGGCACCTTCGCCAAGGGCGTGGTTCAGATCAACGAAGGCGCCAAAGTTGCCCTTTGCCGATCTGAGAAAGCCATCAGCCTGCTGCCCGTGGGCGTGCTGCAGATCCAGGGCGAGTTCCAGAAAGGCGACATCGTGAAGCTGGTGGATGAGCAGAACCAGCAGGTGGGGTTTGGCATTGCCGAGTATGGCTCGGACAAAGCCCTGGAACGGCTGGGCGCGCAGAAGCAGAAACCGCTGGTGCACTATGATTACCTCTTCCTGAACCCCGAAACGGTATAGAATCGCAGCCCTGTTTTTGACCAGTTTTTCGGGAAACGTGGCTAAAACTGTTACGGCCAATTCAATTCCCATCACCCATTCAACGCATAGAAGGTGGAATACCAAGACCTATTAAAACATACCCAAACCGCCAGCCGTACGCTGGGGCTTCTTTCTGCCGAAAAGGTGAACGAAGTGCTGCGCGAGGTTGCCGCCGCCGCTCTGAGCCAAACCGATTATATTTTAGCGGAGAACGAAAAGGATTTGGCCCGCATGGACCCGGCTGATCCCAAGTATGACCGACTGAAACTGACGCCTGGTCGGCTCCAAGATATTGCCAGAGACATAGAGAATGTGGCTGATCTGGTTTCCCCTTTAAATCAAGTGCTGCTGCAGAAAAAGCTACCTAATGGTTTATCTATCAAAAAGGTACGGGTGCCTTTGGGAGTCGTAGGCGTGATCTACGAGGCCAGGCCCAACGTAACGTTTGATGTCTTTTCCCTTTGTTTCAAAACCGGAAACGCTTGTTTGTTGAAAGGCGGCAGCGATGCTGATTTTTCTAACAGAGCCATCATTTCCGTCATTCACAAGGTGCTGGAAAAACAGGGGCTGGATGCCTCCGTGGCTACCTTGCTTCCTGCCGAGCGCGCCGCCACCGAGGCTTTGCTGAACGCCATCGGGTACGTGGATGTGCTGATTCCCCGGGGCAGCCAGTCGTTGATAGATTTTGTGCGGCAGAACGCCAAAGTACCTGTGATCGAAACCGGGGCCGGCATTGTGCATACCTATTTTGATGCCTCCGCTGATCTGGAGAAAGGCCGGAAAGTCATTCACAACGCCAAAACCCGCCGGGTGAGTGTCTGCAATGCTCTGGATTGTCTGCTGGTGCACCAGAGCCGTTTGCCTGATCTGCCTGCTCTGCTATCTTCCTTCGCTGAGTCTCAGGTGGAGGTGTTTGCGGATGGTTCGGCCCATGAGGTGTTAAAAAATTCTTACCCCGCAAGCCTGCTGCACCAGGCCCAGGAAGAGCATTTCGGGACGGAGTTTCTTTCTATGAAAATGGCCGTGAAAACGGTGCCCGATATAAATGCAGCCCTGGAGCACATCGCCCGGTACAGCTCCAAACACAGCGAGGCCATCTTGTCTGAAGACCCTGCCGCCATTGAAACGTTCCTGAACGCCGTAGATGCCGCCGCCGTGTATGCCAATACCTCTACCGCCTTCACCGATGGCGCCCAGTTTGGTTTGGGAGCCGAGATTGGCATCAGTACCCAGAAACTGCATGCCCGCGGGCCTATGGGCCTGGAGGAACTGACCAGCTACAAATGGGTGGTGCGGGGAGACGGGCAGGTGCGGAGCTGATTTTATCTTTTTTTGGTCTGTTTAGCGCAAAACACCCTTAAAACAAAACTTCTATTAAACTATGAATTGGCGGGAGCCAAACCCCTTCACCTGAATGTCTAAGAAAAAACAAGTACTCTGCCTTTCCCTCGGATTGCTCCTGTTCGGGGCGTGTCAATCAGCCAAAACGGTTTCCTTGCCCAAGGTAATTCCGGTAGTCACCAGAGCGCAGTGGGGAGCCATGAACCCGGTGCTGCCCATGAAAACCCACGTGCCGCAGAAAATCACCATCCACCACACGGCCACCAAACAAAACGCCTCCCGTACGGTGCAGGAGAAACTGAAGTCGCTTCAGAAGTTTTCCATGGAGCGCAGCCCCCTTTCTGATGGTCGCATCAAAGAACCCTGGGCCGATGTGCCGTACCATTTTTACATCGCGGTGGATGGTACCATAGGCGAAGGCCGGCAGTTGCAGTACGTAGGCGATTCCAACACGCCCTATGACCCCACCGGTCACGTGCTGATTGTGCTGGAAGGGAATTTCCAGAACGAGAAAGTCTCAGAGGCGCAACTCCAAAGCTTAAAGAGCCTTACGCTGGCTGTTGCCAAACGCTGGAAGATCTCCGGGGACAACATCTCAGGCCACAAAGACAACGCTACCACCGCCTGCCCCGGGGAGGACCTGTACCAATTACTGCCCCAGCTTCGGGAGATGGTTAACAGAGGCAGTATCTGAAGGGCAGTTCTAGCTTAATTCTGGCAAAACAGACCTAAAACCGAAGAGCCACGGCCAGCAGGTTTTGTCCCGTTTTCTCCGTTTCCCGTATTCACTCATTCATTCAACCACTCAATCACTCATTACCACATGAAAGCGCTTCTGCTCATAGATATACAAAACGATTTTATTCCCGGTGGTGCCCTGGCGGTGCCCGAGGGCGATGCCGTAGTTCCCCTTGCCAATGCCTTGCAGCCCCAGTTTGATCTGGTGGTAGCCACCCAGGACTGGCACCCCAGCAACCACAAAAGTTTTGCCTCCCAGCACGAAGGCAAGCAGGTGTTTGAAACCACCCAACTGCAGGGCCTGGAGCAGGTCTTATGGCCCGACCATTGCGTGCAAGGCACGGCAGGAGCGGAATTTTCCCCGGAACTGGAGATGAGCAGGGTAGAGGCCATCTTCCGGAAAGGTACCGACCTCGAAATTGATTCTTACAGCGGCTTCTATGACAACGGACACCTGAAATCTACGGCCCTGGCCGAATACCTACGCGGAAAAGGAGTGAAGGAAGTGTATCTGGTAGGATTAGCCGCCGATTTCTGCGTGTACTTCACCGCGTTAGATGCTTTAATGGAAGGGTTTGCCACATACTTTATTGAAGATGCCACCCGGGCCATCAGCGCCGAAGGATTCGAGAAAGCCAAAGCCGATATGATCCGGAAAGGCGGGCAGGTGATTCAGAGCGCCCAGCTTCTTTCTTAGTTACACTCAAGCACGTGACCACATGCGAGTATTCCGGGCTAACCCCGGAGTGCTCGCATTTATATTTTTAGGCATTGTCTATCACCTATAATCCTTTGCAATGGAATAGTAATAAGGCGGTTCAGGAACTAATCTTAAAATACAAAACTTCTGTTACCTTTAGTACAAGATTATACCTGAATACAAGTACTTACTCAACAATTTTATACTTTTTATGAAGAGAGCAGTTTGTCTCTTACTACTCGTCGCTGGTCAGGTGCAGGCTCAACAAATAAGTATTGACAGCTTACAGGCGCAGATAAGCCGGACAAAGATAGATTCAGCCAAGGTGAGGCTCCTGAATCTCGCCGCGTCCAAGTACATCAATACAGATCCGGTAAAAGCCAGAACCTTAAGTCTGGAAGCAGAGCAATTAGCCTCTAAATCTGACAATGCTAAAGGACAAGCTGCGGCCCTCAATATCATTGGTGTCACCTACTTGCTCACGAGCGAATTAGGTAAATCCTTGTCATTTCATCATCAGGCCCTGAAGCTGCGCCAACAGTTACGGGACACTGCGGGTATCGTGAGCTCCCTCACCAACATAGGCAACGTGCACGTGAGAAATAATGAGCTTCTTAAATCTTTGCACATCTATGCAGAGGCTTTGAAACTAGCCGAAAAAACAGGGGATAAGAAAGGCATGGCCCGGCTCTACAACAATATGGGAGCGGTGTATGAGAATTCAAATCAGCTCCCCAAAGCCCTGGTCTATCTTCAGAAAGCTGCCAAGCTGAAAAGAGAACAGAAAGATACCCTCTCTTTGGCGGCCACGTTGTCGCACATGGGCTCCCTGAGCGTTGCCATGGAAGACCATGCCAAAGGGCTCACGTTCTTGTTGCAGGCGAATGAGGTACAGAAAAGGGGAGGAAACGATTCAGATAGAATCATTACCCTGAGAGAGATTGCCTACGCCTATGATGCGTTGGAAGATTACCCGAGCGCGATCAAGTACGCCGAGGAAAGCCTTGAACTAGCTAAAAAGATGGGGGCTACGCTTCATGTTGGGCTGGCAAGTGGGTTCCTGCATAAGCTCTACGCGGCAAAAAAGCAGTACCCAAAAGCGTACCAATCTTTGCTGGTGCGCACCCATGCCACAGACACGCTCTTTGCCAAACAGCGCCGGAACCTGATGGCAGAGGCCGAAGTCAAGTTTGAGGTAGAGAAAAAAGAACTGGAAAACCTGAAGCTAAAGCTGGAGAAAGAAAAATACCAGCAAGAGGTCCAGTATGAAAAGCTGGTAAAACAAATTGCCATAGGCGTAGGGTTTTCCCTTCTAGCCCTAGCCGGTCTTCTTTTCATCGGATGGCGAAGGGTAAAGAAAAGCAATGCCATCGTTAAGGCAATCAATCAGGAAATTGAAGAGAAGAACCGTGACATCTCCCAGAAGCAGGAAACCTTGGTGTCCCAGTCAAACGTCCTGCAAACCCAGCGCGATGAACTAGAGAAATTAAACACCTTCCAGAAGAAGCTTTTCTCTATTGTTTCGCACGATCTGCGTAGTCCGTTCACTTCTGTGCAGTCCTTGTTTTATCTGGCTGACAAAAATGCCGTTAGCGACCAAGACTTCAAGCGGCTGTTCTATCAATTAGGGAAAGACTATGATAACGCTACTAACCTGCTCAACAACATTCTTGTCTGGTCTAAGAGCCAGATGAACGGTGGTTCAGTAAAGCTGGAAAAACTACCCTTGAAGCCCTTGATTTCAGAAACCATCGAGCTTTTACAGCATAATGCCACTCTTAAAGGCATCCTGCTGCTGCAGAAAGAAACAGAGGAGGTGCAGGTACTTGCCGATAAAGAACGACTGAAGTTTGTAATCAGAAACCTGATTTCCAATGCCATCAAGTTTACCCCGGAAGCAGGCACCATTGAAGTATCGGCAATTGTTTCTGACCAGGAGGTTCAGATAGCGGTGCAGGATAACGGTACCGGAATTCCGCTAGAGGCCCAATCAAAACTCTTTACAGAGGAGCGCTACTCCAGAAGAGGAACTTCCAACGAAAAAGGAACCGGCATTGGCTTAATGCTTTGCAAGGAGTTGCTGGATAGCATGAACGGCACCATCTCTGTACAAAGTGAACCGAAGGCAGGAAGTACGTTTCTGGTGCAACTGCCCAAAGCGCCCCTTGAAGAAACAGAGAAAGAACATGCCCTGAGTCTGGCCTTGAATTAAATAGGAGATAGTTGCAACTGATACTTGCAGTAATCACTCTAAAACAAAGAACCCGTTTTAAGCCTGTTTTACATAAAAGGCCTTAAAACGGGTTCTTTGTTGCTGCTCAAAGGTTTAGGTGGTTTGTGACTCCCGCAGCTGAAGAATGAGCTTGAATTTCTTTTCATGCAACTTCTCTTCCAAACCTACCTTGTAAATGTGCGGGTTCAGGAACCGGCGGTAGGTCTCGTGCAGAAGGCTCAATTGCTGTTTGGTGCGTTCCTGAATAGCCGATAGTTCAGGCGAGGTGTACACTTGTTTCCCGTCCCGGAAAACAGGAACCAGCAGGTCCTGTTGGTTGCAATCTTTCGCGAAGCTTTTCCGCTGGGTGGGATCATTGGGGTGTACCATGGTGGCGGAGGCATTCACCTGAAGCGGCTCAGAATAGATCATGTCGCCCACCAGGGTGTCATTGCGGTAAAACCGTCGCACCTGTAAAATGCCGGGGGTAGAGACTTTAATGAGCTGCTCAGAAAGCTTCAGTTTATAATCCCAGTCTCCGTTTTTCTGGCGCAAAGCGGCCAGTTTGTACACGCCCCCCAGAGCCGGTTGGTCATAGGCGGTCACCAGTTTCGTGCCGATGCCCCAGGTATCAATGCGGGCTCCCTGTAGTTTGAGGCTCTGGATCAGGTTTTCGTCCAGGTCATTGCTGGCCAGGATAGATACCTCGGGGAAACCCGCCTCGTCCAGCATTCTGCGACCTTCAATACTCAGGTACGCCAAATCGCCGGAATCAAGACGAATACCTTTCAATTCGCTGCCTTTCTCCCGCAGTTGCCGGGCTACTTCAATGGCTTTCTTGATGCCGTCCAGGGTGTTGTAGGTGTCTACCAGGAACACAGAATCATCGGGGAACACATCGGCGTAAGCCGCGAAGGCTTCCTGCTCCTCGTCAAATGACATGACCCAACTGTGCGCGTGCGTACCTTTTACCGGAATGTTGTACAACTGACCAGCCAGCATATTGGAGGTAGCCTCCACACCGCCTATGAAAGCCGCCCGCGCTGCGGATAAGGCCCCGTCGGGACCCTGCGCACGGCGCATCCCAAACTCAATCACGCGGTCGCCCTGGGCGGCATCCACAATGCGGGCAGCCTTGGTCGCGATCAGGGTCTGGAAGTTGAGGATGGTGAGCAAAGGGGTTTCCAGAAGCTGACATTGCAGAATGGGGCCTTTGATGCGCAACAAGGGCTCGTTCGGGAAAACCACCGTTCCCTCCGGAATAGCATCTACATCGCAGGAAAATTGTAATTGGCGGAGGTGGTCCAGGAATCCATCTTCAAATAACTGTTGGCCATGGCTGGTTTTGAGGCTTTTGAGATAGGAGAGATCCTGCTCGGTAAACTTCAGGTGCTGCAGCAGGTCAATAGCGTCGGCCAGGCCCGCCACAATGGTGTAACCTCCCTGGAATGGGTTCTTTCTGAAATACAGGTGAAAAACCGCTTCCTGCTCTTCCATCCCTTTTTTCCAGTATCCCTGGGCCATGGTCAGCTGGTACATATCGGTAAGGAGCGCAAGCGAAAGCTGGTAACGTTGGGTGATGTTCATGTTGCTGGTTTGGGTTCTTTTTGAAGAAAACAGGCCGAAAAGCGATTCCCTTCTCCGCCGTTTGCCTCTCTACGCAACAATGATAGAAAACTTTGGGGTGGTTTGCTCTTTTTTACATGCTGGGTGGTGCCGGCGGAGTGTGCAAGGCTCTCCCGATCGGAATTCTTTTAGTTGAATATTTCAAAATTTTCAATAGACGGGACCCTTAAACTAAGGAACAGAATAAGTTTTGCAATTAGAAAAGATATAAATGTAACTTTCTTAAAACCAGAACGTATGCTTTTATAAGCAAAGTGATAAACGCTTCGCTTGTGATGGTAAAAATTAGGGCCCCAAAAAACAGGAAATCATGAAAAAAGACCAGTTATCCACCCTGATTGCCGTTGGTTTCTTCGCTGGTACATTTGTAATAGCGTTTACTTCCAATGACAGCGATATTGCCGCCCTTCGGGTTCTTGTCTACCTAGGCATTGGTTGTTTGCTCTCCATCTTCGCAATCTTCTGGGACAAGCTCTTTGGTGCCCACGCCGCTACCCGCGAGCATCCGCATACCAAGATAGATGCCGTGCTGAATGACGGCGCCAAGTTCTCGCGCGAGTACGGGGATATTTACCTGATGGCCGACCAACTCAAAAAACAGCGCCGCAACCGGCACATTGACTCTATCACGGGCGAGCCCGCCTAACCGCCGCGCTGCCCTTTCGCACTGGTGGCCCAAGGTCACAAAAAGCTTCTCCTTGCCGGAGAGGCTTTTTTTATGTTATGGGGCCGCCCAGCCAAGGCAGAAAGCCCCACAATCCTGCTTACTTTTGTACCTTCACCGGTAAACCAGACAACGCAGCCATGCAGAAAGTAAACCTTGCGGAGAAACTATGCTTATTCTCAGACCACTGGAACCCCCGCGTGGTGGGCGAACTCAACGGGCAGCACGTGAAGCTGGCCAAGTTCAAAGGCGAATTTGTCTGGCACCACCACGACCACGAAGACGAGATGTTCCTGGTGGTGCAGGGCCAGTTTACCATGGAGTTCCACGACCGCACCGTTACCCTGCAGGAGGGCGAATTCCTGATTGTGCCCAAAGGAGTAGAGCACCGGCCGGTGGCCCCGGAGGAAGTGAGCGTTTTGCTGTTTGAACCGGCCACCACCCGCAACACCGGCAATGTACTGGACAGCCCACTCACCCGTTCTACCTTAGAAAACCTGTAAACCAATTGGTTTTAGGGCTGTTTTCATAAAAATGGCCCCAAAACCCCAAGCCAGGCCCCGGTTGCCGTACAGACAGAAGGGGCTTGCCTGCAAGTATCCATTAGCTTTTAACCTTTATTTGGCGTGATCTCGCACAAACATGTAGTCTTCTTGGAAGTGGCCCGGCAGCTTAGTTTTACCAAGGCGGCCCAGGAGCTCTTCATCAGCCAGTCGGCCATCAGCAAGCAGGTGAAGGCCCTGGAGGAGTACTATAAGATGGGTTTGTTCGATCGGAACGGAGCCACGGTAAGCCTAACGCCCGCCGGCAAGCTGCTGCTGCAGAAGCTGGAGCAGGTGAAGGAGCTGCAGAATGAACTGCACGAGGAGTTCAGCCAATTAAACGCCCAGTTCAGTCCGCAGGTGACCCTGGGCCTGGGCGCCAGTACCACCATCTCGCTGTACGTGCTGCCGCCGGTGCTCTCGGCCTATCTTAACCAGCACCCCAACGTGCAGCTGAGCCTGCGCAACCGCAACAGCCAGAACATCCTCAACGCCCTGCTGGACCACGACATTGACCTGGGCATTATTGACGGCATTTACAAGGTGAGCAACGTCACGTACACGCCCTTCCTCACCGATGAGGTCATTGCCGTCTGCTCGCCCCGCAACCCGCTGCAGAAACGCGAGCTGGAGGTAAAGGACCTGTTCCACATTCCGCTGGCCTTGCGGGAATCGGGTTCGGGTACGCTGGCGGTGCTGGAGGAGGCGCTGGAGGCAAAAGGGGTGAAGTTGGCTGATTTGCCCGTGCGCGTGCGGCTGGGCGGCACGGAGGCCCTGAAGAACTTTGTGCGCGCCGATACCTGCCTGGCCTTCCTGCCCCGGCAGGCCGTGAAGAAAGAACTGGCCTCGGGCGAGCTGGTGGAGGTCCAGCTGAAAGACCTGCAGGTATTCCGTAATTTCAACTTCATTCAGCGAAAAGGCACTGAAAACAACGTGCCGTACAAGAACTTCATCAAGTTCATGAAACAGCAGTATTCCATAACGGAATAGCCTATGCCTATTCTGTATTGGCGAAGTTCGGCGGGCCTGCCCAATTTGCCGTGGCACAAACCCCTTAGCCATGGTTACCACGTTAACGTCTACCGCTTCCCAAGTGTCGCACCTTACCTGCTCCCGGTGCGGCCAGCACCATTCCGCCTTCCAGCTGCAATTGGTGTCCACGTGCTGCCAGCTGCCGCTGCTGGCGCACTATGACCTTACCGACGCTCCCTCTAAAGAAAGCCTGGCCGGTCGGCCCGGCACCATGTGGCGCTACCGTGAGGTGTTACCCGTGTTGGCCGAGGAAAACGTGGTGAGCCTGGGCGAGGGATTCACCCCCATGCTTTCCCTGGAGAACCTGGCCACCGCCCACGGCCTGGAAACGCTCCTGCTCAAAGACGAAGGGCAAAACCCAACCGGCTCGTTTAAGGCCCGCGGGCTCAGCATGGCCATCTCTAAAGCCAAGGAACTGGGCGTGAAAGGCTGCATCATTCCCACCGCCGGCAACGCCGGGGTAGCCATGGCCGCCTACTGCGCCAAAGCCGGCTTGGAGGCCGTGGTGGTCATGCCCCGCCACACTCCCAAGGCGTTTCGGGAAGAGTGTGCCTGGTACGGCGCCGAGGTGCACCTCATTGACGGCCTCATCAACGACTGCGCCGCCTTTGTGCGGGAACTGAACCAGGAGGGCCGCTTCCTGGACGTGTCTACCCTCAAAGAACCGTACCGCCTGGAAGGCAAGAAAACCATGGGTTACGAGATTGCCGAACAACTGCAATGGACCTTGCCCGACGTGATCCTGTACCCGGCCGGTGGCGGCACCGGTCTGATTGGTATCTGGAAGGCGTTTCAGGAGATGCTGCAGATGGGTTGGCTGGACGAAGACACCAAATTGCCCCGCATGGTGGCCGTGCAGGCTGAGAACTGCAAACCCTTGGTAGACACCTTCTTCGGTCGGCAGGCCAACGCTCAGCAGTACGTGGGCCAGCCCACCATTGCCAACGGCCTGGCGGTGCCCCGTCCCCTGGGCGAACCGCTCATGCTGCAGGTGCTGCAAGCATCTGCCGGCACCGCCCTCAGTATTACCGAAGAAGAAATGCTGCAGGGCGTGCGGGAACTGGCTAGGAAAGAAGGCCTGTTTGTGGCCCCTGAAGGCGCCGCTCTCTGGATGGCCACCCGCCGCCTACTCCAGGAAAAGCAGATCAAACCCCAGGAGCGCATCTTGTTGCTGAATACCGGCTCTGGCCAGAAGTACCTGGAAAACATGGAGGGCCGGGCTAACGGTTAAACCTTGGGGCTCCAGTATTGCCCTACCGCAGCGGGGCAGGAGTCCCAGGGATGGCTCTCCCTTTTGGGGCTGTTTTCGCAAAATCAGCCCCAAAAGGGAGAGATGCGCAGAAAGGCGCACCGCCAGGGAGGAGGAGTTTAGGCCATTTGGCAGATTTTTAGTAAACTGCTCTGTCAAATAACTTCGCCCATGCCCCTGTTTACCCTGTCCAGAAAGTTAAGCCCTTGGATGCTGGGAGCCAGCGCCCTGCTGGTGTCCTGCTCCCCGTCTTACCAGAGCCTGCACCAGAAAGCCCTGCTCATTGACACCCACAATGATGTGCTGTCGCAGGTGGTCATGGAGGGACATTCCATTGAGCGCGACCTGACCGGTGTGGCGCACACAGATCTGGCCCGCATGCGCAAGGGCGGGGTAGACGTGCAGGTGTTCGCCGTGTTCTGCGATGAGACCTACGGTAACGGCAAGGCCTTCAAGTTCGCCAACCAGCAGATAGATTCCCTGGAGGCCATTGTGAAGCGCAACCCCGATAAACTGCAACTGGTCTACTCGCCGGCCCAAGCTAAACAGGCGGTGCAGCAAAAGAAGATTGCCGCGCTCACCGGCGTGGAAGGCGGCCACATGCTGGAAGACAACCTGGACCACCTTAACCACCTCTACCAGCGGGGCGTTAGGTACCTGACCCTCACCTGGAACAACAGCACCTCCTGGGCCTCCTCGGCGACTGATGAAAAAGCAGGCAGCGGCTTCAAGGGCAAGAAAGGCCTGAACGAGTTTGGCCGTCAAGTGGTGCAGCGCATGAACCAACTGGGCATGCTCGTAGACCTTTCGCACGTGGGGGAGCAGACGTTCTGGGATGCCCTGGCCGTTTCTACCAAACCCGTGCTGGTGTCGCACAGCTGTGCCGCCTCGTTCAGCCCGCACCCGCGCAACCTCACCGATGAGCAGATCAAGGCCATTGGCAAAAACGGCGGCGTGATTCACCTCAATTTCTTCTCAGAGTTTCTGGACAGTGCCTACACCAGGCGCATGGGTACGTTTATGGCCAGGCATGAGGCCGAGATCAAGGAACTGCGCGCGAAAGGCTTGAGCGGAATGGCCTTGCGCGCTGCTCTCTACAAGAAATACCCTCAGGAATCGGCTACCATCAACCCGCCGCTCTCCCTGCTGATCGACCACATTGACCACATAGTGAAACTGGCCGGCATTGACCACGTGGGTCTGGGCTCAGATTATGATGGCATCACCTCGGCGCCCGTAGGCCTGGATGACGTGAGCACCTATCCCTTGATCACCCAAGCCCTGCTGGAGCGCGGCTACAGGAAGAAGGACATTGAGAAAATCCTGGGCGGTAACTTTATCAGAATCTGGGAAGCCAACCAACCCACGGCCGTTGCAAAGAAGTGAGGCAATCGATTTTATGATCGATATAAGCCTTTTACATAAAGCGACTTACCGCTTTATTAATGGCAGGTTGCTTTAAGCTTTATTACCAGAAAATAGGCCTAAAACAGCACGTAAGAAAAGACAGACATTCTTAGAGCAAGGCGCAAACTTCGCTAAAAAGGGCTGCATCTAATTTGAGTTGATGCTCCTGCAAAGAGGCAAGGGGTCTTAGGCCGGTCACGTTCCCCGCGAAAACCAGATCAGCTTCTTCCAGGGCCGATGGCAAGCGCAGCACCTCTGCCACCTGCCACCCGTGCTGCGGGGCTTTCTTGAGTAGGTTCCTGCGCATCACTCCATTAAGGCATCCCGAGGTTAGGGCAGGAGTGTAGAGCGTTTTATCTTTCACCCAAAACAGGTTAGAAAAGGTAAGCTCGGCCAACTGCCCCTCGGGCGAAAGCAGGACCAGGTCATCCAAGCCCCGGCTGGCTTTTTCCCGGCTGGCTACCACATACACCGGCGAGTTGAACCCTTTGAACTGCGAAAAAGGCGAGGGCACCGTATGCACCGTTTGGCAAAGCCCTGCCTGCAGCGGCACCGTGGAAGGCTCCGTTGCAGGATGTGCAGTCACCATCCACTCCACCCGGTCCGTTTGGGGCGTGTACAGGCCTTCACCAGCACGCCAAACCCTCAGTTTTATGCGGGCTAGCGCGCCGCAACGGTTCTGTTGCGCCAAAAGGGCTACCTGCGCGGGAAACTGACCCGCTAGGAGTTCCTGCGGCAAAAGGAGGTGCAGGGCAGTGGCAGCCTCTGCCATCCGTTCCTGGTGCTCGGGCCAATACCGCACCCGGCCTTCCTCTAGGATGAGCGTTTCAAAGAACCCGTCGTTGTACTGAAAGGCCCGGTTGGTGAGCGGCAGCCGCAGTTGGTCTTCTGGAATAAGTTGTCCGTTGTAGAGGAGGAACACCGTTTTAGATTAAGGATTGAGAATCGGGTAGGAGTGCTACAAAGCATGCGGCTTTATACCAGGGCGTACAGCTTGCCAGGCAGGGCTTTCACTAGGCCCGTCATTTCCAGCGTGAACAGCACAGACGAGAGGGGCCCCATGGAGAGTTGGGTATGCCTACTGAGGACATCAATGTGCGTAGCACCCGCTTGTTGCAGGACTTTTAAGACGCGCTGTTCTTCGTCGGGGAAGCCGCTCAGGTCAAGCGCCGGAACTTCGCGGGGCAAAGCATTGGGAGAAAGGGCTTTGTCCCAGTTCAGGAGTTCCTCCAGGTCTTTGGGTTTGGTATAGGGCACCGCTTTCAAAGATTTGATGAGGTGATTGCAGCCCTGCGAGGTCTCTGAGGTAATGGGGCCCGGCACGGCCATGACCTCTCGGTCGTAGCTGTGGGCAATATCGGCGGAGATGAGCGAGCCGCCCTTGCTGGTTGATTCCACCACAATGGTGCAGTCGGCCATGCCGGCAATGATGCGGTTGCGCGCCGGGAAGCGCGGCGCATCGGGCTTGGTCCCGAAGGGGAACTCAGAGAGTAGGCCGCCGTTTTCCAGCATGCGCTCGGTGTCTTTGCGGTGCGCGGCCGGGTACACGGTTTCCACGCTGTTGGCCATGACCCCAATGGTAGGCAAGCCCACCTTTAGGGCGGCCCGATGCGCAATAATGTCAATCCCGAAGGCCAGTCCGCTCACCACCAGCGCCTCATGCTGCACCAAACCCTGCACAAGCTGCTCGGTCACGGCGCGGCCATACTCGGTGCTTTTGCGGGTGCCCACAATGCTGATCACTTTGGTGGCGTTAAGGTTGGCGGTGCCTTTGTAGTAGAGGAGCAGGGGCGCGTCTGGTAGGTGCCGGAGCCGGTCGGGGTAAGCGGGATTGGTGTAGTACAGCAACTGCACGCCTTCCTTCTCGGCCCGCTTGAGCACTTCCTCGGCTTGCCGCAAGGCCTGGGTTTTGCTGCCGGCAATGCTTTTCACCAGAACTTCCCCAATTCTGGGCACTCTGGTGAGCCGGTCCTTGGGGGCCGAGAACACCGCCTCGGCCGAGCCGAAGTACTTCACCAGGGTACGCGCCGTACCGCCCCCCACGTGGGGAATAATGGGAAGAGCCACCTGGTACAACAAATCCTGCGACACGGTGTTGGAGTTCTGAGTCTTGAGTCCTGAGTCCTGAGTTGCTTTATACGATCTATTGAGATCTGGTTTATCCTAATTTCCTAGACTTAAGACTCAGAACCTGGGTCAAAACTCAGAACTCAAGACTCAGCACTCAGAACTTGCTTCCGTTAAGGAAGCTGAGATTTGATGTTCAGCAAGAACTCCTTCACTTTCTCCAGGCTCTGGATCATCTCAAACTTTTCGCGGGCCTGCACGCCGCGGGTCTTGAGCATTTCGCGGGCACCCTGAATGGTGTAGCCCCGTTCCTTTACCAGGTGGTACACAAAGCGCAGGTTCTCAATGTCCTTTGGGGAGAAAAGGCGGTTGCCCTTTTTATTCTTTTTAGGCTTGAGGATATCAAATTCGGTTTCCCAAAACCGGATAAGGGAGGGGGCCACCTCAAACATAGCAGCTACTTCGCCAATGCTGTAATACTGCTTTTCTATATCGCGTTCTTTGTAAGGCACTTTCTTGTGAGTTCTGAGTCTTGCATCTTGAGTCTTGAGACTGGAAATTTCTTGAACTGACTCAGGACTCAAGACTCAGAACTCAGGACTCTTTTCGCTTGTTTTCTGAAAAACAGGCCGAAAACCCCTGGCCTCCCTCCGCAATTTGGCAAAAAAGCTTACTTTTGCATAGGGTGTATGGCCGGCTGGGAAGGCAAAAATTGGCTTTTTCTTCCGTATTTACAAGCCCTTGCGCTTAAGTTTAGAAAGCAATTATTTAGATACATGACCTCCGCTGAGATTCGTCAGAAGTTCCTCGATTTCTTCGCCTCTAAAGGCCACCAGATTGTTCCGTCGGCGCCCATTGTGGTAAAAGACGACCCCACGCTCATGTTCATCAACTCGGGCATGGCGCCGTTCAAAGACTATTTCCTGGGCAACAAACCCGCGCCATACGCCCGCGTGGCCGATACGCAGAAGTGCTTGCGCGTGTCTGGGAAGCACAATGACCTGGAGGAAGTAGGCTATGACACCTACCACCACACCATGTTTGAGATGCTGGGGAACTGGTCTTTTGGCGACTATTTCAAGAAAGAGGCCCTGGAATGGTCCTGGGAACTGCTGACGGAGGTATACAAACTGCCTAAGGACAGACTGTACGTATCCGTTTTCAAGGGCGATAGTTCTGATAACCTTCCAATGGACCAGGATGCGTTCAATATCTGGAAGACCATGATTGCCGAAGACCGGATCCTGATGGGGAACAAGAAGGATAACTTCTGGGAAATGGGCGATACCGGTCCGTGCGGACCATGCTCTGAGATCCACGTGGACCTTCGTTCTGACGAAGAAGTAGCCAAGGTTCCGGGTAAAGACCTAGTAAACAATGACCACCCGCAGGTAGTGGAGATCTGGAACAATGTATTCATGGAGTTCAACCGTCTGGCCGATGGTTCGCTGGTAAAACTCCCTGCGCAACACGTAGATACAGGTATGGGCTTCGAGCGTTTGTGCATGGCTATCCAGGGCAAACAGTCGAACTACGATACCGACGTGTTCCAGCCGATGATCCAGTACATCGCGAAAGAGGCGGGAGTAACCTATGGCGAAAACGAGAAAACCGATATAGCTATTCGGGTTCTGGCCGACCACATCCGGGCCATTGCTTTTACCATTGCCGATGGTCAATTACCGTCTAACAACAAGGCCGGGTATGTGATTCGTCGTATTCTGCGCCGTGCGGTGCGTTACTCGTTTACCTACCTGAACTTCAAGAAGCCGTTCCTGAACACCATTGTGCCGGTATTGGCCGATCAGTTAGCGAACGTGTTCCCGGAACTGAAAGCGCAGCAAGCGTTTGTGCAGCGCGTGATTGAGGAAGAAGAGAATGCTTTCTTACGCACGCTGGAGAACGGCTTGAAGCGTCTGGACTCTTTACAAGAAACTTTCAAAGCGAACGGCAATACAATTGACGGCAAAACCGCTTTTGAATTATATGACACCTTCGGCTTCCCGCTGGATTTGACGGCCCTGATCGCAAAGGAGAATGGCTTCACCATTGATGAGGCTGGCTTCACTACCGAGATGGAGCAGCAGAAAAACCGTTCCCGTAACGCCGCTGCTACAGAGCAGAGCGATTGGGTCATTTTGCAACCAGATGTGGAGACGGAGTGGGTAGCGTATGACGCAGACCAGGTAGAAGCCCGCGTGGTGCGTTACCGTCAGGTGACGGCTAAGAACAAGAAGGAATTTCATATAGTATTAGACCGCACCCCATTCTATGCCGAAAGCGGTGGACAGGTAGGTGATACCGGTGTGCTGGAATCTGCTGCTGGCACTGTGAAGGTGCTGGACACTAAAAAGGAGAACGACCTGATCCTGCACATTACGGCTGAGCTGCCAAAAGACCTTGAGGCCCCGGTTGTAGCTAAAGTAGACAGCAAGCGTCGGGCGCTTATCAAAAAGAACCACTCGGCGACGCACTTACTGCACGCTGCCTTAAAGCAGGTGTTAGGCGACCACGTTAACCAGAAAGGCTCCTTAGTAAGCGACAAGCTGCTTCGTTTTGACTTCTCCCACTTCACCAAAGTAACCGAAGAGCAGTTGCGCGAAGTAGAGCAGATTGTGAACGAGCGCATCCGGGAGTCTATCGAGAAAGACGAGCGCCGCAACGTGCCTATTGAAGAAGCGAAAGCGTTAGGCGCGATGGCCTTGTTCGGTGAGAAATACGGCGACTTCGTGCGGGTGATTACCTTCAACAAAGACTTCTCTATAGAGCTTTGCGGGGGTATTCACGTACAGAACACCGGTAACATCGGTTTCTTCAAAATTGTTAGTGAAAGCTCGGTAGCGGCCGGGGTTCGTCGGATTGAAGCGGTTACGGCTGATGTAGCTGAACAATTTGTAGACGAGCAGATCTCTCAGTTTGAAGAAGTGAAGCAGCTGTTAGGCGTGCAGAAGGACTTCGGAAAAGCAATTGAGAAGATCCAGGATGAGAATGCTGCCTTACGCAAGCAACTGGAAGCGTTTGAACTGAAGCAGGTAACCGCTCAGAAAGAGAAGCTGGCTGCTCAGGTGCAAAACCTGGATGGCATTAACTTCCTTGCGGCTCGGGTAGAAGTTAGCTCCGCCGATTACCTGAAGAAACTGGCTTTTGACCTACGTTCGGTAGTAGACAACCTGGTGCTGGTACTGGCAGCTGATATTGACGGCAAACCACAGTTAGCCGTGATGCTGTCTGACGAAGTGGTTTCTGGTAAAGGCCTGAACGCCGTGCAAATGGTAAAAGAACTGGCCAAAGAAATCAAAGGCGGCGGCGGCGGACAGCCGTTCTACGCTACTGCCGGTGGTAAAGACGTGGCGGGCCTAGATGCGGCCCTAGCCAAAGCCGAAGACTTCGTGCAACAGGAACTGGCTAAGTAACTCTATTTTCAGGCTGTTTTCCTGAAAATAGCCTGAAAACAAAACCTATGAGGTTTTTATACCCTCACAGGTTTAAAATAGCCTTTACCAAAGCTTTACAAGCTTGATGTTATTCGCCTCCTCGGTCTGTCTCCCGACAGACCGAAACGATAAAGCTGATGTAAAGCGTTGTCCTGTTAGTGGACAGACCAAGGTGGAGATAATTACCTTTTAGCCAACTAATCTGTCACGAGTTTATAACTCGTGACAAAGGATGAGGCGAGTCTCCAGACTCGCTAAAAGGCAAAAGAAAGTATAGTGTGTAGGTAGTCTGGAAACTACCACCATACAAAGGCACGAGCCTGGAGACTCGCGCCAGAAGTCAGTCACAAGTAAAAAGAATTGGAAACATTGCCGAAAAGCGGCTGTTTTCTAAAAAATAGACCAAAAACAGAATCGTGAAAAAGTACCTGATACTTGATACATGATTCTTGATACTAAAAACAAACATGAACGAAGAGATCCGTTCCCAATACCAAGCAATTATCGGTCTGGAGGTGCACGCCCAGTTGCTCACCGAGAGCAAGGCGTATTCTTCAGATTCTACGGAGTACGGCATGCTGCCGAACACGAACCTGAGCGTGATTACCCTGGGGCACCCGGGTACTTTGCCGCGCGTGAACAAGAAAGTGGTAGAGATGGCCATGAAGATGGGCCTGGCGACTGGCTCAGCGATTACGCGCCACAATTACTACGCCCGTAAGAACTACTTCTACCCAGACCTCCCGAAGGGCTACCAGATTACGCAGGACAAAACGCCTATTTGCACCAAAGGTCACTTGGACATCAAAACCAAAGACGGACAGGAGAAGCGCATCGGGATAACGCGTATCCACATGGAGGAAGACGCCGGGAAATCCATGCACCTGGCTGGGGAGACCGAAACATTGGTAGACCTGAACCGCGCCGGAACGCCGCTGATTGAGATCGTGTCGGAGCCGGACATCCGGGACTCTGAGGAGGCGTACGCGTACCTGACCCAGATTAAGAAACTGGTGCAGTACCTGGAGATATGCGACGGGAACATGGAAGAAGGTTCTCTGCGTTGTGATGCCAACATCTCGGTAATGAAGAAAGGTGCCAGCAAGTGGGGTACCAAGGTGGAGGTGAAGAACATGAACTCCTTCCGCAACGTGCAGCGCGCCATTGAGCACGAGATTGACCGTCAGATCGCGGTGCTGGAAGCAGGTGGAACGGTAGACGCCGAGACCCGGAACTTTGACGCAGGTACCGGTACTACCACCGGCATGCGTTCTAAGGAAACCATGAACGACTACCGGTATTTTCCGGAGCCAGACCTTCCGCCGGTCATCATCTCAGAAGAGTGGTTGCAATCGGTGAAGGACAGCATGCCCGCGCTTCCGCAGGAGTTGTATGACCGCTTCACGCAGCAGTACGGCTTGTCTGACTACGATGCCGGCGTATTGACCGATGAGAAGGAGATTGCCCTGTACTTTGATCAGTTGTGCCAGCACACCCAAAACTACAAGGCAGCCGCCAACTGGATCAGCGGCCCGGTGAAATCCTACCTGAACGAGTTGACCCTTACCATTGGGGCGTTCCCGCTGAAGCCGGAGCAGATTGCCGGCCTCATTCAACTGGTAGACAGCAATAAGGTAAGCCACAGTGTAGCGGCCAAGCAGATTTTCCCGTATTTATTGGAAAATCCCGAAAAAACCGCAGAGCAGGTGGCCACCGAGCAGAACCTGGTGCAGGAATCAGACGAGGGGGCGCTGCAGGCCATCATTGACGGCGTTTTAGCGGCCAATCCGCAGAAAGTGGCCGAATACAAGGCGGGGAAAGCGTCGCTGCTGGGCATGTTCATGGGCGACCTCATGAAACAGACCAAAGGCAAAGCCGATCCTAAGCTGGCGAATAAGTTATTGAAAGAGAGCTTAGAAAAGTAAGCCTACTTATAGAAGAAGATGAAAAAACAGATTGTACTGGCCGTTGCCGCGTTGGGGGTTCTAGGGGCCTGCCAGAAAAAAGGAGTCACTTCCGCAGACACGGAGAAAAGCTACCGCATCACGGGTAAGATCAACAACATGACCCGGGGCAACGTGTACCTGGATGAACTGGGCGAGCAAGCCTTTGTACCGGTAGACACCGCCACCATCAACCAGGACGGGACGTTTGTGATGGAGGGCACCGTGAACGAGCCGGCCATCTACAAACTGGGGTTCGAGAACCAGGAAGGCATCATGCTGGTGGTAGACAACCAGTCCATTGAAATCACCGCCGACTCTGGGAAAGTGGCCCAATCCTACACCGTGAAAGGCTCCAGGGATTCAGAGCTGATCAAGCAGTTGAACACCATCATGCAGGGCATGCAGCAGAACGTCACCGCCCTGAACCAGCAGTTCCAGGAAGCCGCTACCTCCGGCAACCAGGCCGAGATGAAACGCCTGCAGGACCAGTTTATGGCTGCGCAGCGCGAGAACCAGAACCAACTGAAGGCGTTTGTGAAGGCCAACCCTAACTCGGTGGTCTCGGTGTACACGGCCGGGAACATCCTGAACCTGGATGAGCACTTTCCTTTTGTAGACAGCATGGCCACCGCTTTCAAGGCCAGCCTGCCCAACTCTAAGTACACCAAAGCCCTGGAAGAGCGCTTGTCTAAGGTGCGCAGCACCGCGCTGGGCAGTGCCGCCCCCAACATCTCCCTGCCGTCCCCGGCCGGTCCGGAGATCTCGCTGGCGTCGCTGCGCGGCAAGTACGTGCTCATTGACTTCTGGGCCAGCTGGTGCGGTCCGTGCCGCCAGGAGAACCCCAACGTGGTGCGCATGTACAACAAGTACAAAGACAAAGGTTTCGAGATTTTCGGGGTAAGCCTGGACCAGGACAGAGCCAAGTGGTTAAAGGCCATTGAGAACGACAAGCTCACTTGGCCGCACGTATCTGACCTGAAAGGCTGGGAAAGCAGCGCCGCCGCCTTGTACGGGGTAACGGCCATTCCGCAAACCGTTCTGTTGGACAAGGAAGGAAAAATCATCGCCAAAAACCTGCGCGGCGAGGCTTTGGAAGAGAAACTTGCCTCTCTGCTGCAATAATCCGTAACAGAGGAGAAAAGAAAAGGGCTGCCTGGTAGAAGGGCAGCCCTTTTTTGGTTCTAGTTTTGCTGGAGGAAGATCTTCTGCAGCACGTCCCACAGCTTCTTTTTCAGCTCAACGCTCTTCTCAATGTCTTCCAGGGAGTCTACCAGCACAAAGCGCGACTCGCCCGACCGGTACATGCGGTAGAATTCCATGCGCGAAAGGTTGGCCACCGGCAGCCCCTGCCCGAAGAGCAGGATGGCGCTGGCCCGCTGGGTGGCGGCAATCTGCTTCACGTCATGCTCCACCTGCCGGGACAGGTTCCCGAACTTTACCTGGCTGGTGCTCAGCCCCACCGCCGCCAGCACTTTCTGCAGGAATGCATGCTGCGGCAACTGTTGGAACACGGGCTCCGGCACCTCAAACAAGAGATACGTTCCTTTCACGGCCTCACCCCACCAGGTAATTTCAGGGGCCGGTCCCTTCGCCACGGGGGCAACTACTTTTTCCGGGAATTCGGGTAGGCGGGGCGTTTTGGCTTCAGCGGGAGCAGGCGTCACAGGGGGAGTAGGATTCACCTCGGCAACGGGGGCGGCGGCTACAGCCGGTACCGGGGCGGGCGCTGCCGGCGTACCCTGCTCTTCCGGAAGCACATACAGGGTGTCCTGCTCAAAAAGCTGCTGCAGAAAAGAAAGCGGGGGTTGTTCTGGCGCCATGGCGTTTTTGGTCTGTTTTGGGTAAAAGAGGGCTAAATCAATTAACCTAAGTCAAAAATGGACTTAAGTTCATTGGCATCGTGCGGCTTCATGCGGCCCGCCAGGATGAGGCGCAGCTGGCGGCGGCGCAGGGCCCCGTCGTATAATTTCACCTCTTCCTCGGTCTCGGGCAGCGCCTCGGGTACGTCAATGGGGTTGCCCGACTGGTCCACGGCCACAAAGGTAAAGAACGCTTCGTTTGATTTCACCTTGGTGCCCGAGGGAATATCCTCAGACCACACATTGATGTGTACTTCCATAGACGAGCTGAAGGCGCGGGTCACCTGGGCTTCCAGGGTGATCACGTTGCCCAGCTTAATGCTTTCCTTGAAGGAGACGTTGTCTACGGAGGCCGTTACCACAATGCGGTTAGAGTGTTTCTGGGCGGCAATGGCCGAAACAATGTCCATCCAGTGCATCATTTTGCCCCCCATGAGGTTGTTAAGGGTGTTGGTGTCATTGGGCAGAACAAGTTCCGTCATCCTGACATATGAATCTTTTACAGATTTCTGTTTACGCATAGAGTTGAAGAAGTAGTAGCCCGCAAAGATACAGCAGATTCAGCAAAGCCCCGCTGCTTTTTGCTAATGGGCGTTAGGTAAAAAGGACTGGTATAATCAGCAGGAGGGAAGTGGGGCTATTTCCAGCCTTGTTTTCCTAAAAGCGGCACAAACTTGAAGTTGTCAAACTCTTCCTTGGTGAATTCCTCCTCGCCCACGCGGGTAATGCGCAACATCTTCTGGGTGGCGGTATCGCCCACCGGGATCACCAGCTTTCCGCCCACGGTGAGTTGTCGCAACAGGCTTTTGGGGATGATGGGCGCCCCGGCGGTCACCAGGATCTTGTGGAAGGGGGCGTGCTGCGGCAGGCCCTCAGAGCCATCGCCCAGGAAGGTGGCGGGAGTGAGGCCCATGAGCTGAAACTGCTTTTTGGCTTTCTGGTACAGCACCTCATTGTACTCAATGGTGTACACGTGCGGGGTTAGCTGCAGTAAGATGCTGCACTGGTAGCCAGAGCCGGTGCCCACCTCCAGCACCTTGTCCTGCGGCTCTACCTCCAGCAGCTCGGTCTGGTAGGCTACCGTGTACGGCTGCGAGATGGTCTGCCCCTCGCCAATAGGAAAGGCTTTGTCCTGGTAAGCTTGCTCCAGAAAGGCTTTCTCAAAGAAGAAGTGGCGGGGCACCTGTTCTATGGCCTCCAACACCCGTCTGTCTTTGATTCCCTTTTCCTGAACAATGCGCACCAGGCTCTTGCGCATGCCTTTGTGCCGGTAACTATCTATGAGCATAAATAGGACAGATTATGTACGGTATACGTTTCTTACCCTTGCAGGAAGCAACTACGGCGCTAAAATAGCAAATACGGTTTTAACCCCGGGCTTTAATTTTAGCCGTGTATTTTAGAAATTGCGTGTAGCTTTGCGCAGAAGCGGCGCTTCTATCTGCCGCCCCGCGCTCTGGTAATCCATGCAACTAAACCGCACCATACACCCCTATAAAGTTGTTCTGGGAGATTTTATTTCGGCCTTTCTGGGCTGGATGGCCTTTTATCTTTCCACCAATCACTTTTTTGTAGACCTTACGGCAACCCTTAGCACCACGGTCTTAACCCAGGCATTCATGGTGGCTTCTTCCTGGGTGATCCTGTACGCCCTCTTAGGCCGCTACCGCGATGTGTACCGCCTTTCCCGGTTTAAGGAAGTGGTGCTGCTGGCTGGCATGTCCATGGGGGGAGCCGTGGCCATTTTGCTGGCGTTCTTCTTTGAAGACCCCACCTCCGCCAGGTTTCAGGTTTACTATGAGCCCATTGGCTATTATTTTGTACTGCACTTTCTGTTCTCCGCCATTGGCAAAGTGGCCGTGCTCAACCACTTGAAACGGCTGGTCCTGTACGGCGACGTTTACTTTAACACCATTGTGGTGGGCTCCAGCAGCAATGCCCGTGAGGTGTACAATGAACTGGAGAGCAATAACCGGCACCTGGGGCTTAATATTGTGGGGTTTGTGCAGAGCGAACTCTCCCAACCGCACCTGTTTCAGGAGCAGATTCCGCTGCTGGGCGACTTCCATAAGCTCCCGGCCCTCATCAATGAACTCACCGTTGAAGAAGTCATCATTGCCATTGAGCCCTCTGAGCACAAGCTGATCGAGCAGATCCTGAGCTCCTTGGAAGGCGAGCAGGTAAGAATCAGCATTCTGCCCGATGTGTACCAGATCCTGCTGGGCTCGGTAAAAGTGGCACACCTGTTCGGCACGCCGCTGATTGAAGTGAAGCGCGACCTCATGCCTTTCTGGCAGCAGATCCTGAAGCGGACCATTGATGTGCTGGCAGCTGCGTTAGTCTTGGTCCTGCTCTCACCCTTCTACCTGCTGTTGGCCGTGCTGGTGAAAATGTCCTCGCCCGGGCCGGTGTTCTTCAAGCAGGAACGCATTGGCTTACAAGGCAAACCCTTTTACATCTTCAAGTTCAGGAGCATGTACACCGACGCCGAGAAAATGGGTCCGGCCCTTTCCTCTGACAACGACCCCCGGGTCACCAAACTGGGCCGCTTCATGCGCAAGGTACGGCTAGATGAACTTCCGCAGTTTTATAACGTCTTGATTGGGGAGATGAGCCTGGTAGGGCCCCGGCCCGAACGTCAGCACTTCATTGACCTGATTACCCAGCAGGCGCCGCATTACAAACACCTGCAACGGGTAAGGCCGGGCATCACGTCCCTGGGCCAGGTGAAATTCGGCTACGCCCAGAACGTGCAGGAAATGGTAAAAAGGCTCAAGTACGACATTCTCTACATAGAGAACATGTCCCTGGCCATGGATTTCAGGGTGATGCTGTACACCATTAAAATCATTGTTCAAGGAAGAGGGAAATGATTTGGAGATTTGCAGATGAGAAGATTTGAAAGTTTTCTTATCTACCTATTTTCTTATCCTAATATTCAATAATCTTCCCATTGCCTAATCTTCAAATTATCAAATCTAGATATCATGTTCACAGGAATCATAGAAGCACAGGCCGAAGTGGTAGGCATCAGAGACGAGCACACCAACCGGCATTTTACCCTGCGGTGCCCTTTTACGCATGAGCTGAAGATAGACCAGAGCGTGGCGCATAACGGGGTTTGCCTCACGGTGGTAGCTATTGAGGGCGATACCTACACCGTTACCGCCATTGCTGAGACCTTGTCCAGGACCAACCTGGGCAAGTTGAAGCAGGGCGACAAGGTAAACCTGGAGCGCTGCCTGTTGGCCCACAGCCGCTATGACGGGCACATTGTGCAGGGCCACGTGGACCAGGTGGGCATCTGCGAAGAGGTGCGGGACCAGCAGGGAAGCTGGCTGTTCCGGTTCCGGTACCAGCCGCAGGCAGCGGGCAACATAACCGTGGAGAAAGGCTCCATCTGCGTGAACGGCATCAGCCTCACGGTGGTGGAATCGGGCGAGGACTACTTTTCGGTGGCCATTATCCCGTACACCTATGATTTCACCAACCTGCACACCGTTAAACCCGGCGACCAGGTGAACCTGGAGTTCGACATCATCGGGAAGTACGTGGCCCGGCTGCTCAAAAAATAAAAACCCTCTGTTTTGGGGCTGTTTACTGGAAATCAGCCCCAAAACAGAGGGAAATTTACGGGAGACGGAGTGCTTACTGCTGCCAGTAAGGATACCGCTCAGAAACTTTCTGGTAAAAGTACATGCCCAGCCAGGCGGCCCCGGTGCCCACCAGGGCCCCGAAGGTGATGTCGGCGGGGTAGTGCACGCCAAGGTAAATGCGGCTGTACGAAATGGCCGTCGCCCACACCAGCAGCAAAAACTTGAACACCCGCTGATTTTTGGGCAACAGCAAAATCACAAAGATGGCCACGGCAAACGCGTTGGCGGCGTGCGACGACACAAAGCCGTATCGGCCGCCACACCCATCAACGGCGTTCACGGCGCCCAGGGCAAGGTCATGGCAGGGCCGCAGCCGCGCAAAGAACGGCTTGAAGATGCCCGAAGATATAAAATCGGCCAGTCCTACGCTGGCACCCAGGCAGAGCACCATCAGCAGGCCCCTTCTTTTGTAGAAATAGAGAAAGAGTCCCGCCAGAATTGCGTAGAACGGGAACCACACGTACTTGTTGGAGATAAAGACCATGACCGCATCCCAGAAAGGAGAACGGTGGCTGTTCAGCTCCAGGAAAAGCGACTGGTCTAAGGCAATGAGTTCGTCCATGTTACTTCTGGTTTACCCAATCAATGTCTTTCCGGAAACAGGTCAGGGCCTCCGCCTCGGGCGAGCCCTCCGCCGGAACGTGGCTGTAGTGCCAGCTGGCCAGGGGAGGCAAACTCATCAGGATAGACTCGGTGCGGCCGTGCGTTTCCAGCCCGAACTTGGTGCCCCGGTCGTTGACCAGGTTAAACTCCACGTAGCGCCCCCGGCGGATAAGCTGCCACTCTTTTTCCTGTGGCGTAAAAGGCAGCCCTTTGTTCTGGTTTACCAGTGCCAGGTAAGTAGGCGAGAAGCTATCGGCCACGGCCTGCACAAAGGCGAAGCGCTCCTCCAGCGAGATTTCCTGGGTTGGCGTTAACCGGTCAAAGAAGATTCCGCCCACACCCCGGGTCTCCTCGCGGTGCGGAATGTAAAAGTACTCATCGGCCCACTTCTTGAACTCTGGGTAGTACGCCGGTTGAAACCGGTCACAGGTAGCCTTGAGCTGCTGGTGGAAGAACTGCACCTGTCCCTTGTTCACGTAAATGGGCGTCAGGTCAATGCCGCCGCCAAACCAGGCCTCGCCGTTGCCGGCCTCAAAGTACCGCACGTTCATGTGCGTGATGGGCACGTGCGGGCTGCGCGGATGGATTACCACCGAGACCCCGGTGGCGAAGAAATGCGGATCGGGGAGCAGGAGGGCCTGGGCCGCCTGCTCGGGCAGAATGCCTTCCACCGCCGAAAAATTCACGCCGCCCTTCTCAAAAACGGCTCCGTCCTGGATGACGCGGGCCGCGCCGCCGCCGCCGCCGGGGCGCTCCCATTGGTCTTCCTTAAACTTGGCCTGGCCGTCGCAGGCCTCTAAATCGGCACAAAGGCGTTCCTGGAATGACTTAAACCAGCGTTGTATCGTATCTCTCATGAAACAGGCAATGGCTGTTTTAAAGCCATTTCGGCAAAAATAGGCGATAAATAGGAGAGCCCCACCATTTCCTGATTTTGCTTTGTGCCGGAATAGCCGTACTTTAGAAAACAAACAATTGTTAGTACATGAATCACCCATCGGTTGAGACCTCCTCTCACGTTGAGATAGACCTTCTGGTAAAAGCGTATCGCCTGATGCTCACGGCCAAGGCCATGGCCGATACCTATGAAGAGAACAAAGCCATCTGCAGCAAGTACGTCCACAGCACCTCGCGCGGGCACGAGGCCATCCAACTGGCCACGGCCTTTCACCTCACCGGCAAAGATTTTCTGTCGGTGTACTACCGCGATGAATCCATCCTGCTGGGCCTGGGACTCACCCCGTATGAGCTGATGCTGCAACTCATGGCCAAGCGCGATGATCCGTTCAGCGGCGGCAGAACCTATTACGGGCACCCCTCGCTCAGAAGAGACGGCTTTCCGGTGATTCCGCACCAGAGCTCGGCCACCGGCATGCAGGCCATTCCGGCCACCGGTATGGCGCACGCCTTGTCGTATCTGGAGTCGCAGGGGTTGCAGGACCCGCAGGAGGGCCGCGTGGTGGTGTGTTCGCTGGGCGATGGCTCGGTGACTGAGGGCGAAGTGGCCGAGGCGTTCCAGATGGCCGTGCTCAAGAAGCTGCCCATCATTTACCTGGTGCAGGACAACGATTGGGGCATCTCGGCGAAAGGCACGGAGATGCGCGCCATGGACGCCTATGAATACGCCGCCGGTTTTAAGGGCATGGAACGCCTGCGGGTAGACGGAGCCGACTTCGTGGACTCCTACGCCGGCATGAAAGAGGCCTTTAGGATAGCGCGCGAGGAACGCCGGCCGGTGCTGGTGCACGCCAAGTGCCCGCTGCTGGGCCACCATACCTCCGGCGTACGCCGCGAGTGGTACCGGGGCGAGAACCTGACCGAACACAGTCAGCTGGACCCCATTCCCAGACTGGCTAGCTACTTACTGGAACAAGGGCTCAGCGAAGAAGAGCTTTCCCAAATGGCAGAGGATGCCAAAACCGAGGTGCAGGCGCACTATGAGAGAGCCCTTGCCGCGCCAGACCCGCATCCGGCCACCTTTAACCTGCACGAGTTCTCTGAGTTACACGTGAAGGAGGAAACCGGAACCCGCCAACCCGCCAACGCCGAGAAAGTGACCATGGTAGATGCGGCCCTCCACGCCGTGGATGAAATCTTGCGCCAGTACCCCGAGGCGCTCTTTTACGGGCAAGACGTGGGTGGCGAGCTGGGCGGAGTTTTCCGGGAGGCGGCCCTGCTGGCCAAAAAGTACGGCGATAACCGGGTGTTCAACACGCCTATTCAGGAAGCGTACATTGTGGGGTCTACGGCGGGCATGTCGGCGGTGGGGGCCAAACCCATCGTGGAGATCCAGTTCGCCGATTACATCTGGCCGGGCATTAACCAGCTGGTGGAAGAGCTTTCCAAGAGCTGTTACCTGAGCCAGGGCAAGTTTCCGGTTCAGTCGCTCATCAGGGTGCCCATAGGGGCCTACGGCGGGGGCGGCCCGTACCACTCGGGCAGCGTGGAGTCTACGCTCCTCAACATCAGGGGCATCAAAGTGGTGTACCCGTCCAACGCGGCCGACATGAAAGGCCTGATGAAAGCGGCGTTCCTGGACCCCAACCCCGTGGTGATGCTGGAACACAAAGGCCTGTACTGGTCTAAAGTGCCCGGCACCGAGGAAGCCAAAACCCCCGAGCCCGACCAGGACTACATCCTGCCCCTGGGCAAAGCCAACGTGGTGCAATCGGCGGCGGATGAAGAAGTGCAACGGGGCAACAGCCTCACGGTCATCACCTACGGCATGGGCGTTTACTGGGCCAAGTCGGCCAGCAAACAGCTTCCGGGCTCGGTGGAGATTGTAGACCTGCGCTCGCTCAACCCGCTGGATTTTGACCTGGTACAGGCCTCGGTGAAGCGGCACGGCAAAGTGCTGGTGCTTACCGAGGAACCGCTGCTCAACTCCTTCGCGGAATCGCTGGCGGGCCGCATCAGCCGCACCTGCTTCACCCATTTAGATGCCCCCGTCTTTACGCTGGGCGCCGAAAACCTGCCCGCCGTTCCCCTCAACGTGGACCTGGAGCGCATGATGCTGCCCAACGCCGACAAGGTGCTGACTACCCTGCAGGAGCTACTGGAATACTAAGAGTGAGAGCGGCGATTAAGAACCTGAACCGCAAATTTACCAGCGCACCGCGCTCATAAAAAAGTCCCTGTTTCAGGGCTGTTTTTCTAGAAACAGCCCTGAAACAGGGACTTTCTCGCTGTCAGAGCCAATCAACTGATAACTGACAACTGACATCCCTAGAAAGGATAGCCAATGCCCAGGTTAAAGGTGGTCTGGTTGGTGTTGCCGAAGATGCGGTCTGACCTGAATTGGTTGATGACAAAGCGGTTGCCCTGCGGCATGGCCGGATCATACAGCTTGGTAGCCACATCGAAACGCAGGATGGCGAAGGTAAAGTCCAGCCGTACGCCAAACCCGGTGCCCACCGCCAGCTCTTTGTAGAAGCGGTTCAGCTCAAACTTGGCCCCGGGCCTGAACTCATAGATATTGGGGTTGGGGTTAGTGTTCCGCTCCTGAAACAGCCACACATTGCCCGCATCCACAAACAGAGCCCCGTTTACGTTGGTGCCGCCAAACCGGAATATCCTGAACCGGAACTCAGAGTTCAACTCCAGCAAAATCTCGCCGGGCTGCTCAAAGAGATAATCCACCTGGTTAAAGTTCTCGCTGTTGGGGTCCCGGTTGATGAGGGAACTGGAGCCCGGCCCCAGGCGCCGCGGCAGCCAGGCCCGCACGCTGGAGGACCCGCCGGCAAAAAAATACTTGTCGTACGGCAGGGCCCTGGATTTGCCCAGCGGTTTGGCCACGCCGCCGTTGGCTCGGTACACAAAGGTCATGTTGTTGCCCAGGGCATGATAGCGGCGGTAGTCCACGTTGAGCTTGGCGAACCGGTAGGTGTTCATGTCCTTGAACTGCTCGGCCAGGTAGTTCCAGAGCAGCCCCCCGGTTTCCACAAACAGGCGCACCAGCTTGGCGTCATTGGACTGGTTGTAGTTGGCCGTGTTGTACAGGCTGGTGAAATTAATGGAAGAGACAAACGCGTCTTTGAAGCTTTCATTCAAGGGGTTACCCGAAAGCTCCAGGGTGTCCAGGTACTGCTGGAACTGCGGGTCAATACGAGGGGAGCTGATCACGTTGATGTCCAGGGGCGAGAAGCTGAACTGATGGATGTTCAGGCGCTGCCAGATATAGTCAAACGAGAAGTCTACGTTGGTTCTGGTGTACTCATTGCGGTCTACGTACGTGTAACCGGTACTGAATCGGGTGCGCGGGTTGTACCGGATCAGCAGGTCGTTGGTGCGGAAGGGCACCAGGATCTGCGGGAAAGTCACGCCCATGTCGGCCCCAATCTCGGTCCTGCGGCCCACGGTGGCCACGTTGCGCTGCAGCTGGCCTTCCACACCGGCCCGCACCCCCACGTCAAAGATCTCGGCCCCGCCGAAGATGTTCCTGATCCGGAACCGGATACTGGTGTAGGGCCCCGGCACCTTCTCGGTGAACGTACCGCCCACCTCAGACGTCTCCTGAAAGCGGGGCAGCAGGGCGGTATTGATCTGGGCGTTCAGGAGGCCCTGATTAGGGCCAATCGCCACCGTGTCGGCCACCCGTACGGAGTCTGCTACCTTGGTGTAGCTGATGGTGGTGTACTTGAACACGTCCAGGTTGCTGACAATGCGCTGGTTGTTGAGCGTACGGCTCGCCGAGTAGGTCTGCCCCGGCCGGATGATCACCTTACGGGCCAAAATCTTGGGCTTGATGCGGTGCTGGTAGGCCAGAAAGTGAACGTTGTTAAGCGCCACCGTATCGCGGGTGCGGCCAAACCGGTTCAGGCCCGCGTCTGAGATGAAGTACACATCTTTGATGGTGTAGACCTTGTGCCGGGTAGTGTCTGTTGGGTTGGCGATGAGGGTGCTCAGCCGCACGGTGTAGTCCTCGTAACTGGTGTCGGCCTCAAAGGTAATGAACTGCTGCCGGAACTCGTAGAAGCCGTTGTTCTTCAGGAGCTGCTCAAGGCGGGTGCGTTCCTGGCTCAGGAGCCCTTCGTCATAATTTTGCTGGAGCTTGATGAAGCTGGTGGCCTGGTTGGCCTGCAGCAAGTTCAGGATGGTGGTATCTGCCACCTGGTAGGTGTGCTGGGTAAGCAGGTAGGGTTTGTCTTCCTCCACCTGCAGGGTCACAAACACTTTTTTGTGGTGGGTCTGGGTGGTAGAGGAAACGTGGTTGCGGAAGAAACCCTTTGAGTTCAGGAAAATGCGCACCTGGTCTTCGGTCTGTACCAGCTTGAGCGAGTCAAAGATGGCGGGCGGCTCGCCCACCGTACGCATGAGCCAGTTGCCGTTCTCTTTCTTGTTCTGCAGCTTGGCCAGCTTGGTCTCTTTTTTTTCAATGAGCTTGTCTACTCTCACAGAGTCTGCGCCGGCCCGCTGGATGCGGCGGTTGGCGTCGGCGGTTTCCTCCTCAATGTTGGCCTGAATACGTTCTGGGTTGTAGAAGCGCTTGCCTAAGTAGTAGAGGTTCAGGTACAAGGGCACGCCCAGCACCCGGCGGTTGGGCTTCTGCTGGTACAGGGCCGCTATCTCAGATTTGTTGTTTTGTTTCACCCCCTCCAGCTTTATGCGCCAGAGCAGCCGCTCATTTTCACTCAGGTGACGGGTAGGAGTACAGCCCAGGAGCAGGCACAGCATTGTGAATACCGCGCCGAATACGTAACATCGTAGCTTCAAACGTAGAAAAGGTATGATCTCAAAAGGGCTTTTGAAGTACATTAGGTCTCTGCAAATAAAGAAATATAGATTGCTTCACCAAGCTTTCACGGTGGAAGGTGAAAAGAGTGTGGCCGAGCTGCTTCAGTCAGACTTTGCGTTGGAAACGGTATTTGCCACCCAAAAATTTTTACAGAAACATACCCATCTGCTCCAGAAAGGTTTTGAGGTGGTAGAGGTGAGCGAGGAGGAACTGGCCAAGGCCGGTTCTATGGAAACCAACAACGCCGCCCTGGCCATTGCCAGAATGAAGCCGGCGACCGATTTTGCCTGGCAAGACCACCCCTTTGTGCTGGCTTTGGACGAGGTGCGCGACCCCGGCAACCTGGGCACCATCATCCGCATCGCCGACTGGTACGGGCTCACCGCAGTGGTGCTCTCAGAGAATTCCGCCGATTTCTACAACCAGAAAGTGATTGCCGCCACCATGGGCTCCTTCACCCGCATCACGCCGCACTACGTCAATTTGCCGGAGTTTTTGCAGAAACGGCCCCAAAACGTGCCGGTGTACGGCGCGGCCTTGGCAGGCAAGAACGTGCACAAGCTAGACCTACAGCCCCGGGGCGTGCTCGTCATGGGCAACGAGTCGCACGGCATCAGGCCCGAAACCATGCAACTGGTTACCCAGCCCCTGCACATCCCCGGCCGGGGCGGCGCCGAGTCCCTCAACGTGGGCACGGCAACGGCCATTCTTCTGGACAACTTCTTCCGTAACAGTTAAAAGTCAGATACCAGCGGTTTCGTGGTTCTTACTTGTTTTCAGTAAAACGGCGGCGAAACGAAGATTTACCACTACCAGACAATAAAAAAAAGAGGAGCATTAGAGCTCCTCTTTTTTTTTATAGATCCTGCAGAACTTAGATCTCTATTCTTACACCAAAAGTGAGGGTGTTTGCCTTAGGACCTTTGTTATCTTCAAACACCTCATTCAGGTTATATTTCCCGAAGAATTCAAAGTCTCTGATACTTATGAATCCAGAGACACCGTACAGCAGATCATTTAGATTGTAATCATCTTTGATTTTTCTTTTAAAGTTATCTCCGTTCTGAGAGTATTTTACTTTGGAGTGGCTGCTGAACATGTAGCCTACAAATCCGCCGCCGCCTATCTGAAAGTTTGATTCTCCTTTGCTGTTTTTAAAGTCTAACCCTATTTCCAGAGGTATGTTGATAGAGGAAGTGGCCAGTTTGCTCTTCTCCAGGTTGATAGGGTCTGCCTTTACAAAATCTGTGGTGGCTTCATTTCTTACAATCATGATGTTGTCATCAAACATGTAGTTGTGGAAGTCAAAATTAAACCCAGATATCAGGCGCAACGGGCTTTCTACTCCACCTATTCTGTAGTGCCATTTGCTATTTAAGCTTATATAGCGAGAGCCAAGCGGCTTAAGGTCTATGTCCTGAACGCTGCTGCCGGCCAAAGCCTCCTTGTTCATCCAATTAGAAACTCCCAGATCAATCTGGAACACAAAATCTTTCTTAGGGTTGCGGCTTTTCTCCTTATCCTTATCCTTATCCTTATCCTCATCCTCATCAGCACTGGAATCGCCCACGTTCACCTTTACGCGGGTGCTGTTGCCATCTTCTTCTTTGTCAATGTCAATGCCCACCTTGTCGGTAATTCTGATGCGGTTCTTCTCTTTGATCACCACCTCGGTGCCGCCGGGGTTGTTCTGGGCAATGGTGATGCTCACGTCTTCAGAGGCGTTGGCCTGGCCTTTCTCAATGGTAACGGTCACTTCCTCGCCGTTTTTGCCGGCCGCCTCAATCTGCGAGGCGTACTTGTCCAGCAGCAGCATGAGCGAGTCTATTTTCTCGTTTTTGAGGTTTTTCAGGTCTTTTACGTCCTTCACCACCACCAGGAGGCGGGCCTCGTTTTTAAGCTTTAAGATGAGGGTATCCTGGGGCGCGGCCATTTTGGGGGCAAGAGAACTGGCGCGGGAAGGCAAGGCGATAGCTGCAGCCACCATGGTGGCCGAAAGCAGGGCGTACATACGTTTCATTGAAGTAGGATTTTAGAGTTCTATGGTCTTTGTGATTTTTTTGTTGCCTATGCGGGTTTCAAGCGCGTAGGTGTGTTTGGTAATCCCTAATTCTGCCAGATTGACCTTTTCACCGTCTTTGAGGTTTTTGACTTGTTTCAGGATTCCTTTCAGGACGCGTCCAGAACCTGTTGGGGTTTCCTCCTCTTGCGGTGGGGTTTCTATTGTAGTAGATGCAGAGGCGAGGGTGGTGGTTGCCTGGGCCTCGTCAAGTTTTACAATTATTTCTAAAGGCGCTGTTTCTGAGGCAGCTTTTGTTTCTTCCTGCTTTTTCACCGGAGTGGTGGCCGCCATCCTCACCGGCTCAGACACCATTTTCACGGTAGTGGGCTCAGTGGTGCGGGTTTGGGTAGAAGTAGTATTCGTGGCCTTTCTGTTCATTAAGTTTGCTTGCTGGCGTTCTGTTGTAGAGGCAGAAGCCAGAGCCTCCACCTGGTCTGCCTCAGCAGGAGCGGCAGGAGTAGCGCTGTTGAAGCTTGGCTCAACGGTTTGCGAAGGAGCAGGTGCCACTTCGGTTGCGGGTGCTTGGGCAGAAGGAGTTACTGTTCTCTGTTGCTCCACCGCAGCCACGCTACCAGAAGGCTGCAGGGGATCTATGTTGTCGCGGTTCACCCAGAGGCCCACGCTCAGGAGCATGGTCACCGCCGCTGCCGCCGAGTAATACCACATTCTGATAGGGCCGCGCTCTTCTTTCTGCTCCTGGGCGGGCGGTGCCATGAACAACTGAGGAGTTTCCTCCGCCGCAGGAGCCTGCATGCGGGACTGCAGTTTTGCCCAGGCGTCGTTGCTGGGGGCCACCGGCCGGTCTTTCAGCTTATCTCTGAATAGTTTGTCTAAGTCTTCTGCGCTCATGTCTTTGTCTGTTAGATGGCAATCATTACTCCTTGCTGGGCCAGCATGCGCTGCAGCATGGCCCGGGCTTTGCTTAACTGTGACTTGGAAGTACCCTCCGTGATGTGGAGCATCTCGGCAATTTCTTTGTGCGAGTAGCC
The DNA here is from genome assembly GCF_016924645.1 of Rufibacter psychrotolerans. GTDB lineage: Bacteria > Bacteroidota > Bacteroidia > Cytophagales > Hymenobacteraceae > Nibribacter > Nibribacter psychrotolerans. Next base: position 107,836 of record NZ_JAFFJV010000004.1, on the reverse strand, counting down.
CTCAATGGCGTACAGGTTGAAAACGGCCCGGTAACCGGCCGGAAGCTCCTGCAGCATATCCATCATCTCCTCGGCGCTCATGTCACTGTCGGCCGAGGCATCTTCTGAGGCCAGGTGGATGTGCTCTTTTTCAATGGTGAGGTGCATAGGCTCCTGCTTGCGCAGGTGCTGCAGGGCCTCGTTCACCATAATGCGGCGTACCCACCCCTCAAAGCTTCCTTTCTGCTCAAAACGGCCCACGTTCTGAAACACCTTCATAAACCCGGTGATCAGGACCTCCTCGGCATCCATCTCGTTCTTGAGGTACCGCAGGCAAACCCCCATCATGGGGCCGGCGTAGCGGTCGTACAAGAAGCGCTGGGCTTTGGCATCGCCTTCCTGCAGTGCTTTTACCAGATCTGTCTCGTTCACGGGTTGTAGAAGTTTAAGCTATACTTTATGCCTGTTTGTAATGATAGATGCACCACCTGGAATTTCGGTTGCCTTGGATTCTGAAAAAATTTAGGGTAAAAATAAGATTTTGGGCGTAAGTTGTGGTATGATTCCTAAGCTCAGGCACCAAATACTTGTACTCCAAAGGGTTAGTGCCGTATCTTTAGGAAAGAGTATTATTGCCTAACCCGTTTTTTTCTCCTGAATAATATGAAAGCATTTCTGATAGCCCTGGCTTTGGGTTGTACCCAGGCGGTTTTTGCCCAGGACCTTCCCTCCAAACCGCTTACTCCCACCCAGTACCAGGAGGTAGCCAAAACGCAAAAGGGAATCTTAGTGGATGTGCGCACCCCTGAAGAATTTGCCCAGGGGCACCTGAAGAAAGCCCGAAACTTAGATTATAGGGGAGGAGTCTTCGCGCAGCAGTTGGAGAGCCTAGACAAGTCCAAGACGTATTACCTGTACTGCGCCTCGGGCAACCGAAGCGGGAAGGCCCTGCAGCTCATGAAAGAGGCAGGTTTTGAGCACGTCTATAACATTGGGGGCTTTACAGCGCTGCAAGCTGCCGGGCTGCCCACCAAAACTCCCAAAGCACAGCCCAAACAGTAGCCTACCGGACATCGTTTTGGGTCTCTTTTCAGAAAAATTGACCTGAAACGGTTCTCCAAACAAAAACGCCCCGGCGGCAGACGCTTGATCTGCCGCCGGGGCGTTTTTTCTTACTTGAAGCCTGGTTACAGCACAAAGAAGGTAACCTTCTGCGGAGGCTTGGCAACCACCTCAGGCTCTTTGTACTCCCGCAGCATCTGGCGCAGGTCGCGGTCAATGGTTTGGGCAATGGAGCTCATGGGCGTATCGGTGGGTTTGTTCTCAAAGGGATCTTGCAGGTGAATGGCCATTTTCTCAATGAGCAGGAAGGAAGAGGCTATGGCCACCACCAGCGGCACCATCATGACCCCAAACACATCTATCACCCCAAAGGGCAGCATGAGAATGAACAGCACCAGCGCCAGGTGGGTGTAGAGGCTGTAGGTAGCCGGAAACACCGTGTTCTTGATGCGTTCGCAGCCGCCCATGGCGTTGCAGAGGCGGGTAAGGGTGCGGTCAATCTCTACCTGCTGGTATTTGTTGATCCAGCCTTCTTTGTAGGCAAACCTGAGGTCCTCGCCATGCAGCTCCAGCAGGCCCACGGGCTTGTTGGTGTACTCCTGCAGAAACGCCAGCTGCTCTTTGGTCATGAATTTGTCTGCCTCCTGCAGGGGCGGCAATTTCCGGAGCGACTGCCCCAAACTATAGCACCAGGCAATCTGCCGTTTCACGAAACGCTCTTTAAAGTAAAGCGCCTCCACCGAGGTGTACGGGGTGTCTACAAAGTTGAGGATCTGCCGGGTGAGCGACCGCGAATCATTGACAATGGCGCCCCATAGGGTGCGAGCCTCCCACCAGCGGTCATAAGCCTGGTTAGACCGGAAAGCCAGCAGCAAGGACAAGATGGTGCCCAGCATGGTAGGCACGGCAATAGGAATGGAGATTCTGGTAAAATGGAAATTGAGGTACATCACGGCCACCAGAATAGCATACGCCGTCACCAGGGCCACTTCGGCCTTTATCTTCCCAAACACATACCTGATTGGAATATTATTCTTCAGTAACATAGTTCATTATAAAAAAGGTGAAACATTCAGAGGCCTCGCGCCTGCGCTTAGAAAGCGTAACTGGCCAGGGGCTTTTCTGCCGTAACCGGCAAGGCAAGTGGGATAACCGGCAAAGGGCATTTGTTTAGGAACTGGAAAGGGCTCAGACTCTGCGGACCAAGGCTTTCATGCTCATAGGTAGCGGGGGTGGCCACCAGGTCTACGGCGTGGGCCTCCAGGAAACTGCGGAAGGCGAGCATGGTGCTGCCGTAAAAACAGGTCCACTCCAAGGCCACCAGCGTGGGTTGAGCCTCCCGCAGCTTACTGCACGCCCGCAGAAACTCCCTGGAAACCAGTTTATCCTCATCGGCCTCCCTGGAAAGCAATAACAGCTCCTGGATGGAACTGGACAGCCCGAAGGGGTGAAACAACACAACCTTCAGGGGCATCCCCGGAAAGGTTTCCACCAGCTCGGGAATGTAGGCCAGGGAGTCTTGCTTGAAATTGGAAGGCATTAAAACGGTAATCATAGTTGCTTGATTAGGTACTACATCCTTGTTCAAACAAACCTACGGCGGGCACATTAAGCCCATGTAAGAGATGGATTAAAACGGCATTAGAATTTAGCGGGGAGCTTTCATGTAGGGCTAAAATCAGGAAAACAGCCCCAAAACGGCCTAAAAAAGCGGCTCTGCCCTGCACGAGCGAGGCAGAGCCGCGTAGCCTTATTTTGTTGCGAAAGAGAGTGAATACGTAAGAGAGAGGCGGCCTTAAGAAACGGAGGCGAGGGGCAGGTTGATGCGTATCTCCGTGCCGGCGCCCTCCTGGGTGATGATGCCAATGGTGCCCTGGTGCAACCGGATGATGTTCAACGACAGGGGCAGCCCCACGCCATGTCCTTCAAAGTCGGTGGTGTTGGAGGCCCTGAAGAACGGCACAAAGATGTAGGGCAGCTCCTCCTCCGGAATGCCAATGCCTTTGTCCTGCACAGAAACCGTGAGCTGGCCGTTCTCAGAAATGATCAGCACCTTCACCGCCTGGTTGTGGGAGTACTTGCAGGCATTGAGCACAATGTTGCTCACGGCCAGCTTCAGCAGGTTCACGTTGCCGTTCACCATGAGCTCGGCTTCGTCCTGGGGCAGAAAGCTGAAGTCAATCTGGATGTTGTTCTGAGGGTAGAGCTGGTCGGCGGTTTCCTTCACCAGCCACAGGAGCTCATCCACGCGAATCAGCTCCCAGTTCTGCTTTTTGCCATCGAACCCGCTTTGGGCAATGCCCAGCAGACTGGTGAGAATATCCTTGAGCTTGTCAGACTCCTGCAGGATCTTCTCCAGCGCCTGTTGGTGCTCTTTGCTCAGGCCGGGCCGGGACAAGGCCAGCTCGGCCTCGCCCTTGATGATGGTGAGCGGGGTGCGCAGCTCATGCGAGGCGTTGCTCACAAAATTGTTCTGGGTGTCAAAGGCGGTCTCCAGGCGGGTGAGCATCTCGTTGAACGTCTGGGTGAGCTCGGTCAGCTCGTCTTTGTTTTCGCTGGGGGCCAGCCTCAGGTTCAGGTTCTCGGCACTGATGTTCTTCACGTTCTGGATAATGTCCCGCACCGGCTGAAAGGTGTGCCTGGTGAAGCGCTTGCCCATGAAGTACACCACCACCACCGAGATGAGGATGCCCACCAAGAGGATGCGTGAAAGGTGGTTTTCCTGCTCCAAGCCATAGGCGTTCTGCGCCGCCACCGCCACCAGATAGTCCTTGCCCCGGCTACTGACTACTTTGCCGGCGTAAAACGTCTCCTGAAACCGGTAGTAGGCCAGCTTCTCCTCCAGCACCTCCGCCACGAACCTAACGGGCAGGCCCTGGGCCTTGAGGTGGGCAATGGGGTTTATGCGCGGCACCTCCAGCAGGTATTCCCGCTCGGCCGGAAGTTTCTCCAGGTAGGCCTGCCGCAGCTTTCTGATCTCCTCGGGCGAACCGGCGGCGTTTACTTGCAGGTGAATGGCGGTGGCCAGGTTCACCCTGGTTTCCAGGCGCTTGTAGAAATCCTTGAAGACGTAATGGCTGGTAAACAGGAAGATAATGCCGCTGAACACCAGAATGATTAGGGAGGTAAGGCAGAAGAACAGGAGCGTGGCCCGGGTCTGTATGTTCATGCCGGCGCCTCCTCTTTGAGCACGTAGCCCATGCCAATGATGGTATGGATGAGCCGGGGTTCATAGGCTTGGTCAATCTTTTTGCGCAGGTAGTTGATGTAGACATCCACCACGTTGGTGCCCAGGTCAAAGTCAATGTTCCAGACGTTCTCCAGGATCTCCACCCGTGACAGCACCCTGGTCTGGTGCCGGACCAGGAACTCCAGCAGCCTGAACTCGGTGGCGGTGAGGGAGATCTTGTTGCCCTGCCTGGTCACGGTTTTGCTTTCCAGGTCCATGACCAGGTCGGCCACCTGCAAGGATTTGCGGGGCAGGCTCCCGTTCTGCGACCGCCGCGCCAGCGACCGGATGCGGGCTTTCAGCTCGGCGAAGTCAAAAGGTTTGACCAGGTAATCATCGGCGCCGCTGTCAAGCCCCATCACAATGTTCTCGTGCGAGTCCAGGGCGGTGAGCATCAGGATAGGGGTGTCTACCTGGTGCTCGCGCAGCTTTCTGCAAACCTCCATGCCGTTCATCTGGGGCAGCATGATGTCCAGGATAATGAGATGGAAGGTAAATTCCAGCGACATCTGCAGGGCCAGGTCGCCGGACATGGCCACGCTTACCTGGTGTCCGTCTTCCTTGAGGCCACGCTGCAGCATCTGGGCCAGGCTAGCCTCATCCTCCACCACAAGAATCTTCAGGTCCATTCAACGGTTGGTTGGTTTTGGTCAAAAGTAGTTGTTGAACTGTAACAAGCCAAAGGCAGAATGGTTACGGAGATAGAGGGTATTTTGATATTGGCTGCGCCACCAGAGAATGTAAGCCTGGAGGCAGCGGCTTTTATCTTGCAGCAATACAGAGGCTTGTGGATGTGATAAAATATAAAAGCGTTTAGGGGCCGTTTCCTGGGAAACAGCCCCTAAACGCTTTTATAGAGTGAGCCCTGGTTTAGTAGTTGCCCACCGAAAGCATCACCAGCGTGCAGGCGTGCAGGGTTTTGATGTTCTGCTCCTTCGCTTTTTTCTCCAGCTCCATGTTCTCGGTGCCTGGGTTGAAAATGATGCGCTTGGGCCGGAGCGACAGGATATAGTCATACCAGCTGGGTTGGTTCTGCGGACCAACGTACAGGGTCACGGTATCTACGTCAGCAATGGTAGGCTTTTCGGTTTCAATGGGCAGGCCGGCAACTTCGCCCCGCTTAATGCCCACCGGCACCACTTCATGGCCATAGCGTTTCAACTGATGCACGGCTTTGTAGCTGTAACGGCCAGGGTTGTCTGACGCGCCAATTACCACGGTCTTTTTCATTATTTTCCGGTGAATGTTAGAAAAACAGGCGCAAAACGCCTTCTTTATTATACTCTTAAAAAGAGGAGCGGGTTCGTGCCCGGTTATTTCCTGATCAGGACAGCCACCTGCTCTGCGCAGCGCTCCCCGTCCATGGCCGCCGACACGATGCCGCCCGCGTACCCGGCGCCCTCGGCGCAGGGGAACAGGTTCTTGATCTGCGGGTGCCGCAGGGTATCTTTGTCGCGGGGAATGCGCACCGGTGAGGAGGTACGGCTTTCCACGCCCACAATCTGAGCCTCGTTGGTCAGGTACCCGCGCATTTTATAGCCGAATTCCTGAAAACCGCCCCTGAGCCTTTCGCCAATCATGGGAGGCAGCACCTCGCGCAGGTCTACGCTGGCCAGGCCGGGCTGGTAAGAAGTCTCCAGCAGGGAAGCGGAAACTTTTCCTTTCACAAAGTCATGCAGGCGCTGGGCGGGAGCCACCTGAGTGCCGCCCGCTGTCAGGCACGCCTTCTGCTCCAGGGCTTGCTGCAGGCGTAAGCCGGCCAGGGCGCCGTGCTGCTTCAGGTCCATGTCTTCCAGGTTCACGGCCACCACTATGCCGGAGTTGGCGTACTTAGAGTCGCGCCGGCTGGGGGACATGCCGTTCACCACCACCTCGCCGGGTGCGGTGGCCGCCGGCACAATAAAGCCGCCCGGGCACATGCAGAACGAGAACACGCCCCGTTCCTGGCCTTTGTACTTCACCTGCTGTACCAACGCATAGCTGGCAGCCGGCAGGTGCAGGCCGCGGTCGCCGTTCTCGCAGTGGTACTGGATGCCGTCAATGAGAGTTTGCTGGTGCTCTACCCGCACGCCCATGGCAAAGGGCTTGGCCTCAATTAAGATGTTCTTGGCGTGCAGCAATTCATAGATATCGCGGGCCGAGTGACCGGTAGCCAGGATGAGGGCCTCGCCAGCGAAGTACTCTCCGGTGGCAGTCTGCACGCCTTTCACTTCTTGCCGCTCCAGAATAAGATCGGTGACGCGCTTGTTGAAGTGGATCTCGCCACCCGCTGCCAGAATGGCTTCCCTTAGCTTGGCAATCAGGACCGGGAGTTTGTTGGTACCGATGTGAGGGTGCGCGTCAAACAAAATATCGGGCGTGGCACCGTGCTGCACCATGATCTGCAGGATACGCTGCACATCGCCGCGTTTCTTGGAGCGAGTATACAGCTTGCCGTCTGAGTAGGTGCCCGCCCCGCCTTCGCCAAAGCAGTAATTAGAATCTGGGTTGACCACGTGCTCTTTGTTGATGGCCGCCAGATCACGGCGGCGGCTGCGTACGTCCTTACCGCGCTCCAGCACCACGGGTTTCAGGCCCAGTTCCAGGCAGCGCAGGGCGGCAAACAAGCCGGCCGGTCCGGCGCCCACAATCAGCACCCGCTGGGCATTGGGTTTCACCGGAGGGTACGTATAGGTAGGCAGAAGGGCAGAGAGGTCAGGTGCCTGCAGGTACACATCGGCCCTTACTTTTACCTTTACCTGACGGCCCCGGGCATCAATGGAGCGCTTGATTTTATGGATGTACGCGGCCTCCTGGGGCTGGGAAATGCCGGCTTGCTGCAGGAGTTCCTGCTCCAGCAGGAGAGGGTCATAGGCCACCTCGGGGGCCAGGACCAGGTCAAGTTCTTTTTTCATGAATAAGGGGTAAGGTAGTTAGCCTTAAAAAATACCAATGGGTACCTCAGCCATTGCACCGCAAAGATAGGTACTCTTGTTCAACAGAAAGCCAGGGCCAAAAATTCGTTTCGGGCCTGTTTTTGGCAAAAGGGGCCTAAATCACAACTTTTGGCATTTTACTCCTGCGCGCACCCCGGCGGACCCTTAGCAGCGGGGCTGCCGCAAGACTGTCAATTTCCTAAAGAATGTCCTAAATACTTGCAAAAATCTAGGCACAAGCCTTTGGTTAGATAACGTTTCAAAGGGCAAGTTGCAGGTTACAAGGAAAATCTAGAAATGTAGAAAATTACAAAATTTAGCCGTAAATTTCGCGTTTGTAAAAAACACCAGATCTATTCTGGTATTGTAGTATTTAAAGGTAGGAAGGAAGGTGATTTTAGAGGAGAGATAAAAGCGAGAAACCAATCTAAACAGAAACAACGCTCAGACAAACAAGAGAAACAACAAGAAACTTAGCGCATCTCTTTAAAGCGTTACAACATTACAACAAATTTACTTAACCCAAAGAGACCTCTAATTGTACTATCTGCCCCATGCTCTATGGGCCTGGTATAAAGTAGAGTTGCTCTCAGTCTTTTTACAATCCAAATCTTAAATGAAGAAAGCTTTTTTGTTCAGCTTCGTTTTGCTGCTGACGCTGGTAAGCCATGCGTGGGCACAAAATCGGACTATCAAAGGAAGAGTAACGGATGCCCAGACGGGCGAAGGCATGCCCGGCGTTACTGTTCAAGTGAAGGGGAGCACAAATGCGGCCCCAACCGGTGTAACCGGTGACTATGAGATCTCTGTGCCAACCGCAGACGGCACCCTGGTTTTCACGTTCATTGGCTACACCAACAAAGAAGTTGCTATTGGCACCCAGACCACCATCAACGTGGCCCTGGTTCCAGACCAAACGCAACTTGAGGAAGTGTTGGTAGTGGCGTATGGTACCGCTGAGGAGAAATCCTACACAGGTTCTGTGACCGCGGTAAAATCTGAAGCCATTGAGAAAATGCAGGCCAATGACGTGACCAAAGCCCTGGCGGGTCTGGCACCGGGAATTCAGGTAACCTCTCCCAGCGGACAGCCGGGTGCTACCAGTACCGTGCGCATCCGGGGGGTAGGTTCGGTGAATGCCGGCAGTGCTCCTTTGTACGTGGTAGACGGTGCGCCTTACTCAGGTGACATCAACGCCATTAACCCGCATGACATTGAGTCCATGACCGTGCTGAAAGACGCTACGGCGGCTTCCTTGTACGGCTCACGCGCGGCCAACGGGGTGATTGTGATCACTACCAAAGGCGGAGCTGCTCCTAAGGCCCCAACCATCACGTTTGGCGCTACCGTAGGGGTTTCTGACTTTGCCGTGGACGATTACAAGACCGTAAACGCCAGCCAGATGTACGAGCTTACCTGGGAAGCCCTGCGCAATGATGCCAGAGCCACTAAATCCCTGTGGGAAGGCAAGTACGCTTCTCCTGAGGAGTATGCCTCTAAAACGGTAGTGACCAGATTAGCCGGCGCCGGTAATGGCCAGCAGTACAACCCGTTCAACAATGAAAACGGGGTTACTGACCCAGAGCCAGTAGGGTTAGACGGTAAAATCAAGCCAGGCCTTACGCCTGCGTGGGACGAAGACTGGAGAGACGCCCTCTACAGAAAAGCCGTTCGCCAGGAATACGACCTGAGCGTGCAAGGCGGAACTGAGAAAGGCAATTACTACTTCTCTGGTAACTACTTAGACCAGCAGGGTGCCTTCATCACTTCTGGCTTTAAGCGTTACTCAAGCCGTCTGCGCCTGAACTCTCAGATCAGAGACAACATTAAAGTTGGCTTGAGCGCCAACATTTCTTATACAGACCAGAATGCGCCTACCTCCAGCGGTACTTCTTTCCGGAACGTGGTGTCATGGGGACGTAACATCTCCAGCATTTACCCTATCTACAGAAGAAAGAACGCTGACGGTTCTCCGTTCACCGGTCCGCAGGAGTATGACTTCAACACAGCCCGTCCGTACGGCGGAAACAGCAACCCGGTGGGTACCACTGCCCTTGACATCATCAGAGGCAACAACCTGACCTGGGGCTGGAACGGGTATGCGGAGATTTCTTTCCTGAAGGACTTCAAATACAGAACCACCCTGGCCCTGAACGGTGACAACTACCGTGGCGAAACGTTCTACAACCCTAAATACGGTGATGCCTCTGGCTCAATTGGGGGGCGTGGTACGCAGTCACGTTCTTCGTACACCGAGTACACGTTCAACCACATCCTGAGCTGGAACAAAACCTTCGGGGTACATACCCTGGACGCGTTGGGTGGTTTTGAGGTGTTCAACCTGTCTTCTAACTCCGTGTCTACCCAGAAAACCGGCTTCATTCCAATTGAAGGCATGACTGAACTGGACAACGCGGCTACCATTGTGAGCTCTAACTCACAAAAAGACAGACGCGCGCTGCAAAGCTTCCTGGGTCAGGTAAACTACGGCCTGGCCGATAAGTACTACCTGTCTGCCTCTTACCGTCGTGACGGTTCTTCCCGTTTCCAGAGAGATCACCGTTGGGGTAACTTCTACTCAGTGGGTGCCTCTTGGAGACTTTCTGAGGAAGACTTCATGAAAAACATCATGTGGTTGAACAATGCCAAGCTGCGTGCCAGCTACGGTACTTCCGGTAACGAGAACCTTTCTTCTTACTACGCTTACAGAGGGCTTTATAACACAAGTTACCCAGACCTGTCAGCACCGGGTATGATTGTGTCTACCCTGGAGAACCCACTTCTTTCTTGGGAGAAGCAGGCCATCTTCAACGTTGGTTTAGACGCAACCCTGTTCAAGAAGATTGACGTGTCTTTGGACTACTATGACAGAAAATCTAAAGACCTGCTCCTGAACCAGCCAATGCCACCGTCTTCTGGCTTCGTGGCCGTGAGCGACAACCTGGGTGCTATGCGCAACAGAGGGTTTGAGGCCAACATCACGGCCCACATTGTAGACACTGAAAAATTCGGGTGGTCTGCTAACCTTAACGCGGCCCATAACACCAATGAGTTCACCAGCCTGCCGCAGGATGTTATCCTATCTGGTACCAAGCAGTTCAAAGTAGGTCAGTCTATCTACGATTTCTTCATTGAAGAATTCGCGGGGGTAGATCCGGCTACTGGTTTGAGCATGTGGTACTATGACGCCAAAAACGCCGAGGGCGTGGTGGAAAGAAAAACCACTACTGATTACTCAAAGGCAACCCGTTACTACGTAGGCAACGCCCTGCCAAAAGTAACCGGTGGTTTCTCCAACAACCTGCGCTACAAAGGCTTTGACTTCTCTGTGTTGTTCAACTACAGCTTCGGCGGTAAAATCCTGAACACTGACTACAGCGGCCTGATGGGTGGCGGTGCTTCTGCCGGTACCAACTGGAACGTTGACATCCTGGACAGATGGCAGAACCCAGGTGACATCACCGATGTTCCTCGTCTGGGAACCGGTCAGTCCCTGAACGCCAATGCCCGTTCTTCCCGCTTCCTCACCGATGCCTCTTACGTGCGTATGCGTAACGTGACCTTAGGGTACACGCTGCCGGCTTCAGTACAGGACCGCTTAAGAATGAAAGGCTTGAGAGTTTTTGTGCAAGGCGACAACCTGGTGACCTGGTCTAAAGGCATGGACGGCATGGACCCTGAGCAATCTCTTGATGGTCTTACCAACAACAGCTTCCCAGTTATGAAGACTTACTCTGTAGGTGTTCGTGCTTCTTTCTAATCTTTGAAATTTAGCGCAATAGATGAAAATCAATAAAGTATCCATATACACCGTCTTGCTGGGCGCCTCCCTTGGTTTGGGGGCGTGCCAGGATGACTTCCTGGAGACAGTTCCTTCCAACGCTGTTTCCTATGATCAGGCGTTCAGTTCACCAGCCGGGGTAGAGGCTGCCTTTACCGGTATCTACCGGTTAATGCGTGACGCCCCGGTGAACTCCGGTGCCACCGCAAGCCACGACAGCTACGGCGTCCCGCACTTCAATCTTACCTGGGATGTGATGGGGCAGGACGTGATGGCCAACACCAGCTGGTTTGTGTACCAGTATGAACTGGACAACAAACTGCCTACTTACCGGGGCACGTACATGTTATGGGCAACCAACTATAACATCATCACCAACGCCAACAATATTCTGGCCAACGTAGGCAAGGTGCCTAACCTCACCGAAGCGCAGCGTCTGGCGTATGAGGGCGAAGCCAGAGCCCTGCGGGCTTTTGCTTACTTCAACCTGGCCAGAACGTACCAGCACACCTACCTGAAGGACCCACAAGCCCTGGCGGTACCGTTGGTACTGGAGCAGACTACTCCGCAGTCACAAGGCCAGCCTAGAGCCACGCTTGAGAAAGTGTACGCGCAGATCGTGGAAGACCTGACCATTGCGGAGCGTGACCTGCAAGTGAGCAGAACAGCCAAAAGCCGCGTGAACAAGAATGTGGCCCAGGGTATCCTGGCCCGCGTGTACCTGGAGATGGGCGAGTGGGCACAAGCCGCTGACTTTGCCGCCAAGGCCCGCGTAGGTTATCCTCTGATGTCTGCCACGGAGTACAAGGCCGGTTTCAACAACTACGCCAATGGTGAGTGGATCTGGGGCTTAGCCCAGTCTGCCGACCAGCAGGTTGCTTTCGCTTCCTTCTATTCTACCATGGACGGCCGTTACACCGTTGATGAAAAAGGCAACAGAACCTACGTGCGCAGAGGGTACAACAACATCCGGGCAAACGACAAGTTTGTGGAGCTGTTTGCCCTTACTGATGCCCGCAGAGAGTTCCAGGAAGCAGTGGGTGTAACCAACTCTAACCGTTACACCATCACCAAGTTCAAGGACCTGCCAGACCTGAGCGGCGACTTCGTGTTGATGCGTGCCGCGGAGATGTACCTGATTGAGGCCGAGGCGAAAGCCCGTCTGGGGCAGAATGAAGCCGCCCAGCAATTGGTGTACGAGTTGCGTCAGCAGCGTTTCATTGCGCCAACCATTTTGTTAAAACCAACCACCACTGATGCGGAGTTGGTAGACGAGATCTGGGTAGAGCGCAGAAAAGAACTGTACGGGGAAGGTTTCGGTCTGATGGACATCAAACGTCTGCAGAAGCCTTTGGTACGGGAAGGTAACCACACCGCTATGTTGGGTACTACTCCGGCCAACAGCGACCTGTTCATCTACATGTTCCCGCTCCTGGAGATCAACAACAACCCTAACTTCGGGCCTCAGAACCCATAACCCACGGGTTTGATTCAGCTAAAAAGGCTGCCCTCTAAAGGGCAGCCTTTTTTTATTGTCCATTAGCCTGAAGTAATCGGACACTTTATAAGGTCAGAAAACGGGTGCCACGCTTTGGGGCTTTTTTCCAGAAAACTGCCCTAAAACGCCCCGGGGCTTAGCTCATCACAAAAGGGGAAAACCCCGCGCGATCATTCCCGCAAAAACAGGCCAAACGGTTGCTAGTAAGCTACTGAAACCCGCTACATAGCATTCTTTCCAGATTGGATTGAAGCGGCACTTTTCCCGGTTCAGTCATTTTTATAGCCGGGTTCGTCATGTAACACTTCCCCTTGGGGCGGCATTAGAGTACATTTAGTTAAGCATTTCACCGGGGCCTACAGGGCAGGAGCAAGAGGAAAGAGGTTCAGGTTGCCAGGAAGCTGTTTACCACCAGAATTAAGTACCCCCACCATTATAAACGTATTTACCGCTATGACGCTCTTTACCACCTTCAGAAGTTCTTTCTCAGTGTTCATCTTGTTTGGGTTGCTGACCTTCGGGCAGAGCCTCCACGCCAAAAGCAGGATAGCGGAGGCGGCTCTCCCTGCACCAGCGTTTTCGGGCACCCCAGAACTGGTGGTAAGTAAGTTGCTGAAGTTGTACCCCAACCCCAACCACGGGCATGAAGTTTTCATTAAAGGTTTCACTAAGAATACCCAAGCCACCATACAGGTGAAGAATGCCATTGGGTACCTGGTGGCCGTTGAGAAAGTCTACACCTCAGACGAGGAAGGAACCGTGCGCCTGGACATCAGCGCCCTGCCCGAAGGCCATTACTACCTGCATATCAAAGTAGAGAAAGCACAGATTGTCAAGAAACTGATCAAGCTGTAGTTGACAGGCAGGCCTTAACTGCCAGGTAGGTGTTTTGGCCCCCTTTCCATAAAAACAGGCCCAAAACGAAGGGCCCCCTTAGAATGAAAGAAGAGGCGTACCTGATCCTTTAACTCAATATCCTGAAGCAGGTTGAAGTTTATTCCTGAAGTTTAGCTTCAAGCTGCTAGTTAATCTACTTCCCCCACAATGTTGTTCACCCAGCCTTTGCCCCAGTTGTCTTTTTCCTCCTGGGTCCAGAGCTCGGGGTAGAAGATGCGCTTCTGGAACCTGGGCGGCAGGTATTTCTGCCAGTTGGTGCCCCCGGTGGCGGCAATCACCTCGGGGTCGCGCTGCAGGTAACGTACCGCAGACTTGTAGTGCATGAGGGGCCAATTCACGTTCACGTTGCTGTCCAGTTCCCTGAGGTGGTTGAGGAGCTTTGCGTTTTGCTGCTCTTCTGCCGAAAGTCGCTTAAAAACGGCCCAGACGTTGGTGTGCTGAAACTCGCGGGCGTGCTGGAGCAGCTCGGCCGAGTACTTTTCCTCAAACTGCAGCAGGGTGAGGGTCTTGGCACCGGTGGCCGCCTCGGTGGCACCTTCCTTCCAGTAAATGCACCCGAACATCTCTTCCTGGGTGCTTTGCAGCCCCAGGGCCTGGCGTTTGGCTTTGTCGGTGAGGTTGTGCAGCTCAGTGGAGCATAGTTCAATCTTGCGGTACTGCACCGACTGGAAGCCGCTGGCGGGCATGAGCGCCATCCTGAACTTGAGGAATTCCTTCTGGTCCATGCCGTCTACCATCACGTCAAAGGAGTCAATGAGGTTCTCAAAGTACCGGTTTATGCGCCCCACCCGGGTAATGAGCATGGCCGCGGTGGGCGAGGGGTCAGTGGCAATCTGGCGGTACTCATGCAGGCAGAGCTTGAAGTAGAGCTCGGTGATCTGGTGGTACATGATGAAGATTTCCTCGTCTGGTATGCGGGTACGGGGCGTCTGCAGGCTCAGGAGGGTGTCCAGATGAATGTAGTCCCAGTAGTTGAGGAAGTCTGAGTAGAGTAACCCTTCCAGGTAGGAGGCTAAGTCCTGGCCCAGAGGCCGGTATTTCTGCTGGAGGCGTTCCAGCAGTTCCAGCACCTGCGGGGAAAAGGTTGGGTCTGGCATATATTATTTTCTGAATGTTGTAATTATCTTTCCTTACTTGCGACAAAGAAAGTAAAAGTATTTGGATTGGAGTCTTCCTATACGCAAGAATCACCCCATTAGGCAACCGTTCAGGGCTTTGCTGCATCAGAGAAAAAAGAAGGCCCGTGCATCGCTTCAGGGAGACGCAGCTGCTTACAGGTATCTAAATTCTTTACCTTTGATGCCTCAACCAGAAAATAACCCATGGCAGAAAAGAGCAGCATTTTTGATATGATAGGCCCCGTGATGATAGGTCCTTCCAGTTCGCATACGGCCGGGGTGGTGCGCATTGCCCGGGCCGCCATCCGCATCCTGGGGGCCCCGCCCACAGAGGCCACCATCACCTTTTACAACTCGTTTGCGCGCACCTATGAGGGGCACGGCAGCGACCGGGCCATCCTGGCTGGCCTGCTGGACTATAAGACCGACGACATCCGCATCAAGGAATCCTTTGACCACGCCCGGGAGCGGGGCCTGAAGTACACCTTTAAATCGGTGGGCAACGCCTCTACCATGCACCCCAACACCATCAAGCTGAACCTGAAATCGGCCGAGGGGCGCGAGACCGAGGTGGTGGGCCAGAGCCGGGGCGGCGGCGTGATCAGCATTGTGGAGGTAGACGGGTTCCCGTCCAACTTTTCGGCCAACCTGCACACCCTCATCATTGACGCCGATGACGTGAAGGGCAGCATTGCCTTTATCAGTGACATCATTGCCCATGACGACTGCAACATTGCCACCATGAACGTGTCCCGCAAGGGCCGCCACGACCTGGCCCGGCAGTTTATTGAGATGGACTCTGGGCTGCGCCCCATTTCGCTGGAGTACTTACGCCACCTGAGCTGGGTAAAGAATGTGATCTACATCCCTAATATTGACTTATAATGCTACGTTTTACTTCTAGATTCCTGTCTACGCTGGGGCTTGCCGTTGGCAGTGCCACCTTGTCTCTGGCACAAACCACTCCACCCGCAGAAACTGTCTGGAGCTTAGAACAGTGTGTGGCACACGCGGTAAAAAACAACCTGCAGATCAGGCAGGCAGGACTTTCAATTGAACAAGCGTCTATTGATGTCAAACAGGCCAGGGCAGATCAATTGCCTACCATTAACGGGAGCGGTTCCCATGGTTTTAACAATGGTTTCTTTCTTGATCCGGTAAGAAACCAGATTCAAAACACGCAGATTTGGTCTGGAAATGTGGGCGTGAATGGCTCAGTGAACCTCTATAGTGGTTTGCAGACGCACAACACCATCAAACGCAATCGGCTAGAGTACCAGGCCAGCCAGTTAGACCAGCAGAAAGTGCAGAATGACATTACCCTCAATGTGGTAACAGCCTACATGAACATTCTGCTAAACCAGGAAATTCTCAAAACCAACCAGGAGCGCCTCAACCTGACCCAAAGCCAGTTGGAGCGCACTCAAAAACTGTTCAGAGCCGGGAGCGTTCCTGAAAGCAATGTGTTAGACCTCAACGCCCAAATTGCTAGCGATGAGTTAAATATCATTACCGCACAGAACAATATTGAGCTGGCTGAGTTGCAGTTGATTCAGTTGTTGAATCTCACCAACGCTACTACAGCAAACTTCTCGGTGGTGGTACCCAATATCCCTGACCCAGACCAGACCGTGATTGCGTTTGATGCCGAAGACGTGTATGCCACCGCCTCTGACAGAATGCCCGAGATCTTACGGGCCAGGTTGCGGATTCAGAGTGCCAACAAATCCATAGCCATTGCCAAAGGGGGGTATCACCCCAGCCTGAGTATAGTAGGAAGCATCAGTACCCGTTACTCCAGCGGAAGTTCTTTGATTTCATTTGGCGATGTTATAGAGTCCCAAGACATTGGTTTCTTAGATCCTAGCTTAAGCCAAAAACTAACCCTATATAGTCCGTCACAAATTGAAAGGACCTATCCCTATTTCAACCAACTGCAAGACAACATTGGTCAGTTCATAGGGATAAACCTAAGCGTTCCAATTTTGAATGGTTTCAGGGTAAGGAACAATGTGCAGTTGTCCAGAATAGGTTTGAGGAATGCCGAGATCAATTCTGATATTGCAAAAAATGAGTTGAGACAAACCATCGCCCAGGCGTATTCAGATGCCGTGGGAGCCCAAAAAAGGTTTGTAGCGGCCAGAAAACAGCTGGAAGCTTTTGAACAAGCCTATAAAAATGCAGAGATTCGCCTCAACAACGGCCTCATTAACAACGTGGATTTCAACGTGGCCCGCAACAACCTGGTAAAGGCCCAGTCTGACATTATCCAGGCCAAGTACGACTACACATTCAGACTTAAGTTCCTGGAGTTCTACCAGGGCAAAACCATCACCCTTTAACCACTCATGGCAAAACGCAAATCAAACAAACTGCTCTACACCTTAGGAGGACTGGTAGTAGTACTTATCGTGGGACTCCTGATCGCAAAGAAAAACGGCTGGATTGGCAAGGAAGAAGGGATAGCCGTGACCGTGGCCAAAGCACAGCCCGCCAACATCATAGAAAGAGTAAGCGCCTCTGGCAAAGTACAGCCTGAGATTGAAGTAAAGATAAGCCCGGACGTATCTGGGGAGATCACCGAACTGTTCGTGAAAGAGGGCGACTCTGTGGTGGCCGGACAGTTGTTGCTCCGTATCCGGCCCGACAACTACCAGGCCATGGTAGAGATGCAGTCGGCCAGTGTGAACACCCAGCGCGCCAACCTGGCCCAGGCCAAGGCCCGCCTCAACCAGGCCCTGGCCAACAGCAAGAACATCCAGCAGTCGTATGAGCGGAACCGCAAGCTATTTGAGCAGAAGGTCATCTCCCAGTCAGAATTTGACGCCGCCCGCTCGCAGTACGAGGCCAACCGCGCCGAGGTAGACGCCGCCCGCCAGAGCGTACGGGCCGCCGAGTCTACGGTGCGCAGCGCCAGCGCCTCCCTGGAGGAGTCCAGACGGAACCTGGACAAGACCACCATCTACGCCCCGGTAAGCGGCACGGTGTCCAAGCTGAACGTAGAGAAAGGCGAACGCGTGGTAGGAACTTCACAGATGGCCGGGACAGAGATCATGCGCATCGCCAACCTCAACAACATGGAGGTACGGGTAGACGTGAACGAGAACGACATTGTGCGCGTGCACCTCAACGACTCAGCCATTATTGAGGTTGACTCCTACACCAACGCCAACCGCAAGTTCAGGGGCATTGTCACCTCTATTGCCAATACCGCCAAAGACGCCACTTCCCTGGAGGCGGTGACCGAGTTTGAGGTACGCATCAGATTGCTGAACGACTCGTACAAAGACCTGCTGGAAAAAACCGGCCGCTCGCCCTTCAGACCCGGCATGACTGCCTCAGTAGACATTATCACTGAGCAGAAAAACAACGTATTGTCTGTACCTTTGGCGGCGGTAACCACCCGGGCCAAGGATAAACCCAACGCCAAGGCAGGCGCCACCGACAGCTTCCAGCAGGAAGAGGACAAGCCTGTTCGGGCCGAGGACCGGCCAGATGAGGTGGTCTTTGTGCACGAAGGCGGTAAAGTGAAAATGGTGAAGGTAACCACCGGTATCAGTGATTTTGATAACATAGAGATCCTCTCGGGCCTTAAGCAGGGGCAGGAAGTGGTGTCGGGTCCGTTCAGAGCGGTGTCAAAGCAGCTCAAAAACGGGGATCTGGTGACCATCAAGGACGAGAAATCACTCAGTAAAGAATTAAAAGAAGACACCTCAGAAGAACAGGAGTAAGCTTTGCAGGAACAAGAAAGAATCGCCGTTCTGGGAGGGGGCAGCTGGGCAACCGCGCTGGTCAAAATCCTCTCAGAAAACAAGACCCAGGTACGCTGGTGGCTCAGGAACCAGGAAGATGTACGCCACCTTCAGCAATACGCCCACAACCCGCGGTACCTGAGCGGGGTGCGCTTTGACCTGGAGTGCGTGCAGCCCTCCAATGACATAGTGGAAACCGTGGCCCAGGCCGAGTGGGTGATCTTGGCGGTGCCCGCCGCCTTTGTGCAACAGGCCCTGTCTGCCTTGCCGCCCCATGCCCTGCAGGGCAAAACCCTGGTGTCGGCGGTGAAGGGCATGATCCCTTCAGAAAACCTCCTGATCACCGATTTCCTGGAGCAGCACTACGGCGTTCCCGCCGACCGGCAGTGCGTGATTGCCGGTCCCTGCCACGCCGAGGAGGTGGCGCTGGAAAAGCAGTCGTACCTCACCATCGGGTCGCATGACATTGCCCGCGCCGAGCGGTTCTGTTCCCTGCTGCGCAACCGCTACGTGAAAGCCAACCCCCTGGACGACATTGACGGGGTGGAGTACTGCGCCGTGATCAAGAACATCATCGCGCTGGCCTGCGGCATTGCCCACGGGCTCAACTACGGCGACAACTTTCAGGCGGTGCTGGTCTCCAACGCCATGGAGGAGATAGAGCGGTTCCTGGACGCGCTTATGCCGCTGCACCGCGACCTGAAAGGCAGCGCCTACCTGGGCGACCTGTTGGTGACCGCCTACTCCCAGTTCAGCCGTAACCGCACGTTCGGGAACATGATCGGGCGGGGCTACACGGTTAAATCGGCGCAGTTTGAGATGAACATGGTGGCCGAAGGGTACTACGCCGTGAAAAGCATCCACCAGCTCAACCGGCAGTTCAAGGTAGACATGCCCATCACCACCGCAGTGTACAACATCCTGTATGAACGCATTTCACCGGGGGTGGAGATTGAGATCTTAAAGGATAAGTTTAAGTAAGTTACCGTGAAAACGGCTCATAAACAGGAAACCCGCCCTAGGTGTTAGAGCGGGTTTCCTGTTTTTAGGGTATTTCCTGCAAAGTGGCCCCAAAATAGAGAGGCGCCTGGCCTAGCTCATTCCTTGCGAAGCCGTTCATATTTCCATTCTAATGAAGCAGGTACAACTGGCGCAAGCGTCCGCTTGTGCCTTGGGTACGAATTCCTGTTTTAGGCCTGTTTTCCAGAAAGTAGCCCCAAACCGGTGGCACAAGCGGACGCTTGCGCCAGGGTTAAAACTCTACTGAGCTAGTCCAGTTTGCGCTAAGCTCAGCCCCTCAGAAAACCCTGCCAATGTGAATGATTAGAACACCAGGAGTTCCTCGTACAACCGGTGCACGGGCAGGCCCATCACGTTGAAGTAAGAGCCCTCAATGCGTTCAATGCCCACCAGGCCCAGCCAGTCCTGGGCACCGTAGCTGCCGGCCTTGTCGAAGGGCTTGTAGTTATTGATGTAGAAGTCAATCTCGTCGCGGGTCAACTCCCGGAAGTGCACGGTGGTCACGTCATGGAAGACCACGCTTTTCTCCTGGCTCAGGAGGCACACGCCGGTGTACACCTCATGGCTTCTCCCTGACAGCAGGGTGAGCATGCGGGTGGCCTGAGCGTGGTCAATGGGTTTGTTCAGCACCTTTTCATCCAGGCACACAATGGTATCGGCGGTGATGATCACTTCGTCGGGCTGCAGGTCTTGCTGGTAGGCACTGGCTTTGTGAGCGGCCAGGTACTCGGCCACGTCGGCCCTTTCCAGGTCGGTGGGGTAGGTCTCGTCAATTTCCTTCACGCGGCTCTCAAAGGGCAGACCCAGGTTGGTGAGGAGTTCCTTGCGGCGGGGCGAGTTGGAGGCCAGAATGTATTTCTTGCTAGTAAAATTCATTTTCTTCTATTGAGCTGAACAAATAACCACAAATCACTTTCGGGTAAAAAAAGGTGGACTTCTGCGGCATCACGGCCCCCGAGTGGCACACGCGCTGCACTTCTTCCATCTTCACTTCATTGGTAATGAGGGCCAGCTGGGCCTTGCCGGCGTCTACCCTGGCCAGACACTCGGCGAAGGACCGCACGTAGGAGAGCCCCGGGTGCTGCCGCTGCTCCTCGGCCGAGAGGCCCAAGACCCGCTCCAGAATAAAGTAGTGCATGACCGTCAGGTCCAGGTCCTTCACCTCCTGGGGCACCGCCCAGTCCAGCTGGGCATGCACCTCGGGTTTCAGGCGGGCTTTGTAGGCTTCGCCCTGCAGGTACAGCCCAAAGGCCCAGGGCTTGCCCACAATCACCTCGTTCAGCTCATAGGCTTCTTCTATGGGCTTGACCGTAAAGAACTCCTGCAGCTTCACCAGGAACACGTCTGGGGGCAGGGGCAAGGTCTCCAGGAGCCGGTGGGTGGGCAGGATGCGCAGATCATCTGAGGCGGCGTTGGTGAGGTACATCAGGTGGTAGTTGAACGGCTCCTGGCCCGTAGCCCCGGGGTGCTGTTGCAACATTTTCTGCCGGTACTGCAGGGAGCCTTCGTAGCGGTGGTGCCCATCGGCCAGGATCACCTGCTGGTCCCGCAACAGGTCCACAAACCGCTGGATCACCGCGGCATCATGGATCACCGAGAGCACATCGCGCACGCCCTGGTAGTCCTCCGACTCATAGATAGGCGAGGTGATGCTCTCGTCCATGTACTGCTCCAGGGTGAAGGCCGGATCATGGAACAGGCCGTGGGTAGCGCTGGTGTGCATCCTGGTTTTCTCCAGCAGCTCCACACGGTCGTTCACGGCGGCGGGCATGGTGTTCTCGTGCCTGAGGATCACGCGCTCCTCCCAGGGGTAAGCCTTGATGTGGCACATGAATCCTTTGCGGCAGTATTCCTTGCTGGAGCCCGGCAGCCTGAAATACTGATAATAGACGTAGATGCCCGGCAGGGGGTCCTGCAGCAGAATGCCCGCGCGTTTCCAGTGCTCCACGGTGCGGTGCGCCCCCTCGGCGGGATCAGGCCCCGGCGGCACCGACACGTGGATGCTGTTGTACGAGTTGCGGTACAAGGCCTGGCGTTGCTTGAGGGAGACCACGTCAAACAAGGGTGAGGTGAGGGCATCTATGGAGAAAGGCAGTTTGGGGTTGTACCGGAAGCCTTTGATGGGGAGTATTTCAGCCATGGACGTTTTGTAAGCAGTTTTAGAAAAAGGGGCCCAAAACGGCCTAAGGTGCCAGGCGCTGGATGCGCCAGTTGCCGTCGCCCTCCTTTTCATACAGGAGCCGGTCGTGCAGGCGGTTCTGGCGGCCCTGCCAGAACTCAATGCGTTCCGGTTTTACCAGGTAGCCGCCCCAGTGCTCGGGCCGGGGAATCAGGTCCAGGTCGTTGAACTTGCTGCTGTATTCCTGCACCAGGTTCTCCAGCACCGAGCGGTCGGCAATGGGTTGGCTCTGCGGCGAAGACCAGGCCCCGATCTGGCTGCCGCGGGGCCGGCTGTGGAAGTAGGCATCGGAGGCCTGGGCCGGGACGCGTTCCACCTGGCCCTCCACGCGAACCTGCCGCTCCAGGGCGGGCCAGAAGAAGGTGAGCGCCGCGTACGGGTTTTCCAGGAGCTGTTGCCCCTTGCGGCTCTGGTAATTGGTGAAGAACACAAAACCAGCTTTCTCCAGGGCTTTCAGCAGTACAATGCGGGCGGTGGGCTTGCCCTGGGCATCGGCGGTGCTCAGGGTCATGGCGGTGGGCTCGTCTACTTTGGAGGCAAGGGCTTCCTGCATCCAGGTCTCAAACTGCTGGAGCGGGTCTGCGGAGACCGCTTCTACTGAAAGCTCCTTTAGGGAGTAGTTGATCCGGATGTCGGCGAGGGACAAAGGTTTTTCCATGGTACGGCAGGGCAGGGTTAAAGATCCAAAAGTAGAGTTTTCTGCTCAAAACCGGCAAAATGGGTGAAAAAAGCCGCCCGCATTGCCGGTTTTTAGATACCACCTGCCTTTTTTAGTCGTTTATTGTAGGCAAAGGGCGGGCAGCGCCAACCTAATGCAACGTGAGGCAGTACGTACTAAAGAGATATTTGGCGGAAAAGATGACACGAAAGATGACCAAAGAGATCCAGAACGGAAGTATATTGATATCAGAACCTTTCCTGGGGGACCCCAATTTTGAAAGAAGCGTGGTAGTGATCTGTCAGCACGACAAAGACGGCACCGTGGGCCTGGTTCTGAACAGAATCTCCAACCTGCACCTGTCAGACGTAATTGACATTAACGAAGAAATTTTTGACATGCCTCTGGCGGTGGGCGGCCCCATGCAGCCCAACACGCTGCATTACATCCACCAGCTACCCGAATTACCTGATGCTCAACCAATTGCCACCAACCTCTACTGGGGCGGCGATTTTGAGGAACTCACCCGTTGGCTCAACCAAGGCCTGGTGTCACAGGATAAAATCAGGTTTTTTGTGGGTTATTCCGGGTGGAGCCCGGGGCAGCTGGAAGAAGAAATTGATAAAAATGTTTGGTTTGTTAATAACAATGCTGCGAATAAATTGCTTACTTTGAATATAGATTCCTTGTGGCGCGATATTTTAAAAGAGATGGGGGGTAAGTACAAGATGTACGCCAACTATCCCGCAGACCCAAGCTTAAACTAACCCATTGGCGCAAAGCCTCACGTGTATGATGAACCAAAATCTGGAAAATCAGCAAAACGGTAATACGGAAGAACAACCCACCCAAGACCAGGCGCAGGAGCAGCGCAGAATATTGGAGGAACGTTTAGCCGAGATCAACGCTCGTACGCAGGAGCAGGCTTCCGCAGCGGCCCAGCCTAGCGTACCCACCGCTACCCAGGAGGAGGCACCAGCGCAGGAAAACCCCGGAGGCGCAGCCGAAGAAGTAGCCGCCCCGCAGGTAGAACCCGAGTTAACCCAATCTGCCGTGCTGGCCACCGATGCCTCTCTTCCTACGGACACCGCCCACCTGGGCGACAAGCCATCGGAAACTGCAGATTCCGGGCAAACACCCGCCGCAGACAGCACCCCTGAAGTATCCACGCCGGAGGTACAACCTACGCCCGCCGCTGAAACTCCCCAGGATACTCCGGAGGCCACAACGGCTGCTCGCGTAGCGGCGGCTAGCGCCCCTGAGGAAACCCACGCCGAGGAAGAAGACCTGCACCCTGAGGAAGACTACTCCCACCTGCCCGTGGAGGAGATCAGGGCCCGCATTCTGGCCTTGGCGCAGGAAGGCAGCGCCCGCAAGGTAGGCCGCTCCCTCAACAACCTGTACCGGGTGTACGACCAGCATTTCCAGGTAGAAAAGCAGGAAGCCCTGAACCGGTTCATCGCCGAAGGGGGTTCGCCGGACGATTTTGAGTACAATGCGCCCAAGGCCCACAAAGACGTGGAGCAGGCCATGCAACGGTTCCGCGAGTCCCGGTTCCGGGAGCAGCGCCAGGAAGAAGAGCAGAAACAGCAAAACCTGCAAAAAAAGCGGGATCTGCTGGAACGCCTGCGGGTGTTCATTGAATCTTCTGAGAACCAGGCCAGCGGCAACACCATCAAAGAACTGCAGGCCGAGTGGAAGGCCATTGGCCCCGTACCCACCGCTGAGGCCCAGCAGCTGTGGAACTCCTACCACGCCCTGCTGGACATGTACTACAACAACCGCAGCATCTTCTTTGAGCTCAAGGAACTGGACCGCAAGCGGAACCTGGATGCCAAGATAGCCCTGTGCGAACGCGCCGAAGGCCTGGCCCAGGAAGAGAACATCAACAAGGCCCTGCAGGAGCTCCGGCACCTGCACGACGAGTGGAAGCACATTGGCCCCGTACCTAACGACATGCGCGACCAGATCTGGAACCGTTTCATCCAGGCCTCTGAGCGCGTGCACGACAAGAAAAAAGCGTTCTTTGAGTCCAGACGGACCGAGGAGCTGGCCAACCTGGAGAAAAAGCGGGTTCTGTTGGCCCAGATAGAACAGTTCCAGCACTTCACCTCTGACCGCATCAACGACTGGCGCGACCGCACCGACCAGATCCAGCAGCTGAAGGAGCAGTGGGATGCTGCCGGGCTGGTACCCAAGGAAAACGCCGAAGAGGTGAACAAGGCTTTCTGGAGCAGCTACAAAGCCTTCTTCCACCACAAGAACACCTTCTTCAAGGCGCTGGACGAGGAGAAGATGCAGAACTACCGCCAGAAGGTAGCCCTCTGCGAGGAAGCCGAAAGCCTGCAGAACAGCGAGGAGTGGGACAGCACCAAAGAAAAGCTCATTCAGCTGCAGAAAAAGTGGAAGACCATTGGCCGCGTACCAGACAAATACTCAGATAAAATCTGGAACCGGTTCAGAACCGCGTGCAACGCGTTCTTTGACCGCCTGCACCAGGAGGCCCAGAACAAAGAGACGCAGCTGAACCAGATGTCGGCCAAGAAGCAGGCCTACTGCGAGCAACTGGCCACCAAAGTGGCCGACCCAACCTTTGTAGGCTCTGAGGAGGAGTTCAACCAGATTCACCAGGAGTGGCAGGAAATCGGTTCCGAAGGCAAACGCAACCCTAAGCTAGACGACCGGTTCCAGCAGCTGTTGGGCAAGTACCTGGACAAGGTGCCTACCATGAGCCCAGACCAGAAGGAGCAAACCCTGTTCAGGCTGCAGCTAGACCACCTCAAGGCCAGCCCAGACGGTGACCAGAAGCTGTACCAGAAAGAGCAGCACCTCCGGAGAGACATCACCTCGCTGGAGAACGATATCTCTACCCTTAGAACCAACATTGAGTTTTTTGCCCGCTCTAAGAACGCCGAGAAGCTGCGCGAGGAGTACCAGTCTAAGATTGACGAGGCCCAAAAGCGCATCCAGCACCTGAAACGGCAGCTGAAAGCCCTGCGGTCCTAAAATTTTCTGTTTGAGATTCAGGGGGTTGTTGCAAAAGAGGCAAATTAGTTGCGCAGGGGGTTTGCAAAATAAAAATAGACCTCTACTTTTGTATCGCTTTCAGAAACCGCCTAGGTTTTAGAAGCAGAAGCCTCCTTAGCTCAGCTGGTAGAGCAACTGACTTGTAATCAGTAGGTCGCTGGTTCGACTCCGGCAGGGGGCTCACCCCAACAGCTCAACAGGGGCTGTACCTTGATCAAAATCTCCGCTTTCGGCCTCTTTTGGGAGAAAGAAAGCAAAAGCCTCCTTAGCTCAGCTGGTAGAGCAACTGACTTGTAATCAGTAGGTCGCTGGTTCGACTCCGGCAGGGGGCTCTCTTTCACAGAAAAGCACTTATCAGAATCCTGGTAAGTGCTTTTCTGTTTTAGGGCCCTTTTCCCAAAAACGCCTCTAAATCAGTAATTCCAATGCGCCGCCGCGGGGTCAGAAGCCTTCGTGGTAGAGGATGGACTTGGAGCACATCTCCAACACGTATTCCTTCAGCAGCAACTGGCTCGTGGATTTTTCAGCGATCACCGGGAACACCAGGTCCACAATGGCCGGAATGCCCAAGGCCAGACCCAACTGTTCTGCCACGGCAAATGCCCCCATGGAGTTGTAGTTAGACAGGTATACCTGGTGCAGGTCTTGCCAGGGGCCTTTGGCGCTCCCGGCCAGGGCAATGAAATCGCCCAGGGCTTGCCGGGCCTTGCCGGCCACCTGGCCCAGCAGTTGGCGCACGTCTGAGGGCTCGCGCCCGATGAGGGCAAACAGCTCCCGGGCCTTGGCCTCGTGCTCGCGCTCCTGCAAGGCCATCTCGGCCAGGTACTGCTTCATGTGGGGCTCCTCAATTTTCTCCACGGTGTCTTCCACCAGCTGGCGGCATGAGGATTGGGTCAGGAGCACGTTATCAAACCAGGTTTTGGCGCGGTCAAACTGTGTCTGCCGGGTGTCGTGGTCCAGCTCAATCAGGATAATGGGGTTCTGCGTCGCCTTAGCCATTTTGGGCCTCCTTTCTGGAAATCTTCCATAAAACGCCGGTATGGGCAAAACCCATCATGTTGCCCGGGGTTACCTTGTCCACCCCAAAGTCAAGCACGTACAGGTCCTTGCCGTCGGGGCTGAACTTGCACGACACCGGCCGTTCTATGCCGCCGCTGCCGAACGCCGTGGCCGGCCCCATCTTTTGGTTGTGCATGAACGGCTGCGCGGTTCCCTTCTCTACGTCTACCCTAATGACGCGGAACCCGTGGTCCAGGTCTTCGGGGCGAGGGGAGTTCAAAGGAGCCAGCGTGCCCCATTCGGCCACAAACAGTTCCCCTTTGTAGCCAAACGCCTCTGAGCGCGAAAAGTCCATTTTGCACATACAGGAGTGGGGTTGCTCCAGGAAAGCGGCCGGACCGGCCCACTCGGGTGGGTTTTCCAGGAGCAGTTCGGCGGGGGTGCCGCGGCTGGGCAAGTGCGTTTCATGGTTCACCGGCAGCCCGTCGCCGCAAAGGTCGGGGAAGCCATACCAGGCCGGGGTTTTCACCGTGCCGAACGGTTCGCGGGCAATCTTGAGGTGCCAGATCCGGTCGGGGTCATTGGCGATGGCTCGCTCGCCCTTCTCCTCAAAATCATTGTCGCTCACGTACAGTTCCCCGGCCTCGTTCATGGCCATGCCGAACGGATTGCGGATGCCCCAGGCCAGCAGCTCCATGTCGGTGCCATCGGGGCGGGAGCGCCACACGGCGGAATTGCAGTACAGCTCCCCTTTCACCACCTCGCCCTTTTGGGCCGGCGTGCCGAAGGGTTTGAAGGCCCCGGTCTCCACCAGGTAGGGGAAGGGCATGCGCGGGTCGCGGCTCCTGACGTTGTTGCCCGTCAGTGTCACGTCCTGCCCCGGCACGTCATGGGCGTTGGGGTGCTTGGCCAGGTCAACGGTAAAGCCCGCCGGCAGGCATACCCCCTGCTGCGACACCGACCCATTGCCGAAGTACATGAGCCCGTCTGGCCCAAACAAGGGTCCGCCCGGCTCATGCCAGCCGCCGCTGGGCAGCTGGTCAATCAAGACCTTCAGTTCGCCCGTTTCCAGGTTATACTTCACAATCTGCATGTGGTAGCCGCCTTTCAGGGACATGTACAGCTCGCCATCGCGCCAGGTCACGCTCCGGGGACCAGCCTGCACGTTCATGGTAATGGCCTCGGTCTCGCCCGAAGGTTTCTTCACCACCACCCGGGCGGGCATGTAGGGGCGGGTGGGCCAGGAACTGCCGCCCTCGCTCACGTAGATGGTGCCGTCGGGGGCAATGTCCACGTCGGTAGGGAAGGAGAGACCCGCCATCACAGCCTCCACCGCGTAGCCCTCGGGCACCACCACATCGGCGGCGTCTAGCAGGGGGCGAGCCGGGGGCAGGCGTTCTTGCAGTTCCGGCCCCAGGGCGGTGCCTGTTTTCAGCTCAGTTTTGGCAATGGAGAACCCGGTGTTCTTGCGTAATTCGGCGTAGTTGGTGGGCATAGGCGTGGGGTTAAGTTGTGAGAAGCCTTTTTTTCTTGAGGGTACGTTGCAGCAGCCAGCTCAGGACCAGGGCACACCCCATAACCATGATGGCCAAGAGCCCAGGGTCAAGGGCCTGGAACTGACTGCCCGCGTAGGCGTACACCAGGGACACTACCAGGTGCCCGGCAACTGAGTACACCAAAAAATCCTTGAGCGAAGTGGAAGTGGTGCCTGAGACAAAGGAGACCGCCTCGGAGAGAACGGGTAGTGCCTTGGACAGGGCAATGGCCGTCTTGCCGTACCGCTGGAACAGGGCACTGCTGGCTTCCTCCTCGTGGCCAGAAAACATCCTGCCCAGCCAGGGGTTGGCTTTTCGGCCCAGGTAAAAACCTAACAAGGAAGACAGCAGGCCAGAGAACAACGAGAGCAGGGTGCCCCAGAAAACGCCCACCACCTTGCCGTTCAAGAGCATGATGAGGCTGTTGGGCACCGGCAGCAAAATGTCGGAGGCCAAAAAGCAGAAGCTGACCACCGAATAGGTGATTTTAGACCGTTCCGAGTCCAGGGTGAGCTCCATCCAGGCTTCCAGGGGGCCCAACAGCAGAAAAGTGGTGAGGACCAGAAGGCAGCAAAAGAAAAGAGTAGAGAGAAGTTTCTTCATAGAAAGGTACGTTTCCCCAGGTCACTTTAGAACTCCGTCCCGCTGACCAGTGAACCCTGCTCTCCTTTTCCTACGCGCCGAGACTCTTTGGTATACTGCTTTGGCAACTAAGGGTTGGCACCCCTCTGTTGTTTAGGTAAACTTTATCTTGGAAGTATTACAAACTTATAGACTGGAGAAAGTCTCTGCGGAGCCGATTAAGAACCGGAGTTGCGTTCCCTCCAGCCTCAAAACCAAGGCAGATGCTCTGGGGGTGAGAAAGGCTGGCTACGTTTAAGCGCTACTTTCCCAAAAACAGCCCTATAACAGAAAAGCGTGCCTATTTCATGCCTGTGGGCGCATCATCCTCTACGGACAAATACCCATTTTCTGGACGGCGCTCAGGAAAACATCAACCTACCGGGTTTAGCTGCGTTCAATTATCAGACCCTTTCTCTGGCCCCCTTACACCAAAACTATGGCAGACACCACCGCAAAAGCACCCCTTGGCCTGGCCAACTACTGCCTGCCCCTGCAGACCGCGCAGGACCTGGACCCGCTGATGGAGCGCATCGGCGATGCCAGGTATGTGCTGCTGGGCGAGGCCTCGCACGGCACGCACGAGTACTACACCTGGCGAACCCAGATTACCCGGAGGCTCATCTTGGAGAAAGGCTTCTCGTTCATTGCCGTGGAGGGCGATTGGCCCGACTGCTTTGAGATCAACCGCTGGGTGAAAGGCTATCCCGGAACCGCCGAGTCCATTGTTGATGTCCTGAGCCAGTTTGAGCGCTGGCCCACCTGGATGTGGGCCAACTGGGAAGTGGCGGCCTTGGCCGAGTGGCTGCGGAAGCACAACAACGGCCTCTCCAAAGACAAGCGGGTGGGCTTTTACGGGCTTGACGTGTACAGCATGTGGGATTCCATGAAGATCATTGTAGACTACCTGGAGAAGGAAGACCCCGAGGCGGCCGCCTACGCCAAACGTGCCATTGACTGCTTTGAGCCCTACGGCGAGGAAGAATCGTACGCCATGGCCCTGAGCCGCATGAAATCCAGCTGCCGCGAGGCGGTGCTCCAGCTGTTGCTGGAGGTGCGGCAAAAAGCGGCCCAGTACAACCACGCCCCGGAGGCCGGCCTCAACGCCGAGATCAACGCGCTGGTGGCCGCCAATGGCGAGAAATACTACCGGGCCATGTCGGCGTTTGGGCAGAACTCCTGGAACGTACGCGACCGGCACATGGTGGAAGCGCTCAATACCCTGATGCACTACCACGGCCCCGAGGCGAAAGTGGTGGTGTGGGAGCACAACACCCACATTGGTGATGCCCGCGCCACCGACATGGCCAAAAGCGGCGATATAAACGTGGGCCAGTTGGTGCGGGAGCAGCAGCAGCCCCAGGAGGTGGTGTTGGTGGGGTTTGGGTCTTACGAGGGAACCGTGATGGCCGGCCGCATGTGGGATGCGCCCATGGAGGTGATGCCGGTACCGCCCGCCCAGGAGAAAAGCGTGGAGCAAATCCTGCACGCGGCCTCCCCCCAGAACAAACTCCTGATCTTTGACCAGCAGCCGGCCCTCAAAGAGTACTTCCGCGGGTGGATGGGCCACCGGGCCATTGGCGTGGTGTACCGCCCGCAACGCGAACACGGCAACTACGTGCCCACCCGGCTTTCGGCGCGCTACGATGCCTTTCTGTACCTGGACCAAACCCGGGCCTTGCACCCACTGCACCTAAAACCCCACGGCGGCACCACACCCGAGACTTTCCCCTTCGGGGTGTAGCCGCCGCCCGGCTGGTTCCGGTTTAGGGCTTCTTTTCAGGAAAACGGCCCCAAAACGCTCAAGGCCATCAGGAGAGTGGATCCGCCGTAAAGAAATGGATCTGAGTAATCTTCCTTCTTTCCGCCGGAAAAAAGGGGGAGTGGCCCTTAGTTTTTCTGCGCCTCGCCCGTCATGGGCACAAACCTTACCGGCAGGAGTTCTCTTTCCTCAAAGTGGTTTTCACTGGCCCTGAACAAGAGGACCAATTTCTGAAGGTTGGTGCCCACCGGTGCCAGCAGCCTGCCGCCTATCTTCAACTGGTACATGAGCGGTTCGGGGATTACGGGTGGGGCGGCGGTCAGGACAATGGCGTCAAAGGGGGCGGCCTCGGGCCAGCCGTTGAACCCGTCGCCCAACCTGGTGGACACGTTCCTGATGCCGGTCCGCTCCAGGTTTTTCCGGGCCAAAGCTGCCAGCCACTCAATGACCTCAATGCTGTAGACATGCTGCACCAAGTGGGCCAGAACGGCCGCGTTGTACCCGCATCCGGTGCCAATCTCCAGCACCACCTCCTGGGGCGTTAGCCGCAGGGCCTGGGCCATGTAGGCCACAATGTACGGCTGGCTGATGGTTTGTCCCAGGCCAATGGGCAGGGCCTTGTCTTCGTATGTGTGTTCCAACTGGTCTTCGGGCACAAAAAGGGACCGGTCTACGTCCCACATCGCCTGCAGCACCCGCGCATCAGAGATGTTTCTTCCCTGCAGGTGCCTTTTGATCATTTCGCGCTTGCTCACTCCCATGCTGTAAGGCTTTCTAGTATGTACCCGCAACCCGCTTCCACAGCTGCCAACCAGCCATTCCTGACAAATGTTTCCCGGAAGTGACGCGTCCACTAGCCTATGGCTTTACCGGGGCGCCATTCCGGCCAAGGAGTAATAAGAAAGGCTCCCTGTCTTGTCAGGGAGCCTTTCTGGTGGCCGGTTACCGGTTTAGTGGGGCCCTTTGTTTTTGCCGTTCTTTCTTGAATTGTTGAGCAAAGCAAACACGGCCGCACTGGCCGCCACCGTGAGAACGCCCGTGGCCACCGGGTGCGTCTTGGCGCGGGTGTACAGGCTGGTTTTCATCACGTAGCCTTTGTAATTGCCGTGCACTTCGCCGTCGGTGGAGGGGGCGTGCAAGGAGCCTTCCTTGTTTACCGGCGCCTCATCGCGCAGCTGTTCTTTGGACATCACTTTGGAGCTGATCCAGTCCAGCAAGCCGGGGAAGCGTTTGTTAAGCGCGCTCATGGCTTTGGCCCCGCCGCCCACCATCAGGTCGCGGTACGGGTGCTCGGCGGCATGCAGGATGGCGCTGGCCACTTCCTCGGGCGTGTACACAGGGGCGGGCAGGGTCAGGGCTTTGTCGGTGTAGTTTTTGGCGTGCTCCGGGAAAGGCGTGTTGATGCCTGCCGGCTTGATCAGGGTCACCGACACCGGGGCTTTGTCTTCCATGAGCTCAATGCGCAGGGCATCAGTAAACCCTTTCACGGCGTGCTTGCTGGCGGCGTACATGCCCTGCAGGGGCACCGCCACATCAGACACCTCGCTGCCCACGTTGATGATGGCCCCGCCCTTGGTGCGCAGGTGCTTGGCGGCCGCCAGGGAGCCGTACACCAGCCCCCAGAAGTTGGTGTCAAACAGGCGGCGGTTGTCCTCATCGGTGACTTCCTCCAGGCGGCCGTAGATGGAAAGGCCGGCGTTGTTCACCCAGGTGTCAAACCCGCCGCATTCCTGCTGGGCCACGTCTACAATCCATTGCACTTCTTCCTGGTGGCCCACATCGGCCACGCAGTGGAACGCCTTGCCGCCCTCGTTCCTGATCTGCTGCTCAATGTCTTCCAGGGCCTCGCGGTTACGGGCTACCAGGATCACCGTGGCACCCTTGGCAGCGGCCGCTTTGGCGGTAGCCAACCCAATGCCGCTGGAGGCTCCGGTAATGACAATCACCTGTTCATTGAGTGGTTTCAAAGAATAATTCATACCCTTGGTTTTAAGTTTATAGCTTAATTCAAAATTGTTCTTGCTTTTTTCTTACGGGTTTAAACCGGCTTAGATACAGTAGTTCTGCTATTTACGGGGTTTTATAAGGGCCATACGCCCAAGCAGGAGAGGCCAGGGGAAGAAAGCAACCGGGAGCCGCAGCCCTAACCAGGTGTTCTCTGCCCCAGGGCGAAGGGGAGGCGGTCCATACCACGCTGCCGGCCGGGGCAATGCTTTCCGCCTGTTTCAGGGCAGTTTTACGCAAAACAGGGGCAAACCGCCGGGCCATGATTTTTTCAGCCTTGGGCAGATTATTTTACCGCCCGCTCGTATGAGCCATAAAACAGGCTACCAAGCGCCCACCTGAAAACCCGGGCCCCCTGCGTTGGTGCAGAGGGCCCGGGCGGGGGCGCTGGTGCAGAATAGGGCCTGACGTGTATCATTATGAAAGCAGTAAAGAAAGCGGCCCCCACCATTGTGGTGATCTTTGGGGGCACCGGTGATCTCACCAAACGGAAGCTGTTGCCCGCCTTTTACCACCTGTACCTGGCGGGCTGGCTGCCCCAGGAGTTTGCCATCATCGGCCTAGGCCGCACGCCGCTGGACGATGAACGCTACCGCACCCGCCTGCGGGAGGGCCTGGAGGAGTTCTCCCGCACCGGCAAACCCGACCCCGACAAATGGCAGGCGTTCAACCCCCACATCACATACCTGACCTCTGACATCAACGACCCCCAGGCCTACCAACAACTGGCCCAAAAGCTGGAGGAGCTGGAGGCTGCCTGGGAAACGCGCGCCAACCGCTTGTTCTACCTGTCCATTGCCCCGCAGTTCATTGGCCCGGCCACCACGTACCTCCACCAGACGGGCCTGGCGCCAGATGCCGCCCGCGACCGCATCATCGTGGAGAAACCCTTCGGGAAAGACCTGGAGACGGCCCGCCAGCTGAACCAGCTGCTCACCCGCAACTTTCAGGAGGGCCAGATTTACCGCATAGACCATTACCTGGGCAAAGAGACCGTGCAGAACATTCTGGCGTTCCGGTTTGCCAACGCCCTGTTTGAGCCCACCTGGAACCGCAACTACATTGACTTTGTGCAGATCAGCGTGGCCGAGCAGGTGGGCGTGGAAGACCGGGGAGGATACTATGAAGGGGCCGGCGCCCTGCGCGACATGATCCAGAACCACCTGCTGCAGCTGCTGTGCATGGTGGCCATGGAGCCGCCGGTCTCCTTTGAGGCCGAGGAGATCAGGAACCGCAAGGCCGACGTGCTGCGCGCCATCCGCCGCCTCACCCCCGACCAGGTGAACAAAAGCGCCGTGCGGGGGCAGTACGGGCCCGGGTGGCTGCGGGGCAACCGCGTGCCCGGCTACCGCGAGGAACCCGGCGTAGACCCGCAGTCCAACACCGAGACCTACGCCGCCGTGAAGTTCTACCTGGACAACTGGCGCTGGCAGGGCGTGCCGTTTTACCTGCGCACCGGCAAACGTATGCAGGAAAAGACCTCTTCCATCACGGTGCAGTTCAGGCCGGTGCCGCATTCCACGTTTGCGGCCACCATGTCTGAGAACCTGCTGCCCAACCGGCTCACCATCAACATCCAACCCCAGATGGACATCCGCCTGCGGTTTACCGCCAAACGCCCCGGCCTGGAGATGGACCTCACGCCCGCCGAAATGGTCTTTGATTACGGCCACAGCTCCACCCAAGCCCCCGAAGCCTACGAGACCCTGCTCCTGGATGCCCTGCAGGGCGATGCCACCCTGTTCATGCGGTCAGACCAGGTAGAGGTGGCCTGGGAGGTAATCACGCCCATCCTGGAAACCTGGGAGTCACGGCCCTCGCTGGATTTTCCCAACTACTCGGCCGGCATGTGGGGCCCCGAGAACGCCGAGGCCCTCATCGCCCGTGAAGGGCACACCTGGGCCGTCTCCACCCACTTCGGGGGCCGCCCTAAAGACCAGGAACCAACAAAAGCATGATCAAGATCTTCCCAAATACAGCGGAGTTGAGCCAGGCGGCGGCACAGGTTTTTACCCAGACCGCCCGGCAAGCCGTGCAGGAAAACGGCCGGTTTGCCGTGGCGCTCACGGGCGGCTCTTCCCCCAGGCAACTGTACCAACTGCTGGCCCAAGCGCCCTACCGGGAGCAGGTGCCCTGGGAGCAGACCCTGGTGTTCTGGGGCGATGAACGGTGGGTGCCTCTCTCTGATGAGCGGAGCAACGCCCGCATGGCCTTCCAGACGCTGTTAGACCAGGTACCGGTACCCCAGGACCAGATTTTCCCGATGTGGGGCGAAGGCTCCCCAGACCAGTTTGCCCATGTTTATGAAAAAACGCTCCGGAAACAGCTGGGCCCCGCCGCCCGGTTTGACCTGGTCTTGCTGGGGATGGGCGATGACGGGCATACCGCCTCGCTGTTCCCGCGCACCGCGGTGCTGCAGGAGCGCGAGCGGCTGGTGCAGGCCTACTTCCTGGAGGCCCAGAACATGCACCGCATCACCTTAACCGCCCCCTGCCTTAACCAGGCTCGGAAGATTGTGTTCATGACCTTTGGGGAGAAAAAAGCCCCTGCCTTGTATGAAGTGCTGGAGGGCGAACGCAATTCGGCCCAGTACCCCGCGCAACTCATTCAGCCTGAGCGGGGAGAAGTGCTCTGGTTGGTAGACGAGGCGGCCGCCAATAAACTCTCCTCAACGTAGTTTCGGAGCCGTTTTTCAGGAAATAGGGCAAAAAACCGCTTTGAGCAAAAGGGAGTTGATCAATCGGGCACGAAGTTGAGTGGGGTATTCTGGTCAAAGACGGCGTAGGCCCGTTTCCAGGGGGCATCGTCCAGGAGCCTCCACTTATGACCCGCGCCAGTGGTGTCCATGGCAATCAAGACCTCGCCGGGGCGCAGCACAAAGGTTTCGCCCAGGCTGGTGGTGAACTCCAGGGTGCCGGTGAGGGTGAGCACGTATTGAGTGTCGGGGGCGGTGTGCCAGTCGTACACGCCCTGGGGCGCGGTTTCCTTGAAGTGCAGGGTCTTTACCTGGGTGAACTCAAGCGGGGTAATGGTGCCCTGCTCAAACCTGGAATTCCCGTCCGCATCAGCATACAATCTATAGGCCTTGATCATGGTTTAATGGCTTGGTCAATTCCCTTATACCCGAAAAAGGCGGTTGTGTTACCTGGCCGCGGCGGCAAGCGAGGAGCACTGAGCGAGAATCTCAGCGGTAAGTGCGGACCGTCAGGGCAAAACTTTCCTCAGAGTCAGCCGAAGGCGTTTGGGGGCTTTTTCCTGGAAAACAGGGCTAAAACGCCTCAGAGAAGGCAAAATACAGGTACATGCCCTGGTCAGAGAAGGCCACGTCGCCGCGCACCACCATGCCCTCGTTGTTGAGTTTGTAGCGCAGGCCGGTGCCGCCGGTGAGGTGGAACTTGTTCAGCCTGAAATCGGGGATACGTTGGGAGACCTGCCCGGCCCCGCCGAACACCGCCCCGCCAATGCGCCAGAACAGCGGGAAACGGTAGTCGGCCTGCACAACAGCGGCGTCTTCATCCCGGAAACGTCCCTCCAGCAGCCCGCGCATCACGTACACCCCGCCCAGGGGCGAGAGGAACTGGAACGGCGCATCGCCGGTCACGAACGAGAAAAGCCCCTGCACCGCAAACACGCCGGGGCCCAGCCGACGGTAGTTCCGCAGGTCCAGCTTGTACCGGTTGAAATTGGTCTCGCTGCCCAGGAACTTATGGAAGAACAAGGCCGAAAACTGGTGGAACGAACCACGAGAGGGCGTGAACACGTTGTCGCGGCTGTCTACCATGAACACGGGGCCCAGACCCGATGAACGGGTGCCTTCGCTGCCCAGAATGGTCTTGCCGGCCAACTGCCGACCCGCCTCCACCTTGGGGATGGTCTCATGCTTGAACTCGTAGCGGCCGCCCAGGTACACCTTCCGGAAGACCTGGTGCTCATACTGGGCAATCACGTTCACGGTGCGGCTGGTGTAGGCTTCCTCGGCATGGTCCGGCGAGTCGTTCCCAATCCCGAAGAAAAAGTAGGGGTAGTCGTTGTACTCCACCAGGCCGTACAGGTGCTCTGCGTTGTGCTTGCGCCAGACATCGGCCGTGAACGAGGTTAGGATCTGCTTGCGGGTGGTGTACACCGCCATGGGCGAAAAGAGCATGGGCCGGTCGGTGGGCCGGTGCCCCTCAGACTTGCGCACGTAGATGGGCTTGATGCCCACCCCAATCTGGGTCTCGGGGGTATAGAAGGCCACGGGGTAAACGGTCAGCCGCTTGGAGGCCGGTGCCACCGAGTCGGGCGAGGTTTCCGGGCCGGTCTGGGCAAGGGCAAGCCCGCTCAGGCACGTAAAAGCGAAGGCAAGTAGGGTTGTTTTCAAGTGCTTCTGGGTTTGCTGTCTGCCCCTCTATACGGGTATATGCTGATTTGAATATATAAAAAATAAACAATTTTTTTAAACCCGGGCGCTTATTTTAGGGGTTTCAGTCCTAGAAGGTTACACTTGGCCAGTGCAGGAGCGGCAAGAGGCGGCTTCTTGGTTAAAGCACATGTCGGCAAGCCTGGGGCGTTTACCAGATGTACGCTTGGCCCTGGCCTCAGCGGCGCTTGGGGGCCGCTCCGGTTTCGGGCCCGTTTTCCGCAAAACGGGCACAAAACCGGGCTACCCGCCCACCTCGGCTTTGCCAACTTGCAGGGCAGATAGAACTGGTTTACCGCAGGGAAGGAGGCATTTTAGGCTAAATTATAAAACCGCTGTGGGGTAAGTTGTTACCTTTGCAGCACACCCGCGGCTGCGGGCTTTTCTTAT
Source organism: Rufibacter psychrotolerans (assembly GCF_016924645.1). Lineage (GTDB taxonomy): Bacteria > Bacteroidota > Bacteroidia > Cytophagales > Hymenobacteraceae > Nibribacter > Nibribacter psychrotolerans. The sequence goes on along the minus strand of NZ_JAFFJV010000004.1, from coordinate 71,011 downwards.
TTTTGAGTAGTTTGCTAGGATGAAGGCCGAAGAATTAGTGGCAGTGACTGCCCAACACGTGGAGAAATTATTTGCCGGCGAAGGCTCTGGACATGACTGGTGGCACATTAAGCGGGTGTGGCAGAACGCCCTGCAGATTGGCCGCCAAGAGCAGGCCGACCTGACCATTGTGCAGCTGGGCGCCCTGCTCCATGACATTGCCGACTGGAAGTTCCATGCCGGCGATGAGGAAGCCGGCCCCCGCGCGGCCCGGGAGTGGCTTGCCTCGCACCATGCCCCCGAAAGCCTGATCGCGCGGGTGTGTCAGATCATCAGGGAGGTCACCTTCAAAGGCGCGGGCGTAGACACCACGCCCTCCACCCTGGAAGCCCAGGTAGTACAGGACGCCGACCGGCTGGATGCCATCGGGGCCATCGGGATTGGGCGGGCCTTTGCCTACGGCGGCCACAAGGGGCGCGAGATGTACCACCCGGGGCAAGCGCCGCAGCTGCACGCCTCCTTTGAGGAATACAAGAAGAACCAGGCCCCTACGCTCAACCACTTCTACGAGAAACTCTTCCTGCTGAAAGACCGCCTGAACACCCGCACCGGTTTGCAGATGGCCCAGGAGCGGCACCAGTACATGCAGCAGTTTGTGCAACAGTTCCTGCGGGAGTGGCACGGCGAAGAACCGGCGCCTGCCGCCTTCCAAGTGGACGCATCTGGAGTTACCACCCCTTCCGCTTCCTCATGAATAAAATCCTTTCATCGGCGGTGCTGGGGGTGGTGCTCACCGGAATCAGCTCCCTGGCCCTGGCCCAGCGCGACTACCAGAGTTACGACCAGCTCACCGCCCGCCTCAAGAAACTAAGCAGCCGCTACAGCCAGCTCAGCTCCCTGACCACCGTGGGCAAGACAGCCACCGGTAAAGAGGTGTGGCTCCTTACCCTGGGGCGGGAGGCCGCGGCCCAGAAACCCGCCGTGGTCATCGCCGCCGGGGTAGAGGGCACCCAGCTGGCCACCACCGAGCTGGTGATGCAGATGGCCGAGCAGATGCTGCAGGCCGCGGTGCTGCAGGACTCGGTGCGCGAGCTGCTGCAGACCAGGACCTTTTACCTGTTCCCCAACCTCATGCCCGACGCCTCTGAGCAGTACCATGAGAAACTGCGCTGGGAACGCACTGCCAATGCCCAGCCCATTGACGATGACCGCGACGGCCGCATGTTTGAAGATCCGTTTGAGGACCTGAACCGCGACGGGCTCATTACCATGATGCGCGTGAAGAGCAAGACCGGCACGTTCAGACCTTCCAAGGAAAATCCCCGCGTGATGGTGCCCGCCGACCTGACCAAAGGCGAGCAAGGCGAGTACCACCTGTTCACCGAAGGCATTGACAACGACAAAGACGGCAAATGGAACGAAGACCCCGAGGGCGGCGTGGTGTTCAACCGCAATTTCACCTTTGAGTACCCGTACTTCCAGCCCGGGGCCGGGGAGCACCCCATCTCTGAGCGCGAAACCAAAGCCTTCGCCGACTTCCTGTTTGAGGCCCGCAACGTGTACGCGGTGTTTGTGTTCGGGCCGGCCAATACCCTCACCGAGCCCCAGCGCTACCAACAGGACAAGGCCGCCGGCCCCCTCATCAGCGGGCTGCTGGAGAAAGATGCCCTGGTGCAGGAAGAAGTTTCCCGGCTCTACAACAGTACCACCCAGGCCAAAAACGCGCCCAGGGTAGCACCCACCGGGGGCGATGTGCTGCAGTGGGCCTACTATCACTACGGCAGGTTCAGCTACAGCACGCCCGGGTGGTGGGTGCCGGCCATGCCCCGGCCCGAGGGCGAAAACCAGGAGCAAGAAGCAACTCAGGCCCCGGGGCACGAAGACGAGAACTTCCTCCGCTGGGCCGAGGCCCACGACTACGTGGGCACCTTTGTGCCCTGGAAAGCCATCCAGCACCCCGACTTTCCGGGGCAGCAGGTGGAGGTAGGCGGCCTGGCGCCGTACGTGAAGCATACCCCGCCCGTTCACCTGCTGGAACCCTTGGCCACCAGGCACTTCCGGTTTTTCGCCGCTTTTGCCAAAAAGATGCCCCAACTGAGAATAGGGAACATTCACCTGGAGAAAGCAGGAGAGGGGCTCACCCGCATCATTGCCGAGGTGGTGAACCAGGGCTCCCTGCCCACCCACGCCGAGATAGGGGATAAAACCAAGTGGGTACAGAAAGTGCGCGTAACGCTCAAGCTCACCAACGGGCAGCAGGTAGTATCGGGCAACCCCGTCCAGCTGAGCAATGCCCTGGCCGGAGGAGCAAAATTTCAGGTTTCCTGGGTGGTGAAGGGCAATGGCTACGTACAGGTAGAGGCCAGCAGCCCCACGGCCGGCAAACAATCCAAAGAAGTGTACCTACGCTAACGCAGAACAATGAAGAAGATACTAGCAGGGGTTGCGTTTCTGGCCGCCGGGCTCCAGTTTTCCGGTGTTCCATCGGCCTGGGCCCAAACGCCTGAGCAGGTATTCCAGGCCACCGGATGGCCCCAGAACCCAAGGGTGAGCGTGAACTGGAACCGGTACTATGACTACGCGGGCCTCACCGAGATTTGCGCCAAACTGGCCAAGGCGTTCCCAGACCTGGTCAAGCTGGAGACCATTGGCGAGTCCTTTGAGGGCCGCCGCATCTGGGTCTTGACCGTCACCGATTTCACCAGCGGCGAACCCGAGACCAAACCCGCCCTGTACCTGGACGGCAGCATCCGCTCAAACCAAATCCAGGGGGCCGAGTTCGCGCTGTACACCGCCTGGTACCTGGCCGAGCACTTCCAGAACAATGGGTTCATCAAGGAACTGCTGCGGCACAAAACGTTTTACATCCTGCCCACCATCAACCCAGACGGCCGTGACTTTCTCATGCACGCAGCCAGCAAAGGCCAACTGGTGCGTACGGGCATGATTCCCATTGACGATGACGCCGATGGGCTGATAGACGAAGACCAACCCGAAGACCTGAACCAGGATGGCTTTATCACGCTCATGCGCCGCAAATCCGCGAAGGGCAACTACGTTCCAGACCCTAAAAACCCGCTCAGGATGGTACCGGCCCCGGCAGGCCAGACCGGCGAGTACGAACTGCTGGGCTACGAGGGCCTGGACTCTGACGGCGATGGCCTGGTGAACGAAGATGCGCCAGGCTACTATGACCCCAACCGCGACTGGGGCTGGAACTGGCAACCCGATTACATCCAACCCGGAGCCTACAAATACCCTTTCTCCCTGCCCGAAACCCGGGCCGTAAAGGAGTTCATCATGCTGCACCCCAACATTGCCGGGGCCCAAAGTTACCACTACAACGGCGGGATAGAGGTAGTGGGCCCGAGAGTTGAAGGAAGTCCGGCAACCAACCAGCACCCCGACCAGGCGGTGTATGGACGGCTGCTTCAGCAAGCCGAGCAAGTAATCCCCGATTTTACCTACCGGGAGGTTTCCACCGGGCTGATGGCGGGCTACAGCGGCAAGCTGAACTGGTTCCAGGCGGCGCGCGGGGTCTTCACCTTCTCCAATGAACTTTTGGCCCCTTACCTGCAATTTGACCGGAAACTGGCCTTAGAAGGCGCGCCAGAGGTGACCCAGGAAGAGCTGGACAAGATGCTCCTGTTCCAGGATGCCTACGTGGAATGGACCTCCTTTGAGCACCCCACGTACGGTCCCATTGAGATTGGAGGCTTCAACCGGAACCATCTCTTGCTGCACCCCAGCTTCTTGCTGGCCGAAGACGCCCACCGCAACATGGCCCTTACCCTGTACCAGGCCTACCAATTGCCGCACCTGGAGATACAGGGGGTAACCACTAAACGGCTGCCCAACGGCCTTACCGAAGTGGTGGCCACCGTGACCAACACGCGGCTCCTGCCCACCCATTCCAGCCAGGACCTGCAGCTGCGCATTGAACGCCCCGACTTTATCTCGCTCAAAGACTCCACCGTGGTATCAGGTATGGTGTTGGAGAATGGCCCGCCGGGCAAAGCGACTGAGCAGAAACTCAACCCCGCCCGCCTGGAGGTGCCTAACATCCCGGGCAGGGGCACCGTGAAAGTGCGCTGGACCGTGCTGGCCCACAAACCCAACCTAACGGTGGAGGTGAACAGCAAAAAAGGCGGCATCGTGACACGGCGTTTTTAACCTGTTTTTCTCTAAATAGCCCTAAAACAGAAAAGGGCAGCCTTTTGCTTGGCTGTCCTTTTCTGTTTTAGCTGCACAGGAGCTAGTACAGCGCAGGTCGGCGGTATGAAGAGTATTGGCTAACCGTCAATTCTGACGCGGTAGGGCAATAGGATTATAGCTATGAAATGACAAGGGTTTACCAGTTTAGAGCTTTAATTTCTACCTTGTAAAAAATCAACCCCTACGTTTTCCTTATGAAGTACATGTTAGGTAGACAACTTTTCCCTGTTGCATTGCTGCTGGTGGGCAGCCTGGCCCTGTCCTGCCGCCCCAGTTGCCCCATTAATTCGTGCCAGACCCGCATGGTGCACCGCCACGGCGAAGGCGAGTACCGGGGCATGCCCTGGTACAAAAAACAGAATCCCAGAATAGGCGAGAAGCTGCCCAAACCCAGCAAGGAAATGAAGCAGGAAATGTCTGGAAAGAGCAGCCGCAAGAAGGCTAAAAATTAGTATTTCACTATCTTTCTGCGTAAATTGCAGGCTTATAAAAAGTACAAAATTTAAGCTCTATTGAAGTAAAATGGCAGAAAACGAGCGGATCATTCCCATCAACATTGAGGACGAGATGCGGGGCGCGTACATTGACTACTCAATGTCCGTTATCATTTCCCGGGCGCTTCCTGATGTGCGCGATGGTTTGAAACCTGTGCACCGCAGAGTGTTGTATGGGATGTCTGAATTAGGGGTTTCCTATAACAAAGCATACAAGAAATCCGCCAGGATTGTTGGGGAAGTGTTGGGTAAGTACCACCCGCACGGCGACAGCTCAGTGTACGAGACCATGGTGCGCATGGCCCAACCCTGGTCCCTGCGCTACCCTTTGGTAGACGGACAGGGGAACTTCGGGTCAATTGACGGCGACTCCCCGGCGGCCATGCGTTACACCGAGGCCCGCCTCAAGCGCATAGCCGACGAGTTGCTGGCCGACCTGGAGAAGAACACCGTGGACTTTGTGCCCAACTTTGACGACTCCCTCAAGGAACCCAGCGTGCTGCCGGCCAAGCTGCCCAACCTGCTGGTAAACGGTACCTCGGGCATTGCCGTGGGCATGGCCACCAACATGGCCCCCCACAACCTCACCGAAGTGGTGAACGGCATCATCGCCTACATTGATGACCCGCAGATTACCGTGGCCGACCTCATGAAGTACATCACCGCGCCTGATTTCCCCACCGGAGGAATTATCTACGGGTACGATGGCGTGAAATCGGCGTTTGAAACCGGCCGCGGTCGCGTGATTGTGCGAGCCAAAGCGGTGATTGAAACGTCTAAAACGGGCAAGGACCAGATCATTGTCACTGAGATTCCCTACATGGTGAACAAAGCCGCCATGATTGAGAAGACCGCAGCCCTCATCAACGAGAAGAAAATTGAAGGCATCTCTGACCTGCGCGATGAGTCGGACCGCGAAGGCTTGCGCATTGTGTATGACCTGAAGCGCGACGCCGTGCCCAACGTGGTCCTGAACAACCTGTTCAAGTACACACAGTTGCAGTCTTCCTTCGGGGTGAACAACGTAGCCCTGGTGGCCGGCCGGCCCATGACCCTGAACCTGAAAGACCAGATCAAGCACTTTGTGGACCACCGCCACGAAGTGGTGATCCGGCGGACCGAGTTTGAGCTGGAAGAGGCCCGCAAGCGCGCCCACATCCTGGAGGGCTTGCTGATTGCCCTGGACAACCTGGATGAGGTGATCAACCTGATTCGCTCTTCGCGCGACCCAGAGATTGCCCGCACCGGTTTGATTGAGCGGTTCAGCCTGTCAGACATTCAGGCCCGGGCCATTCTGGACATGCGTCTGCAGCGGTTAACCGGCCTGGAGCGCGACAAGATTGTGAAAGAGTACGAGGAGATCAAGCAGCAGATTGATTACCTGACCCAAGTGCTGGCCGACGAGGGCCTGAGAATGAGCATCATCAAAGAGGAGCTCACCGACCTGAGAGACCGCTACGGCGACGAGCGCCGCACCCAGATTGAAATGGTGTCCAGTGACATCTCCCTGGAAGACATGATCCCGGATGAGAACATGGTGATCACCATCTCGCACGAGGGCTACATCAAGCGCACGCCCCTGGTTGAATACCGCAGCCAAAGCCGGGGTGGGGTAGGTTCAAGGGGCGTGGCCGCGTCTAAGCAGGACGACTTCACCGAGCACCTGTTCATTGCGAGCACGCACAATTACCTGCTCATCTTTACCGAAGCCGGCAAAGTGTTCTGGTTAAAAGTGTACGAAATTCCGGAAGGCGGCAAGACCACCAAAGGACGCGCCATCCAGAACCTGATCAACATTGAGAAAGAAGACAAGGTACGGGCGGTGATCAACGTACACGGGCTCAAGAACCCAGACTACGTCCTCAACAACTACCTGGTGTTCTGCACCGAGCAGGGCACCATCAAGAAAACACCGCTGGAGGCGTATTCAAGACCAAGAGCCGCCGGTATCCAGGCCATCACCATCAACGAGGGCGACCGCCTGCTGGACGTGCAGCTCACCAACGGGGCCAATGATATCATCATTGCGCTGCGTTCTGGCCGGGCCGTTCGCTTCAACGAGGAGAAGGTACGTACCATGGGCCGTACGGCGGCCGGGGTGCGTGGCGTAACCTTAGCCGGAGACGACGACAAAGTAGTTGGTATGGTTTGTGTACACAACCCAGATACCAATTTGCTGGTAGTTTCTGAAAAAGGCTTCGGAAAGAGATCAGCGCTGGAAGAGTACCGGATTACCAACCGCGGCGGGAAAGGGGTGAAAACCCTCAACATCACCGAGAAAACCGGGCACTTAGTGGCCATCATGGGTGTTCTGGACTCAGACGACCTCATGATCATCAACAAATCGGGCATTACCATCCGCCTGCGGGTGGCAGATCTGCGGGTGATTGGCCGGGTGTCACAAGGGGTACGGTTGATCAGGCTGAACGAGGGCGATGAGATTTCTTCCGTAGCCAAGATTGAAGTGGAGGACAAAACCGAAGTGATCCTGAACGAATCTGAGCTGCCGGTAGACGAAGCCCTGAACCCGACCGATCTTATTGATCCGGAGACAATAAGTGAGAACTAAGTTCGCTTATCTGTTTAAACCTTATTAGTATTACACAAACAACCATAATCTAAAGAAAGCAATGAAAAAGTTTCTTTTAACTGCTGCCGCGGTAGTCTCTATGCAAATAGCCTTTGCCCAGAACTCAGCCGTGACCAGTGCGATCATGTACCAGCAGAAAGGTACCCTTGACAAAGCCAAAGAAGAGATTGACAAAGCCGTAGGCCACGAGAAAACCAAGGCTGCCCCAAAGGCCTGGTACTACAAAGGCGTGATTTACCAGGACATGTCAACGCACCCCATCTACGGCAAACTGATGGACCCGGCCGAGGCTTCCAAACAAGCCTTTGAGGCGTTCAACAAAACCATTGAGCTGGAGTCTACCGCCAAGAAGAAAGAATTCACCGAGGAGGCCAACAAGCGCAAAGAGGCTCTGCAAAGCAACATGTACGCCTTTGCCCTGAACGCCGGGGTAGAGCACTACAACAACAAAAAGTTTGCCGAAGCCCAGAAAGCGTACCAGGAGGCCATCACCTACAAGCCGGAAGATACTACCGCGTACATCTATGCGGCCTACGCCGCTGCCGGTGCCGAGGACTACGCTTCTGCCAAGAAACTGTACAACCAGTTGGTAGACAAAAACCTGGCCTCTGCCACGGTGTTCAACCAGTTGCTGTACATTTCCTCCAACGTGGAGAAAAACGATCAGGAAACGCTGGCCATCCTGGAGAAAGCCCGCGCCAAGTACCCTAACGACCGTAACTTCATGTTACAGGAACTGGACCTGTACCTGAAATCGGGCAGAGAAACCGAGAGCATGGCCAAGCTGGATGCCGCTATTCAGGCAGACCCCAACAACGCCAACCTGTACACAGTGAAAGGGAACATGCTGGAGCGCCTGAAGAAACCAGAGGAAGCCCTGACCGCCTACCAGAAAGCCGCCGAGCTGGACCCGAACAACTTTGACGCGCAGTACAACCTGGGGGTGTTCTACTTCAACAAAGGAGCCAACCTGAACAACCGGGCCAACAAAATGAGCCTGGCCGAGTACCAGAAGAAGGGCAAAGCCATGCAGGCTGAAGCCAAAAAGTTCTTCGCGCAATCGCTGCCGCACTTTGAAGCTGCCCTGAAAGCCCAGCCGAAAGACCGCACCACCGTTCAGTCTCTGCTGAAAGTGTACACCGCCTTAGACAGACAGGCCGATGCCAAGCGCATGGATACCCTGCTGCAGCAACTGTAGTTTTTCATTGATTTCTCAAAAAGGGGCCTAAAAAGCCCCTTTTTTTGTGCGGTTACTTTTCCGGTATTCAAGAATTAAGATATAATTGCCTGCCTTTTATAGCCGGTTCCCCTAAAACTAGTAGCTTTAACCAAAACCAAATCGTTTGTATGCCTAAAGGAAAAGGAATTGCCATCATTGCCCATGACGGGAAAAAAGCCGAGATGATTGCCTTTGTGAAAGACCACGCTGCCCTCTTTCAGAACATCAAGCTGGTGGCAACCGGCACCACCGGTCAGTACGTGGAGCAGACGGGCCTCAAAGTAAAGAAACTCCTGTCGGGCCCCAAAGGGGGCGATGCGCAGATTGCCTCCCTGGTGGCCGAAGGAAAACTGCAGGCCGTTATCTTCTTCAGAGATCCGTTGGGCAAACACCCGCATGAACCAGACGTGCAGATGCTCATGCGCCTGTGCGACTTGCATAACGTGGCGCTGGCCACCAACCCCTCAACCGCCCGGTTAATGGTGCGGGGGCTGGAGGCAGATGCCGCCGCAGCGCAGTAAAGTGTAATGGTGTCTGCCGCGCCTACCTAACAATGATTAGGTAAACCATTCGTTCTCATTCCAGTACACTCAAACAGTACAAACGAGAGAACCATGAGACTGAAATGGATTGCAATTTGCCTGACCTTGCTGGCCTTCAACCTGGGGGCCTGCAATTCGGTGAGGGTAGTGAACACCAATGCCGCCCAGGATTTTAACCTTGGTAAATACCAGACCTTCAGTTTTATGGAGGTAACCACCAGCGCCGATACCGCGGGCATTCCCATTCCGCCGGAATACGTGAACTCCCTGAAACAGGAAATCACCAGACAACTGGCGCAGCGCGGCCTGCGACCTTCCGAATCTAATGCTGATTTGCAGGTGAACGTGGGCGTGGTGGTGCAGGAAAAGACCCAAACCCGCCAAACCGACATCAGGACCGACCCGCCTTTCTACATGGGGCAGCGCAGGTACACCTGGAAGAGCCGGGAAGTGGAGGTGGGCCGCTACAAAGAAGGCACCGTGTCGGTGCACCTGGTAGACCGGGCCAGCAATGAACTGGTCTGGAGCGCCGAGGCCGAGTCAGTGATCCCGGACAAAGCCGAGAAAGTGCAGGAAAGAATCTCGGAGGGCATGGAGAAGCTGTTTAGCGCTCTGCCTGCCGCCGGCACTTCGGCGAAATAAACCAACTTGTATTATGTTAACTAAAAAGGCTCCCTGGGAGCCTTTTTAGTTAAGGGAGAAGTTTAATACTGCAGGGCAGTAGTTCTGTGATGCCTCAGGATTTGCTGAGCTCAGCGATAAATTCGTCCAGGGTGTCTTTGCTGTAGCCAATCCGGCGGGCGTACTCCAGGCAGAGGTTGTATTCTTTGTCATCAATCCGGCCATCCTGCAAAACCATCAGGACCAGGGTCTGTAGTTCCATGGTTTTCTGCAGGCCTTCTTCCGGAATGATGAAGGACAACAGGGGCAGGTTGTTGGCAATTGGGGTGGTGTCTTCCTCGGTCAGGTTCAGGCGCCGGCCAATGTTCACCAGAAAATCGCTTTCCTGCTCGTCTACATACTTATCGGCAATGGCCACCAGAATCAGGTTCTGGAAGAAAGCCAGCTTTTTCTGCTTGGTATTTAAAAGTTCATCAAAGGAGGTCTGTGTCGCCATGGTTACGCAAATTAATTTTTCTATGCCTACCTCAATTTGCCTTTGAAAGTTGTGCCTGGCCCCAAATCTTTCCCGCAGAAACCGGGGCTGCCCCGGTTGGTCTTAGATAAGCCCGTGTTTCACCGAGTAGCTCAGCAATTCTGCGGTGTTGCTGCTGCTGGTCTTCTCCAGCATTTTCTTGCGGTGGTTGTGAATGGTGTTCACGCTGACGCAGAGCCGGTCGGCGATCTGCTTGCTGCTGAGGCCCTCATGAATGCACTGCAGCACTTCCACTTCGCGTTTGCTGAGCACGTCGCGGGTTTTCTCCGGGAAATAGATGGCTTTGTAGATGGGATTGCCTCCGCCGTCTGAAGTGAAAGCCTTGTCTACTTTCTCAATGGTGAAGATGATGCGGCTGTCTTCTTTGAAATGGCTGATGTCAATGACAAAGCCCAGGGCGGCCAGGGGCGTGTGGTCGGGGGCCAGGTAGAACACTGACCGCTGCAGCAGGCAAAGCAGCTGCTGGTCTTTCAGGACCACCCGGTAATTGAACGTGAATGAAAACGTAGGGGCGGTTTCCAGGGGTTGGCTCTTCAGGAACCCCATGATTTTGGGGAAGATCAGCGAATTGTAGGTCCGGTAATCGCTGCGGTGCCACAGGCTGGTGTAAAAGGAGGGACCCGCCTCTGCCAAGGTCTGCCGGCTGAGGCCCAGCAGCGGCTCACAGGCCTCGTCAAGGTGCAGGTATTTGCCGTTGGCGTAGTCTACCAGGTAGAAAATAGGGGCCTGCGCATAGAAAGCGTGGCTCTGGATGCCCAATTGCCGCCAGAGTTCTTCTGGCGCCGGAAGCTGGAAAACCGTAGCAGGTCGTGACCAGTTCAGCAACTCCTCATACGAGCCTGGGATAAGGTGTCATAAGCGGTGGCTTTAAATAACAAAATAGCTACAAATCACTATTGTGGTGCAATTCATGCCCAATTATCTTTACTAACGTTAATGAAATGACACAGTTATCTTCATTTAGCTAAAAGATTCTAAATAAGACAGGTGCCCGCGCCTTTTCTGGCTGTGGCTGGCAAAGGGCCTGTTAGGAATTTTCCTGGCCTGGGGTTAGCCCTGGGAGTGGCTTTGGGAGCAAACCAAGGCATACACAATTGATCATGAAAGCGAAAGCGGCCCACACCCGGGTCTGGTAAAAAAAGAGTTCTTCCGCCAAGCCCCTCATCATAATACCCATCAGCACCCTGTCCATCCTGGCACCCCAAGCCCTGTGGTCCACATCATCCCTACAGTTCCTTGTAGCCCTTCGTGTTTCCTTGAGAGTGTAAGTCCTTTTTTACGCGTTACCATCATGAAAAAACTCTTCTTGTTCATAGCCCTTTTCACGTTGCCTGTTCTGGGGTTTGCCCAGACACAACCCAAGAAACAACCCATTCCGGCCCAGGTGAAGTTAGATGAAGTGAAAATGTACCGGCAGCCTGGCACCTGTGCCGAAGTCCTGACCAGCCTGAAAACCACCGACGATATTCTGTACCATCGGAGGCATAACACGCACTGGGCCATTGTTTCTAAGGGAGATATGGTAGGCTACATCTTGTATGACGAACTCACCAATGCCAAGCCGAAGCCCCAGGTAGTAGCCATGGAGAAAAAGCGGAAATAGGACCGGGCTGGTTGTGTAGTCTAGAAAATAGATGTTCTTTAGAAAAGCTGCCGTTTTTAGGGCAGCTTTTTTTATGCCTTTGCCTGCGCAGCGCAGCAGGGCACGGCACCCAGAACTCCGCGCTGTCTGGACCAGTTTAGTACGCCCAACCACACCAAGTTTTTATCACTTGATTGCTGTTCGCGCAAGCATTCGTTTGTACTGCCTGGTTTAGACTTATTTTGATGAAACTGGCTGTAAAACGCTAACAACAATTCAATCAAGCTGTTTCGTAGCAGTTAATCCAGAAAATGGTTGAAATCATTCACGTGCAGGCACAATGTAGAGAAGAGGAAGCAAGAGTGACTTGAAGGTGATAGGCATCCTTTACATGCATCACTTAACATAATATAAATTATAGGGCAAATAAATATTCCATATTTAAAAAGCCTTATAGCTTATTATATGTTAAGTAGGCCCAAATTGGAGACACATGAGGGCTTTTACCTGCAACGTTTACCGGTTTACCTGCCAGGTGCATGTTGCCGCAAAGGTTTGTCATAGTGGTAGAAAATTCCTTTGTAAAACGGCGTCCAAACGCAGGCGGTTTGCCCGCAGGCTTTCAGCCCCTCGTTCGCCCAGGTGTTGCAGGTGAAGAATAAATTGTAACGTCCCTTCGCTTCGTAGAATGCGTCGGCCTGGCCGTACTGCGCATCGGTTTTTATCAGGATGGTGTTGCCGGCGGTATCCAGGTCAAACCTCCTCTGGATGTAGCGCACCAGCCGGGCGTACTGCTCCTTGCTGAGACCTAATCTGCGGCAAGCGGCGTTTTCCTGCATGTTTCTATAAAAAGTAGCGTGAATCGCCGAGGCGCCCAGCCCCGTCATGGCCTTAAAGGCGGTACTCGCCTTCAGGTCGGCCCAGGTGGGCGTATCCAGGTAAAAGCCTTTGTCGCCCCACCCAAATGCCACGAACCGCGCCGATGCATCCTGGCCTTTGGTATGCCGGTAGTTAACATAATGGAGCCAATCATAGACATCGCTCTTTAGGGGCACCACCAGATCGGTGTGCACGCCGTTGTGCAGGATGTAAATGGAGATTTCCTGCTGCTCCTCGGGCACAGGCTCCCCGGGCACCCGCATGCGCGCTAACGCAAAGGCCACCAGAAAGTACAGGATCACCAGGGCCGAAACGCCCACCAACACATATCCGGTAATGAGAAACACAGTTTTCAAGGAGGAACCGTTCTAATGCAAAGATGCCGGTAAGTTAGAGGATTCGCGCAGTTGCGCAAGCCGCACCCCTAATTTCCCGTTCATCTTCATGCCCCTCTCCTGCCGGATTTGCCGGGGCTTAGGTGCGTTTCAGGGCAGATTTCCGGAAACAGGCCCAAAAACAACTCTAATTAAGCGCTAAGCCTGGCCCCGGTGAGTTCCGGTTAAGGGAGATTCCGTATTTTTGCGGGCCCAACTTCAGCCAACTGTAAGACCAGCCTCCTGCTTCATGAAATTTGACACCGCCTCGCTCACCAGCCTTTCCATCCACCACGTGGGCAACAAGGGCCTGGAACAGAAACTCACGCTCTCAGAAAACCAGTTCGACTTTGGCGATGGCCTGGCCCAGAAACTGGAGAAGTTCTTCCTCACCAAGCTCACCCAGGCCCACGAGCGCTTTAAATTCGCCCACCCCACCTCCCTCCAGTTCAATGAGGTGTACAGCTACGCCGAAAACATCTTCGCCGACAAAGCCGCCTTCCATGAGAACACCCGCAGCATTGCCCGCCACCTGTTTGAGAGCACCACGCATCCCAAGATAAAACCCGGCGAGCTGTACGTGGCGCACTTCATCAATTGCGAGATTGAGGAGCGCGTGGTAGAGGCCGTGGGCATTTTCAAGACCGAGGTGAAGAGCGGCTATTTTGACGTGTCGCGCAAGAACCGCGATTTCACCATGGAGTACCTGGAGGGCATTGACTCCAACAAGTTTGACAAAGGCTGCATCATCTTCAACACCAAGCCCGAGGAGGGTTTCCTGGTGGCCATCATTGACAACCAGAACCGCGGCGAGGAGGCCCAGTACTGGCGCGAGAATTTCCTGGGCCTCACCCAGATCAACAATGAGTTCCACCAGACCAACCACGTGCTCAACCTGGCCAAGGAGTTTATCTCTGAGCGCCTGTCAGAGGAGTTTGAGGTGGAGAAAACCGACCAGATCGTGCTCCTGAACAAATCAGTGGAGTACTTCAACAAGCACGAGACCTATGACAAGGAGGAATTCGTGGCCGAGGTGTTCGGGCAACCCGACCTGATTGAGTCCTTCAACAACTACGACACCGAGTACCGCCAGAACTACGACATTGAACTGGAAGACAGCTTTGAGATCTCGCCGCAGGCTGTGAAGAAGCAGGCCCGCGTGTTCAAGAGCGTGCTCAAGCTGGACAAGAACTTCCACGTGTACATCCACGGCAACAAAGACATGATTGAGAAAGGCGTGGACGCCGATGGCCGCAAATTCTACAAGCTCTACTACGAAGACGAGGAATAAGCCCGTTTTAGGGCAGTTTTCCTGAAAAAGAACCAAAAACTAAAGTGGCTTGCTCTCCTTAAAAGCAAGCCACTCTTTTTATAGATAAGGTATCCAGATTTGGAGCCGTTTTTCAAGAAACCGGCCCAAAACCACCCCTGTTACGCCTGGTACCTCCGCAGCACCAGGGTGGCATTGTGCCCGCCAAACCCGAAGGTGTTGCTCATGGCAATGTCAATGGTTTTCGCCAGGGCCTTGTCGCGCACCAGCGGGAAGCTGGGGTTGATCTCGGGGTCCAGGGTTTCGCAGTTGATGGTGGGCGGCACCTTGTTCTCTTGGATGGCCAGGACGCAGGCAATGGCTTCGGCGGCCCCCGCAGCGCCCAGCAGGTGCCCGGTCATAGACTTGGTGGCGCTGATGGCCACCTTGCCAAAACTTTCCCCAAACAGACGTTCAATGGCCTTGGCCTCGCTTTCGTCGCCCAGCGGCGTGGAGGTGGCGTGCGGGTTCAGGTAATCCACGTCGTCGGCGGTGATGCCGGCTTCGTTCAGCGCATCCTGCATGCCCAGCAGCGCGCCGGCTCCCTCGGGGTGCGTGGCGGTAATGTGGTAGGCATCGGCGCTCACGCCCCCTCCTATCACCTCGGCCAGAATGGTAGCTCCCCGGCTGAGGGCGTGCTCCAGTTCCTCCAGCACCAGGGCGCCGGCTCCCTCACCCAGCACAAAGCCATCGCGGTTCTGGTCAAAGGGCCGCGATGCCGTGGCCGGTGAGGCATTGTTCTGCGACAAAGCCTTAATGGCGCTGAAGCCCCCAATGCCGGTTTCGGTCACCACCGCCTCCGAGCCGCCGGTCACAATGGCATCGGCTTTGCCCAGCCTAATGTAGTTGTAGGCGTCAATGATGGCGTGGCTGGAAGAAGCGCAGGCCGACACCGTGTTGAAGTTCACCCCCTGGAACCCGTGCTTGATGGAAATCATGCCCGAGCTGATGTCGCCGATGATCTTGGTGATGAAGAACGGATTGAACCGCGGGTTCATGTGGTTGGCCGCCAGGTTCAGCACCTCCTCCTGGAAGGAAATCATGCCGCCCATGCCGGTAGACCAGATCACGCCCACCCGCTGCCGATTCACCGTACTCTCCAGCAGGCCCGAGTGCGCCAGGGCCTCGTCGGCCACCACCAGGGCGTACTGGCAGAAAAGATCCGTCTTGCGGGCCGACTTCTTGTCAAAGTGTGCCAGCGGGTAATAGCCTTTCACCTCGCAGGCGAATTTGGTTTTGTACCGGGTGGTGTCAAAGCGGGTGATGTTGCCGGCTCCGCTCTGTCCTTCAAATAAGCCCTTCCGGTATTCGGCCAGGTTGTTGCCAATGGGGGTCAAGGCTCCCATGCCGGTAATGACTACGCGTTTTAATTGCATATACTTAGTAGTAAGTAAGTTTATTTTTCTCTTGAATTAAGTTTTCACCACCAGCTGGTTCCATAGCTGCTGAACGGTGGCAGCGTAAAAGCTTTCGCCGCCAATGCGGGACAACTGCAAGGCCCCGGATATGGCACTGAGGAACACCCCCGCCATTGCCCGCGCCGAGCCGTTGAAGTTGAACTCCCAGTTTTCCCGCCCCTCCTCTAAGGTACGCGCCAGCCACTCCAGGATTTGACTGGTCATTGCCAACACCTCCTGCTGCATGCCCGGCGGCAAAGCCGGAAAAGCCGCCGCCGAACTACCCACCAGGCACAGCCGAATACCGCGTTCCAGGTTTTGCCGGTAATACACGTCCATAAAGGCAGAGAGCCTTTCTTTAGCAGTTACCTGCTGCATGGACTCCTGCTGGCACCAGTCCAGAAAGCGCTGCCCTGCCCGCTCTATGATGGCCTTGCCCAGATCTTCCTTGGAGGGAAAATGGTAGTGCACTGCCGCGTTCTTGATGTTCAGCTCCGCCGAAAGGTGGGCGTAACTGAACTCGCCAAAACCTTTCTCCTGCATCAGGGCCTCGGCCAGGTCCAGAATCTTTTCTTTGGTGTCGGTACGGGTTGTCATAGGCGCTTTCCTTTTGCTCAAAGATACTTACTAACTGGTAAGTAAACTATAAGAGAGCTTTCTTTTCTCTCCATCTACTTCCGCAGCGCCCCATATCTATGCTAACATATTTAGTAAAACATAAAACAAGCTGGCCTCCCTTGTTTTCGGCCTCTTTTGCCGAAAAGTGCGCAAAGGTAGGAGAATTTATTGGGCTTCGCCTCAGCGGCCCCAGATAGCGTGCAAGAAAGCACCCAGTAGGCCAAAATTTCAGCGGAAAGGGCTTACCTTGGGGCACCGGACCAACCCTTACGCGTAATGCACCTTTTCATTTACTCAGAGCTGGACCAGCACCAGCAGGCTTATTTATTGGAACACCTCCCCACCGGCATCACTCCTTTTCTCTATTCGGCGGCGGACCCGCAGCAAGGCCGGGAGGCTTTTTCGGGCGCTGACCTGCTGTTGGGCAACCCTCCGGCCGATTGGTTTACCGGCGGAGCGCCTTCTTTGAAATTCTGGCAATTGGATTCGGCGGGGTTTGACCAGTACCAGCGGGTGCAGGTCAGCGCCACGGTGGCCAACATGGGCAACTTCTTCGCCGAGGCGTGCGCCGAGACCATGGTGGCCGGCATCCTGGCGCTCTACCGTGGGCTGCCCACTTTGGTGAAACTCCAGCAGGAGAAAGTCTGGCAGGGCAAGCAGGTGAGGTTCACCCTGGAGTTACTGAGCCGCAAATCGGTGGTTATTCTGGGTGCCGGTACCATTGGGCTGGCAGCCAAAAAGATGCTGGAGGGGTTTGGGGCCAATGTTCTGATGACTGCCCGGCACAACCCCACCGCCCAAATTCACTCCCGCGAAAAGCTCCTCCAGCACCTGCCCCACACCGACATTGTGATCAATACGCTGCCGGGCAACCTGCACCACTATGTCAACGCCGACTTCATTGGGCAGATGAAAAAAGGCAGCCTGTACGCGAACGTGGGCCGGGGCAACACCACCGATGAAACGGCCCTGATCAAGGCGCTGGAGGAAGGCCACCTGGGCGGCGCCGTGCTGGACGTTACCCAGGTAGAGCCTCTGCCCCAGGAAAGCCCGCTCTGGCAGATGGAAAACGTGCTGCTCACCCAGCACACCGGCGGCGGACAGGCCCACGAAGTGGAACGGAAGATAGACCGCTTTCTGGCCAACCTACAGAGGTTCAGCTCCGGACAGGAAATCAGGGACCAGGTAAGCTTATCTCAGGGCTACTAACCTGTGCCCGTTGACCCGCGCGGTGGCATGGAGTTAGGGGTAATAAGCTGGTTTGACCAAGGTGCAGCCCCGCCGTGTTTCGGCCCTATTTTTCTGAAAACAGCCTGAAAACTTAGGCAGGCCGCTGCGGCAAAGTGCGTTTCAGGGCAGTTTTCCTGGATTAAACGCAAAAACGCGGGCCTCTTGCCAGAAGCCCGCGTTTTTAGATAAAGGTATTGGGGAGGTTAGGCGATTGCCTCAACCGGCTGCACCGGCAGGGAAGAAATCTCCTCCCGGTCCTCGCTGGAGCGGTTGATGAAGGTACTGGCCAACGACAGGGCAATGGCAATGACCAGCGCCGGCCAGAAGCCTTTGATCTCAAAGTTGCGCACCAGCTTGTCGGCGATCTTCAGCACGATGGCCGATACGATCAGTTTCACCACAAACTCCAGCAGGAAGAACGTGACCAGGTTCAGGATAAAGGTGAGAATCCAGCCGATGAGCACACTCAGGATAGACACCAGCAGGGCCACCCAGAGGGCAGTCCAGAAGCTTTTAATGGTGACCTGCGGCAAGATGTACGCCATCAGCAGGATCACCCCCGCATTCACGAGCAGTTCAAGAATCCAACTCATTTTTTCATAGTTTTAGTGTACGATAGATCAGCGCCCGGTTAAGTCCGGGGTTGGTACATATACTGCCTTTTAGGGGGTTTGGTTAGAGCACTTGCGTAAAAGTATGGACCAGCCCTTCCTGCACCTGGCGCCAGTGCACGGGGTCTCCTTCCGAGAACTTCTGGTTCACCTCCAGCTCCAGGCCGGCATACTGTCTATTGGGGAAACGCCTGCGCAGGTAAGTTACAAACCCATCGGCGGTGCCTTTGTAGGGGTAGTTGTACCGGATCTTAAACCGGGGCAGCGCGAGCTCTAGCCGCTGCCGCCAGAGCGCCGCAAACAACTGCTCCCGTTCGCGGCGCGGGTCATAGAGCAGGCCCACATCGGCGGTGCGCACCTTCCCGTTCAGCTCAGGCGTGAAGCTGTGCACCGACAGATGCAGCACCGGGTACTCCTGCCCCACCCATTCCCTGATCTTGTCTTCTACCTGCTGGCGGAAAGGGTAATAATACTGCTCCAGCACCGCCTGGTGCTCACCGGCCGAAAGCGGCTGCATGAACTCTGAGAACAGCTTTGGGTGGTGCAGGGATCGGTTCAGCTCCACCACCAAACGACTGGTGGTGCTGTACACAGAAAAATCGGCGGTGTCTTTGAACCGGTGGAACAGCTCCAGAGCCCCCAGGTCGTACCCGCGGTGGGTGGCCAGCACGGCTTCTGCCCCCGCGAAAAGCGGGGCGTACTCCGGCGGAACCTGGTTGCCGCCGTGTTCACACGTGAGCAGTACTTTTAACCGCGGGGCATTCACGGGGCGAATAGTTTATTCTGCGCCAGGCACTCGGCCAGTTGCTGGTATACGGCTTTGATCTGTTCCGGGGAAGGGTCCGGTCCCAAAGCCCGCAGGAGGCGCTGCGCCAGCGGGCCTTCCCGCAGGATGGTTTCGATGGCCTGGGTAACCTCGGGCGTAAACACGAGGCTCTGCTGCACCCGCGCCCATAAGTGGGACCAGACTTCCTGCAGCGTGGCCTCGGGCTGCGGGTAGCCCAGCAGGTGCAGGTAGGCGGCGTGCCTGATTTCCGTTTCGGGGCCGTTTTTCAGGGAATCCAGGAAAACTGAGGCCAACTCCTCGGTAGAGGCTTTCTGCTGGTTTTCATAGCTGCTCCAGGTTTCAGCCACCAGCTGTCTGAGCACCTCGGTTACCAACGTTACTATAGCCACATCGGCCAGGGGGCACTCCTGGTTGTCGATGATCCGGATCTCGATGGCGCCCCGGCTGAACCGGGCAATGGCGCCGCGCGAGTTCAGGAACTCGTCCTGCAGGTCGCCCTGTGGGTCATGGGGGGCAATGGCCCGGAACATGGGTTGGAAGATCTCCGCCTCGTACTGCGCCTGGGAAAACACCGCCTCGGGCACCACCTGTCCGGCAATGAGCGGGATCTGCTGCTGGTTGGTGCGGTACACCTCCAGCCGGGTATCCAGCAGCCCAGTGGGTCGGCCATCCAGCACCGGCGAGGCGGCACTGAGCGCGGGGATGAGCGGCAGCACCAGCCGGATGGCCGCGTGCAGCCGGCCAAACTCCTGGTCTGACCCGAACGGCAGGTTCAGGTGCGTGCTCTGCAGGTTAGACCAGCCGTGCCCCTGACAGTTGAAGATGCGGTTGTAGGCCTCGTAAATCTCGCTGGCCTCGTGGGGCCACAGCCGGGTTTCCCGAAAAGGGTCCATAAACGGGTGGGCGCCGGTGGGCAGCAGCATGGCATGATGGGGCCGCAGCAACTCGTTCACCCGCTGCACCTCGGCGTGGAACAGGTGGGCCAAAGGAGCTAGCTCCGGAGCCGGTCCGTTGGTCTTCAGCTCCAGCACGTGCAGCACCAGCTCGTTGGACCAGGCCATGGGGCCCCGCTCCACGTCAGACGTGAGCTGGCCCGCCTCGGCGTTCAGGACCTCATCGGCGATGGGTTTCACCGCCAGGGTGTCGCGGTCCACGATCATGTACTCCATCTCCACCCCGAAGCCTTCAAACAACCTTAATCTTTTAGCCTGGCTCATGGGTTCTCAAATTTCTTCTGGTTGTCAATGCGTCGCTTTATGGACTTGAGAATGGTGTGGTACAGGTCTTTTTTCAGGATTTTGTCTTCCACGCCGTGGTCAATGTTGGGGTTGTCGTTCACTTCAATCACGTAGGCTTTGCCGTCAATTTCCTTCAGGTCTACGCCGTACAGGCCATCACCGATGAGGTTGGCCGCTTTAAGGGCGGTGTGCAGCACAAAAAACGGCACCTCCTCAAAGGGCACAGTTTCAAAGGTGCCGGTGATGTCTTTCTTCTTGCCTTCCCAGTTGTAGATCTGCCAGTGGTCTTTGGCCATAAAGTACTTGCAGGCGTACAGGGGCTGCTTGTCCAGCACGCCAATGCGCCAGTCAAACTCGGTGGGCCGGAACTCCTGCCCGATGATCAGGTCAGACTCCGCCAGCATTTCCTTCAGCTGCTCGGCCAGTTCCTCCTCGGTCTTTACCTTCACCACCCCTTGAGAGAAAGAGGAATCGGGCTTTTTGAGGACGCAGGGCAGGCCCAGTTCCCCCACCACCTTGCAGCAGTTGTCGCGGTGGATGATCATGGACTTGGGAATGTTCACCTTGGCCTTGGTCAGCAGCTCGGCCAGGTACACTTTGTTGGTACACCGCAGGATGGACACCGGGTCGTCAATCACCACCAGGCCCTCGGCGTGCGCCCGGCGGGCGAAGCGGTAGGTGTGGTGGTTCACCGAGGTGGTCTCCCGGATGAACAGGGCATCAAACTCTGACAGGCGGCGGTAATCTTCCTTGGTGATGAGCTCGGTATAGAACCCCAGCCCCTCGGCCGCTTCCATGAAGTTCTGGATGGCCCGGTCGTTGGAAGGTGGGTCACTGTCGGCGTGGTTCACCAGGATGGCCAGGTCGTAGATTTTCTTGTTGGTGCGCTGGCTGGAGAAGCGGTTGCGGGCAAAGTAGGCCTTGGCAAACCGGTAGAGGTCGCGCAGGTGGTGCTCGGGCACTTCGTTCACCGGTATGGGGTTGATGCTCTCCAGCACCCACTCTTTGTTGTACACAAACTGCGCCCTGAGCAGCGGCGCCTGGAACAGGTCATGCAGCTGCTTGCTGAGTTTTTCGTACTGTTTGGCTACATTTTGCCCAAAGTAAATGCTGAGCGTGAAGTTCTTGGACTTGAGCTTGGATAGACTTTTCTGGATGGTCTCGTTGATCTCATCGGTGATGGCCCGCACAATGGTCTGCGACTTCAGGTCCTGGATGGTGGTCACGTTGGGGATTGCCCGGTGGCCCCTGGCCTCGGCCAGCAGCGAGACGTAGTAGCCGCTGCTCTGGTATTTGTAAGACCGGCAAAGGTTGAAAATGCGGGCGCTCTTCAGTTCTGTGTAGGCGGGGTCCGTTAAGTACCGTTGCGCGTCTACCACTTCTACATCCTCTACATCAAGATCCCAGTCTTTGGGATTATTGACCACTACTAGTTTGCGCATGAAGGTTGATCGGTTCTTTTGGGTTGGTTTTGGTTGAAGGTGGTTGTATGGCCAGCAGGTTGGCGTCATAGGTGACAATGCCCAGCATAATGGCGTTGATGAGCCGGGAGACCGGCACGTTGTAATAGTTGTTGCCCACCAGCGGGTTCTCCTGGTAGGGGTCGGCCACAATTACGTGCTCCTTCTCCTGCTCGTTGTCAAAGCCCGCCAGCACCACAAAGTGACCCAGGGGCTCGCCACGCACATCGTCGTACACAGCCTCGCCTCGCTCATTGGTGCGCTCACGGGCGCAGTTGTAGAGGTAGGTGGCGCTCAGGCCCGTGAGCAGCGGAATGCCCCGGGAGAAATACTGGTCCAGCAGGCTAAGGGTTAAGTCTTTGTGCAGGATCTCACCCCCCAGCTCCAGAAACTCAATGTAGGCATGGGTGGCCACGTGCAGCTTGGCGTCTGATTTGTAGATCATCTGCTCGCGCAGGTTGGCAATCAGCTGCTCCTTGCCCAGCTTGAACCAGGTGGGGTCAAACACGTGCAGGTTGTAGGTGTAAATGCGCGCCCGGTACCCCCGGCGCAGGGCGTGGCAGCCCAGCAGCACCGCCAGCGTGCCGCCTTCCTCCAGGAAAGACACCTCGGCAATGACCTGCTCCAGCGGCACTTGGTCCTGGTAGTACTGGTAGACCGCGTGCAGGCTGGTGGGGCCGCAGGTGGAATCATCTGGTTGGGTGAGAATCTTGAGCGAATTGAGTAGCGTTACCGGAAGCACGTTTTATGGATCTTTTTGTGCCTCTTATACGTGGTTTCTGGCCGGAGTTACCTGCCTTTCTGGCCCCACCCCCCGGCAACAGGGGCAAACGGCGGGGCAGAACCGCGTCTGGCTGGCCTGCAGGCCCCTGCGGCTTGCCTTGTGAAAAGCCAATTAGTAACTTTAGACAGGGTTTATAGCAAGGAGCCCGATGATTTTTATACCTTTGGCGCAGAACCGCTGTTATTAAGTGATACTTAGCTAGAAAAACTTTTGAAGAAGGAGACTACCTATCGCGCAATAATTATAGATGACGATGAGTTAAGCCGGATGATTCTGGAGCGTCATATCAAGTCTACCCCCTCCCTTGAGTTGGTTCAAACCTTCAATTCCAGCGTGGAAGGATTGGCCTGGCTCCTGAAGAACGATGGCGTAGACCTGCTGTTTCTGGACGTGGAAATGCCCGAGATGACCGGGCTGGAGCTGCTGCGCACCCTGCCGCACAAGCCCCTCACCATCCTCATCACCTCGCACAAAGATTTCGCCATCCAGGCCTTTGAGCTGCAGGTGGCCGACTACCTGCTCAAGCCCGTAGACTTTACCCGCTTCACCCAGGCGGTGCTCAACGCCACCAAAAAATTGGGCATGAACGGGCACGCGGTGCCGGTGGCCGCCCCCCAGGTAAGCCAACCCGATGAGTTGTTTGTGAAGGTAGACAACAAAATCGTAAAGCTGAACCTGAACAGCATCTCGTTCATTGAGGCCCGCGGCGACTATGTGGTGATCAATACCGAGAACAAAAAGCACATTGTCTACACCACTATGAGCGCCATTGACCAGAAACTGCCCTCAGATCAGTTTCTGCGCATTCACCGCTCCTTCATCATCAACCTCAAGAAAATAGAGCTCATTGAAGACGACTCGGTGCTGATGCAGGACAAGTACATCCCCATTGGCGGCTCTTACCAGTCAAAGTTCTACAGCCGTATTAACAAACTTTAACAGACACGCCTTTTTCTATCACTCCCGTTTTTGGCCCTTTTCTTCAAAAGAAAGCCAGAAACGGGAGTTTTTTTTGTGACTTGGCGCAACTTAGTTGTTGAACAAGCGTTCAATCATTTAATAAATGAACAAACGTTCACTCAATGACTTCTAAGAGAACTTTACAACGGGAGGCCAGTGCGCAGGGAATGGTAGACGCGGCCCTCAGCTTGTTTGCCGAGCAGGGATATGACCGTACCTCTATCCGGCAGATTGCCGAACGGGCGGGCGTGTCGCTGGGACTGCTCTATAACTATTATAAAAGCAAAGAAGACCTGCTGAAAGATATTCTGGTAAAAGGCCGTCAGGACATCCTCACGTCGTTTGAGAAACCCGAGGGGCTTACCGGTTTTGCGTACCTGGAGCACTACATCCGCACCACGTTCCAGGTGCTGGAACAGAACAAGAACTTCTGGCGCCTTTACCATAGCCTCAAGCTACAGTCTGAGGTACTCAAAGCCCTTGAGCAGGAAGTGCAGGCAGAAAACCAGCTGGTGCTCCTCCAACTCACCCAGAACCTGGCGGCGGCGGGCTCCACCTCCCCTTCGGCCGAGGCCGTGCTCATGTTTGCCACCATTGACGGCATTGCCCAACATTATTTGATGCTCCCCAACTATCCATTACAAGACGTGATCATCCGGTATATTGTGCAACTGAAGAATCATCTGGCTTCTTAACCCATTACCGCATGCAACCTCCTACCTGGCTTGACCAAACGGCGTACCCTTTTAAACATAATGTTTTGCCCGTTCCCCAGGGCCACCTCCACTACGTGGACGAAGGCCATGGTGAGCCCATCTTGTTTGTGCACGGCACGCCCACCTGGTCGTTTCTGTGGCGGCACCAAATAAAAGAGCTCAGTACCTACTACAGATGCATTGCGGTTGACCACCTGGGTTTCGGGCTTTCGGCAAAGCCCCGGGCTTTCTCCTACTCCCTGGAAGCGCATCGCCAAAACCTGACGCAGCTGGTAGAGCATCTGCACCTGGACAAGGTAACGCTGGTGGTGCATGATTTTGGAGGGCCCATTGGTTTGGGCTGGGCCACGCAGAACCCAGACAAGGTGGCGCGGCTGGTGGTACTCAACTCCTGGATGTGGCCGCTCACCCATGTAAAACCCATGATGCAGGCAAGCAAACTCTTCGGCAGCCGGTTAGGGAAGTTCCTGTACGTGAACCTGAATTTCTCGCCCAGGTTTCTCCTGCCCAAAGCTTTTTATATGAAAGAGAGGCTCACCAGGCAGATTCACCAACACTACCTGGCCCCTTTCAAGGAAAGAAAAGAAAGATTGGGCACCTGGTACTTTGCGAAAGCCCTGGCCGGAGAGACCGGGTATTTTGAGGCCCTTTACCGCCAGAGAGACCTTTTTCTGGACACTCCTTCCCTGCTCATCTGGGGCCGGCAGGATAAACTGATTCCGGCCCATTTTCTGGAAAAGTGGCAGGAAACGCTTCCGTTATCGAAGGCTCTAAAACTAGAGACAGGGCACTTTGTTCAGGAGGAAGCGCCTGAGGCCGTGACTAACGCCATTCAGGAATTCCTGGAAGCCACCCGGTAGTCTCGCCCAGTGCCGTGCAATAGCGGCGGAGGCGGCCCCTAAGCCTCCTTGGCCGCTTCTTTTTTGAGGATGCCTTTCTCCAGGCTAGTGTCAATCAGGGCTTTGGCGAAGTCCCATAGCACGGTAGACCCTTTCTGGATGTGCTGGGTTTTACTGATGACTTTCTCATACGGCACGTTGTACTCCATCCAGGTGCCGCCGGCGTTGGAGACATTTTGCAGAATGGGCTCCAGGCGGTCAATGGATTTGGCGAACCTGGCTTCGGGAGTTTCGCCGGCTTCAAACTCCTCCCAAACGGCTATCAGCTCCTCCTTTTGGTGCTGGGGCAGCAAACCAAAAATGCGCTGGGCGGCCTTTCGTTCTGCCTCGGTGTTGGTGTGGTTCAGCACGGCATCAAACAGGAAGGTGTCCCCCGCGTCAATCTCCACCAGGTCATGCACCAGCAGCATCTTGATCACCTTCAGGATGTCTATCGGCTCATTGGCGTGTTGCGCCAGGACCAGGGCCATGATGGTCAGGTGCCAGCTGTGCTCGGCATCGTTCTCATGGCGGTCGCTGTTGAAGAGGCGCGTCTTACGGGTGATGTATTTGAGTTTGTCTACCTCGTGGATGAAGGCCATCTGCTGGAGGAGGGTGTCAAAATTTTCCATGTCAAAAGAGCTTTGCCGCGAAGGTAAGCAAGTTTGACACACCGGTAAACCCAAGGGCAACACGCTTCTCCTCAACTTCCCCTTGCTGTTCTGTTTTCCAGGGGTTTTATGAAAATTGGCCCGTTTTCAGAAAATCGCTGGAAAAGTGCGCACCAACCCAGCCGTAGGAATTTTGCTGATAAAGCACCTACCTCGGGTTTACCGAAAGCTGCCGGACACGTGAGTAGAAGAGCATCCGGCAGGCTTAGGTTAAAATCTAAAGTTAGCTGTTCTCTGCTTAAAGAACCAGGTGTACCACTTCGCCGTCTTGCGGTATGATCAACTGTTCCTTGCTGATGTTTGCTTCCTCGGCTACTTGGCGCAGGGAGGTTCTGGTGGTACGGCAATGGTCCAGGGCTTCCATGTGAACGGCGATGACTTTGGCGTTTCCGCTGTTCTGCACTAAGGTACGTGCCTGCTCCTCATCCATCAGGATAGGATGCTCTTCAAAGCCCGGGAAAACGGCGCCACCGGTATTGGCTACAATGTAATCTGGCCTGAACTTCTGAATGGCCAGCTCCACTTCCTCGGTCCAGATGCTGTCGCCTACCAGGTATATGGTGGGTTGGTCCTGGGCCTGTAACACAAAGCCAGAAACGGTACCCATTTTCTTCAGGATTTCGCCGCTGCCGTGTAAGCCGCCCGTTCTGTGAATGGTTAGGTTGTTCCAGGTGGTGTGGTCGCCTATGGTGGTGGCGTTTAGGAAGTTTGCCGCCTGGAAGAACTCTTCATCTGCGGGCTGGTTGAACAGTTGGACGGATTTGTCCAGCATCTCACTGGCAATGGGGTCAAAGTGGTCGGGGTGGGTATGGGTTACCAACACCAGGTCAATGTCTTTGATGATTTCCTCTGCCGGCAGGGGCAGTTCAACCATGGGGTTTCTCGCTTTTCCGGCCAGCGGGTCAAAGGCGCCCTGGGGGAAGAACATGGGGTCTACCAGAATGTGGTGCCCCGCGTACTGTATGCGTAAAGTAGCGTTTCTGATTAACTGAATAGTTGCACTGGTTGCCATATGCTCTTGATTATAAATGATTAACCAAGGGCAAAAGTAGCAGTGGGGCGGCGCAAAACGCCTACCATTTTTCTAAGCCGAGCTACCATTTTGATAACCGGCCAGAAACTCAGTGGTAGTCTGTCCCGTCTGCGCCTTGAAGAGCCGCATTAAATGGTTGGGTTCAGAGAAGTTAAGCTGGTGGGCTATCTCGGCCACGGAAAGGTTTGCATAAACCAAGAGGTTTTTGATTTCATACACCAGGCGTTGTTTGAGCATGTGCGCCGCCGTGACGTTGAACTGTGCCTTGACCGCCTTGTTCAGGGTGATTCTGCTAATGCCCAATGCCGCCGCGTATTCATTGATCCTTTGTTTTTGCCCGATGTGTTTCTCCAGCAGCCTTTTAAACTGATAGGCGTAATTATTACCGGGTTTCTGCAACGGAAGCAGGTGTTGTTGCGCGTACTCCCTATTTAACTTGAGCAACAGGTAGTACAGCAACGAACGGACCAGATGCTCGCTGTCGGGTTTTGAGTTGACCAGTTCAGCTTTAATTTCCTGTAAGGTGTCGCAGGCTTTCTGTAACCCGGCGCTGGTTTGGGAAATATAGAGCGGATGGTCCAGTTGATAGAAGTACAACAAGCGGTAGGTAAACAACTTATCGGCGAAGAAATCATTCAGGAAATCCTCCTGGAAAATCAGTACGGTGAAGTCCAGCCCGTCTGCTTCCAGTTTCCATTGTCTTTTCTGAAAGGGCGAAATAAATACCACCGTGTTGTTGGTGATGCTGATGGTACGCTCATTCAAGACCAGGTACCCTTTGGCTTGTTTAAAGAAAATGACCTCAAAAACATCGGTCGTGAACTGCTGCAGCAAGGAATACCGCTCCTGCACCTCAGTGCCCAGCAGCACATTGAGCAGAATACTTACGCCACACTGCGTTTTATCAAACAATAACGTTTTCACACCGATTTTGCTATTATGGCCCTGAAGCCTGCCTTACTCCCTGGGTTTATGCCGGCTTTCCAGCACCTGCACCACTTCCGCTAATGAAAGCCCAGAAGCTTCCAATAACACTAGCAGGTGGAAGAGCAGGTCCGCCGCTTCGCCTTTCATAGGTTCTGTATTGCCGGCTACAGCATCAATGACCACCTCTACCGCTTCTTCCCCTACTTTCTGGGCCATTTTGTTCAGGCCTTTGTTGAACAGGTGATTGGTGTAGGAACCTTCAATAGGGTTCTTCCTTCGGTCTTTTATGGTTTGCTCCAGTTGAGCGATGAACTGCAACGCTTGCTCGGTTGGCGTGAAGTTCTGGAAGCTTCTCAGATGATAAGAGTTGCTGTCGCCTTCCACATCAAAGCAGGTTTCGGTGTTGCGGTGACAGGCTGGTCCGGTCGGGTCTACCAAAATCAGAAGTGTATCCTGATCGCAGTCCAGCTCTATCTTCACCACCTTGAGCGTATTGCCCGAAGTTTCACCTTTGGTCCAGAGGCGGTTCTTGGAGCGGGAGAAGAACGTCACCAAGCTTGTCGACAGAGTTTGCTCAAATGCTTCCTCATTCATGTAACCCAGCATCAATACTTTACCGGTAGCGGCATTCTGGATGATGGCGGGCACCAGCCCCTCTCCTTTATTAAAATCTATGGTCATTTCTTTTTAGATGGAGACACAAGATGTAAGACGCAAGACATACGATTCTGATAATAGTCTTGTGTCTTATATCTTGTGTCTTGAGTCTCAAATACGAATATCTATCTTATTCTCCGCTAAGAACCTCTTCAGGCCGGGAATAGGTACTTCCTGGAAGTGGAAGATACTTGCTGCCAAGGCTGCGTCAGCACCTACTTCAAAAACATCTAAGAAGTGCTGCTCATTACCGGCACCGCCTGAAGCAATCACGGGCACAATTACGTTGCGGGAAATCTCACCCGTAATATCCAGCGCGAAGCCGTTCTTGGTGCCGTCGTTGCTCATGGAGGTGAGCAGGATTTCTCCGGCCCCACGTTCTACCACTTCCTTGGCCCAATCTAATGCCCAAAGATCAGTATCTACTGTTCCTGCCTTACTGAACACCTTCCAGCCCTCAGGGGTACTTTTTGTATCAATGGCCACAGTCACGCACTGGCTCCCGAAACGACTCGCCAGTTCAGTAATCAGTTCCGGACGATGGATTGCCGAGGAATTCACCGATACTTTATCAGCGCCGTTTTGCAACAGCACTTCCACGTCTTCCACGGCACTTATACCGCCACCCACTGTGAACGGGATATCAATGTAGCGGGCTACTTCGCGCACCAGTTCCACCAAAGTCTTCCGCTTTTCATTGGTGGCGGTGATGTCCAGAAAAACCAGTTCATCAGCGCCTTGTTTTGCGTACAAAGCAGCCAATTCTACCGGGTCACCGGCATCGCGGATATCTTCAAACCGCACGCCCTTTACGGTACGTCCGTTCTTGATATCCAGACAAGGAATAATTCTTTTTGTGAGCATTTTATCTGACTCAGGACGTAAGATGTAAGACTTCTTCTTACATCCTCACCTGTTTGTATTTTTAATATGTTTTTACCGCTGGCGCGAGCTTGCAGCTCGTGCCTTCTTTTGCAGGTTCTGACGTTATCTGGTATGCGTGCGGACACGAGCTGCAAGCTCGCGCCAGCGAATTGTCCTACTAGATAACCTCTTTCGCCAGGTCTTCCAGGGAAATGGTGCCTTCATAGATGGCTTTGCCGATGATAGCACCGTGTAAGCCTGCTTCGCGGAGATGACGTACTTCTTCAATGGTAGTTACGCCGCCGCTGGCGATGAACTGCAAGGTGGGAAACTGCTCCAGTAAACGCTGGTAAACCTCAATAGAAGAACCTTGCAGTTTGCCGTCTTTGCTCACATCAGTGCAGATGAACGTTTTTCCGCCTTTTTCTGAAAAAGAGGCTAAAAACGACTCCAGTGTTAATTCACTTTGTTCCGCCCAGGCATTGATAGCAATGCGGTTGTCTTTGAAATCAGCGCCTACAATGATGCGGTCTGCACCATACTCCTTCAGCCATGCTTCTACAGTTTGCGGCTCCCGTACGGCAATGCTGCCCGCGGTAATTTGCTTTGCACCGGCATCAAACGCCTGACGGATAGCTTCTGAGCTTTGCAAACCTCCACCGTAATCAATGTGCAGTTTTGTTTGGCTAGCGATACGCTCCAGCACCGGCAAGTTCACCGGTTGTTTGGCGCGCGCACCATCTAAGTCTACCAGGTGCAACCGACGTAAACCGAGGCCTTCAAACTGTTTTGCTACTTCTACCGGGTCTGTGTGGTACGTAGTCTGCTGTGAAAAATCACCTTCGGTGAGGCGAACGCACTGGCCGCCGATAAGGTCAATAGCCGGAATAATGTCCATGGCTTAGAGATTTAAGAAGTTCTGGAGAATGTGTGCTCCTGCCGGACCACTTTTCTCGGTATGAAACTGAACTGCGTAGAAGTTTTTGTACTGCAGGGCAGCACTGAAGGGCTCAGGGTAAGAGCTCTGCGCAATGGTATGTTCGGTTACTGGAGCATAGAAGCTATGCACGAAGTAAGCGTATTCTTCTTCCTGTATACCAGTAAATAAGTCACTCTTCAAGTGGTGCAGATTGTTCCAGCCCATGTGCGGCACTTTAATGGCTGCATCAAACTTTTTCACCGGCACCGGAATAATGCCCAGCATTTGGGTATCGCCTTCTTCAGAGTGCTGGCACAACAACTGCATGCCCAAGCAAACACCTAAGAATGGCTGGGTTAAGGTAGGCAGCAGCTGGTCCAGATTATTAACCTTAAGCGCACGCATCGCCGAGGAAGCCTCGCCCACACCCGGGAAAATCACCTTATCCGCAGATTGAATCTCTTCGGCATTGGAGGTAACGGTAGCGTGCGCGCCCAATCGCTCTAAGGCGAAAAGCACACTCTGCACGTTACCTGCTTTATAATCTACTATGACGATTTTCATTATAGAACGCCTTTGGTACTTGGAATCTCCATCTTGTTCACGTCACGCACTAATGCCATTTTAATAGCCTTAGCTACGGCTTTGAAGATAGCCTCTATTTTGTGATGCTCATTCTCGCCCTCGGCCTTGATGTTGAGGTTAGACTTAGATGTATCTGAGAAGGATTTGAAGAAGTGCATGAACATTTCGGTGGGCATGTCTCCTACTTTCTCACGAGAAAACTTGGCATCCCACACTAACCATGGACGACCTGAGAAGTCAATAGCAGCGTGCACCAGGGCATCATCCATCGGCAACAGGAAGCCATAGCGGTTAATGCCACGTTTGTCGCCAATGGCTTGAGCGAAGGCTTCACCTAGGGCCAGAGCAGTATCTTCAATGGTATGGTGCTCATCAATGTGCAAATCTCCTTTCACATGAATGCGCATGTCTACTCCGGAGTGGCGCGCCAGCTGGTCCAGCATGTGGTCAAAGAAGCCAACACCCGTCTGCATGTCTGACTTTCCTTCGCCGTCCAGGTTTATCTCTACACTGATTTGCGTTTCATTAGTGTTCCGCTGGATGGTGGCTTTACGGGCTGGCAAACGCAGGAAATTGTAAATGGCATCCCAATCTGTGCTGATGAAGGAAGCATCTTCATTGGCAATATCTTGTAACAAGATGCTTTTAGAACCTAAGTTCTTGGCCATCTGCACATCGGTGAGGCGGTCACCAATTACGTAAGAATTAGCCAGGTCATAGTCACCGGTCAGGTACTGGCCCAGCATGCCTAAGCGAGGCTTGCGGTTAGGGCTATTCTCATGCTCAAAGCTGCGGTCAATGTGGATGTGCGCGAATTTGATGCCCTCGCTTTCCAGAATCTCCAGCATCTTGTTCTGGTAAGGCCAGAAGGTGTCTTCAGGGTAAGAATCTGTGCCTAAACCGTCTTGGTTGGTAACCATCACGAACTCGTAATCCAGCTCTGTAAATATTTTGTAGAGGTTACGGATGACCTTCGGGTAGAAAGAGAACTTCTCAAAAGAGTCTACCTGATAATCGGTAGGTGGTTCAAGGAGAATGGTACCGTCGCGGTCTATAAATAAAACTTTTTTCATGGTTTACAGAGTGGCTTCTTGAGCGGAATAGGCGTTCAGTGATTCTAAAAGATTATCGTTTTCGGCTGGCGTGCCAATGGTGATGCGCAGGCAATTCGCACAACCTGGTTGAGTAGAACGGTTACGAACTACTACGCCACGCTCTAGTAAGTAGGCATAAAGTTCATTGGCGTTCGGCACCTGTACCAGCACGAAGTTGGCATCTGAAGGGTACACTTTTTCAATCAAAGGAAGCGATGCAAATGCATCCATTAAACGAGTGCGTTCTTGGATGATAACTTGCAGCATATCCTCTAGTTGTGCAGTTTTATCTAAAGCAGCACTTACCAGCTCCTGCGTGACCACGTTGATGTTGTAAGGAGGCTTAATCTTGTTCAGGTAGCCAATGATTTCTGGCGAAGCGAAAGCCATTCCTAAACGAAGACCAGCCATTCCCCAGGCTTTGGAAAGCGTCTGCATCACCATCAGGTTCGGAAACTCGTCTAAACGGGTAATCCAGCTAGGTGAATTTGTGAAGTCAATGTAGGCTTCATCTACCACTACCAGACCATTGAAAGAACGGATCAACTTTTCTACCGTGGCAAGCTCCAAAATATTTCCGGTCGGGTTATTAGGCGAGCAAAGGAAAAGGATTTTGGTGCGCTCGGTTTGTTTTTCGGCTATTTTCTCAAAAACAGGCTGAAATCGCTCATTTAGCGGCACCCGCTGTATGCCTATGTTGTGAATGTTAGCACTCACCTCATACATGCCGTAAGTAGGTGGCAATAACAACACCTCGTCACGACCTGGCTCACAAACCAGGCGCATCAACAAGTCAATAGCTTCGTCTGAACCGTTTCCTATGAAGATTTGCTCTGGTTTAACACCTTTCAGCTTTGACAGCTTCTCTTTGATGGTTTTCTGGTACGGGTCTGGGTAGCGGTTGTAATCTACGCCCCCTGCCAGACTGCCCAGGTTATTTTCGTTTGCGTCCAGATAGACGCTGGCTTCGCCTTCAAACTCATCACGCGCCGATGAATACGGCTTCAGTGACTTCAGGTGCGGACGAATGAAATTATCTATTGAAAACATTGGTCAATGTGCTAATTAAGTAATGTGCTGATGTGCTAATTCTCTTTTTAGCGCATCGTTTTACTACTGATTTATCCTCCTCTTCTTTTGTCATCCTGAAAGGATCTTGTGGGCGAACTAGAAAAGCTGTTATTCAGAAGCTACTGCCGTTCGCCACCGAGATCTTTCCAAGATGACAAAGATGGGTTACTTTTTCATCAATCTAACCGTCACCGCATTTTTGTGGGCATGCAGCCCTTCGGCCTCTGCCATGGTTTCTACGGCGGGGCCAATGCGCTCCAAACCCTCGCGAGTGAGTTGCTGGAAAGTAATCTTCTTCACGAAGCTATCTAGGGAAACACCGCTGTAGTTGCGTGCATATCCATTGGTAGGCAAGGTATGGTTAGTGCCTGATGCATAATCTCCTACCGACTCAGGACTAAAGTGCCCCATGAAGACCGAACCGGCCTGCGTTACTCCTTCCGCCAAAACTTCCGGCTCCACAACCGACAGAATCAAGTGCTCTGGCGCGTACAGGTTAGAGAAAGCTAACGCTTCGTCTAAAGAACGTACCACCACACCTAAGCTATTATCCAAGGCTTGCTGGGCCACCGTCTGCCGAGGCAGTTTTGCTACTTGTTCCGCCACGGCGGCTTGTACGTTTTGGAGCTGTTTTTCTGAATTTGTTACGAAAACAACTTGTGAATCAGGACCGTGCTCGGCCTGTGAAAGTAAGTCGGCGGCCACGAAGTCTGCATCGGCAGAATCATCAGCGATGATCAATACCTCTGAGGGACCCGCCGGCATGTCAATGGCTACGCCCATCTGGGTCACCATTTGTTTGGCGGCGGTCACATATTGATTTCCGGGTCCAAAGATTTTATCTACGGCTGGTACTGTCTCCGTCCCGAAAGCTAAAGCTGCAATAGCCTGCGCGCCGCCGGCTTTGAGAATGCGCTTGATGCCGAGTTTGTGGGCGGTGTAGAGAATGGTGGCGTTGATAGTACCATCCGAACTTGGCGGAGTGGCCAGAATGATTTCTTTGCAACCCGCAATCTGGGCAGGAATCCCCAACATGAGCAGCGTTGAGAACAAAGGAGCTGAACCGCCCGGTATGTACAAACCTACCTTCTGTATTCCCACAGGTTTTCTCCAGCAGGTTACTCCTGCCATGGTTTCAACCTGATGTACTGGTTCACGCTGCGCTTCATGAAAACGCTTTATGTTATTGTAAGCTAACCCTATAGCTTCCTTTAATTCTTCAGATACTTGCGGAATAGCGGCAGTAACTTCTTCTTCGGTGACCCAAACACTTGGCAACGTCGCTTTGTCGAACTTGGCTGCTAGTTCTATCAGAGCTGCATCTCCGCTTTGCTGTACCAGGTCAAAAGTTTGCTGCACACCTTCCCGCAACTGATCCAGCTTTTGTACTGGTCGCTGTGTTAAGGCTGCCCATTCCTCTTGTTTAGGATATAGATAGGTTTTCATACTTACCCAATCATCTTTTCGATAGGAACCACCAAAATACCCTCGGCACCGGCTTCTTTTAATTTCTGGATGATGTCCCAGAAATCATCTTCGTTCACCACTGAGTGTAGGGAGCTCCAACCTTCTTCGGCTAATGGTATAATAGTAGGTGACTTAATGCCTGGCAACAATGGCTTGATCTGAGGAATAGCTGAGTTGGGTGCGTTCAGAACCACGTATTTAGACTTCTGCGCTTTCTGCACTGCCTCCATCCTGAACAGCAACTGCTGCAACAGCCGGTTCTTTTCAGCATCCAGGTTCTTGTTGGCGATCAAAACTGCTTCTGATTTGAAAACCGTTTCAACCTCGCGCAGACCGTTGCTGATAAGCGTGGAGCCGGAACTTACAATGTCACACACCGCATCCGCCAGGCCAATGCTGGGAGCAATCTCTACGGAGCCGCTGATAGTATGAATATCGGCTTGTACGCCTTTAGAGGTTAAGAATTCCTGCAGCAGGTTGGGGTAAGAAGTGGCAATGTTCTTGCCCTGTAAAGAAGTGACATCGGTGTACGTGTCTCCTTTGGATACTGCCAAAGACAAACGGCACTTGCTGAAGCCTAGGGCTTTCACCGACAACTCCTGCAGACCTTCCTCAACCAGCACATTCTGGCCTACAATGCCAATGTCAGCGACACCGTCGGCTACGTAGCCGGGAATGTCATCGTCGCGGAGGAACAAGATTTCTAGGGGGAAATTGGTGGCTTCAGTCTTGAGTTTGGAAGAAGCACTGATGAAAGAGATGCCGCACTCCCGGATGAGTTTTAAGGAATCATCTGAAAGGCGCCCGGATTTTTGGATGGCTAACCGGATCATATTAGTAAATAATTGCTTTGCGAAGCGTGAAATCGGGAACAAAGATAGTGGCTGCCTCGCTTATCTCTGAGTAAAGCGACGGCTAAATGGGGCCCAGCCCCAGTACGGGCGATATAATGATAGTCTTCCTCCTAAGAGGAATGATGGAAATGATGGCAATGCACCCCGTGCACCGCGGCGGCGGCGTGAGAAAGGGAAATATTTTTGTAGGTGCTGCTCATAATGTAGTTCAAAGGTAGTACGTTCTCCTGAAAAACAAAGACCCGCTTGGCTTTATTTTTGTATTTGCGTTGTATGGATCTACCTATTATATTTGTATTTTACAATATAAACTCAGAATAGGTATATATACAGAAAAAATTCAGCATATCTAAGCTTCCCTTTTTTCTGCCACCAACAAAACAATGTTCTAAGATGGTTAAATACATAGTTGCTGTTTTCTTCTGCCTGCTCACGCTTCCGGTTTTGGCGCAAACCCAATTGAAATTGCCGCAGCCTAGCCCCAGAGCCAACCTCACCTACACCATTGGCATCACAGAAGTAACCATCAACTACGGGGCCCCGGGCGTTAAGAACCGCGAGGTTTGGGGCAAACTGGTACCGTACGGGCAGGTTTGGCGCGCCGGGGCTAACGAAGCCACCACCATCACGTTCAGCACCAACGTTTTTATTGCCCAGGAGATGATTCCGGCCGGCACCTACAGCCTGTACATCCTGCCGGTAGACTCCGCCAACTGGACCTTTATTCTGAGCAAGCAGAAAGGCTTGTGGGGCGCCGAGGGGTATGATCCCCAGCTGGACCAGGTGCGACTTTCGTTCGGACCGCAGCCTGCCCCGTTCCATGAGACGCTGCAGTACTCGGTCAAAGACATCTCCGCCAATGGCGGCAGGTTGACCTTGAACTGGGCCGACAAACAGCTGGTGGTCCCCATCCGAGTGGAAACGCATAAGCAGACCTTGAACCAGATCAAAGACTCGCTTTCCTCGGCGGCCGCAACAGATTGGTCGGTGTACGCGCAGGCGGTCAATTACCTGCTGCTGCAGAACGCAGACCATGAGCTGGCCCTGCAGTGGGTGAACAAGTCCATCAGCATTGAGGAGAACTTTTACAATACCTGGTTGAAGGCAAAGCTGCTGGCCCAGAAGAACGAGTACATGGAAGCCCTGGAGCTGAACAAGAAAGCGCAGAAGCTGGGCAAAAAAGCCAAAGAAAGCTACCAGGCCTACGCCGATGAGATTGAAGACGCCGCGGTGCTATGGAAAGAGAAACGGTTCGCGGTAAACTAGTTTAGCCCTTCCTTCCCGAAAACGCCCCGGAAACAGGAAAGCCGGTCTATCTTACTAGACCGGCTTTCCTGTTTCCGGGGCGCACGTTTTTAGGCCTTTTTTCTAAAATTTGGCAATAAACCTTAGGTTCACCAACCTGCCGGTAAGGTAGTTAGGCACCGCGTAGGTGATGCCCGTATAGTCGCGCACGTAATTATAGGAGATCACGTTATTGGCGGCAATCAGGTTCAGCACCTCCAGGCTCAACCAGAGGCTGTTCAGGCCTGCCCCGTTGGCTTCGGTGCCTTTTACCGTGAGCAGCTTAGAAAACCCAATGTCAACCCGCTTATAGGAAGGCCCCGGAAAGCTGCTTCTCAGGTTAATGTCGCCCGAGGGGCCGAAGGGCAAGCCTGTACTGAACACCGTGTTCAGGTACATGCGCAAGGTGGGATTGTTGGGCAGGTGGTCCTGGAAGAAGATCCCGAAGTTAAGTAACTGATCGGTGGGCCTTCTGATGTAGCCTTTGGCCGTTTTGCTCACCACCTGTCCCGTTTGCGGGTCACGGATAAGGGTAGAGTCGCCCTGCAGGTTTTCGCGGGTTCTCAGGAACCCGATGCTGAACCAGGATTCCTCGCCTTTAATAAACTCTCCGTTTACCCGCACATCTACGCCCACGGCATAAGCGGTGGCCTTTACCTGCGGCAGGTACCGAATGCGCATGTTGTCCTGCTCATACGGAATCACCGAAGGCAGGTACTTGTAATAGGCCTCGGCCGAAAGCTTGAAGGGCCGGCCCCATTTCTGAAACTTGTACTCGGTACCCGTAATAAAGTGCCAGGACTGCTGGTTCGCCGTGTGGGGGTACACTTCCCCCCTGGCCCCCCGCAGCTCGCGGTAAATAGGTGCCTGCACGTACAGGCCGGTGGCCACCTTGAACGACCAGTTGGGCAGACGGGCCACTTGCATGGCGTACTGCACCCGGGGGCTGACGGAGAATTGCTGGTTCATCGACCAGTAATGGAAGCGCAGGCCGTACGTGAGGGTTTTCAGGCTGTCTATGGTTACCTGGTGCTGGGCGAACCCCTGGTAACGCCAGGAAGCCAGATCCTGCTGCCCCCGTAAAAGGGTCAGGTCATACACGTAATCAGCCGAGTCCTGGAAGGAATATTCCTGCAGCACATCCTGGATGCTTTCCCGCCCGCCTTTGATGCCGGCGCTGAACTGGCTCCTGGCCGAGGCTGTCCAGGTGGTGCGGAGTTCCAGGGTCTGCATGGCGGCCCGCAGTTTGTTGCGGGAATATTCATAGCGGGTGCCCACGCCGCGCTCACCCGCGCACCGGTTGTACGGCGACACGCCCGGGGTGGGCATGACATCACAGAACCGGTAGCCCGCTTCCAGGTCCCGTATCTCACGCTCCTGGCTGTACAGGCCAGAAAGGATTACCTCAGTGCGCAGGCTGGGCGTCACGTCATGCTGTAGTTTCAGGCCGCCCTGGTACGTGGTGTAGCGCATCTGTTCCTGCCCGTCATACCCCACCAACAGGCGCATCATCTGAAACTGATTCCCAAAGGTAGTTTCCCGGGTCTCGGGCCTTACCTGGTAGTTGTTCTGAGCCACGTTGCCCAAAAAGCTGAGGGTAGTTCTGGGGGCCAACCCGGCAGCCCGGTTGGCTTTGGAAGACAAGTCATAGGTAAGAAAAGCCTGCACATCTGAGAATTTGGGCCGGTAGTCGCCCTGTACTTCCAGGCTGTTGAGCACGTAGGCGGCATTTTTATGACGCGCCCCCAGCAGGAAACCCATTCTTCCCCCTGCGGCAGTTCCCTCGGCGTGCAGGGAGCCGCCCGTCAAACTCCCCGATACCGTAGCGGCAAACTTGGAAGGCGTGCGGTACTGGATGTCCAGCACCGAGGAAAGTTTATCGCCGTACTTGGGTTGCCAGCCTCCGGAGGAAAACGTCACGTCTTCTACCAGGTCTGGGTTGACGAAGCTCAACCCCTCCTGCTGTCCGCTCACGTTCAGGAAAGGGCGGTACACCTCAATTCCGTTCACGTACACCAGGTTCTCGTCATAGCTCCCTCCCCGCACCGAGTAGCCCGAGGAAAGCTCGTTGTTACTGGTCACGCCGGGCAGGGTGAGCAGGATTTTGTTAAACTCCTGGAACGGGGCCGGCAGGGTCTGGGTCAGGCGCGGGTCTAAGCGGGTGATGCTAACCTCATCCTTGGTATCCAATTGGCTTTTGCCCCTGATCCGGACGGCCCTTAGTTGGGTATTGTCTTCCTGCAGTTCAATGGTCACAAACCGGGTTTCGCGGGGTACCAGTTCCACTTCCTGCCGGGCAGACTGGTACCCTATGTAGCTAATGGTGAGGGTGTAAGGTGTGTTGGCCTGAAGCTTCAGTGTAAACCTGCCGCGCGCGTCTGTGGCGGTGGAAAGGCTCTTGTCGGGGAGGGCGATGGTGGCACCCGCCAGGGGCCTTTGCTGCGAATCCTGCACAATGCCCTGCAAATAGGCTTGCTGGGCCATTGCCTGAAAGCTCAGCAGCAACAGCACCACTACGGCCCAACCTCCTATGCGCTTCCCCATGAAGATTTAGATTGAAATTGCTTTCAGGTTTTGGATGGTCTGGGTAGGATTGGCCGCGTTGAACACGAACGAACCCGCCACCAGCACATCGGCCCCGGCCATGAGCAACTCAGGGGCGTTCTCCTGGTTTACGCCACCATCTATCTCTATGAGGCAGTTAGAACCGGCGGCCTGAATTAGAGCTTTAAGGTCTTTGATTTTCTGGTACGTGCGCTTAATAAACGATTGTCCGCCAAACCCTGGGTTCACCGACATAAGGCATACCACCTCTATGTCCTGAATCACTTCTGAGAGCACCGTCACCGGCGTATGCGGATTGAGGGCTACCCCGGCTTTGGCACCCGTGGCCTTTATCTGTTGCAGGGTGCGGTGCAGGTGCGTACACGCTTCATAATGCACGGTGATAATGTCTGCCCCGCCAGCCCTGAACTGCTCAATGTACAGTTCAGGATGCTCAATCATGAGGTGCACGTCCAGGGGTTTCTGCGCCACTTTCTGGATGGCGTGCAGCACCGGAAACCCAAACGAGATATTCGGCACAAACCGGCCGTCCATCACGTCCACGTGAATCCAGTCGGCGGTGCTTTGGTTGAGCATTTCTACGTCTTTGTCTAATTGGCCAAAGTTGGCAGCCAATACGGAAGGGGCAATTAAATGGGGCATTATACTAGTGTTGATTGTTTTACAAAGCAACGCTTTCTGGGGGCAAAAAGCAATTCACCAAGGCTTATTGCAAGCCTTCCTGTTTCAGGGCCATTTTTCTGAAAACGTAGAGGAAACAGGCAAGCCCAGAAGGAGTTATGGAAAAATAAAAACCTCGCGCAAAAATGATTTCACGCGAGGTTTTCTTTGGTTAAAAGGAAAACTATTCCTGTACCAGGCCTGTGCTCTCCAAAATCTCGGTCCTGTCTGAACCAGAGACTATATAATCTACAGCATAAGGACATGTCTCTCCGGTAGAATCATCGCAGTAATCATACAATTGCTCTGACCTATAGACAGGCCCAGAATTTAAAGCCAAGACCTCGATACTTTTGTCAAAAACAACTTCGGTATCTTCATCAAGTTTGACTAAAGTCAACGTGTTATCATACGACAGCCCA
Organism: Rufibacter psychrotolerans; assembly: GCF_016924645.1. Taxonomy (GTDB): domain Bacteria; phylum Bacteroidota; class Bacteroidia; order Cytophagales; family Hymenobacteraceae; genus Nibribacter; species Nibribacter psychrotolerans. The sequence continues at coordinate 30,920 of NZ_JAFFJV010000004.1, read as the reverse complement.
TCCTGAGAAAACGCCTTGCCCAGAGCGGCGTAGGTGAAATACACTGGATTTTCCTGATCCTGGAAGCCGTTGGCAACAAAGGAATAGCCGTTTTTGACTGGGAACACCATTTGCACGGTGGTTTGGTTGTTCTCCTGAATCTGCAGGTTATTGGCGCTAAGCGAAACCAGCCGCACTCCGCTGATGACCCAGTTTGCGCTGGCATCAGGGCGGCGGCTTAGCTCCACCCGGTACCACTCTTTCCCGGTCTGGTCTTTGACGATGGCATCAATCTCCTCCCTGGTCTGGTGGGTGGTGGTCTCTACCTTGGCGTTGTTGACGTACTTGTTCTCCGTGACATTGAAGATCCAGTATCTTCCTACTTCCAGCGGATAATATTGGTACCCGATGCTGTCTGGATCTCTGGAAATCTCATCGTCACCGCAGGAAGAAAGAAAACCGGCCACCACGGCCACCAGGAACAAGAGTTTTTTCATACTACTTCTAAAGCCAAATTAATCAACCATAAAGCTGGTTTCAATCCATCCGCCGCCAATCACGTCGTCGCCTTCGTAGAAGACGGCGGCCTGGCCCGGGGCGATGGCATTGACCCCGGCATGGAACTTCACCAACATTTTGTCGCCTACCTGTTCAATGGTGGCGGCGGTGCCCGGGTCATTGTAGCGCACCTTGGTCACGGTTTCGGTGGGCAGGCCGTGCAGGTTCTCGTACTTCACCATGCTCAGTTTGCCCACGTTCATGCCGTTCTTGGCCAGCTGCTCGTAGTTGCCCAGCACTACCCTATTCGTTTCTTTCTCAATTCTGGTTACAAACGCCGGGTAGCCCAAAGCCACGCCCAGGCCCTTGCGCTGCCCAATGGTGTAGAACGGGTAGCCTTCGTGCTTGCCTACCACGGTGCCGTCTTCCAGCACAAAGTCACCACCGGCTACTTCAGCCTGCAAGGTGGGTACCCTTCTTTTCAGGAAACCGCGGTAATCGTTGTCCGGGATAAAGCAGATCTCATAGGACTCGGCTTTCTTCACCAGCGCGTCAAAGCCGCGGTCCATGGCCATTTGGCGGATCTCGGTCTTGTGCAAGTGCCCCAGCGGGAAAATGGTGCGGCTCAGGCTCTCCTGCGAGATGCCCCACAGCGCGTACGACTGGTCTTTGTGATGGTCCTTGCCCTTGGAGATCACATACCGGCCGTTCTCTTCTCGCACGTTGGCGTAGTGCCCGGTGGCAATGAAATCACAGCCCAGTTTATCGGCGCGGCGCAGCAAGGCATCCCACTTAATGTGGGTGTTGCACAATACGCACGGGTTGGGCGTGCGGCCGGCAATGTACTCATCGGTGAAATGGTTGATGACGTAATCGCCGAACTCCTCACGGATGTCAATAATGTAATGCGGAAAGCCCAGCTGCACAGCAATGTCGCGGGCGTCGTTAATAGAATCCAGGCTGCAGCAGCCGGTTTCCTTTTTGCTTCCCCCGGAACTGGAGTAGTCCCAGGTTTTCATGGTCATGCCCACTACTTCGTATCCCTGCTCGTGGAGCAATACCGCTGCCACTGAGGAATCAATGCCGCCACTCATGGCCACCAATACTCTTCCTTTTTGACTCATTTTTTCTGAAATAAAACGGGATTCACAGTCCCGCCGAAAAACAATGCTGCAAATATAGCAAAAATCATGCGTTTTGCCCCTGCTGAGGCTCAGGCACTTAGTTGTATGCTCTATTCTAACCCTTCGGCCTAAAAATAAGTTTAATAGAGGGCCCCTGCTTAAAACTGCTTTTAATAGGCGCTTTTAGCCTAACGGTATAGGCAGTAAAAAGGAAAGGCATTACTTTTGGCCCCGGAACCACCCTTTTCAGGGCTGTTTTCTTACAAACAAGCAAAAAATAGAAATGGCACTAAATACAATTGTCCTTGTTAACCAGATCACCAATTTAAGCGATGCCCGGTATTGCGCGGGCATGGGCGTGGAGATGTTGGGCTTTGCCCTGCAACCCGACCATGAGCAGCACGTGTCGCCGGCTTCCTTCAAAGAAATCTCGGGTTGGGTTTCGGGGGTAAAGCTGGTGGGCGAGGTAAACGACCTGTCGGTGCAGGAACTGGAGGAACTGCTGCTGGAGTACAAAGTAGACATGCTGCAGCTGAACTCCCTTTACTTCATTGAGGAGCTGGACGATCTGCCCCTGCCCATTATCCTGCGCTTGCTCATTGACAAAGACACCGTGGAAGAGCGCATCATGAGCACCCTGGAAACCTACCACCACCACGTGGAATACTTCCTGATTGACTCAGAGGACTTCTCCTTCATTGACGAGACCAACCTGCGTTTCCTGCGCGATATTTCTAAAAAGTACCCCATCCTCCTGGGCTTCGGTCTCACCAAAGAAAACACCCGCCAGGCCCTGGATAAGATTCAGCCCGCCGGCATTGCCCTGAAAGGCGGCCAGGAAATCCGCCCCGGCTTCAAGAACTTTGATGAGCTGGAAGAAATCTTTGAACAGCTGGAGGATTAGGGTAATGTGCTAATGGTACAATGTGCTGATGTGCTAATTTTTCAAATTTGGAGATTTGAAGATGTGCAGATTGGGTAATGAGCTAATGGGGCAATGTGCTGATGTGCTGATTTTCCAAATTTGGAGATTTGAAGATGTGGAGATGTGAGGATTTAGCCAGCAGCATGTTGACGCATCTCCTGAGTTATACATTAGAAAGCTAAAGAGTCGTGGTTTGTTGTGGTTTTTTTTTTAAAAGCGCAAAAAAACAACAATATGTATTTTTTAAAAATCAAAGGTTTTTTTTTTGGTGTTTTTCTTTCAAAACAACCAAAAAACGACTCTTTAGCTTTCTGCTTAATCCTGAACCTGTTTAGGGTTTTTCTTTTCTATCTATAGAGCTGTCTGGCGCAAGCGTCCGCTTGTGCCGCCGTTTCAGGGCTATTTTTCAGATAACTGCCCAAAAACATGGACCTTTTGTACGCGCAAGGTACAAGCGGACGCTTGAACCAGGGAGAATAAGCAGCTTCTTTACAATGTACGAGATAAGCGATTTGAAAATTAGCACATCAGCACATTAGCCAATTAGCACATTAATCAATCTGCACATCTACAAATTTCCAAATCAGCCTACGGTATACTGCAGATACTTGATGGGCACCTCCTGCTCCAGGTAGGTTTTCTCGAAGGTGGTGTAGATGCCCATGGTGTGTTCCTGCAGGGTAGACTGGTATAAATCCCAGGTATGCAGAAAATTGGCCACGTTGCGTTCTTCCAGCACTTCCACCGAGTACTCAAACAAAGAGGCGCTGTCGGTTTTGAGGTGCAGTTTGCCGCCGGGTTTTAAGATGCGCTCGTACATCTCCAGGAACCGGGGCGAGGTGAGGCGGCGCTTAATGTCGCGCTTGCGGGGGCGCGGGTCTGGGAAGGTAATCCAGATCTCGTCTACCTCGCTCTCCCCGAAGTGCTGCTCCAGGGTTTCAATAAAGATCCGCAGGAACGCCACATTGGTCAGTCCCGCCTCCTCGGCCAGGGTGCTGCCCTTCCAGATGCGGTTGCCCTTGATGTCAATGCCGATGAAGTTTTTATCTGGGTAGCGCTGGGCCATGCCAATGGTGTACTCGCCCTTGCCGCAGCCTACTTCCAGAATAATTGGATTCTCGTTTTGAAAGAACTCGCTGTTCCAGCGGCCTTTCAGTTGTTCAAACAGTTCTTTGCCCGGCTCCACCACATTGCGGCGGGTAGCGTTAACGGCAAACTTTTCTAATTTCCCTCTGCCCATGAATTATAGTTCGGCGATTTCCGCCACCACAAAGGTACTACCGCCAATGAAAATTACCTCATCTTCGCGGGCAAAGGCTTTGGCGGCCAAGATTGCGTCTTCCACCGTTGGGTAAGCGTGTCCCTTGAGGCCGGCAAACTGGGCTTCTTCCCACAGCTGCTGCACCGGCAAAGCTCTGGGTATCTGAGCCTGGCAGAAATAATAGCGGTAGCGTACCGGCAACAGCCTAAGCACACTCTGGATGTCTTTGTCGTTCACGGCCCCAAAGACAAAGTGCACCTGCGGCGCCTTCAAGGCCATCAGTTGCTTCACCACTTCGCTGAGGCCGTCTACGTTGTGGCCGGTATCGCAGATGGTGAGCGGCTGTTGGCTCAGGACCTGCCAGCGGCCCTTTAACCCGGTAAGCGTCTGCACCTGGCGCAGGCCCTGGCGGAGGTGCTCTTCGGTAATGGTGAAGCCTTGTTGGGTCAGTTCCTCCACGGTGGCCAGTACGCCGGGCAAGTTGTTTCGTTGGTAATTGCCCAGCAGGGAAAGCTCCAGTTGGTCTAAGTACAGTTTCTCTCCCCTATACACCCGGTAAAAAGAGGCCATGCCGTTGCTTTCCAGAAACTCTACCCTGAACTGCTGATCGGCAAACCGGAGCGGGCTTTGCGTTTCCCGGGCCTTTTGCTCAAATATGACCGAAACCGCCGGTTGGGTGGTACTGATGACGGCCGGAACTCCTGCTTTGATGATCCCAGCTTTTTCGCCGGCGATCTCGGGCAGGGTGTTGCCCAGCAAGGATTGGTGGTCCAAGCCAATGTTGGTGATGAGCGAAACCAGCGGGGTGATGATGTTGGTGGAGTCCAGCCTGCCGCCCAAGCCTACCTCAATGATGGCGAGGTCTACCTCCTGCTCCACAAAGTGAACAAAGGCAAGGGCCACGGTCATCTCAAAGAAGGAAGGCTTCACGTGCTCAAACAGGGGCTGGTGCTGCGCCGTAAACCGGGCCACTTTATCCCGGGAGATCATTTCCCCGTTCACCCTGATGCGCTCAGTGAACTCCTTGAGGTGTGGCGAGGTGTACAGCCCGGTTTTGAACCCGGCCGCCTGCAAGATGGCCGCCAGCATGGAAGAAGAGCTTCCCTTGCCGTTGGTGCCCGCCACGTGCACGGTTTTGAACTTGTGCTGCGGATGGTCCAGGGCGGCGGTTAGGGCAAGAATGTTGTCCAGGCTCTTCTTAAAAGCAGCGTTGCCGATGCGGTGAAACATCGGCAACTGCTGGTATAGGTATTCTAAGGCTTGTTCGTATTGCACGAAGGTCTTCTTTAATTGGCTCTGATGATAAAGGTGATGGTTCCGGTGGCCCCGGCGCTGGAATTTGAGTTATTGATGCGGCTGAAGGAGGTTTTCCTTACTTCATTCTTGTACCAGTTCACCACCTGAGGGCTCACGTTGCTTTCTACCACTTCCAGACTCACCAACTCGCCGTCTCCGTCAATCTTGATGCGGAACACCACCCGTCCGCTTTCGTTTTCATAGGGGTCGGTGCGGGGTTCCAGGTCATAGCGCCAACCGGGCATGTTCAGAGAACCACCGCCGCTGCCGCCTTTTCCGGTTTTCTTGCCGGGGTACTTGCCAGCGGGATTTCCTTTGTCACCCACGTTGCCTTCATCGCCGTTGTTGTTCCCGGTGGGATTGTTGCTGCTCCCAGCCACTCCGTTGCCCGAGCCGGTCTTGGCTTTGCCCATGAGGGCGCGGGTTTCTACTTTCTTTACTTCTTCCTTTACTTTAGGCTGTTCCTCTACCTTGGGCTTGGGTTCTTCCTTCACGCTCACCGGCGACTCAGCGGTGGTGGTCACCACTTTCTCGGCTTTGGCCACTTCTACCGGCTGGGGTTGGGGCTGCGGCACCGGGGTTACCCTCTCGGCTTTGGCAGCCGGCCGGCTGTCTTCCTGGTTGGTGGAGGGGTTGGGCTCGGCCTTGCTGTGCACATCACCGCTGCCAGTCTCCGTGGTCCCGAACGACATCTCGATGCCTCCCAATTGGTCAAGGGGCGGATCTGGAGCCTGCCAGGCAAGCATGTAGAACAGCAAAAGGAACAAGAGCACATGCACCACAATGCTCACGCCCATGGCAATGCGCTTGTTCTTCTCTTCTTCCTGTTGGCTAGCGGCAATCATGCTGGTCTATTCGTTGGTAATGGTGGCAATGGAGATTTTGGCTTTCAGGTCGCTGGCAATGCCGCCCACCTTCACCAGGTACTCCACCGGTACACTCTTGTCTACATTCAGAACAACAACCCCCTGCCCTTCTTCGGTTCCCCCCAGGGCCTGGGTCAGATCGGTCCGGAGGGTTTCAAGGCTGGTGGGTTGGTCGTTTACGTAGTACTTCAGGTCTGAGGTAATGGTCACGCTTACTTTCTGCATCACAATGCTGCCCTTGGTGCTGGACGGTAAGTTCACCGGCAAGGCCGTGGGGGTCACAAAGTTGGAGGTAAGCATGAAGAAGATCAGGAGCAGAAAGATAATGTCTGTCATGGAAGACATGCTGAACTCTGCGCTGATCCTGTTTTTAGAACGTAAATTCATTAGACTTGGGGCTCCTGTAACAGATCAATAAACTCAATGGAGCTGTACTCCATGTCATGCACAATGCTGTCAATCTTTGACACCAGGAAGTTGTAGCCCACATACGCCGGCAGACCAATGATCAACCCTGCCGCCGTGGTTACCATCGCCTCATAGATACCTCCCGAAAGAAGTTTAGGACTAATGGAGCCTTCTGCCTGGGCAATGGCGATAAACGCGCCAATCATACCCGTAACGGTTCCCAGGAAGCCCAGCATGGGGGCGGCACCGGCCACCGTAGCCAACGCAGACAGGTTCTTCTCCAGGCGGGAAATCTCAATCTTGCCCACGTTCTCAATGGAGGCCTCAATGCTCTTCAAAGGCTGCCCAATGCGGGAAATGCCTTTCTCCAGCATGCGCGAAATGGGCGAGTTGGTTTGGGCACACAGCATGCGCGCTCCCTGTATGTCGCCGGCCAGCACCAGGCTCTTTAGGCGGCCCGTGAATTCAGTGGGGTTCTTTGATGCTTTCTTGATGGTGAGGTACCGTTCTACAAAAATATAGATGGCTACCAATGAGAGGGCCAGCAGCGGAAACATGGCCCAGCCCCCGGCAAGGGCCAGATCCCAGAGGGTGACTGATTCGGTGGTGGCTGTTTCAGCGGCTGCGGCGGCCGTGGTGTCTACTGGAGCAGGGGTAATCTGAAGAAGAAAAGCGATCATGTTAATAGTTATATACCCAAAGTTCATTGCTGATTTTAGAGCGCAACGCCGGTAGAGCTGCGAAAGCATCGGCCTCAGTAGCGAAATCTGCCACTGATACCCGCTGCCTTTTCTTGTCGTGGATGGAGGTGATGATCTTAGATTTAAACCCCTTTTTCAGAAGCTGCTTCTGGTTCATGGCCGCATACCCGTTAGAGGCATCAAACACGCCCATGATGATGTAGAAACGGCCCGTCTTCTGTTTAATTGTAGAGGTTGATTTCGCGACAGCGGCTTTTGCGGGAGTTTTTACCTCAGCGGTTTTCACCTCTTTGGTAGTAACGGCCGCAGCCTCAGCAGGCTTTTTCGCTTCGGGCGCTACGGCTACTTTCTCTTCAAGGGTTACTTCAGGTGCCGCTTCCGGGCTCTGTGCCGCCACGCCTGGTGTTTCGGGGCTACTTTTCGGGAAATTGGCCAAAACTGAGTCTTCGGCGGCTAGTTCCTCCTCAATGGAAGGCTCCCCCGGCAGGGTGGCCTTGTACTGCTCCGTTAACTGGGCTTGCTCAAAAGCATCTGACTCAGTGGTTTGCGCAGGCTCATCGGTAACCGGGGCGGAGTTCTGGGAAGTGGAAAGCAGCGATACCGGGTTTAGGGAACTCAGGGCCACGTCGTTCTTCAGGGAAATCAGGTAAATGCCGGCAAGGGAGAGGCCGCCAAGCACCAGGCTGGCGCCCACACGGTACAGCTTGCGGAACCTGCCGGTTTTCTTTTCCGGGGTTTGGGCAGGCTGGTCCTGGTAGTTGCCCCGCAGTACCAGCGTTTCTTTGCCGGCAATGGGTTTGGCCACCAACTCAGGTAGCCCGAAGGAGTTCTCCAGGAAGTTGTCGCTCTCCAGGTTCTCAAACACCACCTTGCGCTCGGCATTGTAGCGGAACACCCCCACGTCCTGCAGCTCAAAGCGGTGCTGGGTCAATAATTGGTGTTTTAGTTCCTGCACAAACTCTGCTACGGCAATCTGCGCCTGCGGCATGGGCCACTTCTGTTGTTGGGCCAGGGTGGAGATCAGCAACCCATCGTTCACCTTGAGCTGCTCATTGAAGGCAACCCGTTTGGAAGGCGGTGTAAACGTATGTTTCACCGGATGGATCTTTGCAGGCGCATAATGCGTGATTAGCCCCCCGAAATCTGGGATGATCACGCAGTCATACGCGTAAAGCAGGGATTTAATGTGGCTTTGAACCATACTTTTTTAGAATGAATAGGTAACCCCGCCAATGAAGGAAATTCCCTGGCTGGGATAATTCACAAAACGCTGGTACTTGCTGCCCAAAAGGTTGTTCCCCATCAGGAACGCCGAAAACTTAGGTGTGATGCGGTAGTCGCCCCTCAGGTTTAGGTCTACTATGCTATCGGTCTCTTGCAGCACCTTGGTACCGTCCGCGCGGGTTATCTCCCCGAACGAACTGCTAATATAGTAAAGTTCACTGTTCAAGAGAATCTTGTCTGAAAGATTATACGTGCCGAAGGCGCTCACCAGCATGTCTGGCCGGTGGAAAGGTTCACGCAATGAGGCAGTTGTGTACTTGTTGTTTTCAGCCTTCACCCCCAGCCGCAGCTTCTCAGATTGGTTGTAGGTTAACTGCCCGAAGAACTGGAACACCTTGGTAACGCCGTTGTCATACAACACGTCAAACTTGGACGAGTCAGCCACGGCGTTGTTGTAGAAGTACAGGTTGCGGTAGTTCTGCACGGCCACCCGGCCGGTAAACTGCAGGTATTTGCTGATGCTGCCGCTCACCCCGCCGTACACTTCCAAGCCTTTGTTCACGTCGGCAATCTGCAGGTTCTGGTTGAGCCAGGGATTTTCTTTGCTCAGGGAGTACAAGGTGGTGCGCTGTAAGTCTCCGCTGGCCCCGGCAAACAAGGTAAGTTTGTCTTTGATGACCTGGTAGTTGGCTTCCAGGGCTGGGTACAGGTTAAACTTACGGGCGTCATTGATGGTGTCGCCGGTATAGGCAATGGTGGCCCCAAGCACCAGCCCCAGTTTGTCCATTTGCAAGGCGTAAGCCGGCCGTACTTTGAACAAGCCCCGGCTGTAGGTGCTCTCTCCCTTAAGGCTGGTATAAGCCAGGTCCAGGTCAATCAGGACCTTAGACGCATCGCTCAGGTCATAACTGCTGGCCATGTTGCCGTACACGTGGGTTTCGCGGGCGTTGAAATCATCGCCGGTGTAGTTCAGGCCCACTTTGCCGTTGTAGTGAAACACATTCTTCAGGTCGGTGAGGTTGTTCAAGTGCCCCTCTACCCCAAAGCGGTTATATACCTGTTTGATAGCGTTCTTATCCACTTCAGCCACGTCCTTTCGGCCGTAGAAATTGTTCTGGTCCCGCTCGTACCGCACGCGTCCGCCCACGGTCACATGGCCCGCGTACAGCTCCCCGTTGGCCTGCACGTAGCTGCTGGCAGAACCCGAATGCTCCACCGGCCCGTGGGCCGAGGACAAGTGGCCCACCTGGGCCCCGAAGGAGTGTTTATCGCTGCGGTTGTTGTGGAAGTATCCTTTGGCATAGACCGAGCCGTAGTTGCCAATTCCGGCTTTCACGTAGTTCCCGTACAGCTTGGGCAGGTCTTCCTGCTGAATGGTTAACACCTTCACCGGCAGGTTGATGTAATGCTCCGGCAAACGGTATTCATTAAACCGGTAGGTTACCTTGCGGTCGCCCAGCTTTGGGGGCTGAATGAGGAATTTCTCAAAGTTCCGGTGGGCCTCTGGCAGCTCCAGAACCCGGTTCTTCTCTACTACAATCTCGGTGCTTTCTAATTTAGTGCCTTCGCCCCAACCCGTCTGCGCATGAGCGGCCGGAAGTAAGCCCAGCAAAAACAGAGCAGAGATGCCTGTCCATTTTGTTGTGTTTCTCATTTCTTAGTTGTTGTTAGGGGTGTTAGACGGTATCACGCTGTTTTCCAGCTCGCCCAGTTTGGTCCGGGCCTCGGTTTTGATCTCTTCCAGCGGAGAGTTCTCAATGATGGAGTTCAGGGTAGCCTTGGCCTGGAAGGCCTCGTTTTGGGCTATGTAGACATCAGCAATGAGCAGGAAGGTCTTGCCCAGCCACAGGTCATAGTCCCCAAAGGTGTTGCTGAATTCAAAAGCATGATCTAACGCCTCTTTGTACTTTTTCTGCTTGAAGTAGATCTCAGACAGCAGGTAGTGCGCCTCTGCCCCGTTCACGTCGGTAGCCGACGTAGACGCCGTCTGGAACTCCTTGGCGGCCTGATCTAAGCGGCCCAGCGCATAGCTGGCCTTGCCTCTGTACAGCAGCGCCGAGTTGTAGGCGTTGAGCGTGGCATTGCCGCGGGCAATCAGTTCATCGGCAATCAGAATGGTGTTGTTGAAGTCATTGGTGTAGTAGAAGCTCTTCATCAAGCCCATCAAGGCATTGGCCTGCTCCTTCTTGTTCACCGCCAGGTCACGCAGGCGGGAGTAGAAGTTGGCAGCCTCCGTATAGTTGCCGTTCTCGTACTCCATGTCAGCCACGCGCTGCACGGCCCGGCTCAGGTACTCCGACTTTCCTTCAATGGCCACTTCCTTCAGGCTGCGCAAGGCACTGGCCTTGTCGCCGCTGCGGTAGTATGAGTCACCCAGGAAGTAGCGGGCATTGGCCACCGAGGCACTGGCCGGATAGCTCTTCAGGAACGCCTCAAACTTAGGAATGGCCTGCTTGTACTTCTCATTGAAGTAAAGCGACTTGGCAGCCTCAAACTCAACGCTTTCGGTGGCATTGCTTTCTGGGTTGGCCGCTTTGTATTTCTCCAGATACGTATCCAGTTGCTCGGTCTGGTTGGCGGCCCCCAAGGCTTCCTGCAAGCTATACAAGGCATTGTTAGCGATGGGATTGGTAGGATACTGATCAATTACCCGCTTAAAGTCAGCAATGGCCTCATTCTGGCGACGGAGGTTCATGTAGGCTACTCCCCGCTTTTGCAGGGCATTGGGCACCAGGCTGCTGCCGCTGCGGTTGTCAATCAGGTCGCTGAACGAGGCAATGGCCGGGGCGTAGTTGGAGTTCTCAAAATCAATAATCCCCTTCTGGTACACGGCGTCATCGGCGTAGCGCGACCGGGGGAAAGATTTCAAGAGGGTGTTCAGGCTCTGTATCGCCTGGTCGCGGCGGTTGGTCAGGTTATAGACCACTCCTTTCTGGAAGTGCACGTAATCGGCGTCCGGTGTACGGGCGGCCAGGGCCTGGTCATAATAGTCCAGCGCCTGCGCGTAATCCTTGGTCACGTAGTAGCAGTCGGCCAGCCGGATCATGGCGTCGGTGTAGTTGGGGTTGCCGGCTTTGATGGTGTTGTCGTTCAGGTAGGCCTTGAAGTGCACCAGGGCTTTGTCGTACTGCTTCTCATTATAATAGGCGTAGCCGATGCCATAGCGCGACTTCACGTAAAACTCAGTGCGGCCCGAGTTGGGCGTCTGGAACACGGCGCCGTAGCTGTTGATGGCCTGGGGCCAGCGCTGCCCAATGGAGTAGGCTTCGCCCTTCAGGAAATTGCTGCCCGCCTGGATCTCTTTGTCATAGGGGAAGCCCAGTGATTTGTCCAGCATGGCCACGGCCTGCTGAAACAGCTGGTCGTTGTACAGTTTTACCGCCTGGTAATAGGTTACCCGCTGATAGGTCTCGTTGATGCGGTGGCTGCGTCTGGGCAGCTTCTCAATGTGCTGGATGGCCTCCAGGTAGTTGCTGGAGTTCAGGTACGCCTCGCTGAGCAGGTCGTCTACCTCGTCACTGAACCTTGAATCGGGGTAGTCTTTTCCGAACGAAGCCAGAGAGTTAATCACTTCTGAGAAGTTCCCCAAGTCATAATTGATCTGGGCGTACTTCACGGTGGCTCCCTCCTTTACATTCTTGTCAATGCTGAGTTTGCGGGCCTGGTCAAAGGCGCCCAGGGCAAACTGCTTGTTATTGTCTTTCAGGTAGCTCAACCCCAGGTGGTAGGAGGCATTCTGCCCCAGCGAGTCGGAGTGGAAGGCAACGGCTTTCAGGTTTTGGATGGCGCTCTTGAAATCGTTGTTCTTGTAGTCGGCGATTCCCATTTTGTACTGCACCGTCTTGTCCAGCGTCTTCTTGCCCTTGGCGTAGTTCCTGAAGTACTTGGAGGCCGACTGGAAATCATTGCTTTGGAAGTAGGCATCGCCCACCAGCAACTCAATCTCCTCGGGGTTCTGCACCCGCGGCGTCATGCCCAGCGACTTTTCGCCGTAGCTGATCACCTCCTGGAAGTTCTTCTCTTTATAGAGCACTTCGGTAAGCATGTACGGCACCGCGGTACGGTAATGCTCGTGCTGCTCGGCCACTTTCAGGTCCAGCTTGGCCCCAATGTAGTCTCCCTCGCGGTAGGCCAGGTACCCGGCGTAGTAGCTGGAGGCGTGCGAATACGCATGGGTGCCCCGCTTGTTGCGGTCAAACAGTTGCTTGGCTTTGGTGTAGTTCTTCTTGGTGAAATAAGAATACCCCAGTTTGAAGTCAGACTCGCGCAACTGGGCCTCATCCAACCGGTCGGCGGGGGCTTTCTCCAGGTACTCTATGGCCTTGTCGTAGTTCTTACTGTCAAAGAAGGACGTACCCAGCTCAAAGAACGCGGTGGCTGCCTTGGGGTGCGCCGGGTACCGTGAGGCGAACTGCAGCACCAGTTGCTCGGCATCGGGGTGGAACAGGTGCAGGCCACTGATGGCGTAGTAGTACTGCGCGTCGGCGGTTTTCTGCGGGTCATTGATGAGCCGGATGTACTCAGCGAAGGCCTGTTGGGCAGCCCCGTACTTGGCGCGGTCATACAACTCCAGTCCTTCCTGAAAGAAGCGCTCTTCTGAGCGGAAGGTCAAGGGCTGTTGCGCGTGCGCCACTTGAGCCCCTCCCAGCAAGGCGGTAGCCAAGGCTAACTTGTGCGGTAGTTTCATAGTTAATTAGGCTTTAGGCAGCCGGCAAATAGAAAGCAGTTTTGCGGTGTCACGACTAGCCTGTCCTTCAAATTTAGAAAAAAATGCGGGTAAGCGGCAGCTTAAATTATGGGGCCACCCACTTGGTGCAAACGTGTATATAGTAATTTTAGCATTTAAGCCCGCTACAAAAATTCTCGTTTTGGGCCCTATTTCCCGAAAGCGGCCCCAAAACAAGAATTAGCGCAGCACCGGTACCGGGTGCAGGATTTTAAAGACCAGCTCCTTCAGAATGGCCGCATCTGTGAGGGAGCCGCCTTCAATGCCCTTGCTCTGCAGATCTGCCAGGTGAATAAAGGTAATGATCTGGAGCACGCGCCGGTACGGGTACGCCCGTAGGGCCAGCAGGTACTCCTTGGCCAGGAACGCCCGGTTCCCCAGTTCCTTGGCTACCGTCTGCTCGGTAATCTGGGGCAACAGGTGCAGCGTCATCAGTTTGGTGAAAAACGAGAACAGCAAGACCAGGTTGGGGATGAGCGGATTGTCTTTGGGGTTTGACTCAAAGTAGTTGAGGATGCGGTTGGCCTTGAGCACGTCTTGCCGGATGAGCGCATTCTGCAGTTCAAAAATGTTGTATTCCTTGCTGATGCCGATGTTCTCCTGCACCAGGCCCTCGTCTATGGTTTGCCCGGGCTTCAGGTTGATGGCCAGTTTTTCTATTTCATTGGCCAAACGCGATAGGTCTGAGCCAATGTATTCGGCCAGCATCATCACCGCCTGCGGGGTGGCCAGCAGGTTCTTGCTTTTGATGTGTTGGGTGATCCAGCCGGGCACCTGGTTGTCATAGAGCTTCTTGGTGGTGAGGAACACGGCCTGCTTGCTCAGCAGTTTCCCCAGGCGCTTGCGGCCGTCCACGGTTTTGTGCTTGTGGCAGAACACCAGAATGGTAGAGGGCAGCGGGTTGGTGAGGTACGCCTCCAGCTGTTTGGCGGCGGGGTCTTTCTCGGGGTCGGCCTCCAGGTTGGGCAGGTTCTGGGCTTCCTTCACAATCACCACCTGCCGGTCAGACATCATGGGGAAGCGCTTGGCCTGCAGGAGCACGGTGGGCACATCGGTGTCTTTGCCGTACATCACCACCTGGTTAAAGCCCTTCTCCATGTCATTGAGCGCGTGGGCTTCAACATAGTCAGAGATCAGGTCAATGTAGTAAGGCTCATCGCCCTGCAGGAAATACACCGGGGCAAATTCCCGGTTCTTGAGTTGCTTCAGGATGTCTTCTGCGGTAAGCGCCATGGAAAGATCTGGGATGGGATGTTCAATGCTTCTGAACCCCAAAGGTACCCTTTTTTAGTTTTCAGTTGTTAGTTGTTCGTGATTAGTGTGCCCTGTTCAAGACCTCCAGATTTTCCGTTTTCAGGCACTTTTCACAAAAAGAGCATGAAATCACAAATGCAGGCAGCTTACTTTCCTGGGGCAGGAACTACCATTTTCATCTGGCAGCTTCCCCTAAAAACTAATCACGAACCACTGGCAAGTAACCCCCGCCCCTGCTATCTTTGGCGCACGTAAATTTGAAGCCACATGAATTTAATTGAAGAACTGCGTTGGCGCGGCATGTTGCAGGACACCATGCCCGGCACCGAAGACCAACTCAACGCAGGCATGACCACTGCCTATATTGGGTTTGACCCTACCGCCTCCTCTCTGCACATCGGTAATCTGGCCACCATCATGCTGCTGGTGCACCTGCAGCGGGCCGGCCACAAGCCCATCGCCCTGGTGGGCGGCGCCACGGGCATGATCGGGGACCCCTCGGGGAAATCGGCGGAGCGCAACCTGCTGTCTGAGGACGTGCTGCGGGCCAACCAGGAAGGCATCCAGAAGCAGTTGGAGAAATTCCTGCAGTTTGACGGCGTGGCCAATGCCGCCGAGATCGTGAACAACTACGATTGGTTCAAGGAGTTCTCGTTCCTGGACTTCCTGCGCCAGGTGGGCAAGCACCTCACGGTGAACTACATGATGAAGAAAGAGTCGGTGCAGAAGCGCATTACCGCCCAGGAAGGCGAGAACGGCGCCGAGGGCCTTTCCTTCACCGAGTTCTCCTACCAACTGCTGCAGGGTTACGACTACTACCACCTGTACAAGCACAAGAACGTGCGCCTGCAGATGGGCGGCTCTGACCAGTGGGGCAACATTACCTCGGGTACCGAGCTGATCCGCCGCATGGAAGGCGGCAAGGCCTATGCCCTGACCACGCCGCTGGTGACCAAAGCCGATGGCAGCAAGTTCGGGAAATCTGAGAGCGGCAACGTGTGGCTGGACCCCACCATGACCAGCCCGTATAAGTTCTACCAGTTCTGGCTCAACGTAGCCGATGAAGAGGCCGAAAACCTGGTAAAGCGCTTTACCCTGCTGCCGCAGGAAGAGATTGCCGCCCTGGTAGCCGAGCACCAACAGGCCCCCCACCTGCGCGTGATGCAGAAAGCTCTGGCCCGCGAGGTCACCACCACCGTGCACTCCAAAGAAGAGTACGAGAGCGCCGTGGAGGCATCGCAGATCCTGTTCGGGAAAGGCGACCTGGAGACCCTGCGCAATTTGCCAGAGCAAACCCTGCTGGCCGTGTTTGAAGGCGTGCCGCAGATTGAGGTTCCTAGAGATCAGTTGGCAAACGGAACCCAAGCCGTGGACTTCCTTTCTGAGCTTACCCAGAACCAGATCTTCGAGTCAAAGGGCGAAGCGAAAAAAATGATTCAGAACGGCGGCGTGAGCATTAACCGCCAGAAAGTAGCCAAGCCAGACGAGGCCCTTACCCAGGACCTGCTGCAGGGCAAGTACCTGGTGGTGCAGAAAGGCAAGAAAAACTACTACCTGGTAAAAGCGGTGGAGTAGGCTCATCTCCCTCCCATTTAGTTAAACAGAAAACCTCTGTTTTGGGCCGATTTTCTAGGAAACTGGCCCAAAACAGAGGTTTTTTTATATGTATGGTTCTATAGAAAAAGGTGGGCTTTGGGGCCCACCTTTTTCTATAATATCTTATTTCACAGCAACTTATTTTATTTGGCAGCGCTTTCGCTGTTCTTCATGTCCTGAACTTCCTTGCGGATATCCTGAGCCATGTTCTTCAGATCCTGCATGCCTTTTCTAACACGGGTACCGGCAGCTGAATTCTTCTTCTCGTAGAATTTCTCGAAGTCACTCTCCAGAGAAAGAACCAGATCCTTAAGTTTGGAAAAATTGTTCATTAGAGCTTGTTTTAATGGTTTAACATTTCGTTTAATGGCTCTAATATAGGAATTATAAAATAAGGTGCAAAAAAATAAGCAGTTGTATTATTTTATTAAAGAAGTCTGTTTCTAGACCGCTACCGAAGATTTAGTATAAAGTCCTTTATCTAACTTGGCAGAGATGGCCTCAAACGCGGCAATGGTTTCGGCCACGTCTTCCATGGTGTGCACGGCCGTAGGAATCAGGCGCAGCATGATCACATCTTTAGGCACCACCGGGTACACCACAATAGAGCAGAAAATGTTGTAGTTCTCGCGCAGGTCCAGCGTAAGTGCCGTAGCGTCAGGGATTTGGCCATTCAGCAGCACCGGCGTCACTGGCGACTGGGTAGTGCCAATGTTGAAGCCTTTCTCGCGCAAACCAGACTGCAGGGCGTTCACCACTTTCCAGAGGTTCTCCTTCAGTTCTGGCTTGGTGCGCAGCAGTTCAAGGCGCTTCAGGGCCCCTACCACCAGCGGCATAGGCAGCGACTTGGCGTAGGTCTGCGAGCGCATGTTGTAGCGCAGGTACTCAATTACCTGCTCATTGCTGGCCACAAACGCCCCAATGCTGGCCATAGACTTGGCGAAGGTGGAGAAATAGATGTCAATGCCGTCCTGCACGCCCAGGTGCTCGCCGGTACCAGCTCCGGTGGCGCCCATGGTACCAAAGCCGTGCGCATCGTCAATGAACAGGCGGAAGCTGTATTTCTCCTTCAGGGCTACCACTTCTTTCAGCTTGCCCAGGTTGCCGCTCATGCCAAACACCCCCTCGGTGATCACCAGAATGGCACCACCGGTTTCGTTGGTGAGGCGGGTGGCGCGCTGCAGTTGTTTCTCCAGGCTCTCCATGTCGTTGTGCTGGTACACAAAACGCTTGCCCTGGTGCAGACGCACTCCGTCAATGATACAGGCGTGCGACTCGGCATCGTACACAATCACGTCGTGGCGGTCTACCAGGGCATCAATGATAGACACCACGCCCTGATACCCGAAGTTGAGCAAAAAGGCATCTTCCTTCTGCACAAACTCGGCCAGTTCGCTTTCTAAACGCTCGTGGTTATTAGAGTTACCAGACATGATCCGGGCGCCCATTGGTAAAGCCATCCCGTACTCAGCGGCTGCCTCAGCATCTACTTTACGCACCTCGGGGTGGTTGGCCAGGCCTAAGTAGTTGTTCAAGCTCCAGGTAAGCACCTGCTTGCCTCTGAAGGTCATGCGGGGAGCAATTTCTCCTTCTAACTTAGGGAAAGTAAAATACCCGTGTGCATAATGGGAATGGCTGCCAAGCGGTCCACGGTTGGCTAATAACTTTTCAAATAAATCCACTTTAAATAGGGTTAAGGCGGTTAATGATGCGATGGGTGGTGCCCACCCAACTATAATCAAAAAATTAAGACCTAAAAGGTTGGCAAATTTACATTGATTGTAGTCAAATACAAAGGTAGTGCCAGTTAGATCAAAAAAATGACCTTTTAACTTTGGCCGGAATGCCCGTTCTTTGAAAAACCAACCGAACTGTATCCACCTACATGAGAAAAATCACCAAGCTTCTGGTTGCTAACCGGGGTGAGATTGCCCTCCGCGTCATGCGTTCTGCCCGTGAGATGGGCATCAAAACCGTGGCCATTTACTCTGAGGCCGACCGCCAGGCCCTGCACGTGCGCTACGCCGACGAGGCCGTGTGCGTGGGCCCACCCGCCTCCAGCGCCTCTTACCTGCGCATGGACGTGATTCTGGAGGTGTGCCAGCGCCTGGGCGTTGACGCCATTCACCCCGGCTACGGTTTCCTGTCTGAAAACGCCGAATTCGCCCAAAAGGTGCAGGAGGCCGGCATCACCTTTATTGGTCCATCGCCGGAGGCGATAGAACTGATGGGAAGCAAGCTAGCGGCCAAAGCGGCCGTGGCCCAGTACAACATTCCCATGGTACCCGGCACTGAGTACGCCATCACCGACGTGGAGGCTGCCAAGGAAATTGCCACCCAAGTAGGTTTCCCCATCCTCATCAAAGCCAGCGCAGGCGGTGGCGGCAAAGGCATGCGCGTGGTACAACACGTTTCTGAGTTTGAGGAGCAAATGCAGTTGGCCGTGAGCGAGGCCACCTCGGCCTTCGGGAACGGCTCGGTCTTTATTGAGAAATACATCGGGTCGCCGCGCCACATTGAGATACAGGTCCTGGGCGATACCCACGGCAACATTGTGCACCTGTTTGAGCGCGAGTGCTCCATCCAGCGCCGCCACCAGAAAGTGATTGAGGAAGCGCCCTCGGCGGTGCTTACACCCGAGCTGCGCGCCGCCATGGGCCGCTGCGCGGTAGACGTGGCCCGGGCCTGTGACTACGTGGGGGCCGGCACCGTGGAGTTCCTGTTAGATGAAAACATGAACTTCTACTTCCTGGAGATGAACACCCGTCTGCAGGTAGAGCACCCGGTCACCGAGCAGATTACCGGCCTGGACCTGGTGAAGGAACAGATCTTGATTGCCGAAGGTAACCCTCTCTCCTTTTCGCAGGAAGACCTTACCATCAACGGCCATGCCCTGGAGCTGCGCGTGTACGCCGAGGACCCGGCCAACAACTTCCTGCCAGACATTGGAACGCTCACCACCTACAAACGGCCCCAGGGCTTAGGCGTGCGGGTTGACGATGGCTTTGAGGAAGGCATGGAGATTCCCATCTACTATGACCCCATGATCGCCAAGCTGGTCACCTTTGGCAAGGACCGCCAGGAAGCCATTGAGAAAATGATCAGAGCCATTGAGGAGTACCAGATCACCGGCATTGAAACCACCCTGCCCTTCGGGAAGTTTGTGATGGAGCATGAGGCGTTCCGATCCGGTAACTTTGACACCAAGTTCATTGAGCGGTACTTCCAGAACCCTTCAGTGCTAAGCGCCGCCCCGCGCCAGGACGAGGAGGAAATTGCTGCCGTGCTGGCGACCCTGTTCGCAGGCCAGCTGAAGAAAGCAACCACCGCTCCTGCCGCACAGGGCGGTACCACCACAGGCATATCTGACTGGCGCAAGAACCGGTTAAAGTAATTCTGTTTTCAGGCTGTTTGCTGGAAAACAGCCTGAAAACAGGGGATTGTTTCTACATAGGAGAATCTAAACGACTCCTGCAGCGTTGGTTTGTTCTCAGATCATTTCAGACGTATCTCAGCCGAATTTGTGATCTTAGGCAGATGAGGTTGGGAGAACCTTTGCCTTTGCTCACAACATCTATGGCGCGGAAGTCACTTCCGTGACTTGCCGGGTAGTAAGTCACGGCAGTAACTTCCGCGCCATAGATGCGTTTAGAACTAATAGATAACTCCGTTTTAAGGCTGTTTCTCATATAACAACCTTAAAACGTACCCTAAAAGCAAGAGGCCCATCTCTGTAGATGGGCCTCTTGCTTTTAGGGTACTTACAGGATCGGAAGCACCAAGTTAGATGGCATAATTAACTTATCTATAAGGTCTTATGCAACTCTACCTACCTTCCCGTTTCAAATCAAATCAAACAGGTTCCTTACGCCGATAAACCGTTCCCGGGTGAAACCTTCGCCATAGGTCACCCCAATGGCGTGGCCGAACTCCAAGGCCCTGGCCTCCAGGAAGCGCATAAACTCCGGGGTTGAAATATAGGTGGCGGGTTCATCGCTGTCAGGGCTTTGCTGGCTGAAGAACTGGGTTTTAAACGCCCTTACCGCTTCTACCTTCTTTTCCCAGTAAGGGGTGATGTCCACCACCAGGTCGGGGGTAATCATGCGGTCCTGGATGTAATGGTACACGGCTTTGGGTCGCCAGGCCGCCTGCTCCTCTCCCTCTGGTCCCTGGGTTTTGATCTGCCGTAAGCCCGAGTAGAAACAAGCCTCTGAGACCAGGGCGCTGCCCCGCCCATGGTCTGGGTGGCGGTCATGTACGGCATTCATCAGGACAATCTCTGGCTGGTATTTGCGAATGGCCTGGATGACTTTGCGCTGGTGTTCCTCGTCGTTCCGGAAGAAACCATCGGCAAGGCCCAGGTTCTCGCGGGCATCCAACCCCAGGATTGCCGCGGAATCAGCCGCTTCCTGGGCGCGAGTTTCCACCGTGCCGCGGGTGCCTAGTTCGCCCCGGGTGAGGTCTACTATGCCAATCTTTTTCCCCTGGGACTTGTGGGCCAGGAGGGTGCCCACGCACCCCAGCTCTCCGTCATCCGGATGCGAGGCGAAGGCCAGTATGTCAAGCTTCATAATTCTTTATTTGATACGTAGGCTGCGGCCTATACGCAGGGTAGTTCTGGTGGTGATACGGTTTAAGCGGGTAATCTGGGAAACGGACACCCCGTACTTGCGGGCAATGGACCCCAATACCTCGCCGCTGCGCACCTTGTGGTAAACGGCTCTCCGGGCCCGGCTGGCGGCAGAGGAAGAAGTCTTCTTCTTCGCCCGGTTATAATAGTTAAAGAGCGCTGAGGTAATCTTGAAGCTCTCTCCTTTCAGCAGGTACTCGGGAAAGTCGTACAGTTCCTCGGGGTCAATGGGATTGCCCTCGTAGCGCACCTCATAGTGCAGGTGCGGCCCCGAGCTGCGCCCGGTGCTTCCGCCCCAGCCTATCAGCTCACCGGCTTTCACAAACTGCCCTACTTTGGCAACGGGTTTGCTCAGGTGCCCATACAGGGTTTCCAGGCCGTTCACGTGCCGCACCACCAGGTAATTCCCGTAGCCGCCGCCGTCCCACTTGGAAATACGCACCACCCCGTCAAAGGCGGTCTTCACCGAGTCTCCCGTGTCCAGGTCCAGGTCTGTGCCGTAATGCCAGCGGTAGCCCCTGAACCCGAAGTCTGAGGTAACCGGCGTCTTCACCAAGGGCATGTCATAGCCGTGCTTGGCGTCATACAGTTTCAGGGCAATGGTATCCTGAATCTGCCGGCCGTCTTTGCGGTAAGGGTTGATGTTGCGGGTATCCCAGATGGCATAGTAGGCGGCAATCTTCACCCATACGCTGTCATCCATCTGCACCTGCTCAGAAATCTCCACGATGCTCTGCTCGCCCAGGTCCAGCGAGCTGGTGTCTTCGCTCACAATGGAGAGCTTCTTGACCGGGGTAAACTCGGCCCGGTTGGGTTTGTCGCTGTCCTGTGAGGTCTCCTGTTTGATGATCACCGTATTGTCAGGCTTCACCTGCTTGATTTTGGGAGCCCGCCGCTTGAACAAGTCTCGGTTGGTTCTTTTTTTCTGAGCCTCTGCCACGTGCCCCGTAAAACCCAGGCAGGCGAGCAAAAGAAAGAAAAGCAGTTTTCTCAAAAACATTTAATCCAATTAATCACCGGAGCCAAAGTAGCTTGGGTTCGGCTTTAAAACTGAACAAGCCCCTATTTTATTGCCTGGGCAACGCATAGCGGCTTGTTCTCCCTTTTTTTAATGGTCCTCCAGCGAGGCCAGGTAGCGTTCTGCGTCCAGCGCGGCCATGCACCCGGTACCGGCCGCGGTCACCGCCTGACGGTACACGTTGTCCTGCACATCGCCGCAGGCAAACACGCCGTCAACGTTGGTTTTGGAAGTGCCCGGAATGGTCTTCAGGTAGCCGCTCTCGTCGTGCTCCAGGTAGGCCTGGAAGATCTTGGAGTTGGGCTCGTGGCCGATGGCCACAAAGAAGCCTTTCAACGCAATCTCGCTGGTCTCTCCGGTAACGGTGTTCTTCAGGCGTACGCCTTCCACCCCGTGCTCGCCCAGGATCTCGTCTGTGACGCTGTTCCAGAGAATCTCAATGTTAGGCGTGTTTTTCACGCGGTTCTGCATGATGGTAGAGGCCCGCATCTCGTCGCGGCGCACAATCATGTACACCTTAGAGCAAAGGTTAGACAGGTAATGCGCTTCTTCGCAGGCGGTGTCACCGGCGCCCACAATGGCCACTTCCTGGCCGCGGTAAAAGAAGCCGTCGCACACGGCGCAGGCAGAGACCCCGCTCCCGTTCAGGCGCGCCTCCGACTCCAGACCCAACCACTTGGCCGAAGCCCCGGTGGCAATGATCACGGTATCGGCCTCAATCTCTTTCTGCTCGTCAATGGTCACGCGGTGGGGTTTGCCCGAGAAATCAACCGAGGTGGCGATTCCATAGCGGATGTCGGCCCCGAAACGCTCGGCCTGCTGGCGGAAATCTTCCATCATCTGCGGACCGTTCACGCCCTGCGGGTATCCTGGGTAATTTTCTACGTCATTGGTAATGGTCAACTGACCACCCGGCTGCAAGCCCTGGTACATCACCGGCTTCAGGCCGGCACGTGAGGCGTAAATGGCGGCGGTATACCCGGCGGGGCCGGAACCTATAATGAGGCACTTTACGCGCTCCTTTTGGTTTTCCATATCTGGTAATAATTTGGGAGTGCAATATTACAAATTATTTTAAACACCGGCGGGGTAGTATACTGCCCCGGCCAACCTCCCGTTCCAGGCCCGGGTACCTTGTAAGTGAGCAACTGCACATAATGGGTTGTCTGCAGCCGGCCAGGCCAAAGGAAGGAAATCTGCGGAAGGTTATTGCGCTCCTCTAGTGTAACTCTGGTTAGACAAGCGGTAGTTCCCATGGTTTAACGGCTGCTGCACTTTTTTGACCTGTTTTCATGAAATCAGGCCCAAAACGCAACCCAAAGTAGTACTTAGGTAAACCAAGGCATAAAAAAAGCCTTGGCTTCTGCTGAAACCAAGGCCTTGAAAATACTATTTCTCCGTTATCCCAGGTAAGGCTTCAGGGCCTTGCTGCGGGACGTGTGGCGTAAGCGGCGGATGGCTTTCTCTTTGATCTGGCGCACGCGCTCACGAGTCAGGTTGAACTTCTCGCCAATCTCCTCCAGGGTAAGAGAGTGCTCTCCGTTCAGGCCGAAGTAAAGCGTGATCACATCGGCCTCGCGCTTGGTGAGGGTAGAAAGGGCACGCTGTACTTCCTTGCGCAGCGAGTCGTTCATGAGGCCGGTGTCCGGAGACTCTTCGTCTTCGTTTTCCAGCACGTCTAATAGACGGTTTTCCTCGCCCTGTACGAACGGCGCATCCACCGACACGTGACGGCCCGAGATCTTCAGGGTGTCTACCACTTCGGCGGTGGTCAGTTCCAGTACTTCGGCAATTTCTTCGGGAGACGGCTCGCGCTCAAACTTCTGCTCCAGTTCTGAAAAAGACTTGGAGATTTTGTTCAGGGAGCCCACGCGGTTGAGAGGAAGGCGCACAATCCGGGACTGTTCGGCCAAGGCCTGCAGAATTGACTGACGGATCCACCATACGGCGTACGAGATAAATTTAAAACCGCGGGTTTCGTCAAAACGCTTGGCGGCTTTGATCAAGCCCAGGTTTCCTTCATTGATCAAATCACCCAGGGAAAGTCCCTGGTTCTGGTATTGCTTGGCCACCGACACCACGAAGCGCAGGTTGGCTTTGGTTAATTTCTCGAGGGCGAACTGGTCGCCTTCTCTGATGCGCTGGGCAAGCGTTACTTCCTCGTCTGGGGTGAGCAAGTCCACCTTTCCAATCTCCTGCAGGTACTTATCCAGGGACTGGCTTTCACGGTTGGTAATCTGCTTGCTTATTTTCAGCTGTCTCATTGGAGTGTATATCTATCTTAGTAAATCTCTGTATTGGTTGGCTGAAGGGATAACCCCTTGCCGGCTCCAAAAGTTCTCTTCACGTGAAAACACCTGCTAACTCCTTGGTTTTGGGGCTTCTTTTCAGAAACAAGCCCCAAAACCCGGCCAACCCACCTGTGATGCAGGGGGAAAGCCGGGTCATGGAGAGGAATACGTTAGGCTTTTTTAGGAGCAGACTCCGGACGCTCAGGTTTTGGCAACAGGGCCTTGCGGGAAAGCTTGAACTTGCCGGTCTTAGGATCAACGTCCACCAGCTTCACTTTGATTTCCTCGCCTAGCTCCAACACGCCTTCCATGCTTTCCAGACGCTCCCACTTCACCTCAGAGATGTGCAGCAAGCCGTCTTTGCCAGGCATGAATTCCACAAAGGCGCCGTATGGCTGGATAGATTTTACTTTACCAACGTAGGTCTCGCCCACTTCTGGAACGGCCACAATGGCTTTGATCTTGGATACGGCCAGTTGCATGGCATCCTGGTTCGTGGCGAACACGTTTACGTATCCTTTGTCATTTTTCTCCTCAATCTGGATCACCGCCCCAGAATCGCGCTGGATCTGCTGAATCACTTTACCGCCTGGTCCAATGATGGCACCAATGAATTCTTTGTCAATGATGATGTTCTGAGAACGTGGGGTATGCGGCTTAAAGTCTGGGTTTGGCTGCGCGATGGTTTTGTTCATCTCGCCCAGGATGTGCAGACGGCCGTTTCTGGCTTGCGCCAGGGCCTGGCCCAGGATCTCAAAGGAAAGACCTTTTACCTTAATGTCCATCTGGCAAGCGGTGATTCCTTTGGCAGTACCGGTTACTTTAAAGTCCATGTCACCCAGGTGGTCTTCATCGCCCAGGATGTCAGAAAGAACGGCGAAGTTACCGGTCTCCTCGTCCATGATCAAGCCCATGGCAATCCCAGACACCGGAGCTTTGATCTGGATACCGGCATCCATCAGCGCCAGGGTACCGGCACAAACGGTTGCCATGGAAGAAGAACCGTTCGACTCCAGGATATCAGACACGATACGGATGGTGTAAGGATTCTCGTCTTCCGGCGGCAGCACTTTCTTCAAAGAACGCATGGCCAGGTTTCCGTGCCCAACTTCTCTCCGGCCGGTACCGCGCATTGGCTTGGCCTCACCGGTAGAGAACGGCGGGAAGTTGTAGTGCAGCATGAACTTGTTAAAGCCAGAGAACATGGCTCCGTCAATCATCTGCTCATCTAATTTGGTACCCAGGGTAACGGTAGTCAGGGACTGCGTCTCACCGCGGGTAAACACCGCTGACCCGTGGGCAGACGGCAGGTAGTTCACCTCAGACCAGATCGGGCGGATTTCATCCAGGGCCCGGCCATCCAGACGGCGGCGCTCTTTGAGGACAGCATCACGCACGGCTTCTTTCTCGGCGTCATGGAAGTATTTGCCAATGAGGGTAGCGTCATAGGTATGATCTTCGGGCAGGGAAGCCACAAATTCCTCTTTAATGGCTTTGAAGGCTTCTTTGCGCTGGGCTTTTACGTTGTTGCCGGAGGCAGCCACCTGATACGCCTTGTCATACACGGCTTTAAAGATCAGCTCCTTCAGCTCTGGGTCATTGGTCTCGTGGCTGTACTCGCGCTTGGTGGTGTTGCCCACTTCCTGTGCCAGTTCCACTTGGGCTTGCACCTGGCCTTTGATGGCTTCATGCGCCACCCGGATGGCCTCCAGCATGTCTTCTTCAGACACCTCGCTCATTTCACCTTCCACCATGGCCACGCTGTCGGCAGAGCCACCTACAATCAGGTCAATGTCGGCGCGGCTCAGGTCAGAAAGCAAGGGGTTGATCTGGTACTGGCCGTCAATGCGGGCCACGCGTACTTCAGAGATAGGACCGTTGAACGGAATATCAGACACTGAGATAGCGGCAGAAGCAGCCAGAGCGGCTAATGCGTCGGGCAGGATCTCAGAATCGGCAGAGATCAGGTTGATGATCACCTGGGTTTCTGCGTGGTAATCGTCTGGGAACATGGGGCGCAAAATGCGGTCCACCAGACGGCTGATCAGGATTTCATAGTCAGAAAGGCGGGCTTCCCTTTTCAAGAAACCGCCGGGGATTTTACCGGAGGAGGCAAATTTCTCCTGGTAGTCTACTGAAAGCGGCAGAAAGTCCACTCCTTCGCGGGCTTCCTTGTTAGAGACCACAGTGGCCAGCAGCATCGCGTTTCCGCATTTTACCACCACAGAGCCGTCGGCCTGCTTGGCCAGCTTGCCGGTTTCAATGGTAATGTCACGGCCGTTGGCCATGCGGATGGTTTTATTTATAGCGTTATATGACATCGTTCTTGATATAAGATGCAATCAAAGTAAAAGGCACCCACAGGCAGAGAGCCAAGGGCGCTAAGAAAGAAGGGAAAGCGGAGGCTGTAAAAAAGATTAGGGAATCCCGTTTATGAATTCCCTAATCTTCCTATAGATGTTATTTACGAATGCCTAATTCAGCGATAATAGCGCGGTAACGCGTAATGTCTGTTTTAGTAAGGTAATTCAGCAATCTTCTTCTCTTACCTACCAGCTTCAAAAGACCCAAACGCGTGGAGAAGTCTTTTTTGTTGGATTTAAGGTGCTCTGTCAGGTGGTTAATCCGGGCAGTAAACAAGGCGATTTGTGATTCAGCAGATCCGGTATCGGTGGCTGACTTAGCAAAACCGCTGGTTTGGAAGATTTCTTTTTTCGCTTCGGTAGTTAATTTCATTGCGTGTAACTGTACTTGTCTTTTTTTATCGCAGTTCAGATTATAAGGCGCAAAGTTAGCAAACAAACGCCAATATTCAAATTTTTACGTGATTATTGCGCTTTATTTCTTCTACACCCCTTTCATGCGCCGCAGGCGGGCCGTGAACTTGCGCCAGAAGTCAAACTCCAGCAAGTTGGAGTCATTGCGGGCCTGCACCAGGAAGAAAAGCCCCACCGGCAGCAGGATCATGTTGGCTGCCCACATGCCCAGGGCCACCGGCGCCACCCCTTCCCGGCCCCACTTCTCGCCCAGGATGCTGAGCACGTAGTACACAATAAAGAAGGCGATGGAAATGATCACCGGCATGCCCAACCCGCCCTTACGGATGATGGCCCCCAGCGGCGCCCCAATCAGGAACATGATAAAGCAGGCAAACGCCTGAGTGAACTTCCGGTGGATCTCAATCTCATAGTTGTTGCGCTCCCGCTGAATGGTACTCAGCCGCGAGGTGTATGAGCTGGTAAAGCTCTTCACGTTGCGGGCCGCGTTGGCGGCGGTCTGCACGTCCTGCAGGGTAATGGCGAGGGGCAGCTTGAGGGAGTCTGCCTTGATCTTTAGCGTGTCGGTGGCTTTGAGGGTAGGAAAGTACGAGTAGAAAGGCCGCACATTGGGCTCCAGCAACTCGGTCTCCTTGCCAATCTGCTTCTGCAGCGAATCGGTTACCTGAGTAAGCTGGTCAATGTTCTTCATCATTTTGTTGTCGGCGAACCACTGGGCGTTGGAGCGCGTCATCTGAAACGAAGAGAGATTGACCACAATCTTGTTCTTGGTGAAAGCCTGCCGCAGGTACCCGGTGTTCTGCCCGTAGGCGTTCGCGCTGCTGGGGCGCTCCTCGGCAAAGGTTTTCCCGTTGAACATCTCCAGCACCAGGTACTGGTCGTTGTATTGGGTGTACATCTTGCCTGAGTCGGCCAGCATGACCACCGCGTTGCCCTGCCCGTTGGAGTGATCATAGATCATGATGTCCTTAAGGGTTTGCCCGTCTTCAAACTTCTTGCCTACCCTGATGCTGCGGTTGGGCAAGCCGTTGTAGAAAGAGCCTTCCTTCAGGTCAAGGGAAGGTTTCTTCTGCCGGATGTCCCACATGAGGCTGTAGGCCCGCAGGTTGGCTTTGGGCACAATGGTGTTGTGGAAGAAGAACGCGGCCACCGTAAGGATTACGGCGAAGAAGAACACGGGCCGCAAGGCCCGCACCAAGGAGACGCCCGAGGTTTTGATGGCCGTTAGCTCATGGTGCTCCCCCAGGTTGCCGAAGGTCATGAGCGAAGAAAGCAGAATGGCCAGGGGAAAGGCCATGGGGGCCAGGTTTAGGCTGAAGTAAAACAGCAGCTCAGAGATCACGCCAGCCCCTAGGTCTTTCCCTACCAGATCATCCAGGTATTTAAGAATGATCTGGAGCAGCAGAATAAATTCAACTACGGCAAAGGTGAGTACAAAAGGCCCTATAAAGGACTTAAGAATAAGTTTATCTAATTTTTTCATGCATTGAAGCCGCTCCTGCCGTGCCGGTGCCAGGACCGGCACGGGTAGTATCCAGGAAAAGTGGCCAAATTTACGAAAAGCCCCGAAAAGGAGGCTATCCCCCGATGAGCTCCCGCAAGGTGAGCACCTGATTGTCCCAAAGCTCCGCCAATTGCTCCACGTCTCCTACATCGGTATAATCTACAATGCGCAAAAATTGTTCCTGGGTGAGCTCACTGGTCTCAATGGAGAAGTCAATGTAGCTGCAGTCATGCAGGGTGCCCTTGTTGGTGCCCGGAAAAGTGAACCGTACCGACTTGTTGGTGCGGTGGCTGGTCATCTCGGCAATGTGGTCCTGGTTGTCCCAGACAAGATTGTAGCGGCGCTCCCCCAGCTGAAGGGCGGCATCACACAGCCACTGTTGCAAGCCCGAGGCGGTACTCAGGTACGGGTAGAGCATTTTAGCCGAGGCGTTGAGCGGATACTCTCTAATAAACTTTATTTTACTCATAGACAATAAAGCATAAAGGTAAAGGGCGTAAGTAGTTTAGGTCGGGGAACGGTTATGCTTCTCAAGTAAAGGAAAATATTTTATACAAAAAAACTTGCGCGGTTATAAATCTTTCCCCTACATTTGCACCACAATTCGGCGGGGTAGCTCAGATGGTTAGAGCGTAGGATTCATAACCCTAAGGTCGGCAGTTCGATTCTGCTCCCCGCTACCACCCAAAAAGGCCTTTCAGCATCTTGCCTGGAGGCCTTTTTTGCTTTTCACCCCGTCTGATACGTCATACCTGGCACCCTCCCCTTCCTGCCTCTGGTATTAGACCCTGCCCAAGTTCTACCAGCTTGGGCGCTCCTGCTGTTGTAAGTTTCAGGGAAATCCCAGGCCATTTATGGTTTACTCTCCTCCACCCCGCCTGCGTTTTCGGCCTATTTTCCAGAAATTGCCTTAGAAACACACCCGTCACTAGTATGGGCTGCCCAGAGCGAAAACCTGCGGACCATGGATAGGCAGTAAAACCAGAAGTAGGATAGCTTTTTAACCAGATTGGCTGCTCAAGACCAACGTTTAGCAGAGCAAATTCAGATGCTACGCATGATCTTAGAAAAGAACAGCAATACGCATACAGCTTATCGTTCTGCGTTTTTAAGACAACTTGTTAAAATAACAGCAAAAACTTACCAGAAGTGGTTTCATTTACATAAAATCCAACTAAGTCATCCCTCAATGGATTAGGTATCTTTTGAAGCTATCCAATAAATATACAAAAAGCTTAAAATCCAGGAGCTGCTTGCGAATTAAGTTTATATAATTATTAAAATATAATTTTATACTTTTCTATTGTTTAACATAATCTGAAAGTATATCTTTGGTCATTCTTTCAAACAGCGAGCTTTCTATAATACGCTTTGCCCAAGTAGAGGATAGTAGGCTATGCAGGAGTATAGCACAGCTATTAAAATTGAAGCAACCTTTCTCTATCCATTAATCCGCACACCGGTATGATAGAGCGATTTCCTTCTTAATTCCCCCGCATTCTGGCTCTACCTTCTTAGAGATGAAGTGAAACATTGGCTTGCAATGCAATTTACTAGGTACCCTCTGATCAAAGTCCTGACCAGCAAAGCACCTAGATACAAGACCAATCCGCTTTATCGGTAAGGGAATTACTACTTGATGTCATCACAGCCTTTCTATTGATCCAGTACTGGTAAAACCAGTACCCACCCCGCCATGTCTGACACTTTCCTTCACAGGGTAAGTGTTCAGTGCTTTTCTCTAACTCATCCAATCAAACAACCACACATTAAATCAAGTATCATGGTTAATTCTTACAATTACACTTGTTGGACGGAGAACGTGCTAGTGAAACAATCACTAGGGCTATGGCGGTACGTCATGGCACTGCTCTGTTCCCTGCTTTTTTACTCAGGAACAGCTGTTGGACAAACTTTCCCAGCTCCTGACACCAAATGCGTTGCAAACGACATGCAGGTAATAAGTGCCACCTTGGGGGAACCTTGCGCCGATTGCGAAACAGGAGAGAATTTACTTGAAACTTTAGTGTTACAAGTTCAAAACACAACAGAATCTACCAGGCGTTCATTTACTTATTGGGCAACAGTAGAGATTACGAGTCCTTCTGGTGGAACACCTACCACCATGCAAATATATGGCTGTGAACCTGGTCCATGGGAAGGAGGCCAAATAAGGTCAGTGCCAGGACAACAAATTCCTTTTGAGTGTGGCTCAACCATAAGACTAACTAATGTATTTCTAGCTTGGACAGATGCTTCTGATACAGACAGAAATACCTGTGCCGAAATGTTGGCTAACCCCGACAAGATAAATCCAAAATGCAGCAGGCCTACTACAATACCTGTTACTACTCCATCCGGTCCACCTGTGCTGGTACCAACACATCCTACCTGTACCGTGGGAACCGGCAGCATCGCTATCACTTCACCTACAGCCGGGTTAACCTTCAGTTTAAATGGTGGGCCTTACGTATCCTACCCTAACGCTATTTTCAACAATTTAGCCCCAGGCACCTACACCGTAACATCAAAAAATGCTGCAGGTTGTATTTCACCTGCCTCCACAACTACCATTAACCCTCAGCCGCAGACCGCCGCCCAGCCGACCGTGAGCGTGACCCACCCGACCTGCGAGGT
Source organism: Rufibacter psychrotolerans (assembly GCF_016924645.1). Classification (GTDB taxonomy): domain Bacteria; phylum Bacteroidota; class Bacteroidia; order Cytophagales; family Hymenobacteraceae; genus Nibribacter; species Nibribacter psychrotolerans. Next base: position 205 of record NZ_JAFFJV010000004.1, on the reverse strand, counting down.
GGCCACGGGCAGCCTGACGGTGACCTCCCCGCTGGACGGCGGCGGGGTTGACTACGAGTACAGCCTCAACGGGGGCGCCTTCACCGACCAGGTGACCTTCTCCGCCCTGGCCGCCGGCAGCAGCTACAGCGTCACCGCCCGCGTGAAGGGGACCACCTGCGTGTCCGCCGCCCGCACCGGCACCATCGGAACCCAGCCGCAGACC
>NZ_JAFFJV010000003.1 GCF_016924645.1 Rufibacter psychrotolerans | reverse complement strand
TCGCGGGTGTCCACCTCTTCCCATTCCGAACAGAGAAGTTAAGCCCCGCCGAGCCGATGGTACTGCGGTCACACGCGGGAGAGTAGGTCGCCGCCAACCCCCCACTAACGCACGCCCACCCTGCAACTAAACGCAGCGGTGGGCGTCCGCGTTTCACCAGGGGGGGATAAGGGAAGACATATACCAAACCTCTCTTATTATAAGTTCTAAAAGCAAATAAGTATCTTCACAGATAAACACAGCTTTTAGTAGATGCTTCCTCTCCTATCTGGAACAGCCATTGCGGCTACCCTCTTGTTGATTATCCATTTCTTCGGGCTTAGGCTGCGGCAGAAACTGGAGTTCTCCCATATCCAGTTCCTGAAGGCTTTGCTTTCCAGAACGCAGTCCGTCCGGAAGATCAATAACTATCTTTTGCTGTTGCTCAGGCTGGTGTTTCTAGCTTCAGCGCTGGGAGCCTTCCTCTTATATCTCTTCCATACTAATACACGTACTAGTACCCCCACGGGCCGGCAAGCCATTGTATTGGACACTTCCTGGAGCATGCAAAGTGCTTCCGTTGAAAAGGGCCGGTCCAAGCTGGAGCTGGCCACTATTGACCACGCAGACCTTCAGGCTTCGTTCGCTGTATCCAAGACGGGGGAAGTTGGCACAGCCTCAAGGGAGCAACATCAAGGACTGCCCGTTTTGGCGTTTAGTTCTGAAAATCTGCTCGAAAACATCCGGAACCAAAGCAGGACCTCCCGAACGTACATCCTCTCTGATTTTCAGCGGTCCGCTTTTCCAGTCACTCTCCTGCAAAGCATGCCCAAAAACCAGGCAATTTCCCTGGTTTCGTACGCCAATGGGAAAGCTCCTAATTTATTTATTGACTCGGTGTGGTTAGGGCAACCTATCCTTCTGCCGAACGCCTTGGCTGATGTGGCCGTACGGGTGGCGGGTAGTGGGTTAGAGGAGAATACCCAAGCCAAGATCTCTGCCTCAGAGGGAGGAAAGCTCCTGGGAGCTACCCAGGTTCTGGTGGCTCCCGCCGAGAAAGCCGTGACAAGGTTCAAGATTGCTTTACAGGCTGGGGTGGCCAAGCAAATCACCTTTTCGGTCGAAGACACCAACACCCCGTTTGACAATGAGTACTACATCGTGCTCCCTGAACCTGCCTCTGTTTCCATCAGGGTAGGGGGTAGCATGGGCGCGAACCATCCAATCACCCAAGCCTACAAAGCGGAGCCTGCTTTTACCTTGTCTGCGGGCACGGAGGGTAATGCACAGCTGTGGATCACAGACATCCCTAAGGGAAACAGCGCCTCTTTGCTGGGCAACCTGAAAGCCTGGCTAGCCAGGGGAGGTGCTGTGATGCTGCTTCCAACGGCAGGTGCTGACCAGTCTACCATTGCGTTTCTGCATGCGTTAGGCTTTCAGGGGGTAAGCCAGGAGAATGCGGAAGTGGGAGCCAAGCAGCTTCGGCAACCAGACCTGTCTGATGCCTTTTTCAGGCAGATTTTTGAAAAAGAGGTCAAAAACATGAAAATGCCCGCTGCCTCTCCGGTTTTGCGCTGGCAAAGTGCCTACCATACCATCCTTAAGTTTACCGACAATACCCCGTTCCTGAGCACCTTCCGCATTGGGGGCGGCAAGGTGCATTTGTTCGCCTCGCCGCTCAACGCTAGCGCTCCCTTTGTGGCGCACCCTCTGTTTGTGCCTGTGTTGTACCAGTTGGCCCTCACGTCCAACTCCACCAAAATAGTGCTGGCGCACCAGCCGCAGAACGGGGTCATTCAGGTGCCCTTTACCCCAACCGGGGCAGGGCAGCAACCCTTAGCGTTGGCCAGCAAAGGGCAGACCTTCATCCCAGACCAGAAAGTAGTGCAGGACCAACTGGTGCTCACCCTGCCGGAGAACGTGAGTGCCCCCGGATTCTACAATCTCAGCCAGGGCGGCAAAACCTTGGCCTCTCTGGCTCTGAACATCCCGCGGGCAGAATCCAGGTTGGAAGGCTACACCGTAGACGAGCTGAAAGAGATCCTGAAAGAACACGGTGAGAGAGTGCAGGTGCTGGAGCCGCAGGAGAGGGTATCCTTGCAAAAACAGCTGCAAAAGGAGGCAACCGGCACATCCCTTTGGAAATATTGCCTAATATTGTGTTTTCTGTGCCTCGTGGCTGAGGCTGTCATTTTAAGCACCAAAAAAAGTGGATCTCCTAGTTAAAGCAGTTACCCTTGTTGATTCAGCTTCTTCCCTGGCCGGGCAGGTGGTAGACCTTCTCCTCAAAGATGGAAAAATCAAGCAAATAGCCCCCAACATTGAGGCCGACAATGTGCCCGTAGTCACTGAGCCGGGGCTGCACTGCTCCATTGGGTGGTTTGACCTGATTGCCTTTTGTGGCGAGCCGGGGTATGAGCATAGAGAGACCCTAGAGAATTTCACGCGGGCGGCGGCCTACGGCGGGTTTACCGAGGTAGCCTGTTTGCCCAATCTGCACCCCATTACCCAAACCCGTGCAGCGGTAGAGTATTTCAGGTACAAGGCTGGGCAGGGGATTGTGAAGGTGCATCCCATTGCCGCCGTTACTCAAGACCTGGACGGGAAAGACCTCACTGAAATCTTGGACCTGAAAGCCGCCGGCGCCATCGCTTTTTCAGACGGGACAGACGCGCTGCAGGCTGAGGACGCTGTGGTGAAGGCGCTGGAGTACCTGAAGCTTTTTGGCGGAGTTTTGATAAATCGGCCCGAAAACAGGAAAATTGCCAACGGCGGCCACATGCACGAGGGTGTCGCCAGTACCCGGCTGGGCCTGAAGGGCGTTCCGGCCATTGCCGAGGAAATGCAGGTGGCCCGTGACCTGCAACTGCTGAAATACAACGGCGGAAGGCTGCACCTCACCCAGCTGTCTACGGCGGCGGCAGTAGATGCGGTGCGCCAGGCAAAACAGGAGGGCCTGCAGGTTACCTGCGACGTGGCCGCCCACCAATGCGCCTTCACCGACGAAACCCTGGTGCCGTTTGACGCCAACTACAAGGTAAGCCCGCCGTTTAGAAGCGAGACCGACAAGCGCGCCCTTCTGGCCGCCCTGCAGGATGGCACCATTGACACCATTGTGTCTGCCCACCTGCCCTGGAACGAAGAAGGCAAGGAGCTGGAGTTTGACCTGGCCGAGGCGGGCATCATTGGGTTACAGACCGCTTTCTCGGTGGCCAACGAGACCATGGCCCCGCAACTGGACTGGCAAGGCATTGTGGAGAAACTGACCGTGGGCTCCAGGAAAGTGGTAGACCTGCCCGTGCCGGAGTTGCAGGAAGGGGCCAGCGCCAACCTCACGTTCTTCCATCCCACCAAAACCTGGACGTTCCAGGAGCAGGTAAATGCCTCGGCGGCTAAGAACAGTCCGTTCCTGGGGCGCCAGCTGCAAGGCTGCGTGTGGGGCACGTACGTGAATGGGCAACTCACCCGCAACCCAGCGTACCCCACCCAGGCATAACCTTTTCAAGAACCAAGCATGTTTGACAGAGCTGTTGTGAACACCGCCATCCGGTACGGGGTAACCGGCGGAATTGTGGGCTTTCTTTATATCCTGGTGCTGGCGCTGCTGCGTTTGGAGAACCCGTACGGCACTACCAGCGAGTACTCTTCCACGCTGCTTTTTGTGCCGGCGTTCATCTTCATGTCCATTAAGTACTACAAGAAATTCCATAATCTGGAGCTAGGCTTTGGCAAGGCGTTCAAGGTAGGCTTCCTCACAGTGTTCTTTCTGGCCTTTACCACCGCCATGCTCATGTGCATCTATTCTGTTTTCGCCGGCGACCAAATGATCAGAGAATATATTATCTTGAGTCAGAAACAGATGGAAACAACCCGGCAGGAGCTGGTAAAGATCATGGGCGAGGCCAATTACCAGAACGCCTACCAACGGCTTAACCAGGTGAACGCCTACGTGCTGGCGCAGATCACCTTCGTGAACAGAATGGTGGCCGGTTTCTTCATTAGCATTGTTTTAGCCGTGTTTTTCAGAAAATAACCCCAAAACCCAACACTATGAATGAACAAACTGTTACGCCAACCTCTGCAGGATTACGCTATGGCCTTATCACCGGATTTATCCTCATCATCTATAGCCTGGTCTTGTACCTAACGGAGTTGAATGAAAACACCTGGCTTTCTGCGCTTGGGTTCCTTATTCTGGTGGGCGGGCTTTTCTTTGCGTTTAAATACTTCAAAGCAGACCATGCCGGGTTTATGTCATACGGGCAGGGGTTGGGCACCGGTACCATCCTGGGGGCAGTGGTAGGCGTGCTGGTGGGCATCTTCTCGGCGGTCTACATCAACCTCATTGATCCTTCTATCATGCAAAAGCAGATAGACCTGCAGGTAGAGCAGATGGAGAACAGAGGCTTGTCTGACGAGCAGATTGAGCAATCGCTTGAAATGGTGAACACGTTCTCTGGGCCGGTGCCTACCGTGCTCATGAGCATTTTGTTGTACGCCTTAGGTGCCTTTCTGCTATCTTTGGTTATTGCGGCCATCATGAAACGGAGCCGCCCAGAGTTTGAGTAAAAGATTCATGCAGCAGAAGATTGATATCTCAGTGGTGATTCCACTGTTGAACGAGGCAGAGTCGCTGCCAGAGCTTACCCAATGGATAAACCGTGTGATGGTATCGCACGGTTTTCTTTATGAGGTCATCTTGGTGGATGACGGCAGTACCGATGCTTCCTGGCAGGTCATCCAGGAGCTGGCTGCGCAGGATGCCAACCTCAAAGGCATCAGGTTCAACCGCAACTACGGCAAGTCGGCGGCCCTGAACGTGGGCTTTGCCGAAACCCGGGGCCGCGTGGTCATCACCATGGATGCCGACCTGCAGGACAGCCCCGATGAGATCCCGGACCTCTACAAAATGATTGTGGAGGAAGGCTACGACCTGGTGTCGGGCTGGAAGAAGAAACGCTATGATCCCCTGAGCAAGACCCTGCCCACCAAGCTGTTCAACGCCGCCACCCGCAAGATCTCCAAAATAAAACTCCATGACTTCAATTGCGGCCTCAAGGCCTACGATGAACGCGTGGTAAAGAGCATTGAAGTCTACGGCGAGATGCACCGCTATATACCGGTCATTGCCAAGTGGAACGGCTTTGGCAAAATTGGCGAGAAAGTGGTGCAGCACCGCGAGCGGAAATACGGCACCACCAAGTTTGGCCTTGAGCGTTTTGTGTACGGCTTTCTGGACCTCATGTCCATCACGTTTGTCTCCAAGTTCCGGAAGCGACCCATGCACTTCTTCGGGAGCCTGGGCACCCTATCCTTCCTGATCGGGTTTCTGATTACCTCCTGGCTGGTCATGGAAAAGATGTACTATTCCTTCCAGAACCAGGCGGTACGCGATGTCACCGACCAGCCCCTGTTCTTCCTGGCCCTGGTGGCCGTGGTGGTGGGTGTGCAGCTGTTCCTGGCCGGTTTCCTGGCCGAGATGATCTCGCTGGCGGGTAGGCGAAAGAATGAATACCTGATCCGGGACAACATCGGGTTTTAACGCATGGCGTATTTAGTGATCATAGGGCCGGCGTACCCGTTCAGGGGAGGCATTGCCGCCTTTAATGAGAGCCTGGCACGTACCTGGCAGCAGATGGGGCATCGGGTGGAGATTTACACCTTCACCACGCAGTACCCCGCCCTCCTGTTCCCGGGCAAATCGCAGTATGAGGACGGCCCCTCGCCTAATGACTTGCAGATAACGCCAGCCCTAAGCTCCATAAACCCGCTCACGTGGCTCAGCCTGGGCCAGAAGATCAGGAAAGCCAAACCAGATTTGGTCCTGCTCCGCTACTGGCTGCCTTTTATGGCCCCCAGCTTGGGCACGGTGGCGCGCCTGATCAGAAAGAACAAGCACACCAAAGTGGTGGCGCTCACAGACAACGTGGTGCCCCATGAAAAGCGCCCCGGCGACACCGCCCTCACCCAGTACTTCGTCAATGCCTGTGATGCCTTCGTGACCATGTCGGCCACCGTGACCCAGGAGCTCAAGGCCTTCAACGCCACCAAACCGGTGGTCTGCCAGCCGCATCCCATCTACGACACCTACGGTCCTAAGCTGGACCGAACTCGGGCCCTGCAGGCCTTAGACCTCCCCGAGGGGAAATACCTGCTGTTCTTCGGGTTTATCCGGCACTACAAAGGCCTGGACCTGCTCTTAGAGGCGATGCAGGACCCCAGAATACGGGAACTGGGGGTAAAACTGCTGGTGGCGGGTGAATTCTACGAGGCGCCGGAGCCCTACCACAAACTCATTGAAGGCGGCAACCTGCAGGAGCGCGTAATCCTGGCCACGCAGTACATTCCGCATGACCAGGTAAGCGCCTACTTCTCGGCCGCCGACCTGGTGGTGCAGCCCTACCGGCACGCCTCGCAAAGCGGAGTTACCCAGATTGCCTACCATTTTGAGGTGCCCATGGTGGTAACCCGGGTGGGCGGCCTGGCCGAGATGATTCCCCATGAGAAAGTAGGCTACGTGGTAGACGTGAACCCCACCGCCATTGCAGACGCCATCGTGCGGTTCTACCAGGAGGAAAAAGCCGGCGAAATGATCCAGAACATCAGGGAAGAAAAGCAGAAATACACCTGGGAGGCCATGGCGCAAGCCGTGCTGCAGGCCGCCAGATAGCCTAGATGTCTGCCCTCCGTTTCGGGGCTGTTTTCAAGAAAACAGGCGAAAATCAACCAGGAAGACAAGGCTTCCCCGGCTCTGGCGATACGCCTGGGCAGGAAAGCCTTTTTGCAGTACCGCTTCTTAAACTCTTTGGGTGAGCCAACTTCTTACGCCAAGCACTTTTTAAAGGGAGTACAGTAGCGCATAAGGTGTTCACCAGCGGACACTTTTTTGTTCAACGGTGGACACTTCTTGCGGGCATATTTTGTACATTCACCTTGCCAGCAGGCATATAGCATATTTTCTATCTTCTGGCACAGTTTCGGTTAATCTTCCACCAACCCAAACCCAGCAACCGTGCAACAGAACCTAGGCAAGATCCTGATCATTGACGACAACGAGGACATTCTCTTCTCGGCCAAGATGCTGCTGAAGAAGTATGCCCAGCAGGTGCTTATTGAGAAAGACCCGCGCAAAATCCCGTTCCTGCTCAACCAGGACACCTATGACCTGATCCTGCTGGACATGAACTTCAGGGAAGACACCACCAGCGGTAACGAGGGCTTCCACTGGCTCAAGGAAATTCTGGACCGGGACCCCAGCGCGGTGGTAATCATGATCACGGCCTTCGGCGATGTAGAGATGGCCGTGCGGGCCCTCAAGGAAGGCGCCACCGATTTTGTGCTCAAGCCCTGGCAGAACGAGAAACTGCTGGCCACGCTGTCGGCGGCGGCTAAACTGAAGACCTCCTACAAAGAGATTTCCACGCTCAGGAAAACCAACTCGGCCCTGGCCACGCAGCTGAACCAAGACGTGAACCTGGTCACCGGCCAGAGCCCGGCCATGCAGCAGCTGTTGCACCTCATGAACCGCGTGGCCAGAACCGACGCCGATGTGCTGCTCCTGGGCGAAAACGGCACCGGCAAGGAAGTCATCGCGCGCAGTCTGCACCAGCAGTCAGGCAGGGCCGACAAGGTGTTTATCTCCGTAGACATGGGCTCCCTTACCGAGACCCTGTTTGAGAGCGAACTCTTCGGGCATAAGAAAGGCGCGTTCACCGATGCCCGCGAAGACCGTGTGGGCCGCTTTGAGATGGCCAACGGCGGCACCTTGTTTCTGGACGAGATCGGCAATCTGTCCATGGCCATGCAGGCCAAACTGCTCACCGTGCTGCAGCGCCGGGAGGTCATCAGGGTAGGGACCGGGCAGCCCATTCCCATTAACGTGCGGCTCATCTGCGCCACCAACATGCCGCTACAGCAGATGGTGCAGCAGGGCCGCTTCCGGCAAGACTTGCTGTACCGCATCAACACCATTGAACTGAACTTGCCGCCCCTGCGCGAGCGCCTGGAAGACCTGCCGCTGCTGGTAGACCACTTCCTGAAGCGCTACGCCCAGAAGTATAAGCAACCCGCCAAGTCGGTCTCGGCGGCGGCCCTGGAGCGGCTGCGGCGCTATGACTGGCCCGGCAACATCCGGGAGCTGGAGCACGTGCTGGAGCGGGCCTCCATCATCTCAGAGAACCAGGTCCTGCAGCCCCAGGATTTCTTCTTCCTGCAAACGCAGCAGCCCCTTTCGGCAGAGCCGATGAGCCAATCCATCAATCTGGACGAGGTAGAGCGAGCCACCGTGGCCAAGGCCATGGGCAAGCACGACGGCAACATCTCCAAAGCCGCCAAGGAACTGGGCCTTTCCCGCGCCTCATTGTACCGCCGGTTAGAGAAGTATGGGCTTTAAGAACTTCCGGCTGCAGGTAGTGTTGCGGGTACTGCTGCTGGTAATGACCGTGTTTCTGTTCTTCAGGTTGGGTTTTAACTCTTCCCTGGTGGCCACGCAGGTGGTGCTGGGCGCCTTAATTGCGGGGCAGACCCTTGCCCTCATCCTGTTCATTGAGCGCACCACCCACCGGCTCATCAAATTCCTGAACACCATCAAATACGATGATTTCTCAGAGGTTTTCTCCTCGCGCGGCGAAGGCAAGGTGTTTGACGAGCTGTACCAGCGCTACAACGAGGTCATCCGCAAGTTCCGCGACATCCGCTCAGAGAAGGAAGCCACCACGCAGTATTTCCAGAACGTGGTGCAGCACATTGGCATTGGCATTGTCACGTTCAGGAAATCGGGCGAGATCCAGCTCATCAACAATGCCGCCAAGCGCCTGCTGCAGGTCACGCACCTGGCCCACGTGGAGCACCTAAGGGCCGAGGCCCCGCAGATGGTGGAGCAACTGCTAACGCTGCCTCCCGGCCAAAGCACGGTGCTGCACCTGAAGCACGGCAAAGAGCGGGTGCCCGTTGCGTTGTTTGTGGTGGACCTGGTCATGCGGGGCGAAGACTTCCGGCTGGCGTCTATCCAGAACATCCAGCGGGAACTGGAGGAGAAGGAGATGGAGGCCTGGCAGAACCTGATCAGGGTGCTCACCCACGAGATCATGAACTCGGTGACGCCTATTTCCTCGCTGGCCGGCAGCGTGGCCGCCGACATCCAGGATGTGCTGGAGGCGCAACCCGGCGAGCAGATCCTGCTCCAGCGCGAGGAAACCGAAGACATGGGCATGGCCCTGCAAACCATTGAGCGGCGCAGCCAGGGCCTGGTGCGGTTTGTGCACGATTTCCGGAGTCTGGCCCGGGTGCCGGTGCCCAAAAAGCAGCTGTTCTCGGTAGAGGAGATGCTGCGGCAGCTCCAGACCCTGTTCCAGGAGGAGCTCACCCACGAGCAGATCCACTTTGAGGCCGTGTGCCAGACCAAAGGCCTGCAGGTGCTCGCTGACCGCGAACTGGTGGAGCAGGTGCTCATTAACCTGGTGCGGAACGCCATCCACGCCGTGGCCGACCAGGCAGACAAGTGCATCCAGGTAGAGGCCTTCTCAGACCCAGACAGCCGCGTGGTGCTGCAGGTCACCGACAACGGCAGCGGCATTGCCGAGGAAGCCCTGGAGCAGATTTTCCTGCCTTTCTACACCACCAAACCCACCGGCACCGGCATTGGCCTGAGCCTTTCCAAACAGATCATGCGCCTGCACAAAGGCTCGCTCACGGTAAGTTCTGAGCTGGGCCGGGGCACCACGTTTACCATGCGTTTCTAGGCTGTTTCGGTAAAAAGAGGCCCCAAACAGGGGTGGGGCGGCTCTGTTTAATTGGGGCAGATGTGTATATTGCCCGGGTAAACTCTGTGGTATGCCGTTTCTCTCCCCCACGCGTTCGGGTTTTTTCTGGTGTCTGGCCCTCTTGGTTTTGCTGCTGGGCCAGGGAGGCACTGCCCGGGGGCAGGCGGGGAGCGTGTCGGGCACGGTCATTGACGCGCAGACCAAGCAGCCGCTGGGGTTTGCCACCGTCTTCATCGCCCAGACCACGTACGGCACCAATACCGCAGAAAACGGCACCTTCAGGCTGAACGCCCTGCCCGCCGGCAGCCATGAGTTGGTGGTTTCCTTTTTAGGATATAGCACCTTGTCACACCAGTTCACGTTACAGCCCGGGCAGCAGCTTTCCTTCCGGTTTGAACTGGTCCCCGCGGCCAACGTGCTGCAGGAAGTGGTAATCAGGCCAGACACCAACTGGCGGCACAACTACGGCGTGTTCCTGCAGCACTTCATCGGGCAAACGGCGAACGCCGCCAAAACCAGCATAGCCAACGCTGAGGCGCTGCATTTCCAGTTTGATCCCCGGGAGCGGGTCCTGACCGCCGAAGCCAGTGAGCCGCTCATCATTGAGAACAAGGCCCTGGGATACCGGGTCCATTTTGTGCTGAAGGAGTTTCGGGCCGATTTTAAGGGCGGGCAGATTTTCCATGCCGGGTTCCCCCGGTTTGAGGAAATAAAGCCACGCGGCAAGGCGCAGCAGAAGCGCTGGGCCCAGGCCCGCCTGAAAGCCTACCATGGCTCTTTGATGCATTTTGTGCGGGCCCTGTACCAGAACAGGGTAGAGGCCGAAGGGTTTAACGTGAGGCGGCTGCAGCGGCTGCCCAATCCCAGCCGTCCGCCCGAGGAGCAGATTCAGGCGGGGCTGCGGAGGGCCCGTCGCCTGCGCACCGGCCCCGTGGTCATCAAAAGCCTCCCTACCGGGCCCGAAGACAGTCTGCAGTACTGGACCCGCATGGCGCGCTTAGACAAGGTGGTGGCGTACCTGTACAAAGACCCGATTCCGTATCACCAGATTATCGCCCCAGATTCTGTGGGCCAGGGCCGGCTCATGCTTCGGTTTCCAGACTACCTCAACGTGGTGTACACCAAAGAGCAGGAAGAGCCGGGCTTTGTGAACCAGCAGGCGTTTAACCGGCGCCGGGCCCCCACGTTCCAGACCTCCCTGCTCACGCTGCTGGAGCCGTACACGTTCATTGAGCCCAACGGCATGATCATTAACCCGTACTCGCACCTGGTGGAAGGCTACTGGGGGTTTGAGAAACTCGCCGAGATGCTGCCCCTGGACTACACTCCTTAGGCTGTGTCTGAAAAATGCTCCCGGAGCTTTTTCATCCGATTGCCCTCGGCTGCTCTCTGCCGCCATTGCCTATTGTAGGTCGGCTTTTTGGGGCTACTTTCCCAAAAGCAGCCCCAAAACGGTACTGCCCCGCCATTTTTCAGACACAGCCTAGGCAATTCCTGCCAACACCCCAACTGGTTCGCTGCGCCCGGTAAAACCAGTGGTGTATCTTCTGCTTGTTCAATTATTGACATTGTTAAAGGAGTAAAAGAAGCAAGTATTACTTTTTTTAGGATTATCTATACAGACTACTTATATTCGTCCAACTAAATAGTTGGGAGAGGAAGAGAAAACAATCCTATTACAGTAATCAATTGGGTATTTCATTGTAATTGCTCAGAACCGGGTTTGGTTTGTGCTAGTAGTAGACTTGTAAATTTTAGTAAGAATAAAGGTAAGTACGGCCCCATGGGGCCCAGATATTAAAAAAAGATATAAAGCATAAGAATCTATATAATCCTACATAACCCCAAACTAAACCCTCCTTTATGCCCCATTTTACTTTCTTAAAAACACGACCTTTGCTGGTTGTGGTGTTCTTCTTGTGTCAATTTCTGGCGGTGGGTCAGGAAGCTCCGGTGAAACTAGGAAAGGTCACGGAAGAAGAACTCAAGATGCAGGTCTATGCCAAAGACACCAGTGCCGCCGCCGTGATCCTGGCCGATTACGGACGCTCTTACTTCACCTACCAGGAGGGGTTCAAGGTCAACTTTGAGCGCATCATGCGCATCAAGATACTGAAGAAAACCGGCTATGACTGGGCCAACGTGGTAGTGCCCTACTACCAGCAAAGCAGGAGCAAAGAGCAGGTAATGAACATCAAAGGCTTCACCTATAACCTGGAAAACGGCAAAATGGTGAAGGTGAAGATGGACGACAAAGCCATCTTTGACGAGAAGGAATCAGCGAACTGGTTCAACAAGAAATTCACGCTGCCGGCGGTCAAAGAAGGATCAGTGCTGGAGATCGCCTACACCGTTACCTCAGACTTTGTCTTTTTCCTGCGCGACTGGACCTTCCAGCACTCGGTGCCGGTGGTGCACAGTGAGTACCGGGCCACCATCCCAGAATACTTTGAGTACAAGCAGTTGCCGCAAGGGTATGAGCCTTATGCGGTCAACGAGGCCCTGCCGGGCACCATGAGCTTTACGGTGCGCTGGAGCAGTTCCATTGAACCAGGCTTAAAGGGGGGGCGCAGCTCGGGAGGCTCTGAGACAATTTCGGCAAAGAGCACCAGCCACCGCTGGGTCATGAAAGACGTGCCGGCCATTGCCCCAGAGGCGTTCATCACCACCATCAACGACTACGTGTCTAAGATTGAGTTTGAGCTGGAGTGGGAGCGCTACCCCAACGCCGTGCCCAAACGACACGCCGGCAACTGGACCGCCCTCTCAGAGGAACTCATGTCTGACGAACGGTTTGGCCTGCAGCTGAACCGCACGGGATTCTTCAAAGACGAGGTAGCGGCTTTCCGGTCAGTGCAAGACACCCTGGACCGCCTCAATGCTATTTATGAGTTTGTCAAGAAGTCTGTGAAGTGGAACGGCAAGGGTGGCAAGTACGTGACCACCAGCCTACGCAAGGCATTTGACGCCAGAAACGGCAACGCCGCAGACATTAACCTCATGCTGGTAGCCATGCTGCGCGATGCCGGCTTTGAGGCTCACCCCGTAATCCTGAGTACCCGTGACAACGGCCGGGCGCCTTTCAGCCCCATTGTGAGCCGGTTTAACTACGTGATTGCCTATGTGCAGGCCGGCAACCGCGGCCTGTTGTTAGATGCCACAGACCCGCTGCAGCCGCTGGGCCTGCTTCCCAGACACTGCCTCAACGGCAGCGGCTGGCTGGTAACCAAGACCGGGGGCGAGTGGGTGCCGCTGCAGTCCCCAGACCGCACAACCGAGCTGGTGAGCGCAGACCTGCAGGTGCTGGCTTCCGGCGCCCTCACCGGCAAAGTGAACGAATCTACCAGCGGCCTGTGGGCCCTCAACCAGCGGCACGCCATCCTGGACGCCGGCGAGGAGAAGTACCTGGAGAAACTGGTGAACAGTCAGGACCAGCTGGAGCGGAAGAAGCCTGTCCTCAAGAACCTGAAAGAACTACAGCAGCCGTTGGGCCTTACGTATGACGTGGCCAGTGCCGGAGATGACCAGGCCAAAGACGTGATCTACCTCAACCCCATGCTCCTGAAAACCCCCGAGGAGAACCCGTTCAAGCTGGCTAACCGCAAGTTTCCCGTTGACTTCGCGCACGCGCGGGAAGAAGTGTACATCTGCAGCTTCACGCTGCCAGAAGGCTACGGCGTAGAGGAAATGCCCAAGAGCCTGGTGCTGGCCCTGCCCGAGAACGGCGGCCGGTTCACCTACATGGTGCAGACCCAAGGCAATAAGATTCAGGTGATGAGCAAGGTGTCCCTCACCAAGGCGGTTTTCTACGCCGAGGAATACGAGTTCCTGCGGCAGTTCTACACCCAGGTGGTGGCCAAGCACGCTGAGCAGATTGTCTTGAAGAAGAAAGGGTAAGGCGTTTTAGGGCTATTTTTCAGAAAACCATGCAAAAACAACTAATCATATTTCTGCTTTCGGCCTTGGTGAGCAGGGTAGCCTGGGCCGGAGATTCGCCCACGTACGCGGCGCTTACCATCAGCCCCGCTTTGTCTAAGGGAGCCAACGCCGTGGTGCGCACAGAGGAAACCGTTTTCACGGTGGTTTCGCCCAAATCGGCCACCGAGAAAGTGCGGCAGGTAGTGACGGTGCTCAATGAAGACGGCAAGGGGCACGGCAGCTTGGTGGTGTACTATGACAAGCTAAAGAAAGTAGACTACCTCAAAGGTACGCTCTATGACGCCTTCGGGAAGAAGGTGCGCGCCCTTAAGTCGTCTGACATCAAAGACTACAGCGCCAACGGAGACGGCACCCTGTACGGCGATGACCGGGCCAAAGTGAGCGAGATGGCCCACCATACCTATCCGTACACCGTGGAGTACGAGTATCAGACCACCACCAGCAACATGCTGCTCTACCCGGTCTGGCAACCCCTCTCCGCCGAGAAACTCTCCATTGAAAACGCTACTTTTCAGGTGAACATGCCCACTGGCATGCCCCTGCGCTACCTGGAGCAACGGCTGCCCGAAAAAGGAAAGCTGAGCCAGGAAGGCGGCCAGCAGGTGTACCGCTGGCAGGTGAAAAACCTGGCACCCGTGGAGACAGAGCCCTACGGGCCCAAGTTCTTCGAGATAGTGCCCCTGGTGCGTACCGCCGCCACTTCGTTTGAGGTGGAAGGCTACGCCGGCAGCCTTGACTCCTGGAAAGCCATGGGCGAGTGGCAGAACAAACTGAACGCTGGCAGAGACCAACTGCCCGAGGCCACCAAGCAGCAGGTCCTTGCCCTCACCAAAGGCCTGGCTACTCCCCAGGAGAAGATAAAGGCGGTGTACCAGTTCATGCAGAACAAGACGCGGTACGTTTCCATCCAGCTGGGACTTGGGGGCTGGCAGCCTTTTGAGGCCTCCATGGTAGACAGCAAAGGCTACGGCGACTGCAAAGCCCTCAGCAATTACACCAAGGCCTTGCTGGAAGTGGCGGGCATTCCCAGCCACTACGCCATTATCTACGGCGGCGACGACAACCGCCCTGTGCTGAAAGATTTCCCCAGCAACCAGTTCAACCACGTGGTGCTGTGCGTGCCTACCGCCAAAGACACCGTTTGGCTGGAGTGCACCAACCAGCTGGCCGATGCCGGCTACACCGGCTCCTTCACCGGCGACCGCTATTCGCTGCTGGTCACCCCCGAAGGCGGCAAACTGGTGCCTACCCCCAGGTTCAAGGCGGCAGACAACACGCAGCTGCGCACCGTGAAAGTAAAGCTGAACGCGCAGGGCGGAGCCGTGGGCGAGGTGTTCACGCACTACGCCGGTCGGCAGCACGAAGACCGCAATGACATCATCCATCAGCTGGACGCCGAGAAGCAGCTCAAATGGCTTTACAAGCAAACCCAGATTCCGGCCTTTGAGATCAAAAGCTTTGCCCTGGAGAAAGTGAAAGGGCAGCCCCAGGTGAACGAGAAGCTGCAGCTGGAGCTGCCTAAGCTGGCCTCTGTGAGCGGGCGGCGGCTTTTCATCACGCCCAACCTCATGAACCGGCAAACTTCCGTGCCACCCGCCACCGAGAACCGCAAGTATGACGTGGTGTTGTCTTACCCGTACCATGACGTTGACACAGTGGAGTACGAGATTCCGGCGGGGTACAAGCCAGAGAGCATGCCGCAGCCGGTGAAAATCGCCTCGGCGTACGGCGAGTACCAGGCCAAGGTGCAGATGACGGGCAACAAGCTGGTGTACGTGCGCCAGATGACCATGCACCGGGGCCGGTACCAAGCCGCCAAGTACATGGAGCTGGTGAACTTCCTCAAGCAGGTTTCCAAGGCAGATCAGCAGCAGGTAGTCCTGGCCGCGGAGACCACCTGATGGTTAACAGAGGCCATAGCAGAGCGCTCTTTGCAGGGGCAGCCCCGCTATGGCCTTTTCTTTCTTTATCCTGAGCTGGCCGGGCCCGTCGGTGAAAATCTAAATCCTTTTTCTTTTTATGAGCATCAACATATTGCCTAACAAATGGCTCCTGCTGCTGTTGCTGGTGATGGGCGTCTGTTTTGCTGGCTACTGTGCGCCAGACCCTTTTAAGCTGGGGCAGGTAACCCCCGAAGACGTGAAAATGACCACCTACGCCCCAGACACCAGCGCGGCGGCAGTGGTCTTGTATGACCTGGGCGAGTCTTCCTTTCTGTTTACCAAGGGCACCCAGCTTCAGTTCAAGCGCATCATGCGCATTAAGATCCTGAAGAAGAACGGCCTGGGCGAGGCAGACCTTGTTATTCCGTACTACGTCCGGAAAGATGGCACCAAGGAGGAGGTCCTCAACATAAAGGGCGTTACCTACAACTGGGAGAACGGGCAGGTAACCAAACAGCAACTGGAAGACAAAGCCGTCTTTGACGAGAAGCGCGACGCCAACTGGCACCTGAAGAAACTAACCATGCCCAACGTGAAGGTGGGCTCGGTGATTGAACTAACGTACACTATCAAGTCAGATTTCTTCCAGTTCCTGCGCGACTGGGAGTTCCAGCGCTCCATCCCGGTGAAATGGAGCGAGTACCGCGTGGGCATGGTGCCGTTCTTTGAGTACAAGCACATTCTGCACGGCTTGCTGCCCTTCCACGTCAAAGACGTGAAAGTAGAGCATAAGACCGCGCCTATTGTGGTGGACCGCAAAGTGGGCTACGTGAACATGGAAGAACGGGGCACCATCTCCATGCAGGTGGTACAATACCGGTGGGCCATGAAAGACGTGCCGGCCTTCACCGAGGAGCCCTACCTGGCCAACGCCAATGACTACATCTCTAAAGTAGAGTTTGAGCTCTCCAAGATCCAGTACCCCAACCAGGAACCGCGGTACACCACCGTTGACTGGCAGGGCTTCACCAGTGAGCTGCTCAAAGACGAGGATTTTGGCGGGCAGCTTGCCAACACGGCTTACCTCAAGAAAACGGCAGAGGAGCTGGTGGCCGGCAAAACCGACTACCTGGAGAAAGTGAAGGCCGTGCTGGGCCACGTGAAAAGCCACATGCGCTGGAACGGCAAGCACCTCATCTACACCCAGAACCTGCGCAAGGCCTATGAGAGCCGTACCGGTTCTGCCGCTGAGGTGAACCTGGTCCTGACGGCGCTGCTGCGGGAAGCCGGCATTTCCGCCGAGCCCATGCTGCTCAGCACCCGCGGCCACGGCCAGCCGGTCACCAACTCGCCCATGATCAGTAAGTTTGACTACGTCATTGCCCGCGTGCTCATAGGAGAGACCAACTACCTGCTGGACGCCACGGAGCAGGACCTGCCCTTCGGGATGCTGCCGTTCCGGTGCCTCAACGGGCAGGGCTGGGTGGTGCAGGCCCCGGCCGGAAAATGGCTGCCCTTAACAGGTTTGGAGACAAACCTGCAGCAGATTACCGGTCAGCTCAAGATAAAGCCCACCGGCGAAGTAACCGGCGCGCTGATGGAGAATTACCGGGGAGTGCCGGCGCTGCAGGTGCGGTCGTCCATCAGGGGAAAAGGCGAGGAAGCCTACCTGAAGGAACTGGCCAACACCAGCGACGACTGGGTAAGGCAACAGGTGAAGATCCTGAACCTTGACAACCTGCAGGAGCCGCTCAAAACAGAGTACCAGCTCAACAAGGCCGGCGAAGACCAGGCCGTAGACCTGCTGTACCTTGCTCCGCTGCTCACGCACGGGCAGGAGCAGAACCCGTTCAAGCTGGCCACCAGGCAGTACCCCGTAGACTTCGCCTCGCCGGTAAATGAGTCGTACGTCTTCACCTATGAGCTGCCCGCCGGGTACGTAGTGGAGGAACTGCCGGCTACCGCCTTGCTCACCCTGCCCGGAAACGCCGCCAAGTTCACCTACGTGGCGCAGGTCATCAACGGGCAGCTGCAGGTAGCCAGCAAGCTGAACATCAACAAAACCTTGTTTCAGCCCTCTGAGTACGGCAACCTGCGCGAGTTCTACAGCCGCATAGTGGCCAAGCACGCTGAGAAGATTGTGCTGAAGAAGAAACTTTAGGTAGGCCATCGCCCCATGGGCCTCCCCCAAGTACTTTACCCGAAGACACCGCTGCCCAGAAGCCTTGCCTCAACGCAAGGCTTCTGTTTTTGGGCCAGATTACCCAAATCTGGCCCAAAGCGTAAGAGGCTCTGTTACTCTCTCCCAAAAAGACCAAATGAAAGGACGGCTTTTCCTGCTGCATGCGCTCGGCGGGTTACTTCTATCAACGGCGGCGGCCGGGCAACCCGACAACAAGAACCACTGGCTGCAATACACCGGCTCCTATTGGCTAAACCCGCAGTGGGTGGTGGCCGCCAACATCCAATACCGCACCTATGAGCCGCTGCATGACCTGCGGGTGCTCTTCACGGGGGCCGAGGTGCAGTACAACTTCAGGAAGGCGCCGGTTTCTTTGCTGGCGGGGTACACGCACTTGCTCAACCGTGCCTATACCACCGCCGAGGAGACCTCCAACACCCATGAGCACCGCCTGTATCAGCAAATTGCCATTAGGGGGCAACTCTGGAAAGCCGGCCTCACGCACCGCTACCAGGTAGAGCAACGCTGGCTTACCCAAGGGTACCAGACCCGGTTCAGGTATTCTTTCGCTCTCAGAATGCCCATTCTCAAGCGAGAAGAACAGCAATTGTATGGCATTATGCGCAACGAGGTGCGCGTGATTGTGCGCGACCAGCCGTTTGACTCTAACCGCGTCTTCAGCGGGCTTGGGTACACGTTCAGCAAGCACCTGAGCCTGGAGGGCATGTGGATGTCTCAGTTGCACGGCGGCGGCCGGCACCAGCATTTCACCATGCTCCTCCTCAAACATGATTTCGGGCGGATGGAGTAGAAGGCGGAGCCCCGTTTTAGGGATAATTTCCAGGAAACCTGCCTAAAACAGGAAAAGGCTTAAAAGCAAAACGCCCGTTGTTCTGAAACAACGGGCGTTTATTTGTTCGTCGGAGTGGCGGGATTCGAACCCACGACCTCCAGCACCCCATGCTGGCGCGATACCAGGCTACGCTACACCCCGATCATTGGTATCTGCTGCAAAGAAAGTAAAAATTCTCTTTTGGCGAAAGACCAAATAAAACTTGTCTGCATTTTAAACCAGTTTTTCAAGAAACAAGCCCAAAATGGGGGCCTATTCCATCTCCTCGCCCTGCAGCTGGCGCTCGTAGAGGGCGCGGTACAGGCCGGCCAGGTCCTGCATGAGTTCCTCGTGCGAGCCGTGCTGCACCACCACGCCATCGTCCAGCACCAGAATCTTGTCGGCCAGTTTCACGGAACTTACGCGGTGCGAGATAATGATAGACGTGCGGTTGGCCATGACGCGGTGCAGGCTGTTGAGGATGGCGTTCTCGGTTTTGGTGTCTACCGCCGAGAGCGAGTCGTCCAGGATCAGGATCTTGGGCTCGCGGGCCAGGGCGCGGGCAATGGACACGCGCTGCTTCTGCCCACCCGAAAGCGTGATGCCGCGCTCGCCCAGCACGGTGTCAAACTTGGCCGGGAAATGCATGATGTTCTCATACACGTCGGCGTCTTTGGCGGCCTGCAGCATTTTCTCTTCGGGCAGGTGGTCTACCCCAAACCCGATGTTGTTCCTGATAGAGTCTGAGAACAGGAACACATCCTGGGGCACGTAGCCAATTTGGCTGCGCAGGTTAGACAGGCTGTAGTCGCGGATGTCTTCGCCGTCAATCAGGATTCTTCCGCCCGTGGCGTCATAGAGGCGGCAGATGAGGGCCGCCACCGTACTCTTGCCCGAACCCGTGTTGCCAATCACGGCCAGCGTCTCGCCGGGATTGATCTGGAACGAGAGTTTCTTGAGCGCATGAATGCCGGTGTCTGGGTACACAAAGTCTACCTGGTCAAACACAATGGCGCCCTTGATGTCTTTCTCCAGGTTCTTCTGCGAAATAATATCGGTCTTGGTGTTCAGGAACTCGTTGATGCGCTGCTGCGAGGCGGCGGCCCGCTGCACCAATGAGGTGGTCCAGCCCAGCGCGGTCACCGGCCAGGTGAGCATGTTCACGTAGATCAAAAACTCGGCAATGACCCCCGGCGTGATGCTGCCGTTGATCACTTCCTTGCCGCCCAGCCACACGGTAATGATGGTGCTCAGGCCAATGAGGAACAGGATGAGCGGGAAAAAGAGCGAGTTCACAAAGTTGAGCTCCAGGGACTTGTCTTTGTAGGTGTCGCTGGCCTTGGTGAAGTTGGCGTGCGAGTCCTGCTCGCGCACAAACGATTTCAGCACCCTGATGCCCGAGAACGCCTCCTGCACAAACGTGGTGATGCCGCTGAGGCTTTTCTGGATCTCGTCACTCTTGCGCTCAATGATGTTGTTCACGTAATAAATGCTCACCGAAAGGATGGGCAGCGGCAACAGCGTGTAAATGGTGAGCTTCACGTTCACCGAGAGCATGTACGGAATCACCATCAGGAACAAGACAATGAGGTTGACGCCGTACATAATGGCCGGCCCCAGGTACATGCGCACGCGGCTCACGTCTTCAGAAATACGCGCCATAAGGTCACCGGTGTTGTTGCGGCGGTAGAAGGAGAGGGGCAAGGTCTGGTAATGCGCGAAGATCTCGTTCTTGAGGTCGTTCTCAATGAGGCGGCTCATGACAATAATGGTCTGGCGCATGAAGAACAGGAAGATGCCGCGCAAGAGCGCCATTAAGACAATCACGGCGCCATAGAACAGGGTGCTGCGGGCAAAGCTGTCATAGACCTCTTCCTGCTGGGCAAAGCCCTCGTGCAGCTGGTACATGGTAATGCCTTCGCGCACCAGGTCAAAGGCGTGCCGCACCACCTGCGCCGGAATAATGGCGAAGATGTTGGACACAATCACAAACACAATTCCCCAGAAAAACCGGAATTTATATTTGAGCAGGTATTTGTTTAAGTATTTAAGTGATTTCACGGTCAGTTAGTTAGAGGAAACCCATACTAACACTTGTTAGTATATTCCTTGGCATCCACAAAAATTACCTTTAATTTTGGCCCGAAATTACCAATTCGCTTCCCCATTATCTAACAAAAGCAAAGTGGTATTATAGTCACTATACAACATGATAGAAGTTAAAGAAATAGAAACGGCACCAGAAACTTCGGTTTTTGGCCAGATCAGCGAGCACCAGCACGAGCAGGTGGTTTTCTGCCATGACCACGACACCGGCCTGAAAGCCATCATCGGGATCCACAACACCGTGCTGGGGCCGGCCCTGGGCGGAACCCGCATGTGGACCTACGCCTCTGAGGCCGAAGCGTTGCGCGACGTGCTGCGCCTTTCGCGCGGCATGACCTACAAATCGGCCATCTCGGGCCTGAACCTGGGCGGCGGCAAGGCTGTGATCATCGGGGACTCCAAGAAAGACAAGACCGAGGCCATGATGCGCAAGTTCGGGCGGTTTGTGAACAACCTCAACGGCAAGTACATCACCGCCGAGGACATGGGCATGACCACCCAGGACATGGCCTACATTGGCATGGAGACCAAGTACGTGGCCGGCCTGCCCGAGTCACAGGGCGGCAGCGGCGATCCCTCGCCGGTGACGGCGTACGGCACCTACATGGGCATGAAAGCCGCCGCCAAAAAAGCCTGGGGCTCTGACAGCCTGTCCGGCAAGAAGATCTCGGTACAAGGCACGGGCCACGTGGGCGGTTACCTCATTGACTACCTGGCCAAAGAAGGAGCCCAACTGTTCATCACTGATATTGACCAGGAGCGCCTGAAGCGCATTGCCGCCAACACCGGCGCCACCGTGGTAGGCCTGGACGAGATCTATGACGTAGACGTGGACATTTACTCGCCCTGCGCCATGGGTGCCACCCTCAACGACGATACCCTGCGCCGCCTCAAGTGCCAGGTAATTGCCGGTTGCGCCAACAACCAGCTCAAGAACGAAGACGTGCACGGCCCCGCCCTGGACGAACTGGGCATCATCTACGCCCCAGACTTTTTGATCAACGCCGGCGGTATCATCAACGTGTACTCAGAGGTGAAAAAGCTAAACCGCGAGTGGGCCATGCAACAAACCGAGCAGATCTACCAAACCACGCTGAACATCTTCGCCAAAGCCGAGGCCGCGGGCATCCATACGCAGAAGGCTGCCACGCAACTGGCCCAGAAGCGCATAGATGACATGGCCAAGATCAAGCAAACGTACTAATCCCGCCTCTCAGAAGAGGAAACAAGCAGTGAATGCGTTTTCGGGCTGGTTTTAAGAAACCGGGCCGGAAACGCATTTTTTTGGTGGGTACTTCCTCGTTTTTTAGCCTGTCCCTCGCTCGCCTCCGGCGAGTGTGCGGAATTAAGCGGCCTCTGGCCGCGTTGCGGGAATTTTAATTGCAGTGCACCCGGCGGCGAGACGCCGCCCCATTTCTCACACTCGCCAGAGGCGAGCGAGGAAAAAGTAGTTGTGGAACCCACCCCTTTTGCGGTGCATTAACCCTAAAATTGGTTGTGCTAAAAGAACAAAGGGCGCGGGTGCAACTTCCCAGCCATCAAGCCCAAAGCAAGCCTCTGCTGGAATCCTGGTTTACGCCTGATTTCTAGAAAACTCCCCTAAAACCCTACCCAGGAAAATTCCTATTTACCGATGGGCAGAAAAAGGAAGAAAAGCTACTTGCCGTTTGCTTCTTGCCCCGTAAGTTCGGACCTTTGCGGCTGAATTGGAGGGGGAACCGTACAACCCAGTAAAAACACCGTTCCGCCGCCAACTTTTGCCATAATTTTCACGTTCACCACGTTCTTTCCTTATTATCATGCTCAACCGCAGAATACTCCGAATCAAAGCGATGCAAGCCATCTATGCCTATGTGCAGGCAGAAGGGTCTAACTACCAGTTGGCCCTGGATTTGATTGCGGACAGATTTGCCCCAGACCTGATGGCCATTGTGGCCCAGGACCGTAACAAACTGGAAGGCCAGAAGCAGATTGCCAGCCTGCTGTTCAAAGAGTGGTACGAGACCAGAAAATTTGATACCGAGGAAAAAGACCGTGAGATCTTAGACGCCGCCCAGGCCGCCGTGAACTTCTACCAGAACTCGCTCCGCAAAGACCTCAAATACTTCGGGAACCAGATGCTCACCGCCGCTGAGGAAATCTATGACCGGTATCTGTTGACCCTGTTGGTAGCCCAGGAGCTGGTGAACCAGATTGAGGGCGAAGAGCAGAAAGCCGCCACCCGCTTCACAGAGCGCAAAGACGTAAACCTGCGCAAGCTGCTCAGCAACAAAGCCCTGCAGAAACTGCTGGGCAACAAGTTCCTGGAGCAGCGCGTCATCCGCCGCAACCTCACCTGGGCCGGCGACCAGGAAGTGATCCAGAAGATCTACCGCAACGGCCTCAAGCAAGATGAGCAGGTGCTGGCCTACCTGGAGCTGCAGGACCCTACCTATGAGCAAGACCACGAACTGCTCAAACATATCTTCAAAAATGTTATCTTTAAGGACGAGAACCTGCAAGGCCTGTTTGAAGAGCGGGACCTGAACTGGGTAGAGAACAAATCGGTGGTGAAGAACCTGGTGAACAAATCCATCAAGATGCTGGAAGAAAACACCGACGAGCACCTGGCGCTGTTAGACCTGTCGGCCAGCTGGGACGACGACAAGGCCTTTTTTGAGGAGCTGTACTACGAGACCCTGAAGGACGACGAGAAGTACGAGGCCATGATCTCAGAGAGCGTGAAGAACTGGGACGTAGAGCGCGTGGCCCAGCTGGACAAGATCATCCTGAAGATGGCCCTCTGCGAGATGCACATTTTCCGGAGTATCCCCGTGAAAGTAACTATCAACGAGTATATTGACATCTCCAAGGTGTACAGCACGCCCAAGAGTAAGCAGTTCATTAACGGGATCTTAGACAAGCTGTCGCAGGATTTGATCTCCAGCGGCGCCATCCGCAAGTCGGGCAGAGGCTTGCTGGACAACAAATAATCCCGGCCGGTTTTCGTTCGTATGGATAAAAGAAGCTTTTAACGCTGCGTTTTAGGCGTAATTTTAGAAATTTGGGCCTGAAACGCAGCGAGAGTTCTTGCTTAACCACCTATAACACTACCAAAAACTATGGGCAAAAAAACGAATGCTATCCTTGCCTTTTCCTCAGGTATCGCCACCGGGGCGGTGCTGGGCATCCTGTTCGCGCCGGAGAAAGGCCGCGAGACACGTGACAAACTGAGCTTCCAGTTAGAGAAATACCGCGCCAGGCTGCTGGACCTGACCAACGACCTGATTACCGGAAAAGAAGAGCAAGGTTCTGCCGCCAAAACCGAAGGGCAGCGCGTGATCAATGACGCCCGCGACAAAGCCGAGCGCCTGTTGGTAGACGTGGACACCCTCATCAATGAAATAAACAGTAGAAGAGAAATATAGCCCCTTGCCCATGACAACCGTTACCCTTATTCCCGGCGACGGGATAGGTCCTGAGATCACGGAAGCCGTAAAGGCGATCTTTGCAGCCGCACAAGTGCCCATCACCTGGGAAGAAGAAAACGCCGGACAGACCACGTTTGAGAGCATGGGGGAGCTGATCCCGGCCTCTCTGCTGGCCTCTCTGGAACGCAACAGAATCGCCCTCAAAGGGCCTATTACCACCCCCGTGGGCAAAGGCTTTAAGAGCATTAACGTGCAACTGCGCCAGAAGTACGACCTGTACTCCAACGTGCGCCCTGCTAAAACCACCGCCGGCGTAAAAACCCGCTTTGACAAGGTAGACCTGGTGCTGTTCCGCGAGAACACCGAAGGATTGTACGCCGGCCTGGAGATCTATGACGAGCGCCTGGGCATTGCAGACTCCATCTCGCGGGTAACGGTAGACGGTTGCCACAAGATTGTGCGCGCGGCGTTCCAATATGCGGCCAAGCACAACCGTTCTAAGGTTACCGTGGCCCACAAAGCCAACATCCTGAAGAATGCCGGCCGTTTAATGCTGGAGGCCGCGGCCAACGTGTCCAAAGAGTTCCCGGGCGTGGTGTGGGAAGACAAGATCATTGACAACATGTGCATGCAGCTGGTAAGCAAACCAGAGCAGTTTGACGTAGTGGTGACCACCAACCTGTTCGGGGACATCCTGTCTGACCTGTGCGCCGGTCTGGTGGGCGGTTTAGGTGTGGTTTCCGGGGCCAACATTGGCGATGACATGGCCATCTTTGAGGCCGTGCACGGTTCTGCCCCAGACATTGCCGGCCAAGGCCTGGCCAACCCCACGGCGTTGCTGCGCTCAGCGCTCATGATGCTGGAGCACATGGGGCTGCACGAGCATGCCCACAAGATTGAGGCGGCCCTGGAGAAAACGCTGCTGAACAAAGAGCAATGCACGCGTGACTTAGGCGGCACCGCTTCTACCTCAGAATTTGCGCAGCATATAATTTCTAATTTGTAACTTGTCCTGTAGTACCTTAACAGGAAAGAATCTTTTATGAAAAAGCAGTTTATAATCGCGTTGCTTGTGGCCGGTGGTCTGTGGACCTCCAGCTGCGAGAAGAAAGCCACCGCAGAAGAGGCAACCGCCACTGAGCAGAACGCCTCTGAAGGAAGCGCCGTGGCCACCAATGACCCCGCCACCAATCCTAACGTAGCCGGCCAGGAAGAGGTGAACCCTAACGCCCCTAAACCGGTCATGACGTTCAAGGAAACCGAGCATGACTTCGGCAACATCAAGGCAGACAAGAAAGTATCGCACACCTTCTCCTTTACCAACACCGGCAAAGCCCCGTTGGTGATTGAGAGCGCGAGCGCTACGTGCGGCTGTACCGTACCAGAGTGGCCGAAGGAGCCCATCGCCCCGGGCGAGAGCGGTACCATTAAGGTAGAGTTTGATCCGGTGGGCAAATCTGGGCAGCAGTCTAAGCAGATCACCATCACGGCCAACACAGATCCGCAGATCAACCAACTCACCATCAAAACCAACATCACCGGCACAGTGCCTCAGGCAGGAGCAGACGGACCTGTTCGTTTATAATCTAAGAACAACCATATGCTAACCATTTTATTGCAAGCCACCGCTGAAGGGGCAAACGTTTACGCCAACTTCCTGTTCATTGGGCTTATCATTCTGGTGTTCTACTTCTTCATGGTGCGGCCGCAGCAGAAGAAAGCCAAAGACCAGAAGAAGTTCAGGGAGGAACTGAAGCGCGGCATGAACGTGGTCACCATTGGCGGTCTGCACGGGCGCCTGCTCAGCGTAGATGATGATACCGTCTGGATTGAAGTAGACAAGGGTATCAAGCTGAAGTTTGACAAGATTGCCATTGCCATGGAGGCCACCAGCCGGGTGAATGCGTCCGTGGCCACGGAGACCACTAACCCCTAAAAAGTACCTTGCCGTTTAACAGAACAAAGCACGCCCTCCTCTGGTTACTGAGGCCTTTTTCGCCCAAGCAGAAACAGTACTGGAGGGTGGTGTTGCTTTGTTTTTTAACGGCGGGCACCTTCTGGCTCCTGAACGCCCTCAACAAGAGCTACACCACGCAGGTTACCTACCCCATTGTTTTCAAGTACAACCCCGGTGACCTGGTGCCGGTAAAGCCGCTGCCCGAGGAAGTGGTCATTAACGTGACCGGCAAGGGCTGGAAACTGCTGCGCAAGAACCTGCACGTGAACGTAAAGCCCGCTGAGCTTACCATCAGGGGCCTTCCCAGGGTGAAGCAACTGCCTGGCCAGGCCTTACGCCCCGCCATCTCCAACGTGCTGGATGGCCTCAGCCTGAACTTTGTGGTCACAGACTCCATTAGCTTTGACTTTGACCGGCTGGTGACCCGCAAGTTTCCGCTGGCCATTGACACCACCAAGGTAAAGGTGGAGCCGGGCTTTGCCTTTGTAGGGCCCGTGAAAATACTTCCAGACTCGGTGACCTTCACCGGACCAGAGCTTATCCTCAAGCAGTTCCCCCATCCATTCTTATTGAGCCTCCCCGCCGGAAACCTGAGAGGCCCGTTCAAAGCCGATGTGCCGCTCACCCACGACTATACCTCCTTGGTGCAGGCCGACGTGAGCGAGGCCGAGGTGCAGTTTGGCGTGGTAGCCCTGGAGCGGAAGGAGCTGGCGGTGCAGCCGGTCTTGCAGAATTTCCCGCCGGGGTACCAACTGCGGCTGGTGAATGGGCCGGTGGTGGTGCATTACTCCTACCTGCCGCGCCACCGGGACTTGATGCAGCCAGAGCTGTTCCAGGTGGCCCTGGATTACCAGAAGTTCAACCCCGCCGACTCTTCCATTGTGCCTATCGTACTGCAGAAAGCGCCTCATACCCGCCAGGTTTCTATTTTACCGGGCAAAGTGCACATCTCCCTAACTCCCTAAGAAACGCATGCTCAAGATTGGCATTACCGGAGGCATTGGTTCTGGCAAAAGCATTGTGTGCCGGTGCTTTCAATTGCTGGGTGTGCCCGTGTACGACTCAGATACCCGGGCCAAGTGGGTGATGCACCATGATCCGGAACTGCGGGAGCAGTTGATTTCGGCTTTCGGGCCGGAGACGTTTGATGCGCGGCAGCACCTGGACCGGGCCTACCTGAGCCAGAAGGTGTTCCATGATGCCGCGCAACTGGCCAAACTGAACGGGTTGGTGCACCCCCAGGTACGCAAAGATTTTTACCGCTGGCTGGAGGCCAATGGGCAGGCGCCTTACATTCTCAAAGAGGCGGCGCTCATGTTTGAGTCCAACGCCTATACGCAGGTAGACCACGTGCTCACGGTTTCAGCGCCTACGGCGCTGCGCCGCGCCCGCACGCTCCTGCGTGACCCGCAGCGCACGGCGGCCCAGGTAGACGCCATCATAGACAAGCAGCTCCCCGAGGAAGAGCGCATCCGGCGGGCGCAGTTTGTGCTCTACAATGATGATGCGCAGCTGGTGCTTCCGCAGGTAGTGCAGCTCCACCAGACGTTTCTGGCCTTGTCTGCGGAAAAGGGGCGTGAAACGCCCTAAGCTGCTTTCCTGCAGTTCTGCTGCGTTTTTTGGTTTCGGGGCCGTTTTCACAGAAGCAGCCCCGAAACAAGGCGCTTACCTGATGATGGGGTAACGGGTGAACGGTTTGGTGGGGTCAAAAATCTTACGGTAGGTAACGTGGGTTTTGTAGATAGTGGCCCCTAACCCGCGGGTAACCATCATCATCTTCGGGTTGAAGTCGCCCACCCAGTTCATCTCAATTTCGCGGGCGCCATAGGCGTTTACCGGCCCTTGGGCATGGGCAATCAGGTAAGAATCCACGCCCCGGGACTGGAACTCGGGCACCACGCCAAAAATCACCCCAAACACTTTCTTGTCGTCGCGTTTGCTGTAGCGCCACTTGTGGTACAGGAACTTTAGCTTGGCCAGCAGGTCAAACTTGCCGTGCAGGTGCTTGAAGATCTGGTTCAGTTCGGGCAGCATGATGAAGAAGCCCACCGCCTTGCCCTCAAAGTACGCGAAGTTGATCAGCTGCTCCACCATCACGGGTTTCATGGACTTCATCATCTTCAGGGCCTTCTCATACGTCATTTCATTGATGCCCGAGTGGCCCGCCCAGGCTTGGTTGTACACGTCCAGGAAGTCCTGGGCCAGTTTTTCTAGGTTGTTTCTGGAGGGGTGCCCAAAGCTGAAGCCGGGAGTCTCGTCCAGTGCTTTGGAGCGCTGCCAAATCTTATCGCTGAGCTGCACGCGGGTTTGCATGTGATAGGTGTACTGTTTGAAGTACACCTGAAACCCGTAGCCCTCAAACAGTTGCTGGTAGTAGGGCGGGTGGTAGAACATGCCGTAGTTGGGCTCGGTGAAGCCGTGCACCAGCAGGCCCCACCAGCGGTCCCGTTCCCCGAAGTTGATAGGCCCGTCCATGGCCTCCATGCCCTGCGCCGCCAGCCAGTCTTTGCAGGCGTCAAACAGCAGGTTGGCCGCGGCCTGGTCGTTCACGCACTCAAAGAAACCCATGCCCCCGGTCACGTACTCAGAGGCGCTCTTGGTTTTGTGGTTGACAAACGCGGCCACGCGGCCAATGTACTCACCTTTACTGTCTTGCAGCACCCACCTAGTGGCGGTACCGTTCCGGAAGTTTGGGTTGCGGGCGGGGTCAAACACCGCTTCTATGTCCTTGTCCAGCGGCCTGATCCAGTTGGGGTGCTCCTGGTAAAGGGCTGTGGGCAGGTCCAGAAAGGCTCGGGTTGTAGCGGGACTATTGACTTCAAGTAGTTGCATAGGCAGGGGACTAAGAAAGGCAAAAGTAGGCAATTACGGCAGAAGCGCCATGGCCGGGCGGTAAGCAGGCAGTGCTTGGGAAAGGCGTCTGCCCCGTACAGGGGAAAGCAAATCTGGGTGCCCCGCGCCCTTATGCTGCCAGGGTAAAAGCAAGAAAACCGCAAGCGGGCGCCTTACTTCCGCAGGATTTTCTCCATGGCCTTGCCTTTGGCCAGTTCGTCTACCAGCTTGTCCAGGTAGCGGATCTTCTGCATGAGCTTGTCTTCAATCTCTTCTACCCGGTACCCGCAGATGCTCCCCGTGATCTTGGAGGCTTTGGGGTTTAGATGGGGTGCCTGGGCGAAAAAGGTCTCAAAATCAACCTTCTGGTCAAGTTGTTGCTGCAGGGCCGGTTGGTCATACCCGGTGAGCCAGCAGATGAGGGTGTCTACCTCGGCCTTGGTGCGGCCTTTTTTCTCGGCTTTCAGAACATAGTGCGGGTAGACACTGGCAAACGAGGTGCTAAAGATGCGGTGCTTCTCCATTTTCTTGCGGAACGCTATTGGGTCCTGTTTTTAACCCGTTTTACGAAAATCACAGGCAAATTGCCCCTGGCGCGCAGGGGCCAACACTTTACCGGTGCTGGTCAATGTAGATCACGTTGCCGTCCGGGTCATGCACCATGATGCTGGCCGGGCCAGTGGTAGTTTCATCGGCCTCAGTGGCGAGGGCAACCCCTTTGCTCTTCAACTGCCGCTGGATTTCCCTGACATCCTCAAACGGATCAACGTTCTGGGCGTTCTCGTCCCAGCCGGGATTAAACGTGAGGATGTTTCCCTGGAACATGCCCTGGAACAAACCAATGAGGGCATTGCCATTCTTCATGATGAGGTAATTCTGCTGGAGGTCGCCCGCGAAGGCCGTGAAGCCAAGCTGCTCATAAAACTCCTTTGATGCCCTGATGTCCTTGACACTAAGGCTAACCGAAAATGCGCCTAATTTCATCTGGTCTTTTTCTAGTTGGTGGTGGTTACTCTGCTCCGCCGGCAGAAAACGGCAGGGGTTTAAGGCCGCAGGCTCCCGCCTATGGACCTGAAGCCCAGGCCTTCTTCCCTCGTTTCAAGGGACCAGACAATATAGCGGTTTCCTATTGATTGCCAAGCCCGCCTCTGCCTCTCTCTGGTCCGGTGTTGGTGTCAGGATGGACTTGGGTGGCCTGGCTGCTCCTATAAGCCTGGCCGTTTCTGGAAGCAGTGCGTTTTGGGTCTGATTTCAGCAAAACATGCCCAAAACGCAGGCAGGAGAAGGGCTTGTTCTGGAGACATCCCCCCTTCTTCTCTGCACTTCACGGCGATTGGGAAAGGACTGAGTACCTGATGGTTCTCCTGGTTTGCGGTGTGTGGCGGGCGCTGGTTTCGGCTGTCGGCATCCTTGGGGAGCAGGATCTGGGTAGGCGGAGTTTTATTTAAGTAGAATCATTCTAAATAGCTTTGTAATGTGAAGAGCATGCCGTAATATTGGCCATTATTTAGATTTAGTCTAATTAATATAGCTATGATTTGCTCTTCAACATGAGACTACTAGGTACGTGCCCCTTGACAAAGCTTACGCTTGCCCTACCGCAAAGGTGCTTTGCCTTTTCTCTCTTTTGTTTGCTGCTGTTTTTGAGCCCTTTTGCGGGAAACGCGCAACATACAGGGGCTGTGGCAGGGAAAGTGACCGATGCGAGGAATAAGGCAATTGCCTTTGCCAACGTGCTCCTCAAGGGCACCCAGGCTGCGGCGCAGACCAATGCAGACGGAGACTTCACTCTTTCGGCGCCCGCGGGCGATTATGAGCTGGTTGTCTCGTTTGTGGGCTATTCCACCAAAACGGCCCAGATTCAGATTGTGGCAGGGCGCACCACCCACCTGGGCGCGGTTGTTCTCTCAGGGAACCTGAACATGGATGAAGTGCTGGTT
This sequence comes from Rufibacter psychrotolerans, assembly GCF_016924645.1. Taxonomy (GTDB): domain Bacteria; phylum Bacteroidota; class Bacteroidia; order Cytophagales; family Hymenobacteraceae; genus Nibribacter; species Nibribacter psychrotolerans. The sequence goes on along the minus strand of NZ_JAFFJV010000003.1, from coordinate 352,991 downwards.
ACCGGCAAAACGCAGAACACGGCCATCAAGGAAGAAGGCTTTAACGTGACGGTGCTGGACGCCAAGAAACTCTACAGCACCTCCGCCGACCTGAACCAGGCCCTGAACAGAACCACCGGCATCCGCATCCGGGAGGAAGGGGGACTGGGCTCCAACTTCAGCTTTTCTTTGAACGGCTTCTCGGGGAGGCAGGTCAAGTTTTTCCTGGACGGAATTCCCATGGATAACTTCGGCTCTTCGCTGACGCTCAACAACCTGCCCGTGACCATGGCCGAGCGGGTGGAAGTCTACAAGGGCGTGCTCCCCAACCACCTGGGGGCAGACGCGCTGGGCGGCGCAGTGAACATTGTGACCCGGGACAACCCCAACTTCCTGGACCTTTCCTACGGGTTCGGGTCTTTCAATACGCACAAGGCCTCCGTGAACGGCGCCTTCACCAACCCCAAAAGCGGACTTACCCTTCGGGCCAACGCCTTTTACAACTACTCAGACAATAACTACAAGGTAGAGGTGCGCCCCATTAACCTAAGCACGGGGCAAAGGGAGGCCGCCCGGGAAGTGGAGCGTTTCCATGACGCCTACCAATCGGGTACGCTTCAGTTGGAAGGGGGCGTGACCGGGAAAAAGTACGCCGACCGCCTCCTGGTTGGGGTGATTGTGTCTGGGAACGACAAAGACATTCAGACGGGGGTAACCATGGACCAGGTTTTTGGGGCCAGGACCACCCGCTCGGCCTCCGTAATTCCTACCCTGAAGTACCGCAAAACGAACCTGTTGGTGCCTGGCCTGGACCTGAGCCTGTACACCGCCTACAACCTTACCCAGAACCGGTTTGTGGACACTACTCGTCTTAGATACAACTGGAACCAAGAGACCATTGCCACCAGTGCGGCCGAGCTGACCCGTACCCAGTTGAAGAACCGCGACAACGAGGGCCTGGTAACGGCTAACCTCAGCTACGCGGTTACCCCGGCCCACTCCCTGTCCTTCAACTATGTCCTGGCCCGGTTCGGGAGAAAGTCCAGTGACGTGGAAGACCCGCAGAATGTGACGTTCCGGTACCCGCAGGCCCTCAACAAACAGGTGATGGGCCTGGCCTGGCAAGTGAACAGGAAGCGGTTTAACGCTACGGCCTTCTCCAAGCTCTACGTTCTGGACGCCAGCTCATTCCAACAAGTGCCAGACGGTACGGGCACCCCCGGTTATCAGGCCATACAGACCAAAACCAATCATCTGGGGTACGGAGCCGCCGTGGCTGGCTTCGTTCTGCCCCGGCTACAGGTAAAGGCCTCTTACGAGCATACCTACCGCCTGCCGGAGGCCATTGAGCTGCTGGGCGATGGATTGTACGTCAGGAGGAACTCTGCCCTGAAGCCTGAGACCAGCAACAACGTGAACGTGGGGGCCAGCTATGCCCTCAACCTGCGGCAAGGCCACCAGTTCGCCCTGGAGGCCAATTATATCTTCCGCAATTCAGGTGATTACATCCGTTTGGATCAGCAGCAGACGCAGCCCATTGACCGGCAGTACATCAACATGGGAGACGTGGTAACCAACGGGGTGGAAGCCGACTTGCGGTACTCCTGGAGAAACAAGTTTCAGGTGGGGGTGAACCTTACCTACCAGAGCATTGTGGACCGGGAGGAATTTCTCTCCAGCACCAACCTCACCGGTACCACGGTCTACAAAAACCTGGGCTACGGGCACCGCATCCCTAACATGCCGTACCTGTTCGGGAATGCGGAGGTGGGCTATTCCTTCACCAACCTGGGTGCCGAAGACAACGTGCTCACCCTCCATTACAGCCTCAACTACGTGGAGGAATACTATTTCACCCCGCAGCACCTGGGCGCGAATAATGACGATGTGATTCCGCGCCAGATAGCCCACAACGCCATGGTGAACTACACGCTGCAGAACGGCAAGTACGGCCTGTCTTTGGAGTGCCGGAACCTCACCGACAGCAATCTCTTTGACAATTACCTGCTCCAGAAGCCAGGCCGCTCCTTCTTTCTGAGGGCCCGGTACTTTATAGGCAAATAAACCCACCAACCAACCATAACCTCCATGAAGTCTACCATTAAACAACTAGCCAGAATAAGCCTTTTTGCGGGAGCTGTTTTTACTGCCTTTTCCTGTAACGACAGCGAAAACGAACCTACGCCGGTAGCCGAAGGCGACAAGGTGTTTGCCCTAGGCGTGGGGGTGACCACTTCCACGGCCACCACCAACTACGTGGTACAGACCAGCAACCTCATGAGCGGCACCATCTCCCTCACCGGCAACGGCCTGCTGCAGTCGGGGTACCGGGACTATGCGTTTGGCGGGGGCACGTTCTACAGCATCGGCGGGCTGGGCATCACCGACGTAAACGCCATCACCCTGAACTCCTCCAACCAGTTGGCGACCAAAACGGGGCTTACGTTTGAACAGGCCAACAATGACTTCATAGACCCTACCGGTGCCGGCACCACCATGGTGGGGGTTTCCATGCCCGCCAGCCCTACGGCCGGCCTCAACGCCAACTTCTATACGGTAGACATCGCCTCCAACACCATTACCAACAGAGCCGATGTTCCCATGAACAGCATTCACCCCAGCAGCCGAGACTGGTTATTCCACACCGGCATGCAGGTGAGAGGCAATCAACTGTTCCAAACATTCTATCCGGTAAACTACACCACCTACGCCACCACCAACACCGACACCTGTTACGTGGCCCTTTACAGCTACCCGGGTTTTGCGCTGCAGAAGGTGATTAAAGACCCGCGTACCGGTCCGGCCGGGGCGTTCAACACCCGGTCAGGCATCTTCAAGACCGAGAACGGCGACCTCTACACCGTTTCCAACAGCAGCTACTCCAACGGCTACAGCCAGTCTACCAAGCCCGCCGGTATCCTCAGAGTCGCGGCTGGTTCTACTGAATTTGACCAAAACTACTTCTTTAATACTGACACGGCGCCTAACGGCGGCAAGATTGCGCACGCCATCTACATAGGCAACAACAAGCTGTTCGCGGCCATCACCGTGGTGCCCCCAACCCTGGCAGACAGATGGTCTGACAAAAACCTTCGGTTGGCCATTGTGGACCTTTCGGCTAAAACCATCACCCGGGTAGCCAATGCGCCGCAGTTCACGGGCAACGGGGGAAGGAGCTTCGCCGCGTTGCTGGACGAAGGAAAAGTATACACCGCCATTTCTACCGATGGGGTAGTGAGCATCTACCAGACCGATGTGGCCACCGCCACTGCCACCAAAGGCGCCGTGATTGAAGGCTCCTTCCTGGGCGGTATTGCCAGACTAAAATAACAATAGATGGTACCAGCTTCAGCCATATGGCTGCGATTGGTACTTCCATAATTTCCCCAAACTCCAGTACAACATGAAAAGCAAGAAAGTAAGCAACCCAAGCGTACTAAGGCGCGTGAACGACTGGCTCCACCTCTGGCTGGGCCTGGTGTCTGGCATTGTGGTATTTATTGTGAGCATTACGGGCTCTTTTTACGCTTTTCAGCAGGAAATCAAAGATGCCTTGGAGCCTTGGCGGTTTGTGGAGGCCCAGGACAAAGCCTTTGTGCCGCCCAGCCGGCTGCTGGACACCGCCATGGCGTACATGCCTGGGGTAAAGCCCACCGGCCTCACCTACAGCAACCGGGAAGGCGCGGCCGCCGTGGGCTTCAGCAGCTTTGCAAACGGGGAACGCAGTTTCACGGCCGTTTTCATGGATCCTTACACCGGCAAATTCCTGCAGAAGCAACAATCCATTGGCCAGGGCGAGTTTGATTTCTTTAGGTTCATCATTGATGGCCACCGGGCCCTTTGGCTGCCGTACAACATTGGCCGGCCCATTGTAGGGGTCTGCACGCTTATCTTCCTGGTGCTGCTGGTGACCGGCCTGGTGATGTGGTGGCCGAAGAGATGGAACAAATCTAACCGCGACAAAAGCTTTAAGATTAAATGGAGCGGCAGCTTTAAACGGGTCAACTATGACCTGCACAATGTGCTGGGCTTTTACAGCCTACTGCTGGCCTTAGCGCTGGGGGTTACCGGCCTGGTTTGGAGTTTCAAATGGTTTGAGGATGGCCTGTACTACGTCACCTCCGGCGGGCAGGAGAAGCCGGGGCACCACCATCCGCACTCAGACACCACCCAGGCGGCCCTGCTGGCCAACAACACCGTGTCGCCGCTGGACCAGGCCTGGTACAAAACCCGGGCCGTGGAACCAAACGCGCAGGGCTTCTACATGACCCCCATCCTGGAAGACAAGGAAGATGCCCTGGAGGTGATCGCCTACCAGGACCACGGCTCCTGGTACAACCGCAACGAGTATTACTATGACCAGTACACCCTGGAGCTCTTCCGGGTACAGGGCGACCGCTACGAGGAAGCAGGCTTCGCCGATAAATTGTCCCTGCTCAACTACGACATCCACGTGGGGGCCGTTTGGGGCCTGCCGGGCAAGGTGTTGGCGTTCTGCATCAGTTTGATCTGCGCCAGCTTGCCCATTACCGGGTTCCTGGTGTGGTGGAACAAAAAGAAAAAGGCAAAGCGCCCCAAAAGCTCAGCAAAAATCAGATCAAAGCCTGCCGGAGTAGCAACGGCCTAAAAGCTGTCTGCAGCCCTGTGTACTTGCCTCTTCCCCAACGGACAGATTGGAGCGGCACGTAGCCAGGGCTGCCTTCGTTTCAGATCAGGGGGCGCATTGTCCAGCGGTATACTGGGCAGAATGAAGCTTGCGGCTCTTGTGTTGGCAGGAAGTTTCTTGCATGAAGTGACCCAATGCCGAAGTTGCGCGGGTACGTGCTAGTGGAGGAGGGAAGAGGCCAGGGAACGGCAATAAAAAAAGCACTTACAAGGAGAAGACCTAATAAGTGCTTTTGAAGGAGTGGGACGTGCTGGATTCGAACCAGCGACCCTCTGCTTGTAAGGCAGATGCTCTGAACCAGCTGAGCTAACATCCCCTACATGGGTGAAGACCTGTTGTCTTCAAGGTGAAACTTTTCATAAAAAAACCTCTCTAGAAGGAGAGGCTTTTCTTGAGTGGGACGTGCTGGATTCGAACCAGCGACCCTCTGCTTGTAAGGCAGATGCTCTGAACCAGCTGAGCTAACATCCCTTGCTTGTCTGAAGACCTGCTGTCTTCGTTTGATGATGCAAATATGGTGGGTAGAATTTTAATCACCAAATGCTGGCCCAAAAAAAGTAGATAAATTTTATCGTGAGCGCTTATGTAGCACCATGCATAAGCAGTAATCCCCTGACTTGCTGTGGTATATTGAACTAGCTGGAAAAAGGGAGCGTGTCAGGGCCATCTCAGCCGGTAATAAACAGGGGAGGGAAGAAAAGGCAAAGTACTGAAGGGCAAACAAGCAGGCCAGGCGGGGATGAAGCCAGTCCGCTCTTGGCAGTCCACCAGAAATTTAAGGCGCAGGAGAAAATCAGCCGTTTTTAGTGTATTTTCCCCAAAACAAGCAAAAACAGACTTTTAATCCTATTCCATGAAAAAGCACTTCCGGCAGTGGCTTCCGTTTCTGTTCCTGGCCCTGGTAGCCTGCCAATCCACTCCTTCGGCGCCGTCTTCTGGCGCTGTCTCTCGGGAAAAGGTGTACTACCCCGGGGCGGGTGATGATTGGGAGCGCAGGAAACCCGAAGAACTAGGCCTGGACGCAGAGCTGCTGGCGCAGGCGGTGGCTTACGCCCAGACGCAGGAAACCAAGTGGCCCAGAGATTTTTCAAACCAGGAAGAAGTGTTTGGAAAGTTGCTGGGGCCCATTCCCAAGGACCGCGCGGGCACCAACGGCATCATCATCAAGAACGGCTACATTGTGGCCGAGTGGGGCGACACCAAACGCGCCGACCCTACGTACAGCATCGCCAAAAGCTTTTTGTCCACTATTCTGGGCCTCACCCTGGACAAAGGCATGATCAAAGACATCCATGATCCCGTTGCTAACTACGTCAAAGACGGCGGCTATGACTCTGAGCATAACCGCAAAGTGACTTGGCACCACCACGCCCAGCAAACCAGCGAGTGGGAAGGCGAGCTCTTCGGGAAGACCCACACCTTTGTAGGAAAAGAGGAATTTGGCAGTGGCGAGCGCAAACCACGTGAGTTGAAAGAGCCCGGCACGTACTATGAGTACAACGATGTGCGCATCAACCGCTTCTCGCTTTCCTTGCTGCGGGTGTGGAAGAAGCCCCTGCCCGAGGTCCTGCGGGAGCACATCATGGAGCCCATTGGCGCTTCCAATACCTGGCAGTACCTGCCGTACAAGAATTCCTATGTAGACGTAGATGGCAAGCGGCTACCCAGTGTGAGCGGCGGCACCCGCTGGGGCGGCGGCCTCTGGATCAACACCCGCGACGAGGCACGCTTCGGGTACCTGTTCCTACGGAAAGGGCGTTGGAAGAACCGGCAGCTCATCTCAGAGAAATGGGTGGAGCAGGCTACCACTCCCGGAACCGTTGGGCCGGATTATGGCTATCTGTGGTGGCTTAACACCCAGAAGAAACAGTGGCCCCATGCCCCGGCCACCAGCTTTGCCGCCCTGGGGGCCGGTTCCAACACCATCTGGGTGGACCCGGAGCACGACCTGGTGGTGGTGTGGCGGTGGCACCAAACCAACGGAGATGAGTTCTTCCGGCGCATCCTGGCGGCGGTGAAGCAGTAAGCCTTTGGAGCAGTTGGCTGAAGACTGGCGTTTCTGGGCGGGAATTGGAAAAACTGGCCCTAAACGCCAACTCGTTTACTGCCGTGTCGTTTGTGTAATTCTACACCAACCACTCTAAACTATGGCTGAAGAAACCACCACCCTTTTAAAAGACTACTCTGATCAGGAGAAAGGCGCTTACCTGGGCGCGCTGGCCACCATTGCCTCGGCAGACGGCCATGTGTCTGAGGAGGAGCTGGCTTTTCTAAGACTCATCGGCGAGGCCGCCGAGCTGCCCCCTAACCTGCAGGAGGAAGTGGAGTCCATTGCCAAGAACCCCTCGCAGATAAGCCTGCAACGGTGCCTGGACGTGCTGAAGGGCAGCCCGCTCAGGTTCTCGTTCGTGACCGACATCATCAGCTTCGCCAAGGCAGACGGCGACTACTCCAGAGAGGAGCAGCAGCGCATTGCCGAAGTAAGCCAGTACCTGGGCATTGACCAGAAGCAGTTCAGCATCCTGGACCAGTTCGTGGACAAGGCCAACCAGGCCCAGCAGCAGGGCGAGGACCCTACCTCCAACTCCTTCCTTAACAAGAGCGGCTTTGGAGATATGTTCAAGAACGCCGGTATCTCGCCGGCCATGGTAACGGGCATGTTGGGCATTCTGGCCCCCATTGTGATCAGTGGCATGATGAACCGCCGGCGCCACAGCTATGGTGGTGGTATGATGGGTGGCGGTATGATGGGCGGTGGACTGGGCAGTCTGTTAGGCGGCGTGCTGGGCGGGGCCATGATGGGCCGGGGCATGTACGGCGGGGGCCGCATGGGCGGCCTGGGCTCCATGGCCTCTATTCTGGGCAGCCTGGGAGGCCGCAGGAGATACGGCGGCGGCTTCGGGTCTGCCGGTCTGGGTGGGCTATTGGGGGGTATTTTGGGCGGTGGCCGTAGGGGAGGCTCCGGCTGGTAAAAGAAAATTCCTGTTTCTGGGCTTCTTTTGCAGAAATAGCCCAGAAACAGAAGGTACTTCTCAGGAAGTGTGTTCCTTAATGAGAGGCGGGGCGGGAGAGTTCTATCTCCTCCCGCTTCACGTAAACGGTCTGGGTAGGAAACGCAAACGCAGCGCCGTGCTTCTCTACAACCTTTACAATCTGGTAATTGATTTCCTCTTTGATGTTAATGTACTCGTCCCAGTCAACGGTGTCTATGAAGTACAGCACCATGATTTCTTTGGCGTGCGGACTTAAGTTCATGAACCGTACACGGCCATCTTGGTTGGTGCGCGGGTAATTGTCAATAAACTGCTGAATGTCGGTCACAATGGCTTTCAGCTGCTCTGAGGTGGTGCCGTAGGTAAGCATAACATCAAACTTCACCCGCCGGAAGGTGCGCAGCGTGAGGTTGTCCAGGGGTTTGTCAATCATGCTTTTGTTGGGCAGCGTCACGTAGCTTTTCTCCAGCGTTCTGATGCGCGTGCTCCGGAAGCCAATCTTCTCAATGGTACCCGTGATCTCGCCTACCTGCACCAGGTCGCCCACCACAAACGGATGGTCCAGGAAGATGGTGAACGAGGCCAGCAGGTTTTCCAGGCTTTCCTTGGCCGCAAACGCAATGGCCAGACCGCCCACCCCCAGACCAGCTACCAGGCCCGCCACGTTCACCTTGAACACCGTGCCCAAGATGACAAAGAACCCAATGATCACGATGATCACCTTGGAGAAGTCCACGAAGAACGGCACCAGTTGGTCGTCTAGTTTAGAGAGGGTCTTGGCGGCCCGCTTGGAGAAGATCAGCCCGAAGAAGTCTACCAGGCGCATGATGACCCAGGTGAGGGACACAATCAGGAAGATGCTGTAAATGCGCTGCAGGATGCGTTTCAGGCCTAGTTCGTTCTTGGCGGGCAGGCCCAGCTCCGGCGGGTACGTAAGGCTGTCAAACGCCACGTAGAGAAACACTAGAAATGTGAGAAACTCCAGTGGCGTGACCAGCAGGCGCTTGAACTCCTGCTTGGTGACCTCCTGGTTGAAGCGCTTGATCACCACGCCAAAGAAAATGTCTGAGAACAGCTTGGAGGCGACGGTCTTGAAAAGAAAGCCGCCCAGCATAATGCCCGCAAAAATAAGGTACTGCTGCACGGTATTGCCCAGGAAAACAATCCTGAGGATATCTGAAACTTGGTCTTGCATCTGGAAAACGGATGACCCGCTGCAACCAATGCCAGATTGCCCGGGTCTCTAAGTAAATGAAAAGGCAAATCTATGAAACGAAAGGTCTTATTCCAGCTTTTTGCCCTGGGGCTACTGTGGCAAGTGACGGCCTGCCAGGTTACCGAAAACCAGTTAGGGGAGGGCGATGGGCCGCCTGCCACCAGTCAGTGGCTCGTGTACCATGAGACCCAGTGCGCCGATCCCTGGGGCTACTGCAACAAGAACCCAGACACGCGGGTGTGCGTGCGGGAGTACGTAGAAAACCAGGGCTACACCGTGGCAGACATCAGCGTTACCCCCGCGCCCCCTGATTTTGCCGCCTGTGAGGCCTGCCAGTGCCCCAGTGGGCGGGTGTTCAAGGTGAGGGTAACCGAGCCAGACGTAGCCAAGCTGCTGGCAGTGGGGTTCAAGAAACTCTAGCGGCTGGCCTGGGGCTGCCAGAAGAAAAGCGAAGCCTCCTTGTTTTAGCCCCGTTTTTTCAGAAACAGGGCCAAAACAAGGAGGCTTCTTTGTTGGATATTAGTAACTGCCGAAACTACAAAAGCTGGCTGAGGGCAATCTCAAAGCAAGTCTTGGCGATCTCTGTTTTCTGCGGATGCCGCTCATGTGATTTCTCCAGCGCCAGCCTGATGGTGCGGGAAATATCAGAGAAGATCGCCTCATCGGTGATTTCCACGTCCTGCTCCATGAGGTAGGCAAACACGCGGGCCATGCCGCAGTTGGCCACAAAATCCGGAATCACCGACACCTGCTGGTCGGCGAACTCGCCGGTAGAGCCGAAGAAGATCTCGGGGTCCTGGAACGGCACGTTGGCCCCGCAGGAAATCACTTCCAGGCCTTTCCGGCACATGCGCTCCACCTGGTCACGGGAAACCAGGCGGGAAGCCGCCGCCGGGATGAAGATCTCCGCGCCCACATCCCAGATATGGTGGTTCACTTCCTCAAAGGAGAGCAGGTCATCGGCCATCAACGTATTGCCGTGGCGGTTGAGGAACAGGGCAGAGATCTCGTCAAAGGAGAAGCCTTCTTCCTTGATCAGGCCACCCGCTCGGTCAATGATGCCCACCACTTTCACGCCCTCGGCGGCCAGGTAAAAGGCCGCCGCCGCCCCCACGTTGCCCCAACCCTGGATGATGGCCCGCTTGCCGGTGAGTTCTCCGCCCCACAGTTCATAGTAGTGGCTTACCGCTTTGGCCACCCCGTAGCCCGTGATCATGTCGGCCACGGTGTATTTGCGGGCTAACGAGGGGGAGTAGTGCGCGTCTTCCAGCACCTTGCTCACGCCCTGGCGCAATTGGCCCAGTTTGTTTATTTTCTGGGGTTCAGTGGCTTTGTAGTGCCCGTTCACAATGCCTTCCTGCGGGTGCCAGAGGCCGTACTCCTCGGTGATGGGGATCACTTCATGGATTTCGTCTACGTTGAGGTCGCCGCCCGTGCCGTAGTAGTTCTTGAGCAAAGGGTACACCACGCGATACCAACGTTCCAGCACGCCCTGCTTGCGCGGGTCTGCCGGGTCAAAGTTGATGCCAGACTTGGCCCCGCCAATGGCCGGACCTGACACGGTGAACTTTACCTCCATGGTCTTGGCCAGCGATTCTACCTCGCGCTTGTCCAGGCCCTTGCGCATGCGGGTTCCACCGCCAGCCGCCCCGCCGCGCAGGGAATTGATGACTACCCAGCCTTCGGCCTCGGTTTCAGAATCTTTCCACTCAAAAACAATCTCAGGGCGTTTGTTCTCAAATTTGGCCAATAGGTCTTTCATAGCGGGACGTGTTTTGCTTGTTGTGCCGTAAAGGTACAGGATAACGGTTGTTTGTTAAAGGGGTTTTGGGAAGGAGCTTTTGTTGCTGGCGTAGCGGCTTGTCTATGGCTTTGAAAGCTGTGTTTTTTTGGTTTTTGCTGGCGCGGTGCCGTTTGTCTATGGACTTTTGGGCTGTGTTGTTGCATAGGTCGCTTCTTGGTGCGCTCACGGCCGCGGGGCCCCGTCTTTGCCCCTCGCACTGCCCTTGCGGCCCACGCTTGCAGTCTGCTCTTAGCTTCCGTTCTTCAAGGGCCACAAGCGAGGCGCTCGAGCCAAAGACTGGAATAGGTGCGTTTAGTGGAGGCTGCTGCTGGGTGGCGGAAGCTTTGTTGGTAATAACGGAAGTTCTGCAAACGTAGACCCACCCCTACCCCTCCCTGGAGGGGAGTTCTGTTGCATAGCCAACCATTTACCTTTAGGGTGGGTTTGGCCGATGAGGTGCATAAGTAGTGGGCTATGGGCTGATAAAGCAATTCCTTTACTCGTGCAGTGACTCCTCCCGGAAGGGGCAGGGGGTGGGTCTACTCCGCCTGCCATCACAATACCGCCTGCTCCAAAGACCTCTTAGTGTCCGAAGGACCTGCGGGCGTCTCTTCGCCAATTCCTATTTAGGGGCCACTTTCCCTAAAACAGCCCCCAAACGCTAGTTCCAGTAGATGGCGCCGCCGCAGTTGTCGTGGCGGGCGCCGGTGACGCTGCGGAGGCAGTTGGGCTCCTGGCGCCAGCGCAGCACGCCCAGGAACGCGAAGATGAGGGCTTCCTTGAAGTTGACCAGCTCGGGCTCGGGCACCACTACGTCAAACGGAGGACCCAGGTAGTATCTGATCTGTTCTACCAGAAACGAGTTGAAGGCGCCGCCGCCGGTAAGCAGCAGTTTGCCTTGGGTAATACTGGTTTGCTGCCGGATAGACTGGGCAATTTGCCAGGCAATGTGGTGGCAGGCGGTGTGCAGCTTGTCCTGCACCGGGATAGTAGACTCCTGGATGGTCTTGAGGCTGTGGGTGTCGGCCCACTCTTTGCCGATGGATTTGGGAAAAGGAGCTAAAAAATAGCTGGGCTCGTTGAGTTGGTCAAACAGGGCTTGGTTGAACTGGCCGGTGCGGGCAATGGCCCCGTCTTTGTCGTAGGGCTGGCCCAACTGCTCGGCCAAGGGGTTCAGGAGCATGTTGCAGCAGGAAATATCAAACGCCACGCGCTGGGCTTGGCCTTCCTGCGAGATGTTGGAGATACCGCCCAGATTCAGGCAGAAATCATACACAGAAAACAACAACCGATCCCCGATGGGCACCAGGGGAGCGCCCTGCCCGCCCAGGGCAATGTCAAGCGTGCGGAAGTCGCAGACCACGGGCAGCCCGGCGGCGGCGGCCAGGTACGCACCGCTGCCCACCTGGAACGTGATGTGCAATTGGGGCTGGTGAAAAACCGTGTGGCCGTGCGACGCCACAAAATCTACGACCAGCTGGTGACGTTCTACAAAAGCTTTTACCAACTCGCCCAGATAGTGTCCGTAAGCTCTATCAGTAGCAATGAGTTCGGCGGCGCTTACCTCAGTGAGACCGGCTAAACGCTGCTCCCAAATATTTGAATATGGAACTGTTTCAGTATTAAGTATTTTATATATCCAATTGTGATCATTATACGTAAATCTGCAATAAGCCAAGTCAACTCCGTCTAACGAAGTGCCGGACATAATACCTATAACATGGTAAGTCGCCATGCGTTAAAGTAACGGAATGTTCAGGTAGCAAGCAAAACGGACTGCCGGGCGGGTTTAAATACGGCGCGGTCGGAGCGTCAAATGTAGTACAGGTTTTAGTGTTCCTTATGAAAAGTTTATTATCCAGAGTGGAATCAAAGAAGATAGATAAGGCGGCGTCTATGCTGAAGGTATTGGCGCACCCAAAACGGCTGGCCATCGTGGATCTCCTGGGTAAGGAAGACAAGATGACTGTGACGGAGATTTACCAGTACCTGGATCTGCCGCAGGCGATTGCCTCACAGCATCTGATCACGTTGAAAGACAAGGGCGTGCTCTCGTCTTTCAAAGTAGGCACCAAGATCTATTATTCTCTTTCTATCCCCAAGCTGATTGATGTGATTGACTGCCTGGAGGAGTGTTGCGGCGACCTGTAACCACCTGCCAGCTTAGTTTCCCCCGTCAAGTAAGTAGCCCCCGGAACCGTTTCCAGCCTGTTTTTCAGAAAGTAGGCCAGAAACGGTTTTATTTTTTCCTGAAGGACCCCTGCCCCTAACGGGGCTATTCTTTATACTTCAACACCAGCACGGCGGGCACAGGGCGCTGGCCTTCCTTGTCTGAGGGTTTAATGGTGTCTTTGCCTTTCACGTACAGGGCGCTGGAGCCGCCGCCATCTAAGTTCAAAGCTTCTTGGCAACCCAGGTCTACCATCAGTTTGGCCAATTGATCTAAACTGGCGCCTTCGGCCACGCCTTTGTTGCGGCCTTCCACCATTAAAATAATGAGCTTCTGGTCTGGCGTGTAGCCCATGACCGTGCGCGGGTGCGGCCCTCTGAAACCAGCGCCGCCGCGCATCTCTTCCTCAGCGGTGATGCGGACTTTGCCGTTCTGCACCAATACCGGGCCGCCGCCCACGGCTGTCTGCGGTTTCCAGCGCTTGATCTCTTTCACAGTACGCTTAGAGGGTTCCGGGGCTGGTTGCCCGTTCACATCAGTGTCATAGGGGGCGGCCAGTTCCACGGTCTTTTTCTTTTTGCCCACGTTATAGGCCCAGGCCACATCGGCGGTGCGGTTGCGGAAGAACCCGATGGCGCCGGTAGTGGGATAATAGGTGAGGGTATCGGTGCCTTTGGGGTTCTTGCGCCTAACTGAGGCTTGCGGTGCCAGCACTTTTCCGTTGTTGATGACCAGGTTCAGGTTGCGGTTATCGGCGAAGGAGAAGAAGGTGGTGTTCACTACGGCCAGCACGTTGCCGGGCTCCTGCGTGTAATACTGTTGCGGCGTGTAGCGCTTGCCGTTGCCTACGCGGGTGAGGACCTCCAGTTTGGGGTCTTTCAGATCGGCTTCCAGGTAATAGGCTTTGAAGGGTTTCCCGTCCAGCGAGTCTGAAGTGGTAAACACTTTCACGGAGGCGGGCAGGCCTTGCTGGTGCTGGGGCGAGGGAGACCATTTCACCTGGGCGAAACCGGAGACGCTAACCAGCGCGGCCGTGAGGGAGAGGAGCAGCTTTTTCATGCCGCCAATATAAACGAAAGCGGGACACTCTGGAAGGAATGTCCCGCTCAAAAGGTTAGGAATAGCAATGGCTTAATTAGCCGTGGTTCTCTGCTGGTTGTTTCTCCAGGTCAAACAGGTCGGTAAGCACGTCAATGAGGGTTTCGGCCTCGCCGCGTTTGCAGGCGGCTTTGAGTTGCAGTACCGGCAATTTGATGATCTTCTGCATCATGGATTTGGTGATCTCGTCCATGTGCTTGGCTTCCTCAGCGGAAAGCTTCTTCATGTAACGGGCCATCTCCTCCTGACGGATTGACTCCAGCGCGTTCTTCAGTTTCTGGATGGTAGGAGACACGTTCATCTCCTTGCTCCAGTCTTCAAACCCGGCAATAGACTCGCTGATGATCTGCTTTACGTGCGGCACAGCATCCAGGCGGCGTTGCAGGGCCTCAGAAGCTTTGCTCTGGATGGTGTCAATGTTGTACACCAATACGCCCGGAATCTGCTCAACCTCAGGCTCCACGCTGCGCGGTACGCTCAGGTCAATGAAGAACTTGTAAGAAAGAACGTTCAGGCGGCTTACCATTTCTTTGGTGAAGAACGGCTCATCGCGGGCAATGGAGGAGATAATCACATCGGCCTCTTTCATGCCCTCTACCAGGTCCTCAAACGGCAATACCTGCAGACCGCATTCATCGGCCAGGAGCTGGGCCTTGGCTTTGGTGCGGTTAGAGATTTTTACGTTGGTGAAGTCTGAGTCTTGCAGGTGGCGGCACACATCGGCGCCAATCTCACCTAAACCAACTACCAAGATCTTAGGGTTGGCGATGTCGGCGGTCAAACTCTCCACCAGTTCCAGGGCGGCGTAGGAAGTAGAAGCGGCTCCGTCACGGAACGAGGTCTCCTGTACTACGCGCTTGTTGGTGAAGAAAATGGTGTGCAGCAGGCGGTGCAGGAACGGTCCGGCGGCCTCGCTGTCCACGCTCCACTGGTAAGCTTGTTTTACCTGGTTAGAGATCTGCATGTCACCTACCACCTGCGCGTCAAGGCCCATGGCCACGTTGAACAGGTGCTGCACGGCATCTTTGTGCTCGTTGACAATGGTGAAGTAGTCCAGGTACTGGGAAATATTCTGAATACCCTTGCTGATGCCCAACAGCTTCACGATCTCGTGGCTGTAGTCAGCGTCAGAAGTGTAATAAACTTCAGTGCGATTGCACGTGGAAAGAACTAATATGTCAGTTGCCTGAATGAAATTTTTGAGCGTTTGCAGGAACTGTCGGCACGACCCCTCATCCAAGGCGATAAGCTCTCTTATGTCTAAGGGAGCTTTTTTATGTGAAAGACTGACGGCTCTAAAATTGTGAAGCATACGGCAGTTTTGAAATAGCATGCAAAATTACTGCGCTTACTATTAAAAATGAATTACTTTTTTATCTTTCTGTTATTTGTACTCATTCCAAATTACGGTAGACAGACGCTTCATGTGCTATCTTCGTTAACAAAGAACCCAACCCCAAGACGGACGTACTCTCTCTAGCGTTGCCTTGTACATGATTCCAACCTCCATCTATTCTAAAAGATCGCGGCTCAAGCTCCTGATCATTGGGTTTGCCCTGGCTATAGGCGCCGCCACTGTGATCTACTCTAACTTGCTGGTGGCCAAGCTCTCTGAGCGCGAGCAACAGCTGATTGATCTCTACGCCAAGGGCCTGCGCTACATGATCAACGCCGAGATTGACTCAGACAACCTGGTATTTATCCAGGAGGAGATCATTGACGCCAACCGCACCGTGCCGGTCATTCAGACCGATGAAAAAGAGAATGTCATCGCCTATAAGAACCTTGATATTCCCGAAAAGATTTCCGAAAACCGCAAAAAAAGGCTTCTGCAGCGCGAAATAGCCAAGATGAAGGCGCAGCACAAACCCATTGTGGTGTCTTACCAGCAGGAGTTCAAGAACTACATCTTTTATAAAGATTCTGAGTTACTCACCCAGTTGCGCTACTACCCGTACGTGCAGCTCACGGTCATTGCCTGCCTCTCGGTGATCGCTTATTACGCCTTCAGTTACTCGCGCAAAGCCGAGCAGAACCGCGTGTGGGTAGGTCTGGCCAAGGAAACCGCGCACCAACTGGGCACGCCGTTGTCTTCGCTCATGGCCTGGTTTGAGTACCTCAAAAGCAGCCCCAAATTTGAGAACGAACCCATTGTAGAAGAGTTGGGTAAAGACGTGCGACGCCTGGAGATTATCACCGAGCGGTTCTCTAACATAGGCTCAGTGCCGGTGCTCAAAGACGAGCCTTTGTTGAAAGTGGTGGAGAATGCCATTGCCTACCTGCGCAACCGGGTTTCCAACAAGGTTTCCATCTACGTAGAGTCTGACTTCCCGCCCGAGACCACGGCCAAAGTAAACGTGCCCTTGTTTGAGTGGGTGATTGAGAACATCTGCAAGAACGCCGTAGATGCCATGGAGGGCAAGGGTAGTATCACGCTGCGCCTGGTCAAGTCCAACACCAAGGGCGCCATTGCCCTGGATATCCAGGACACTGGTAAGGGCATCCCCAAAACCAAGCAGGAGGAAGTTTTCTTGCCCGGCTACACCACCAAGAAGCGCGGTTGGGGTCTTGGCCTGGCGCTTGCCCGCCGCATTATTGAAAATTACCACCAAGGTCGCCTGTACGTGAAGTCTTCTGAGGTGGGGAAAGGCACCACGTTTAGGGTGGTGCTGAACCGGTAAGGTGTTTTGAGGCTGTTTTCTGGAAAGAAGGCGCTAAACAAATTAGCGGAAGAGCGTGCGCAACTTATAGAGGAAATTTCTGGGCGAGTGGCGCCTGCTGTCAACAACCACTACTTCCCCCATCAAGGCGTTTTTGTCAGGAGTAAGCGAGATAATTGCATGTTCCATTTTTAATAGGTCAGGGAGTTTCTTCTCCTGGTACTCCATTCCTATGAACGAGAAGACGAGTGTCTGCTCCTGAAGCGGCAAATGCTCTGGAATGGTGATCTCAAATTTGCCGTCTTTGTCTGTGGCGGTACCAATGGTGGTTCCTTTAATGAAAATGGTAACGCCGGGTATGTTTTGCTTGCTGCCTGCCTCCATCACTACTCCTTTCACCAATCTGGCAGGGTCAGGCAGGGATGGCGCTGCGTCTAAAGACTTTTCTTCTTGCGGTTGGGAGGTTGCACCCTGAGCGGGAAGTTCATGGATGTACTTGGGATTAAGCTGCTGCGCTTCCCCTGTTTTGGTGCCCAGCCAGGCCGTGAGGCCAAGCAGAGCAGCCCTCCACCTCCAACGTTTCCTGCGGCCGGAAGCAGTAGCCAATTCTTTCCCCAGTTGATCAGGCCTAAACCTGCCACAAGCTTGCCCGGTTTGTTCTGATAGCCAACGCACCACCTCCGCATCGGTCATGCTGGTGAAATCCACCACCGTTTTCTGGCAGTTTTGGCAGAAACGGCCCTGAAACTGAGGCACCATGGAGTGCCAGTCTTCCTGGCAGGGTTGGGGCACGGAAACGGTGAGACGACGGGCAGGCATAGGGGAGCGGTTTCCCTAAATATACGTATAGACCACTGCGTTCAGAATATTTTCCTTAACTTTTACCCTGAATTTTTACACCCATCAGAACCAGTGAGCCTAAAAAGTCTTTTCCGCCGCAAGAGCCTAAGTACTGTTTTACATACCCCGCCCGCCGATGTAGAGTCCCACGTGGGCACGGTGCACGAGGGGCTGGAGCGTAACCTAACCGTCAGAGATTTAACTTCTTTGGGCATTGCCGCCATCATTGGAGCCGGTATTTTCAGTACCATCGGCAACGCGAGTTATGACGGTGGCCCGGCGGTTTCCTTGCTGTTCGTGTTCACGGCCATTGCGTGTGCGTTCTCGGCGCTGTGCTATGCCCAGTTTGCGGCCACCATTCCGGTGAGCGGCTCGGCCTACACGTACGCCTACACTTCTTTCGGGGAGCTGGCCGCCTGGATCATCGGCTGGGCGCTCATCATGGAGTACACGGTGGGCAACATAGTGGTGGCCATCTCCTGGAGCGACTATTTCACGGGGCTCATGAGCGGGGTAGGGCTGGATATACCGGTGTGGCTCACCATGGGCACGCAGAGCGCCTACCGGGGGTACCATGAGGTGCTGGCGCTGTTGCAGGCCGGGCAGCCGCTTTCGGCCGCCGATCCGGTGCAGCGGGAAGCATACAATGCCTGGCTGGCGGCCCCAGATTTCCTGGGCGGCAAGCTGGTGGTAGACCTGCCCGCGTTCATGATCAACCTGGTGATCACCACGCTGGTGTACATCGGGATAAAAGAGTCTAAAAACGCCTCTAACCTGCTGGTGATCCTGAAAATGGCGGTGGTGTTGGTGGTGATAGCCGTAGGAATTTTTTATGTGCAGCCTGCCAACTGGAGCCCGTTTGCCCCTAACGGCATAGGCGGCGTGCTGAAAGGCGTGAGTGCGGTATTCTTCGCCTACATTGGGTTTGATGCCATTAGTACTACGGCCGAGGAGTGCAAGAACCCGCAGCGCGATTTGCCCCGCGCCATGATCTACGCGCTCATTATCTGTACCGTCCTGTACGTGATCATTACGCTGGTGCTCACCGGCATGGTGCCGTACACAGAGCTGGCCGTGGGCGACCCGCTGGCGTACGTGTTCACCAAAGTGGGCGTGGACTGGCTGGCCGGTGTGGTGGCGGTGAGCGCCATCTTCGCCATGGCCTCGGTGCTGCTGGTGTTTCAGATCGGGCAGCCCCGCATCTGGATGACCATGTCGCGCGACGGCTTGTTGCCCCCGGTGTTCTCCAAGGTGCACCCGCGCTTCAGAACGCCTTCCTTCTCCACCCTGGTCACAGGTTTCTTCGTGGGCGTGCCCGCGCTCCTGCTCAACATGGACCTGGTGATTGACCTTACCAGCATTGGCACCCTGTTCGCGTTTGCCCTGGTGTGCGGCGGTATTCTCATCATCGACCCCCTGGGTACTTCTGATGCCCGCTTCAAGGTGCCTTACCTGAACGGAAAATTGTGGGTGCCGCTTTTGCTGGTCCTGGGCGGCGGGTTGGTGCTCCTCTATAACCGCGAAGCCGTGAATGAATTTTGGTCTGCGGTGGCCGGCAGGGGCGGGTACGAGGAGTTCCGCCACCAGATTCCCATGTTGGTGTTCCTGATTTCCTGCGTGCTGCTGGCGTATGTTTCCTTCAGGAAAAGCCTGTCGTTGCTACCGGTCCTGGGGCTCCTGACCAACCTATATCTCATGACACAGTTGGGCGTGAACAACTGGCTGCTCTTTACCGTCTGGCTGCTGATTGGGTTGGCAATTTACTTTGGTTATAGCTTTAAGCACAGCAAGTTAGCCCCAAAACAAGCAAGGTTGTAGGTCCGTATTACTACTGTTTTTGCTGGGCAACTACGTGATGTAATCAATAAGGTTGCAGAAAAGCGTCTTTTTTCTCAAATTTTTCTATCTTGCTTGGGTTTAGAGCAGGCAGGCAAGGGCATATCTGCTTTTACAGAAACCAAAAAGCTAGAGGCCGTGATTGAGAGAGAGATACAAGAAAGCGCTTTGCACCTAACCTACCGCCGGGACCTGGACATCTTGTTCCTGCGGTGGTTTCGTAGCCCGGATTCTGAGCAGTTAAGGGAAGCGTACATGCAGGCCCTGGAAATGGCCAAGGAGGTAAAGGCCGCCTACTGGATGTTTGACCTCCGGAGCCGGGGCAAGCTCTCCCCAGAAGACGAGGCCTGGATGCAGGAGACGTTCTTCCCGGCCCTGGAAGATGAACTGGGCTACCCCAGTTACCTGGCCAACCTCATGACCCCCACCCATTATGCCCACCTCAACGCCCATTATAAGTTAGATGCTATAGGTGCCTACGGCAAACTGGTGAAGTTGGGGGTTTTCATCTCTGAGCAGGAAGCCGTGGCCTGGCTCCTGAAGAGCCGCGCCGACCGCTAATTCCCTTTTTTATTTCGCCCGGTTCACCAGCAGTACGCCTGCCAGGATGATGGCCATGCCCACGTAGTGCGCCAGGTGGATGGTTTCCCCGTCGGCCACGCCCCAGACCAAGGCCACAATGGGCATGAGGTACGTAGACGTGCTGGCGAACAGCGTGTTGGTCATGTGAATAAGCTTGTTGTAGAACACCAACCCAATGGCTGTGCTGAAAACCGCCAGCAGGGCAATGTACCCCAAGGCTTCCCAGGCCTGGGGCTGGGTGGCCAGTTTCTCAAATGCCGGCGTGGTGCACAGGTACACAAACGCAACAGGGCCCACGGTTAACAGGGCCAGGCTGGCCATGGTTAAGGGTTTGATGCCCGCCAGGCAGTGTTTGATGATGTTCAGGCTGCCGCCGTACAACAGGGTGGCCAGCACCACATACAAGCCGTAGAAGGAATTGGAGGAAGTTTCCTGGGCGCTGCCCGAGAAAATCAACACGGCCGTGCCGCCAATCCCAATCAAAATGCCCAGCACCCGCAGCACCGTGATCTTCTGCTGAAAGAAAAGCGCCCCTATGATGAGCGTGAACAAGGCGGTGAGTGAGTTTAATACTCCGGCCAATCCACTCGCCAGTCTGGTCTCAGCATAGGCAAACAGAAACGCCGGAATCAGGTTGCCGATCAAACCGCTGATCAGCAGGAATTTCCACTGCCCCGGTGTAGGGACCTTTAGGCCGCGCAAGGCAAACGGCAGCAGCGAAAGCGCCGCAATGGTGATCCTGATAGCCCCTAACTCATCGGACGAGAAGACCTCCAGCCCTTTTTTGATCAGAATAAACGAGGTGCCCCAGATCAGGGACAGGCCCGCCAGAATTGCCCAGGCCAGGGCAGGGGTGGAAGAAGTAGTTGCAGAAGCCGGAGTGGTAGTTTGAGTAGACACGGAGCGTGCGCGTAAGCTGCTTTAAAATGAGGCACAAAGATAACATTTGCTCAGCGTTTAAGAGGAGTTTTTCAGGAAACAGGTTAAAAACGCAAGCCCACATCAAGGGAGCCCACCTTTTCGCTTTTTTTGGTTGCTGCAGAGGCCTCAACTGGAACTAGCGTTTCGGAGCTGTTTTCTTAGTAAGACCCCTAAACGAAGTAATGCTTTCTTGAGACAGCAGCCTGTTTGCCGGCAGCGCCCCGGGCATGCGTGCGGACACGAGCCGGAGGCTCGCGCCAGCGGTTCTGGAGTAATGGTGGTGTTTCTGTTCAAGTTTTCGCCACACGGGAGTTGCAAACTGCCGGCATGGTAGGTCCAAGTCACAGACTTGAACCATGAGAATGGTGCCTGAATTAGGATAAAGATTTGATTGAAAATCAGATGCCAACTGGCGCAGATTTACTTCCTTGCCCTCTACTTTCTATAGGAGCAGGTTAGGCACGGAAGTAAATCCGCGCCATAGAGAGACAAGGTCTAAGGTCAAGCCAGCGTGGAAAAGCGGAGAAACCTCACCGGTTTTGAAATTTTGTGAGGTCTTGCGATAGAAGCAGCATTGCTTCTATGCGAGATAGCTGCTATGCAAGTCCACAGTTGGAAGATCCCGATTCCAGTCTTTGGCTCGAGCGCCTCGCTTGTGGCCCCTGAAGAACAGAAGCTAAGAGCAGACTGCAAGCGTGGGCCGCAAGGGCAGTGCGAGGGGAAAAGACGGGGCCCCGCGGCCGTGAGCGCTTATCAGAAAAGATAAAACAACTAAGCCCATAAGTTCATAGACAAACCGCCGCTACGCCAGCAAAAAGCCAAAGCATCAACTACAAATAGAGCCCATACGCAGCAGAATTTAGGCAAGCGGCAACTGCACTCACCACCATAAAAGCAGGTTATACAAATACAAAAGCGTTTCGGGGCTGTTTTTCCAGAAAACAGCCCCGAAACGCTTTTGTCTACCAAAGGTACGTGCTATTCTACCTCGGCGTACTCCATGGTATTAGCGATCTCGTCCAGAATGGAGTAGATCTCGGCCGGGTCCTCGGTCTGTACCAGGCGCGTGCGGTAAGTTTTTACGTTAGGCAAACCCCTAAAGTAATTGGCATAATGGCGGCGCATCTCAAAAATGCCCAGGCGCGGGCCTTTCCACTCCAGGCTCTTGTCAAAGTGCATCTTGCACATGTCAATACGCTCCTGGATGGTAGGCGGCGCCAGCAACTCGCCGGTTTGCATGTAGTGCTTCACCTCCCGGAAAATCCACGGATAGCCAATGGAAGCGCGGCCAATCATGACCCCGTCAACGCCATATTTGTTTTTGTACTCCACGGCTTTCTGGGGCGTGTCAATGTCGCCGTTCCCGAAGACAGGGATCTGGATGCGCGGATTTTCTTTCACTTTCTGGATCAGGGTCCAATCTGCCTCGCCTTTGTACATCTGCACGCGGGTGCGGCCGTGGATGGTCAAAGCCTGAATCCCGATGTCCTGCAAACGCTCGGCTACTTCCTCCACGTTTTTAGTAGCATCGTCCCAGCCCAGGCGGGTTTTCACCGTCACTGGCAAGCCAAAAGGCTCTACCGCTTTCACAATAGCCGAAGTCATGGCCACCATTTTGGGCACATCGCGCAGCAGGGCCGCCCCGGCACCTTTACAGGCCACGTTCTTCACCGGACAGCCGTAGTTGATGTCAATGAGATCTGGACCTACCTGCGCCGAGATCACCGCCGATTCGCGCATGGAATCAATATCGGACCCGAAAATCTGGATCCCGATGGGTTGCTCGTAATCAAAGATGTCCAGTTTCTGGCGGCTCTTGGCCGCATCGCGGATAAGCCCCTCAGAGGAGATGAACTCCGTATACATTAAGTCGGCGCCGTTGGCCTTGCAGACCGCCCGGAAAGGCGGATCGCTGACGTCTTCCATGGGGGCCAGCAGCAGCGGGAACTCCGGAAGCTCTATCTTGCCGATTTTTACCACGTGATTGAGTTTAAATATTTCGCGTAAATTTACCTCATTAAAACCACACCGCCTATATGAAAGGTTTCATCTCGCCTTCGCTGCACCCTTTTAAGTCACTTTTACTGTTTACTTTGTTTGTGATGGCGGGTATGTTCATTGGGAATTTCCTGGCGATGCTGCTGGTAAAGGCCATTTGGGGCTATGGCATAACCGAGACGGCCAACATGCTGGCCCGGCCCAAAGATTACCCCGAGAGCCGCAGTGCTCTGGTGCTGTTCCAGGGCGTGGTGCACCTGGCGGGGTTTACCATTTCGTCTTTGATGTTTCTGCGGGTGTATGCCCACCGGCCGGCCGATTACCTTTCGCCGCGCAGCAGCGTGCCGTTCCATTTGCTTTTGGGCAGTGCCGTGCTCTTGTTGGTGATTATGCCCGCGGCCTCCTGGCTGGTGCATTGGAACGCCAACGTGGATTTCCCGGCGTTTATGGAGGGGTTTGAACGCTGGGCCCGCGAAAAAGAAGACACCCTGCGCGAACTGACCCTGGAACTGACCAAAATCACCACCATTCCGCAGCTGGTCTTAGGTTTGCTGGTGTTTGCCATATTGCCCGCCGTGGGCGAGGAATTGGTCTTCAGGGGCGTGATTCAGCAGGAGTTGCAGCGCTGGTGGCGTAATCCGCACCTGGCTATCTGGGTGTCGGCGATCATCTTCGGGTTGATTCATATGCAGTTCTATGGCGTGGTGCCCCGTATCATGCTGGGAGTACTGTTTGGCTACCTGTACTGGTGGTCGGGCAATATCTGGGTGCCCATCATAGGGCACTTTATCAACAACGGGTTCATGGTGCTGATGATGTACCTGGCCCAGCGGCAGTCCATTACCATGAACGTGGAGTCTACCGAGGCCGCCAGCCTGCCCTTGTCCTTGGTGTCTCTGGGGCTGACGGTGGTGCTGCTGTACAGCTTGTACAAAGGCTTCCGTTGCGCACCCGCGCCGGCGCAGCCGCACCGGTTTTAACCTCAAATCTTAAAAATCGGCTCCAAAACAGGCGGGTTACTTCTTCGGCCTGGGCCCGTATATGTTCCTTATTCATGGAGAATCAAAAGAAAGAATTAAGCAACCTGCAGCAGCGGGTCTTGGCCGGAGTAATTGGAGGCGCCGTTTTCATTGGGGCCATCTACTGGAACCAGTGGACGTTTTTTCTGCTGTTCCTGCTGCTCACGGTGCTGGGGCTACTGGAGTTTTACCGTTTACTGGCTGAAAAAGGCTACCGGCCCAACAAGGTGCTGGGGGTGCTGCTGGGCGGGGCCATGTTTGGCCTGGGGTTCTGGGTAAAGGCGAACGACCTAAGCCCCGAATGGCTCTTTCTGCTCCTGCCGCTCCTGTTCATTACCCTGGTGGCAGAGCTTTACCGCAAGACCGAACACCCCTTTGTGAACATTGCCCTCACCTTGCTGGGCGTGCTGTACATTGCCTTGCCCTTTTCCCTGCTGCACGTACTGGCGTTTTTGCCCGACAGATACAGCTGGCAAATTATACTAGGGGTGATGTTCCTGATCTGGTCCTCAGATACCGGGGCCTACGCAGCCGGCCGAACCCTTGGGAAAAATAAATTATTTCCCCGAATTTCGCCCGGCAAAACCTGGGAGGGCCTGGTAGGCGGCGTGCTGCTGTCCTTGGGCGTGGCCTGGTTGCTTTCCCGTTCGTTTGAGGATCTGTCGCTGGAGCACTGGCTGGGCGTGGCTGTGTTGGTGTCCATCTTCGGGGTGTGGGGCGATCTGGTAGAATCTATGCTCAAGCGGAGCCTGCAGGTAAAAGACTCCGGCACGCTGATTCCAGGGCACGGCGGCATCCTGGACCGCTTTGACAGCCTTATCCTGGTAATCCCGTTTCTGGTAGCCTTTCTGGAATTGGTGCGATAAATTTCCCGCACAGAAGCACGCAAAAGTTAGCTTTGTTTTAAGAATTTGGTAATTTTGCTCCCGCTTATGAAGCAAATATTTCCAAATTTTAAATTATGGCAGCGTATAAGGCAGTGATACAAAGTAAAATGGCCTACAAGGAGCCCGCCCCCATCAAAGACAAAGAGAACCCTTTTGAGTCTATGATGTCCCGTTTCAACATTGCGGCGGAAGTGCTGGGTCTGGATGACGAAACATATGAGGTTCTGAAATCGCCGGCCCGGCAGGTAATTGTGAACTTGCCCGTCACCATGGACGATGGCAGCGTGAAGGTGTTTGAAGGCTTCAGGGTAGTGCACTCCAATATATTAGGCCCTTCCAAGGGCGGTATTCGCTATGACAAAGGCGTGTTCCTGGACGAGGTGAAAGCCCTGGCCGCCTGGATGACCTGGAAATGCGCCGTGGTGGACATTCCGTACGGTGGAGCCAAAGGCGGTATTGTCTGCGACCCTTCTACCATGTCTGCCGGCGAGATTGAGCGCCTCACCCGCGCCTATACCGTGGCCTTGATTGATACCTTCGGGCCAGACCAGGACATTCCGGCCCCCGACATGGGTACCGGCCCACGCGAGATGGCCTGGCTCATGGACGAATACTCCAAAACCAAGGGCATGACCGTGAACTCGGTGGTAACCGGCAAGCCGCTGGTGCTGGGCGGTTCTCTGGGCCGCGTGGAGGCTACCGGCCGCGGGGTGATGGTTTCGGCCATGGCCGCCATGGAGGTGCTGGGCATGGACCCCACCCAATCTACGGCGGCGGTGCAGGGCTTCGGGAACGTAGGTTCCTGGGCCGCCAAACTGCTGGCGGAGCGGGGTGTGAAGATCCTGGGCGTGAGCGACGTGAGCGGCGCCTACTGGAACGACAACGGCATTAACATAGAGGAAGCCATTGCCTACAAAAACGCCCACAACGGCCGTCTGGAAGGTTTCTTGGGCGCTGAGCCCATCAGCAATGAGGAGTTGCTCACTTCTAAGATAGACGTGCTGGTACCGGCCGCCGTGGAAGACGTGATCACCGCCCGCAACGCAGATCAGATCCAGGCCAGGTTGATTGTGGAGGGTGCCAACGGCCCTACCTCGGCCAACGCCGACAAGATCATCAATGAGAAAGGCATTATGGTGGTGCCAGACATCCTGGCCAACTCGGGCGGGGTAACGGTGTCTTACTTTGAGTGGGTGCAGAACCGCCTGGGCTACAAATGGAGCCTGGACATGGTCACCGAGCGCTCTGACCGGATCATGACCGAAGCCTTTAAAAAGGTGTACGCTACCTCTCAGAAATACAACGTGCCCATGCGTATTGCCGCCTACATTGTGGCCATTGACAAGGTGGCGCAGACGTATAAGTTCCGCGGAGGGTTCTAACGCAGAGATTTCGGTAACGTTAAGAAACGCATAAACTTGCCGCCGCCAGTCTTTTTTTTAGACTGGCGGCGGTTTTTTTTATAATTTTGCTTATTCAGCCAAGGAAGCATCTAATGAAAATTCATAAGGAAGGACGAAAGATTCTGTTTTTTACCTTGTTAGGCCTGTTGGTCGTGAACCTGGTCCTGTATTACTTCAACAGTGAACACCTCACCTTCAACCGTATCTTTTCTGGTATTTCCCTCATTGTCTTCCTGCTGATCCTGCAGTTTTTCCGCAGCCCCTACCGTAACCTGCTCCTGCACGAAGACCTGGTAGTGGCTCCCGCCGACGGCAAAGTGGTGGTGATTGAGAACGTGGAAGAACCCGAATATTTCAAGGATGTGCGCAAGCAGATCTCCATTTTCATGTCGCCCATTAACGTGCACATCACGCGTAACCCGGTGTCTGGCATTGTGAAATACTTCAAGTACCATCCAGGGCATTACTTGGTAGCGTGGCACCCAAAGTCCAGCACCAAGAACGAGCGCACTACGGTGGTAGTGGAGTCTCTGGCTGGTCCGCAGGTGTTGTTTCGGCAGATAGCCGGCGCCATGGCCCGCCGCATTGTGTGGTATGTGACCGAAGGTGATGAAGTAAACCAGGGCGAGGAGTTCGGGTTCATCAAGTTCGGGTCCCGCGTAGATATCTTCGTGCCCGTAGACACGGAGGTTAAAGTGGAATTGGGTCAAAAAACCAAAGGCGGCCAAACGGTAATCGCTCAGCTGAAGACCAGCAACTCCGGTTCTTTCTTTAGCTAGTAGTTGGTATCACGCAGCACGTATCAAGTAGCTAGACTTTTTCTGATTTATTATAAAACGAAGAAGCCTCATCTAATCCAGATGAGGCTTCTTCGTTTTAAGAGTGTTTTTCAGAATCGGGCCTGAAACGGCAAGTCTAAAGTCGTGCTACTTGATACGTGCTCGTGATACTAAACTTAGAACCAGTTCTCGGCCAGTTTCATCAGTTGCTCCAGGTATTTCTGGTCTACTTCGTCAAAATCATCCAGGCGGTCGCTGTCCACGTCCAGCACCATTTTCACTTCACCGTCTTTGATCACGGGTACCACAATCTCAGATTTGGAGGCGCTGCTGCAAGCGATGTGGCCCGGGAAAGCCTCTACGTCTGGTACCACAATGGTCTCGCGGCGGGTGTAGCAGGCGCCGCACACGCCTTTATGGAATGGGATGCGGGTGCAAGCCACCGGTCCTTGGAAAGGCCCCAGCACCAATTGGTTTTCTTTTACCAGGTAAGCGCCCACCCAGAAAAAGTCAAATCCTTGTTTCAGGGCCGCCATTACGTTGGAAAGGTTGGCGATCAGGTCAGTCTCGGGGGCAACCAGTGCTTCAATCTGCGGAAGCAGGGCTTTGTATTTCTCTTCTTTGGAGAGCGTGGTGTCAATAAATAAATCTTCGGCCATGGGTAATGTGCTAATTTGTTTATGTGCCGATGTGCCAATGCACTATGAAGCACAATATTTTCTTCAACGGCAAAGGTAGCCCTGCTAGTTTCCTGGAGCAACTGTCCTGGAGGAAACCAGCAAATTGGTAAAGCTTTGGTTTGTTTGTTTTGGTGCTGTTTTGCTTGAAAGAGCCTCAAAACAGGTGTTTACGAGTTGATGTTCCGGTAAATGGTTAGCTCATCATCGCCCACCAGGTTGCGGGAAGAAAACGGAAGAGGAGGAAAATGAGGTGCTTTGATGCCATCTCCTAACTTAACCGGACTCTTGAAAACCCGAACCTCGTCCCAGAGGTTGTGCTGCAGCAAGGCTTCCAGCAGCACAGTGCCGCCTTCCACCAGTACAGACTGCACGTTGCGCTGGTAGAGATCTGCGAGCAGTTGCTCCAGAAAGTTGCCCTCGGGAGACAAGGAGATAAACTCGGTTTGGTTGGTGGGTTCCTTCTGCTGCAAGGTATAGATGAGCGTGGGCTGGCTGTCATCCAACAGGTGGTGAGTGGCCGGAATCTGCAGTTGTTTGTCAATGGCTATCCTGAGCGGTGATGGCCCCGGGTAGTGCCTGGTGTTCAACTGCGGATTGTCATGGAGCGCGGTTCGGGTGCCTACCAGAATGGCCTGCTCCTCGGTGCGCCATTTGTGCACCAACTGTTTCGCTAGAAGCCCCGAGATCTGGCAAGGTTGATAGTTGGGCAGGGCAATGAAACCATCGGCGGATTGCGCCCATTTCAGCACCAGGTACGGGCGTTTCTGTGTCTGGAACGTGAAAAAGCGCCGGTTGAGCTCCAGGCCTTCCTGCTCCAACACCCCAATATGAACCTTGCAACCGGCATTCACGAGTTTCTGGATTCCACGTCCGGCTACCAGCGGGTTAGGATCAGTATTACAGATGACCACGTCTTTTACGCCGTGTTGGATCAGGAAATCAGCACACGGCGGGGTTTTCCCATAATGTGAGCAGGGTTCCAGCGTCACGTACACACGGCTTTTGGGCAGCAGGCTTTTGTTCTCAACGTTGTTGATGGCATTGACCTCGGCGTGCGGACCACCGTATTTCTGGTGCCAGCCTTCGCCTATGATCTGGTCATTGTGTACCACCACACAACCTACAATGGGGTTAGGTCTGGCTTGTCCGGTGCCCAATGCTGCCAGATCCAAAGCCCGTTGCATGTATTTCTCGTCGCTGCTCATGTATGTATTTACGCGTTCCGGTGGTTTCTTTGCCCGAATATCGGGTGTTTTTTCAGAAATTGCCTAAAACTGACAGTATGCTCACCATTGGAGAGATTTTAGAGAACCTGACCCGCCAATTGCAAACGCTTTACGAAGAGCCTGAGGCCCGCACCATGGCCGAGTGGGTGTTACAGCACGCGTTGAAAGCAGGTCGGTTCGAACTCCTGCAACGCCGGAAAGACCCTGCCCCGGATGGATTGCAAGCCCAGGTGCAGCAGTACCAGGAACGTCTGTTGCAGCACGAGCCCCTGCAGTACGTGCTGGGCGAGGCTTCCTTCTACGGCCGAGATTTCAACGTAACGCCCGCCGTACTGATTCCTCGTCCCGAGACGGAGGAGTTAGTGCAAAAAGTCATCAAAACTTATCAGCGCCAATCCCAGGTACGACTCCTGGACATTGGAACCGGCAGCGGCTGCATTCCCATCACTTTGGCGGCAGAACTGCCTCAGGCGCAGGTCTGGGGGCTGGATGTTTCGCCCGAAGCGTTAGCAGTGGCAAAATCAAACGCCGAAAAGCTGGGTCAGAAGGTAGAGTGGCTACTGCAAGACATTCTTCAGGAGATTCCATCCATCGAGCCTCGAAGCCTGGACGCCGTGATCAGCAATCCGCCTTATGTATTGGAAGAAGAAAAAGCCCTGATGCGGCAAAACGTGCTGAACTTTGAACCTTCACTGGCGCTATTTGTGCCCAACGAAGACCCGCTGCTATTCTATCGGCGTATTGCGGTGGTCGCGCAGCAATTATTGAAGAAAGGCGGAAAGCTGTTTTTTGAGATAAATGAGAAATTCGCGCAGGAAACGAAAGACATGCTGCAGCAGATGGGCTACCAGAACGTGCGGGTATTCCAGGACCTGCGCGGCAAAGACCGCATGCTGGAGGCCGCCTGGGGCTAAATGCAAATTGAGGCGGGGGATTTAAACGCCTGATCTAATAAATATTATAAAAACGCTTACCTTTGCGCTTGCAAAAAAATGATATCCAAAGGGCGCGCTCATCCGTAAAGAGCCCGACTCTTTTGAAAGGAATTTGTTCATGACGCATTCTGCTCCCCCTTACACTGCCCATGAGACCGCCGTTATAGATGAAGGCTGTCAGATTGGAGAGGGAACCAAAATATGGCACTTTTCGCACATCATGCCCGGGTGCGTGATCGGCAAACGATGCAACATCGGCCAGAACGTGGTTATTTCTCCCGGTGTGATCTTAGGGGAGAATGTCAAAATCCAGAACAACGTGTCGGTGTACAGTGGTGTGGTGTGCGAGGATGATGTTTTCCTCGGTCCCTCCATGGTGTTCACCAACGTGCTCAACCCCAGAAGCGCCATCAACCGGCGCGACCAATACCTGAAGACCTTAGTGCAAAAAGGAGCCAGCATTGGGGCCAACGCCACCATCGTGTGCGGTCATACCATAGGGGCCTATGCCTTAATTGGAGCGGGAGCAGTAGTGACCAAAGATGTGCCTCCCTACGCGCTGGTCTACGGCAATCCTTCCAGGCAGCACGGCTGGGTAAGCGAAGCAGGCTATAAACTGGATTTCAATGAGCAGAATGAGGCTGTCTGCCCCGAAACGGGCGAGAAATATATTTTAGCTAATAATCAAGTAACCAAATTATCCATTCAAATAGATTAACTGTGTACCAGCAACTCCTCAACAAAGAAGCCAAACTGGCGGTCATCGGATTAGGATATGTAGGACTTCCCATCGCCCTGGAGTTCGCCAAGAAAATAAGCGTAATAGGATTTGACATCAACGCC
Source organism: Rufibacter psychrotolerans (assembly GCF_016924645.1). Taxonomy (GTDB): domain Bacteria; phylum Bacteroidota; class Bacteroidia; order Cytophagales; family Hymenobacteraceae; genus Nibribacter; species Nibribacter psychrotolerans. The sequence goes on along the minus strand of NZ_JAFFJV010000003.1, from coordinate 322,477 downwards.
AAGCGCGTGGAGTTGATGAAAAACAATATTGACCCAAGTGGTGAATTGGAGTCATCGGCTTTTGAAGGTTGTGATATCACATTTACCCATGAGCTGGATGAGCTCAGAGAGGCGCGCTTTTTCATTGTAGCCGTACCTACTCCTATTGATAACCATGCCTTGCCAGATTTGAAACCTTTGATCGGAGCTTCCACCACGGTAGGGAAAGTGTTGAAAGAAGGGGATTATGTGGTATTTGAATCTACGGTTTACCCAGGCTGTACCGAGGAAGATTGCATTCCAATTTTGGAGCGCGAGTCAGGCCTTAAGTTCCCAACGGATTTCAAAGTGGGTTACTCTCCGGAGCGCATCAACCCAGGCGACAAAGAGCATACCCTTACTAAGATTGTGAAAGTGGTGTCTGGCTGTGACGAGGAGTCTCTGGACATCATTGCCAAGGTGTACGAGCTGGTAGTAGAGGCCGGTGTGCACCGGGCTTCTTCCATCAAAGTGGCCGAGGCCGCTAAAATCATTGAGAACACCCAGCGTGATGTGAACATCGCCTTGATGAACGAGTTGTCCATCATCTTTGATCGCATGAACATCAACACGTACGAGGTGTTGGAGGCTGCCGGTACCAAGTGGAACTTCCTGAAATTCTTCCCTGGTCTAGTGGGTGGTCACTGCATTGGCGTAGATCCTTATTACCTGACCTACAAAGCCAAGTCTCTGGGCTACGATTCCAAAGTTATTTTAAGCGGCCGGACCATCAACGACGGCATGGGCGCTTACGTAGCCAGCAAAGCCATCAAGATGATGATCAAAGAAGGCAAGGCCATTTCCAAAGCCAAGGTGTTGGTGATGGGCGCTACCTTCAAGGAAAACGTGGAAGATATCCGTAACTCAAAGGTGGCCGATGTGATCAACGAGCTGAAAAGCTTTGGGGTGCAGGTAGACGTGGTGGACCCCTACGCCTCTTCCGAGGAACTGGAGCATGAGTACGGATTTGCCCTCACTGAAACCCCCAGCAACGACTATGACGCCGTAGTGGTGGCCGTCAACCACAAGGATTACCTGGGCTTTGACGAAAATTATTTCAAAAGTATTTCCACCGATAACCCGATTGTCATAGATTTAAAAGGGATTTATCGGGGTAAAGTGAATACATTACCTTACTGGAGCTTATAACCTATCATTATGAGTAAGATTCTTGTAACCGGTGGAGCGGGCTATATCGGCTCCCACACCGTTGTAGAACTGGCCCAGGCCGGCTATACACCCATCATTGTTGATAATTTCAGCAACTCTGAAGAGCGGGTGTTGGAAGGGTTGGCGCAGATACTAGGCAAAGAAGTGCCCTGCTACCGAGTAGATTGTACTGATGCCGTAGCGTTGCAGGAAGTCTTCTCAAAAGAAGGAGATATCGCGGGAGTGATTCACTTTGCTGCCTACAAGGCAGTAGGTGAATCTGTGAAAGAGCCTCTGAAGTATTACCACAACAACGTGACCGGATTGATCACGTTGCTGCAGGTAATGGAGGCGAACAAGGTAACGCAACTGGTATTCTCATCTTCCTGTACGGTGTATGGTATTCCAGAGAAGCTTCCAGTAACGGAGCAAACCCCAACCCAGAAAGCCAACTCGCCTTACGGTAATACCAAGAAGATTGACGAGGAGATTCTACAGGATGTAGCCAATAGTGGCAGTTATGCTGTTAAGTCAATTGCTCTGCGCTACTTCAATCCCGTGGGTGCCCATGAGTCAGCGCTGATTGGAGAGTTGCCACTTGGTATTCCAAGCAATCTGGTGCCCTTTATCACCCAGACTGCCGCTGGTATCCGGGAGAGTTTAACCGTGTTCGGTACCGACTACGATACGCCTGACGGGAGCAATATCCGTGATTATGTGCACGTAGTGGATCTGGCCAAAGCCCACGTGGCAGCTATCAAACGTCTGGAGAAACCAGATGCTCTTCCTTATGAGGTGTTCAACATTGGAACGGGCAAAGGCAGCAGCGTACTGGAGGTAATCAAAGCTTTTGAAAACGCAACTGGTCAGAAATTTAACTACAAAATAGGGCCGCGTCGCGTGGGAGATGTACCTGCCATCTACGCCGATGTGACCAAGGCCACGGAGGAATTAGGATTTAAAACGTCTTTGTCGCTGGAAGATAGTCTGGGAAGTTCTTGGGCCTGGCAACAGCAAATGATGACGAATACTTCAAAGTAAGATGAAAATATTAATTACGGGCGGAGCCGGGTTCATTGGCTCCCATGTGGTAAGGTTATTCGTTACCAAATATCCAAATTATCAGATATTCAATCTAGATAAATTAACGTATGCGGGCAACCTGCAGAACCTGACCGACATTGAGAATGCTCCAAACTACACCTTCATTAAAGGTGATATCACAGATCAGGAGTATATCAACGGCTTGTTCCAGGAGTTGCAGTTTGATGCTGTGGTGCACCTGGCAGCTGAGTCGCACGTAGACCGTTCCATCACAGATCCTATGGCGTTCGTACGCACTAATGTGAACGGAACTTGCAACCTGTTGCACGCTGCCAAAGAACTGTGGAAATCAGACTTCTCAGGAAAACTGTTCTACCATATCTCCACTGATGAAGTGTATGGTTCATTAGGTGAGGAAGGTTTATTCACCGAGGAAACCAAGTATGATCCTCGTTCACCTTATTCAGCCTCTAAAGCCAGTTCAGACCACTTCGTGCGGGCCTACTACCATACGTATGGCATGCCGGTAAAAGTGTCTAACTGCTCCAATAACTACGGCCCTAACCACTTTCCGGAGAAGCTTATTCCGTTGGCGCTGAACAATATCAAGAACATGAAACCGGTGCCGGTATACGGGAAAGGCGAAAACATCAGAGACTGGTTATATGTCATTGACCACGCCCGGGCTATTGATGATGTGTTCCACAAAGGTGTGGTGGGCGAAACCTACAACATAGGTGGGGTGAACGAGTGGCGCAACATTGACCTGATTCACTTATTATGTGATATCATGGACCGCAAGTTGGGCCGCGAAGAAGGTACTTCCCAGAAGCTGATCACGTTTGTAACCGATAGAGCCGGACACGATCTGCGCTACGCCATTGATTCCTCCAAAATCATGCGGGAGTTAGGCTGGAAGCCTTCTGTAACGTTTGAAGAAGGCTTAGAGAAAACGGTAGACTGGTACCTGCAAAATGAGGAGTGGCTGGCGAACGTGACTTCGGGCAGCTACCAGGAGTACTACAACGAGCAATACGCCCGCTAATAATCAAGAGTGCGTTTTAGGTCTGTTTCAACAGAAAGAAACCTAAAACGCACTTCTTGTTAGAGGCAATTCCATGGTTTGACAGCAGTCATTTACCAGTATTTTCCTCTCAAATAAAAAAGATCTCTGCCCTTTTGTCAAACAAGCAAAGATTCTTAATTCCTAATTCTTAATTCCTAATTAAGTAAAGTGTACGAGCATCCTTTTCATGACGGCTCTCTGGAGCAGACGTCATTCTTGATAACCGGTGGTGCCGGATTTATTGGTTCAAACCTGGTAGAATACCTTTTAAAGTACAATGCCAAGAAAGTACGGGTCTTAGATAACTACTCCAACGGATTCCACAAGAACCTCAAAGCCTTCCAAGGAAATGAACGGTTAGAAGTGCAGGAAGGTGATATCCGTAATCTGGAAGACTGCATGAAAGCCTGCGAAGGCATGGATGTAGTGCTCCATCAGGCTGCTCTAGGGTCAGTGCCCAGAAGCGTGAAAGACCCCATCACTTCCAATGATGTAAATGTGGGCGGCTTTGTGAACATGCTGGTCGCTACCAAAGAGCAAAAGGTGAAGCGGTTCGTGTATGCGGCCTCTTCTTCTACCTACGGCGACAGCAAATCCCTGCCTAAAGTGGAGGATAAGATAGGCAAGCCACTCTCACCGTATGCCGTTACCAAATACGCGAATGAGCTGTATGCCGATGTCTTTGGCAAAACTTATGGCATGGAGATCATCGGGCTGCGTTACTTCAATATTTTCGGACCGCGCCAGGATCCAAACGGGGCGTATGCGGCCGTAATTCCCTTGTTCATTGATGCGGTGCTCAATAACCGTGGCCCTAGAATGAACGGTGACGGCGAGCACACCCGTGACTTCACTTTCGTGGAGAACTGCGTACAGGCCAACATTAAAGCCGCCCTAGTTACCAACCCCGAAGCCATCAACCAAGTGTACAACATTGCGGTGGGTGACAGAACTTCTTTGAACGACTTGTTCAACATCCTGAAAGAAGAGGCCGGGGTAGACGTAGAGGCAGAATATGGCCCAGAACGTGCCGGTGACATCAGAGATAGCTTAGCCGACATCTCCAAAGCAAGAAACCTGCTGGGGTATGATCCGCAAATCAAAATCAGAGAAGGTCTGCAAAGAACGCTGGCCTGGTTCCGGGAGAATCAAGACTTTATTTACAACCAGAAATAAGAACATGAAAGGAATTGTTTTAGCCGGAGGCTCAGGAACAAGACTGCACCCGCTCACCTTAGCGGTAAGTAAACAGCTGATGCCTGTGTACGATAAGCCCATGATCTACTACCCGTTGTCAACGTTGATGTTAGCGGGGATCAAGGATATCCTGATTATTTCTACCCCGCATGACCTGCCTATGTTTGAGCGTCTGTTGGGAGATGGTAGCCAGATTGGGTGTAATTTCAGCTATCAGGTGCAGGAAGTGCCTAACGGACTGGCCCAAGCCTTTGTGTTAGGGGCAGACTTTATAGGTAATGACAAGGCCGCACTTATTCTGGGAGACAATATCTTCTACGGATCGGGCATGAGCAAATTGTTGCAGGCGAACAATGATCCAGACGGAGGAGTGGTATACGCCTACCATGTGCATGACCCAGAGCGTTACGGTGTGGTGGAGTTTGACGATAACATGAAGGCCATTTCTATCGAAGAAAAGCCCCAGCAGCCAAAATCTAGCTACGCGGTACCTGGTCTTTACTTCTATGACAACCAAGTAGTGGAAATTGCCAAAAATCTGGAGCCCAGCCCCAGAGGCGAGTACGAAATCACCGATGTGAACAAAGAGTATCTGCGCCAGGGCAAACTGAAGGTCGGGATTTTAGACCGCGGTACCGCTTGGTTGGATACCGGTACCATCCAGTCACTGATGCAGGCTGCCACCTTTGTGCAGGTCATTGAAGAGCGCCAAGGCCTGAAAATTGGAGCCATTGAGGAAGTTGCCTACCGGATGGGCTTTATTGATGCCGAGCAATTACAACGGATTGCTGAACCGTTACGCAAGAGCGGTTACGGCGATTACCTGCTGAGCGTTCTGAGAGAACAGAAAGTAGCTGCCAATCTATAAAAACGGAGAAGGCTTTCAAGTCATATCAGTAAAGCCCTGTGAGGAGTACATCTTCACGGGGCTTTCTGCTTTTAAGCTGTTTTCTGGTAAATAGGGCTAAAACCCCTTCAATTAGGGAAGAGCAACCCAACCACCAAACCAGCCAAAATAAGTACCGGAGCCGGAATTCTGGTCCATTGCAGCAACACGAAGGTGGCTACCACCAGACCAAAATTGTAAGGGGTGTTCTCAATGGGGTGGTAGAGCATAATAGCCGCAGCGCAAACCATTCCACAACCTACGGCATTGATTCCTTCCATAGAGGCTTGGATGACCCGGTACTTGCGGAGTTCTTCCCAGAAGCGGATCACAAAGAAAATCAGGAACGTGCCGGGCAGAAAGATGCCAATAGTGGAAACTACGCCTCCAATAATCTGCCCTCCCCAGCCGTAGGGTCGCATGGATAAGGTACCAATGTAGGAGCAGAAAGAGAAAACGGGGCCCGGTAGCGCCTGCACCATGGCAAAACCAGACAGAAACTCCTTGGAACTAAGATAGCCTTTGAATTCCACAAACTCAGTGTACATCACCGGGATCAGGACCTGGCCACCCCCAAAGATGAGACTGCCGTTCCGGTAGAAGTTCTCAAACAACAGTACCGCCCTCAGTTGCGTGTACCGTCCAAGCAAGGCGGCGGCGATCAGAACCCCCAGAAACAGGAAGAAGTTGGCCCATTCTACCCGCATGGGTTTCTTTTCCAGCACCGGCTGGTCCTGGAACCGGAGTGCCGTCAGGCTTCCTCCGGCCAGCAGCAGTGCCGGGAACACCCAAGGCGATCGGAAGAAGAACGAGAGGATGGCAGAGATTACCATGATTATAATACCACCTTTGGTATGCACTACCTTAGAACTGATGCGCCAGGCTGCAAAGGCCACAAAGCCTACTGCCATGGGCTGAATAAACCGGGTAAAGCCCAGCGGAGCACCTTTGCCTTGCAGAAAGGAGATGAGCAGAGCCGCGCCAATCATGATCAAGGCCGCGGGGGCAATCCAGACCAACAGGGTAAGATAGGCTAGGTTAGGGCCCCCAACCTTGAAACCGATGGCCGTAATAGTTTGGGTGGAAGAAGGGCCGGGCAAGATCTGGCAGAGCGCGTTGAGTTCCAGCAGTTCCTTCTCTGTGATGTACCGTCTCTTTTCCACCATCAGGCGCAGCATCATGGCAATATGCGCCTGCGGCCCACCAAACGCGGTGAGCGAGAGATACGCAACATCTTTCAGGAAAATGTAGTTACGAGGGCGCAAATGGTGTGGGCTTGTGACGCGTTTTTAAGCCTTTATTTAAAAATAGGCATAAAAACGAAAGGAGCCCTAAAGGCCCCTTTCTAAATTTTGCAATGGGTTATTTCTTAAGTCCCAGCTCAATCAAACGCTCGTTCAGGAACTCACCGGCGGTGATGTCTGGGAATTGTTTTGGGTTCTGCTCATCAATGCAGCTCTCCAAACAGGTCAGGTCCATTTCAGAGCGTGGGTGCATGAAGAACGGGATAGAGTAGCGGGAAGTGTGCATCAGCTCGCGCGGCGGGTTCACTACGCGGTGAATGGTAGACTTCAGCCTGTTGTTGGTGTGGCGAGACAGCATATCGCCTACATTTACCACAATCTGCTCTGGCAAGGCCGTGATCGGAATCCATTTGCCATCGCGGCGCAGTACTTGCAGACCATCGGCAGAGGCACCCATCAGCAAGGTAATCAGGTTGATATCACCGTGCTCAGCGGCGCGTACGGCATCGGCGGGTACGCTGTCTGGGTCCTCGATGGGGAAGTAGTGGATAGCGCGCAGGATGCTGTTCCCGTTGTGTACTTTGGCATCGAAGTAATCCTCCGGAAGTTCCAGGTACAGGGCAATGGCACGCAGCATGTTCTTGCCGGCGTTCTCCAGCAGTTTGTAAGCCGTAGAAGTAGCTGATTCAAAATCAGGAACCTCGGCGGGCCACACGTTGTCTGGGTACTCTTCCTTCACCGGGTCATTATCCGTCACGATCTGACCTACGTGGTAAAACTCTTTCAAGTCACCGGTATTGCGGCCTTTGGCGTGTTCTTTTCCTTTGCCCACGTAGCCGCGCTGACCAGCCAGCCCCGGAATCTCGTATTTGCTTTTTACGTCATCCGGTAACGCAAAGAACGACTGCGTAGCAGTATACAGACGCTTGGTCAATTCATCGCTTAAGCCGTGGTTTTTAACCGCCACAAAACCGATGTTCTGGTAAGCCTCGCCCAACGCCTGCACGAAAGCCGCCTTGCGGGCCGGGTCGCCGGAAACGAAATCGGCTAAGTCTAACGATGGAATTTCCTCTAATAATTTATCGCTCATGATGTCTTCCTTTGACGTCTTCTTAATTGGTGCTGAAAAGGGCTGCAAGTTACAAAATTTCTATCTTTGAAACATTCTGCGTATTTATACGAAAACCTAACTACTATGAAAAAGAAACATTTGTCTTTTTTGGCAGTAGCCGCCCTGCTACTTGCCTCTGCCTGTGACGGAAAGCGCGCTGCCTCTACCACTGATACTGATACCACCGCTGCCGCGGATCACGCGGGCATGGACCATGATACCGCCGGTGTGCAGCACCAGGGCACCATGGGTACGCCTATGGAGAAAGGCGGCCTGAAAGTTTACTCTTACAGCAACTCCGTTGATTTCCCTGATGCCGATCTGGAACTGAACAGACCCGAGAAAAACGGGAAAGTAACCGGCGACTCGGTGCAGTTTGAGTATGCGGTAAACAACTTCCAGCTGAGCCAGCAGACGCCAGACGCGGGCACCCATGAGCACGCCAACTCCAAAGAAGGCCAGCACATCCACAACATCGTAGACAATGAGCCTTATACCGCCCATTACAAGCCTACGTTCAAGAAAGCCATCAAGCCGGGCCAGCACGTGGTACTGTCGTTCCTGTCTCGTTCTTACCACGAGAGCATCAAGCACAAAGAAGCGTATGACCTGCGCGTGATCAACGTGGGCAATACCACCGGCAACACCGCCAAGTTTGACGAGAACGGCCAGCACCTGTTCTACAGCCGCCCTAAAGGCGAGTACACCGGTGCCGATACCCGCAAAATCATGCTGGATTTCTACCTGGTGAATACTGAACTGGCCAAAGATGGAAACAAGGTGCGCGCCACCATCAACGGCAATGAGTTTATTCTGGATCAGTGGCTGCCGTACCTGGTAGAAGGCCTGCCGATGGGCGAGAACACCTTTAAACTGGAGTTAATTGACAACCAAGGGAAAGTGATTCCGGGTCCGTTTAACACTGTTGAGCGTAAAATAACCCTGAAACAATAAAATAAACTTCTCTTAAAGCAGAAAGCCGCTTCCTTTACCGGGAGCGGCTTTTTTATTGCGCCCAGGAAATGATTTAAGAATGTAGTAGTCTGATTCATAATTGATTAACTTGTGTAAGGAAAGCATTCGCAGATACGGCATAGGGGATAACTGCCAAATATTTGTCTTGAAATTGTTGTAAGAAGTAAAGGGTGAATGCTACAAATAAGGTAGTTGCTTTCACACCGCTGTTTTAGGCCGGTTTTGGAAAAAGCTGGCTTAAAACAGCACATCTTTTTTTGTGGGAGAAGCAACCCAAGCCAATAGAATAGCATCTGTAAAGGAAAGCATTCTAGCCGAAGAGTTTGTAGAAGAGCATTTCAACCCTGATTGACCATGATACAGCTCCAGAACATCCATAAGTATTACGCCATGGCGCAGCACAAACTGCATGTGCTGAAAGGCATTGACCTGCACATACGCGAAGGAGAACTGGTGTCTATCATGGGTTCTTCCGGCTCCGGCAAATCCACCTTGCTCAACATCCTGGGCATTCTGGACGATTTTGACTCCGGAGACTACACGCTGGCCGGAACCCCCATCAAGAATCTCTCCCAAGCCAAAGCTGCTTATTACCGCAACAAGTTCCTGGGCTTCGTTTTCCAGAGCTTTAACCTGCTTACCTTCAAAAACGCCATGGAAAACGTGGCGTTACCGCTCTATTACCAGAAAGTAGGCCGAAAAGAGCGCAACAAACTGGCCCTGGAGTACCTTGACCGTGTGGGCCTGAAGGAATGGGCTGAGCACTCGCCCAACGAGATGTCTGGCGGGCAGCGGCAGCGGGTGGCCATCGCGCGGGCCCTCATCAGCAAGCCCAAACTGATCTTAGCCGATGAACCCACTGGTGCCCTGGACACCGCCACTACCAACGAGGTGATGGAGATTTTCAAGGAAGTAAACCGCGAAGGCATGACCGTGGTAATTGTCACCCACGAAAACGACATTGCCGACCAAACCCAACGCGTGATCCGGCTCAAAGACGGTCTAATCCTGGACGATGGTCTGGGAAACAAAACCGAGGAATTTCTGACGCCAGTTGCTTATTCCCAAGCCTGACACCCGCAGAACATGATTGACATTGACAAATGGCAGGAGATTCTGGGCACCATCCGGAAGAACAAACTCCGCACCTTCCTCACGGCCTTTGGCGTGTTCTGGGGCATCTTCATGCTGGTCATGCTGCTGGGTTTCGGGCAAGGCTTGCAGAACGGGGTGTTCAACCGATTTGGGGACGGAGCCAAAAACGGGATCTTCTTTTCCGGCGGAAAATCTTCCATGCCCCACAAAGGGCTGGGGCCGGGCCGCGAGATAAAACTCACCAACGAGGATCTGGCCACCATCTCCCGCGAAGTACCTCAGGTACAGATCATCTCGCCACGTAACCGCCTCTGGGGCGAGTACACCATCAACTACAAGACCGAGAACGGCTCTTACCAGGTCTTCGGGTCCACGCCGGAGTTCCTGGAGGTGAACGGCGAACGCCTGAAAGTGGGCCGCCTCCTCAACGAAAACGACATCAAAGAGAAACGCAAGGTGATTGTGCTGGGCGAGAAGGTGCGCGAAGTACTGTTCAAAGACAAGACTGGTCTGGAAGAGTACGTGAACATCCAGGGCATCCACTTCAAGGTGGTGGGCATTTTTACCGTACGCGGCAACAACGGCGGCCGGAGGGAGGAACGGGCCTATATCCCTTTCTCCACGCTGCAGACCACTTACAACCAGCCTAACCAGGTGCAACTGGTGGCTATGGTGGCGCAACCCGGCGTGAAAGCGCAGGTGATTGAAGACAAAGTGAAAAGCCTGCTGGCCCAACGGCACAAATTCTCGCCCGAAGATGCCCAGGCGCTGGATATCAACAACGGCGAGAAGGAATACGAGCAGATCATGGGTCTGTTCAACGGCATCAATATGTTTGTGTGGGTGGTGGGCGTAGGCACGCTCATCGCCGGGATTGTGGGCGTGAGTAACATCATGCTCATCATTGTGAAGGAACGCACCCGCGAGATCGGGGTCCGGAAGGCGCTGGGCGCTACTCCGGTATCCATTGTGAGCATGATTTTGCAGGAATCGGTGGTAATCACGGCTTTCTCGGGCTATCTGGGGCTGCTGGCGGGCGTGGGATTGCTGGATCTGATGCGCTATGCGCTGGAGAAATCCGGTGCGGAGCTGCCTTTCTTCGCTAGTCCGGGGGTGAACCTGGGTGTGGCCGTCTCGGCCACGGTGCTGCTGGTGCTGGCCGGAGCCCTGGCCGGACTCATGCCCGCCCTCAAAGCCGCCAGCATTAAACCCATTGAAGCCCTCAGGGCGGAGTAATTCAGAATTGAGAATTAGGAATTAAGAATTAGGAAGTGTTGCAGACAGGTGCCCCCACACCTTCTTCTCCATGAACTCCATAAGCTGTTTTCAACCCGATTTTCGGAAAACAGGCACAAAATAACTGTTGACTCAGAACTCATAACTCAGAACTCCAGAAATGATTGATGTAGACAAATGGGCTGAGATTTACGCCACTGTCAAGAAGCACAAGCTCAGGACGGGGCTCACGGCGTTTGGCGTGTTCTGGGGCATCTTCATGCTGGTGCTCTTGTTGGGCGCGGGCAAAGGCCTGGAGCACGGCATTACCAATGACTTCAACATTGCCAAGAACGCAGTGTTTGTCTGGACCCAGCGCACCAGCGTGCCCTACATGGGCCTGAAAGCAGGCCGGTTTGTGCACCTCACCAATGACGATGTCAAGGCCATTCAGGAGCAGGTTCCGGAGGTGGGCGTTCTCTCACCCAGCAACGGCCTGGACGGAACCTTTACGGTGAGCTACGGCGACAAGAACTCCTCCTTCAACGTGAGCGGCGATTACCCCGAGATGCTGTACGTGGACCCGCTCACCATTTCCACTGGTCGCTTCGTGAACCGCATTGACATTGAGGAGAAGCGCAAAGTGGCGGTGATCGGACCACGGGTGCAGGAAGTGCTGTTCAAAACCGGCGAAGATCCCATCGGCAAATACATCAACATCAAGGGCAGTCATTTCCAAGTGGTGGGAATGTTCACGCCGGTGGGCAAAGGCGAGGACATTGTGTACGCTTCCCAGACCATTTACATCCCCAATACCACGCTGCAGCAGACCTTCAACCAACCTAACCGCATCGGACATTTCAAGATCATTCCGGCCCCGGGCGTACCCGCTGAGGTAGTGGAGGAAAAAGTGAAAACGCTGTTGGCCCAGCGCCACCAGGTAGCGCCTACCGATCTGAAAGCCTTCGGCTCTGCCAACGTGGAGAAAGAATTCAAAGACGTGCAGGGGCTGTTTGCCGGAATCTCGGGCTTCAGCTGGATTGTGAGCATCGGGACCATCATTGCGGGCATCATTGGGGTGGGCAACATTATGCTCATCGTGGTGAAGGAACGCACGAAGGAAATCGGCATCCGGAAGGCGCTAGGGGCTACGCCGTGGTCGGTGATCAGCTTGATTTTACAGGAATCGGTGGTGATTACCAGCATTGCGGGTTTAACCGGGCTCATTGCTGGCACCGGGCTGGTGGCCCTGATTGAGTACCTGATGAACAAGTTCAAAGTGGACGCCGGCTTCTTCGCAAGCCCGGAGGTGGATCCCAGGGTGGCGCTCATGGCGGTAGTGCTGCTGGTGGTCATGGGAGCCCTGGCGGGGCTTATTCCGGCTACCAAAGCAGCAAGAGTGAACCCCGTGGAGGCGCTCAAAGATGAGTAATCAATGGGTTGACTTTTTAATGTGCTGATGTGCTAATGCTGTAGTGGCTGGCGCGAGTCCCCGGACTCGTGACTTTGGGATGATGCGAGTCGCCAGACTCGCCGGGAGCCATGAGTAAATCCGCGCCAAAGAAAATCAACTGTCCCGCTTTCGCTGCGGGGCAGCGAGGGAAGTCTGGAGACTTCCCGTTATCCATAGGCACGAGTTCGGAGACTCGCGCCAGTAGAACCCGATAAGACGAGAAACAACAGGAACCTCTGTTTTTCGCCTGATTTATAGAAAACGAGCATTAAACGAAGGAAGATTCAGCCCCGGCATAGGGGTAACCGCGCATTCAAACATCATAAGCAGTGTAATATCATGAAAAAGGTAGTATTAGGTTTTTTCATTCTCTTGTTCTTGGCCGGCACCGTCTGGATCAGCTACTATTTCTACAAGAAAGCGAACGCCGACCCCGTGGTGTACCAGACCGAGAAGCCGTTCTACACCGATATCGTGAAGAAAACCGTGGCCACCGGTTCTATTGTGCCCAGAAAGGAAATCCAGATCAAGCCGCAGGTATCGGGCATTGTGGAGGAACTGTACGTAGAGGCGGGCCAGAGCGTGCGCGCCGGGCAGCGGATTGCCAAGATCCGGATTGTACCCAACATGGTGAACGTGAACAACGCCGAGACCAGCGTACAGACCGCCAAAATTGCGTTTGAGCAGGCCAAGCGCGAGATGGAGCGCCAGAAGCAGTTGTTTGACCAGAAAGTGATTGCCGAGCAGGAATACAACAAGTTTGTGATGGAGTACCGGCTGCGGAGAGAAGACCTGACCTCAGCGGAGAACAACCGCCAGCTGGTGAAATCGGGTACCTCGCGGCGGACCGGCGGTTCCAACATCATCATCTCCACCGTGGACGGCATGGTGCTGGACGTGCCCGTGAAAGTGGGCGCATCGGTGATTGAGCGCAACAACTTCAACGAGGGCACCACCATTGCGGCCGTGGCAGATATGAAGAGCCTCATCTTTGAGGGCAAGATTGATGAGTCTGAGGTGGGCAAACTGCGCGAGGGCATGGACCTGAACCTCACCATTGGGGCCATCGAGGACAAGGTATTCAAAGCCAAACTGGAGTACATCGCGCCGAAGGGTGTGCTGGAAGAAGGCGCCGTGAAGTTCCAGGTGAAAGCCCAGGTGCTGCTGCAGCCCGGCGATTTCCTGCGGGCCGGTTACAGCGCCAACGCTGATATTGTGCTGGACCAGAAAGACAACGTGCTGGCTATTAAAGAAGGCTTGCTGCAGTTCGGGAAGAAAGGCAAAGACAGCGTGTTTGTAGAGGTGGAGACCGCGCCGCAGCAGTTCCAGAAAAAACTGGTGAAAACTGGCCTGTCTGACGGCATCAACATCCAGGTGGTGGAAGGCCTCAAACCCAATGACAAGGTGAAAGTCATAGAAGCCGCCAAACCAGATGAACCCAAAAAGGAGTCGTAAAAGAGTAGGCTAGGATTAAAAATCACAGAAGGACGGCCGCTACCTTGGTGGTCTATGCTTTAAATAAATTGTTTAATTCAATCAGGTAAAAAGATGATGAAACGGATTGCCACGGGGTTGCTGAGTTTGGTGTTCTCCCTGCTGATGGTGTCGGCGCAGGCGGGCATCAACCCCACCGAAGCGAAGATGGACAAGATCATGAACACCTACGCCAGTAAAATGAAATTGGCGTTCCAGGAGAAGGATGACCAGAAAACCATGGCCCTGCTCAAAAGCGCCTCTACTGAAGCTGCTGCCGAAATGCGTAAGCTGAAGCCCGAATTGGAGAAGTGGGCGCAGGAAGTGAAAGCCCTGGGCGAAGCCGAGAAAGAGGCCTTTCAGAAGCGTTTTCAGGCCAAGCCGTATTTCAAGTCCATCTTTGAGCTCATGTTTGACCCTGCGGTGAACAAGCGCCTGCAGGCCAATCCGGCCTTGGCCCAAGCCTTGGAAGAAGGCAACGACGCTTTCCCCAACTTCAAATCTGAAAGAAACAGCAACATCATAGAAGAGCCCACCGACGAAGACGGAGAGTAGACCTTTCCCAAACCGAAGGCCCAGAACGCGACAACTCCACCCCGGGTTGTCGCGTTCTGTTTTTGGCGTACTTTTCTTAAAATAGCCGTAAAACGCGTTACTTTAAAGAAGTATCCCGTTCGCAAAGCCAAACCTATGAAGAACCTTGCCTTTCATCTTGAACTTCAGTTTAACTCCACCCACAGCATCACCGCCACCGGCAAACACGTGCGAGACGGCCTTTCTACGGTCCTGCGCACCGGCGACTACCTATGGCTGAGCTGCGATGAGCAAACCACCCTGGAGCGCCTGAAGAAAACCGGGGATCACTCCTTTGGCGAGCACGTGCACTTTGACCTCACCCAGTACCTGGACCTACCCGACGGCACCAACTCTGAGATAGACATAGAAGGCCTGTCTGAAAGTGACGGGTACCTTTGGTTGGTGGGCTCGCACAGCCTCAAGCGCAAGAAACCGCGCAAAGAAGACTCGGTGGAGAAGCAGATTAAGCGCCTGGCGCAGGTGAAAGGCGAGGCCAACCGCTACCTGCTGGCCCGTATTCCGCTGGTGCAGGACGCCACCACCGGCGAGTACACCCTGTGCAAAAAATGCTCTGATCCCGAGGATCCAGACAAGACCCTGCGGGCGGCACAACTCATGAGCTCGGGCAAAACCAATCAGCTCATGGACGCCATTGAGAAAGACCCGCACCTGGCCCATTTCTTGCCTATTCCCGGAAAAGACAACGGATTTGACATTGAAGGACTATCCATCCATCAGGGACGCGTTTTTGTAGGTTTGCGTGGTCCCGTATTGCGAGGTTGGGCCATGATCCTGGAGCTGCAACTGGAAGACGCCGAGGAAAAAGGATACCTGCAGTTGAAGGCCAATGAAGACGGCACGCTGTACAAAAAGCACTTTCTGCACCTGGGCGGGCAGGGAATAAGGGAACTCAGGATCAAAGGAGATGACCTGTACATTCTGGCGGGCCCCTCCATGGATTTGGACGGTACCATTGCCGTGTTCCGCTGGCCCGATGCCATGAACAAGACCAAAAAAGGCGAGCAGATGGTGCATCGCAAAGAAGTGGAACACCTTTTTGACGTACCCCACGGCAGCGGCTCCACCTCGGGCCAGGACAAAGCCGAAGGATTGGCCGTATTTGATGACGAGCACCTGCTGGTGGTATTTGACAGCCCCGCCGACAATCGGAAGCCAGATGAGCACGTGGTCTTAGCCGATGTGTACAAGGTGTAACCTCACGGAAAATTTAACGGCGCACCAAATAAGAACCCGAGATCAGCGTTGAAGGAATTGATCTCTCTCTTCAAGATCCTGTTTTCGGGTTGTTTTCTTCAAGACAGCCTGAAAACAGCTTCTTCATCCAACGCACGCGGCATGAAACCAGCGATTCTTCTGCTTTTCGTTTTCCTGTGGTCTGCGGGCGCGGGGTTTGGTCAGGTAAAAGGAATTATCACAGACAAAGCCAGCGGTAAACCTGTGGCCTACGCCAACATCTGGGTGGAGGACGAGAACCTGGGCACCACCTCCACAGAGAAAGGTGAGTTCAGCCTGGGGCAAACCAACCTGCAGGGCAAAACGCTGGTCATTTCCTGCCTAGGCTACGAAAGAACCCGTCTTACCATTCCGGCCGGGAACATGAAGGTAGCCTTGGTGCCGTCTGCGGTGGCGTTGAGCACCGTAACGGTGAAGAAAAGCACCAAGCGCAGCAAATTCATCATCAACAAACTGGACGATCGCACGGAGTACTCCTTCGGGAGCAACGGCACGCCCTGGATTGTGGCCCAGTACATTCCTTACAAATCTTCCTACGCCGCTACTCCTTTCCTGGATGAAATCTCGTTGGTGGCCTTGAGCAATATCAAGAATGCCTCATTCCGGGTGCATCTGCTGCAGGTAGGGGAGAACGGCGAACCAGGCAAGCATCTGCTCTCGGTACCGCTCATGGGTACCGCGCCTAAAGGCATCAGAACCGTGAGTCTGAATGTAAGCCAGTATGACCTGCAGATGCCAACCAAAGGGTTTTTCATTGCCTTTGAGTGGCTCATCATCAAACAGAACCGCTACGAGCCGGTAGACCCTGAGACCGGTGAGAAACAAGGCTCGGCCCGCATCTCCTATGAACCCAGCCTCCGCTGCTACGGTCCCGAGAACAAAAGCCCCAACAGCTGGATCTACCACCAGGGCAAATGGGTGAGCACCAACCAACGCGAAGGTGACGCCATCACCTCGGCCACGCCGCACTTCCAGTTGACGCTGAGTAATTGACCCACCAAACCAGTTCCCGGAGGAACCTGGCTCAGGAAGTCCCCCGATGCAAACTCGGGGCATGACTATCCTTTTCTACTATCTGCTCTATTCTGTCACTTTCCTGTCCTTGTCTTTCCCGTTGTCATTCTGTCCTTTCTAATTCCCATAGTCATCGTGCCCTTCCTGTGTTGTCATCTTGGAAGGATCTTGTGAACAAGCTAGGAAAGCTTTAAAGAAACGCCTTTACCGTTCGCCCGCAAGATCCTTTCAGGATGACAAAGGAGATAGTTGCCTTTCAGGATGACAAAGGGGATGGCTGAAAGAATTGTAGAAGGGATGGTCAAATGGATTAAAGATTGGCAAAGACCGATTCTTCGTTTTAGACCTGCTTTCAGGAAATTAGCTTGAAAACACCACCAAACAGAAAGGCCGCTCCGGTTATCCAGAGCGGCCTTTTTGATATCAGCTAGAATGCTTGACTAACGCTTGCTTTCCAGAGTGCTTTCGGCTTTAGGAGCAGATTTGGCTTTGGCCATGGCGTCATATACCACCTGCATCACTTTGGTGCGGGTATTCAGCTTGCTTAGCACGGAGCTTTCGCGGGTGGGGTGCACGCGGTTAGACAGGAAGATGTACACAAGGTCGTTTACCGGATCAACCCAGCTATAGATGCCGGTGAAGCCGGTGTGCCCGAAGCTCTCGGCCGGGGCACTCTGCGCAGCGTTTCCGTTCACCGTGCCTGGCTTAGACGGACGGTCAAACCCGAGGGCGCGGTAGTTGTCTGGGCAGAACTGGCATTTGCTGAAGGTGCTCACCACGTTATCAGCGATGATGCGCTTGCCGGCATAGATACCGTCGTTCAGGTACAGTTGCATTACCTTGGCCAGGTCATTCGCGTTCCCGAACAAACCAGCGTGCCCGCTGATGCCGCCCAGCATGGCAGCGCCTTCGTCATGCACGGTGCCGTGCAGCAGTTGCTTGCGGAACAGAGTGTCTACCTCGGTAGGCACAATGCGAGACAATGGATAGCTCTTGTACGGGTTGAACGTGAGCGTAGTAGCGCCCAGCGGCTTGTAGATGTTCTTCTTCAGGTAAGACTCAAAATCCTCGCCGGTGATGTTTTTCACTACCAGCGGGGCCAGAATGAACGACAGGTCTGAGTACACGTAGCCTGGTTTCTCGTTGAGCGGAGATTCTTTGATCTGCTTGTAAATCTCCTGCGCGTGGTCTTTGTGGATGAACAGGTTCTTGGCGACTCTGATGGGGAACTTAGCCGATGAATCTGGGCTGAACACGCTGCTCTTCAGTTCGCCGTTCTTTTTCAGTTCCTCTCTCCAGAACGGAATCCAGGATTTCAGGCGGGCCTGGTGGGTAAGGATGTCGCGGTACTTCAGGTTCGCTTTGTTAGACTCCTTCATCAGGGGCAGGTACTCGCCCAGGGTTTTGTCCACGTCAAAGCGGCCTTCGCCGTTCAGTTTCATGTAAGCGGCCAGCGCCGTGGTGATTTTGGTAACGGAAGCCAGGTCGTACAAATCAGTGTTCTGTACCGGGGTCTGGTTCTCATACGTGTGGTATCCAAACGATTTGTAGTAAATCAC
Source organism: Rufibacter psychrotolerans (assembly GCF_016924645.1). Taxonomy (GTDB): domain Bacteria; phylum Bacteroidota; class Bacteroidia; order Cytophagales; family Hymenobacteraceae; genus Nibribacter; species Nibribacter psychrotolerans. The sequence continues at coordinate 304,148 of NZ_JAFFJV010000003.1, read as the reverse complement.
TTTACCGTTCTTGGCTACCAGTACTTGCGCACCCGGCGTGCCTTTGGCTCTGATGGCTTCGTTTACCAGGGTATCAATACCGGCAAAATCCTCTGATCTCAGGCCAACGGCCTCTGGCTGCGTGTACGCCAGTCTAAGACCGCCTTCGGTTCTCAGACCATCGCCAATCCTGAAGGAGTTGGACACGTTCACCGGCAGTTTGCCTTTCGCGCCCACGCCTCCAAAGATGATCTGAGCGGCTACGTCCTGGGTGAGTTCGTTTTCCTGGTAAGCCGCCAGGACGCCGTGGGCTTTCTCAATGTCCTCAAAGCGGGTGAGGCTATACACGTTCCCAAACACGCTCACCACCGTTGGCTTGGTGCGGATGAGGTCTTTCAGGAACAAGTTCATCTCGGCGGTAATCCCGAAGGTCCCGGTGCCGGAGGCTTTCAGTTGCAGTTTGTGCACCCCCACCAGAATCATGTTGTAGCCTTTCAGCTTCTCTTTCAAGGCCTGCAGATCAGCGATGGAGTTGGTAGGGGGCAGGAAGAAATTGTCTACCTGGGTGTATTTGGCCAGGTTCCGCTGGAAATCTGTCTCGGTGTTGGTCCCGATGGCCAGGGCGGCAACCTTCAGCGTATCCAGCGTCTTGATGGGCAGAATCTGGTTCTTGTTGCGCAGAAGCGTCAAGGAGGCCTCGGTCAGCTGGCGGTTGATGTAGTCGGCGGTAGGGTTGTTCAGGTCGGCAATGAGGTTTTCGGTCTCAATGGGTTTCCAGTTGTCAAGGCCCATCCACTGTTTGGCGGCCAGCACTTTGCGTACGCGCGTGTCAATCTCGGCCTGCGTGATTTCTTTGTTGGCGATGGCTTTCTTTACTTCCTCAATGGTGGTTTTCACATCCATGGTGTTCAAAAGCACGTCATTACCGGCCAGCAGGGCTTTCACGTCTACCACCCCGGGGGCGTAGAACTTCGCCACGCCCTGCATGTTCAGGGCATCGGTGAACACCAGACCTTTGTAGCCCATTTCTTTCTTGAGTAGATCGGTTACAATGGGTTTGGAAAGGGTAGAGGCCAAGTCTTTGGTGTTGTCCAGCACCGGAATGTTCATGTGCGCCACCATCAAGCTACCCAGGCCGTTTGCCATCAGTTCCCGGAAAGGGTACAGCTCCACGGAATCCAGGCGCAGTTTAGAGAAGTGGATGACTGGCAAACCATAGTGCGAGTCTACGTTGGTATCACCGTGGCCGGGGAAGTGTTTGGCATTGGCCAGCACTTTGTTGTCCTGCATACCTTTCACGTAGGCCATAGCTTTGCGGGCCACGTTGTATTTGTCTTCGCCGAAGGAGCGGAAGCCGATGACCGGGTTGTTGGCGTTGTTGTTCACGTCAATCACCGGCGCAAAGTTCACGTGAATGCCCAGGCGGCGGCACTGGCGGGCAATTTCGGCACCCATGTCATAGATCAGGCGTTCGTCTTCAATACCGCCCAGCGCCATCTGGTACGGAAACCGCACGGTGCTGTCCAGGCGCATGGCCAGACCCCACTCACCGTCAATAGAAATCATCAAAGGCACTTTGCTTTCGCGCTGGTAGCGGTTGGTCATGTGCGCCTGCCGTACCGGTCCGCCCTGGAAGAAGATCAGACCGCCTACTTTGTAGGTAGTCACCAACCGACTGATAGAGTCAATGTGCGCCTGGTTCTTGTTAGAGTACACCGGAATCATGATGAGCTGCGCAATGCGCTCTTCGGGCGTAAGGGTTTTAAAGACAGAGTCTACCCATTTCTGGTTGGCGCCCAGAAAAGGAGGATCTGTTTTAGGATTGAACGCCGCAGCGGCAGCTTTCTTGGTTTTGGGCTTCTTGGCAGCAGCCGTCTTTTTCTGGGCAGATTTGGTGGACTTGGAACCACGGTTCTGCCCCTGCAGGTTCATAGCTCCTACTAAGAAGAGGAACAGGAGCACTAGGGGGAGAAAACGATGTTTTTTCAAGGCAATAGGTAAAAATTAGGATGTGGTTAGCGGGAAAGAGTGCAAAACTAATGTAATTATATCAAAAACAGGACCATGTACCCGCAAAGTTCAGCATCAGGCCACGGCACTGCCCAATAACTTAATGGTGCCGGCAGTAGCGTCTATTTCGGCCTCAGCACCTACCGGAACGGTGAACTTATGCGTGATGTGCCCAATCATGGCCCCGGAGTACACGGGTACTTTAAGCGGCTGCAGATGTTGCTCCAGCACTTCCTCCAAGGTAAGGGAGCCGTAGCCCTTGCCGGGTTCACAGTCAGAGCACTTGCCAAACACCACGCCTTTCACCTGGTCCAGCACGCCGGCTAGTTTCAGTTGGGTGAGCATGCGGTCTACCCGGTACACGGCTTCGTTGGTGTCTTCCAGGAACAGGATGGCGTCTTTCCAGTTGGGCAGGTAGTCTGAACCGATGATGCCCGTGAGCACCGTTAAATTGCCGCCCACCAGTTTGCCGCGGGCGGTGCCGGGTGTAATAGTAGTGATGCGGTCTTTGGTGAGGGTAAGATTGTCGCCCAGTTCTTTGGGGTTCTCAAACAGCACCGGGTTACCGTCAAACAACACCTGCCGGAAGGAGTCTACCGAGAACTTGTTCCAGGTAGCCGAGCCCACGGGACCATGGAACGTTATCAGCCCGGTTTTGGCGTTTATGGCCAAAAGCAGCGCCGTAATGTCTGAGTACCCTATGAGCGGTTTCGGGTTTTTCTGAATGGTCTTGTAGTCCAGCAGCGGCAGCAAGCGGGCACAACCCCAACCGCCGTGAATGGCTAAGATTCCCTGCACGTTTTTATCGGCGAACATGCTGTTCACGTCCTCGGCCCGGGCCTGGTCCGTGCCCGCCAGGTACCCGAACCGGTCAAACACGTGTTTCCCCATTTTCACCTTCAGCCCCAGTGCTTCAATAGATTCCTTGGTAATCTGCACCACCTCTTTGCTGAACGCCGCTCCGGCCGGGCAGATCAGACCCACGGTATCGCCGGGTTTGAGGCGGGGCGGAAAGATCGCTTTGGGGGCTTTCTCAACAGCGGGGACAGAGGTGAAGCCCAGCAGGGGGAGGGCCGCGGTGGCCACGGAAAGCGAAGCCAGCACCTCACGGCGGGTTCTAAGCGTCATAGGAAAAACAGGTTTAGCAGGAGTGCGGATGAAAGAACGCGTTAAAATAATGAGTTTAGGCCTGTTTTGCCTGTTTTTCTGCTGGTTTTTCAAATGGAGGCTCAAAATGGCTTGGGCTTGATCAGTAAAATCCAAACCAGCTGATTTTTTCGGGGCAAATGTTTGACGATAGCTGAATCTTCCTCTAAGTTAAGGGTCCTGAAACCAATCCTGTATATGCGCACCTTTCTCTCCGGCCAACGCTGGCTCTCGCTTCCGTGCCTTTTTCTATTCTTCCTGCTGGGCTGTAGCACGGCTAAACAAGCCCCAGTAGCCACCGCACCCTTAGCTCCCACGCCGCCGCCGTACGGCCCGACGGAGATCAAAAGGCAGGTGCTGGAATCTGAGACCCTGAAAAGCCGGTTTGTAGGGTTCGCGCTGTATGACCCGGCACTGGGCCAAATGGTGGTGGAGCACAACGCCGATAAGTACTTTGTGCCGGCCTCCAACACCAAGCTGTTCACGTTCTACGCCTGCCTCAAAATGCTGGGCGATTCCATTCCGGCGCTCAAGTACGTGACGCGCGGCGACTCGCTCATTTTCTGGGGCACCGGCGACCCTACCTTCACCCACATGGACCTGAAGAACACGCTGGCCTATGATTTCCTGAAGAACCGCAAGGAAAAGCTGTATTACCTGGAAGCGCCTTACACCAGCACGCCCTTCGCCACCAATTGGGGTTGGGACGATTATAACTATTACTACCAGCCCGAGCGCAGCGTGTTCCCCATCCACGGCAACGTGGTGAAGTTCGCCCGCAAAGGCGGACCAACCCAGCCGTACACCACCACGCCGGCCCTCTTCAAGCGCACCGTCAAAACCGATACCGCCCGCTACTCCCACGGCGACGCCTTCGTACGGGCCTGGCGCACCAATGACCTGACCTATTACCCCAAACACGCCTCCGCCGATTTCTCGGTGGAAGTGCCGTTCATTCCCTCACCGGACATGACCGTGCGCCTGCTCACCGATACCCTGAAACGGAAAGTAACCCTGCTCAAGAACCGCGCGCTGCCCCAGGGTGCCCAGACTTTCTACGGCCTACCCTCTGACACGGTGTACAAACGCATGATGCAGGTAAGCGACAACCTGATGGCCGAGCAACTCATGGCCCTGTGCTCCGGCACCTTGTCAGACACCCTCTCGGTGGAGCGCGCCATCAAACACGTGGTGAAAAACTACCTAAGCGACCTGCCCGATGCCCCCGTATGGGTAGATGGTTCGGGCCTTTCCAGCATGAACCTGTTCACCCCGCGCAGCATCATCGCCCTGTTGCAGAAACTCCAGCAGGAACGCCCCAATGAGCGCCTCCTGCCCTTTATGGCCATCGGCGGCCGCCCCGGTACCTTCCGGAACATCTACAAAGCGGAGCCGCCCTTTGTGTTTGGCAAGTCCGGTACCCTGGCGCACGTGCACAACCAGAGCGGCTACATCCTGACCAAAAGCGGAAAACTGCTGCTGTACAGCTTTATGAACAACAACTTCAAAGTCTCCTCCGGCGACATCCGCAACGAGATGGTCCGGATTATGACGGAGGTTCATGAGAAGTATTGAGAAATAGCTTTCGCTTAGAGTGGAGTTGAAATGAAGCCGTTTCGGGGCTGTTTTCTGTAAAACAGTCTTGAAACGGCTTATGTGTATTCATGTGTTCTGAAAGTCGGTATGCAGAGAGCTTTGGACCAGGTTCTCAAACCCTCGCTCGCCTCTGGCGAGTGTGCGTCATCGGGTGGCGTCTCGTCGCCCTGCGGGCTGTTGATTAAATGTCAAGTAGTGGTTTCCGGTGGCCGGAGGCCACAGAATAACTTACACTCGCCAGAGGCGAGCGAAGGAATGCGGGAGCGGGCCAGACTACTGCAGAGACTTTCGTTTAGCAAATACACAGCTTGGGAAATCTTTCTCCTTTGAACAAAAAAGTGCCCCGTTTTTGACCTGTTCTGTGGAAATCAGGTCAAAAACGGGGCACTTACAATATTTAGTAATTGCTTACTGGAAAAGCGAGGCTGTTCTCAGGTCTATAAGGGTGGCCTGCGGGGAGATGCGTTTGGCTCTTAGGAAACGCTTCAGTTCGGAGGCATCGTGGTTGGGGGCGGCGGGGTCCATGCTGTTGATGCGCACACGGCCGGCGGAGTGGATGAACTCGTTGTTGCCTATCCACATGCCCACGTGCACCACGCGCTCGGGCTTGCCGTCTTTGGCCGGTGACCCGAAGAATAGCAAATCACCGGGTTTCAGGTTCTGGAAGCCGCTTTGGGTGTCAATCAGTTCGCCGATGTGTACTTGCTGGGAGGCATCGCGGGGCAGAACCAGGCCGTTCATGAAGTATACGGTCTTGGTGAAGCCGCTGCAATCAACGCCTTTGAAGGACGTGCCGCCCCAGAGGTAAGGCAGGCCCAGCAGGCGCTTGGAGGTTTCCACCAGGTTCTGCTCGGTGGGTTGGCGGGTAGCGGCCCATTGGCTGTATTTTTCCACCTCGGGGGCAGAAACAAAACCGGTGCGGCCATCGGGGAAGGCCACTTCGTAGAAGTTTTTGGTCTGGTTTTTCAGGACCAGCACATCGCCGTACACTAGGTCAGACACAGTAGCGCCTTTGGTGTCGGGGGTGGCGTAGGCGAAGCCGTAGGGGTTGGTGTAGAGCAGTTTTTCGCCCTTCTGCCAGGCAGTGAACGCAGTTTGGTCCATCAGTTTAATACCGCTGCCGTCTACCCACGCCAGGTACTGGTCTGGGGTTTGCACCAGGTACCAGCCTCTTTGCTGTTTCCAGACGCGCAGGGGCGTGCCCATGGTCGCCTGGGTAGCCAGTTCGGCGGGGTGCTTGGGCTCAGACCGAAGGTTCGCGACAGACAACGTCACCACCGCATAATGATTCCCGTTCAGCTCCGCCTGCGGCAGCACCTGAATGCTGTCTTGGTAGGCAATGCCGGCGGCGCGCAGACGTTCCAGCAAGGCGGCTTTGGCGGCCGGGAGGTTGGTTTCGCCGGTGAGTACGTTGCTGTAGGCCTTTACGTCAAACAAGGCCACCCGCTTGTCGGGGGCAAACTGTTTGCGTACTTCCTCAATGTGCGGCGTGTATTCTGAGGGAGCCTGTGCCGCCACGGCCTTCGCGACAGCCACCACCTCGGGCGATGGTTTGCTGCTGGAGCAGGCCGCCAGAAAACCCAACAGGAGGAGGAAAGAAAAGTTCTGTTTCATGGGAGATTGGTCTGAGGGCGAAATATAGTTTTTTTCCTTTAAATGGGAACAGGCAGAACGCAGAACTCGTTCCAGCGGCTGGCTTTTCGCCCGCTAACTTTTTAGGGCAGCTTGTTTTAAGGCGGTTTTCAGCAAAAGGGGGCAAAACGCGGCGGGTCTGCTTCTCCGCGCGCCTCAAAGTCCTGTTTCTAGCCTCTTTTCTGCAAAAGGTACCCAAACGGGAAACGCCTTTCAGTATCTTTGCCCGCTAGTACTTTCAAAATTATGACTACCGCTTCTACACCCGCAACCGTTTCCATCATTGACTATACTCCCGTTCATGCCGCTAAATTCCGTGAGCTGAACCAGGCCTGGATTGAGCGCTACTTTGAGATGGAGGAACTGGATTTCAAATCTTTGGGCGACCCAGACGGCTACATCATTGCCAAAGGCGGGCACATTTTCATGGCCGAGTACAACGGCGAGATTGTGGGCACCTGCGCCCTGATCAAAGTAGACGGCCAGACCTATGAACTGGCCAAGATGGCCGTGACCGATAAGGCGCAAGGCCTCAAAATTGGCAAGCGCCTGGGCGAGGCTGCCATCCAGAAAGCCCGCGAATTGGGCGCTTCCACGCTCATGCTGCTGTCTAACCGCAAACTGGAAACGGCGCTGCACCTGTACCACAAATTAGGATTTGTGGAAGTGCCAGACGAACTTAAGGAGTACAAACGCGCCGACATCAAAATGGAGATGGCGCTGTAATTAAGATCCCCTACTTTTTATCTCATTTTTCATGAAATCTTATCTTGCTCTGCTGCTGATAGCGTTGCCTTGGGCGGCATCGGCGCAGAGGGTTTCCGTACAGGACCGGGCCAATCTTCAGCCCTTGGTTGGGGTGCGGGTTGTGCCCGTACAGGGCGGCGGCACCGTGCTCACAGATGCCAAAGGTCGGTTCAATGTGCAGGAGTTCAGACCCACCGACAGCCTCCGCTTTGAACGCGCCGATTACCAGCCTCGCACCGTGGCCGTGAACCAATTGGAACGCCTCCACTACCGGGTATTGCTCACTGAGCGTAGTTACTCGCTGGAGGAAGTGGTGGTCTCGGCCAGCAAGTTTGAAGAGAAGCGCGCCGATGTACCGCAGCAAATCCAGGTGCTGAAAGCGCGGGAGCTGGCCTTCCAGAACAACCAGACCTCCGCCGATGTCTTGCAGCAAACGGGTCAGGTGCTGGTGCAGAAAAGCCAGGCGGGCGGCGGCAGTCCCATCCTGCGCGGCTTTGAAGCCAATAAGGTCTTAATGGTGATAGACGGCGTGCGCCTCAACAATGCCATTTACCGCGGCGGCCACCTGCAGAACGTGATCACGGTAGACAATGCTTCTTTGGAAAAAGTGGAGGTGGTGTTTGGCCCCGGTTCGGTGGTGTACGGCTCCGATGCGCTGGGCGGCGTCATCCATTTCTACACCAAAAACCCTGTCTTAGCCGATAGTGCCGGCGTGCGCGTGACCGGTGGCGCCTTCACCCGCTATGCCACCGCCAACAAAGAAAAGACCGGCCATGTGGATTTCTCCGTGGGCGGACGCAAGTGGGGCAGTTTCACCAGCTTCACTTACTCAGACTTCGGGGATCTACGCCAGGGCAAGAACCGCAATCCGTTCTACGGCTCCTGGGGACTGCGGCCGTATTATGCCCAGCGCATCAACGGCGAGGACGTGATGGTGCCCAATGAGAACCCTAACGTGCAGAAATTCACCGGCTACAAACAGTACGATGTGCTGCAGAAAGTCCTGTTCCAGCCCTCGGTTAAGACCTCGCACCTGCTCAACCTACAGTTTTCCACCTCTTCAGACATTCCGCGCTATGACCGCCTCACCGAGGTAGATGCCCAGGGCCGCCTGAACCACGGCGAGTGGTACTACGGTCCGCAGGAGCGCTGGCTGGCCGCTTACACGTTCACCACCAAAGGTCGGGGTTGGCTGGAGAACCTGCGCGTAACGGCCGCTTACCAGAGCGTGGAGGAAAGTCGCCATAACCGGCGCTTCAACCGCAGTCCGCTGCAGAGCCGCCTGGAGCACGTGGATGTCTACACCCTCAACGCCGATGTCAGCCGGATCATAGGCGAACACGAACTCCGCTACGGCCTGGAAGGAACCTACAATGAGGTCTCTTCCCGCGCCTATGGCACTAACCTGACTACCGGCGAGCGCACGCCCCTGGATACCCGCTACCCGGGTGGCGGCTCAGACATGCGCACCGCCGCCGCTTATTTCACGCACACCTGGGAGATTACGCCGCAATGGATTTTCTCTGATGGGTTCCGCCTGAGCCGGGTAGAACTGAACGCCGATTTCTCCCAGGACAAAACCTTTTTCCCGTTCCCGTTTGATGACGTAACGCAGAAGAATACCGCTCTGAACGGCAACCTGGGTCTGGTGTACCAACCCGGCCGTGACTGGCGTTTTGCCGCTGTGGCCTCCTCGGGGTTCCGGGCGCCTAACGTAGATGACCTGGCCAAGGTGTTTGAATCGGTGGCCGGGCAGTTGGTGGTGCCCAATCCAAATCTGAAGCCGGAATACACCTACAACGCGGAGCTATCAATCGGGAAGACCATTGCGCAAGCCGTGCGGGTGGAAGGCGTTGGGTTCTACACCTGGTACCGCGATGCCATCACCACGCAGCCGTTCACGTACCTTGGCCAGAGCGAAGTAGAGTACAACGGCCAACTAAGCCGCGTGGTGGCGAACGTGAACGCGAACAAAGCCTACGTCTACGGCTTCAGCGGCACGCTTTCCGCCGATGTGACCCAGGCCTTCCGATTGGCCTCTACGCTCACCTACACCTACGGCCGCATCAAAGCAGAAACCGGCGAGACGCCGCTAGACCACATTCCGCCGGTTTTCGGGAAAACCAGCCTGTTTTTGACTTTGCCTAAGTTCCGCTCAGAGTTCTTTGTGCAGTACAACGGCTGGAAACACCTGGAAGACTACAACCCCGTGGGCGAGGACAACCTGCAGTATGCCACGCCGCAGGGCGTGCCCGCCTGGTACACCCTCAACCTGAGAACGGCTTATCAATTGCACCCCAGAGTGCAGGTGCAGGCTGCCTTGGAGAACATTCTGGACAAGTTTTACCGCGTCTATGCCTCGGGCGTAAGCGCTTCCGGCCGCAATTTTATGCTGACGTTAAGGGGGAATTTCTAGGGAATTTGTGCCTAGATAAAGTGTTGATTTTGAAATGGAACTAGCTCCCGTTTTAAGCTCCTTTTCAGAAAAGCAGGCCCTAAATGTGAGGCGGTGATTTAGACCTCACAGGTTTTGAAAACCTGTGAGGTCTTTTGTTTTTGGAGGAGACACTCGTAGGAGCTTCGCACACTACGAGGTCAATACCTACCCATTGTCATCTTGGAAAGATCTTGTGGACGGACGGTAATAGCGCTTGAGCAATGCTTCTCTAGTTAGCCCACAAGATCCTTTCAGGATGACAAAAAAAGAGAGGGGCCCTATAAATATGGTAAAAGCGAATCCCCTGTTTTTTGTCTGCTTTCTGAGAAACAGATCAAAAACAGGGGATTCGCTTATCTATAAGGGGAGGCTATTTAGTGGAAAATTTACCACTTATAAATCTGGTAAAGCGTTGCTGCTAAGCCCAGCAGGAAGACACTCCAGTAAAACAACTTCCATCCCGTTCCTGTTGGGTACACTTTCCCTTGGTAGTAGGCCACTTGTATAGATTGCCCTTTTCGGTAAAGAGGAATACTGGCCCTTACTTCCAGCTCTTGCTCTATTAACTGGTGGTTATCTGAGTGGAATTGAACAATTGGGGAATACATGTAACTGATACTACCTGTGTTAAACCTCCACCCGCCTTCCAACTTAATGATAGTGCCTACAGTGTGAAACCCGTACTTGGCACATCTATGGTCAAGATAGATGAAAAATAAGCCTACTCCTAAAAAACTAAGGCTGACTACTAGAGGGATAAAGGTGAAAAGGTCCAACGTGGTATAGATTACTGCACCTGCGTCTTATCCACGCGCTTAGGGGTTTTCTTGCCTTGCACGAAGTCTTTGGCACCTAGGGCAATGGCTTTGATCATGTTGGTCATGTGGGCCATGTCAAGGCTTTCTACCTCATCATCCACGGAGTGGTAGAGTTTGTCTTTGTCAATCTGCACCGAGGAAATGGTATGGGCCGGAACGCCTAAACGGGCCAGGGTGGCGTTGTCTGAGCGGTAGAATAGGTTCTGCGACGGGTATGGGTCTGGGTGGAAGCTGTACGGTGTGCCTTTCACGGCCTGTTGCAGCAGCGTGCCAAAATCAGATTTCTCAAAACCGGTGATGTAGGCGCTGTTAGGCCCGAACTTGGAGCCTTTGCCAATCATCTCAATGTTGAACATGGCCACAATCTCATCGGGGTTCAGTTGCTGAGAGAAGTGCTGGGAGCCGTAGCCACCAATTTCCTCGGCCGTGAAGGCTACAAAGAGGAGCGTGCGCTCGGGCTTGGCTTGTTTCTTAAAGTGCTTGGCTAGGGTGATTACTGCGGTGATACCAGAGGCATCGTCATCGGCGCCGTTGGCAATAGAGTCACCGGCTACGGCTGGCATGATGCCAATGTGGTCATAATGGCCCGAGAACACCACGTACTCGTTGGCGCGCTTGCCGGGAATCATGCCCGCCACGTTGGCCAGCGAAAGTTCCTCCACCTCGTTCTTGATTTCTATGTCAAAAGCAGCCACCTCATTCAGCGGCGACAGCACAAAGATTTTGGTGGTGCCCTTGCCCAACTCCGTCACCGGGCTTGCCTGTTTAAAGTACTGGGCGTAACGGTTGAACATTTCCTGGTGCTTGGGGTGCACCATTACCAGGGCGTCTTTCTCCAGGCGGCGGGCTTTGGTCAGGCCCTGTCTGAAATCATCGTTCTCGCCAATGAAGATGGGCTGAGGCGCTTTCTCCTCCCATTCCACTTTGCGGTGCGCCGTGCTGAAGAAGAACTCCTCGGGCTTCAGGCGGTTGCCGTTGATCTCAATATCGGCTTTGCTGGGCTTCAGGGAGAACATCTTAAACTCCTGCTTGAAGTCGGTATCGCCGGTCAGGGGCTGGAGGCCGATGCTTTTGAACTCGTTGGCGATGAAATCGGCGGCTTTCTCCACGCCCGGCGTGAAGGTCTTGCGGCCCATCATGTCATCGGCGGCCAGGGTGCGGATGATGCGCTCCACGTCTTTCTGCTGAATGTCTTTCTGCGCGAAGACCGCGGTAAACGGAAGCAGCGCGAGGCAAAGGGTAAGGGACTTTTTACGGATCATAGGTATAACATAGGTGGGTTGGCGATAACGGATGAAGGTAAAGATAACGGCTTCTGTAGAAAGCAACCTATTAGTTCCGTTTTTCTGCAGATTCTTACACCTGGGGCGTAAAACCCTTCGGAAAGGGACCGTGCCTCTGGAGGGAAGGCACCCGGTGGCGGCAGGTAAGATGAGTTTTGGAGCTATTTTACGTAAACAGCCCCAAAATAGAAAAGCGTGCCCTGAACTGGGGTTTACTGCAGGAGGAGCCCGCCTGCCAGGCGGAGACGGCTTGCTTCCCGGGCAATGGCTTAGAACTCGCTGTTTACCTCTACGCCGTAGTCCTCTGGTGCGTCTCTAATGGGCCACATTTTCTGCAGCAACACCGTGGGTAACCCTCGCTGCAAGTAATACTTTACGGGGAAACGGGTGCGGAGGCTTCGGGAGTGTTTAGAGGAACAGGCCTGCAAAGAGCCAAATGCGCAGAAAAGCCGGAGGGCGCTGGGTATGAGGTCTTTTGTAAGTTTCAAAGGGAAGTTCCTATATACTAACAATAATATATTCAGGAGCAGGTTCTGTTGATTGGGTGGCAGTCTATTTGTAAATTAATTGTAGAAATTTCAGAACGGAGTGCAACCATTCAGGCGCTTTTGCGATAAAATGGATTCGCCGGGACAGGTATTTTGCACGCAGGAACCTTTGCCCGGCACCAAAAAAAACGACGGAACACCATAAACATCTTACTACTATGGAAAATCAAAACAATCAGCAGCCATCTGCCGCATCACAAGACGCCACCTCATACTCACAAGACCTGAACACCGGATCTGCTTCACGCCAGGGAAAAGGCGGAATCATGGGCCTGGGCAACGTGCAGATGCCACAAGCCGTGAAAGACCTGGGTTCTACCATTGGCCGTTCTTACAACAGCATGAGCACCACCCAAAAAGTGTTGGGCGGTGCGGCGTTGCTGGGCGCTTCTTACTGGGTAGCCAACAACCAGGGCTGGTTAGGGCAGGCAAAATCTGCCATGAAAAAGAATAAAGCTACTGGCTCCAAGAACTCTTAACCGAGAACGGGCTACGCAGCGACTGCTTATTGGCGGGCGGCTTGGGCTTTCTTCTGTTTATTGGCGCTTGCCCCATCTAAAATGTGGGTTGCGTCTGTTCAGGAGATAAAAGCCGGCACTGGCCAGTAAACAAGTCCCGGACAAAACAAAAGGCCGAACACGCATACGTGTTCGGCCTTTTGTTTTATTGCGGAGCAGGGAGATTACCGTTTAGGGCCGCGGTTCCCGCCCGAAGAGCGTCTGTTTCCGCCGCCGCCCTGGCTACTGCCCTGGCGTTGGTCGGGGCGGCGGTTGTGGCCCTGGCCGGCACCCCGTTGTTCGGGTCTGCCGCCTTGTCCGCCGCCTCTGGGGCCGCGGGGCTGGTTACCGCCGCCTGAGCGGGCCAGTTTATCGGTGGCTTTGCCGCCGCCCAGCGGAAGCTTCTGGTACTCGGCATGGAAAGGCTGTTCTTCCTCTACCGGAATGGTTTGCTTGGTGAGCTTCTCAATGTCGCGCAGGTAGGGCAACTCGGTGTCATCGCAGAAAGAGAGCGCCAGACCATCGGCCCCGGCCCGGCCGGTGCGGCCAATGCGGTGCACGTAGGTTTCGGGCTCGTTGGGCAGATCCACGTTGATCACGTGGGTAAGGTCGTCTACGTCAATGCCGCGGGCCGCAATATCGGTGGCTACCAGGGCCTGCAGTTCATAGTTCTTGAACTGGCTCAGGGCCTTCACGCGGGTACTCTGGGCCTTGTCGCCGTGGATAGACTGCGCCGCGATGCCCGCTTTGGAAAGCTCTTTGGCAATGCGGTCGGCGCCGTGTTTGGTGCGGGAGAAAACCAGCGCGCGTTTAATGCCCGTTTCCTTCAAAAGGTGCTTCAACAGGGCCCGCTTGTACGTTTTCTCCACAAAGAACACCTTCTGGCCAATCTTCTCGGCGGTGCTGGAAACCGGCGTCACTTCTACGTACACCGGGTCTCTGAGAATGCTGTTGGCCAGCTTCTGGATTTCCTGCGGCATGGTGGCCGAGAACAGGAGCGTCTGGCGGTGCGCCGGAATCTGCGCGATGACCTTGCGCACATCATGGATAAAGCCCATGTCCAGCATGCGGTCGGCCTCGTCCAGGATGAAGGTCTCAATGTGCTTGAGCGACACCAGGCCTTGGTTCATCAGGTCCAGCAGGCGGCCGGGCGTGGCCACCAGAATGTCTACCCCGCGCTTGATCTGCTCTACCTGCGGCACCTGGCCCACCCCCCCGAAGATCACGGTGTGCCTGATCTTGGTATGGCGACCGTAGGCCTGGATGCTGTCGCCAATCTGCAGGGCCAGCTCACGGGTAGGGGTGAGGATAAGGGCCCTGATGGCTTTGGCCGGATGGGCCGGACCTGCCTCGTGCAGGCGGTGCAGCAGCGGCAAGCTGAAGGCCGCCGTTTTACCGGTACCCGTCTGGGCGCAACCCAGTAAATCATCGCCGTTCAAAACCGGCGGAATGGCTTGTTCCTGGATGGGAGTGGGGGAGGTGTAGCCCTCTTCCTGCAGTGCCTGTAAAAGAGGTTCTATTAAGTTTAGTTCTGAGAAAGTCATTAGAAAGTATAAAGGCCATACCGTGGTTGGCCAAGCACAAAAAAATAGGGGCAGTGGTATCCGCCCCCCTAGAAGACACAAAGATAGGTAAAAAGATTCAGTCTGTGTTTTTGGCCCGTTTCTGGCAAAACCAGGCCAGAATGGGCGGGCCAAACCCCAGGGGCGCGCGGGAAAGGCAACCTTCGGCCTTAAAAACGGTTAAAACCCTTAGTGACTACCCAAGCCCATAAAGGCAGCTTAGGCTTTAAACCACCAGACTATGGAACCAACCAAAAAAGCAAAACGGGATAAAACCACCAAAAAGGCATCTAAGAAGCGATTGAACAAGTGGCTCAGGTCGGGCCTGAGCGGGCTGGCCGGCGCCGTGGCCGTGACCCTGGTGCACGAGACCGTGCGCCGCTTTTACCCCCAAGCCCCCCGCATGGACATCCTGGGCATGCGGGCCATCGCCAAAGGACTGCGGTCTGCCGGGCAAACTCCGCCCGAGCGCGATACACTGCACACCTGGTCCTTGGTGGGAGATCTTGTCTCTAACAGCATCTACTACAGCTTAACGGGGGCAAGCAAGAAAGCCCTGTGGCGGGGAGCCATTCTGGGCGCGGCCGCCGGCGTGGGCGGGGTAGTCTTGCCCGGCCCCATGGGGTTGGGAGCAGCGCCCAGCAACCGGACCAGGCAGACCCAGGCCCTCACCATTGGATATTACTTTCTGGCCGGCGTGGTAGCCGGCGGAGTAGCCAGGTGGCTGCGGAAGGTGAAAGTGTAAACCCGCGGAAATGCTTCACATGGCCAAAGCCGTTTCGGGCCTGATTTACCAAAATCAGGCCCGAAACGGCTTTACTTGTTTAACGCTTATACGATGCCCTATGGCCTGCAATGGCACAGCACCTCCCGCTTAATGGGTTCGGTTTTGTAGTCGGGCAGGGACACTTCCTTCATGTAGATCACGTTGAGTTCCTTGATCTGCTCAGGCTGCGGATGCTCCTCGTTCCAGCGGCGCAAGAGGTAGAAACAGTAGTAAGGCCGCATGTACTCGTTGGGCACAAACAGGTAATTCTCTGAGTATTTGCGCCAGCGGTCGTTCTTGAAGAGGCTCATCACCGAGGCGGGTTTGGCGGTGTCGGGCTCTTTGCCTTGCTGGTTCAGGTCTACCTTGCGGTTGCTGTTGGTGGTGCCTTCCAGAATGTACCAGCCGTCTTCCTTGAACACGTTAGGCGCGAACATGCTCCAGTTCTGGTCCAGACGGGGAACCAGCGTGGCCCAGTGGAACTCCGAAGGCATCTGGAAGTAAGGTTTGTTCAGGGTGCTCAGGTTCCACCACAGCGCCAGCGCAAAGGAGGCCAAGACCACCCCTTCCCGCAGGTACCGGAACGACTCGGCCCATTGCGGCGAGCTCCAGCTGAATTGTACCCGCAGGTTCACCGGCGAGCGCCATCCCTGGCCCCACTGCGCCCACCGCCGCTGTACTTTTATGTAGCCGTGGCGCAGGTAGCGGTCTATTACATCCATGACCGGAGTAGGCAACAACCCCATCACCGCCGAGATGCTGATGAGGTAGAACAAACCCACAAACAGGGTGAGGCTAATACCAATGTGCAGGCCCACAATGGCCACAAAGAAAATCATCCTGAACCAGGTGTTCCGCCAGGGTATCAGCAGCACAAAGGGCAGCCACAGCTCCATGAAATAGGTAATGTGGGTAAGTTGCTTCATTAGAAGCGGGTACTGGTACAGGATACGGCCGCCGGGCATCAGGATCTGGTCCAGGCTGAGGGCGTAGTACAGGGCGGTTCCGTCGGTGGTCCAGTCGGGGCCGCTTTTCAGCAGGGCGGTGAACACGTACACCCACGCCACCTGGCAGAGATAAGCCGCTGAGGCCATGCTAAGATATCGGGTGGTGGTTTCCAGGACAGGCGACCGGCGGGCGTCTAAGGAGTAATGCCGGTGCCAGGGCAGGAACATGCCCCAGAACAGCAGCATTCTGAGCAGGCTGTCGCCTGACTGGGAAATGAGCGGGTTGCGGTTCTGGAGCGAGAGCAGCAGGAGCCAGGAAACAAACGTGGCCCACCGGGTATGATAGCCCAGCAACAGACAGATGGCTGCCGCACCCGCAACAACAAAAAGGAACGCCTGAAACTGCCACATGCCACTCAAGGCGTGCAGCGAGAAGAAATACTGGTTCCAGGCATTGGCATGCAGCACGTGCAAAGGCAAAACGCCCATGTTGGAATAATGCGCCTCCAGGTCTGTGGCCCTGATGCAAATGTCCAATAACAATACGCTGGCTACCCAAATACGCATGAGGGAGAGCGCCCGGGTGTCTGTATAGAATACGCGGTCCAGATACTGTCTTAGTAAATGCATAACATAGCGTAAGTGAAGAGTGGAAAACAGAAAAGGCAAAACCACATGGCCTTGCCTTTTCTGCAATACAGTGCGGTTCCGGAGAACGCATATTTCAAACTACTAGCGGCCAGTGGTGGTAGTGCCGGTAGTGGTACCGGTTGTACCAGTAGTAGTGCCGGTGGTAGACCCGGTAGTAGTGCCTGTTGTTCCGGTAGTACCGGTGGTTGTACCCGTGGTACCAGTGGTAGTGCCGGTAGTGGTACCTGTGGTGCCGGTAGTTCCAGTAGTAGTCCCGGTGGTAGTGCCGGTAGTAGTACCAGTGGTAGTACCGGTAGTGCCGTAAGTGGTACCGGTGGTGCCAGAAGTAGTGCCCGTAGTACCGGTGGTACTGGTGGTGCCGGTAGTACCGGTTTCGGTGCTCATATCAGTAGTAGTGGTATCCGTAGTGGTCTCACTGCTGCCTGAACAAGACGTCAGGGCCGAAGCTGCGACAAATGCGGCAACTGCGAACACGTTTACAAACGTTTTTTTCATAGTTTTGAGAGGTTAATGAATGGTTTGGTTATCCTTTTCAGGTTCACTTTTACGCACCTTTCTTAGAAAGGTGCAGTAATTTTGCTGAAAATTATCGCCAAACGGTATAAAGTAGCCTTGTAGGGCCTGTCCCGTACGTACCAGTACGGAAGAGATTCGTACAAATACTTATTTCCTGGTTCTGCCCAAACCTCACCACTTATGCTTCCTTCCTCCCCCCTTATCCTGTTTGACGGCGTCTGCAACCTCTGCAACGGGTTTGTGCAGTTCGTGATCAGGCATGATCCCAAAGGTCATTTCCACTTCGCGTCCCTGCAGTCTGAGGTGGGGCAGAAGATGCTCAAAGCACATGGCCTGCCCACAGAGCAGTTCAGGAGCGTGTTGCTGCTGGAAGACGGAAAGCTTTACTCCCGGTCAACCGCCGCCCTGCGCATTGTGCGCCGGCTGAACGGTGGTTGGTCGCTGCTCTATGCCTTCGGGCTGGTGCCCAGAATCTTGCGTGATCCGCTGTATGACTGGGTTTCGCGCAACCGCTACCGGTGGTTTGGCCAGCAGGAAAGCTGCATGCTCCCCACCCCCGAGCTGAAGGCCCGCTTCCTGTAATGCCGCTCCCAAGAGCCATTTGTCATGGAGTTTCTCCAGGCCACCCGTAACATCTTTTTACCTGTAACCCTATAGAGTATCAATGCTTTTGGGGGAGAAGGAGCCGGCAACACCTGCTTAAATTTCTAGTTATCAGTTTCCTACCGTAAGTTTGTAGGTTCGTATAACTGAAGTTTGTGGAAATAATAGAATCTTTTCTTGCCGAGGCCAGCAGTCTGGCCTGGGGTATGCCTTTGCTGATCTTGCTGATGGGCGGAGGTCTCTTCTTAATGTTTTACTGCCGGTTTGTGCCGTTCAGGCACCTGGGGCACTCCATTGAGATCTTAAGCGGGAAGTATGTAGACCCCAACGCGCCGGGGCAGATCAGTCCGTTTCAGGCCATGTCCAGCGCCCTGGCCTCTACCATTGGCATGGGCAACATCAGCGGGGTAGCCGTGGGCATTGCCATGGGCGGACCCGGCGTGCTGTTCTGGATGTGGGTGAGTGCGTTTGTAGGCATGGCTACCAAATTCTTCACCTGTACGCTGTCTGTCATGTACCGGGGCCGCAACGAGCGCGGCGAGGTGGAAGGCGGACCCATGTACATGGTCACCGAAGGCTTAGGCCCTAAGTGGAAGCCCTTGTCTATCCTGTTCGCCGCCGCCGGTTTAATAGGTACGTTGCCGCTTTTCCAGTCAAACCAGCTGACCCAGATTGTGCGCGACGTGGTCCTGGTGCCCAGTGGCCTCATTGGCCAGGAAACGTTCCTGCCTAACCTGTTCATGGGACTGGGCCTGGCGTTTCCGGTGTCCATCATTATGTTTGGCGGGTTAAAACGCATTGCCGGCGTGGCCACCAAGCTGGTGCCGCTCATGGTGGTGCTCTACACCGGATCGGTGCTGTACATCATTGGGGTGAACATTTCCGCGGTACCCAGCATGTTCCGGCTGATCTTCACCGATGCTTTCTCTGCCGATGCCGTTCTGGGCGGGGCCGTGATGCAAATCATCATCATGGGGGCCCGCCGGGCTTCCTTCTCCAACGAGGCCGGCATTGGAACCGCCGCCATGATGCACGGCGAGTCGCAGACCACTGAGCCGGTGCGTGAAGGGCTGGTCGCCATGCTGGAACCGTTCATTGATACCATCATTGTCTGCACCATGACCGGACTAGCCATTCTGGTGACCGGCGTATGGGAAACCAACTCCGGCAACGGGGTGAGTATGACGGCGCAGGCCTTCGGCGAGGCCATGCCTACTGTAGGCAAATACCTGCTGGTTGTCTGCGTGTTTATCTTCGCGTTTACCTCGCTTTTCTCCTACTGCTATTACGGTTCCAAGTGCTTCACGTACCTGTTCGGGTTTAAGTACCGCCGCCTTTACGACTACTTCTATATTGCCACCATCATCATTGGGGCAGTAGTCACCATTACCTCCATCATCAACCTGATAGACACCGCCTTCGCGCTCATGGCCATTCCCACCATGACCTGCGCTATCTTCCTGTCACCAAAAGTAATGGCGGCCGCCCGGGATTACTTTGGCCGGATGAAGGCAGAGCGGGCCTAGTTTCGGGCGTGTTTTGGGCAAAACGGCCAAGAAACGGTATTGGCGCAGACACTCGTAGGTCCTCCAGACACTACGAGGTCTTGGAAAGACCTGCCTTCGCTAATTATTGATTGCTGACTGTTTTGCAAAAGTGTTCCCGCTGGCGCGAGTGTTAAGCGCAGCGTCACTCGTGCCGGCCGGTGCCGGGTAGTCTCCAGACTACCCTCGCTGCCTGAAGCAGCGAAACGGCTTTGCAGATTTCCTTTGGCAGGAGATCCGCAGTAAAGCCGTTGCCGAGGTCTTTTTTCCTCGCTCGCCTCTGGCGAGTGTGAGCTATCAAGCGGCGTCTCGCCGCTTTGCAGGGTTGTAGTTGATCCGCATAGCAGCCAGAGGCTGCCCCATAGCGTACACTCGCCAGAGGCGAGCGAAGGGGGTAAAGGTAGGAGGGGACCATAACAAGTGTACCTGCCCTTTACCGGCTTAAAAAGCACACATCTGTTTCCAAGGAGATTTTCTCAAATTAGCCCTAAAACGCAAAAAGGCTGCCCCAACTGGGGCAGCCTTTTCTTTATCAGTAAACGTTGTGCTACTTGATACGCGCTACAAGCTACCAGAAATTACATACTCAAATATAAGTTGCGCTCTGAGTACACTTTGGTGAAGTACTCGTCTTCCAGGCTGTCAATGAAGTAGATAGCTTCACCCGTAGACTTCATTTCTGGGCCTAGCTCCTTGTTTACTTCCGGGAACTTGTTGTGCGAGAATACAGGCACTTTGATAGCGTAGCCGTTTTTCACCGGGTTGAAGGTGAAATCGGTTACCTTTTTCTCACCCAGCATCACCTTGGTGGCGTAGTTTACATACGGCTCCTGGTACGCTTTGGCGATGAACGGCACGGTACGGCTGGCACGAGGGTTCGCTTCAATGATGTACACAATTCCGTTCTTGATGGCGAACTGAATGTTGATCAAACCAACGGTATTCAGGGCCAGCGCGATTTTCTTCGTGTGCTCCTCAATCTGACGGATCACGTCTTCGCCTAAGTCAAATGGAGGCAGCACGGCGTAGGAGTCACCAGAGTGGATACCGGCTGGCTCAATGTGCTCCATGATGCCAATGATGTGCACGTTCTCACCGTCGCAGATGGCATCGGCCTCAGCCTCAATGGCGCGGTCCAGGAAGTGATCCAGGAGTACGTGGTTGCCCGGGCTGTCTTTCAGGATGTCCAGAACCTGCGCTTCCAGCTCTTTCTCGTTGATCACGATCTTCATGTTCTGGCCACCCAATACGTAGCTAGGACGCACCAGCAGCGGGAACTTCAGGTCTTTGCACACTTCCAGCGCTTCCTCGGCAGAAGTGACGCTCGCGAACGGAGGATACGGGATGTTGTTTTCTTTCAGCAGGGTAGAGAAAGCACCACGGTCTTCGGCCAGGTCAAGGCTCTCGTAGGTAGTACCCATAATCTTGATGCCGTAGCGAGTCAGTTTCTCAGCTAGTTTCAGGGCCGTCTGTCCACCTAACTGTACAATCACGCCTTCCGGTTTCTCGTGCAGGATGATGTCATAGATGTGCTCCCAGAACACCGGCTCAAAGTACAGCTTGTCAGAGATATCAGAGTCTGTACTTACTGTCTCGGGGTTACAGTTAATCATGATGGTCTCATAACCACACTCGCTGGCGGCTAGTACGCCGTGCACGCAAGAGTAGTCAAACTCAATGCCTTGCCCGATGCGGTTAGGTCCAGAGCCCAACACCACTACTTTTTTGCGGTCGGTGACGATGCTCTCGTTCTCGCCGTCAAAGGTGCTATAGTAATAAGGCGTCACAGCCTCAAACTCGGCGGCGCAGGTATCTACCATCTTGAACACGCGCTTGATGCCCATGCTCGTGCGTTTCTCGTGCACTTCGCTTTCTTTGCAACGCAGCAGGTACGCCAGCTGTCTATCAGCGAAGCCTTTCACTTTGGCAGAGCGCATCAAGTCCACCGGAATGGTATCAATGGTGTATTTCAGCACCTCACGCTCGGTCAGCTCCAGCTCTTCAATCTGCTGCAGGAACCAAGGGTCAATCTTGGTTACCTTCTGGATGGTGCTGGTGGCTACACCAAATTTCATGGCATCTTTGATGGTGAACAAACGATCCCAGCTTGGGTTGGCCAGGCTGTCCATCAACTGGTCGTAGTTCGTTTTCTCTTTGCCATCAGCACCCAAGCCGTTGCGCTTAATTTCTAAGCTTTGGCAAGCCTTCTGCAACGCCTCCTGGAAGGTACGGCCAATGCCCATTACCTCGCCCACTGACTTCATCTGCAGACCCAGTTTCTTGTTGGCGCCTTTGAACTTGTCAAAGTTCCAACGCGGTATTTTCACAATCACGTAGTCCAGCGCGGGCTCAAAGAACGCCGAGGTGGTTTTGGTGATGGAGTTTTTCAGTTCATCTAAGTTATAGCCAATGGCCAGTTTAGCGGCTACTTTGGCAATTGGGTACCCGGTGGCTTTAGAAGCCAGCGCCGAAGAACGGCTCACGCGGGGGTTAATTTCAATGGCGATGATACTGTCATCATCAGGGTTCACCGAGAACTGCACGTTACAGCCACCAGCGAACTGCCCGATACCCGCCATCATTTTGATAGCCAAGTCACGCATCTGTTGGTAGATGGTGTCTGGCAAGGTCATGGCCGGCGCTACCGTGATAGAGTCACCGGTGTGGATACCCATTGGGTCAAAGTTCTCAATAGAGCAGATGATGATCACGTTGCCGATGTTATCGCGCAACAGCTCCAACTCGTACTCTTTCCAACCCATAATGCTTTGCTCCACCAGTACCTCGTGGGTAGGGCTGGCGTGCAGACCGCGGGTAAGGGCGGCGTCAAACTCTTCCGGAGAGTTCACGAAGCCACCACCGGTTCCACCCAAGGTGAACGATGGACGGATAACGAGCGGGAAGCCGATTTCCTGAGCGATTTCTTTTCCTTCCAAGAACGAAGTCGCTGTAGAACCTTTGCAGACACCTACGCCTAAGTCCAGCATGAGCAGACGGAATTTCTCACGGTCTTCCGTGGTCTCAATGGCTTTGATGTCTACGCCAATGATTTTCACGCCGTATTTTTTCCAAATACCAGCTTTCTCGCAGTCAATCGCCAAGTTCAACGCAGTCTGTCCACCCATGGTAGGGAGTACCGCGTCAATTTGGTGCTTCTCCAGAATCTCAATGATCGACTTCTTCTCCAGTGGCTTCAGGTACACGTTGTCCGCGGTGATGGAGTCGGTCATGATGGTGGCGGGATTTGAGTTGATGAGGGTAACCTCAATCCCCTCCTCGCGCAGGGAGCGGGCGGCTTGGGAGCCAGAGTAGTCGAATTCGCAGGCTTGCCCAATAACGATGGGACCGGAACCAATGATTAAGACTGACTTAATGGAATTATCTTTCGGCATTAGTAAAGCGGTATGTATAAATTGCCCAAAGTTAAGGCAGAAAGTTTAGAATCAACTAATAAACTGCCTTGGGCGGGTGAATTATTCAAATTTTTTGTCTGGACTGATTGAAAACCAGCTTGAACTCAGAAACCAAATCAGAACATCAAGAGAGCCGGCGAGAGTTCACCCGTAACTTCAAAAAGGAAAAAAGCTGAACCGTGTAGCTTTATGTAAGCCGAGATAGACAGGAATCTGGAGGCGAATGAAGGTGGTTTCAGGCCTACTTTCCGGAAAGCAGGCCCGAAACGATTATGATTGCGAAAACGAAACCCCACGGCGCTCCCACTCAGAGGCCAGTTCCAGCTTTGGTAAAAGCGTCTTCAAGAGCCAGTTTTCCATTTCTTCTCCGGCGTGGAAAGGCGTGATGTCTACGGGCAGTTCATCTTTGAGGTGCTGCATACGGGCTGTATGGTGTACTCTAGAGTCCAGAATCACAAACGCACCTTTGTCTTTCTCGCGCCGCACCAACCGCCCGAAACCTTGTCTCAGTTTATGCTGACTGGCCGGATAATAGAATTTGCTCCAGAAATAACCACCTTCCACTTCTCTTCGGTGCGCCACCAATGGATTCCCCAACGACGGATTAGGTAACCGGAACACAATCACCTGCGAGAGCGTCACGCCCGGAAAATCCACGCCCGACCACATGCGGTCTAGGCCCAGCAAAACGGAATGCTCTTCCTGCCGGAACCTTCTGATTTCCCATAGACTGGTGCCTTCCTGTTTGAGAAGTTCAATGTCATAGGCAGGCAGGCGCGGGTGCAGCCAGCGGTAGGCATCTTCCATGTCGCGGCGGCTGGTGAAAAGGACCAGGGTACGGCCGTTCAGGGCCACAATGCACTTGAGCAGCGTTTCCATGGAGGTCTGCAGCCAGGCTTGTTTCTGGTCTTGCGGCATTTTGTGCTCATAGCACGGGATGAACGCGGGCACCACGGCGTGGACCTTTTCCTGCTGCTCATAGTTGAACGGCGAGAGGTAGCGGACTTCCTGTTCAAACGGCTCTTGGCGGCCCAGTTGATTCCTGAAGTACTGCGTGTTGCCGCCCACGTACAGCGTGGCCGAGGTGAACAGCAGGCTGGGGTAGATGTTCTGCAGTTTGTCCATCTCGTCCTGCAGGTAATACGGCATCTTGCTCACCGACCAGTTCTGACCGTTTTTCTCCAGCACGTGAATCCACTTGCGGGCCGGGAAATCGCTGGTGATTTTCATGAGCGAATCAGCGAACTCGGCGGCTTTTTCTTTGTAGGTTTCCAGGCGGCTGTAGGTCTTGTCCTCAGGTTTTTTCAGGAGCTTGAGGATGCGGTCTATCTTGCCTGCCACAAACTGAACGGCCGTTAGGAGTTCCTGCAGGGCTTGTTCAATATCGGCGCTGAATTCTCTTTTGGTCCAGCGGCCGTTTTCTACCAACGCGACTTCCTCCTGCCAGCGCTGCTCCCCTTGAATGGGCAAGGCCTGAATCAACTCGCCGCTGGCCCTGATGGTGGTGCAGTCGCGGTGGATGGAGTCAATTTCGGCCAGCACCAATTGGGCGGTTTCGGTATCTGTCTGGTGGGCTACTTTTTCCGCCACAATGTCCAGGAAGCCTTTGCGGTAGTCTTTGCCTAATAACGGGCGAAGCAGCCGGGCTTCCATCACGGCCAAACTGAAGTTCATGCTCAGGGCACTCCGGGCGAAATCGGGGAACTGGTCGGCCTCGTCAATGATGCAGTGCTTGATTAAGTCTGTAAGCTTGGGCGGCAGCTGCAGCAGCTTGTGATGATTGGTGACGATGATATCAGCGGCGTAGGCCTGCTCCATGTGGCGGGCGTACGTGCATTTGGCAGGTTCCAGACACAGTTTGGGCACACAGACTTCCTGGGCATTCGCCTCGGAAAGCAATCGGTACGTATCCGGTAAAATGGCCCTGATGTTGTGCGGAATCTCTTCTACCTCGCCTTGGGTATGGTGCACGCGCAGCACTAAGTAAAGCCAACTCAGCCCTTCCCGAATGGTGCCTTTCTCCTGCACCACCAGCTCGTCATACAAATCCAGCAGCGCCGAGATGCACAGATAGTTATTCTTGCCTTTCACGATGGCAGGCCGCAAATGCGCGTGCAAACCGCCCTTGAACCGAAGCCGCGGAATTTCGCCCTGCATGACTTGTTCCTGTAGGTTTTTGGTAGCCGTGGCCACCACCACCTTGCGGCCGGGGTTCAGGCGTAGCAGTTCAGCGGCGGCCATGAGGTAGCCCATGGTTTTCCCGGTGCCAGTACCGGCCTCGGCCACAAAAGTGCCTTTATCCGTAAGGGCTTTGTTGCAGAATTTGGAATACTGCATCTGGGCGTACCGCTCAGGCAGGCCGTGCTTCTTGTACCAGGCGTGCAGGGCATCGTGGATGAGTTGGTCAGACGGTTGGGCGATGTCAACGCGGGGTTTTACCGTGGGCGCATCGGGTACGGTGGGGAGCCAGGAGGTGAGCAGTTCCCGCAGATGGAAGGGCAACACCGGCACCTGGGTAGTAGCAGGCGGCGTAAGCCAGTGCAAATCAAGCGGCTCCAAGGTCTCTATGTGCTCGGCGGCGTGCAGCAAGGTGCGCCAGGCGGTGCCCATGAAGATGGCGCCTAAATCCAGTACCTGCTTTAACAACTGCATGAAGAGGGTAGGTTCACCGGGTTCATTCTCGGGCGTGCTGGGGATTTTCTGCAATAGCACCTCCAACAGTTGGAAGAGGTGCGTGTGCAGGGCCGCCAAAGCCACATGCATAGGTTGAGAGGCCGGCTTTTTCTGGGCGGCGGTGGAGCGGGCCACCACATCGCCTATCTCCATCAGGTTGAGGTGCGGCAGAAAGAACGAGGACAGCACGGCTAGATCGGCGCAGACGGGCGGCGAGGCCATGCCTGCCAGAATGTATTGTTTGAGCCAGGTTTGCTCGTGCCGTTCGTGGAAGAAAAACACGTTCGTGAAAGAACTCAGGTAGGCCTGCACCTCGGCTTTCTGTTCCTGCCAGGTGGGAGCGCTCTTCGCCTGCTCCTTGCTGATTTTGGACTGTTTCTGCACACTGCGGCCAAACTCTGCCTCAGGGTTGACAAACCACTCCTTCAGCACCGCATTCCCTTTCTGCAACGACAGCACACCCACCTGCAGCAACCCATGTTTGGAACCATAAGGGCCGGTGGCAAATAAATGCAGGATGGCAAAGGTTGGGGAATCAGCTTTCATCAGGACCTCGTTCACTCGTCTAAGCAGAACCACAAAGGTACTCTATGCTAAGGAATTTGCCGCAAAATAGTGCTGGATGCTAAGCAGTTTAAGAGGTTTGTTTTGAGGGTGTTTTGGGGAAAGTAGGCCTAAAACGAAAAAAGCCGCACAAAGCGTGCGGCCCTTTTCTATATATGCAGTTGTGTGTTGTTCTTAATTGGTTACGCAGCGGAAACTTCAGCCAGGGTAGGGTAGTCGGTGTAGCCTACTTCGCCGGTGTTGCTGTAGAACGTGTTGTAGTCTGGGGCATTCAGCTCAGCATTTTCTGCGAAACGCTCTACCAGGTCAGGGTTCGCGATGAACGGACGGCCATAAGCTACCAAATCAGCGAAGCCATCGGCTAACACTTTGTTACCAGTCTCCTGCGTGAAGCCGCCGTTGATAATCAAGGTGCCGTTGTACAACGGACGGAAGTGCTTGGCAATTTCCTTAATAGCGTAAGGCAACTCGGCTACTTTAGGAGAAGCCTCAGTCAGGTGCAGATACGCTAAGTTGTAGTCGTTCAGACGCTTCACGATGTACTCAAACGTAGGAGCGGTTTCCTCATCCACGGTGATGCCGAACTGCTCGTGCATGGAGGGGTTCAGGCGAACACCCACGCGGCTCAGGTCAATAACTTCTTTCACGGCATCCAGCACTTCAAAGAAGAAGCGGGCGCGGTTTTCAATGGTTCCGCCGTATTCATCGGTGCGCTGGTTAGAGCAGCGGCTGAAGAACTGGTGGAACAGGTACCCGTTGGAAGAGTGGATTTCCACACCGTCAAAACCTGCTTCTACGGCATTGGCAGCTGCTTTCTTGAAGTCTTCCACAATGGCTTTGATTTCCTCAGTTTCCAGAGCTCTAGGCGTCACGGTTGGTTTGAAACCTTCTTCAGTAAACGCCTGGTCATTCGGGTTAACAGCCGAAGGAGCTACTGGCAATGCACCGTTGTGGAAATCTGGGTGCGACATACGGCCCACGTGCCACAGCTGCGCGTAGATTTTTCCGCCTTTCTCGTGTACGGCCTTGGTCACTAGTTTCCAGCCTTCTACCTGCGCGGCCGAGTAAATGCCCGGGATGTTGATGTAGCCCACGCCCTGCGGACTCACCGGCGTGCCTTCTGAGATGATCAAGCCGGCGCTGGCGCGCTGAGCGTAGTACTCGGCATTCAGCTCGGTAGGCACGTTCTCGGGGTTATTAGACCGGCTGCGGGTCATGGGGGCCATTACTAAACGGTTGTTCAGTTGCAAAGCGCCTTTCTGATAAGGCTGTAACAACGGTTGATTTTCTATTTGGCTCATAATCTTATTTCTGTGTAAACATAAGTTGTATATACAACTATATGGGTAAAAAAATATTAACCTTCTCGTTCTCTTAATTTGTCCATCAGTTCGCCAATCTGTACGGCTTCTTCCGGGGTAATCTGGCTGTATTTCTCTTCCAGGTTCTGCATAATGGTGTCAGTCTGCTTCAGCAGTTCCAGGCCTTTCTCGGTGATCACGATGTCTACCTTGCGGCGGTTATCGGCGCACTGGCAACGGGTCACCAAGCCTTTCTCCAGTAGTTTGTCTACCAGGCGGGTGGCATTGGAGTCACGGTCCAGCATACGTTCCTGGATCAGGCCCAGCGTGGCCGGATTAGGATACTGTCCGCGTAAAATGCCCAACACGTTGTTCTGCTGCAACGACAACCCATATTGCTTCAACTGGCAGGCAAACTCTTTCTGCAGCCAATTGCCCGTGAACATGACGTTCACCACCATGCGGCGGTACGGGCTGCCAAATGTCTTCTGCTTCAATTCGTCCTCTAATTTCATGGGCTTTCTGCCGTTCATGCGGCAAATATACGTTGCTCTATTGTATATACAACTATTGTAGGCATATAGTTTCAGGAATGCCTAAAAACCAGGGGCGTTTACCTAGGCAAGATGGCTGAGCCATTTTTGGGGTATTTTCGGGAAAATAGCCCTAAAATGGCCGAAAATAAAGTTCTGGCCTCTTGCTTGGAAGCCCGACTAGACGTGCCTGTACGGTGTTGCCCGGGAAACCTGGTTTACCGATTTAAACTAATCTCCCGGGCCAGGTGACTCAACCGGTAGTAGCCGGCGACTCTACCGTACTGTCTGGATCGGCATCCTCGGTGATGTCAGTGGTAGCCTCGTCGCGGTCCTTCGCTTCCTGGTCGGCGGGCTGTTTGGCCTCGCACGCGCCCAGCAGAAACAGGCTGGTAACGGCGGCAAATACTCCTGTTCTCCAGAAGGAGCGGCCTGGCAGTATTGTAATTTCCTTTTTCATAGCGGTAGGTACGTGGGTTTGTCTTTCTCCTCTACGGGAAATTGGCAAAATTGGCAAGAAAATAGGGCGCAATTGCGCTGGGCTTTCAGCAGGGTTGCCCCCGTTTTCAGGCTTCTTTTCAGGGAATAGCTCAAAAACGGGGAAGTCCTAGGCGCTACTCAGGGCTGTTGGTCACCTGCAGTTTATTCTCCAGCATGCGGTTATTGTACTGCTGAATAAACGCCTTGAGCTTGTTTTCCATGGCTACCCTGATGACCGGTTCTTTGTCTTTTAGGTTGTTCTTCAGGAACTTGTCTTCCTTGTAGTTGAACAGCCCTAAGGTATTGGTGCCGTCAAACTGCAGGAAGTAGTCGCCCTCAGTCCACTGGTAGCCGCCCTGGTAGCTGATGGCGAAGTTGCCTTCCTGCGGGTTGAGCATGTTCTTGCCGAAGGAGAAGTACGGCTGGTCGTAGCCCAGATAGCCTAGCACGGTTGGCATGATGTCTAGTTGCTGTACCACGCGGTCCTGCTCCACGCCTCTGAAGGCATCATCGCCGGGGGCGTAGAAGAGGATAGGCACGGCAAAGTTGCCCCAGGCCGTCTGGTACTCGGGGTAGAAGGTGTGCGTGGCGGAGTGGTCGGCGGTGATCACAAAGAGCGTGTTTTGGAACCAGGCGGCCTGGCTGGCCTTCTGGAAGAACTTGCGCAAAGCCATGTCGGAGTACCCAATGCACTCAAAGATCTCAAACGGACCTTTCTTGAACTTGCCCGCGTAGCGCTCCGGAACCTTGTACGGGTGGTGCGAAGACGTAGTGAACACCGCGCTCATGAACGGCTCCTGGAACGTGTTCAGTTTGCCCGCCATGAACTGCAGGAACTCCTCGTCCCAGATACCCCACATACCGTCAAAGTCCTCGGGTTTGCCGTACTCGGTCATGCCGTAGTACTGCTCTATGCCAATCAGGTTCATGAACGCGTCAAAGCCCATGGAGCCGTTGGGCGCCCCGTGGAAGAAAGACGTATGGTACCCTTTGGAACGCAAGGTTCGCGGCAGGCTGGGCAGGTTGTTGCTCACGTACTGCGTCAAGACAAACGGCTCCTGAATGCTGGGAATGCTGGTGAGCACGCTGGGCAGCGCGTCAATGGATTTTCGGCCGTTGGCGAAGGAATTCCAGTACACCTTGCTGTGCCCCATGAGCGAGTCCAGGAACGGCGTGAAACCGGTGTACGTACCGTTCTCCAGGTGCTTGTTGTAGCCGCCCACCGCCTCTTTCCCAAAGCTTTCCAGAATGATCACCACCACGTTCTTTTTCCGGAACCTGGCAGAATCCAGGGGCTGGTGGATAGGGTTGTACAGCTGCGCCACCTGCTCCTCGGGGAAATACGCCACTTTCTGGTAACTGGTCTTGTTGATGGTCCGGATGATGGAAAAAGGCGTGTTGAGCACGATGTACATTTCCTGCGGCCGCTCCACGTACTCGCCGGCGTTGCTCAGCGTGATGGGCCGGGTGCTGTGCCTAAACCCCCCGCGCATGGCGGCAATGCTCAGGCCAATGGTCAACACCAGCACTACGGTGTGCCACGGGTAATAAAACCACGGGTTATAGGTAGGCGCTTTCTCCAGTTTAATTCGGTTATACAGCCAGGCCATCAAGGCCACCAAGCCTATCCAGATCAGGGCAATGTACCAGAAATCGACCAGGAAACTGGACGCGAAGCCACCCCAATCTTCATTCCCAAATTCCCGCACCACGCTCCCGGTAGTGCGGCGCAGGGTGAAGCGGTAGTAAATAAAGTCAATGCAGTTGAGCGCCAGCCCCAGGCCGTTGAAGACCAGAAACACCCATTTCACCACCTTCTGGTACACCGGATGGTGCCGGAACCGGAACGGCAGCAACATGAGCACCAGAAAC
The DNA here is from genome assembly GCF_016924645.1 of Rufibacter psychrotolerans. Classification (GTDB taxonomy): domain Bacteria; phylum Bacteroidota; class Bacteroidia; order Cytophagales; family Hymenobacteraceae; genus Nibribacter; species Nibribacter psychrotolerans. The sequence continues at coordinate 274,030 of NZ_JAFFJV010000003.1, read as the reverse complement.
AAAAGGTTGGTGTAGATGATAGCCGCCAGGTCAAACTTGAGCCCGCCCCACATGAGGTACAGCAAGTCAGAGAAAGATGTCTCGGCGAAGAAGCCCCGGTTGAAGAAGTAAAAGAGAAGCCGGCACACGGTATACAGGAGCATGGCTACCCCCAACGCCAGCAGCATGGCTATGTGCACACTCCGCCGGAAAGCTCTCGGCTGAAAAGATTTTATCATGTTCTTAGGAAAGAACCACAAAATTAGGGAACCTCCCGCAGAGTTGCTCAACAGAGTTGCTAATGGAAAGCAACGTTTAATGTCTATACGTCCTCTCTTGAGGTTTTCGCCTCACGGCAGTTACAAACTGCCGGTAATGGTAGGTCCAAGTCACAGACTTGAACCATGGTAGATTGAAAGGCACGGAAGTAAATCCGGGCTTAGAAAAGTGGGCTAAGCGGAGAGATCTCACAGGTTTCAAAACCTGTGAGGTCTAGCAACTATGGCGCGGATTTACTTCCGTGCCTCACGTGCTCCTATAGTGTAGAAAGTCACGGAAGTAAATCCGTGCCATAGAAAAGAAAAGTTCTAGCGCAATGGTTAGCGATACCGCTGCTATGCAACGCACCAGCTGAAAGATCCCGATTCCAGTCTTTGGCTCGAGCGCCTCGCTTGTGGCCCCTGGAGAACAGAAGCTAAGCACAGACTGCAAGGATGGGCCGCAAGGGCAGTGCGAGGGGCAAAGACGGGGCCCCGCGGCCGTGAGCGCACGAAGGGAAACTATGGAACAACACAGCTCATAAGTCTATAGGCAAGCCACTGCTACGCCAGCGACACCATCTTAGCAAGGACCAGGTAAGTAGACAACCGGTACCCCGCCAGCAATTACCAGAAAACAGCTGCACAAACCACAACAAGCGCCTGCAACACCCCACTGCATGCACCAAGCAATCAACCCAAAGACGTTTTGAAGCTGATTCCCGAAAAACAGCGCCGAAACGCTTCACCCTCAACAACAGAACACCACAACTGTATCTTACCAGAAGAGGAACCATGCAAGCTTTCAGCTCCCGAACTTCCTGCCTAAACCAAAGCTACACCAGAAAACAGGTTGTTGCCAATGCAGACACAGCTTCAAATTTCAGCCACCAGGCAGGAAAGAGAAGGGCTTGCGGCAAACGGAAAACCCTCTTATATTTGGCTATAATTTCCTGAGTCAAGCGAGAGTAGCTCAGTTGGTAGAGCATCAGCTTCCCAAGCTGAGGGCCGCGGGTTCGAATCCCGTTTCTCGCTCTGGTTTTTCAATGTCATTCTCCTGCCAAGATGGGTACGTGCGGCCTTCATTGCTTCTCTCGCTATCAGCGACTTTTTTCACTGGTGTTTCTGGTAGCGTTGGCCAGCTGTACTGCCCCTCGTTCAGTCATCCACTCCGGCAGGGTGACGCCGCAAGGTCAGTTCAAGGTAGGGGCCAACTTCGGCGGAAACATTGCTTCTGAGCCCATCAGCCAACTCAAAGACATCACTGAATCTGCCATTGAGGCCTTAGCAAACCGGGATTCGGTGTACTACGGGGAGCAGGTGCGCGTCGCCACCCAGGCGGCCATTGCCTATTCCCTGGATCCGGTGGGGCCTACCTTCGATTTTTACGTGCGCTATGGCCTGGCTCCAAAACTGGACGTGGGGTACAAATACGCCTCGGGGGTACACGTGCTGGATGCCATGTACCAGTTCCTGGGTCCGGTGGCGGGCACGGCCGGCAACAGCCAGCAAAGATGGTACGGCAGCGTGGGCCTTCAGTACGCGGGGCAGAGTTCCGGCATCCTGGACAAACTGTTCCTGAACAAACTGGCGCCCATCCTGGAATTTAAAGCCGAGAGAAGGGACATTCTGGTGCCGCTGGTGTTCAGCCGCTCCTTCGGGCCCGATGAGGAGTTTGGCAACATTTCCTTCGGGGTAGCCTACAACCACACGTTTCTGGAGTATGGCCTGGAGCCCGGCCGGCTGTACCGGAAAATGGGCGGCGGAGATGTGGTGCAATTGGAGGGCCTTACCCAGAAGCAGAGCTTTCCATCGTACGGCTTCTTTGTGAACGCCAAAATAGGGGCCCGGCGCATTTACCTCTTGCCCGCCCTGTCAATGTATTACCAGAACTACGGCACGTATCAATTGCTGGAGCAGGAGCAGGTAAGCTATTCTGGTATCACCGTGGTGCCCTCCTTGGGCGTGCAGATAGGCTTGGGGCAAGGGAAAGCCGGTAAAAGATAAGGAGCGTGATCTCAGCTGTTTTATTGAGAATAGCTTAGAAGCCTAACCCAAATAGTTTCAGAAGCCCATTACGCTGGCGGCAGAGGCCATGCGCAATGGGCTTTGGTGTTTATTGACCATTATTGAAAAAGCTAGCGCAGAGTTACTGGAGAAGGTAGGCGCAAACCCGGGAAGGCCACCCATGCCAAGAGCCTGCCGCACTCCATTGCTATGCTGGTTCTGTAAGCGAGTAACTTGGATTGTCGCTTATTGGATACAGACGCAGGTGCAAACGTGCGTCTGCCTTTTTTTGAGCCATTTTTTATAAAACAGCCCTTAAAGAGGGAAGGCTGGCCCGGAGCTTACTCTTTCGGCAAAACCCAATAGATCATTTCCTGGTCTCGGGTAATTTCCTGGAAATCCATTTTCTCCAGGATCCTGGCAGAACCGATATTGTCCAGGGCACACCTGGCGGTGATGGTTTTCACTTCGGGGCGTAACCGGGCCCAATTGACCAGGCCTTGGGCAGCCTCTAGTCCGTAGCCCTTGTTTTGCTCAGACGCAATAATGCCGTAGCCTAGATCAATTTCTCCCGCCGCGTTAGGTCTGCCCTTAAAACCGGCATCGCCAATGAGCACCCTGCCTGCCTGTTTCACAATCATCCAGGACTCAAAGCCGGTGGGCTCCTCCACCAACTCCAGGTTCTTCATGATTCTGGGGAGTGTGTCTAACGTTTCCTCGTCTGGCCAGCCTTCGCTAGGAGATATACCTATGCGTGCCAAAGCCTCATGGTTGCCGCCCAGCACACCGGTGCAGATTTCTTTGGTGAAAGGAAGTAAAAGGAGCCTGGGGGTGGTGATTGTTTCTGCGCGCATCTGTATATCGGAGACCATGCTGGTACAACTCCTGAAACGTGGCAGGGAGCGTTACCGCACCAAATCTATGACGAAGGTACTAGATACTTAAGTTTGTATATATTAAAAATAGAATGCTTTGTAGCGAAGCCCTGTAAGTACTTCTCTCGTGGTTTTTAGAAAAGGTGCGTTCAGGCGGGGGAGGATTACCCAAGCCACGGGCGGTCCAGAATGCGGTGGAAGTGTGACCTCTGCCTAAACTGGAGCCATACTGATTGGCATGCCAAACCGGGAAACAACCGGAGGCCAAATCTATTGGTGCGCCCGGGCCAGCGTGCCTTGGGGCTTTTGTGTAGCGGCGCTGTCTGGTTGAGCCGGGTAGAGGAACTGCCGGATGTCCTGCAAATAACTGAAGCTACCGTTGGGCAGGTTGCTCAAGATAATGAGGGCGCTGTGCTCTTTGGGGTTGCGCAGCAGGTAAGTAGAGAAGCCGTGCCACAGGCCCCCGTGGTACACGGCGGTGTCGCCGTTCTCCAGCGAACGGATGCGCCAGCCAAACCCATAGTCCTCTGTCTGATTTTTCTTCTTTTTCAGAATACCGCCCGTAAACGCTTCCTCCAGGGTTTCACGCTTCACCAGTTTCTGCGTGTAGAGCGCCTGGTCCCATTTGTAGAGGTCTTCCACGGTAGAGTAAATGCCCTTGTCGCCCAGCACGGTGTCCAGGTAATCGGTGGTGCGTTTCTGCCGGAAACGGGTGTGGCCGGTGGCAATGGGACCGGTGAGGGTGGCTACGTCTGGGCTGTAGGTGAAAGTATGTTTCATCTCCAGCGGCTCAAAAATGCGCTCGCGCAGAAACTCCGCGAAAGGCTGCTCAGACACTTTCTCCACAATAGAGGCCAGCAGGCTGTAGCCGGTGTTGCTGTAGTCAAAGTGGGTGTTGGGCTGGTAGTAGGGCTTGGGCCGGTGCTGAGCCATCAGGTTGAGAACATCCTCATTGGTGAGGTTCTTGTTGCGGTCGGGCCACAGCTTGTCGCTGAAATAGGTGTAGTTAGACAACCCGCTTTGGTGGGTGAGCAACTGCCGGATGGTAATGCCGTGATACGGGAAATTTGGGATGTACTGCTGCACGCTGTCTTCATAGCTGAGCTTTTCCTCTTCCTGCAGCATCATGATGGCCATGGCCGTGAACTGCTTAGAGACCGAGGCCAACTGGAAAGCGGTCTGGGTAGTGAGCGTGTCTTTCCGGAAGAAATCGGCGAAGCCGAAGGCCCCTTTGTAGATGACCTTATCATACTTGGTCACCAGCACGGTGCCGTTGAAGCCCCGGCGCTTGTGGAAATGCTTGAACACAGAATCCAGCTTCACGGCCAGCCGTTTCACGCTATCTTCTGTAAAATAGGCCGGAATCGCCACAGGTTCCTTGTCGTCCTCATCGCTTCCCCACAGTTTATGCGCTTTTCCCGATTTCTGGCAAGAAAACAGGAATACACAGAAAGCAGATGCGGCCAGGCATCTAAGAAACAGCGATTTTACTCTGAGAAAGTCCATACTGAAATTGCCAACAAGAAAACGGACTATAAAGATAGCGCAACGAAAGAAAATATCCGCTATGCAAGGGAGGCGCGTTGTCCCCAAATTTTTGGCTAACGGCCTGTCCCAGAGGCGGCCCTTTGTTTCAGCATCCTATCGGCCCAGGGGATGAAGTATTTGAAGTTGGGGGCATCGGTGTGGCCGCCGTCGTGCTGGCGCCAGGCCAGTTCCCCGTCCAGCAGGCTCACGTTCACGCCCGGCATTTTGGCGGTTTTGTAGTCATGCCCCACGCCCAGGTCACGGGCGCCCAGCAGCTTGAACGCCGGTCCGGCCGCCACGGTGGCCATGTAACTGCCCTGCTGGTCCAGCCACTTGGCATCGCCCTGTTCGGGAATGCCGTAGCTGATGAAGGTGGGCCGGGGAGCGCACAGGGCGATGAGCTGGTGCGCGTCCACCGGCAGGTCGTTGGCGGTCTTGGGACCGAAGGTAGCCTCAGAGGCACCGTACTTGAGGAAGTTGCCGGCCATCCAGTGGTACTCGTAGCTGCTGGTGAGGCTTTCCACGGCCTCGCCGAAGTTACGGCGGTGCAGCTTGGCCCCGCCCTCGCCGGAAGACCCGATGAGCCCCACCGCGAAGCGCTGGTCAAACGCCTGCGCCACCAGCGCCGCCTTCCCGAACCGCGACACGCCCTCAATGCCCACCCGCTTGGCATCTACCGTGGGGTCGGTCTCCAGGTAGTCCAGTCCGCGGGAGGCACCCCAGGCCCAGGCGCGCAGGGCACCCCAGTCGTCGGGTTTACGTGGCTGGCCTTTGTTCACCAGCCCAATGATGCCTTTGGTGAGGCCCGCGCCATTATCGGCCTGGATGCTGCCGGGCTCTATCAATACATAGCCCCAACCGGCCGCTAATAACTGGTGCGTGGGAGGCGGATCTCCGGCTGCGGGCGGACCAAACGGAGGGAGCCCTTGCGGGGCGATGGGCGTGTAGGCGGGGTACTGCTCAAAGACGGCCTTCAGCGAGGGGTCTGCCTCCACCAGCAGTTTCTTCATGGCCGCGTTGATCTTCTCCAGGCTCTCTTTGGGCGGCTGCGCCGGGGCCGGCAAGGCGCTGCGCCCGAACATCATCAGGACCGGTACCGGGCCCTTGGCGTTGGCGGGCGTGACCACCGTCATGTTGATGTTCACCTCCAGCAACGGGTACTGGGAGTTGTCTACCTGACCCACCAGCTGTTTGGCGTTCACCGGAATCCAGCCTACCATCTCGCGCTCCGAGATCAGGGTCTTCCAGGTCACTTTGGGCACGTTTTTGGGAATCCGGCCGAAAATCTCCCGCTCAAACTCCTCCACTATCTCGGGCCGCCGCTGGTTCCACCATTGGGCCGGAGTGGTCACCTTCTTGCCGTTTTTGAGGGTGAGCAGCTCGGGCAGGTTGGGGTACGGGTTGGCCTTGGCCTCGTCGTAGTTCGCCGCATTCGGGGACTTAGGATCACCGCTGGGCCCCGGCCTGAGCGCCTTGATGCCCAGCTGCCTCATCATGTGCTGGTGGTCCTGCTCGGCGGTGAAGTTTACCGGAGCGGGGTGGTTGGTAGTTGCTTTGGTGGTAGCCTGCTGCGCGGTGGCGGAGGAAATGGTGAAGGCAAGCAGGAGGTAGAGGAGGTTTTTCATGAGGGCATCTTTGATGCTATAAATTAACCAGAAATTTCCAACTGCCGTAGCTTGAGTTCAAGCATTTCATGGTACTTCGCTTTTAGATCTTCCGGTAAAAAACTGATGTTAATAAAGCTGTGCCAACTGACTACTGCTTTGGCAAACTTTTTAAAAATGTTTTGCACGGCCCGTGCTTCAATACCAGCAGCCTGCATGGCTAATTCAAAGTCTTTTCGCTTCAGTTTTCTTTTTTTCCCGTTCAGCGTTAAGGCTAATTCTTCCGGGTCATCTTCCACCACCAGTTCAGAGGCCACTAAGTCATAGGCGGGGCAGAGGTGATACTCCTGGTTTTGGTCTTTCAGGAGCGAGAAGTTTTTCAGGTGCATGTCATTATTCCCGGTGAGGAAACTAAAGACTACCTGCTCATAGAAGTTGATGAGGTCAAAGCCGGGATTTGCCGCATGCCGCAAAATTACTTTTGCAATCTGCTCATAAGATCCTTTGTACTTCTGCTCAGTAAGCCGCTCTGTCAATTGGCACATGTCTTCCATATGCAGCTTCTTCCCTGACACGCGGTCTATCCTTTTGGTGATATAGGCTAACTGACCTGAAGCTAACCTGATGAGGGAGTGATTGACCGTTTTTATTTTGGCTAATCTGGCCAGGTGCATGGTAACATCTTCAATCTCTGGCAGGTTGCGGTAATATTGAGTTTGAGGCTTTAAGATGTAGTCGCCCCATAAACCTACTATGGCAAATTTTCTGGAAGTTAAATTTTCCCGTAATTCTTCTATGCTGAGCGATAGCTTGGGCTGCACACCTGTGACGGTGGTTTGATTCCTGATGATTTGCTCCGCCAAGGCAAACATATCTGTCTCTGTATAAGGAAGCTCTGGTGGAACTGTAGTACCAAATATGCTTCTGCTGCATTTGGGGTGGTACTCTGTTTGCTCCTGTTGGAGGAGCTCCTGATAGCAGTATAAGCAACGTCTACTCTCCATCTTCTTCTCCTTGTTCAATAGCAATCACAGAAACAGCTCCAATGCAGTCTCTGCAGGTGGCTAACAAAATACCCATGCGGTCACGCGGGTTGAGCTTCCAGTTTTTCTCGGCGATGTCTAAAAGCCACCCTTCAGGAATCAACCCATCAAAGAAAGGAAACAATAGAGCGCTGCTGTACTCTTTGGAGCTGAGCGGTAGCGTTAAGCTAATAGGTTCTGCCTCAGGAAGCTCCAGGTAAGCAGTGTCGTATTGGAAATGATAGCCCTCGCTGTCTTCGGTGAGGATGCCCGCCAAATGTTGGTGCATGTAGATTCTAGCGCTCTTCATTGGCTAACTTCTCCCGGTTTACTGATACTGGCCCTAATTCATAGCCAAACAGTTTCAACACTTGGTTTACTTTATCCATCTGGAGTGTGGGTTTGCCCTGTTCCAAGTCCCGTATAAACCGAAGTCCTACTCCAGCTTTGTAAGAAAGTTCTTCTTGGGTAAGCCCCAGCCGTTTTCTTCGGTCTTTGACGAAGCTTTGTAAGTCTCCTTTATTCATTTTATACCCGTTGAGGTATAAAGATAGGAATTATTTTGTTTTTATACCCAATCGGGTATAAAGTGAGTTGTATGAGTGGGATTTTATACCCGTTTGGGTATAAATAGCGTAGGATTTAATAGTGAGTTCTGATTCTACCGTTTTGCTATTGCGGAGCTACTTCCTTTTTAATTCATCCAAAGTTTTACCGTCCCTGTTTTTCCACTTTGTCCAACCATTTGTGGATCTTCCTAAAACTACACCTCCAGCTGTGCTGGGTGAGTTGAAAACATAGTCCTGGGTAAACAAATAATTGCCATTTACTTCTTTTATAATTTCGCTTTGAAGAAGTTTGTTTCTTAAGTCAATTAGATAGTCATGGCAGGATGGTACAGTATCTTTTTTTGCTTGAGAACCTTTGAAGACTACAAACCCATCATCAATCAAATCCCCTTCAGCCTTAATATCTCTACCATTAAGCACAAGCAATTCTTTTGCAGTTATTTGTTCTTTACTTACTTTTTCGAATACTGGAAACCCGAGGGTAGAAAGAAGAATTTTTATTGTGTCAAAACTGTCCAGTAGATCTGCCTCCATTGATTCAGTCACAAATGGCTTGCTCGGAATTGTGAAGTTCTCGGTTTCATACCTGTTTGCCTCCTTTGCCTGTGCTATTGCAATATGTTCCAAATATTTAGTATGTGACTTTGTGAAAGCATTTATCTTAGAGACCATGACAATAGCATAATTCCAAAACTCCTTTCCCCTGTTGTGTTGTTTTAAGCGTTCAAGACAGTCTTCTGCCTCCCCAATGTATACAATGGGTTTCGCTTTGTCCTCTGACTCCCCAAATAAGAAATAAACTCCAACATTTCTTAATTCATCTCTACTAGAAATATAGTCTATTTTATTCCTCGGCACCAGAATGGATTTAACAACTCTGTTGGTGATTTCAGCAATTTTCACACTCCTCGGAGAGCCATCAGGTAAAAATATCTGAATGGTTTGCGGTCTGTTCATTTGTATTGCAGGATTAATGCTTTGTGTTTGCAAAGCCATGAAGTAGACTCAATGTAGTAGAATAGAGTTGGAAAGAAAAGTATCTTGATACATGATTTCCCTCTCCTTTTCCCCAAAACACCTCCAAAACGCACTGCTTTGTTTTCTTCCCTGATTCCTAAATACTGCTGAGGAGAAACTTATTCATACCGCTTCTGAAAAGTATAAGCCAACCGGAAGTCTATGTATTCTGCTACCTGCCGATGCGCCAGCAGCTGAAAGCCCGCACTGAAGTGGCGGTTTACGCGGTACTGCAAACCCCAGCGGTGGAAGAGGCGGTCATAGTAGGGCGTTTGGTCAAACACATATGCGCCCAGACGCTGGCTGAACAGAAACCGGCCCAGCAAAAACTCGTGGCCCAACAGCAGCCCCGCTTTCACCGGGCTGGCCGTAAGGCCTTCTCTTCGCATTCTGGCTTGTAGCTCCTGGTCATGGTAGGCTTCGGCTCCCAGCGTAAGCATGCTCAGGCGTCCTACCTGCCTGCCGGCCTGCAGTGCCAGCCCGCCCAGCGGGTACCGCTTGCGGTTACCGGCTCCGTCAGTGCCACGGCGTAGGTTGCCCAGCAAGGCTACATCATAGCGGGGAGAGTAGTTTCGCCAGTATTTTTCGGTGGTGCGCGTACCGGAATACCAGGAGCGGAAGTTGGGCTGGTAACTTACCGCCAAGCCAGCCGTGGGCCAGTTAATGCCTTTGTTGGGTTGGCGAAAGCCTCCATTAGAAATGTGCTGATAATTGACACTCGGGTTTAGCCACCATCGCTCCGATAGCCGTACCCAGGCACCCACACCCACCAGCAAATAGGCGCTCACGCGGGTACTGTACGATTGGTTGCCCGGGTTGTCAACGCTATCGTACGGGTTGGTGAGGTAGGAGAGCCCTGCTGCGCCTTTGAAGGAGAGAAGCACCCGGCCTCCCAGCCGGTAGGTGGGTTCCAGGAAATAAGCGGCGGTTCCGCTCTTGCCCAATACTCCGGCATCGTAATCATAATAGGCCAGCAGCAGGCCTTGCCGGGGGTAGCAGTTGCAGAGGGAAAAAGTGGCGGAATCATTGCGCTGCCAGCTGAGGACGGTTTCTACGCCGGTAGGCCGTGCGCCCCTGGTATTCTGTACCTCTACAGAATGCGCGAAAATAAAGCCATGCTGCACGCCTATTCCAAGGGAGAAAAGCGGTTTTTCCTGCTTCGGGGTAGGCCTTGTGGCGGCGGCAGAATCTGCCTGGGCAAAAGTGTTGGGGGTTGCGCCTGCCGCCAAAATAACTGCGCCAAGCCACAGCCGTGCCGGTGCATGCCTGGCAAAAAGCCGGTGGCACTTGCCCGCTCTAACGCAAATCCGGAATAGACAAAAGGCAAATAGCAGCAGGAACATTGGCTAATGCTTAGATGCGGCCGGAGTGGCAGTTGAAAAACAAGATTCTAACCTTACTACGCAATTTCCGGTGGAAGGAACTGCCAAAGCTTTTTTTGAAGAAAGGCAGCGGTTCTTTTTCCTCATTTGGGGTTACTCTTTCTAGATACAGAGTTCTGCTCCAGTTGGCCGGATTCCAAGTTCTTCCATGTCTCATTGAAAGTCTTGCAATGGGTAGTATCTCTTTTTCTGTTTTCCGCCCTTTTTCCCAAAAACACCTCCAAAATGCACCCTTTGTTTTCTCCCCCAGATGGCTGAACTTTACCGCGTGAAACTTCTCCGCAAATTATTGGTCAAGGCGCTCGGGTTTGAGGGCTATCTCAGGCTGGTCAGCCGGATGTACATCATCATGGTGGGCTCGGGCCGGGGCCGTGACAAGTACCCAGAGCTGTTCTTCCTGCGCAAAATCATCCGTCCGGGGTTTACGTGTGTAGACATCGGCGCAAATCTGGGCTATTATTCCACGTTTCTGTCCAGACTGGCCGGGCCTAACGGCAAAGTGGTGGCCGTGGAGCCAGTACCACTGTTCGGGCGCATCTGGCGAGACAACGTGCGGGCCAGCGGCGTAGACAACCTCACGCTGTTGCCCTATGCGCTGGGCGGCGAGAACACCACCATTGAGATGGGCACGCCCGTGCGCAACGGGCTGGTGCACCACGGCATGACCAAAATCGCGAGCTCGGCCAAGGAAGAATACGCCCAGACCTACCAGGTGGAAATGCGCGTGCCAGATGAACTGTTCGCTGATCTGGACCGACTGGATTTTATCAAATGCGACGTGGAAGGCTATGAAAACCAGGTGTTTGCCCACCTGCAGGAAACTATAAAGCGCCACCGGCCGTTGATCCAGACAGAGCTGAACGGCGCCGAGAACCGCCGGGCAGTGGTGGAGATTTTAACCCGTTTAGACTACGGCGTGTACACGTTACGCGGCGGCCAGACGTTATCTCCCTGTACCCCTCAGGAGATTGACCAATACCAGGGGGGCGACTTTTATTTCAAACCAAACCCTAACGCCTAGTGAAATTTTTCCTGATCATGCTGGCGGTGATGTTCCTGTTACGGTTCTTAATGCCGTACATCATCCGCTTCCTACTCAAAACGTTTGTCCAGAAGCAGATGCGCAAGGCCCAGGAGTATGCCGCCTTTCAGGGCCAGCCCCACCAGCAGCAGCACTACCAACAGTATCAGCAGCAGAGCCGCAGCCAATCGGCCGCTGGCGGCGGTAAGGTAAAGGTGGAGTACGTGCCCCAGGACAAACGACCGCGCAAGGACTTCCCCGGCGGTGAGTACGTAGATTATGAAGAAGTGAAATAAACTGAGTATCTTTCAAGCCCGATGCCAAACGCATCGGGCTTTTTTATTGCAATCAAACCCCATGGCCTCTTCTAAACTAGATTTCAACCGCCAAGTGTTGCCGCACCTGCTGGTGCTTCTGTTTTTTCTGCTGCTGGTAGTAGCCTATTTCTCGCCCATCTTTTTTGACGGCAAAAGCCTGATGCAGCACGACGTGGTGCAGTTCCAGGGCGGTGCCAAAGAGATTGCCGATTACCGGGAACGCACCGGTGAGGAAGCCCTCTGGACCAACTCCATGTTCAGCGGCATGCCGGCTTACCTCATCAGCGTACAGTTTTCCGGTGATCTGTTCCAGTACGTGCACTCGCTCTTCACAGCCGGGTTGCCGCTGGTAGCTTCCAATATCTTCATCACGCTGGTGTGTGCCTACATTATGTTTGTGGTGTTCGGCCTCCGGCCGATGCTGGCGGCGGTAGGAGCCATCGCGTATACCTTCGTGTCGTACAACTTCGCCATTCTGGAAGCCGGGCACAATACTAAATCCCTGGCCATTGCCTATCTGCCGCTGGTGCTGGCGGGGCTGTGGTACGCTTACCGCAAAAACCTCTTGATTGGGGCGGCGCTGTTTACCTTCGGGTTAACCATGCACATCCGCACCAACCACTTGCAAATTACTTACTACCTGCTGCTCATCGTGCTCATCTTTGGCATTGTGGAGCTGGTAAGCTGGGCCAAGGAAGGCAGAATCGCTGATTTCTTTAAGCGTACCCTCATCCTGGCTCTTGGCGCGGCCCTGGCGGCGGGCGTGAGCTTCGGCCGAATCTATACCACTGCCGAGTACGGCAAATATTCTATCAGAGGAGCCTCTGAACTGACCCAGGGCAAAGACGCCTCTGAAATAGGTTCCGGCCTGGACCGCGAATACGCTTTCCAGTGGAGCTACGGTGTGGGCGAAACCATGACCCTGTTGGTGCCTAACTTCTACGGCGGAGCCTCCCAGGGGCCGTTGGAGAAAGACTCTGAAACCTACAAGCAATTAGCACAGGGCGGCGTGCCCGAGGCGCAGCTGCAGAATGCCACCATGCCGTTCTACTGGGGCGATCAGTCGTTTGTGGGCGGTCCGGTGTACATGGGCGCCATTGTCTGCTTCCTGTTTGTGCTGGGCTTGCTGGTAACGCCGCGCCGCCTCTGGATCTGGCTCCTGAGCGCCACCATCTTGTCGTTTATGCTGAGCTGGGGCAAGAACTTTGAGGCCTTCAACTACTTCATGTTTGACTACTTCCCGGGCTACAACAAGTTCAGGGCGGTGAGCATGGCCCTGGTCATTGCCCAGGTAACCATGACCTTGCTGGCGGTGCTGGCGCTGTGCCGCGTGATCCAGAACGAGCCCATTGAAAACCTGCCCAAGAAAATCCTCATCGCCCTGGGCGCTACCGGCGGACTTTGCCTGCTGCTGGTGCTTCTGAGCGGCACGTTTGACTACGTGGGGGCCGTAGACGAGCAACTGGCCCAGTACCAATACCCCATTCAGGCCATCCGTGAGGACCGAGAGGCCATGCTGCGCGGCGATGCCTTCCGTTCCTTGGTGTTTATTTTGCTGGCCGCCGGTACGCTCTACTTCTACACCAGAAAGAAAATGAGCTCCTTCATGGCCACTGCCGTGATAGGCTTGCTGATTCTGGTAGACCTCTGGACCGTTGACAAGCGCTACCTCAACAACGACGATTTCCAGAAAGACTACAGCGCCACCTTCTTCCAGCCCACCCGCGCCGACCAGATCATCCTGCAGGACAAAGAACTAAGCTACCGTGTGTACAACGTGGCCAATCCGTTCAACGAGGCCCGCACGTCTTACTTCCATAAGTCTATTGGCGGGTACCACGGCGCCAAGCTGCGCCGCTACCAGGACGTGATTGAGCAGCACATTGCGCAAGGCAACATCCAGGTGCTGAACATGCTCAACGCCAAGTACGCCATTACGGGGCAGGAGCAGAATCCGGTTCAATTGATTCCGGGGTACCTGGGCAACGCCTGGTACGTGGACGAAGTGCGGGCCGTGAACTCACCGGACGAGGAACTGGCCGCTCTCAAAGGTATTGACGCCAAGCACGAAGCCATTGTAGACGTTTCCAAGTTCCCCAACGTGAAGCCGCAGCGCTATACCACCACTGGTTCTATCATTAAACTGGTGGAGTACCAGCCCAACTACCTCAAGTACACCGCCGTGGTAGCCCAGCCGGGCGTGGCCGTGTTCTCTGAGATCTATTACGCCGATGGCTGGCAAGCCTACCTGAATGGCAAACCGGTAGACCATTTCCGGGCCAACTACATCCTGCGCGCCATGCACCTGCCGGCCGGAAACCACGTGGTAGAGTTTAAGTTTGAACCGAACGAGTACAGCCTGGGCAACACCGTGGCCCTCATTTCTTCCTTGCTGGTGTTTGCGGGCGTGATTGGAGCCGTGGCGTACGGCTTCCGCCGCCGCAGACCTTCCGACGTTTAGATGTAAAATACTTTGAAAGCTGCCGTTTTAGGGCTGTTTCTCTGGAAACGGGCCTAAAACGGCAGCTTCTTTTTTGCCCTGCCTTGTACTGCACCGGTGCAATTGGCCGTTACAAGCCTATGCAGAAATCAACCTTCTATATCGCGCAGATGGGACGCGCCGAGGAAGAGCAGAAGGTCCTGACGAGGTTGAAAGGGCAAGCCACGGTGAAACGGCTGGCCTTTGACCTGGCTACCCGCCAGGTAGACATCTGGCACACCGGCGAGGTACGGCCCGTTTCCTCCGCCCTGTCCACCCTGGGCTTAGGTGCCCGCCTGCTCACCACCGAATACTCTGAAAGAGCAGAGACCGCTCTGGATACTTCCGGTGAGGAACGGAAGCTGTTGCAACTGGTGCTTTTCATCAACGCGGCTTTCTTCCTGATTGAGCTGGCCGCCGGTTTTTGGGCCAACTCCATGGGCCTAATCGCTGATTCGCTGAACATGCTCGCCGATGCCTTGGTCTATGGCCTGAGCCTGTGGGTGGTGAGCGGCACCCTGGCCCGCCAGAAAAATATAGCCAAACTGAGCGGCTATTTCCAATTGGCCATAGCCATGCTGGGCTTCGCCGAAGTAGTGCGCCGGTACCTGGGGGCCGAGGCCCTGCCCGATTTATGGACCATGGTGGGCGTTTCTGCTTTCGCGCTGGTGGGCAATTCCGTTTCTTTGTACCTGCTGCGGAAATCCCAGGGTAAGGGAGCCCACCTGAAAGCCAGCATGATCTTCACGTCTAATGATGTCATTGCCAACATGGGCGTGATCTTGGCCGGTGCGCTGGTGTATGTCACCCAATCGGCGGTGCCCGATCTGGTGGTGGGCACGCTGGTTTTCCTGCTGGTAGCCCGCGGCGCCTTCCAGATCCTGAGCCTCGCCAAAAACTAACTGTCGCCCGTGCCGGAAATCTCGCTCTTACAGCATATCACAGATCCGTTGCTCACCCAGAAAGGAGTGGAGTTGTGGGTGCTGCGCGAGGACTTGCTGCACCCCGGCATCCCGGGCAATAAGTGGCGGAAGCTGAAGTACAACCTGCAGGCGGCGCGGGAGCAAGGCTGCGAGACGCTGGTGACCTTCGGCGGGGCTTTCTCCAACCACATCGCCGCCGTGGCCGCTGCCGGTCGGGAATTTGGCTTTAGTACCATCGGCTACATACGGGGTGAGGAAACGCTTCCGCTTAACCCCACGCTGCACTTTGCCACCCAGTGCGGCATGCAGTTGCGCTATCTCTCCCGCTCTGACTACCGCCTCCGCCACGAGCCGCATTTTCAGGCCGAAATCCTGAAAACAGCCCCAAAACCTTACCTGCTCCCCGAAGGCGGCACCAACCTGCTGGCGGTAAAGGGCTGCACGGAGATTGTGTCTGAACTGACGGAGCCCTGGGACGTGCTCTGCGTCGCTGCGGGCACCGGCGGAACCCTGGCTGGAATTATCGCTGGAGCCGCGGGCAAAGGCCACATCATCGGCTTTCCGGCTCTCAAAGGCGGCGAGTTCCTGCAAAAGGACGTGACCGATCTGGTACAGGCGTACAGCGGACTAACCTACCACAACTGGGACCTGCAAACAGGCTATCACTTCGGCGGCTACGCCAAACACAAGCCCGAGCTGCTGGCTTTTATCCAGGATTTTCACGCACAGCACGGCATTCTGCTGGACCCGGTTTACACCGGCAAAATGCTATACGGCGTGTTTGATCTGCTCAGGCAGGAGTATTTCCCCAGAGGCGCAAGGCTAATAGCCGTACACACCGGCGGCCAACAAGGCTGGGCCGGCTACGCGCAGCGGTATGGGTTGGAGTTAGATTTTCTTCGCTAATCTGTTTGGCTATCAATTCTATCCCAGGCTGGGAAGTGGCGTCCTACTGTCTGTTTAAGTCCTATGGCACCCAGCATGAAAATGAACGGGAGAATAGGAGCCATAAATCGGCAGTCCCAATCCTCTACTGTGAACATTACCATAAGCGTTTGAAGGCCCACAAGCGAGAACAGGGCCACCACCACTGCCCGGCTTCGTTTGTTTTTAAAGGCTTGAGTACTGAGCAGGTAGCAGGGGTAAACAGTTAGAAAGATAAAAAGATTGTGCGCTGAGGAGAAGTAAGGTTTGGCGAAAGCGATGAAAACGGCTCCCTTTACTAAGGCCAGCTTTAAAAAGAAAACAGGATTGTGCCAGAAGAACAAAAAGAGTTTTCCAAGCGCAGATGCCGTTGTAGGTGGCATCTGAAGCGTGCTGGGAGGCTCAATCCTGTACATAGAAGAACCTGGTGGCGTTAGGTTGGAGTAGGCCGTGCCATAAATAATTTCGCCCCGTGCATACGTTTCCACCAACGTGAAAGGTCCCAACAATTGGTTGAGGAGCAGAAAGAACAAAATAGCCGTTATGCCCACTCCAAGCAGCATCTTCCGCCGCTGAACCGCAGAGGAAGTTTGGAAGCGGATGGCGAATAAATAAACGGCTGCCGCCACTATGATAAAAATCCCGTTAGGCCTGACCAGGCACACAAACAGCCAGAGCGGAATACCAAGCACCCAGGCTGTGCGATTCCGGCATAATACCAGCATAGCGGTGCAAAAGACCCAGGTGCTGGTGAAAATAGATTCCGTTAGAACATAAAAGTTCCACTGCTGTATGTCCTGGCTGGTAGCCACCAGCAGCGCCGCTATAAGGGAGCAAAGCCAGCTGTTGGTAATAACCGCCACCAAACGCTGGACCAGGAGCAAGGCAGCCAGCGAAAGGAATACCTGTAGCCCCACTACATACCCATATGGAAGACCTGCCTTAAGAAACCCCGCTATAACAGATGTATAGCCGGCATAGCGAATATCCTGCCCTAAGTCATAGTTAAGCCCTTGAGCAACATCCTGGGCGTAAGGGATATACCGGAACACGGCATCGGCTGGTATCTGAATGCCTGATCTTTGATAGAGGTAATGCTGGAGCAGAAGCCAAATCAAGGCCGGAATAGCAGACAAGCCTGCAAGCCACCAAGTTGGGAAACGGTTGATAATTTTAGCTGGCAAGGTGCGCGCGGTGGAAGAGGGTGGGAAATGTTGTTCTTGCTCCCAGAGCCGCTAAAAGTAGGATAGAGGGCAATACAGGGTACAACCAACGCCCATCCCAGTCCTCAATGGTAAGCATGGTGATACCCACCTGCATGAGCGTGGGTGTAAGTAGTAAGGCTTTTACCGGAGTAGGAAGTTGGGCGCGCCTCCAGCCAAGCCAGGCGAAGGCATACACGGGCAGTAAAAATGCCAAAATGAGCAGATTATGCGCCAATGAGTAATAGGGTTTGGCATGGATGAAAAAGAAGAATCCCTTTAGTAACGCCATGCCTACAAAGTAAAGCGGATTAGCCCAAAGGAACCATACTACCTGCCCCAGCGGGGTAAGCGTGTAAGGTGGCATTTGAGGTTGATAATACTTGTTTAACACTATTTCGTAATAGCCATAGATCAGGTCGCCGCGCTCATAGGGGATCATAAGGGTGAAAGCCTGGAGTAGGAATCTATCCAGTACCCAATAGAAGAGCAAGGCCAGGAGAGCACCTGTTGTCGCTAAGACCCACTTGTTGCATGTTCTATAAGGTCTGTATTTTAGGAGGTAGTACCCCATTACTGCCAGTAAGACAACAAATCCGTTGGGCCTCACCAATACTGCCCAAAGTAGTGCTAGAACAAACCCGCCCCAGTGGTAGCGGTTCATAGGCAATAGCAGCAAGCAAAGACACAGGGTAGTAAGGCTGGTGAACAGTGAATCGGTGAGAATGTAGCAATTCCAAGCCTGAAGGTCTGGGTTAAGGGCAAAGAGGGCGGCAGTGAGTAGGGCCAGGCCTTCGTGCTTAGTAAGTTGCCTGGCAGCCCGATACAGCAGCATAGATGCTAAGCCCGAAACAGCCATTTGCGCCCAAACAATGGTCTTGAGTGAAAGACCCGCATAGAAGAATGGTAGCAGAAATCCTGGATAGCCCAGGTAGCGCCATACCTGAGGATAGGTGACCGGCTGTCCTGCCAGAATCTCATTGGTAAACAGGATGAACCTATGGCTGTCATACACCACCTTAACGCCATGCTGCTGATATAGCAGGACCTGTAACACAAGCCAAGCTAATGCTAGGAGTGCTTTTGCGCCATTTAGTTTTGTCATAGAATCCTCCTGCTGCGGGGCTTCAAAGGTACAACTTTTCACGCTATTGCAGACAGACTTACCCTTTTGCCAATCCCCTGAAAACAGGCCAAAAACAGGATTGGTAACTTTCGGCAGGGTTTTCGCATATACGTAGAGACATCAACCTTTCCTCAATGCGTATCCTGTTTGTGCTCCGTAAGCTTATTCCCTGGGTTTTGTTTTTGATTGTGGCTGGCCTGGCCTGGCGCTTTTTGCTCATTCCGGTGAAGAACTTCTTGAACCCCCAGGAGGAACCGGCCGTGGAGGTGACGCACAACACCATCCTCACCAAAATAGAGGAGATGGGTAAACTGGAGCTGGTGCGCTACAACTTCAAAGACGTGGTGGAATATTCCAGGGAGGTTTCCCGCTTTCTGCCCAACTCCAAAGTGGCCCTGATTGTGGGCGGAGAGGCAGTGGGCTGCATTGACCTGCAAAAACTACAGCCGGGCGACTTGCAGTTCATCGGGGACTCGGTGCTGCACGTGAGCCTGCCCGCGCCGGAGATCTGTTATTACCGCGTGGACCATACGCAATCCAAGGTGTTCAGCAAGGAGAACACCTACTTCCAGGATGCCGAACTGGTGGACGAAGGCTACAAATACGCCGAGGAGAACGTGAAAAAAGCGGCTCTCAGCAGCGGCATCCTGAAGCAAACCTCCCTCAATGCCGAGAAGGTCCTGAAGCCGATGCTGGAGAACATGACTGGCCGCCGCGTCTACCTCATGCCCCGCGAGACCATGGCCGCCCCCCCAGTGCAAAAGAGAAGATAGACTTTTTTGAGTAGCCTTTCAGCCGCAACCTGCCTGGCTCTTACCTGGCGCGAGTTTGTAACTCGTGCCTGCGGATGTGGAGTAGACTCCTGACTACCCTCGCTGCGGAGGCAGAGAGATTGGGATTGCTGCGTACTTTTTTCTAGTTACTGCGCGGGAAGTATCTCTGAGTTTGCTAAGGAATTCCAAAAGAAAGGCACGGAAGTAACTTCCGCGCCATAGTGGCAAGGGACTGCAGTTTCGCGCCAGAAAGGCTTAGACGGTTCTAGGGCTTTTTCTCAGAAAACAGTCACAAACTATTCTACGGAGCATCTTCACATTTCCGCATCTTCAAATTCCCAAATCAGAAAACAGCACATTAAGAAATTAGCACATGAATCACCCAAGCCCCAGTTCCCGCCATGCATCCTGGATGAGGTCTAATTCATAGCCTTTGCTTTGCAGGAAGTAGTGGATCTTTTGCCGCCGGGCCAAGGGGTTGCGTTCCGTTTCTGAGGCGTTTTTCTTTTCCAGCAGGTAGAGCAGGTTGCTCCAGTACACCTCAGGGTCAATCTCCTGCAGGCCTTTCCGGATACAGTAATCAGACAGGCCCTTGGCTTTGAGGCCCAACTGGATTTTGCGGCGGCCCCAGCGCTTGAGGCCGTACTTGCCCCGCACAAAAGCCTGGGCATAGCGCTCCTCATCCAGCAGTTTTTCCTGGGTAAGCAGGATTATCAGTTCGTCGGCCTCTTCCAGGTCCAGGCCGTAGTCCAGCAGCTTGGCGCGTACCTCGTTCTGGGTGCGCTCCTGGTAGGCGCAGTAGGCGGCAATCTTGGGCAGCGCTTCTTTCTTGGTGTAGACTTTCTTTTTCTTGGGCTGGAACACGGGCAATAGGTTAAGTAGATTTCCCTTGGCAGGTCTATTCTTTTAACCAAAAGTAGGCAAAAACAGTTTGCGCCAAGGCAAGTATCTGCCCCTAAAACCAGCAGTTAGCGTACTTGCTACCGTAAAAAGCCCGACCTTTGCGGCCTCATTTCTTACCGCTTACCGCCATGACCAAAGGTGTCCAGTACATGCTGCTTTCCACGTTCTTTTTCGCGCTCATGAACGTGTGCGTCAAGTTTCTGTCGCACCTGCCGCCCATGGAGGTGGTGCTGTTCCGGTCCATCATCTCGCTGCTGCTGAGCTACGCCATGATCCGGCGGGCCAGGGTGTCACCGTGGGGCAACCGTAAAGCCGTACTCTTTATTAGGGGGCTGGCCGGAGGCTTCTCGCTGCTCCTGTTCTACACTACCCTGCAGAATATTCCGTTGGCGGGGGCGGTGACCATCCAGTACCTGGCGCCTATCTTCACGGCCTTGCTGGGCGTGTTCATTGCCAAAGAAAAAGTAATGCCCTGGCAATGGGTGTTCTTTTTGGTTTCGTTTGCCGGGGTGCTGGTGATTGAGGGCGTTGACACGCGCATCTCGGGGTACTACCTGCTCATTGGCATTGGCAGCGCGTTCTTGTCGGGGGTGGCGTACAATTCGGTGCGCAAGCTCAGCCAGACCGACCACCCGCTGGTCATCGTGTTTTACTTCCCGCTGGTTTCGTTGCCGCTCTCACTTCTTTTCTGCCTGTTTGAGTGGGTGCCGCTGCGGGGCAATGATTGGGTTTGGCTAGTGCTCACGGGCATTCTCACGCAGCTGGGCCAGTACTTCATGACCCGTTCTTACCAGGTAGAGAAACTGGCCCGCGTGGCTAGCCTTAACTACATAGGTATCCTGTATGCCCTGGGGCTGGGGTTTGTGTTCTTTGGGGAGACCTTCCATTTCTATTCTTACCTGGGCATTGCGTTGGTGCTGCTGGGCGTGGTGCTGAACATGCTCTACAGCCGGAAACTTCGGGAGCAGGAGGCGAAGCTGGCAACCTCCTGATGGTTTTAGGGGTATTTTCCTGAAAACGGGCCTAAAACAGCTGCGGGCTTTTTCTTAAGAAACCCACTCTGTAAATTCCCCGGGTTTTGGGGCCGATCAGAAGCATTAGAGCTGAACAACCAAACGGTATATAGGTCGATTTCTATATCAGAACCAAGGCCTCCTTCGTTATGCTGCCAAACTCCTTGTCCATGCCCACTGCTTTTATAACTGTGCTGCTCCACAAGTATCTGCCCGCGGTGCTGGTTTGGTGCGTTTGTCTGTTGGCCGTAGAGGCCAAGGCCGGCACGCTGAAAGGCAAGGTCACCGATGAGAAAGGGCAGGGGCTGGCCTTCGCCACCGTGTACCTGCAAGGCACCACCGTGGGCTCTACCACCAATGAGCGCGGCGATTACCAGCTTACCGTAGATCCGGGCAAGTTCACGGTGGTGTTTCAGTACGTGGGCTACAAAAGCCAGACCCGCGAAATTGAGGTGCCCGAAGGGGAGAACCCCAGTGCGTTGGTGCTGAACGTGCAGCTCCTGCCCGATGTCTACAACCTCAACGAGGTGCGGGTGAGCCTCAGCGGCAAAGACCCGGCTTACGGCATCATGCAGCAGGTCATTGCCAAGCGCGATTACCACCTCAAGGAAGTGCAGGCCTACACCGCCCAGGTGTACGTAAAAGGCTTGCAGCGGCTCATTGACGTGCCCAAGCGGGTGCTGGGCCTTATTAAAGTGCCGGCCGGCCTCAAGCCGGGCATCCTGTACCTGTCTGAGTCGGTCTCAGAGCTGAGTTTCATGCAGCCCAACAAATACCGCGAGCGCATGATCTCCTCCAAGGTGAGCGGCAACAGCCGGGCGTTCAGCTACAACCAGGCCTCTGAGTTCAACGTGAATTTCTACCAGAACCTGCTCAAAGCCAAAGGCGTGAACGAGCGCGGGTTTGTCTCGCCGCTGGCCAACAACGCCATGTTCTTCTACAAGTATGAGCTGGTGGGCAGCAGCCAGAACAACGGTCATTTGATTCACCGCATCAGGGTGATTCCCAAGCGCAAGACCGATCCGGTGGTGGCGGGATACCTGTACATTGTAGACGGGGCCTGGCGCCTGCACAGCCTTAACCTATACGTGACCAAAGACCAGCAGATAGAGTTTGTGGATACGTTGCGCATCACGCAGCAGTTCACGCCCGCGCCCGGCAACGTATGGGTGCTGCAGTCGCAGAAGTTCACGTTTGACGTGAAGGGCTACGGCTTCAGGGGCAACGGCTATTTTATGGCCGTTTACAGCAAATACCGCGTAAAACCGGCCCCTTTTGTGAAGCCGCCACCGGCGCCTGCCCCGGTAGCCGCGGCTCCTCAACCCC
This sequence comes from Rufibacter psychrotolerans, assembly GCF_016924645.1. Lineage (GTDB taxonomy): Bacteria > Bacteroidota > Bacteroidia > Cytophagales > Hymenobacteraceae > Nibribacter > Nibribacter psychrotolerans. The sequence continues at coordinate 251,784 of NZ_JAFFJV010000003.1, read as the reverse complement.
CGCAGCCAACCCTTTCGGCGGAGCCGACCCCCAAACTCAGCAGGAAAGAGCGCCGGGCGCAGCGCAACGCCGTGCCGGCCACCGGCGTGCCCGAGGCCGAATACTTCAAGAAGAAAGAGGTGCTCCTGATTGAACAGAACGCCAACATTCGTGACAGCGCGTACTGGGCCCAGATGCGGCCGGTGCCGCTCACCGAAGAAGAGGTCTCTGACTACCACACCAAAGACAGCCTGCAGGTGATCAAGGAATCCAAGCCCTACAAAGACTCCCTGGACCAGGAGAACAACAAACTCACGGTAGCCAACCTGCTGCTGTCGGGGTACTCGTACCGCAACTCCTATGAGCGCAACAGCTTCAACATAGAGCCCATCACGCGCATCTGGCAGTACAACACCGTGGAGGGTTTGGTGGCCAACCTGCGCATCAGCTACACCAAGCGGTTTGAGGACCGCCGCAGCTACACCATTGCCCCCACGCTGCGCTACGGGTTCAGCAACCAAAGGGCGCAGGCCAAGATCGCGGCCTCGTACAACTATGACCTGGTAAGACGGCGGTCGGTGGGGCTGGAGGGCGGTCGCTTTGTGAGCCAGTTCAACCCCGAGGAGCCCATTACGCCCTTTGTGAACACCGTGTACACCCTGCTGCTGGAAGAGAACTACGCCAAGTTGTACCAGAAGGGCTACCTGCGGCTGTGGCACAACCGCGAACTGGTGAACGGGCTTTCGGCCACGTTTCTGGCCGAGTTTGCCCAACGCGAGATGCTCTTCAACACCACCGGGTACGTGGCCCGTGACCGGGCCTCCAGGGCGTTCACCCCCAATGACCCGTACAACGCCGAGGTGGGTAGCACGGCCTTTCCCCGCCACCAGGCCCTCACGGCGGCGGTGAGTTTGTCTTACCGGCCGGGGGCCGAGTACATCTCCCACCCAGACCGTAAGATTAACCTGGGCTCCAAATGGCCCCTCTTCCGGCTCACGTACCGCAAGGGCTTTGCCGGGCTGCTGGGCAGCGATGTGGACTATGACTTTGTCTCCTTTGGCGTGAGCGATGACCTGAGCCTGGGCTTGCTGGGCACCAGCAGCTACTCGGCCAGCGTGGGCACGTTCTGGCGCAAGGACCAGCTCTACTTCATGGATTTCCGGCACTTCTCGGGCAACCGCACCATTTTGTCGGGCGATTTCAGCGGTTTCCAGCTGCTGCCCTATTACCGCTACAGCACTCAGCGCACCTACGTAGAGGCGCACTACAGCCACCATTTCAATGGCTTTATCCTGAACAAGCTCCCCTTGATCAGAAAACTGAAGTGGCAGGAGGTAGCCAGCGTCAATTACCTGCACACCCCGGCCGCCGGGCACTACCTGGAGCTGGGCGTGGGCCTGGAGCACCTGTTTAAAGTGTTCAGAGTAGATTTTTACACCGGTTTCCAAGAACGGCAGAAGGTAAGCTCCGGCCTCAGGCTGGGCTACGGCTTCTAGCCGTACACGTTGCACCGGCGGGATGCGTACCTTTGTGCCATGATTCAACTGAAAAGCATTCACCACATTGCCGTTATCTGCTCAGACTACGCGGTGTCCAAGGCGTTCTATACGCAGGTGCTGGGGCTTACGCTGCAGCAGGAAATCTACCGCGCCGAGCGGAACTCCTACAAAGCCGATTTGGCCCTGAACGGCCAGTACGTGCTGGAGCTGTTCTCCTTCCCCCGGGTACCCGCGCGGCCCTCGTACCCCGAGGCGGCCGGCCTGCGCCACCTGGCCTTTGCGGTGGAAGAGGTGGAAAAAGCCCGCCAGGGTTTGCTGGACCAGGGCGTGGCAGTGCAGGAAATAAGGGTAGACGAGCACACCGGCAAGCGCTTCTGCTTCTTCGCTGACCCCGACGGGTTGCCCCTGGAACTCTATGAGGTTTAAGCGGCTGTTTAGGGGCTGTTTTCTGAAAAATGGGCCTGAAACGGGCTAAAAAGCAAAACCCGCAGCTTCTGCCGCGGGCTTTCCCATTCAAAACAACCCTCTAAAAAATCTTTATAGCGTCGCTACTGACACCTTCGCCGTTTTCTCCGGGGGGTTGGGGTCAGAGGTGTTGGGGTACGGCTGCACCTCCGTCAGGACTAAGCGGTAACTTTTGCTGCCCAGGGCCACCAGCACCGTGTCTGCCTCGCGCACGCCCCGGTCCTCGGGAGCCGTGAGGGCATCGCCCAGGTACAGGATCTTAGTGGCGGCATTGCCCTGGGCGTCCTGCACCCGCAGGTGCGTCACCACAGAGCCTTGCCTGATGCACGTCGCGTTCAGGGGACAGCGGCTGTCATCGGCTTTCTGCAGGGTGAGGGTGAGCCCCAGGGCCGCAACGGGTTTCTGCATTGGTAGCACAAGCCCCTCGGTCTGCTGCTGCGCCGTGGTGGTGGGGCCTTCGGTGGAGGTCAGGCTCTCGGTGTGGGCACAACCCGCTACCAGGAGGCCCGTGAACAGGGTAATACAGGTGCTTTTCATCATGGCTCAGGAGTGTTTCTTTGGCCTTTTACCTAGAAGAGCCCCAAACTGCCCCAACGGTTGCACTGCCTCCCATAAAATTAGGCCGAAGCCACGGCGTCCTTTTTCCTTCCCAGGGGCAGGTTGTACAGGACTACCGAGGCGAAGATGACCCCGTAGGCCAACACCTTCTGCTCGCTGGCCACCTCCCCGAAGTACAGAAACGCCATGGTAAAGTTGATGATGGGGTTGAGGTACATGAGCACGCCCACCGTGGCCGATTTGAGTTCTTTTAAGGCGTACAGGTTCAGAAACAGCGGAATCACCGTGAATACCCAGCTCAGGAGCACAATCTGGGCAATGAAGTGGCCGGTGATGGGCTGGGCCGCCTCGCCCACAAACCAGGGGTAACTTGGCCCGATGAACAGAAAGGCCAGCAGCAACTGCAGCGTGAGCAGCACAATCTTGTCGTAGTCCTTCAGGAGCCGCTGCGTGATCAGGTAAAAGGCGTACGAAGCGGCAATGAGCAAGCCAAACAGCAGGTTGTACAAAGAATCGGTGCCCACCAGGAGACAGCTCATCAGGCTCAACCCCACCGATACCCATTGGTGCACCCGCAGCTGCTCGTGCAGGATCAGGAAGCCCAAGGTGGCAGTAAGGATAGGGCACAGCAGATAGGAAAACGAGCCCGTCTGAATGTCTACGTGGTTCACCACGTAAATAAAGGCCAGCCAGTTGATGGTCAGCAGCGCGCCGCCTAGCAGGGTGTAGAGCACAAACCGGCGCTTTTCAAAGGGAGTATCCGCCTTGAACCTTTTATAGGTTTGGCGCCACTGCTCCCGGCGGGTAGTGCCCGAAACCACCAGCAAGGTAAGCACTGCCACCAGAATCCGGAAGTACAGAATCTGGCTGCTGGGGAAGTTGGTTAAGGCTTTGAGCGGAAAGGGAATGAACCCCCATATAACGAAGGAGCTGATGGCGGCTCCGTGGAAACGGTTGAATTTCACAGGAAAAAGTTTAAAAAACACAAAGGTAGCCGTTGCGGGCGGTATGGCCTAACACCAGGCCTTTTCTGTTTGCGGGGCAGGGCTGTGCCCCGGCCTCGCAATGCTGGAGGCAGTTTTCTGGCCCTTTTTCTGGAAACAGCGCAAAAACGCCGGCGGCAGATGGGCCTTTTGCGGGAAATTTGCGGCCGGTAAGTATTTCTTCTGTTGTATCTTTGACTACCAGTCAAACTACAGCATGTTTACTTTCAAAGAGATTGCGCAGGTAACGGGGGGCATGTTGGTGCAGTGCAACGGCACCTACCCCGTGCAGCACCTGCTCACCGACAGCCGGAAGATTGCCAATGCCGTTTCCTCGGTGTTTTTCGCCATTCGGGGTGAATTCCACGACGGGCACCAGTACCTGCCGGAGCTTTACCAGGCCGGCGTACGGCAGTTTGTGGTGGAAGACGGCTCTGGCCTCATGGACTTGACATCTTACCCCGAGGCCAATTTCCTGCTGGTCACCAGCAGCGTGCAGGCCCTGCAGCGGCTGGCCGCCTACCACCGGCGCAAATTCAACATTCCGGTCATCGGTATCACAGGCAGCAACGGCAAGACCATTGTCAAGGAGTGGCTGGCGCAACTGCTGAGTGCCTCTGAGCGGGTGGTCAAGAGCCCCCGCAGCTATAACTCCCAGATTGGCGTGCCGCTCTCAGTGTGGCAGATCAACGAGAGCCATACCATGGGGGTGTTTGAGGCGGGTATTTCCCAGCCCGGCGAGATGGAGCACCTGGCCAGTGTGCTGCAGCCCACCATTGGCGTGTTCACCAACCTGGGCCCGGCGCACGACGAAGGCTTCACTTCCCACGCCCAGAAGCTGGAAGAAAAACTGAAACTGTTTGACCACGTGGCGCAGCTGATTTACTGCGCCGATCAGGCCCAGGTGCATGAGGCCGTAAAAGCCGCTGGTATCCCCGCTTTTTCGTGGACCCTCCATGAGCACGCCGAGGCTCAGCTAAGAATAAAGGTGCTGGAGATGCACCACGGCAAGACCAAGGTCCGGTTCCGTTACCAAGGTAAGGGCCAGGATTTGGTGCTGCCCTTCTCAGACGAGGCCTCGCTGGAAAACGCGCTGCACTGCCTGGCCGTGCTGCTGCACGTGGGCGTGAAGCCTGAAGAACTGGCCGCCAAGTTTGAGCGCCTGCATCCGGTGGCCATGCGCCTGGAGCGCAAGGAAGCCATCAACGGCTGCTACGTCATTGACGATACCTACAACAATGATTTGGCCGGTCTGCGCATCGCCCTGGACGTATTGGGCCAGCAGGCCCGCCGGGGCCGCAAGACCCTCATTGTCTCTGACCTGCTGGAGGCCGGCGTGGAAGAACATGCCCTCTACCAGCAGGTGGCGCAGGAAATCAAGTCAAGAGGCGTGGACCGTGTCATCGGCATCGGCGACATCATCACGCGCCACCAGGCGCTTTTCCCGGTCGGCAGCGAGTTCTACCTGGGCACCGATTCTTTCCTGGGGCAGCTCCGCTCCGAGACCTTCCGCCAGGAGACCATTCTGGTGAAAGGCGCGCGCGTGTTCCAGTTTGAGAAGATTGTGGCTGCCCTGCAGCAACAAGTGCACGGCACGGTGCTGGAGGTGAACCTTGATGCGCTGGTGCATAACCTCAATTACTACCGCAGCAAAGTGCCCGCCCAGACCAAGATCATGGTCATGGTGAAAGCCTTCGCTTACGGGGCCGGGTCTTACGAGATCGCCAATGTGCTCCAGTTCCACCGCGTGGACTACCTGGCCGTGGCGTACGCCGATGAAGGGGTAGCCCTGCGCGAGCACGGCATCACGCTGCCCATTATGGTCATGAACCCCAGCCCCGACAGCTTCCTGAAGATGGAGCAGTACTCCCTGGAGCCCGAGATCTACTCACCGGATTTGCTGCACCGGTTTCTGGACTATTTTCCGGAAAACAGCGCTAAAACGCCCCACATTCACCTGAAACTGGACACGGGCATGCACCGCCTCGGGTTTGATGCCGTTGAGCTGGAAGAAGCCCTGGAGGTGCTCACGCAAGTGCCGCACGTGCGGGTAGAAAGTGTGTTCAGTCACCTGGCCGGCGCCGATGAAGCCCTGTACAATGATTTCACACAGGAGCAAATTTCCAGGTTTAAAAGCATGTCGGCGCGGGTGGAGCAGGAACTGGGTTACACGGTTGTCAAGCATATCCTCAACTCGGCGGGTATCATCCGGTTTGGGCAGGAGCACGCCTTTGACATGGTGCGCCTGGGCATCGGTCTGTACGGCGTGGAATCCTCTGGCTCGGAGCAAAGCGCGCTGCAAACCGTGGGGCAACTGAAAACCACGGTATCACAGGTGAAGCACGTCAAAGCAGGCGAAACCGTAGGCTACAGCCGCCGCGGCGTGGCCGCCACCGATAAGCAGACCGCCACCATTGCCATTGGTTACGCCGATGGCTATGACCGCCGCTTCGGCAACGGGGTGGGTGAGGTGCTCATCAACGGCCAGCGCGCCCCCATCATCGGGAACGTCTGCATGGACATGTGCATGGTGGACGTGACCGGCCTGGACGTGCGGGCCGGCGACGAGGTGCTGGTCTTTGGCCAGGAACTTCCGCTCACGGAACTGGCCGCCCGCATCGGCACCATTCCGTATGAACTGCTCACCAACGTAAGCACGCGGGTGAAGCGGGTGTTTTTCAATGAGTGAGTTTGTGAATGAGAGAATGCGTGAATTGGGGAAAGTATTTTGAAGGTGTTTTCCTGAAAACAGGCTTAAAACAGCATGAAAAAAGCCCCGGCAAGTGCCGGGGCTTTTTTATGTCAAATAACTGATTAGTCTTTCTTGATGCAGTTAGGTACTTTCTTGCCGTCTTTGTCCTTCATGCCGGCTTGTTCATAGCCTTTCCAGCACGGATCTTCTTTTTTCTGGTCTTTCTTGGTTTTTGGCATGATCGTAAATGGGTGATTTATAATCTTTACGGATGCCAACCCCTACTGTTGCCGGTTAGTTGCGGCTGTTGAGTTTAGAAAGCAGGCGCAGAATCTCAATGTACAGCCAGATCAGGGTGACGGCAAGCCCGAAGGCGGCGTACCATTCCATGTATTTAGGAGCACCGTAGTCCACGCCTTGCTCAATGGTGTCAAAGTCCAGGATCAGGTTCATGGCCGCAATGATCACCACCAGCACGCTGAAGATAATGCCTGCCGTGCCGCTGCTGTGAATCAGGGCCATCTCTACGCCGAAGAACTGCAGCACAAACGCCGCCATGTAGTAACAGAAAATCCCGAAGGTGGCGGTGATAATAATGGACTTAAACCGTTGGGTAGCTCTGATCACGCGGGTGCTGTACAAGAGCAGCATTCCGCCAAAGACGGTGAACGTCAGCAGCATGGCCTGGTTTGCGATGCCCGGGAACTTCTGCTCCATGAGGCCCGAGACGCCGCCCAGGAACAGTCCCTGCAGGGCGCAGTAAACAGGCGCCACGTAGCCGGCCCAGTGTTTTTTGAAGGTGATCAGGAACGCCAGTGCCACGCCCACCAGCGGAATGGTGATCAGGAACGGCAGGGGAACGCCCATCATGCTAAACAGGTCCCACGCAAATACCGCGAAGACCACCACAATGCCCATGAGAATAGCAGATTTGCCAATGGTGCCGGTGAGGGTCATGGCAGGGGCGTCCTGCGTGTGCGGGAGTGCTGCCTGGGTGAAAGCCTCTTCTTTGAGGGTAGGGTTGTTAGATGCGAACAGTGACATGTTTTTTTGTTGGTTTTTACGAAATATAGCAAAAATGCGCTGAAATCACAACAATAGGGTGCTGTTCAGGCGCTTTGCGCGCAAAACCTTGCCTTCTTTTTGGAATCAAAAGGAACACCTTGTACCTTGCGGCTGTTTATAACAAGTCTAAATAAAGTAAAGACAGGTGCAACAGGAACAAAAGAGTGTGCGGGATTTGAAGATAGGGGAGACAGGCATCATCTGTTGTTTGACTGACCCCGAAATGTCTTTGAAGCTGCTGGAGATGGGCTGTATTCCCGGCGAAGAGGTGAAACTCAACAGCCGTGCCCCGCTTGGCGACCCCATTACCATTATTGTGAACGATTACACCCTTTCTTTGCGTTTAGACGAAGCTGCTACCATCAAGTTAAAGGCTTAGTCTATGTCTGAAGTTCTTGCGCCGGCCCCCGCCTCCGTTCCTCATACCTCCTCCGTTTCTTCCTCCCGCAAGGTGGCCAAAGTGGCCCTCATCGGGAACCCTAACTCGGGGAAATCATCGTTGTTCAACCATTTAACCGGACTGAACCAGAAGGTAGGGAACTTCCCGGGCGTCACCGTTGACAAGAAAACCGGTATCAGCCAACTCACTCCTAATCTCAAGGCGCAGGTCATTGACTTGCCCGGTACCTACAGCCTTTATCCTAAGTCTCTAGACGAAAAGGTCATCATTGACCTGCTCCATGATAAGAAGTCGGCGTCTTACCCAGACGTGCTCATCATCACCGCCGATGCCTCTAACCTAAAGCGCAATCTTCTGCTATTCACTCAACTCGCTGATCTCAAAATTCCGGCGGTGTTGGCGCTGAACATGCTGGACGTAGCCGAGAAGCACGGCGTGAAGATTGACGTAGCCGAGCTGCAAAAGCAATTGGGCGTGCCGGTGATACCAGTGAATGCCCGTACCGGTAGTGGTCTGGCGGCGCTCAAGATTGTGCTTTCGCAGGAACTGGAGAAGCCTAAAAGCTCCTTCTTTCAGGTGCCCGATGAATTGCTGGCCATGGTGCGCCAGATCCGCTACTACTTTGAACTGAGCAACGATTACCTGGCCTGGCACTACGCCCACCAATACCAGAAACTCTCTTTCCTGTCTGAAGACGATAAGGAATACATCGGCGAGCTGGTCAAGAAATATGGGTTCCATTCCAACGCACTGCAAGCCAGCGAGACCATTGACCGGTACGCCCGCATCAATGAGCTGTTGCTGGACACCATGCGCGTGACCCGCGCCGAAAACAACGAGCAGGTCAGCAACAAGATTGACCAGATTCTCACGCATAAGATCTTCGGGTACCTGATTTTCTTTGGGGTGCTGTTCGTCATCTTCCAAGCTATTTTCGCATGGGCCAGCTACCCCATGGACATGATTGACCTGGGCATCGCCTCGCTCAACAACTGGATTCACTCCCAGGCCGAGGGGCCCTTGGTAGATCTGCTCACCGAAGGCATTCTGGCCGGATTGGGCGGTGTACTCATGTTTGTGCCCCAGATTGCCATTTTGTTTGCGTTTATCGCCATTCTGGAGGAAACCGGCTACATGGCCCGTGTCACCTTCCTGATGGACAAGATTATGCGCAAGTTCGGGCTGAACGGGAAGAGTGTGGTGCCGTTGATCTCAGGCGTGGCCTGCGCGGTGCCGGCCATCATGGCTACCCGCACCATTGACAACTGGAAAGACCGCATGATCACCATCTTCGTGACGCCGCTCATGAGCTGCTCGGCGCGTCTGCCCATCTATACGGTCATGATTGCCCTGGTGGTGCCGGAGAGATATTTGTTGGGCTTTCTGAGTCTGCAGGGCCTGGTGCTCATGGGCTTGTACCTGATCGGGTTTGTGGCGGCCATTGTGTCGGCGGCGTTGCTCAAGTGGGTACTCAAAACCAAGGAGCGCAGCTACTTCATCATGGAGTTCCCCACCTACAAGATGCCTCGCTGGAAAAACGTGGGCCTTACCATTGTAGAGAAGGTGAAGGCATTCGTGTTCCAGGCAGGTAAAGTGATTCTGGCCATCTCGGTGATTCTGTGGGTGCTTTCTTCGTACGGTCCGGGCAATGCCATGGAGCAAGCTGAGGAACGCGCTGCTGCAGAACTCACCACTTTAAATTTAGAAGAAGCTGATGCCGAGGCGCACTTGGCCGGTCAGAAACTGGAAGCCTCTTACGCCGGGCAGTTCGGGAAATTCATTGAGCCGGCCATCCGTCCGCTGGGCTATGACTGGAAAGTGGGCATTGCGTTATTGACTTCTTTTGCCGCCCGTGAGGTGTTTGTGGGTACCATTTCCACCATCTACAGCGTAGGCGATTCTGAGAATATTTCCACTGTGAAAGAAAAGCTGTTGGCCGAAAAAGACGCCAATGGTCAACCGTTCTTCACGCCGGCCCGCGCCTTCTCCCTGCTCATTTTCTACGTCTTCGCCATGCAGTGCATGAGCACCATTGCGGTGGTGTACCGCGAGACCAAAGGCTGGAAATGGCCAATTCTGCAACTGCTCTACATGACCGGTCTGGCCTACGCCTCGGCGTTCCTGGTCTTCCGGTTGTTTTCCTAAAGAAGCTCCCGTTTTGGGTCTTGTTTTCCGTAAACAGGCCCAAAACGGGTAGCCTTGCTTTACTTTCCCCAAGCTAAAGCAAGTACTAGGCTGTTGAACTATTTACGCACTATATAGGTTATTTCATAGGCAAAGGAGCGCTAAGCGCCTTGCCAGGAAATGCCTGCAACAGGAATTTTCTCCCTTAGTTTTATTTTACAATAACTTAGAACGCACTAAATGCGCTGTTACTTGTGTTCCAGCGGATTTATTTGTAAATTTGTGCGATTAAAGTGAAATGGAGGGGACGAGAGAGTCCCCCTTTTTATTTGTTACCCAGATTGCGAATGGCTTTAGAGGAAAAAGTAATTGAGGAATTTGCCCAGGCGGCCCTGCCAGAACCAGACCTGTTCCTTGTGAGCGTGAAGGTGTCTGATACCCCGGTGCGCCCCAAGGTAACCATCCTCGCCGACGGTGACCAGGGCATTACCATTGACCAGTGTGCCACCATCAGTCGCAAGGTGGCCAAGCGCATTGAGGAAACCTACGGGGAAGAAATCTCCTACGTCATTGAAGTGTCTTCGCCGGGCGTTGACTTTCCGTTAACCTCAGAGCGGCACTACAGAAAGAACTTAGGACGCACCGTGAAGCTCACCTTTGCGGGTGGCGCAGAGAAAACCGGCGAGATCAGAGACGTGCTGGAAGACGGCATCCTGTTCGCCGAGGAAGTAAAACAGAAACATAAGAAAGCGTTGCTGGAGCCCGTACACGTGGCCTACGGTGATATTGTGAAAGCGCAGATTGTAATCTCTTTTAAATAAGAAAGACATGGATAGTTCAGTATTGATCGAGTCGTTTGCGGAGTTCGCTAAATTCAAGAATATTGACCGCCCTACCATGATGCGGATCTTGGAAGACGTGTTCCGCACCATGATCCGGAAGAAATGGTCTACTGATGAAAATTTTGACATCATCCTGAACGTAGAGAAAGGCGATCTTGAGATTTGGCGGAACCGCGAAATCGTGGACGATAACTCAGAGGATATCTGGGATGATGATAAGATAAGCCTTTCTGAGGCCCGTAAAATTGAGCCCGACTTTGAGGTAGGCGAAGAAGTGTCTGAGCTGATCAAGCTGGAGGACTTCGGCCGCCGTGCCGTATTGACTGCCCGCCAGACCCTCATCCAGCGCGTGAAAGACCTGGAGAAAGACCTGCTGTACCAGAAATACAAAGACCAGGTGGGCGAGATTATCTCCGGCGAGGTGTACCAGGTATGGAACCGTGAGGTCCTGATTCTGGATTCTGAGGAGAACGAGCTGATTATTCCCAAATCTGAGCAGATCCCTAAAGACCGTTACCGCAAAGGAGACGTGGTGCGGGCTGTGGTTCAGCGCGTTGAGATCACCAACGGAAATCCTAAAATCATCCTTTCCCGTACTTCTCCGCAGTTCTTGGAGCGTTTGTTTGAGAACGAGGTGCCCGAGATTTCTGACGGACTCATCACCATCAAGAAGATTGTGCGGGAGCCCGGCGAGCGCGCCAAGGTAGCCGTGGAATCGTACGATGACCGCATTGACCCGGTAGGGGCCTGCGTGGGCATGAAAGGTTCGCGTATCCACACCATTGTGCGGGAGCTGGAGAACGAGAACATTGACGTGATCAACTACACAGACAACGTGGAGCTGTACATCCAGCGGGCCCTGAGCCCAGCCAAGATCAGCAGCATCAAGATAAACGAAGAAACGGGCCGCGCCTCTGTGTTCCTGAAGCCAGACCAGGTTTCCTTGGCCATTGGCAAAGGCGGGCAGAACATCAAATTGGCCAGCAAGTTAGTTGGTTTAGAAATTGACGTGTTCCGTGAAACCGAGGAGTTTGAGGAAGACATCAGCCTGGAAGAATTCTCTGACGAGATTGAAGGCTGGGTAATTGACGAACTGAAGCGCATTGGCCTGGACACAGCCCGCAGCGTGATGGCCGTCAGCAAGGAAGATCTGGTGCGCAGAACGGAGCTTGAGGAAGAGACCGTGGAAGACCTGCTCAACATCATCCGCCAAGAGTTTGATTCAGAAGAAAGCAACAACTAGTGGTGCGCTTTATGTGCCGGGTTATTTGACCTTACCGGAGGGTGGGTGCCGTTTAGGCCTATTTTCCGGAAACTAAGGCAAAAACGCGTAGTCGTCATGGCCGCCCATCCTTTTAATGAGTAAGAAACAAGTAACCACAAAAAGTAAATTATAACAGCATATTTGAACATGTCAGAAGAAAAAACGATGAGGCTTAAGCAGGTTGCAACCACCTTAAACATCAGTGTTTCCACCGTGGTGGATACGCTGAAGGCAAAAGGGGTTGAGATCGAGAATAAACCTACTTCAAAGATTACCCCGGAGCAGTTCAATATGCTGTCAAAAGTATTTGCCTCCTCCATGCAAGCCAAGGCCGAGGCGGCAGAGCTGAACATTCCAGGGAAAAAGGCGGTGGAGCCTGAGCCTCGGCCAGAGCCGAAGCGTCAGCCTGAGCCAGAGCCAGAGGTGTTTATCCGGTCAAACCAGGTAAGGCCCCAGCCAGAAGCACCCAAGCCGGCAACCCCTGCTCCGGCAGCGGCACCCGCGCCTGCACCAGCCGCTCAGGCTGCCGGGGGGAACTCCTCCTTGCCGGGCATCAAGATCCTGGGCAAAATAGACCTGGACGCCAAAGGCCGTCCTATTCCTAAGCCTGCCCCGGCTCCAGCACCTGCGGCACCCCAGGCCGCCGCTCCTGCGCCAGCGCCAGCCAAACCGGTAGAGGCTCCGGCCCAACCAGAAGCACCTGCTGCTCCAGCGCCACAAGCCGCTGCACCGGCCAAAGCTCCGGAAACGCCAGTTGCCGCTGAGAAGCCAGTTGCTCCGGCCCAACCAGTAACTCCAGCCGCCCCAGCGCCCACGCCAGCCCCTGCTCCGGCGGCACCAGCGCCCGCGGCTGAGACACCCAAAGCCGCAGAAGCCCCAGCCCCAGCAGCACCAGTAGCTGCTGCTCCGGCTCCTGCGCCTGCGACTCCGGTAGCTGCTTCTACTCCGGCCCCTGCCCCGGCAGCTTCTGCCGCCGCAGAGGACAAGCCAGCAGAACCAGCTGCCCCAGAGCAAACCACTATCAAAGCCCAGGCAGACCAACTGAAAGGGTTGACCGTTTTGGGTAAAATTGAACTGCCGGTAAGCGGTGGTCGCGGCAAAGGCGGTAAACCGGTGGCGTCTTCAGATGAGCGCCGCCGTGGAAACCAACCCGGCGGACAAGGCCAGCCAGGTCAAGGCCAAGGCGGCGGAGATAAGAAAAAACGCAAGCGCATTGAGGTGCCTAGAGCAGGTGCCCCAGGTGCCGGCGGAAATACTGCCAATCAACCCCAGGCCAACCGTGCCGGCGAAAGAGGCGGTGGAAACCGTCCGTTAGGTACCGGTCAGGCCGCTAACCGCCAAGGTGGTACTGGCGGACCAGGCCAAGGCAACCGTCCAGGCGGCGGTGGCTACCAGGGCAACCGTCCGGGTGGCGGAGGCCCAGGCCAGCGCCCAGGGGGCGGCAATCGCCCAGGACAACCAACTGCACCGCGTGCGGAACTAACCGATAAGGAAATCCAGGATCAGATTAAGGCTACGCTGGCCCGCTTGAGCGGAGGCAAAGGCGGGAACCAAGGTAACCGAGCCAAATACCGCCGCGAGAAGCGTTCGGCCGTGGCCGAGGCGGCGGATGAGCGCAGAATGCAGGAACAGCTGGAATCTAAGATTCTACGCGTGACTGAGTTCGTGTCAGCGAATGACCTGGCCGCCCTGATGGACGTGAGCGTGAACGATGTGATCAAGACCTGTATGAACCTGGGCATGTTCGTGTCCATCAACCAGCGCCTTGACGCCGAAGCCATCACCATCATTGCCGACGAGTTTGGCTATGACGTACAGTTTGCCACCGCTGAGGAAGAAGAAAATGTAGGAGCTGAGGAGGTAGATGCCGAAGAGGATCTGAAGCCGCGCGCGCCAATTGTGACCATCATGGGTCACGTTGACCACGGTAAAACCTCTTTGCTGGACTACATCAGAAGAACCAAGGTAACCGCCGGTGAGGCCGGAGGTATCACCCAGCACATTGGTGCCTACCAGGTAACCACCGATGCCGGAAAAGACATCACCTTTCTGGATACACCGGGTCACGAGGCCTTTACCGCCATGCGTGCCCGTGGTGCCAAAGTAACCGACGTGGTAATTATTGTGGTAGCCGCTGACGACAGCGTGATGCCACAAACCAAAGAGGCCTTGAACCACGCGCAAGCAGCCGGTTCACCAATTGTGATTGCCATCAACAAAGTGGATAAGCCAACCGCCAACCCAGACAAGATTCGTGAGGAACTGGCCCAGTTGAACGTACTGGTAGAAGAGTGGGGTGGTAAATACCAAAGCCAGGAGATCTCGGCCAAAACCGGACAAGGTATTGACGAGCTGTTGGAGAAAGTATTGCTGGAGGCTGAATTACTGGATCTGAAAGCCAACCCAGACCGCCGTGCCGTGGGTACCGTGATTGAAGCTGCCCTGGACAAAGGCCGCGGATACGTGGCTACCGTACTGGTACAGACCGGAACCCTGAAGATTGGGGACATTCTGGTGGCTGGCTCGCACTATGGTCGCGTGAAAGCGATGACTGACGTGTTAGGCCGTCGCCATAAGCAAGCTGGTCCGTCTATGCCAATTCAGGTATTGGGTATTGACGGAGCGCCGCAGGCCGGTGATAAGTTTGTGGTAATGGAGACGGAGCGTGAAGCCCGCGAGATTGCCGTAAGCCGCCAGCAGTTGCAGCGTGAGCAGAGCATGCGTACCAAGAAACACATCACCCTGGATGAGATCGGTCGTCGTCTGGCCATCGGTACCTTCAAGGAGCTGAACGTGATTGTACGCGGTGACGTGGATGGTTCGGTTGAAGCGCTTTCTGACTCCTTGCTGAAACTGTCTACCGAAGAGGTACAGGTAAACATCCTGAGCAAAGGCGTAGGGCAGATCTCCGAGTCAGACGTACTGTTGGCTTCCGCCTCCGATGCGATCATCATTGGTTTCCAGGTTCGTCCTTCCACCAACGCCCGCCGTCTGGCCGAGCAGGAGCAGATAGACATCCGTCTGTACTCCATCATCTACAACGCCATCAACGAGGTGAAAGACGCCATGGAGGGTATGCTGGCGCCAACCGTACAAGAAGTGGTAGTAGCCAACGTAGAGGTACGCGAGGTGTTCAAGATCACCAAGGTGGGTACTATTGCCGGCTGTATGGTTACCGACGGTACCATTACCAGAAACTCCAAGATTCGTTTGGTGCGCGACGGCATTGTGGTGCACTCCGGCGAGATCCTGGCCCTGAAGCGCTTCAAAGACGATGCCTCCGAGGTACGCCAAGGCTACGAGTGCGGTATCAGCATCAAGAACTTCAATGATCTGCAGATTGGCGACGTGATTGAGGCCTACGAAGAGCGTGAGGTGAAACGTACCCTGTAAGCTGTTACAAGCAAATTAACTAGTGCATAAGAAAGCCCCGCCTGAAAAGGTGGGGCTTTTGTTTTGGGCTACCAAACTAGTACTTTGAAAGAACTCCATTTTTAGCCTGTTTTTCTGAAAAGAGGCCAGAAACATGGCCCCGGGAAAGCGCGGCCGAAAAGGCCGGAAACCGGCTGAGGCGTTGCACAAAAGAGAGGCCCTTGCAGGTGAGTGCAAGGGCCTCTCTTTTGTAAGGGCAGTTGTGTTAGAAGATCAGGAACTTGCGGCTGCGCTTGTTCAGGCTTTGCTGGTAGAGCCGGCCGTTTGGATTATCCTGGTCTATCAGCCTTTTAGATTTCCTCTTTTTCACCTTTGAGGCTTTTACCTTGTTTTTGTAGGTACCCAGGCTAAACCCGCCCTTCCCGGTCTCATATTTGTTACCGGGCATGGAGTACCGAGGGCCGCTGTACATACCGCCGCTGGACTTTGCTTCGGCCACCGCCTTTTGCCTGTCAAGCAGCATCTTACGGTCGGCGTTACTGTTGGGCACCCCGCCTTTTTTAAGGCCGTCTGGGCCGCGGCGACTAGCTTCGCGCTTGGGTTTCCGGGGTTTCTGGGCCATCGCCTCGGCCGGTAAGCTGGCCGCAACCATCAGCAGGGCCATGGCGAAAAGCACGGGTCTGAAAATATTCATCATCTTGAACTAAGGCAGGAAAACGGGAATATTGTCTGTAACGCGGAACCCGGGGGAACTGTTCCTCACCAGCAGGGGTAAAGTTGAGAAAAAGAATACTCTTTCCTAAGAAAGTAGGGTGCATAAAATGGTGGAAGGCAGTATTTTTCTGTGCCGCCCGAGGGAGGAAGCATTCTAGGGGTATTTCTTTATATTTGCGCCTCTTATCTTTAAGGAAACAGACGATTAGCAACGAAAACATGACCCAATACAACAACCTTCTGCTGGAGAACAAAGGCGGTATCTTGTTTATCACGGTGAACAGACCAAGCAAGATGAACGCCCTTAACATTGAGACGGTGAAGGAACTAAATGCCGCCATGCAGGCAGTGTACGATGATCCGGAGGTGCGGGGAGTCATTCTGACGGGGAGCGGCGAGAAGGCATTTGTGGCGGGGGCAGACATTGCCGAAATAGCCGAGCTGAACGAGGTGAACGGCCGCCGTTTCGCGGAGCGCGGGCAGGATGTCTTTTCCATGATTGAAGAAAGCCCCAAACCCGTGATTGCCGCCGTAAACGGCTTCGCCCTGGGCGGCGGATGCGAACTGGCCATGGCCTGCCACATCAGGGTGGCCAGCGAGAACGCCCGTTTCGGGCAGCCCGAGGTGAACCTGGGCTTAATCCCAGGGTACGGCGGCACCCAGCGCCTTACGCAGTTGGTGGGCAAAGGCCGGGCCATGGAGCTTATGATGACCGGCGATATGATCTCGGCGACCGAGGCCCGGGAATTTGGGCTGGTGAACCACGTGACCACCCCCGAAGGTCTCCTGGACAAATGCCTGGAGATCATGCAGAAGATTGTGGCCAAGGCTCCGCTGGCCGTGGGCATGATTGTAGACTGCGTGAACGCCTGGTATGACAAAGAAGAAAACGGCTACCAGACCGAGGCCAACTCCTTTAGCCGGTGCTGCGGGTCAGATGACTTCAAAGAAGGCACTGCCGCGTTCCTGGAGAAGCGCAAACCCGTGTTCAAGGGAGAATAAATTAGTTAGCACGCTGCTGTAGACCCTGCCATACGTTCACTGCCTGCTCCCGTTTTGGGCTTGGTTTTTAGAAAACCGGCTTAAAACGGGAGTAGCTGTAAATAGCAGGTTGTTTCCTGAGCAGCCTTTGATTGAGAATACCCCATTAGCCAATTATGAGTATCGCTAAAAAACTGCTGGGCCAGACCGCGGCGTATGGCCTGAGCAGTATTGTGGGCCGGGCCTTGAATTACCTGCTGGTGCCCCTGTATACCGGTGTGTTTGCGCGCGAAGAGTACGGGGTGGTGACCAAACTGTACGCCATTGTCGCGTTCCTGAACATTGTGTACACCTTTGGCATGGAGACGGCCTTTTTCAGGTTCGCCAACAAGCCCGGGGTAGACCGGCGGGAACTGTACCGCAAGGTGCAGACGCTGCTGGTGATGTCCAGCCTTCTTCTAACTTTAGGGATTGTCCTGTACGCGGCACCTATTGCGGCGGCGCTGGGATACGCCGGCAAGGAAGAATACATTATCTGGCTGGCCATTACCATGGCGGTAGATGCCGTCTCGGCCATTCCGTTTGCGCGGTTGCGGCTGGAGAACCAGGCCATCCGGTTTGCCGTCATCCGGCTGACCAATATTTTCCTGGTCATCGGGGGCAACCTGTTTTTCCTGCTGTTCTGCCGGCACGTGTACCAGGGCAAGTACCTGGAGGCGCTGCGGCCCTTCATCTCGGCCATCTATGACCCAGAGCTAGGAGTTGGTTATATTTTCTTAGTGAACATGGTGGCCAACCTGCTGTTCATTCCCATGCTGTGGCGCGAGTTCGCTGATTTCCGGTTCCGGCTACGGCTGCGGGAGATGTGGCCCATGATGGTGTACGCGTTCCCCATCCTGGTCATGGGCCTGGCCGGGGCTACCAATGAGATGCTCTCCCGGATCATGCTGGAACACTGGCTGCCCGAAGGGTTTTACCCGGGCGTAACCAATGAGCAGGCCCTGGGGGTGTTTGGGGCCACCTATAAACTGGCCATCATGATGAGCCTGATGATCCAAGCATTCCGGTACTCGGCGGAGCCGTTCTTTTTCTCGCAGTCGCAGGAGAAGAACTCGCCGGCCACGTTTGCCGTGGTCATGCGCTGGTTTGTGATTGTGTGTGCCCTGGCGTACCTGGGCATTAGCGCCAACTTAGACCTTTTCCAGTATTTTCTGGGGCAGGAAGCCTACCGCACGGGTCTGGAGATTGTGCCGGTGCTTTTGCTGGCCTACCTGTTCAACGGCGTGTACTACAACCTCACGGTCTGGTTCAAACTCACCGACAGAACGTACTACGGCACCTACATCACCATCTTCGGGGCCCTTGTCACGGTGGTGGCCAACTATCTGCTTATTCCGGTCATGGGCTACATGGGCAGTGCCATCGCCGCCTTCCTGTGTTACTTTGCCATGTCGGTGGTCTGTTACGCGCTGGGGCAGAAGTTTTTTCCGGTGCCGTACCCTATCAAAGCCATTCTGGGCTACCTGCTGCTGGCCACGGGGCTCATCTGGCTGGCGAACGCGCCGGAGATAGGGCATTTCTGGTTGCGGCAGGCGTACCACCTGGCGCTTTGCCTGGTGTTTGTGGCGGTGGTATGGGCGATAGAGAAGCCTGCCCTGCGGCGTGTAAATAGATAATTCCTTATATTAGCTGTCTATGAATACCTCACTTCCTGTCAAAGTCATCAATTTGGGCAAGCATCCCTTGCCTGCTTACGCTACTGAGCATTCTGCCGGGTTAGACCTGCGCGCCAACCTGGAGGCGCCGGTTACCCTGAAGCCGCTGCAGCGCACGCTGGTGCCCACGGGGCTCAGCATAGAACTGCCCGAGGGCCACGAAGCCCAGATCAGGCCCCGCAGCGGCCTGGCCTTCAAGCACGGCATTTCCATTGTGAACACGCCCGGTACCATTGACGCCGATTACCGCGGTGAGATCAAGGTCCTGCTGGTGAACCTCTCAGACGCGGATTTCGTGATTGAGGACGGCGAGCGCATTGCCCAGATGGTGGTGGCCCGGTATGAGCGGGTGGCCTGGCAGCCGGTAGAGGAACTGTCCGAAACCCAACGGGGCACCGGCGGTTACGGAAGTACCGGTAAAATTTAAATTTTATATTTTCGGTTTTTACTCTATTTTCGAAAAAATAGGCTTAAAACGGGAAGCATCCATATCTAAATTGGCTTAAAACCGTACGAGGCCTTACTTAAGCAACCTATTTAAGAGACACTATGAGAATTATTGTACCAATGGCTGGCATGGGCAAGCGCATGCGTCCGCACACCCTTACTGTTCCTAAGCCACTTGTCCCCATTGCCGGGAAACCAATTGTGCAGCGTTTGGTGGAAGACATTGCCAAGGTGTGCCAGGAGCCCATTGAAGAAGTAGCCTTCATCATTGGTAACTTCGGGAAGGAAGTAGAGGCAAAGCTGTTGAAGATTGCTGAGTCTGTGGGGGCCGTGGGCTCTATCCATTACCAGGACCAGCCCTTGGGCACCGCCCACGCCATCCTTTGCGCCAAAGAAGCCCTGCGGGGCAACGTGGTGGTGGCGTTCGCCGATACCCTGTTCAAAGCCGATTTCAAGCTGGACACCTCTGCCGAGGGAACCATCTGGGTACAGAAAGTGGAAGACCCGCGTCCGTTTGGCGTGGTGAAGCTGAACGAGCAAGGCCACATCACTGAGTTTGTAGAAAAACCGCAGGAGTTTGTGTCTGACCTGGCCATCATTGGGATCTACTACTTCAAAGACGGCGAGTACCTGCGCGATGAGCTGCAGTACCTGCTGGACAATGACATCAAAGACAAAGGCGAGTACCAGATCACCAACGCCCTGGAGAACATGAAGTCGAAAGGCTCGGTGTTCATCCCCGGCCAGATCTCTGAGTGGCTGGACTGCGGCAACAAAGACTCTACCGTGTACACCAACCAGCGCTACCTGGAGTACATCAAAGACGAGGAAGGTTTAGTGGCCAGTTCTGCGCAAGTAACGAACTCTGTGATCATTCCGCCTGTTTATCTGGGAGAAAACGTAGTACTGAACAATTCGGTGGTAGGTCCGCACGTTTCCATTGGAAACAACACGCAGGTAGCCGGTTCAGTGATCAGCAACAGCATTGTACAGGAGAGCAGCAAGGTGAATAACGCCCTCATCTCCAACTCAATGGTAGGGAACTTCGTTGTATACGAAGGCGTTCCTTCAGACCTGAGCGTAGGCGACTATAACGTACTGCGGGGCTAGACTGCAAAAGTAATTTTATGTTGAAAAGAGGACTCACGATAGTGGCCGCTTTGTGCGGGATGGTGGTAGTAAGTGAGCAAAGCTTCGCCCAGTCTGAGCGCAGGAAAGAGAAGAGCACCCCTTCTGAAATGACCGGTGCGCCTTCGCTAACCTTGAGCCCGCAGGAGCAGCAACTAAGTGAGTCCTATTTTCTGGAAGGCATGAAGTTCTTCATGCTGGAAGAATACAACAAAGCGCTGGACCGTTTCCAGCGGGCGTACGCCATAAGCCCCACCAACGCGGCGGTGAACTACAAATTGGCAGAGACCAGCCTGCTGCTGGGCAGTGTGCGCGGGGCCCTGCCGTTTGCCAAGGCCGCCCTGGAGCTGGAGCCCTCCAACCCGTATTACCACCTGCTGCTGGCGCAGATCTACACCAACCAGCAGCAGTACGATGATGCTATTAAGGTATACGCCCGCCTTACCCAGGAGCTGCCCAACACCGAACAGTACCTCTTCAACCTCACGGACCTTTACCTGTCTAAAAACCGCCTGGACGATGCCCTGCGCACCTTAGAGCAGATTGAACAGAAATACGGGCTCATTGAAGAGATTTCCTTCAAGAAACAGCAGATCTACCTCAAGCAAAACAAGCTGGAGCAGGCCCTCAAGGAAGGAGAGAGCCTAATCTCCTCCAACCCAGAGGAAGCCCGCTACCTATTGGCCCAAGCCGAGATTCTGGCCGCCAACAAGCGCATCGCCGACGCCACCAAAATGGCCGAGAAGGCCCTGCGGGTAGCCCCCGATAACGCCTATGGCCGCCTAATGCTCGCCGACCTGCTGCAACAGCAAGGCAAAACCGCTGAGGCCGATGCCCAGCTGGAGCTTGCCTTCGGGAACCCCGTGCTGGACATTGACTCCAAGGTAAAGATTTTGGTAGACTACATCCGGCGGTTGCCCAACGAGAAAGTAGCGGCCCAGGCCATTAAACTAGCCGAACTTACCACCCGGGCCCACCCGCGCGAAGCCAAGGCCTTTGCCGTGGCCGGCGACATTTACGTGAACGCAGACCGTAAGCTTCCGGCCCGCGATAGTTACCTCAAGGCGGTGGCCCTGGACCCCAACCACTTTAAAATCTGGCAGCAGATTGTGCTGCTGGACGGAGAGATGAACCAGAACGACTCCCTGATTGCGCATTCAGAGCGGGCCCTGGAGTTTTTCCCCAATCAGCCTATGTTCTGGTTTTACAACGGAACGGCCCATCTCATCAACAAGAACTACCCCAAAGCCACCAAAGCGCTGGAATACGGCCGGCGGCTGGCGGGAAACAACCTGGAACTGCAGCTGCAGTTCAACCTGCAGCTGGGCGACGCTTACCACTCCCTGGAGCAGTTTGCCCTGTCTGACCAGGCGTACGAGGCCGTTCTGGCGCTAGACCCAAACAATCCGCACGCACTCAACAATTACAGCTATTTCCTGTCTTTAAGGGGGCATAACCTGCAGAAGGCAAAAGCCATGGCCGGTACGCTGGTGGCCCAGCACCCCGATAATCCCACCTACCTGGATACGTATGCCTGGGTGCTGTACAAGCTCAAAGAGTACCCCGAGGCGAAACGCCTGCTGGAAAAAGCCGTAGCTGCTTCTTCAGACGCCACCATTATTGAACACTACGGCGATGTGCTTTACCAACTGGGCCAGCGGGAACTAGCGTTGAAACAGTGGGTGCGGGCCAACCAGGTGGGCGGCGCGTCTGAGGCCATCAGCAAAAAGATCAAAGACAAGAGACTGTATGAATAGCATCAAGATTATCTACGCGTTGGGGTTAAGCTTACTGGTACTTACCGGATGTCAAAAAAAGGCTACCCCGGGCGCCTCTGGGCCGGTGGCGCCGGAAACCCTCAACAAGGTAAGCGTGCTCAATACAGATTACACCTACTTCACGGCCAAGGGGAAAGTGCAGAGCGAGAACAGCAAGCTCAGCGCCAACCTTACCCTGCGCATGAAGAAAGACGAGGTCATCTGGGCCTCGGTGCAGGCCCTGGGCTTTGAGGCCGCCCGCCTCAAAGTGACCCCAGACTCGGTGTACGTGGTGAACCGCCTCAAAGACGAGTACCTGGTGGGCTCTTATGACATGCTGCGCCAGCGCTACAACGTTGACGTGGACTTTAAAACCCTGCAGGAGATCATCATCGGGAATTTTGTGCCCGGCGACCCCAAACGGGAGAAACTGGAGCAGGACGGACCCATGCAGCACCTGCGTACCCTGCGCTCCAACCTGCAGATTGACCAGTATGTAGACACCACCCGCTATAAACTCAAGCGGGCCGAGGTGCGCAATCTGCAAACCAAAGACTACATGAGCGTAGATTACCAGGAGTTTGAGGACGTGAACGGCCGCCCCTTTGCCATGGCGCTGCTGCTCTCCATCCAGCAACCCGAGGGGAATGCCGCCAAGACCAACGTGGTGGCGGTGAAGCACAGACAGGTTTCCACGTCTGAAACTTCCCTGGATTTTCCTTTTTCTGTACCTTCGAACTATGAACGTAAATAGGGCGGGGCTACTTTATCTTTTTTTATTCTTTTTCTTCATTGGTTTAAGCACTGCGGAGGCACAGCAGAAGAAAACCACGCGTACCACATCCAAGGCATCGGCCCGGAAAAAAGCGCCGGTTAAGAGCAAAGCGCAGCTGGAGCGCGAGAAAAACGCCAACCTGAAGCGCATTCAGGAGGCCAACCGCATCCTGCAGCAGACTGCCCAGAAAAAGCAGGCCTCCCTGGGGCAACTGAACGTGATCAAAGAAAAGATCACGGTGCAGAAAGGCGTCATCAACAACATTTCCTCTGAGATACAATACCTGAACCGCGACTTGCGTACCACGGAGGAAAAAGTGGCCGACGCGCAGACCGATCTGCAGAAGCTCAAGAAAGAATACTCCCGCCTCATCTACGCCGCCTCCAAAACCGCGAATAGCTACAACAAGCTCATGTTCCTGTTCGCCTCAGATTCCTTCAACCAGATGATGCGCCGCATGCGGTACCTGCGGCAGTACACCGAGGCCCGGAAGCAGCAAGCCGCCGCCATTGAGGCACTGCAGCAAAAGCTGAACGGCCAGCTGAACACGCTTTCGTCGCAGAAGCAACAGAAAAAGAGTCTCCTGAACGTGCAGCTCAAAGAGAACCAGAACCTGCTCTCCATGCATGACCAGCAAGACCAGGTGATTCAGCAGCTGAGTTTGCAGGAGCAGTCATTGAAGCAGGAGGTAGAGCAGCGCCAGAAAGCCGTGCGGCAGTTAGATAAGTTGATTGCGGCCATTGTGCGGGAAGAGATTGCCCGCGCCGCTCGGGCCGCCGAAGCTGCTGCCAGGGCCAAAGCCGCCCGGGAAGCCGCCGCCGCTGCCGCCAAGGCCGGTAAACCAGCGCCAAAACCCGCCGCTTCGGGCAATGCGGGAAGTACCGCCAAAACCACCGTCTCCCGCACCGACCGCGTGACCCTCACGCCCGAGGCCGCCTTGCTGTCGTCTAACTTCGCCGGTAACAAAGGCCGTTTTGCCTGGCCGGTAGAGCGCGGGTTTATCTCGCAGCGGTTCGGGCGGCAGGCTCACCCGGTGTTGAAGGGCGTGGTGGTGGAGAACCGCGGCATTGACATCCAGACCGGAGCCAACGAGCAGGTGCGCGCCATCTTCGGTGGTAAGGTCCTGGCGGTGCACACCATTCCGGGTATGAACAACATTGTGATGGTGCAGCACGGGGAATACTTCACGGTGTACGCCAAGCTGCGCTCCGTGAGCGTGACCGAAGGCCAGGAAATCAGCACCAAGCAAACCATAGGCACCGTTTACACCGATGCCGAGGGCACCTCTGAACTGCAGTTCCAGATCTGGAAGAACCAGACCAACCTGAACCCGCAAGGCTGGCTCATGCCTAAATAAGAAAAGGTGTTTCGGGCCAGATTTCTGGAAAGTGGGCGTGAAATACCCTTGATTAGGGCGATTTCATTTGTAATGGCAATGTCCTGTGATTTGCCTCAAGTCTCGCGAGGTTGCCAGCGAAGTAGCGGTTGTTGGTGAGAACACCAACAACGGCGGAGTTCACGGACCTAGTGAACGGTGGAGGGTTTCGTGGAGCAGGCGATGGATTGTGTGATTGCGGGGAAGTGAGAGCACCAATCACGGCGGAACGGACTCCAACGGCGGAGTTGCTGCTTTGAAGATATTCCCTAAATAAACTTGCGCTTTGGGGCTGTTTTCAGAGAATCAGCCCCAAAGCGCAAGTGCCAATCTGTTTTTCAATTCTTTTTCCTATCCTGTCTTAACTGCTGGGTCAGACAACTCTGTTCTTAGCTTCTTTTTAGAGAAACAGCCCGAAAACTGCGGAAGGTTTAGCGTTTATAGATCAGGAATACCGCGGGTTGCTTGTGCAGGTCGGGCACGTTGCCTTTCCAATCGGCGATGCGCCGGGTTTTGATGAACTCGTTGGGGCCCGTGATGCTGGCCGCGATGCAGAGTTTGGTGTCTTTGCTGAGGTGTTCCAGCAGATCCTCCACCATTTGCCGGTTGCGGTAGGGCGTCTCCATGAAGATCTGCGTCTGGTCTTTCTGTGCCATTTCCTTCTCTAACGCTTTCAGGGCCTGAATGCGGTCGCGCTTCTCAATGGGCAGGTACCCGTGGAACGCAAACGACTGCCCGTTGAAGCCCGAGGCCATCAGGCCCATCAAAATTGCCGAGGGCCCCACCAGGGGCACTACTTTTACCCCGTGCTGGTGCGCCAAGCGGGCCAGCTCTGCCCCCGGATCGGCCACGCCGGGACAGCCAGCCTCTGAGATCACGCCGGCGTCTTGCCCGGCGAGCAGCGGCTTCAGGGCCGCCGTCAGTTCCGCATCAGAAGAGTTCTTGTCAATCACCGTGATCTGCAGTTCCTCTATGGTCTGGGTGGGCGCAATGGATTTGATGTACCGGCGGGCGGTGCGGGCATTCTCCACCAGAAAATACCTGAGCTGCGCGGTGACCTCGGCCACCTGCCGGCAGATGACCGCCTGGGCAGTGTCTTCGGCCAGGACCGTGGGAATCAGGAAAAGGGTGCCTTTGGCGGGAGTGCTCATGTTTTTTCGGTAGTTTGTCTAAAAGCGGCTCAAAACAGGTGGGCCGCTTTTCGCTCTTCGTCATCCTGACAGGATCTGGTGGGCGAACGGTAAAGGTCTTCGTTCAGGCGCTATAATCGTTTTAAGCCAAGCTGCCTTGACGTGAATATGAGTCTTTAACCCCGCAGAAATTCCATGGTCAGGCGGTAGAACTGCTGCGGCTGTTCGGCGTGCAGCCAGTGGCCGGCATTCTCAATGGTTTCTACCCGGGCATTGGGGAACAGGGCCTGAATCTGCGGCAAGTCCTGCTCTGGTTTGATGTAGCGCGAATTGGCGCCCCGCAGAAACAGGGTGGGTTTGGTGAAAGGCGTGTCAGACGCAATGTTGCCCAGGATGTAGGGCAGGTTGCGCTCAATGGCGTCAAGGTGCAGGCGCCAGGCAAAGCTGTTGTCTTCCTGGCGGTACAGATTCTTGAGCAGGAACTGGCGGGTGCCCATGTCTTCCACCTTTTGGGCGAGCTGGTCATCGGCCTCCTGGCGGCTCTGGATGGCGTTGAGGTCAATGGACCGGAAGCCGGCAATAATGTCGTCGTGGTGCGGTGGGTAGGCTTTGGGGGCAATGTCGGCCACCAGCAGTTTGGCGATCTTCTCTGGGTGCTGCAGCGCGAAGTTCATGGCCACCTTGCCGCCCATGGAATGCCCAATGAGGTAGATGTCCTGTAACTGGTGCTGCTCTACAAACTCCAGCAGGTCATCGGTCATGAGCTGGTAGCTGAACTCCTCTGAGTGCGGCGAGCGGCCGTGGTTGCGCAGGTCAATGAGGTACACCTGGTAGGTTTTGGAGAACTCGCGGCCCAGGGTCTGCCAGTTGTCCAGCGTGCCGAAGAGGCCGTGTAAGATGAGCAAAGGGTGGCCTTGGCCAAGTACTTTATAGTTTAATTCCATAGTTGGAGCGTTGAAGGCGAGGGTTGTTTTAGGTCTGTTTTACAGAAAACAGACCCATTTCGTTCTGGTTTGGTACGGCACGCGCGGCCAAAGGGCTTTCAGTTGGTCCAGGTCCAGGAGCAAAGACGTGATCTTCACCTGCCGGCCGTCTGTGAGCGTAAGCGTCAGGTAGCGGTAAGAGCTCCAGAAAAAACGCCGGGAAGGTGTTTGGGTCTCCACCATCTCCCTAACGGAACGCTGGTCCAGCAGGTACCGGCCGCTGGGCTGCAGGAGCAAGGCGGCATTGGTTTCTTTCTCCAGCTCCAGCGCGTTCTCCCGCTCGTGCCGCCAGTACTGCACGTGCACCAGCAGGGTAGGCAGCGCGAACAGGAACAGCACCGAGCCCAGCGCAATGGCAATGCCTTTCTCCAGGGGCGTGTCGGTTTGGTTGCGCAGCAGCAGGCCCAGCATGGAGCCACCCAGCCAAAAGCTCAGCAAAGACCAGAACACCATCTTAAACTGCCGCATGGGCGAAAGGTAGAACACCCGCTGCTGCCGCCGGAACAGCCACGCCAGGAACCGCACCCCAAACTGGGCCGCAATGACCAGGGCCGTTATTTTAAGCAGCAGGCCCAGCATGGCAGCGCGGTGTTTTGGAGCCGTTTTTCCTGAAAAGGGCCAGAAACAAAGGATGCCCCATCAGAAGTTAAGTTGGCGCAGGTACAGCTGAATGGTGTTCTCCAGGCCGTAGTACAGGGCATCACAGATGAGCGCGTGGCCAATGGAAACCTCGGCCAGGTTAGGCAGTTGCTCTTTCAGGTAGCGGAGGTTGTCCAGGTCCAGGTCATGGCCGGCGTTCAAGCCCAAGCCGCATTCTTTCGCTACGCGGGCGGCCTCGGCGTAGGGTTTCACGGCCGCTTCGCGATTGGCGTGGTACTGGTGCGCGTAGGCCTCGGTGTAGAGCTCAATGCGGTCGGTGCCGGTGAGGGCGGCGCCTTCCACCTGCGCGTTGATCGGGTCCACGAAGATGGAGGTGCGGATGCCTTCGGCTTTGAACTGGGCAATCACGTCTACCAGAAAATCTTTGTGTTGGAGGGTGTCCCAGCCGGCGTTGGAGGTGATGGCGTCCGGCGCGTCGGGCACCAGGGTCACCTGCTCGGGCTTCACGGCCAGAACCAGTTTGATGAAGTCTGGCGTGGGGTTGCCCTCAATGTTGAACTCGGTGGTGACCACGGCCTTGAGGTCGTAAACGTCCTGAAACCGGATGTGCCGCTCGTCGGGCCGAGGGTGCACGGTGATGCCCTGCGCCCCGAAGCGCTCGCAGTCCAGGGCGGCCTGTACTACATTTGGGCGGTTGCCGCCGCGGGCGTTCCGTAGCGTGGCTATTTTATTTATATTTACGCTCAGTTTCGTCATGTTATGCTTACGTTAGCGTTTTTCCAGATGAATGGGGCAAAGATAAAAGAAACTTGACGTCACGTGCCTACTGATTTATGACCCCGGTGCCCCGGCACCTTTACCCTTGATAAAACTATGAGTTTAAAAGAAAAAGTGGAGGCTGGCATTAAGCAAGCCATGCTGGCCAAAGATAAAACCCGCCTGCAAGCCCTGCGCGGCATTAAATCACAGATTCTGCTGGCCGAGACCGAGAAAGGCGGCGTGCAGGCCCTTACCCCAGACACTGAGCTGAAACTGCTGACCAAGGCCGCCAAGCAGCGCCGCGAGTCGGCGGAGGTGTACCGCTCCCAGGCCCGCCCCGATCTGGAGGAGATTGAACTGGCCGAACTGGCCGTGATTGAGGAGTTCCTGCCCAAGCAACTGGACGAAGGCGAACTGCGCGAGCGCCTGCTGGAGATCATCCAGCGCGTGGGGGCCCTGGGACCCTCAGACATGGGCAAAGTGATGGGCGTGGCCTCCCGCGAATTGGCCGGCCAGGCCGACGGCAAAGCCATTTCCAACGCCGTGAACGCGCTGTTAAACAACACCAACGCCTAACACTGTCTACGGGTGAGCACGTTTGACCTCTTTCTGCTTTTGCCGGTGGCCTACGGAGCCTTCCGGGGTTTTTTCAAAGGATTGATCCTGGAGATCGCTTCGCTGGCGATCCTGGTGATCTTATCGGTTTTCGGGATGAAGCTGGTGGGCCTGGTGACGCCGCCGGTGCACCAATGGCTGGGCGACAGCGCCGGCTTTCTGCCCTTTTTGCCGTTTCTGCTGGTGTTCATCGGCATCGGCTTTGCCGTGCGGGCCATTGGCATGGTGGTGAAGAAAGGTGTGCACCTTACCCCGTTCGGGATGATGGACAACCTGATTGGGTCCGGTATTGGGGCGGCCAAGTGGGCGTTCGCCATTTGCCTGCTGGTGTACTTTGCCAACGCCACCGGGCTAGACGTTGCCTTCCAGAGCGTGAAAGCGTCTGAGGTGTACCCGTACTACCTGGAGGCCGCGCCCGGCGCCTGGGCGTTTGTGCAGTGGATTGTGCCCTTCGGCCGCGAGGCCCTGGAGTCTTTCGTGTAAGGTATTCTTAAAGCTTAGTCCAAGGCTGTTTTAGGCCGGTTTCTCCCAAAACCGGCCTAAAACAGACCTTTGGTTTTTTGCCCTATCTTGGGCTTCTCTGTCCCATGATTTAGGGCTGTTTTCTCAGAAAAGGCCTAAAAACAGGGATATCCTTTTCGCTTTCTTTGCGTTCCTGTTCTGTGCTGTTGCTGTTAGATAATTTTGATTCGTTTACCTACAACCTCTATGATTATTTCAGGCAGTTGGGGGTAGAGGTGGAGGTGCGCAGGAATGACGTGACCCTGCAAGAGCTACAAGCCCTTCCGCTGGAGGGCATTGTGCTTTCGCCGGGGCCGGGCACCCCCGAAAACGCCGGCGTCATGCCCGCCGTCATCCAGCATTACCATGACCGCTTGCCCATGCTGGGCATCTGCCTGGGGCACCAGGCGCTGGGGCAGTTCTTCGGGGCGGTGGTGGTGAAAGGCCTCCGGCCGATGCACGGCAAGATCTCTGAGATTTACTGTCAGCCAGACCCGCTCTTTGCCGGGCTGCCCGCCAAGATTCCGGTGGTGCGCTACCATTCGCTGGTGGTGCAGGGTGCCCCCCAGGACCTGGTGCCCCTGGCCCAGACCCAGGAGGGCGAGCTGATGGCGTTCCGGCACGCGCACCTGCCCCTGTACGCGCTGCAGTTTCACCCAGAGGCTGCCCTGACGCAACATGGCCTGCAAATGCTCAGAAATTGGGTGAATATTGCTAATATTACATCCTTATACTAGTTTCTACTTACTATCAATACAAGCGATTTTTCTCACATGAACTTGGAAATCAAGAAGGAAAGCGGGTTCGAATACATTGATGAAGGCAAGGGCGAAGTGCTTTTGCTCCTGCACGGTCTGTTTGGCGCGCTTAGTAACTGGCAAGGTGTGGTTTCTTATTTCCAGAAGAATTACCGGGTGGTTATTCCCCTGATGCCCCTGTACGAGATGCCTCTGCCCCAGGCCAGCGTGCCGGGCTTGGTGGAGTTTGTGGAAGAATTCATCGCCCATAAAAACCTCACCAACCTTACGTTGCTGGGTAACTCACTGGGCGGGCACGTGGCCCTGGAGTTCGCCTTGAAGCGGCCCGAGCACGTGAAGCGCCTGGTACTGACGGGCAGCTCTGGCCTGTTTGAAGACTCCATGGGCGGCTCCTTCCCTAAGCGCGGCAACTATGAGTTTGTGAAAGAGCGGGTGGCCTACACCTTCTATGACCCGGCGGTGGCTACCCAGGAGCTGGTAGACGAGGTGTTTGACATTACCAACAGCAACCCCAAGGTGCTCCGCATCATCTCCATTGCCAAGTCTGCCCAACGCAACAACCTGGGCAAAGACCTGGGCAAGATCACTGCGCCTACCTTGCTCATCTGGGGCCTCAACGACACCATTACGCCGCCTATGGTGGCGCATGAGTTCAACCGATTAATCCAGAATTCAGAACTGCATTTTATTGATCATTGCTGTCATGCCCCCATGATGGAACATCCGGACGCCTTTAACAGTATCTTAGAGAGATTTCTGATAAAGACCGCTTCTGTATGATAGCTGAAGAACTGATAAACCAGATGGTGCCGCCCCTCAAACTCACCGACACCGGCGAGAAAGCCGTACGGTGGATGGATGAGTTTAGGTTGAACCAGCTGCCTGTGGTTAAGAACAGGAAGTACCTGGGGCTGGTGACCGAGGAGAATGTCCTGGAGGCCAAGAACCCTGATCTGGTGCTGGAAAATATTCCCTTTGACTTTGAGCACGTGCACGTGCAGCAGAACCAGCACTTCTACAACGTGATGGAACTGGCCATCAAGAACAAGGTGCAGGTGGTGCCCGTGCTGGATGACTTGCAGGAATACCTGGGCGTGATCACCGTGAATGATACCATAGCCGCCTTCGGGCAAATGTCTGCCCTGCAGGGGCAAGGCGGCATTCTGGTGCTCTGCATGGCCGAGCGTGATTACTCCCTGAGTGAGATCAGCCGGCTGGTGGAGTCTAACAACGCCAAGATCCTGAGCGCCTACGTCTCGCCAGATGAGACCGACATCTTTAAGATGAAGCTCACCTTAAAGATCAACACCATGGACCTCACCCGCATTGTGGCCACCCTGGAGCGGTTTGGCTACAAAATTACTGCCCAGTTCCAGGATACCTCTACGGCGCCTGAAGACCAGGACAGATTGGACATGCTTTTGCGGTATTTAAATATTTAAATCTATATATTTACTGGCTGTACGCACGTGCTTCGGCAGGAGCGTAGTAGCTGTACTTGAGCCAATTCTACCATGAAAATAGCAATAGTCGGCAAACCTGTGAAGGAGGAAGTGATTCCTTTTGTGCGCCGTCTATTTGATCTGTTGCACCGGGAAGGGATCACCGTGACCGTGGCAGAGCATTTTGTGGAGTCTATGGCGCCGGTTATGCCAATTCCGGCCCAAACAGAGGTCTTCAACCGGGAGACCAACCTGAAGGAGGTTTCTTACATGCTGAGTCTGGGCGGAGACGGCACCCTGCTGGATGCGGTGACGTACGTGGGGCCTTTGCAGATTCCTATTATGGGCATTAACATGGGGCGTCTGGGATTTCTGGCCTCCGTTCCGTATGCGCAGCTGGAGTTTGCCGTGGATTCGCTGCTGAAAGGGCACTTCACCCTGGAGGATAGGTCCCTCATTCACCTGGACAGTGACCAGGAAGTATTTGAGGGAATCAACTTTGGATTGAATGAATTTTCAATTTTAAAGCGCGATACTTCTTCCATGATTGCGGTGCACACCTACATTGACGGGGAGTACCTAAACTCCTATTGGGCAGACGGTTTGATAGTGGCTACCCCTACTGGGTCCACGGGTTATTCGCTGTCGTGCGGCGGTCCGGTGATGATGCCCCAGACAAACAATTTTGTGATCTCTCCCGTATGCCCACATAATTTGAACGTGCGCCCCCTGGTGGTTTCAGATAAAAGTGTAATTTCATTTGAGATTGAAGGGCGAAGCACCAGGTACCTTGTGTCATTGGATTCCAGGTCTAGGCCGGTGGATGCCACCATCCAGCTGGCCGTTAGGCGGGAGGACTTTAACGCAAGATTGATAAAGCTAAACCAGGTGAACTTCCTGACGACGCTTAGGACAAAAATGCATTGGGGACTTGACCAAAGGAATGGATAAGTAAAATCAAAATATTAAAAAATCCTATATACCTGGTTGTGGTATAAAAAAAAGGTATAATTTTGTCCGCAGTAGGACAAATGCGTCTTGAAATGATTCGTAATTCAGTAATAGTTGATGGCATGAAAAAATTCTTCTCTACTTCTTTTCTTTTGCTTACTCTCTTTTTGATTGCCTTGCCGGAGGCAGAGGCGCAGCGGTTTACCAGAAGAAGTCTTTATAACTCCGTAGGGGTTAGCCTAAACGCCATGAACTATTTTGGTGATGTTACCCCTGAGTCAGATTTCACAAGCTTACGCCTTGGTTCTACCCGTCCCAGCATCTCTGTTCACTTTACCCGCAAGTTTACGCCCAGAGTGTATGGTAGAGCAGCCCTGTCCTGGGGAAGAATCACGGGAGATGACAGCAAAAGCGCCGATTTCTCTGAGCCTGAGAACGAACCAAGATACAAGCGTAACCTGAGCTTCAGAAATGACATCAAAGAGCTGAGCCTGTTAGGAATTGTGGACCTGTTTGAAAACCGCAGAACCTACCTGCGCCGTCCAGATTTCACGCCGTATGCCTTCGCTGGGGTGGCCGTGTTCCACCACAACCCTAAAGCGTACTATGACGGCAGAGACCCTAGGCTGGCCGCTGGATGGTATGAATTACAGCCCCTGGGCACCGAGGGACAGTATGCCTCTAATAACCAAGGCTACCCAGAGCCATACAAAAGAGTGCAGTTTGCCATTCCTTTCGGGCTGGGCGTGAAGTACAAGCTTGCCAGAACCTGGGACGTAGCCTTTGAAATCACTTGGCGCAAAACCTTCACCGACTACCTGGATGACGTGAGCACGACCTACGCAGATAAAGGGGACCTGCCAAGCGAAGCTGCCCGAATTCTTTCAGATAGAAGTGCTGACAATGCAAGAGCTGGCAATTACCCCATCATGACCCAAAATACGCCTGTAGGTCAGTACAGAAATATTGCAGGTTACGGCACCAGAGGTGACCAAAGAGGTGATACTTCAGATGATGACTGGTTTATCTCTACCGGTTTTTCTCTAAATTATATCCTTGCGCCAACAAGAAGAGGGCCGAAATTCCGTTAATCCGGAAACACCTTTTACTTTGAGTACATGATCTTACAGAAAGTACGCACACTCCTTATTTGCACATTAGTACAAATAGGGAGTGTTTTTTTTTCGTTATCTGCTACTGCTCAGCAACAAACGGGGCAACCAAGGTCTACCAGTGAGCTAGGCATTGGCATTGGAGGCATTGTCTACAAAGGAGAAGTAGCCCCCCGTTACCGGCTCCAGAGCAACAGGCCGGCACTTAATCTGTTCTTCAAGAAAGATATTTCCAATGCACTGGCATGGCGGGTGGGCTTGCTGGTAGGGCGCATCAAGGCAGAAGATGCCCAAGAGAAAACCTCTTCCTTCGCCAAAGATCTGCCTTTGGCTATCTATAGAAAGGCTGCCGTCACCAGCAGTGTTCTGGAACTCAGCGGTGGTATTGATTACAACTTCCTGGACTATTATGATTTCAGGCGCGAGGTGAGATGGACGCCTTACTTCACCGTAAACGTGGCGGGGGTACTCTATAACAACAAAACTACCGCCGTGAATCCAGAAATCATCTATCCGGCCGGGAGCGGCAAGAACGAGGCCTACAGAACTGCCGTCACGCTGGCGGTGCCGGTAGGGGCAGGGGTGAAGTATGCCTTGTCTGAGCACTGGAACCTGGGCTTTGAAGCCGGCGTGCGGGTGCTGCTCACCGATGAGTTTGATAACCTTAGTTCTCAGAATGAGCAAGTGATGAACAAGTATGACCGGGACTTATACTTCTACAATGGGGTGAGCATTTCCTACACTTTCTACAAGATCAACTGCCCCATAAAACCTTCCAGAAAATAGCCGGCTCAAGAACAGTAAGTGAAAAGTCCTAACCTTTTCCTAAATTGCATTGAAATTTTTTTTTAATGAGCCTCAAGGAAAAGATAGACATAGGCAATTTGCCCCAACATATTGCCGTTATCATGGACGGAAATGGAAGATGGGCAAAGAAGAAGGGGAACCTTAGGATCTTTGGCCACCAGAACGCCATTACCGCTGTGCGCGACACGGTGGAAGGAGCTGCTGAGCTTGGCGTTAAATTTTTGACTCTCTACGCTTTCTCTACTGAAAACTGGTCCAGGCCTAAGTATGAGGTAGATGCCCTTATGCAATTGTTGGTGAGTACAATTCGTAAGGAAACCGAAACGTTAAACAAGAATAATATCAGGTTGCAGTCTATTGGTGATACATCGGCTTTGCCGGTGGCCTGTAGAAAGCAATTGGAAGAAGCCATTGAGATTACCAGCCAGAACACCCGCATGACCCTGGTGCTGGCCTTGAGCTATAGCGGCAGATGGGAACTGGTGAACGCCATGCAGAAAATGGCCGAAATGGTGAAAGCGGGAACGCTGGAGCCTGCTGCCATCAATGAAACCGTTATCCAGAATTGTCTGACTACCGCGGGTATGCCAGACCCGGAACTTCTGATCAGAACCAGTGGCGAACAGCGAATCAGCAATTTCTTACTTTGGCAACTGGCCTACACGGAGCTCTATATTACAGACTTATTATGGCCAGATTTCAGAAAAGAACATCTTTACGAAGCCATACTTGCTTTCCAGCAACGTGAACGTCGTTTTGGGAAAACAAGCGAACAATTACAAAAAGCACATTCTTAATGAGTAAGTACTTTTGGCTGTTATGCCTCTTAGTGACCTCTGGTATAACTGCCACAGCACAAATTAGACTGGGTGTTGGAAGTGGCAATGCCGCAGCATCCGTTGACTACGCCAATCCCCGGAAATACGAAATTGGAGGCATCACCGTAAGTGGTGCCAAATTCCTGGACCCTACTACGCTTATTTCCCTTACCGGGTTAAGGGTAGGAGATCAGATTGATGTGCCCGGTGATGCCATTGCCCGGGCCATCCAAAAACTG
The DNA here is from genome assembly GCF_016924645.1 of Rufibacter psychrotolerans. Taxonomy (GTDB): domain Bacteria; phylum Bacteroidota; class Bacteroidia; order Cytophagales; family Hymenobacteraceae; genus Nibribacter; species Nibribacter psychrotolerans. The sequence continues at coordinate 216,934 of NZ_JAFFJV010000003.1, read as the reverse complement.
TGGGACCAGGGTATCTTGGGCGGCGTGGATGTGCGTGCCACCAAAATTGAAGGAGATAAGATCTACCTGGATTTCTTCTTGACGGAGCGCCCTCGCCTGTCAAGATTTGATTTTGCCGGCACAACCAAGTCGCAGGCTGAGGACTTGCAGAAAAAGATTGCCCTCAACAAAGGTAGGGTAGTCACCGATGCCGTGCTCAACTCTACCCGCACCACGGTGCAGAAGTTCTTTCAGGACAAAGGGTATCTGAATACCCAGGTAGTGATCAGGCAGATTCCTGATTCAGTCATTGCCAACAGCGTTTCCCTTGAGATCAGAGTGAACAAGGGGGAGAAGGTACGCATTGGGGAGCTGGACATTGAAAGAATCAACCCTGCCACAGATAAGATAGAGAAGACGGGCATTGCCGGCTTCTTTTCGGGCATTTTCGGGGACGATGAAGACGAGGTGACTTTCAGTGAGACCAAGTTGAAGCGTCAGCTGAAGAAAACCAAAGAGAAGAAATTCTACAAAATCTTCACCGGGGCTAAGTTTAACAAAGCTGAGTACGAGGAAGACAAAAAGCTTTTGATAGACTTCTATAACAAAGAAGGCTACCGCGATGCCAGCATTGTCTCTGACTCTATTTACAAGATCAGCGATGACCGGATTGGAGTTAAATTGGTGGTAGATGAAGGAAGACGCTACTACTACCGTAACATTACCTGGAGCGGGAACTACCTCTACGATGATGCCTACCTGTCTCGCATCCTGGGTCTGGACAAAGGTGATATCTACAACAGAGAAGAACTAGACAAGCGACTAAACTACAACCCTAACGGCAATGACATTACCTCGCTCTACATGGACGATGGTTACCTGTTCTTCCAGATTGAGCCCGTTGAAGTGGCCGTAGTGGGTGACTCTATTGACATTGAAATGCGCCTCAGCGAGGGTTCCCAAGCTACCATCAATGCTATCACGGTTTCTGGAAACACCAAGACCAGCGACCACGTGATTCTGCGGGAACTGCGTACCCTGCCAGGCCAGAACTTCAGCCGTTCAGCCTTGATCCGGTCACAGCGCGAGCTTTCCAACCTGGGGTACTTTGACCCGGAGAAAATCGGGATGAACCCTATTCCTAATCCAGAGAACGGAACGGTAGACATCCAGTACACCGTGGAGGAACGGCCAAACGACCAGATTACCTTATCTGGTGGTTGGGGTGGTGGCCTGGGTGCCGTAGGTACTGTGGGGTTGGTGCTGAACAACTTCTCGCTGCGCAAAGCCACCGACTGGAAGCAGTGGCGTCCGGTGCCTTCCGGTGATGGGCAGCGCCTGGCCCTGAACATTCAGGCGAACGGGAAGAGATACCAATCGTACTCGCTTTCTTTCACAGAGCCTTGGTTAGGCGGTCGCAGACCAAATTCCTTGACGGTGAGCTTGAGCAAGTCCATCCAGCGCTTCAATGAGCAGGATGAGTTTGGGCAGATCAAAGATGCGTTTATTGACATCTCAGGAGCGAGCGTGAACCTAGGTAGAAGATTGCGTTGGCCAGATGACTACTTTACCTTAAGTAACTCCATCTCTTACTTCAGGTATAACATGAGCAATGGCTCTACCATCTTCAGAGGATACGCTGAGGCCGATCGGATCAGGGATGCGAACAATATCTCGTTCATCACCTCTTTTGCCCGGTCAAGCATTGACAACCCAACGTACACCCGCTCTGGTTCTTCCATTGGGCTGAACGTAACGTTTACTCCGCCTTACTCCCTGTTCAAGAGCAACGTGAACACCTTCCAGTGGATTGAGTTCCACAAATGGATGTTTGATGCTTCGTGGTTCCATTCTTTGAGCGGAGACGGCAAGCTGGTGCTTAACACCAGGGCACACTTCGGGTTCATTGGTACGTATGGCTCCGGCAAAGAGATTGGGCCGTTTGAGCGCTTCAAGCTGGGTGGCTCTGGTTTAGGGGGTGGTTCCTTCATTGTGGCCACAGACTATATTGGCTTGAGAGGTTACGAAGACGAGAGTATCTCGCCTAACGCCGCAGGTGGTATTGCCTTCAACAAATACGTGGCAGAACTGCGCTACCCTATCTCTTTGAACCCGGCTGCCACCATCTTTGTTCTTGGTTTTGCTGAGGCCGGCAATAACTTCGGAAGCTACCGCGAATACGATCCATTCAAGCTGTATCGTTCTGTAGGGGTAGGAGCCAGGGTATTTATGGCGGCCTTCGGTTTGTTGGGCTTTGACTACGGATGGGGACTTGATAAAGTGCCGGGCTTGCCTGGGGCTAGTGGCGGACAGTTCCACTTTATCATAGGCCAGCAAATAAGATAATTGGAACAGTTTTTGACTAAGGTAATGAGATGAAAAAGTTAGGGTGCTTTCTGTTGATGCTAATTTTCCTCCTGTTTGGGAAGGAAGTCACTGCACAGCGCTTTGGCTATATTGATTCTGGTTTTATCTTGCAGAAAATGCCCGCTTATGCCAATGCCCAGGCCGAAGTGGAAAAGCTGTCTGAGTCCTGGCAGAAGGAAATAGAAAATATGCGGGCGGAACTTGATAAGCTCCAAAAGAGTTATCAGGCTGAGGAGATCCTGCTTACGCCTGACATGAAGGCGAAGCGACAGGAAGAGATAAACCGGAAAGACAGCCAGATAAGAGAGTTCCAGCGCAAGATGTTTGGTTTTGAGGGCGCTTTGTTCAAAAGACGCCAAGAACTCATCAGGCCTGCGCAGGACCAACTGTTTGAAGCTGTAGAAAAGATTGTTAGGCAACGTGGCTTGAACTTTATGTTTGATAAGTCTGGCGATGTGGTGATGTTGTACACAGATCCGCGCCATGATTACACAGAGTTTGTGCTGGAAGAGTTAGGATTGGCCTCCAAGGAGCAGAATACGGCAGGTGCCCGCCCGGCAGATGCTATTGTAGACAGCCCGGCAGATGTGCCGCCGCTTCCTGAGGGAGCCACCACGCCAGCCAATCCTACAAACAGAAAAGCTGAGCCCAAGCGCCAGACAACGCCAGTAAAAAAGAAAAACAACTAAACAAACCTAAGTAACTTACAATGAACAAATTGAAATCTCTGTTGGTAGCCGCTTTCTTGTTAGTAAGCGTAGCTTCTTTTGCCCAGACAGGAACCGTTAAGGTTGGCTATACCAACGCCAATTACATCATTAGCCAACTGCCTGAGAGCCGCCAGATTGAGTCTGATCTGAAAGCGCACAGCAGCCAGTTAGAGAAAGAACTTCAGAACAAGTACAAATCTTATCAGGAGAAAGTAGAGGCCTACAAGAAAGGTGCCCCTACCATGACTGATGTGGTTCGTGCCGATAGAGAAAAAGAGTTAACTACCCTGCAGGCCTCTATTGAAGAGTTCCAGCGCAACGCGGATGCTTCCCTTCAGAAGAAAGAGCAAGCCGCTCTGGAGCCTGTGATGAACAAAATTCAGAAGTCAATTGACAAAGTGGCCAAAGAGAACGGATACACCCACATCTTCACCGCCGAAGCTTTGCTGTATGGTCCCGAAGATGGAAACACTTTCACTGAACTGGTGTTGAAAGACCTGGGCGTTACTCCTGCTCCTAAGGGCGCCACTGGCACACCGGCTGCTTCTGCAGCTCCTGCTGCCAAACCGTCTGTTTCTTCTTCAACTCCAGCTAAAAAGAAAAAATAAGGTTTCAGGCCTTTAGTAGAAAAGCCGGTGGCGTTATCGTCACCGGCTTTTTATTTTTGTGCCGAATCTTGAAAAATGAGCCTAAAACGCCATGCAATTATCTGACCCAAGAGAGGATGAGTTTGATGATGTAGCCAGTGCTGACTCAGATGAGCTATATGAGCACCACCGCATACAGGTAGACAAGGGGCAGGCCTTGCTGCGGCTAGATAAGTTTCTGATGGACCGCCTGCCCAACGTGACCCGCAACAAACTGCAGGGCGCCATCAAAGCCGAATCTGTGCGGGTAAACGGCAGCGCCACCAAGGCAAGCTATAAAGTAAAGCCCTTGGATGTGATTACCGTCACCCTGACCACGCCGCCCCGTGATACCGATGTAGTGCCGGAGAACATCCCCCTCAACATTGTGTATGAAGATGCGGAATTGATGATGATCAATAAGCCGGCGGGCATGGTGGTGCATCCTGCTTATAACAATTGGTCTGGTACCCTGGTGAACGGCTTGGTGTATTACCTGCAGAACCTACCCACCTCCCGGAACGGAGAGATCAGACCTGGACTCGTACACCGGATTGACAAGGATACCTCCGGCTTGTTGGTGATTGCCAAGACAGAGCTGGCCATGGCGCACCTTGCCCGCCAGTTCTTTGACCACAGCATTGAGCGCACCTACTATGCCATTGTGTGGGGCGTACCAGAGAAGCCCAAAGGGACTATTGTGGGCCACATTGGCCGCAGCCTGAAAGACAGAAAGGTAATGGCCGTGTATCCTGATGGCGATTTCGGCAAGCCGGCTGTTACTCATTACGAGGTGCTCGAATCGTTTACCTACTGCAGTCTTATCAAATGCAACTTGGAGACCGGGCGTACCCATCAGATTAGGGCGCATATGAAGTACTTGGGGCATCCGCTCTTTAATGATGCCACCTACGGAGGCGATAAGATTCTGAAAGGGCAGCAGACGGGCTCTTACAAGGCTTTCGTGCAAAATACGTTCGATGTGCTGCCAAGGCAGGCTCTCCATGCGAAGTCCCTTGGCTTCATCCATCCCACCACCCAGCAGTTCATCCAGTTTGAGTCTGAGTTACCCACCGATTTTGCTGAAGGCTTAGAACGCTGGCGGCAATACGGGCAAGTCTTACAAAACAGAGCTGGCTTATAATCGTGTTGTTTTTTATTTCACCAAACCCGTTGTCCCTTCAGGAATGCTGGATTCAGCTTACTGCTCTGGAACAGCTTTGGGTTTTATGTCCTTTGGCTTTGGGGGAAATAGTGAACGGCTACCTGTAAACTTATCTGGCTGTGATTGCCATTCTGAGCCTATCTACTGAAGCCTGTTTTCAGGCTACTTTCAGTAAAATGGGCTAAAAACAGTATTGCACTTGGTGCCTTGCTGAGTAGCGAGTGTACTTGTGCTTAGCAGTGTTTCATCTCCCCTTGGTGCCTGATGGATGTTAACTCGTTGTGGATTGGGCATAAAAAAAGGCGCCACTTGAAGGTGGCGCCTTTTTTTATGGGTTGATTTTGGTTATTTCATGGCTTTCAAGCCATTAAGACCATTAGCGGCATCAGCGTTGGTTGGGTCTAACGTTTTTACCTCTTGCCAGTGCTTAGTGGCGTTCGCTTTATCCTTTTTCAGATAATAGTAGTAGCCAAGGTAGTTGTTGGCCGTAATCAGGTCTTTCTTGTATTTCTCTTTATCGCCTGAAGCCAGCTTGATGAATTCCTCATAGTGTGGTTTCGCCAAGCCTTCTTTGGTTTCAGGGTCCAGGTTCGCATTTGCCCGGGCTCTCCAGAAGTGACCGTACGCGTAGGTAGGGTTGTTCTTGGTGATGATGGCATAGATGCTATCCGCGGTCTTGTGATCATCGTTCAACTCGTGGGTGTAGCCGTAGTAGAACAGATCAGTGTTAGTTGGCGGAGTAACGGCGAACTTAGATTTATACGCCTCAATTGCCTTCGGATAGTTTTTAAGGCTTAGGTATTGCTTGGCCAAAAGATCATCGTACAACGGGTTCTTCGGGTCTAGCTTCTTGCCTTGCTCAATGATGGCAACCGCTTCCTGTGGCTTTTTGTTCTCTACCAGGATGTTAGCATAATACTCGTAGTCAGACGGAATACGCTTGGTTTCATCAAACTTGGTGAAATACGCCTGCATTGCCTCCAACGCTTTGTCATACTGCTTGGTGTCATGGTAGGTGTACGCCAGCAGACGGTTCATGGCAATGTTGTTAGGATCACTCTTCAACACCGCCTGAATCTCGTTCATTGCGTTGGTGTAATCCTTGGTCAGGTACAGGATAGAGGCGTACTTGGCACGTGTTTCTGGCGTGTTTTCGGCCATTGAAACATACTTCTTGATGTACTCAGAGCTCTTAGGGAACTGCTCGGCACGGTAGTACAGCTCCGCCAGCTCCAAATAAGTAGGAGCATAGTTAGGATCTGCGGCCAAAGCGGCATCTAACGCTTCTTTTGCCTGAGTAAAGTTACGGGACTGCACGTACAATTGGCCTTTACGCAGGTGCGCTTTCGCGAATTTGCCATCCACTGCAATTGCCTTGTCATAGTTGGCCATGGCCTTACCGCCGTCTACCGTTTTGTTGTTCAGGTAGGCATCGCCTAAAAGCACGTACGCATTGGCGTTTTTGGTGTCTTTGCTCACCACTTCTTCCAGAAGCTTGATGGCTTGCGACAGGTCCTTCACGCCAGAGGTTACGTAGGCTTCGCCAATCTGTAGCTTGATGTTGTTGTCTTTGTTCTTGGTGGCGGCCAGGGCTTTGTCAAACAGCTGTTGCGCTTCGGCTACTCTGTTTTGCTCAAGCGCGGCTTTCCCTTGCTTTACCAGGCCGGCGGGGGAGTTATCTTGTACTGCGTAAGAAGCAAGCGCTACTTGCTCCTGGGGGGACTGTATAACTAAACGTGCTTCTTCAATCTTACCAGAACGCAGCCCAGTGCTGTATGCTGAAGCTCCGGCGGCGGAAAAGAAAGCGGCCGCTAAAACTCCATACGTCTTCCAGTTCTTAATCATCGGTTATGGTTGTTAGTGTTAGTGAAACTTGTTTTATTTACTCTGCAAACCCTACTATTCTCACAGGCATTGTGGTAGGAACCAAGCCAGATTTCAGGATTATTCGCTGTCCTTTGTCTCCTGTCACGAAAGATACAAAACCTGTGCCAAGTCCGGCCCGTGCCTCCCTGCTTATGATGAAAACCTCTCTACGCAGTGGATAAGTTCCTTGGGCTAAATATCCTTGGTAGGGTTGAATGTAATCATCTGTTGAAGTAGGATTGTTGTTGGCGCTGATACCCACCACATTAACCTTTTTTAGGAAGCTAATGGCGGTACTATCATGCCGGTCACTGATCCAGTTTACCCCAATTACCCCAATGGCATTACGGTTCTGAGCTACGTAATCAACCAGGCTAGAGTTGGAGTTAGTAGCGTACGTATTGGGCGGCAGGGGCTTTTTCTGGTTAATGGAGTCCTGGATGAACCGGGCTGTGCTGGAACTGCTGTTGTCAAACACAATGGTAATCTTGCCTTCCGGCGCGTTGGGGTCTAACTGTCGCCAGGAAGTAGTCTGGCCCGTGAAGATGTCGCGCACCTGCTGCATGGTAAGCGTAGTATCCTGATTTTCCTTGTTAAGGATGAGCGCAATGCCGTCAACGGCAATCTTGTGTATGCGAGGTGTGATCTTCAGTTTCTCAAAAGCGGCTTTCTCCTGGTCATTGAGCTGCCGGGCCATAATGGCCAGCCGGATGGTATCTTCCAGCAAGTCTTTTACCACCTGTACCTCTGGCTTGTACACCACCTCTATGTTGGCGTATTTGTACAGACCCTCAAAGGTCTGAACCTGGGCATCTACAATCTGGGAGAAAGACTCGTCTGCACTGATCTTGATATTGCCAATAGTGGTAGTCTCAGTGGGGGTATTCCCAGACTGACCGCAGGAGAATGCAGCCATGGCTACACAGGCAGTCATCAGAAAAGTTAAGGGCTTAAACTTCTTCATCGCGTCTGGATTTTTTAAAATATTGTTGGTACGCTCTCACAAATCTAATAAAACCATAGAAAAGGAGCAGTCCGCCTAAAATTATTTTATATTCCTTAGGGAAAGGCATCCGTTCAGGACCGGAAAATAAAACGTATAAACCAAAGCCAAAGTATAGCAGCACCATTAATAAAGAGACATATTTCATGATGTTGCCATAGGTGCTTTCCTGGCGCTGGCGCTGAGGCCTTCTGGAGTAATTCATAGCTTTTCCTTTTGAAGTGGCTGCAAAAGATAGTACGGAAAAAATTAGAAGGGCGGTAAAAAAGAACTCCGAAGACAGTCCATTCTTTGAATGTCTGTCTTCGGAGTTCTTAGGGTAAAGAACCTGAAGGTTGATTATTTGATCACGATGCGGTAAGGAACTGTGTATTTTACAGACACCTTACGGCCGTTTTGCTCTCCTGGGCTCCACTTAGGCATGCCCTTGATTACTCTTACGGCTTCTTCATCCAGACCATAACCAAGGCCTTTCATTACTTCAATGTTGGTGATTTCGCCAGTTGGGCCTACCACGAAGCTGAGAACTACGGTTCCTTCGGCACCGGCACGCTGCGCGGCAGACGGAATCCGGAATTTATCACTGAGGTATTTGAACATGGCCGCTTGTCCACCGGGGAACTCAGGCATTTTCTCTACCGCAATGTAAACTTTCTCCTCAAACACCTCCTGGGCCGGACCGGCAGGGCCAGTACCGTTTTCAATGCCCTCCAGGGTTGGTGGTGCAGTTGGGTCACCTTTTACGGTGGCGGTACCTGCATCTGTCTTCTGGAGCTCCTTCACGTCCGGAATTTCTTCTTTCACCACTTCTTCGTCCTTCTTCACTACCGGAGGCGTGAATTTAACGGTAGAACGTACGGGTGGTGGGGGTGGCGGGGCATCTGGTGGTGGGGGCGGCGGTGGTACCACTTTCTCTACCGAAGGCGGTGCGGCCAGGTCCACTACTTTGACAACCGGAGCTTTCACTACTTCCTCCTCTTCTTTGAACATTGATTGAATCAATGGAATGCTCAGGAAGAGAACAAACAAGATGATTGCAATAACGATTGCCCGGTTTACGTGCTTCGTATAAATTCTACGCAGCATGTAGGCGCCATACTCTTTGTTACGGCCTTCAAAGACCATATCATCCAGAGAGGCGGTTGCTAAACGTTCATTATCCATTATTGCCCTCCTTTCTCTGCGTTTCTAAGTAATGTAGCATCTGCATTGTCCAACGGTACAATGGCATACTTCTGAGTTGAGGTGATGGCCATTTCATCCAAGATATCTACCAGATTCTTGTAGGAAGAGGTTTCATCTGCCTTGATCAGAACTACCAGGTTTGGATTTGCACGGGTAGACTCCAGCACCGTTTTTCTGATACCTTTCGCTGACCAGTTGCTCTCTTCCACGTTAGGAATAATACCTACGTTGGGTTGGTGCAGGCCACGGTAGAAAAAAATGCGGTCATCTGATCCTAGAAGAATGGTGAAAGCGTTTGAAGCTTTCAACTCCATCTGCTCCTCTTGGGTTTTAGGCTTCACCGGCATGTTGATCTCCATGATCTGCGGCTTAGCCAGGGTGGTGGTCATTACGAAGAAAGTAAGTAACAGGAAGCCCAAGTCCACCATAGGGGTCATGTCCACTTTGGTGGACGATTTCTTGGCCCGTTTTTTACCGCCTTCGTCGCCGCCGCCTTGCTGTTGTATTTCTGCCATTTCTTTTCCCTTTCGTTATAGGTTACGAGGTTTAGCTTCCATGTCAGTCACAAGATTGAAACGGTTGATGTTCTTATCCTGTAAGATCTCAATCACACGGCCAGCGATGGGGTAACCGGCTGTCTGGTCTCCTTTGATAGCTACCACCGACTGGGGGTTTGAGTAACGGGCTAACTGAACCCAGTCACCTAACTCGTTTCTGGTAGAATCAATTGGAATACCGGGCTGGTTTACCTTCTTCATATCTTCGGGGTTCATTGACAGATACGACTTCAGCTGAGCAATAGGAACTCCAAAGGAGCCCAGGGTAGAGAACGTCTGCTTTTCAGCGTCTGTAAAAGCTACTCCGTATTTCTCGCTGATCTTATCAATCAATCTTAGTTTAGTGTTTTTGTCGTCTACTCCAAAGAAAACCCGCTCGTCGTTACCAATGCTAATAGTGATAACGTTGGCATCGGGAGCTTTGATTTCTGTGGTTGCAGACGGCGTATCCACCACCAGCACTTCTTCTGGTGCGAACTTCGAGATAAGCATGAAGAACGTTACCAGAAGGAATGCCAAGTCCACCATGGGCGTCATGTCCAGGGATGGAGAGCTTCTATGTGGTTTTACTTTTGGCATTTTGTTTTCCTTCTAAGTAAGAAGTTCAAATTAGATAGTTCTGTTGTTTTCAGTGTGCTGAGCGGCATACGTCTGGATGATGCTGTAAGAAGCCTCATCAATGCTGTAGGTCAACTCATCAATTTTGCTGGTGAAGTAGTTGTAAGCCACAATAGCGATAGCTGAACCAGTAATACCAAGGGCTGTGTTGATCAAGGCCTCAGAGATACCGTTTGCCAGCTGGGTAGCATCTGGTGCACCACTTGCCGTTGCAAGAGCCGCGAACGCTTTAATCATACCCAATACTGTTCCAATAAGACCTACCAGGGTAGAAGTAGAAGCAATAGTAGAGATGATTACCAGGTTTTTCTCCAGGATAGGCAATTCAAGAGCAGTAGCTTCTTCAATTTCCTTCTGAATAGCCAGGATACGCTGATCTTTGGTCATGCCGTGCTCGTTGTGCATTTCTTGGTATTTCAACAAACCAGCTTTCACCACGTTGCCTACTGACCCTTTTTGCTGATCGCAGATGGCGATAGCACCGTTCACGTCACCGGCGTTCATTTTCTGACGCACGCTGCGTACGAAAGCTTCAAGGCCTTTGCCACCTTTGGCTTTGCTGATGGTCAGGAAGCGCTCAATAGAGAAAGTTATTACCAGAATGTTGATCGCAATCAAGATAGGTACAATGAAGCCCCCTTTGTATACCTGGCCCAGATAGTTGCCGGGTAGTGGGTGGTTTGCATTGTCGCCGCCCTCAAAGTTGGCCGGGTTACCAAGAATAAACAGATAAATACATACAGCAGCGATAATTGCTATTGGAATTACGATGCTTGCAAACATTGAGCCTGCTTTGCCTTCACTTTTCTGTACTGGTTTTGCAGTTGCAGGTGCACTCTTTTTTTCCATCGGTTCTTAAAATTTAGGTTTAGTTGTTTGTGTTACTGTGTTAGTTGTTGAAAATAAATAATTGGTTGTTAATGTGTTAAATGTTCTTTCTGCCTGAATAATTCCCCTGTATGCAGTTATTCAGCAAGGGAGTTGTCAAGTTTGGGAACAACCTAAATACAAGCCTAGGTATTTAAATGCAAAATATCAAATAAACTTTGAAAATTTATTGTAAAAGTACAAGGCGTTATCAAAGATAGTCAATATTCTGAATAATCAAACATTGGCTTAACGTTGGGCCTTTGCTTCGTTCCAAAAGACGTCCATCTGAGCCAGGGTCATCTCATTGAGTTTTTTCCCCTGGGCAGCAGCTGCCTGCTCAAGGTACTGGAACCGTTTGATGAACTTGAGGTTGGTCTTCTCCAGCGCTTCTTCTGGGTTGAGGTCAAGAAAACGGGCAAAGTTGATGAGGGAGAAAAATACGTCGCCCAGTTCTGCCGTGGCTTTCTCTTTTTCCGCCTCGGTTAAGGTGGGTTTGTCAAACTCAGCCTTGAACTCAGCCAGTTCCTCTTCTACTTTCTCCCATACTTTTGACGGTTCATCCCAGTCAAAACCTACACCGCGGGCCTTCTCTTGAATTCGCATGGCTTTCACCATGGACGGGAGCGATGAAGGAACGCCGCTCAGCACAGATTTATTGCCTTCTCTGAGCTTTAAACTTTCCCAGTTCTTTTTCACCTCTTCCTCCGTGTCGGCCTTGGTTTCCCCGTAGATGTGCGGGTGCCGGAAGATTAACTTGTCGCATTGGCTGTTGAGCACCTCTGCAATGTCAAACGCCCCTTGTTCAGAAGCAATCTTGGCATAAAAGAGCAGGTGTAACATCACATCGCCCAGTTCTTTCCTGATCTCGGGCATGTCCTGGGTCAGGATGGCCTCAGAAAGCTCGTACGTTTCCTCAATGGTGAGGTGGCGCAGGCTTTCCATGGTTTGTTTCCGGTCCCAGGGGCATTTCTCGCGAAGATCATCCAGAATGTCCAGCAAACGGTTAAAGGCGTTGAGCTGGTCCTGGCGCTTGTAAGGGGGAATTACAGGGTTCTCCATTATGCAAAGATAAACGTAATGCTAACATTTTATGTGTTATGCATCTTTTCTTAATGGTTTGGTAACACAAATGACTGAAACCTACCCTCTCTAAAGGGATTGTCGCCAACCCGTTTTCAGGGTGTTTTCGGGAAAACACCCTGAAAACGGGTACGTTCTGGGCCAGGACCTTGTCCCAACGGAGAGCGATTTTACCCTAAGATGCACGCCCCGCCCAGATTCCATAAACCACTTTGAAAAAATATAAGAAATTTTCCTGCCGCCAGCAGGATAGGCAGATTCATTTGCAGGCGTTTTACGAGTGTTTTGGAAAAATAGCCGAAAAAACGCGTTTTCTGTTTATGTCAAAGGATTGGCCTCCGCTTAAATGGGCCCGTTCCGGTGGGCCAGAAACCTGCTCTCAGGGGCCAATGCCCGGGTAAAATGGTAGCGCGAGCGGGGTGCCTGCCCAGCCTAGAAAGCCCGGGAGAACGAAGCTTTGTGCCGCAGGTGCATTGAGTTAACTCCTTTTTGCTACTTTTGCATCTTTAAAATTTGGAATCAGTGGCACTTATAAAATCAATTTCAGGAATTAGAGGAACAATTGGCGGCGAAGTAGGAGAGGCCCTCACCCCCGTGGATGTAGTAAAGTTTGCTGCGGCATTTGGGACCTGGGTACTGCAAACCACCAACAATGACACCATAGTAATAGGCCGTGATGCCCGCCTGTCCGGCGAAATGGTAAGCCGCCTGGTGGCTGCCACCCTGCAGGGGTTGGGCATTAACGTAATTGATTTAGGACTGTCTACCACGCCCACCGTAGAAATGGCCGTGCCTGCCAAGAAAGCCGGCGGGGGCATCATTCTTACCGCCAGCCATAACCCCAAGCAATGGAATGCGCTGAAACTCCTTAACCAAAAAGGAGAGTTCATCAATGACACCGAAGGCAAACTAGTACTGGAACTGGCCGAGAAAGAAGCCTTTCAGTTTGCCGAGGTTACCAAACTGGGCAAATACACCCAGAGCGATAAATTCCTGAAGAAACACATCAAAGCCATCCTGGACCTGCCCCTGGTAGACGTGGAGGCTATCAAAGCCAGAAACTTCAAGGTAGTGGTAGACGCCGTGAACTCCAGCGGAGGAATCTCGGTGCCCCTGCTCCTGGAGGCCTTGGGCGTCACGCAGATTGAGAAGCTCCACTGCGACCCCACCGGACACTTTGCCCACAACCCGGAGCCCCTGCCCGAGAACCTGGGCGAGATTGCCCGCGTCCTGGAAAAAGGCAAGTATGACCTGGGCATTGTGGTAGACCCAGACGTAGACCGCCTGGCCCTTGTGAACGAAGACGGCACCATGTTTGGCGAGGAGTATACTTTGGTGGCCGTGTCAGACTACGTGCTGCAGAACCAGGTGGGCAACACCGTGTCTAACCTGTCTTCTACCCGCGCCCTGCGTGATGTCACCGAGAAAGCAGGAGGCCAGTACTTTGCCGCCGCCGTGGGCGAGGTGAACGTGGTGAACATGATGAAAGCCCAGAACGCCATCATTGGGGGCGAAGGCAACGGCGGCATCATTTACCCAGAACTGCACTACGGCCGCGATGCCCTGGTGGGAATTGCCCTGTTCCTGACCCACCTGGCAAAATCTGGCCTGAGCATGACCCGCCTGCGGGCGCAGTACCCCAACTACTACATCTCCAAGAACAAGATAGAGCTCACCAAAGACATCAACGTAGATGATGTGCTGGCCAAGGTACAGAAGCAGTACGCCAAGCAGCCCATCAATACCATTGACGGCGTTAAGATTGAGTTTGACAAGGAGTGGGTGCACCTGCGCAAGTCCAACACTGAGCCCATCATCCGGATTTACGCCGAGTCAGACAGCCTCTCTACCGCCGACCACCTGGCCAACAAAATCATCGGCGATATTAAAGAGATTATCTCTGAGAAAGCAGAGTAGAACCCTCCTGTTTAGGGCCTGTTTTGCGTAAAATGGGCCCTAAACAGGTTTACCAAATCCCTCTCGCCCAGAGCGGAGTTTCCTTTGCCTACCCAGTCCCTACCTGAGGAAAGCCTGTAGAATATGAACCAGACCTGTTTCACCTGTTGTTGTTGTAAAAAGTAAGAATTCACATGCGTGTATATTTAGATAACGCGGCTACCACGCCCCTGGATAAAGAAGTTTTTGAGGCAATGGCTCCCTTCATGCTGGAGCACTACGGAAACCCATCCTCTATACACGCACACGGCAGGCAGGTGCGGGCCGCCATTGAAGGCGCCCGTAAAACAGTGGCAGGGTTGATTAATGCTTCCCCGTCTGAGATTTTCTTCACCTCGGGCGGTACCGAGGCCGACAACCTGGCCATCACCAGCACCATCCGCAGCCTGGGCCTAAAGCACGCCATCACATCTCCGTTGGAGCACCACGCGGTGCTGCACTCGCTGGAGGCGCTGGAGAGAAACGGTGAGCTTGAACTGACCCTGCTGCGCGTTGATGCCAACGGCGTGCTGGACCTGCAGCACCTGGAAGAAACGCTGGCCGCGCAGCCGCGCACCTTCGTATCAGTGATGCACGCCAACAATGAACTGGGCAACCTCAACGACATTCAGGCCATTGCCGAGATCTGCAAGCGGTACAACGCCATCTTCCACTCAGACACGGTGCAGACTATGGGGCACTACCGCCATGATGTGCAGACCCTGGCCGTGAATTTTCTGGTAGGATCGGCGCATAAGTTCCACGGGCCCAAAGGCGTGGGCTTTATCTACGTTGATTCTTCGGTGAAAATCCCCCCGCTGATCCAGGGCGGGTCGCAGGAGCGCAACATGCGCGGCGGCACCGAGAACGTGTACGGCATCATCGGGTTGGCCAAAGCCCTGGAAATCGCCTACCGCGACATGGACGAGCACCACCGCCACATCCAAAGCCTGAAAGACCGCATGATTGCCAAACTGCGCGAGCAGGTGGAAGACGTGCAGTTCAACGGCCTCTCGGCCGAGGCCGACAAGAGCCTGTACACGGTGCTGAACGTGAGTTTGCCAGTATCTGAGATGAACGAGATGCTGCTCTTCAACCTGGACATTTCCAAGATCTCCGCCTCGGGCGGAAGCGCCTGCACCAGTGGCGTGGACCTGGGTTCGCACGTGCTGCGGGCCATTGGCTCAGACATGGAGCGGGGCAACGTGCGCTTCTCGTTCAGCAAATACAACACCGCTGAGGAGATTGATTACGCCGTGGCTACCCTGGCCAAACTGTACCAGAAAGAGGCTGTGTAGCTCAACTCTCTACACGCCTCATGGACGTTTGGCAGCAGAAAATCACTCAGGAAATCCAGACCAGAACCCAAGCCTATTCTGAGCAGGAGCTAAGCAATTACCAGGTTCCGGCTCTGCGCAACCTTGTGGCAAAACTTTCTTCCGTAGAAGCAACCGAGCAAGAGGTAGAAGCGGTGCAGCGCATGATAGAGGACGTGGTTGCGCTGCTGCCCGCCACCCCAGCCCCCAAGAGCGATGAGTTTGGCCTGCTGCAAAAACAGATGAGTGCCCTTAAGACGGAGGTAAGCCAGCGTTTCAACCTGGTGGCCAAAGGGTTTTATAAGCTGCTATGGATGCCGTTGGGCATTAGCTTCGGTCTGCCCTGGGGGCTTGTTTTCGGCAATATTGCACTAGGCATACCCCTGGGCGTGGGCTTTGGGCTATTGGTAGGCACCCTGCTGGACCGTAAAGCCGAGAAGGACAATCGGGTATACTAACAACGGTGCTACCTGCTCAGCACCACCAAATAGAACAGAAGCGCCCGTGCTCCCAGGCCGGGCGCTTCTGTTTACGGGCTGTTCTTAGAAAAACAAGCGGTAAACAGAAACTTAACCTACGCATGGCCTAAAATCAGCGCGCATCGTAGTAGCTTTGCAGCATCATTTGACAGATCATGGCAGACATCGGCAGAGATTTACAGCAGGCCGCTTCTTATCTTACCCAAGGCGAGTTAGTCGCTATCCCAACGGAAACTGTGTACGGACTGGCCGCCAACGCCTTTGACGAGGCCGCCGTGGTGAAGATTTTTGAGGCCAAGAACCGGCCCGCCTTTGACCCGCTCATTGTGCACACGCATTCCGTGTCAGAGATCAGCAACATTGCCCGCGAGGTTCCGGACGTGGCCTACAAACTTGCCGAGCGGTTCTGGCCCGGTCCCCTGACCTTGATTTTACCGAAAGCCGAGCATATTCCATTGTTGGTGACCTCGGGGCATGACTCGGTGGGCGTGCGCATTCCTCGTCATCCGCTTACGCTGGAGTTGCTGCGGCAGCTGCCTTTCCCGGTGGCGGCCCCTAGTGCTAATCCGTTCGGGTACGTGAGCCCTACCACGGCTCAGCACGTGCAGGACCAGTTAGGCGAGCGTATCCCTTATATCTTGGACGGCGGGGCCTGCGAGGTAGGCATTGAATCCACCATCCTCCGGATTGAGGGCGATGAGGTGGAAGTGCTGCGTTTGGGCGGTTTGGCTTTGGAGGAACTGCAAGAAGTGGTGCACATCTCCAAGGCCCGCATCAAAACCTCGGCCTCTAATCCAGCGGCGCCCGGCATGCTGAGCAGTCACTATTCGCCCCGCAAAAAGATGTTATTGGGCTCTATTCCTGAAAACCTGCAAAAAGTAGACCCAGGCCGAGTTGGAGTGATTTCGCTGCAGCAAAGTTTTCCTGAAGTTCCACGTGAACAGCAGATCCAACTTTCCACTTCCGGTGATCTGAGCGAAGCCGCCCGCAACCTGTTCTCCGCCTTGCGCACCTTGGATGCTCAACCCATTGACCTGATTCTGGCAGAGCCGATGCCGGAAAGTGGCTTAGGCCTCGCCATCAATGACCGTCTGCAGCGGGCGAGTTTTCAAGGGTAGAGGCTAGCCACGTTTAGAAGCTGGTTTTAGAAAACCAGCTTCTAAACGTATGAAGAGCTTTCTACTGCATTTTTCCGCTGGCGCGAGCTTGCAGCTCGTGTCCGCACGCATTCTCTCATTTGTCATCCTGAAAGGATCTTGTGAACAAGCGGTGGAGTCGTTTTTCAACGTCTTTTTAGTTCGCCCACAAGATCTTTCCAAGATGACAAACAGGAGAAGCGTTTCTATTGGGATGGATAGAAATACCTGGATATCGAATAGCAGGCAGAAGAGGAGCAGCAATACGTGCGGACACGAGCTGCAAGCTCGCGCCAGCGTAGGAGTTTTTATTTCTCCTGCCACAATATTGCCAATCCCAAATACCTCGTAGCGTGCGCTGCTCCTACGAGTGTCTCTGCCAATCCTGTTTCCAGGCCAAATTCCTAAAAGCAAGCCCAAAACAAAAACGCCAACCCTTCAAAAAGGCTGGCGTTTCTATTCTAATGTAAGTTCAGACTACAAGTTGCGCTGAATAAACTCGGTCATTTTGGTGAACAGGTGGATGCTGGTGTTGCCGCCGCTGATGCCGTGGTTCCGGTTAGGGTAGTAGGCGCTCTCAAACGGAATGTTGGCTTTCACTAGGGCATTGGTCATCTCAATGGAATTCTGGAAATGCACGTTGTCATCGCCGGTGCCGTGGATGAGCAGGTACTTGCCGCGTAGTTTGTTCGCGTGGGTGATCGGGGAGTTGTCGTCGTAACCTTTGGCGTTATCCTGTGGCAATTTCAGGAAACGCTCGGTGTAGATGGTATCATAGAAACGCCAGTTAATCACCGGAGCCACCGCGATGGCCGCTTTGAACACATCGGCGCCTTTGGTGATGGCCAGCGAGCTCATGTATCCCCCGAAGCTCCAGCCCCAGATTCCTATGCGGCTTTTGTCCACGTAAGGTAGGTTGCCTAAGTGCTTCGCGCCTTCAATCTGGTCAATAACTTCATAGTGGCCCAGGTTGCCGTAGGTCATTTTCTTGAAATCAGCGCCGCGTCCGCCGGTACCCCGGTTATCAATCACGGCAATGATGTAACCTTGTTTGGTAAGATAACTATGCCACAGGTAATTGCGGCCTCTCCAGCTGTCTACCACTTCCTGGCTGCCCGGCCCGCTGTATTGGAACATGAGCACCGGGTATTTCTTGTTCGGGTCAAAATCAACGGGTTTGATGGTGTAGCCGTTCAGGGTCACGTTCTCCGAGGTCTTGAACTGGAAGAATTCGGGCTTAGGCATGTTGTAGGTTGCCAACGTGTTCTTCAGGTTCTCGTTGCTTTCCAACACCTTGATCTGCTTTCCGTCTGAAGTATGCAGGCTCACCACTTGCGGTGTGGTGATGGTGGAGTAGTAGTCCAGGTAGTATTTAAAATCGCGGCTCAGGTTGATGGTGTGCGTACCACGGGCAGGAGTAAGGCTTTTCTTGTTCTTACCGTTCAACCCGATGCTGTACAGATGGCGCTCCAGCGGCGAAACCTCGGTGGAGGTGAAGTACACCGTTCCGTTTTTCTCATCTACGCCATAGAAATTGCTTACCTCCCACTTGCCCTTGGTGATCTGGCGCACCAGTTTGCCGTTCATGTCATACAGGTACAGGTGGTTGAACCCGTCTTTCTCTGAGCTGTGCACAAACTGCTTGCCGTTAGCCAGGTAGGTCAGGTCATCGGTGATGTCAATGTAGGCTTTGTCGGTCTCTTTCAGCACCACTTTGCTCTGGCCGGTCTGCGTGTTGGCGTGCAGAATCTCCAGGGTGTTCTGCAAACGGTTCATTCTCCGAATAGAAAGCAGATTAGGCGTATTGGTCCAGTTGATGCGCGGGATGTACTGGTCTGGCTCGGTGCCGGTTTCCATTTTCACGGTTTTACCGGAGCCCAGGTCGAAGGTGTAGATGGCCACGGTGGCGTTTTTCTCGCCGGCCTTGGGGTACTTGAATTTATAATCTTGTGGATACAGCGGGCCCCAGATCTGCATGTTGTACTCGGGTACCTGGCTCTCATCAAACTTGTAGAACGCGATCTGATTGCCCTGCGGCGACCAGAGGAAGGCCTGCGCAAACCCGAATTCCTCTTCGTACACCCAGTCAGTGCCGCCGTTGATGATGAAGTTCCACTTGCCGTCAGTGGTGATCTGGCGCTCCTGCATGGTGGACAGGTCCACGTAAAACAGGTTGTTGTCGCGCACGAAAGCCACGTACTTGTTATCCGGTGAGAAGGTGGCGTACGACTGTTTGCCGCCCTGGCTCAGCTTCTGCAGTTTTTTGCTGGCACGATCATACACGTAGAAATGACCTTTGCTGCTGCGGCGGTAAATAGGCTCGTGTTCCGTTTCAAACAGAATTTTAGTCTCATCCGCGCTGAAGCTATAATCATCATACTCCAGCGTTTGGCCGTTTACTTTCAGGTCTTCGCCCTCCAGAATGGTGCTCACCGGCTGACCGGTAGTCACGTCTACCTGCACAATATCCACGGCCTGGTGGGCTTGGTCGGCTACTTGCGAGGAGTAAAACTGGCCGTTTCGCATCCAGTTCACGCCATAAACGGAGCGGGCCTGGAACGTGCCCTTCCGGAAAATGTCATCTAAGTCAAAGTCACGCTTTTGCTGCGCCTGTGCGGTCACTGCCAAAAAAAGACAGGAAGCCGCCACAAACCAGCGGTTCATTCTATGTTTCATTAGGTTGGTTTGAAAGTTCGTAGCCTTAAAATTAGGCATTTATTTTGGATCGGGAGTAGCCAGAAAGACGTTCGTTTTAAGGCTGATTTTGGGAAAAGGGACTTTAAACCGGAGTCGGTGGAGACACTCGTAGGAGCTGCGCACACTACGAGGTCTTTTGAGGCAACTTAGTTGCCGCAACTGAGGTCTATTCTGGTTATGAACTGGCGCGAGTCTCCAGACTCGTGCCGCAGGATGAATGGAGTCTCCGGACTCCCGAGTTCCGGTTGGTGGTTTCCAGCGAGTCTGGAGACTCGCTTTATCCCAGGGCACGAGACTTCAGTCTCGCGCCAGTTCTCTTCTACTATTTAAACTCAGGACTTAGCACTCAAGACTCAGGACTACTGCTTGACCTCGTAATGTGCGCATCTCCTACGAGTGTCTCCGCCACTGCGCATCCTGAAAATCACCTAAATCTTGAAAATCCTGCTTCTTACAGCTTCACGCACACATTCTGCGGCTCGGTGAAGAACCGTAACGCTTCCCAGCCGCCTTCCCGGCCTACGCCGCTTTGCTTCATGCCGCCAAAGGGCGTGCGCAAATCCCGAAGCAGCCAGGTGTTCACCCATACAATACCCGCTTGCAGCGCGTGCGCCAACCGGTGGGCGCGGGTGAGGTCCTGGGTCCAGACGGAGGCGGCCAAGCCGTATTGGGTGTAGTTGGCGTAGGTAAGCGCTTCTTCCTCAGTGTCAAAGGGCAGGAGCGTGACCACCGGCCCGAAGATTTCCTCGGTGTTGGTGCGGCAGGTGTGGGGAAGGCCTTCAAAGACGGTGGGTTGCAGAAAATAACCCTCGGCACACCTACCTTCTAAATGCACCCGTTCCCCGCCGGTAAGCAGCGTGCCGCCTTCTTCCTGCGCCAAGGCGATGTATTGGAGCACTTTCTGCAAATGTGGCTTAGAAACGAGGGCGCCCATTTTAGAACCAACCTCCATTGGGTCGCCTACGGTCAGGTTTTCGACCCTTTCCAGAAAAGCGGCCTTGAAACGGTCATACAGCGAGCGCTCCACCAGGATGCGCGAGCCGCAGAGGCAAATCTGGCCCTGGTTGGAGAAGGCGGCCTGCACGGCGGTGTTCACGGTGCGCTCAAAGTCACAATCCGCGAAAATGACGGTGGCGTTCTTGCCGCCCAGTTCCAAAGACAGTTTCTTGAACATGGGGGCCGCCGTACGGGCTATGACTTTGCCGGTTTGGGTGCCGCCGGTGAACGAGATGGCTTTTACCTCAGGGTGCTCGCATAGGACCGCGCCTACTTTGGGGCCGGTGCCGTGCACGATGTTCAGCACACCCGCGGGAAGTCCGGCCTCCAGACAGAGTTCGGCCAGCAGATGGGCGGTGTAGGGAGTAATCTCAGAGGGTTTGGCCACCACGCAGTTTCCGGCGGCCAGGGCAGGGGCAATCTTCCAGGTGAACAGGTAAAGCGGTAGGTTCCACGGGGAAATGCAAGCCACCACGCCCAACGGTTTGCGCACGGTGTAGTTCACGGCCACGCCTTCCATGGTGTGGGCCTCGGAGGCGAAGTGCTGCACGCCCGTCCCAAAGAAATACAGGTTGCTGCTGGCCCTCGGGATGTCCACGGTTCTGGAGAGGGAGAGCGGTTTGCCGTTGTCCGTGGTCTCGGCCTCGGCGAGGCGCTCCAAATTCTGGTCGATCAGTTCGGAGAGCTTTATCAGAAAACGGCCCCGTTTCTCAGCAGATAGGGCAGACCAAGCCGGGAACGCTGCCTGCGCCGCTTCTACGGCTGCCTGTACGTCACGCTCGTCAGAATCAGGAATCTGGGAATACACCTCGCCGGTAGCCGGATTGATGTTGGGCAGATAAGAGCCGGAAGCAGGAGCGACAAAAGCTCTGTTGATGTAGTTCTGGAGGTGGAGCATAGGGCTTCGGTTCGTTTTTAGGCAGCAATTGTGAAAGTTCAGCTCATGTAGTGGGCGATACTCCAAAAAAGATACAGAAGAATAGACGAAAGGACCAGGCCTCCCAAGATATTCATTGCTAATAGTTTATGGTGCCAGTCTTTCAGCAGCCAGACCAATCCGGCGAAGGAAAGGCTGAACAACGCGATCAGAAATCCACCCAGCTCAAAGAAGATGGGTAACGCCAGAGCGGGAATCACCAGAAAGGCCAGCGAGAGGTAGATGCACAGCTTGAGGTTCTGGCTCCCCAGCAAAGGTTTGAGCAGTTCTGAGATGGACAGCAACAGAAACGGCAGAAAAAGCAGCGCCATGAAGAAGAGGACCAGTATGGCCATGCCTCCCTCTCTTATGAAAAGAATGGTCAAAACGATGGAAGCGAGGGAAAACCCAACGGCTTGGTACAGGCTTAAGTAGAAGTTGAGTTTCTGCTGTTTCACTGCCGTGGATTTAAGGGTCTTTTTCTTCTTTCTTGTTAGAGGTTGCCTAACCTTCCGCCGTCTACCGGCACGTTGATGCCGTTGATGTACCCGGCGGCCGGCGAGGCCAGAAACGCTGCGGCGGCCGCCACTTCCTCGGGCTCCGCGAAGCGATTGGCCGGGATGCCGGCCAGGATTTCTTTCTCAATTTCCTGACGGCTCAAGCCGGTTTTCTGCATGCGGATTTCAATCAGGGAGTGGTGCCGAGCCGTGACAGTGGCGCCGGGCAGCACATTGTTCACGGTGATCCCAAACGGAGCCAACTCAAAGGAAAGAGTCTTCGCCCAGTTAGCCACGGCTCCCCGGATGGTGTTGGACACGCCCAACCCTTTGATCGGCTGTTTTACCGAGGTGGAGATGATGTTGATGATGCGCCCGTACTGCGCTTCCTTCATGTACGGCGTCACGGCCTGCACCAGCACGTGGCTGCTGATGAGGTGCGCCGCGAAGGCTTTTTCAAACTCCTCTACGGCGGCATCAAGGGCTGGTCCGCCCGCTGGTCCGCCGGTGTTGTTCACCAGAATGTGCGCCTGACCAACTTGCTTCAGGTGCGCTTCTATGCGTTGCTGTACTTCCTGGGGCTGGGTGAAATCGGCGACTACATAGGAGTGCTGCTGACTTGCCTGGGTAGACAGTTCTTGCAAGGTTTCCTGCAGGCGTTCCTCGTTGCGGGCCACCAGCGTGACGGTAGCGCCCAACTGCGCCAACTCCAGCGCCACGGCTTTTCCTATGCCCTGCGTGCTACCGCATACCACGGCGTGCTTGTGCTGTAAATTTAAATCCATGATGGGGGGAGTTCTGAGTCTTAAGTTCTGAGTCATGCGTAGACAAATTAGGAAATTATGGGATGATCTGCTTCCTGTCCGGCTGTCATCTTGGAAAGATCTTGTGGGCCAGCGGCAGAAGCGCCGCCGAAAACGCTCCTAAGTTCGCGAACAAAATCCTTTTAGGATGACCGGAAGAGGGCTCGTGTTTCTCTGCTTTACACTTCCCGTTTCGGGCCTGCTTTTTAGAAAAGGGCTCCAGAACGGCATCTATCTTTTGTGCATCAGGTTTCGTACCTTGGAGCAGTCTCAGGGCTAACGCCGAAGATATTTTCTTTACTCAACCGCTAGAACCATGGCCTTACAACCTGCCTTCAATTTCAAGAAATGGATAGACGAACACCGCCACCTGCTCAAGCCGCCGGTGGGCAATCAACAGGTGTACAAAGACAACAAAGATTTCATTGTGATGGTGGTGGGCGGCCCCAATTCCCGCAAAGACTACCACATCAACAACGGCGAGGAGTTCTTCTTCCAACTGGAAGGCGACATCGTACTCAAGGTCATCGACAACGGCGAGTTCAAAGATATCCACATCCAGGAAGGCGATATTTTCCTGCTGCCGCCCAACGTGCCGCACTCCCCGCGTCGCGGCCCCAATACCGTGGGTCTGGTGATGGAGCGCTACCGCAACGAAAGCGAAATGGACGGTTTCCAGTGGTACTGCGAGAACTGCAACACCAAGCTGTATGAAGAGTTTATCCCGGTTTCAGACATCGTGGGGCAACTGCCGGTGGTGATGAATGCCTTCTGGGAATCTGAGGAGAAACGCACCTGCTCCAACTGCGGCGAGGTCTTGGCCAAACCGGCTCCGGTGCAGTAGAAATCCAAAGGCTTGCTATATTTGAGCCTAACATAAAAGGGCCGCTTTCTAAAAAAGCGGCCCTTTTATGTTAGGCTATCTTTTTAATACTGGTTCTTGGGGGGCAGCCCAATTGTCTTTGAGTTTACAACAGGCCTCTGCTTACTCCTCTTCTCTCATCATAATGATTGCTTTTGTTTTAAGTGGTACCTGCTAACATTGGACTAGTTATGCAGAGTACCTCTTTTGTTTCTTTATATGGTATTTTCCTAATGATTCAAGTTGTGTTTTTTGTTAGATGCACAAAGGAAATCGATTTTCGCTTAAAATAAATTTAAAAAGTGTGCCCTACTAAGCTTATTTTTTGTTTAAATTTAATTTAAAATTGTACTCATCTGTTCTGAATAGAAGGTGTAACCTGTCTAAATCTAAAATATATTCACTATAACTAGGCTCTTGTGTATGAATTGGACACCTACTCCTAAGTTGATAAGACTTTTTATTTTCTTTCTGCTTCTGTTTGTCTTGCCATGGGCACAGGCGCAGCAGCGAGTTAAGAAAACGATTTTTCAAGCCTACTGGTGGGATTATTGGAACAGTAACTTCCCAAATGGGTGGGCTAATTACCTGACTGAACTAGCTCCAAGGTTGAAAGCGGCCGGCTTTGATGCAGTCTGGATTCCTCCGGTGTACAAGAATGCCAGTACTGGCAGCGTAGGATACAGTCCCTTTGACGTATATGACCTGGGGGATAAGTTTCAGAAAGGCGGTGATGGAGTAACCGTGCGTACCAGGGTGGGATCTAAAGATGAGTTGCTACGCATGATTGCCGTGATGCACGCCAACGGCATTGAGGTGATTCAAGATGTGGTTTTAAACCACAATGACGGAGCCGGGGCCAACAATGGAGCAGGCGGGCAAGACCCTGCTGAGATGTCCATGCGCAGTAATGGTGGATATAAAAACTTTAGGTTTACCAGCTATGCGACTCCTTTGATTGATGATTCGCAGGATGATTACTGGACTAGAAGCGGAAGATGGGCCAAGAACTACCCTAATTTCCATCCTAATCAATTCAATAACACCATTGAGGGCGATTTGTACAACCCATTGTTTGGGCCGGATATTTCCTACCAACACCAGGCATATGGGCAAAGCAGCAACATCCCAACGCTGGGAAGCGCCACATTAGGTAATGTTATTAGGCCATACTACAACCCGGCGCAGAGAGAAAACTACATGCGAGACAAAGGACGGGAATGGATCATGTGGTTCAAAAAGCAGACGGGTAGTGATGGCTGGCGCTGGGATGCCGTCAAGCATTTTCCAATAGAGGTACAGGAAGACTACATCTACAACACCAAGTACCTTCTTCCTGCTTGGGTAAAGGGGGGCGAAGACATGTTCAACGTGGGTGAGTGGATTGGCGACAAAGGGGCCATAGACAACTATGTCAACGCTGTGAAGAGCGGCAATGAGAAACATACGGGTACTTTTGACTTCGCGCTGAGGGGGTATGGACCTAACGGGGGGCTTTACAGCATGGTCCTTGGCAACGGCGGCTATAACATGCAAGCTATTCCGGGAGAACAGCAAGGAGAGCGCTACCATGATTACGGGGGCAAGCGGGTATACCGTACTGTGCCCTTCGTGAACAGCCATGATACGTTCAGGCCTAAACTACAGGGTAACGGAAACTTCCAGGGAAATTTAGGGGAGGAAGGCGGTTGGAATATTGGGGATGAAGTAGGAGGGAACGGAAAACACCTGGACCCGCGCGAGCCTAGGTTAGCGGCTGCATACGCGGTAGCCGTTGCCGTAGACGGAAATCCATCCTTCTACTTTGAAGACTTTTTTGATGTAGGCACTACCGGAAAGCGCTGGTCCCATGACCCCACCAATACTGCAGACTTACCCACCCGCACTGATTTGTTGAATCTATTGCAAGCGCACCAGAAACTGGGCTTCAAAGATGGTGAGTACGCAGTGCCCACGGATAGCGGTAATCCGCACTATGGGAAGGGACACGCTGGAGATCATTTGGTAATTGAACGAAAAGGCAAAGCCATCATAGGCATTACAGATGCCTACGCCTCCGTAGGAGATAACTCCCAGGATCAGGAAGTGTATGTGACGGTAGATCCTTCCTGGAATGGCAAGCTGTTGTACGATTACTCAGGAGCCCACGGAATTTCCACCACAGAGGTTTACAACGATTCCAGGGTGCTGATTAAAACTGCGCCGGTAGGCCATGTTATTGCCGGAGCCAGAGGGCATGGGTACTCTATCTGGGCCCCGGCCCCGGCGGGCGTGACTTTTAATTCTGTGCAGGACATCTACAACTATCTGGCTACCTACGCCCCCCCGCGTAATAGAGAAACAACGCAGGAGTGGGAAATGGCCGACGACCTAGGAGATAGTCACTGCCAGTCATTAGGCCAAGGTGGCCGTTTGCCCGACAACAGCACTAACCAACGCGTAGCCGGAAAGATCTTTGTGGAGGCAGGTAAGCCGGTAATCGTGAAGGTGTATCCTGAGTTTAATGACCGTAATGTGACAGTTTCTTTGTGGAACTTGCAAGGGAGCAGGGTAGGGGAGGCAGCGGGTGTGTCTACTTCCAGTGCTCCGGTAACCTTAAATTACGCTCCGGCTGCTACAGGTTGGCTTGTTATGAAAGTCCGGAATTCTACCGCAACGCAATGGGGGCAAAAAGTTTGGGTAAATGCCACCTATACGGCACCAGCTACTTTAGACACGCGCTCTGCAGATGCAGAGGCCAGTACCAGGGTAGCCATCTGGACGGGCAATAAAGGCACTACAGATGTTACGGACTGCGGAAACTGGGAAGAAGGAAAGTCTCCTGATCAGAATACGAATGTTGTTATTCCGGCGTATTCTTCACCCTCACCTATCATTGCCGCAGACCTGGTGGTGAAAAGCTTTATAGTGGAAGAGGGGGCTTCGGTGACTTTGCAAAACGCTTCACTTAAAGTATTCGGTGCTCTTCAAAATAGCGGGACCATAGATGCGCAAAACGGCAAGGTTGAATTGCTGGGAACTGAGCCACAAATGATTGCAGCGAATACTTTTCTGGGTAACACCATCAGGGACTTAACTATCGGGAATGCCGCAGGTGTGTCTTTAGGAGGTGCTTTGGCGCTAACCGGGCAGTTAACAGTAAATACCGGCACCCTTTCTACTAACGGACACTTAGTGCTGAAATCAGAGGAAGGAACTTCGGCCATAGTAGCCCCGGTAGCCTCAGGAGGTAATGTGGTAGGCAACGTGCTGGTAGAGCGTTTCATACCAGCTAACAATAATCAAGCATATCGGTTGTTGGGAGCTTCCGTCACCGGAGGTACCTTGTATGACACGTGGCAGAATGGGGGAGCCAATGTTCCGGGATTAGGCATGCACATCACTGGGGGGGCAGGGCAAAGCACAAGCCAGGGCTTTGATGCCATTGGTGAGGCTTCAGTTTATACCTTCAATGTCGCGAAACAAACCTGGGAACCAGTTCCCAACACCAATGCCATGACTTTATCTGTTTCGCAGGGGTACTTAGCATATGTGCGGGGCGACCGTAAGCAAGAGAACCTAACCTCAGGTGCCTCCAGTAACACTAAACTAACTGCCACTGGCCCATTGGTGGTAGGTGACTATAGCTTTGCTGGCCTAGAAAGCAGCGGCGGGGAGGTGGGCAGCCAACGACTAAGTTTAGTGACCAATCCTTATGTAGCTCCTTTAGACTGGGCTGCGGCGCACGGCTCTAATTCTGCCTCTTTTGAAGATTACTACACCTATATGGAGCCCAAGGCGGGTGAGAAGGGGGCATTTGTGAGCGTGAAAGCAGATGGCACCAAGAGCATCAGTGCTGATTTTCTGGGAGGAGCGGGGCAGGATAACATACAGATGGGGCAGGCCTTCTTGCTCAGAACCAAAAGGACCGTAACCTCTCCCTCCTTCTCGCTTCAGGAGAGCCATAAGGTTAGTGCAGCCTCTGAAGGCCCTCCGGCCGAAAACACCCCGCAGAGATTCAACATGGCATTGTTTGCGGCCCCTGCAGATGGAGGGAAAGTGCTGGATGGCGCTGTAGCCTACTTCTCTGACAGGAATGATGCGGCTGTGGGGAGCGATGATGCGTTGAAAGTAGCTAACCTGCAAGAAAACCTCTCTATTCTTAGGAGTAAAACAAACCTCAGTATTGAAGGACGGCCAGCTTTGAGTGCTAAGGTAGATACACTGCCGTTGCGCCTGTTTCAGTTGCCTTCCAATAACTATGTACTCAAGTTCCAGGCAGAAAACCTTTCACCTGCCCTTCAGATTACCTTGGTGGATAAACTTACCGGAAGTGTTACTCCCATAGGCGTAGAGGAAGTTACCTCAGTGCCATTCACAGTGACAGATGGTCCAGCCTCTAGCTTAGAGAGTAGGTTTATGGTATTACTCAATCCGGGCACTTTGCCCGTTACTATCGCTAAAGTAAAAGCTTACCAAAAAGAACAGGTGGTACAAATAGAGTGGATGGTGTACTCAGAGAGCGAGATGGACCGCTATGAGGTAGAGCGTTCCGCTGATGGTAGAAACTTTGAGGTAGTTGGAGAAGTATCAGCCCGAGCCGGCACTAACAATGATGCGTATACTTACCGTTTACTGGATAGAAAGCCCCACAATGGAAGTAATTACTACCGTGTCAAATCCATTGAGAATAGCGGTCATTTCAAATACAGCAAGACTGTGTACGCGAAGTTTGATAATCTACGAGAAATCAAGCTCTATCCCAACCCAGTGAAAGGCGGTAACCTGACATTACATATGAACAGTCAGTTGGCAGGTGCCTACTCCATCCGCCTTTTCAACGGCCTTGGGCAGGAGGTGTTCGCCCAGGATGTACTTCATGAAGGGGGCAGTGATGTGTACAGGTTGCAGTTTGGGGGAGCGCTGACCAAAGGTGTCTATTATCTGCACATTAGTAGCGGAGATACCAGAACAGTGAGGAAGCTTTTGGTAGAATAGAGATCTTGAAACGCACAAAAAAGACAGCCCCTGCTTTCTCCAAAGAAAGCAGGGGCTGTCTTTTTTGTGCGTTTAACGGCTATTTTGAGAATGTAAGCCTAAAACAGGCTTATTCGTCGCCAGCGTCTTCTTTCATGTTGTGGAACACGGCTTGCACGTCATCGTCTTCCTCCAGGCGGTCGATGAGTTTTTCCATGTCTTCTTGCTGCTCGGGCGTCAGCTCCTTCAGAACGGTGGGGTAGCGCTGCAGTTCTGAGCTTTTCACGTTGAGGCCGCGCTCTTCCAGGGCTTTCTGCATGGCCCCGAAATCAGCGAACGAGGTTTGGATGATGATCTCGTTTTCCTCTTCGTCTTTGTCAATGCTCTCCAGCCCGAAGTCAATCAGGTCCAGCTCCAGTTCTTCCATGTCCAGGCCCTCGGCATCCAGGTGGAACACGCCTTTGCGCTCAAAGATAAAGTCAAACTGGCCGGTGCGGCCCAGCTCGCCGCCGGTGCGGTTAAAGTGCATGCGCACGTTGGCCACGGTACGGTTCACGTTGTCGGTAGCGGTTTCTACCAGAACAGCCACGCCGTGCGGGCCGTAGCCCTCATATACTACTTCCTGGTAATCGGCTTCGTCTTTGCCCTGGGCGCGTTTAATGGCGGCATCCACGCGGTCTTTGGGCATGTTCACCCCTTTGGCGTTCTGGATACACACCCGCAAACGAGCGTTGGTGGTGGGGTCTGGGCCTCCAGATTTCACGGCCATCACAATCTCTTTCCCTATGCGGGTGAACTGCTTGGACATCCTGTCCCAGCGTTTCATTTTCCGGGCTTTCCGGAATTCAAATGCTCTTCCCATGTGGTTAGTCTAAACGAAGTAGGCAAATATCGGGAAAAACGGCGGATGCCCCAAGCAGGTTGCTACACATGTTCGGCTAAATAATCTTCCAGCCGGCGCCGGCCTTTGGCGGGAGCCACGCAGTCTTGCTTGGTGACTTCCACAAAGAAGGCGGCTTTCTCATAGAGCGAACGGTTCACCAGACGCACCATGGGCAGAAACGAGTGCGCCAGCCAGTACGGCACCCTGCGGATTGCCCCCGGCTTGCCCACCGCTTTGCCAAGCAGTTGCACCAGCTCCAGCCGGGAATACGTCACCGGGCCGCCCAGCTCAAGCACCGCAGCCGGATTGGTGAGGGCCTGCACGCAAGCTTCGGCTACCTCCAGTTCATGAATGGGGTTGGTGATGCGGTCTCCCTGGCCCAGCGCCGCCAACCGGCCCTTGCGGGCCATGGGCAGCAAGTCCAGAAACGCCGAGAAAAGGGCCGGGGGTTTGATGATGGTGGCCGGAATACCGCTCTGCTGCAGGGCTCGGGCAAAGGTCTCATGGGCTTTGAAGTAATCTACCCGGGGGTGCCTTTCGCCGCTGAACGCCCCCACGTACACAAACTTGGCCACTTGCCCGTGCTGCTGGGCCAGCTCCAGCACGTTCAGGTTGCCCTTCACGTTGACCTCATAGAAAGAGGTGCGGCTGGTATCTTGAAGGCTGAGGCTCTTGCCCAGGGCAGAAATGATGTACGTCACTCCCCGCACCAGGGCCGGCGAGAGCGTGTCGGGCTGGGTAGGGTCGCAGACCACCACCTCATCAACCGAGGGCTGTAGCTGTTCGGCTTTCAGGGGCGTGCGGGCCGTGGCGCGAACCCGGTAGCCCTGCTGCCGAAGCACTTCCAGGATACTGGACCCCAGGCTGCCGGTGCTTCCTAAAACAAGGACAGTTTTCATAGAGCGGGAGAGGTTTGGGGGGTGAAGAGGTTTCTCCGTAGTCTAATCTACCTGTTTTTTGCCTTTTTAGCAAATAGGCCCGCAAGGGTTTGCCAATCTTTCAAAGTCCAGCCGGTGTTGTAGCCGAAAAGCAAGCAGCCTGCGCCGGCCGGGCAGATCTGGCGGGCTGGTCGCGGAGAGCGGCGTTTAGGGCCAGTTTCGGCAAAATCAGCCCCTAAACCGGCGCAGGGCAGTAGGCGGTAGCCTCAATCTCTACCACCAGGGCCGGGTCAATGAGGGCAGTTACCTCTACCATGGTGGTGACCGGTTTTATAGCTTTGAAAAACTCGCCGTGGGCGCGGCCAATTTCCTGCCATTGGCTGATGTCCGTCACGAACATACGGGTGCGGGTAACCTGCTCCAGCGAGGCACCGGCCTCTTGCAAGACCCGCTCAATCTTCTGCAGAATGTATTTGGTTTGGGCGTAGGCGTCATGCGGGGCCACTACTTGGCCGTTTTCCACGGCGGTGGTGCCAGCCACTTCAATGATAGGACCCACTTTTACCGCGCGGGAGTAGCCAATGCTGTCTTCCCAGGGAGCGCCGGAGGAGAATAATTGCCGAGTCATGGTTTGCTTGGGTTTGGAATGATGCAAGGCAAGATTACAGAACCCGCGGCAAATCTGCCAGCAAACGCGTGCTAAATACAGGGGCATTTCTGTAAGTGGGTGCCGTTTGCCGTTTTGGGCCTGTTTGGGCGAAACCGGGCGTAAAACGGAGTTTGGGCTTTTAGGCAGCCTATGTGCGGGAGTTTTCGTAAGTTGGGCAGCAGAAGGTTTTACCAGACAGCTTCCATGGCGCCGCACCCGTTGAAAATAGACATCCACACCCACATTCTGCCGGAGAAGTGGCCCGACCTGCGGGAACGCTACGGCTACGGTGGGTTTATCCGGCTGGAGCACCACAAGCCCTGCTGCGCCCGCATGATGCTGGACGACCGCTTCTTCCGCGAAATCCAGGACAACAGCTGGGACCCCGCCGTGCGCCTGCGCGAGTGTGCCCAACACGGCGTGCACGTGCAGGTCTTGAGCACGGTGCCCGTTATGTTCAGCTACTGGGCCAAGCCCGAACACACCTGGGATCTGTCCAAGATCCTGAACGACCATATTGCTGGGGTGGTGGCCGCTTACCCAGACCGGTTTGTGGGCCTGGGCACCCTGCCCATGCAAGACACCACGTTAGCCATCAAAGAGCTGGAGCGCTGCATGAAAGAGCTGGGGCTGGCCGGCGTGCAGATTGGCTCCAACGTGAACGACATGAACCTGGACGATGCGGCACTGTTCCCCATCTTTGAGGCCGCCGCCGACCTGGGTGCCGCCATCTTTGTGCACCCTTGGGACATGATGGGCGAAAAGAAGATGCGCAAGTACTGGCTGCCCTGGCTGGTGAGCATGCCCGCCGAAACCTCCCGCGCCATTTGTTCGCTCATCTTTGGGGGCGTGTTGGAGCGCCTACCCCATCTGCGGCTGGCCTTCGCGCACGGTGGCGGATCTTTTCCGTTCACCTTGGGCCGCATTCAGCACGGCTTTGACGTGCGCCCCGACCTTTGCGCCGTAGACAACCCAGTGCCGCCCGAAAACTACGTGGGCAAGTTCTGGATAGACTCGCTGGTGCACTGCAAGAATACCCTGGATTACGTAGTGAAGCAGTTCGGGCCCGAGAAGATAGCCCTGGGCTCAGACTATCCTTTCCCGCTGGGCGAGCTGGAGCCGGGCAAGCTCATTGAATCCATGGACTACTCGCCGGAGGTGAAGGAACTCTTGCTGGGCGGCTCGGCCCTGCAGTGGCTGGGCCTGGGCAAAGAGCGGTTCTTGTCCCAGATATCCAGCACGTGCGCTCACTAAGCCTGTTTTGCGCCTCTTTTTCAGAAATCGGCCTTGAAACCAACGGGGAACCCCAGCCTCGGCATGGGGAAAATAATTATGGTTCTCTAACGCCTGTTAGGTAATTTAGTCCCGCAACCACTCTTTACTTTTTACATCGCTTTCATGCAGTTTCATAATACCCTCGCCTTCGCCCAGGAGCAAGACCACGCAGATGAACTCCGCTATTTCCGGGAGCATTTCCACATTCCGCAGCACAAGGGGCAAGACACCGTGTACCTCTGCGGCAACTCGCTGGGCCTGCAGCCCAAGGCGGCCCGCGCGGCAGTAGAGGCCGAAATGACTAAATGGGCCGAGCTGGGCGTGGAAGGCCACTTTGTGGGCGACGACCCCTGGTTTACGTACCATGCCACCCTGGCCGAGCCTACCGCGCGGCTGGTGGGCGCCAAGCCCCTGGAGGTGGTGGTCATGAACCAACTCACCGTGAACCTGCACCTCATGCTGGTTTCGTTCTATCGGCCGCAGGGCCAGCGTTACAAAATTTTAACTGAGGCCGGGGCTTTCCCCTCAGACCAGTACGCCCTGGAGAGCCAGGTGAAGTTTCACGGCTACGCGCCCGAAGACGCCATTATTGAGATTGCCCCGCGCCCCGGCGAGCACACCTGGCGTACCGAGGACATTCTGCAGGCCATTGAGGAGAACGGCGATCAGCTTGCCTTGGTGCTCATGGGCGGCCTGCATTACTACACGGGGCAGGTGTTTGATATGGCGGCCATCACGCAGGCGGCGCATGCGGTGGGGGCCACCTGCGGGTTTGACCTGGCCCACGCCGCCGGCAACGTGCCTCTGCGCCTCCACGACTGGGGCGTGGACTTTGCCGTGTGGTGCACCTATAAATACCTGAACTCGGGGCCGGGCGGAACGTCTGGGGTGTTTGTGCACGAGCGCCACGCGCAGAATGCAGACCTGCCCCGCTTTGCCGGGTGGTGGGGCCATGACCAGCGCGTGCGGTTCCAGATGCAGAAAGGCTTTCTTCCCATGGCCGGGGCCGAAGGCTGGCAACTCTCCAACAGCCAGATCCTGCCCATGGCCGTGCACAAAGCCTCGCTGCAGATTTTTGACGAGGCCGGCATGGACCGGCTGCGGACCAAGAGCGAGCAACTCACCGGCTACCTGGAGTTCCTGATCAAAGAACTGAACCAGCCCAAGGAAGCCCTGGAAGTGATCACGCCGCAGGAGCCTTCGGCCCGAGGGTGCCAATTGTCCCTACTGGTGCACCAGAACGGACGGCAGTTGTTTGAGACGCTCATGGCCAACGGCTTTATCCTGGACTGGCGCGAACCCAATGTGATCCGCGTGGCGCCCACGCCGCTGTACAACACCTTTGAAGACGTGTACCGGTTTGGGCAGTTCCTGGCGGCGCACTTCACCCAATAACGGCTGCGCCGCCAGCCGAAGCTCCGTTTCAGGGCAGTTTTTCAGGAAACAGCCCTGAAACAGGAGCGTTCAAGGCAATGAGCCCTCTCTGCCTGCGTGTCTGGACCCGTTGGCAGAGAGGGCTTGCTTATTCTGCTGGTTTCCTGCTATTTTCTGGAAAATAAGGTAGAAACCAGTAGTCGTTTTTTCGTATGAACATGGGTATTTATACGATGCCTATGTTTCTCCTTTTCCGTAAAGCGCCGCGCCCATGGATGCCTACCTGATCTCGTTCGTGGTCATTGGGGCCGCCGCGCTGGCCATGACCTGGTTGCCCACCTGGCTCAAAGAAGTGCCCTTCTCCTACACCATCCTGTTTGTGGCAGTGGGTTACTTGCTGTATAAACTGCCGCTGGGCCTCCCAGAGCCAGACCCGCTCCGCGAGAACGAACTGGCCCTACGCCTTTCTGAGCTGTGCGTCATTGTCACGCTTATGGGCACGGGCATTAAGATTAACCGCCGGTTTTCCTTCTACAGCTGGCTGGTGCCCCTCCGGCTGGTAAGCTGGACCATGCTGCTGTGCATTGGCGTTCTGGCCTGGATGGGGTGGGAGTTCCTGGGCTTTCCGGTGGCCTCGGCGGTGCTGCTGGCCGCTGCCCTGGCCCCTACAGACCCCGTCTTGGCTTCTGATGTGCAGGTGGGCCCGCCCAGCCAGGAAGTGGAAGATGCTCCTCGCTTTTCCCTCACCGCCGAGGCGGGCCTGAACGATGGCATGGCCTTTCCGTTTACCTGGCTGGCCGTGGCCCTGGCCACCAAAGGGCTGGCTCCTGAAAACTGGCTCACCCATTGGCTGTCCTATGACCTGCTGTACCGCATTGGGTTAGGCGTGGCGGTGGGCTACCTGCTGGGGCGTGGTTTGAGCTTTCTTTTGTTTGAACTGCCCAAAAAAGGCAAGATCCCTAAAACCAACGACGGCTTTGTGGCCATCTCGGCTACCTTGCTGGTGTACGGCCTCACTGAGATGGTGCACGGCTACGGCTTTATTGCCGTGTTTGTGGCGGGGCTCACCATCAAAAACCAGGAAAAAGATGAAAAGTACCACCGCGAGTTGCATGACTTCACTGATCAGATTGAGCGGCTGTTGGTAGTGGTGGTGTTGATACTGGTGGGCGGTAGCATAGCCCGGGGGCTTTTAGATGCCCTTACGTGGCAAGGCGCATTGGTAAGCCTGGGGTTTGTGCTGGTGGTGCGGCCCCTGGCCGGCTACATTGGCCTGTTAGGGGTGCCGGTGAGAACCCGCGAAAAATGGGCCATCAGCTTCTTCGGGATCAGGGGCATCGGTTCTATCTTCTACCTGGCTTTCGGGTTGAGCGAGGCCTCGTTTGAGAATCCGCAGGAAATGTGGGCGGTGGTGGGTTTCACCATCCTGCTTTCTATTTTTGTGCACGGGGTGTTGGCCACGCCCGTCATGCGCCATCTTGACCGTACCCGCAAGCCGCACCATTTCATAGAACCAGACAAAGCCAGCCAGGACCTGGGAGAGAAAAAGCCCGGCGAGGCTGCGGCCTGAAGGGCGTAACCGTAAACCAAAGCAATGCAGCAACTCTCCCCAGAATTCTTGGAGCGGTTTGGGGGCTTTCGGCTGCCCCTGCCAGACGCAGAGGTATACCTGCTCCCTGAGTTTATCCCGAAAGAGGACCGGTCCGCTTTACAGCAGGCGCTGGATGTGAACGTTGCCTGGCGCCAGGAAAAGATCAGGATGTTTGGCCGCCAGGTAGACCAACCCCGCCTCACCGCTTGGTACGCCGATGCCGGCAAGGCCTACACGTACTCCGGCCTCACCTGGCAGCCCCTGCCGTGGCTCCCGGAATTGACGGAGCTGAGGACCCGCCTGGAATCTGCAACCGGAGCCGCCTTCAACAGCGTTTTGCTGAACCTGTACCGGCACGGGCAAGACAGCATGGGCTGGCACGCCGACGATGAGCCAGAACTGGGACAGAACTCCATCATCGCCTCGCTCAGTCTGGGGCAGGAGCGCACGTTCGCCTTCCGGCACCGGCAGCAAAAAGAATTGAAACACCAACTGGTTTTACCTTCGGGCAGCCTGTTGCTCATGGCCGGCCCCACCCAGCACTTCTGGCACCACCAACTCCCCAAAACCACCAAACCACAGCAACCCAGAATCAACCTCACGTTCCGGTTTATCTATTCATGATTTGGAGATTTGAAGATTTGGAAATTTAAAGATTGGGAGATTTGTAAATTTGAAAATCTAGAAATGTGGAGATGAGGTCCTCCTATGGCTTCTATGGCCATCTATGGCGCGGAAGTTACTTCCGTGCCTTCCGGATGCTATAAAAGGCACGGAAGTAACTTCCGCGCCATGGATACAAAAAGCATCTGCACATTTCCAAATCTTCACATCCCTACTTCTTCACATCCCTCCATCTCCAAATTTCCAAATCTGCAAATCTCCAAATCAAAAAAGTCCCATCTGGTACGTGCCGCTCATTTTGGCTTCGTGCTGCAGGAGCCATTGCTTGCGCCACAGGCCGCCGGCGTAGCCTACCAGTTGGCCTTGGGCGCCCACCACGCGGTGGCAGGGCACCAGGATCATCCAGGGGTTAGCGCCGTTGGCCACGCCCACAGCCCGCACTGCGCCGGCGTTGCCCATGCGCTTCGCCAAGGCCAGGTAATGGTCGGTTTGGCCGGCGGGAATGCGCTGCAGGGCTTGCCACACCTGCTGCTGAAAAGGGGTGCCCTGGGGGTAGAGGGGGACCTCAAACGTCTGGCGCTGGCCCGCGAAGTACTCGTTCAGCTGCGTGGCGGCCTGGCGCAGGCAGTCGGATGGGGCGGGGCTGTCCGTTTCGGGGCCGGTTTCCAGAAAACAGGCCTTAAACAGGTGGCTTTCCGTGGAGCTGAGCTGCATGGTGCCCAAGGGCGTGGCGACATGCAGCACAAAGAGCGGCGAAGGAGTAGGCATGGCAAGGCTTTTTCATGAAAATTAACCAAGTTTACCGCTTCTTTCCGTAGAAAGCAGTAACCGGCGCCTTTTTTAACCGCCCCAGACAAGAATTTTCACTCAATACATGGAGAAAACCACCCAACTCAGTGTGATGGGCGGGGGCCTGGTAGGCTGCCTGCTGTCTTTGTACCTCGCCAAGCAAGGATACCGGGTGGATGTGTATGAGCGGCGGCCAGACCTGCGCCGCACCGATATAGAGGGCGGCCGGTCCATCAACCTGGCCTTGAGCGACCGAGGCTGGCGCGCCCTGGAAACCATTGGCATTGCCGCGGAAATCAGGAAAGTGGCCATTCCCATGTACCGGCGGGTCATGCATGACAAAGGCGGCAACCTGTCGTTTCAGCCCTACGGGAAAGAGGGCCAGGCCATCTACTCGGTGTCCAGGGGCGGGCTCAACCAGGCCCTGCTGGACCTGGCCGAAGCCGAGCCGGGCATCTCGCTGCACTTTCAGCAGCAGGTGCTGGAGGTAGAGGTGGCCACCAACCGGGTCACCCTGCTGGACAACCCCTCCGGCCAGGCGTACCAGATCAACCCAGACGTGGTATTTGCCGCCGACGGAGCATATTCTATGGTGCGGCTCTCCCTGCAGAAGACAGACCGGTTCAACTATGAGCAGAGCTACCTGGACTACGGCTACAAAGAATTGACCATTCCGCCCACCGCCGGCGGTGAGTGGCAGCTGGAGAAGAATGCGCTGCACATCTGGCCCCGGGGACAGTACATGATGATTGCCCTGCCCAACCTGGACGGCTCCTTTACCTGCACGCTGTTCTTCCCCTATGAGGGGGAGCCCTCCTTCCAGTCGCTGCAAACCCCGGCGCAGGTGCAGCAGTTCTTCCGGGAGACTTTCCCAGACGCCGCCGCCCTGATGCCCGACCTGGAGAATGAGTTTTTTGAGAACCCCACCGGCTCACTGGTCACCATCAAGTGCCTGCCCTGGCACCACAACGGCAACATCTTGCTGCTGGGCGATGCGGCCCATGCCATTGTGCCTTTCTACGGGCAGGGCATGAACGCCGGTTTTGAGGACTGCACCGTGCTGCGGGGCCTGCTGGAAAAACACCCCGGCGACTGGGAAACCATCTTCCAGACCTTCCAAGAATTGCGCAAACCCAACACCGATGCTATTGCAGATCTGGCGGTTTATAACTTTATTGAGATGCGTGACAAGGTGGCCGATCCGCGGTTTTTGCTGCAGAAGAAAATAGAGGCAAAAATCTCGGCGCAATATCCAGATAATTGGCTTCCTTTATATTCCATGGTCACCTTTTCACCCGATTTGCCGTATGCCGAGGCACTGGCCAACGGAAGGCGGCAAGAGGAGATCATGCGCCAGTTAATGGAGTATATCCAGACCGAAGAAGATTACAACAAACCAGAGGTGCAGCAATTGCTGCAGGCGCAGCTAGCCTAGCAGGCCTTTGGTGATATTCCAGAAAGTAAACCGGCAGCCTCCCCCATGCAGGTGCACTTTCTGGCCAAGAGGTATGGCCTTGCCTGAGCAATGCACGGCATTTAGTGAATGAACCACACATGATATTTTCCCGCTTAAAAGACTATTACCTGGCCATTGGGTCCTTTGTGCTGGTGCTGGGGATTACGTTGTACGCCTACTACGTGTCCAAGACCACAGACAAGGCCGAGGATGCCCAGCAGTTTGAGATCGCGAAGGTGCAGATCAAGAGCACGCTGGAGCGGCGCATGGGCTATTACCTGCAGATCTTGAAGGGAGCAAGCGGCCTGTACGCGGCCTCAGACTCAGTTACCCGCGATGACTTCAAACGGTACCTGGCCACGCTGCAGGTAGGAAGCAACTACCCCGGCGTGCAGGGAATTGGCTTCGCGGCCATGGTCAGTCCAGAGCAGGTGCCCGCCCTGGAGGACCGCATGCGCGCCGAAGGGTTCCCCGACTTCAAGGTAACTCCCCCGGGGCCCCGCACTGAATACTCCTCCATTATTTTCCTGGAGCCCCTGGACGTGAAAAACCGGCGGGCCATAGGATTTGACATGTTCAATGAGCCCACCCGGCGCGAGGCCATGGAAGCCGCCCGGGACAACAACGAACCGGCCATGACGGCCAAGGTAACGCTGGTGCAGGAGGGGCAAAAGGACGTGCAGCCGGGCTTGTTGATTTACATTCCCGTGTACCACGGCGGCCAGGACCCGGTAGACCTGCTGGAGCGCAGAAGCAAGCTCATGGGCTTTGTGTACGCCCCGTTCAGGGCGGCCGATCTGTTCACCAACACCATTGGGAAAGACTACTCAGACATCAGCATCTCCATCTATGACGGTAAGCACGTGAAGGAAGAGGCGCTGCTGTACAGAAACAACGCCAAACTGGAGCAGGCGGAAAGTGCAGACAGTGTGCTGGTGTCCAATGACGTGGTGCGCATTGCGGGCCGCACCTGGACCCTGCAGTACAAAGCCACCAAGGCCTTCACTGAAAGCGCCGGGCTAGACCAGCACCACCTCATCTTGCTGGCCGGCATCATCATCAGCTTGCTGATCTTCTTTGTGGTGTGGTCGCTGCAGCGCTACCTGCGCTCTAACCAGTTAACCGAACTCATCACCAGAAACACCACCGCAGGCCTGTTCATGCTAGACGAGCAGGGGCGCTGCACTTTCCAGAACCCGGCGGGAGAGCGCCTGTTGGGGTACTCCCTGGCGGAGCTTAACAGCATGCCCCTATATGAGTTGGTGCACCAAAACAAAGCCCCCGGCAACCTGGCGCCAGAACTGGCCTCGCAAAAGGCCTTTCTCTTTGAAGATGTTTTCCTCTGCCGGAACGGGAACCGGATTCCGGTGGCCTGCGCCACCCGCTTTGTGAAGCAGGGCGGGCAGGTGGTGGGCCACATTCTGGAGGTGCGGGACATTACCGAGGAGAAAAAGGCCCAGCAGGCGCTGCTGGAGAGCGAGGCCCGCTTCCGCAACATGGCCGACAGTGCCCCGGTAATGATCTGGCTCACCGACCAGGAAAATGAGTGCACGTACGTAAACCGCCAATGGCTCCAGTTTACCGGCTCCGGCCTGGAAGATAACCTGGGGCTGGGCTGGCTGCAGTTTTGCCACCCAGAAGACCGGGAAGCGGCCAGTAAGGTGTACTCGGCGGCCCAGCAGGCCCAGCAGGAATTCAAGGTGGAGTACCGGCTTAAGCGTGGCAACGGAGAGTACCGCTGGGTAGTGACCACCGGCTCGCCCCGGTTCAATGCCGAAGAGCAGTTCCTGGGCTACATTGGCTCTGCCATTGACATCAGTGACCGCATTGAGATGGAGATTAGGCTCAAAGAAAGCGCCGAGACCCTGCAAAAAATCTTCATGCAGGTGCCCGCCATTGTGGGGCTGGTAAGAACCCGGGACCTGGAGTACACCCTGGTCAACTCTTACCTGAGCAGGCTCTATGACGGCAAAGCCCAGGTAGGAACCATCGCGACCGACACGCTACCGGCCTCTCAGCGGGAGCCGTTCCAGGCCATTATCAAGCAAATTGAAGAAACCGGCGAGCCGTTTGTGGGGCAGGAGGTGCCCGTGCAGTTTTATGATTCCCCGGCGGAAAGCGCTGCGCCACGGTTCTTCAACATTGTGTATGAGCCCATCCGCAACAGCAGGGGCGAGGTGGAGTCGGTGCTGATGTTTGCGGTGGAGGTAACTGAACAGGTAGTCAGCCGCCGGCAGCTTTCCACCATCAACGAAGAGCTGAACGAGAAGAACCAGGAGCTCATCAGGATCAACAATGACCTGGACAACTTCGTCTACACCGCTTCCCATGACCTGCGGTCGCCGCTGGCCAACCTGGAGGGGCTTACCACCGCCCTGCAGGAAACGGTGCAGGGCAAAGAGGAAAGCGAGGAATTCCTGCTGCTCCAGATGGTGGCCTCTTCCATTGCCAAGCTCAAGGGCACCATCCAGGACCTGACCGAGATCACGAAGGTGCAAAAGGACCTGGAGGCGCAGGCCGAGGTGCTCACCTTTGCCGAGGTGCTGGCCGGCGTGGAGGAAGACATTGCGCCCATGATCAGGGAGGCTGGGGCTACCATTGACGCACGGTTCAAGGTGCAGCAAATCCGCTACGCCCGCAAGAACCTGAGGAGCATTCTGTACAACCTGGTTTCCAACGCCGTGAAGTACCGCGACCCAGACCGGACCTTGCAGGTGCGGGTAACCTCGCAGCGGCAGGAGGAGTACGTGGTGCTCACCGTAGAGGACAACGGCCTGGGCATCCGCCAGGACCAGCAGGGAAAGCTCTTCACCATGTTCCGCCGGTTCCACTCGCACGTGGAAGGCACGGGCATTGGGCTCTACATTGTCAAGCGAATCATTGAGAACAACGGCGGCCGCATTGAGGTGAACAGTACGCCCGGCCAAGGCACCACCTTCACGGTGTACTTCAAAACCGAGAAAACCGCCGTGGCCCCTCCCGTGCTAGACACCGCGGTTGAGCAGTAAGCGTTTAGGTTGATTTCCTGCAGGAGAAACTTGGGGAGAAGTACTTATCCATAATAACAAAAGAGCCCGTTTTTGCGGTGTTTTAGCCAAACTGCCGCAAAAACGGGCTCTTTTTATATAAAACGGCTGGTCTATTCCAGCAGCGGTAAGAACACATCTGGGTCAACCTTCTGGAGCAGTTGCTGCACCTGGTCGCGGGTGAAACGGCCGTTGATCTGCAGCATCAGGAAGTTGTTGCCGTACTTTCGATACCCTACAATCTCCTGGACCTGGTCATTGGCCTGGCGCATCTTGAACTGCAGGGCACCAGGCGTTTCGGTCAGGAACGGAACCGCGGTGTAGTTCTCTTTCTGCAGTACCTGGTCCAGTTCCTGGGTGAGGCCGTTCTCCAGCAGGCGCCGGGCTTTGCGGTCGGTGGGGGTGAAGGTGAGGGCCCTCACAGAGGTAATGTTGGAAAGCGCCGCCCGCACGGTGGTGTCCTGGATCTCCTTCGCGAAAAGCCGGGTCACCAAGCCCACCGGAATGGTAGTGCCCTTAAAGCCTGCCTCCGCCTTGTACTTCTGGTAAAACTCAGTGGAGCTCTGGGCCGGCGGCAGTTTGCTGGTGCTGCTGCAGGCCTGGGCAGTGCCTAAAACAACCATTCCTATGAAAAACAGCAGCCGCTGCAGCAGGGGTGTGCGGAAACGAGACGTTGGTAGGTGTTGCATACTTAATTCTTGTTTTTAAGCCCTTTTACGGGAAAGGGCTTAAAAACGCTTAAGGTGGCGCTTGGGCCTGGCCTACGAACGCCTGCGGTACACGTTGGGTGTGTGCAGCTGCATGAACCGCTCTGGCTGGGTAAGCGGTTTAAAGCCCCGTTGCTCGTACAGCGGGTGCGCGTTGGTGGTGGCCAGCATCCAGCGGCGTAGTTCCTGGAGCTCGGGGTGGGTCTGCAGGGCCTGCACCATCCACTTGGCCAAGCCTTTTCCGCGGTGGGGTTCCAGCACAAAGACATCGCACAGATACCCGAAGGTGGTGTAATCGGTTACCAGGCGGGCAAACGCCACCTGCTCCCGGGCAAAGTAGACGCCCACGCACAACGAACTCTTAAGGGCCCGGGCCACCGTTGCCTTGGGGATGCCTTCAGACCAGTACGCCTGGCTCAGAAAGTCATGGATAACGTCAAGTTGCAGTAAATCTGGGTCAAAGCTCAGCAAGTACCCCTCTGGGTTTACCTCAGGGCTGGGAGTGGTGAATGGCATGGCGAAAAAGTGGTTGGGTGGATGGATTCTTTTCTGGTAAAGCTGTGCCCTGTGGCCTGCGGGCATACAGAGAGGGGAAGGAACAGGGCAGGTTAGTCCCCTCCGTTCCGTTCCGTCTGATGTATGGCTTGGCCGATGCCGCAGGCAACTGCGCCGGAAAAAGGTTGGCAGTGAAACTGGTCAGGAAGCGTCGGCGATGGCCAGGGCTTCCTCCTGCCGGGCCACGGGCGCCGGAGCTTTCTCTTCTTCTGGGTTGACGTAAATGGCCACAATTGCCAGATCCTTCAGTTCCTGTTGCGTCTCTATGTACCTCACCAGCGAGTAGATGAAGAAAATAATGCCCAGCATCTCTAACATCTCCTCAAAGGAGGTCAGCAGCTTATAGGCCAGGCTAAATCCATCGCCCTGGTTGGCGATGAAAAGGCCCCCCACCATCTCCATGCCAACCGCCCCAAACAGGAAGATGGCGCCGGCGGCCACAAAGTTGACCAGCGTTTTCCTGGGCAGAGACAGGACAAACTTGACCAGGTAGAGCCCAATAAGGCCGAACAGCAGAATATAAGGCACAAACCAGCCAAAATTCAGCAGCCCCAGGTTGTCTTGCTGCAGGGATGTCTTCAGGAAAGACCGGCTGGGTTTTACCAGCAATTCATGGATGGAGATGAGTTCATCTACGCCCAGCCAGACAAAGATCCAGCCCATCAGGAACCATTGCTTGTGATACGTGAGGTGATGGCTCCTTTTCAAATGCCTGCCAATGGCAAACAGGATCACTGCGCTTATCAACAGGTTCATGGTAGAGAAATAGGTAGGCAGGTTGCGCTCGCCATCAAAGTTGAAAAGCTCTGTTACGTAGCGTTTGAACGTGTACGTGGCCGTGATAGAGGAGTGCGTGTATTCATTTAAGTAATACTCTATGAAAATAGAGGCCAGATTCAGGACCAACAATGCCAGTAGAGCCAGAATCAGGAATCTCAGCGCCATGTAGGACTTCAACTTGTAGAAACTTTTCATAGAGGTGCTTTTTATAAAATGAATTGATCACAAACCGCTATGGGAATAGCCTTCCCCAAACGGGGGAGAATAAAAATATGGTATAACTTAATGAAATAATATTATAAATATAATACTACGGTAACGACTTTTCCTACTTGAAGTTAGAGGGTAAGATATAGGAGAAAGTCTATGTTTAAGCAAAAGCCTATTTGTCCGGGATGGTTCTGTTTATTCGGGAAAGAATATAATCTTAAATAGTCTGGTGTGGCTCTTTGCAGGTGTAAAA
This sequence comes from Rufibacter psychrotolerans, assembly GCF_016924645.1. Lineage (GTDB taxonomy): Bacteria > Bacteroidota > Bacteroidia > Cytophagales > Hymenobacteraceae > Nibribacter > Nibribacter psychrotolerans. Next base: position 173,265 of record NZ_JAFFJV010000003.1, on the reverse strand, counting down.
GGTAGTTTAATTGAATTAAATAATAGTCAGCATTCTGGAGTTATGTCAGATGAAGCGCTGGGTATAGTTTGCCAAGCCTTGAAAGAGAAAGAAGAATGCAATTTTCATTATATGAAAAAAGATAGGAGAGTGCTACAATAGAGCAGGGCAGCTGTTTTGATACAAAGTGGCGGGGGAGAGTAAAAGGGAGCGGTGGTTTGCTCAGGGTTTCTGGCCTGGCTTTATAAACAAGACTAGTTTGTTCTTTAAGTAGCAAAGCCCAATCACCGGCGGTTGGCAGATGATTGGGCTTTGCCTGTTTTATGCTTGCTGGTTACTCGTTGGCGGCAACATTCCTGGCGGCCTCTTTCATGGCTGGCCGGCGCGCCACTTCTTTTTCCTTCAGAGCCTGGGCTTTCTCTTTGGCGGCTAACTTGCGGGCTTCCTCTTTTTCTTTCAGCGCTAACTCGGCCTGACGCTTTTTCTCCTTGGCAGCCAAGGCTCTCTCCTTCAGGGCTTCTTTTCTTTCCTGCTCCTTTTGTTTAATAGCGGCTTTCCTTTCTCTTTCGGCTAATTTGCGGGCTTCCTCTTTTTGCAGGAGCGCTTCGTCAAGGGCTTCATACTTGGCGTCTAACTGCGCTTCACGGGCAATCTGTTTCTGTTTGGCAAATTCGCGCCGTTCCTTTTCCGTTTGCTTCGCCAGTGCCTCCCGCTCTTTTTGCTTTTGCTTCATTTGGGCGGCGCGTTCTTTCTGCTTTTGCTTAGCCGTTTGGCCATTGGCCGTGCCAATGGCAAGTAAGGTAAGGAATAAGAAAAGAGTAAAGTGTTTAGACATAGGCTTTCACGAGTTAAGGTAGAACCAAAGTAAGTGCTAAATAACAATACTTTATTGTTTAAATGCAAATATTTAAAAGATAAGGTACATTAATGATCAAGATTGTCTCTTATGTATACTGAGGTTTGCATATAATGTTGTTTGGCGTAGTAGGAAGGGGGTGAGCAGAGGCCTATGCGTTTCTATACGGACTGGAAGAGACAGGTACGTACGTCTTGTGATCTGGCAATGGCGCGCAGAAAGAGGGACAGCAGAGTAGCCCTGCCCGAGCCGTAAAGCTGTATGATACCAAGGCTAAGCCTTTGCCTGGGTTCATCTGAAAAGGGGCAGTGGGCAAGAAAACAAAAACGCCCTGCCGAAGCTGTCGGTAGGGCGTTTTTGGCCTATTTTTGGGAAAAAGAAGCGAAATTAGAACTCGGCGTTTTTGGGGAAGCGGGGGAACGGGATCACGTCTCTGATGTTGCCCATGCCGGTGACAAACAGCAACAGGCGCTCAAATCCTAACCCGAAGCCGCTGTGCGGCACGGTGCCAAAGCGGCGGGTGTCCAGGAACCACCACATCTCTTTCTCCGGCACGCCCATCTCCTGCATGCGGGCCACCAGTTTCTCGTAGCTTTCCTCGCGCTGAGAACCGCCAATGATCTCCCCAATGCCCGGGAACAGCACGTCCATGGCGCGCACGGTTTTGCCGTCTTCGTTGAGCTTCATGTAGAAAGATTTGATGTCTTTGGGGTAGTCAATCAGGATAACCGGCTTCTTGAAGTGCTTCTCCACCAGGTAGCGCTCATGCTCGCTCTGCAAATCGGTGCCCCATTCTACTTTGTACTCAAACTTCTGCTTGGCACCCTGCAGAATCTCAATGGCCTGGGTGTACGTGAGGCGCTGGAAGTCATTCTCTACCACAAAGTTCAGGCGGCTGAGCAGTTCCTTGTCGTACATGTCGTTCAGGAACTGGAGATCGTCCTGACAGTTATCCAGGGCGTAGCGCACCAGGTACTTCAGGAAGTCCTCGGCCAGCTCCATGTTGTCTTCCAGTTCGTAGAAGGCCATCTCGGGCTCAATCATCCAGAACTCGGCCAGGTGGCGACTGGTATTGGAATTCTCAGCCCGGAACGTGGGGCCAAAGGTGTAAATCTCAGAAAGTGCCATGGCAGTCACTTCACCCTCCAACTGACCAGACACGGTCAGGTTGGTGGAACGCCCGAAGAAGTCCTCGGAGAAATCCACGGCGCCGTCCTCGGTGCGGGGTGGGTTCACCGGGTCTAAAGTGGTTACCCGGAACATCTCGCCGGCTCCTTCGGCATCAGAGGCCGTAATGATAGGCGTATGGATGTAGAAGAACCCTTTCTGGTTGAAGTACTGGTGCACGGCAAATGCCATGGCGTGGCGTACGCGCAGCACCGCGCCAAACGTGTTGGTACGGGGGCGCAGGTGGGCAATCTCGCGCAGAAACTCCAGAGAGTGACCTTTTTTCTGCAAAGGATAGGTCTCCGGGTCGGCGGTGCCCAGTACTTTAATGTTGTTGGCTTGTATCTCGACCGTCTGTCCTTTGCCTTGACTTTCTACCAACTTGCCCACTACAGCCACGCTTGCTCCGGTAGTAACCTCTCTTAATGTGTCTTCAGAGAATATGGTCATGTCAGCTACTACCTGAATATTGTGAATGGTAGAGCCGTCATTCACAGCAATGAATGTTACATATTTGTTGCCGCGCTTAGTGCGTACCCAGCCTTTTACAAGTACAGGCTCATCTTGGGCAGGCATCTGGAGCAATGCTTTAACTTTGGTTCTTTTCATGTTGTTTGTAGTATCACGTAGCCTGTATCAAGTAGCACGTAGTTCATCCGTGCAAAAGTAGGTATCTGGCCGCAGAAAGTCTTTACTTAAGGAAGAGTCTTGCTACCTGATACCTGATACTTGATACCTCGCGCCATTGGCGCGTGCCAAAATTAACCTTTTTTGCAATCCAGTAGTAAAAATCCATAACTTTGGCATAGTCCGCACTTGTGTGGCACGTGCCGTTCGCTTATGCAGAGACTTGACCTAAAACAGCTTTTATCTCAGAAATTATCGCCGCAGCAGATTCAGTTCATCAAGTTGTTGCAGGTGCCTACCGCTGAACTGGAGGCCCGCATCAAAGAAGAACTGGAGGTGAATCCCGCCCTGGAGGAGGGAGACGCCGCCGATGAGCCTACTACCGATAATGATGACTCCAGTAGTGATGCCGATGATGAATTCGACAACACCGAGGATGATTTTGCCGATGAGGAAGTGCGCCGCGACGACGATGACGTGGACCTGGGCGACTACCTCAACGACGACGAGATAGCTGGCTACAAAATGCAGGGCGACGGCCCCGGCGACGAGGAAGACCGCGAAATGCCCATTGCCTTCACTGGCTCGCTCACCGATGCCCTCCTGGACCAACTGGGCTTCCTGAACCTGGATGAAAAGCAGCTGGCCATTGGCATGCAGCTCATTGGCAGCATTGACCAGGATGGCTACATCCGCCGGGAGTTGCAGGCCATTTCCAATGACCTGGCCTTCTCGCAGAACATAGACGCCACCCCTGAGGAGATTGAAGACGTGCTGCGCCGCATCCAGGCCTTTGACCCGCCCGGCATCGCGGCCCGTGACCTGCAGGAGTGCTTGCTGCTCCAGCTGGAGCGCCGCGACCCCGATGACATCACTGAGATTGCCGAGCAGATCATCCATGACTGCTTTGACGAGTTTACCAAGAAGCATTACGCCAAGATTCAGCAGAAACTGGAACTGGAGGACTTTGAGCTCAAAGCCGCCATTGACCTGATCCTGAAGCTGAATCCCAAGCCCGGCGGAACCGGCGGCGCCACCCGTGTGCAGTACGTGATCCCAGACTTCATCATCACCAATGAAGACGGGCAGTTGCAGCTTTCTTTGAACGCCCGCAACGCCCCAGACCTGCGCATTTCCCGCTCCTACGCCGAGATGTTTGACGCCTATGACAAGAGCGCCAAGAAAGACAAGAAGCTGAAGGAGACGGTTTCCTTTGTGAAGCAGAAGTTAGACGCCGCCAAGTGGTTCATTGACGCCATCAAGCAGCGCCAGAATACCTTGCTCCGCACCATGGAAGCCATCATGCGCCGCCAGTACGACTATTTCCTGGAGGGCGACGAAAGCAAACTCAAGCCCATGATCCTGAAAGACATCGCCGAGGACATTGGCATGGACATCTCTACCGTGAGCCGCGTGGCCAACAGCAAGAGCGTGCAGACCGAGTTCGGGATTATTCCGTTGAAGTTCTTCTTCTCTGAAGGCATTGCCACCGATGCCGGCGAAGATGCCAGCAGCCGCGAGGTGAAAGCCATTCTCAAAGACATCATTGACGCAGAAGACAAGCGCAAGCCGCTCTCAGACGACAAAATTGAGAAGATGCTCAATGAGAAAGGCTACAACATTGCCCGCCGCACCGTGGCCAAGTACCGTGAGCAGCTGAACATTCCGGTAGCCCGCCTGCGCAAAGAACTCTAACCCGCAGGTGAATGATGAATTCAGAATTAGGCATTAAGAATTAAGATTGGGAAAGCGCCGCCTTTCTAGATGTTCGTTCTGCCTACTTCTGGTTCTGATTAACCAATGCTCATTCCCGATTGTCAATTCTTAATTCCTAATTAAAATAAGCGTGAGTTCCCGCCTTGCAACGGTGCTTTCGGTAGCCTTCCACCCGTTGCTGATTCCCACCTACCTGTTCAGTCTGCTGCTGTATTACCTGCCGCCCGAGGTGTTCTCGTACCCACCCGAAGGCCGGCGGCTGATTGTGCTGTTGGTGTTCATCATCACGTTTCTGCTTCCTGTTTTTGGCACCCTTTTGCTACAACAGGCCGGAATCGTGGCCTCGCTTACCCTGGAGGAGCGCACCGACCGGCGTTGGCCCCTTCTGCTGGCCGCTACCTGCTTTACCGTGCTCACGGTGGTGTTCTACCGCATGTCCTTCTTTGACCACCTGTTTTATATGATCATGGGCATCATCACGGCCTCGGTGTACCTGGCGCTGGTCATCAACCAGTTCTGGAAAATCAGCGCCCACAGCATTGGGCTGGGCGGTGCCCTGGGGATTCTGGTGCTGCTGCACGCCTGGTTGCCCGAGGCGTATTTGCTCTACCCCATTGTGGCGGGCTGCGTCATCTGCGGGGCGGTGCTGTCGGCGAGGCTGGCCTTGGGGGCGCATACGGCCAAGCAGGTGTACACCGGTTTCGCCCTGGGTTTTCTGCTGGGCATCAGCCTGTGGGGCGTGCAGTTGTAGGCCTTTTTCCCTGAAAACAGGCCCAAAACGTCCAGGAAGGCCTCCTCGTCCCTAAGCTTTATGATTGCTGGCCTAATTTTCAGATATTAGGGAATATTTTCCTGATTACCTCCTCATGCGTCTTAAGTTTCTCTTGCTTTATGGGTTGCTTTGCCTGCTGCTGGCAGGTGCTGCTGAAGCAGTAGCCCAAACGGCCAAACCCGCCAGATCCGAGGCCCAGATCACCAAAGAATTCCTGCGGTTCCTGGCCTCCCAGAACGGCCGGCACAACCGGGTAGACAAGCAGCTTCTGCCCTGGAAACTGAGCGAAGTGTACCTGAATGACTCGTTGTGGGCCAAGGTTGACTTCTCGGACCAGAGCCGGATTGCCGCCCGGCAAGGCCTGCACGGGGCCGGCCCCCAGCTGCGCATGGATTACCGCCTTACCAACAAGGAATTTGAGCAGATCAAGGCAAAGATCAGGCACCAGCAAAAGCAGGAGTGGACAGAGGAAGACTTTCCCGAGGAGATAGTAGTGGTGCAGGAGTTGGGCCTGGCACCCGCCGCGTACTACGCCTACTCGTACCCCATTCTAATTCCTGCCAAGAAACTGATCCTGGTGAAGCGGCATTTTCACGCAGAGAAAGTGTACAGCCGCTGGACTTGCTTGGAGGCTTACCGCATTTTGGAGTCTGGGCAGTTCAGGTTTGAGAACTGCTACCAGAGAACCGAGCGCTAAAGAACCCATGACCCCAAGGCCAGGTGGTTGCTCCCTGGGCTTTTATGGCTGCGTTGGGTTCTCATATCGCCTTTACTATATTTAACATAACACTTCTCTAATGAACAAAACCCTACAACTCATTTTAGGCGCCGCTTTTCTGGCGATGCCTGCCTTTGCCCAGCAAGTGGAGCCTTTAGATGCCGCCGTGGTGGAGAAAATCCGCCAGGAAGGATTGAAGAACTCCCAGGTGATGGACATCGCCTTTTACCTGACCGATGTAAACGGCCCGCGTCTTTCCGGTTCTACCGGTCTGGCCAAAGCCAACCAGTGGACCAAAGACAAACTGACTTCCTGGGGTCTGAAAAACGCCGTGATTGAGCCTTGGGGTACGTTTGGCAAAGGATGGGAAGTGGAAAAATCGTATCTGGCGCTCACCAAGCCGTATTACCAGCCTATGATTGGCTCGCCCAAAGCCTGGACACCGGGCACCAACGGAGCCATCAAAGCACAGGTAGCTCTGGTGAAAGCCGCCAAAGAAGAAGACCTGGCGCAGTACGCCGGTAAGCTGAGAGGCAAAGTAGTGATGATGGAAGTAACTACTCCTATCAAAACCACTTTCACCGCCGATGCCACCCGTTACACCGATGAGCAGTTGCAGAAACTGGCCGAGCCGGTACAATCATCTGCGGGCCGCACGCCCATGACCGAGGAGCAAAGAGCCGCTTTCCAGGCCCGCCGCGCCCTCCTGGCCAAGATGAACGAGATGTTCCAGAAAGAAGGAGCCGTAGCCGTGTTCAGCGGCCGCGGTGGTTCGCATGGAACGTACTTCACTACCAATGGCGCTTCTTATGCCATGGATGCCCCAGCCGTGTTGCCTGAGTTTGAGATGGCCCAGGAAGATTTGGCCCGCATGAGCCGCCTGTTGGCCGCCGGTATTCCGGTGGAAGTGGAGCTGGAAAGCAAAACCCGTTTCCTCACCGAAGATCCGCAAGGCTACAACGTGATCGCGGAGATTCCGGGCACCGATAAAAAACTGAAATCAGAGATTGTGATGCTGGGCGGGCACATTGACTCCTGGCACGCGGCTACCGGCGCCACCGATAACGCCGCCGGCGTGGCCGTGATGATGGAAGCCGTTCGTATCATCAAAGCCCTGAACCTGCAACCAAAACGCACCATCCGGATTGCGCTGTGGGGCGGCGAGGAGCAAGGCCTGCACGGTTCCCGCGGATACGCCAAGAAACACCTGGGCGACCCGGCTACCATGAAACTGTTGCCAGAGCACGCCAAAATTGCCGGTTACTTTAACCTGGACAACGGCTCGGGTAAAATCAGAGGAATTTACACGCAGGGCAACGAGGCCGTGGCTCCTTTGTTTAAAGAGTGGCTGAAGCCGTTCAATGATTTAGGCGCCACCACTGTGACCAACCGCAACACCGGCGGCACCGACCACCTGTCGTTTGACGGATTGGGCTTGCCCGGCTTCCAGTTCATCCAGGACGGTCTGGAGTACAACACCCGTACGCACCACACCAACATGGATACCTATGACCGTCTGCAGGCCGATGACCTGAAGCAAGCCTCTGTGATTGTGGCGTCGTTTGTGTACCAGACCGCCATCCGGAAAGATAAACTGCCGCGCAAGGCGCTTCCTCAGGTGAAGCCGCAGTCTTAAGCTGTTTTAAGAAAATCACCTTGAAAACGGCCTTTCTTCAGTCCTTCTGAAGAAAGGCCGTTTTGTTTTGCCTCTGTCCTGAATTTGCGCTTACATTTACACCTTCCATCTGCTTGTGGCATTGTACCGCTAAACCTCACAAAACCCCTGACCCATGAAGAAACGCTGGCTGGCCTTGTTCTCTGTTTTAGGAACTGTTATCTCCCTGCACTGCCGGGGGCAGGCACCTTCCGTCAATAACATTGTCCCCAAGCCCGTTTCCTACACTGCCACTGATGAAAGACCGGTCACCCTGAGCCGGCACACCGTGATTTTGGCCGATGACGAGTACAAAGCACAAGCCGAGTACCTGCAGGGACTGCTGCTGGACCAGTGCGATCTGGCTCTGGCCATTGCCCCGCCAGACACCAAGGTGGGCCGGCATTCCCGCATTATGCTGGTGCACGACACCATTGAAGCCAACCGGCCCGAGATGTACTGGCTGGAATCTGGTGGACCGGTTGTCAGGATAAAGGCGAGAGACGTGGCGGGCATGGTACACGGCATTCAGACCTTCTTGCAGCTGCTGCCGCTGGGCAAGGTAAAGGAAGTGAAGTTCCCTACGGTAGAGATCAAAGATTACCCAAGGTTTGCCTACCGCGGCATGCACCTGGATGTGAGCCGCCACATCTTCCCCGTAGATTTCCTGAAGAAGTACATTGATTACCTGGCGTTCCATAAATTCAACAACTTCCACTGGCACCTCACCGATGACCAGGGCTGGCGCCTGGAAATTAAAAGTTATCCTAAACTCACCCAGGTAGGCGCCTGGCGTAACTCCACCCTCATCGGGCACTTCAAAGACACCCCCGCCCGCTATGACTCTACCCGCTACGGCGGATTTTACACCCAGGACCAGGTGCGGGAGATTGTGCAGTACGCGGCAGTGCGGGGCATCAACGTAATCCCTGAGATTGATATCCCGGGCCACAGCCGCGCGATTATCGCCTCTTATCCAGAATTCAGCACCAAACCAGACTCGGCCTGGCAGGTGGCCAATACGTGGGGCATGTACAACCGGCAGAACAACGTGCTGGCACCAAATCCGGCTACGTTCAAGTTCCTGGAAACCGTGTTCCACGAGGTAGCCGATCTGTTCCCGTCTGAGTACATCCACCTTGGCGGCGATGAGTGCAGCAAGATGTGGTGGAAAGCCGATCCCAAGACGCAGGCCTTCATGAAAGCCAACGGAATCAAAGACGAGAAAGAACTGCAGACCTATTTCATCAAGCAGGTGTCTGGTTACCTGGCTCAGAAGAACAAGAAAGTCATTGGCTGGCACGAGATCCTGGAAGGCAATTTAGATACTACCGCCGTGGTCATGAACTGGGGCGGGGCCAAGCAAGGGATTGAGGCCGCTCAGCGCCGGCACCCCGTAATCATGTCGCCGGGCAATCCGCTCTACTTTGACAACTACCAGTCCAAAGACCCTAAAGACAGCCTGGCCATCCATGGGTACAACCCTTTAGATGCCGTGTACCACTTCAACCCGGTGCCCGCAGAGTTGCAGCAACTCAAACTGGACCGCTACATTCTGGGGGCGCAAGCCAACGTCTGGACCGAGTACATGGGCTACCCGTCAAAGGTGGAGTACATGGTGTTCCCGCGCATGACCGCCCTGAGCGAAGTGCTCTGGACCGATCCCAAACAAAAAGACTTCGCAGACTTCAAACGGAGGCTCAAAGCAGCCATTCTGCCCCGCTATACCTTCTGGGGAAGCGCCTATTTCAAGGACTTTGAGCGGTGGACCTTAGCCGATAAATAGTGGCTCTGGAAGGCACTAATTCAGTTCTGGCTCCGTTTCAAAAAAGGGGCTCAGAAACAGCAGAAGCTTGAGTCTTGGGGGCAACTTTGTATCTTTACTGGCTACCCATATTTAGTGCCCATGAATTTGCGCTCGGCTAACCTGCTGCTTAACTGCATGCTTACCATCTCGTTCCTGATCTTGATGTGGCGTCTGGAAGACCCTAACATCCTGGTCACCCTCATGGCCTTTCTGGGCTTTATGATGTTTGTGGTGCTGAAGTTCATCCTGGTGCTGCGGGAGCGGAAAAGTAAATCTTCCAAGTAACAAAGGCCTATGGAATCTTTCTTCTTAAACCTTTCACCCGGTAATTCCAACGGCTCTGCGCTGGCAAAGCTGTACCTCTTCATGGCCGTGGTGTTCCTCCTCCTGGGCGGCCTGGGCGTGTACCGGCAGCTCACCGCAGAGGAAGTTGCGGCCACCGTGTACATTTTGCCGGTGGTGCAGCTGCTGCTGGCCGTCTCGTACCTGGTGGTGGCCTGGCGCCGCCGGAAACCCGCCGGTGCCCGCTACGTGCAGGTCACCGAAGAACACCTGGAGCTGAAACTCTCCCTTACCCAGGAGCCGGTCACCTTGCCCTGGAGCAGCATCAGCCTGCTGCGCGTGCTGCCAGACAAGCTCCTGTACAGGCTAAGCAGCGGGCAGACGGGGCAGGTGGAGTTTGACTCCATCCCTGAGGAGTACGAAGAAACAGTGAAAAACGCGATTAGGCAGGCTGGCAAGCGCAAAGGCGTGAGCTTGTAACCAGCGTAAGCAGCTTCAGGAAGAACCAGACGTAAAGAACCAGATCAGGAGCCGAAGGGCGTTTTGGGGTTGTTTGTAGAAAAACAGCCCCAAAACGCCCTTCGGTTTTTTTATTGCCTAAGGCCAAACGGGGTAATCTCTTCAGGAAACGGAGATTCTTTCTTTTCTACAAAAACCAGGTTTGCGCCGGCGAAACATGGATTACAGCCTAAAGGCCCCTGGCAGCGCCGGAGGCAACGTTAACCCTAGCTGAATGTACCCGTAAAAAAGACTGTGCAGGGTAGCCTGTATGCCATCAGTACAAGATCTAAACTATGAAAAACAATCTGTTCTACCTGCTGTTCCTGGCTTGGCTGCACCTGCTGACAGGCTGTGGCGGGGCCTCGCCCGAGACGACCTCGGTAGATGCCGCCGGAGAGCACAACGAGGAGGTGCTGGAAAGCACCGGCAAAGACAACAAGGCAGGCTGGTTTGTGGCCGAGGTGACCAGCGGCGGCCTGTTTGAGGTAGAGATGGGGCGGCTGGCCAGCAGCAAAGCCCAGAGCCCGGCCCTCAAGCAGTTTGGCCAACTCATGCTGGACCACCATACCCAGGCCAACACTCAACTGAAGCAGGTGGCCGAACTCAAGAACCTGATGGTGCCCACCAGCCTGGGCGAAGACCACCAGGAGACTTTCAACCAGGTGCTGGGGCTTTCCGGGGCCGCCTTTGACCGGGCCTACCTGGAGGCCATCATCAAAGACCACGAGCAAACCATAGACCGCTTTGAGGAAATGGCCGACCAGGGCACCGACACAGAACTGAAGAACTTTGCGGCCAGAAACCTGCCCACCCTGCGCGCGCACCTGGCCCAGGCCGAGCAGCTGGAGGAGCAGCTTCAACCATAAACCATTGTGCAGCACGCACTAGACCATATGCGAATGATGAACAGAACTACGGCTTTTCTGCTTGGGTGCCTGGCCTGGGTACTGGCCAGCTGTGCCACCACCGGCACCGGCGGCACTACAGACAGAACCGGTACCGGCACCGGAGGGCCCATCACCACCACCCAGGCCGAAAGGGAGTTTGTGGAGAATGCCGCCAGTGGCGGACAGTTGCGGCTGCAGCTGAGCGAACTGGCGCAGCAGAAAACCTCTAACCTGGAGGTGCGGGAGTTTGCCCGGCTGCTGGCCAAGCAACAGACCACTACCCGGTCTGAGCTCCGGGACATTGCGCAGCAACTCCGGATCACGTACCCAACAGAGCTGAAACAGGCGCATAAAGCGGTGTATGACCGCGTGGCCGGGCTCAGCGGCTCAGACTTTGACCGGTCTTACGTGCGGGAGGTAGAGCAATCGTTCCTGCAGGATATCTCGGTGTACCAGAATGCCGGCTCGGCTACCACCAACTTCGCGTTGCGGGGCCACATCCTTAAAACCACGCCCATTATGCAGGGGCAACTCCGGCTGGCTACCCAGCTTAAGAATATTCTGCCTTAGCGCAGCAGCAGGTTGTTGATGTTGTGTGTTGAATGTAAAACCTAAAGAAGAAAAGTTATGAAAAAGATACTCAGTGTACTGGCCCTGGGGGCCCTGGCGGCAGGAACCGCCTGCAGCCGCATTGATGCCAATACCTCTAACACAGTGCCTACCGCAGACAACTACGCCGCCACGGTAACGGCCACCCATAGCGGAGCCGGCGTGGTGGGCACCACCGCCGATGCCTACGCTACCCCGCCGGCGGCCACTTCCACCGTGCCCGGCACCATGCTCTACGGCACCCGCACCATCACCGAAGCCTCTTTCCTCACCGAGGCCGCCAGCAGCAGCATGATGGAACTGCAGTTGGCCAAGCTGGCTCTGGAGCGGTCGGCGCGCCCGGAGGTAAAGGAATTTGCCCGCATGATCATAGACCACCATACCAAGGCCAACCAGGAACTGACAACGCTGGCCTCTGGAATGAACCTCACGCTACCCACCGCGCTCCTGCCCGATCACCAGAAACTGGTAGACAAACTCTCCAAACTCACCGGTTCTGAGTTTGACAAGAAGTACGCAGATGAGATGGAGGAGGCCCATGAACGGGACATCGCCTTGTTTGAGGTGGTCAGCAACGGTGCCCCAACCACCACCGTGAAGGCCTTCGCCATCAGAACCTTGGCCGTGCTACGCATGCACGAACACCACGCCGACAAACTGGACGACAACGTAGAGTAACATTCCCTGTTCTTAAGAGGAAAGCCTGTCTGTGCAGGCTTTCTTTTTGTAAAGCTAACCCAACCCATGAATGGCCGGTTTACAGGGAACCGGCTTTCAAACAACTTGTATGACTATGCACAAAACTATGAAAAGCCTGCTGGCCGTTGCCTTACTGGCAACCGCCGCCTGCACCAGCACAGACACTTCCACAGACACAGCGGCTGCCACCACTACCGCAGAAACCACCACCATTGCCGATGTGGCCGCCGGGCAAAACCCCACGGGGCCAGGTGGAAGGGAGGCAACCGGTGACCAGATTTTAGACATGCAAGACCCTATGTTCCTCATAGACGCCGGCAGCAGCAACCTGCTGGAAATTCAGCTGGGGCAGCTGGCGGCTCAAAAAGCGACTAACCCCGAGGTGAAGCAGTTCGGGCAGATGATGGCAGACCACCACGCCAACGCCACCAATGAGCTGAAACAGGTGGCCGCGCAGCTGAACGTGACCTTGCCCACTACCTTAACGCAGGAGCACCAGGCCCTTGTAGAAAAGCTGACCGGTCTCACGGGGCCCGAGTTTGACGTGGCGTACATGGATGCCATGGAAACCGCGCACCGGCTAGATATCGCCAAGTTTGAGTTGAAGAGCCAGAACGCTGAGAACAACAGGGTGAAGGAGTTTGCCGCCAAGCACCTGCCCATCCTGCGGTCGCACTTTGAAATGGCCACCCGTCTGGAAGATAAGGTTGATTAACGTCACCTGGTATAGGCAGAACAATCCGCAGCTGGGCTCTTTGGTGGGGCTTTGTACTTGTCACCTTTGTAACCAACCTCCAACTATGAGACAGTCCATGCCGCCCCTGCTTGCCTTACTGTTGCTGGCAAGCCAGGCTTGTACCCAGGAGCAGGGCACCCGCTCCACCACAGACACAGACGCTGCCCGCCCTGAGACCACGCCCAGCCCAACCGCCGCCACCAGTAGCGCAGGCAGCAGCGGAATGGGAGGCGCCACCAATACCCATGCACTCGCCGCAGACACCATTCCGCCAGATTCCGCAAACCGCCCGTAAAATTCGGGGAGGTAGGCAGGGCCTTGTACGTTTCAAAATAGGATTTAATACATGAACGGTGTTAACCAGTTGAGAATTAGGGCGTATAAAGGCAAAACATTCACGAAATAACGAACAGGACTATGAAAAAATTAATGTCATTGTTAGTGTCCGGCGCCATGCTTGCGGGCACCGCCTGTACCAGCACCACCACCGACTCAACCGGCAACAACACGGCTGAAACCGCTACCACCACTACCGGTACCACCATGAGCACTACCACCGGTGGTACTGCAACCGGCGGAGCCACCACTGCAAGCGGAACAACTACTGGTACTACCGGAACAACTGGAACAACTGGAACAACCGCTGGCACAGCAGCCGGAAGCACTACTGGTACCACCGCCGGCACTGCGGCTACCGCCGGGGCCACCGCAGACTTGACAAACATGACCGATGCCATGTTTTTAATGACAGCTGCCAGCAGCAACATGCTGGAACTACAGGCCGGTAAACTGGCCACCCAAAACGCCACCAACGCCGATGTGAAGAAATTCGGGCAGATGATGATTGACCATCACACCAAAGCCACCCAGGAGTTGAAGACCGTGGCCTCCCAGATGAACGTGACCCTGCCCACCACCCTAATGCCACCGCACCAGGCCATTCTGGACAAACTGCAAGGCAAAACCGGCAAAGCCTTTGACGAGGACTACATGGATGCCATGGAAACCGCGCACGACATGGACATTGCCATGTTTGAGCTGAAGAGCAACAACGCCGAGACTCCTACCGTGAAAGCCTTCGCCACCAAAACGCTGCCTATGCTGAGGTCGCATAAAAAGATGGCTACTGACCTGGAAGACCGGGTAGACTAACCCGGCTTCCTTACGCTAAAACTGCCTGGTTTCTGGGGTGTTTTTCTAAAAACACCCCAGAAACCAGGCAGTTTTATTTGTTGAGCATCCCGCAGGAACTGGCGGTCAGATCCTGGGCCCGTTCTGTACAAACCTACCGTTCGGGTGATTGCCGCAGAGGGAGCCAGTATTAACCCCCCGGCATCGGGCTTCGTATAGATTCAATTAATTTGAATACCACGCCAAAACCATGAAAACTATGAAAAAAGAGATGTTGATGATGGCTGCCGCTCTCATGTTAACGGGAGCCGCTTGCTCTACTTATACCTCCAGTACAGACCCAGACGACCTTGGCACCGGTTACGCGCTCTCTGACAACCAGGAAGGCACCGGGAACAACAGCAGCATGGGAGTAGCCGAGGCTAACAACAATGCCACGTTTGACAACCAGGCCACCGGAGCCGCCACCGACAGCACCCGGGCCCGCCCCCAAGCCGACAGCACCGCCCAGCAGAGAGCCGGTGAGTCTGCCCCCATCAGGGTTGGGGTAGACAACCAATAAATAAGGCCTATTCTTAGGCAGTAGCGCCGCACCTACCTGAAAACGGGCGTAAACCTGTTTTTCAGGAGACATACTCCGCAAGCCGAGGCCGGTATGCGGGTTTTGGAGTTTACCACAGAATACCCGCGCCACCGGTGCGGGTATTCTGTTATAGGCAAACCGGCAAAGCAGTTCCGCATCAGGCAATGAAGTAACGGAGAGCTAGACGCTTTGCCCCGGCAATAAAAGCAGATTGTTTTTTAAGCGCCCGAATGTACCTTTGGGCCAAATTTTACAAAAACAATGAAACATATACTGCCCTTATTTGCTGCTTTTACCCTGTTTGCCGGTGTAGCCTGCTCTACCTATACCTCCACCACCGATCCTAACGACAGAGGTTCCGGCACTGCCCTCACGGAAGATGTGGTGACAGACGCGCCTGCCACCGAGGCCCACACCACAGAGCCAGCTGCCACTCCAGCTCCTGTCGACACTGAGGCGAAAGCTGACAGCGCCGCTGCCCCTAAAGCCGAAGAAGCTGCCCATACAGAAGAAGCCGCTCACTAGTAATCTAAAAACTTAGTGTCATTACAGAAGTAAGGGAAGGGTTTCAATGTCAAGGAAATCCTGTTTTTGCTTCCTGGTAAAACAGAAAAGCCTTGCTCCTAGAGCAAGGCTTTTCTGTTTTAGGGCTGTTTCCTAAGAAGAAGCCAGGAAACGCTATTCGGTTTTCTTCTTTCTGCCCGGCGTTTTCTTTTCCTTGACCGGAGCGGCGGCATCTGCCTCAACGGTTTCTTTCTTCTTGCGGCCTCTGGTTTTCTTAACCGGTTCAGCGGGTTCTTCCGGCTCGTCTTCTTCCGGCGTTTCCTCCACGTACACCGGCGCATCCACGTACAGGCTGGTGCTCAGCTCCTCTTTCAGGAAACGGGCAGTATAGCCAATCGGGCTTTCGGCTACTTCTTCCGGCGTGCCCTGGGCTACAATGGTTCCGCCTTTGGCACCGCCTTCGGGCCCAATGTCAATGATATGGTCGGCTACCTTGATCAAGTCCATGTTGTGCTCAATGATCAGTACGCTATTGCCTTTGTCTACCAGGCGGTTCAGCACGTCTGAGAGGTGCTGGATGTCCTGGAAGTGCAGACCGGTGGTAGGCTCATCCAGAATATAGAGCGTACGGCCGGTATCTTTCTTGGAAAGCTCGGTGGCCAGTTTCACGCGCTGCGCCTCACCACCTGATAAGGTCGTAGCCTGCTGACCCAGAGTGATATAGCCTAAGCCCACCTGGTTCAGGGTCTGGATTTTGCGCAGGATACGCGGCTGGTTCTCGAAGAACTCCACGGCGTGCTCCACGGTCATGTCCAGCACATCCGTAATTGACTTGCCTTTGAAACGCACTTCCAGGGTCTCGCGGTTGTAGCGTTTGCCTTTGCAGGTCTCGCAGGGCACGTACACATCGGGCATGAAGTTCATCTCAATGGTGCGCATCCCGGCACCCTCGCAGGTCTCGCACCGACCGCCTTTCACGTTGAACGAGAACCTTCCTGCCGAGTAGCCTCTGATTTTAGCTTCCGGCAAGGACGCGAACAGGCTTCTGATCTCGGTGAACACCCCGGTGTAGGTGGCTGGGTTTGAACGCGGCGTCCGCCCGATGGGGCTTTGGTCCACTTCAATCACCTTGTCAATGTTCTTCAGGCCTTCTATTTCTTTATAGGGAAGCGGTTCGCGCTTGGCGTTGAAGAAATGCTTGTTCAGGATGGGGAACAGCGTATCATGAATCAGAGACGATTTCCCGGAGCCCGAAACGCCGGTCACGCACAGGAACTTGCCCAGCGGCAATTCCAGTGTCACGTCTTTCAGGTTGTGGCCCGTGGCACCGCGCAGAATGAGACTCTGGCCGTTTCCGGCCCGTTTTTGCTTGCGCACCGGAATTCCACGGCGGTGGCTCAGGTAATCTGCCGTTACAGTGCCGCTTTCCATCATCTCCTTCGGGGTACCCGCCGTCACTACCTGGCCGCCGTGCGCCCCCGCACCCGGCCCGATGTCTACCACGTAGTCGGCGTTCAGGATCATGTCTTTGTCGTGCTCCACCACTACCACGCTATTGCCCAGGTCCCGCAGATCTTGCAGGGCTTTGATGAGTTTTTCGTTGTCGCGCTGGTGCAGCCCAATGCTGGGTTCATCCATGATGTACAACACGCCCACCAACTGCGTCCCGATCTGCGTAGCCAGACGAATCCGCTGGCTCTCGCCGCCGGAAAGCGTGCGTACGGAGCGGTGCAGGTGCAGATACTCCAATCCCACGTCTACCAGGAAACCGATCCGCTTGCGAATCTCTTTCAGCAGCTCACGGGCAATAAGGTTCTGGCGCTCGCTCAGGCGTTCTTCCAGGTTCGCCATCCAACCTGCCAGTTCGGCAATGTCCATCTCGGCCAGTTCACCGATGTGTTTGTTGTCCAGCTTGAAGTGCAAAGATTCCTTCTTCAGACGGTAGCCGTTACACTCGGGGCAGGTACTTTGGGTGGTGTATTCCTGAATCCAGGCGCGCACGTTCTCAGAGTCAGATTCCAGCTGCTTTTTGAGGAAACTCATGACGCCCTCAAACACGAATGGCTCTTTCTTGCCTTTGGGGTCTTCCTCTTCAAAACCGTACATGAGCTGGTGCCAAGCCTCGGCAGGAATGTCAGAAATGGGGGCCATCAAGGACAGTTTGTGGCGTTTGAGCAGGGCCGTGATCTGGGTAAAAATCCAGATGTCGCGGTACTCGCCCAGCGGCGCAATGCCGCCCCGGCTGATGCTCAGGCTCTTGCTGGGTACGATAGATTCCTCGGTGAGTTCCTCAATCTCGCCCAAACCGTTACACACCGGGCAAGCCCCGTACGGCGAGTTGAACGAGAAGGTGTTAGGCGCCGGATCATCATAGGCGATGCCGGTGGCCGGGTCCATCAGGTGGCGGGAATAGAAGTGGGTAGCGTTGGTGTCGGCGTCCAGGATGAGCACCGTGCCTTTGCCGTGTTGCAGCGCATTCTGGATGGAGGTGGACAAACGGTAACGGTCCTCAACCGAAGGCACCAGCTTATCAATCACAATCTCGATGTCGTGGATCTTGTAGCGGTCTACCTGCATCTTGGGCGTGAGCTCCACCAGTTCGCCGTCAATACGCGCCCTAATGAAGCCCATCTTCCGGATCTGCTCAAACAGTTCACGGTAGTGGCCTTTCCGGCCTTTCACTACGGGGGCCAGCACAATGGTGCGCTTGCCGCTGAAATGCTCCAGCACGTGCTGCACAATCTGGTCATCGGACTGTTTGATCATCTTCTCGCCGGTCACGTAGCTGAAGGCTTCGGCGGTACGGGCGTAGAGCAGGCGCAGGAAGTCGTAAATCTCGGTGATGGTGCCCACCGTGGAGCGCGGATTGCGCGAGGTGGTTTTCTGCTCAATGGAAATCACCGGCGAAAGCCCCTCAATCTTGTCTACGTTGGGGCGCTCTAGTCCGCCCAAAAATGAGCGGGCGTAGGCCGAGAAGGTCTCCATGTAACGGCGCTGCCCCTCGGCGTAGATGGTGTCAAAGGCGAGCGAGGACTTCCCGCTGCCCGAGATACCCGTGAACACCACCAACTCATTGCGCGGTATTCTCAGGCTGATGTTTTTCAGGTTATGCTCGCGGGCGCCATATACTTCAATGAAAGGCACATCCGCGGTGGAACTATGATTGGCTACAGGCGTAGCGGCAGATTCTTTTGGCGTCATCCGATAGGTTCGGTTTTAAAGAGCAAAGGTAGGCATTCCCGCGCTAGAAACGCAGCGAGCAATCCATCTCTTCTTAACCGAATTTACAGCGGATTAGTTTAGTGGAGGGGTATTAGTTTTAAGTTGTCAGTTGCTAGTTATTAGTGGGAGCGTTTTGGGGCTGTTTTGGGAAAAGGGATGAAAAAGGGGAGTTGTTAGGCAACCGCTGATGGCAAAGACCCTCGCAGGTCTGGAAGACACTGCAAGGTCTTTTGAGTAGGCGCTTCATTACTAGTTACCGCAGAGATCAGCCGTTACTCAAAAGACCTCGTAGTGTGCGAAGCTCCTACGAGGGTCTATGCCAGTTACGTTTCTTAGGTGTCTTCTCTGAAACAGGTGAAGACTAGCCCATCTTTCTATGGCGCGGAAGTTACCTCCGTGCCTTTCTCGCCCAGTTCTTAACAAGGTACATTCTCCCTGATGCGAACTTGCAGCCCAGGAAAGAGAGCAGCCATGCGCGCGGACACGAGCTGCAAGCTCGCGCCAGCGAAATGAATCCTGAAAATCAATTAAATCCAGAAAATCCTGCTTCAGACAGGCGCACTCAAATGCTCCAGCCGTTCACCCGCCAATGTGAGATAGCCCTTCATCAAATCAGCCGTTAAACAGGAGTGCACCGGTAGCACGCCTACTAACTCACCCACTTTAAACTGGGAGAATATTTTTGGGGAAGTGCGCACCACGCCGTGCTCCTGTGAAAGCGATACAACAGCCGTGTCTGGCAAAGGCGCTCCCCAGCCATTCTCCGTGAGCGACACCACCAGCCCGAAGATGACGCTACCATCAGCCTGCGGCAGGGCGTCTTTGGAGAAATGCACGGCACCCCCATAGAGTATCACCTCATTGCGTTCTGGGTGCAGGGCTACCACGGGACAGGCCACGGCTACGGCAATGTCTTGCAGACGGCAGGAGCCGATGAGGTGTTGCATGAGGTCATAGAAAACAAAGTTGCCGGGCCTGATCTCGTCCATGCCCGAGAAATCTTCCATCACGCTACAACTGGGGGTGTCGCCAACGGAGAGTTGCAGGTGGGGCCAGGTGCCGGCATACCGCTCTTTCAGGCTCCGCATCTTTTCCAGCGTTTCGTGGTGAATGGCGGCGATGCTTTCATGGTTTCTGGCTTTGTACGTGTGGCCCGCGTGCGCCAGAAAGCCCAGGAACGGGTGTTGCGGCGTTTGGGCCAGTTCCTGCAAAACGGCATCTAACGCAGCAGTGTCTTCGGTTCTAATGCCGGTGCGGCCGTAGCCGGTGTCTGCTTTCACCCAAATGTTGACGGGTGTTGAAAGCTGCTCACGCAGGAAAACCACGTCATCGGCTGAGGTGATGGTGATATTCAAGGTGATCTGCTGCGCCAGTTCCGTGATTTGGGGCAGTTGCCTGCGGTTCAGCGGAAAAGCCACCGTGATGTCCTGCCAGCCGTGCCGGGCAAAGTACTGCGCCATCTTCACCGACGAAACCGTGATGGCCGTTACGCCTTCTTCCCGGAACCATTCGCCCACCTGCCAGCTTTGGTGCGTCTTGAAGTGAGGCCGCAGCCGTACGTTGTGTCGCCCAGCTTTCTCTGCCATGCGGCGGATGTTGGTGCGGGCAATCTGCTCGTTCAGCAGGAGGGTGGGTTCAGAGATTTGGTCCAGGAAAGACATGGCAGCAGTAGTTGACAGAACCCAAAGATACAGAAGTCTCCGGTTCTCTCAGGGGCGGCTGCGCGGCTATTCTGCCTTGGCCATGGCAGGGGCGCACGGCAAGGGCGCGTATTTGAAGTTGCTGAAATAGGCTCCGCCAGCGGCCATCAAGCCTATTTGTCCTTTTACTGGCTTTTTGGTGGATGGTAGCTTTATTTCTGAAGCGGGTTGGGTGGCGTCGTTCAGGAAAACCCGGGCGGTATTGTCTTGTATGACAATCTTCAGGTGCGTCCAGGCGGCAGGTTTGACCGCATGCGGAGTGCAGGCCGCTGAATTCTGTTTCAAAGCTGCCGCTACCGGATGGGCAGACTCAGGGGAATTGATGGCGTGTAAATTCAGGGTGATGCCGCGGTAAGCTCCATCTGAGGTATACCGGAAAACAATGCCGGCTTCTCCTTTTGCATCATCATCGGCTATGTCTACTTCTATAATGCCCTCATGGTATTTCTCATCGCCATACAGGGCCACACCTTTGCTCATGTACAAGCTTTCCTGGCCCAGATAATGCACCATGCCGCTGCCGCTTGCGGGGAGCTGCCAATTAGCCGAGGAGAAATCACGTTTCAGCTCAACGGGGAAATTGGCCGTTAAAGAAGAGAATGCCAGTCCTAAAAGTAGGTTTTTCATTTTTTTGCCTCCTTTGTTTGAAGTTGAATGTAGCGGAGCAATAAGCTCCTGTGGGTGATACAAAGGTGCAAGCGGAAGCAGAGGGAGAACAGGTCAGTTTACAGGCGTTTATGGTCATTTTGCCAATGCCTGCTCACGGTACGCTTTGGGTGTAAGGCCGCAGCTGGCCCTAAAAAAACGGTTGAAATTGGCAGTGTCTGAGAAGTGCAGGTGATACGCTATCTCAGCCACGGTTTTGGGCGTGTACAAGAGTTCCCGTTTGGCTTCCAGCAAAAGCCGGCCTTTGATCAAGGCAGAGGCAGAGGTGCCGAAATAGCGCTGGGTGATCTCGTTCAGGTAAGCGGGCGTGATGTGCAGCAGATCGGCGTACTCCTGCACCTGGTGCCGTTCCTTGAAGTGCGTTTCCAGCAGTTTCCGGAACGAGTAGATAGCCGCATTTCCCTCGGTGTCAGAATCGGTTTGGTGTTGCTGGGCGAACAGGCGGTTCAGGTGCAGCAGCATCTGGTAGAGTAGCGCCCTGATCATGTGCGGACTATCGTTCTGTAGTTGCCTGAACTCCTGCTCTATGGCTTCCACCTGCTGAATGAACTTCTCAAATTCCGCTGCCGTGGTAACGACCGCATTAGGCCGGGTGGGGTTGTGGAAAAACTGAAAACGGTGCAGAAACAGCGGGTCATTGAAAAACGAAGAGATAAAGCCTTCTTCAAAGAAAAGGGTGTACCCGCGCACGGGCTGCTCTACCCGCCAGCGCCGCACCTGTCCCGGCGAGGTGAAGATGATTTTGCCGGGTTCCAGCGTATGCACCACCTGGTCCAGGCTAAACGTGCCGCTCCCTTCCTGCAGAAACAGCACATCGTAGAAAGACAGCGTGTGGGGCGTGTCATCCAGCACAAAGTTCTTCAGGCTTTCTATGTGCCCCACGTCCAGCAGCAGTTCCGGACCATATTTGTTCCGGAGGAAATCAAAGTGGGGAATGTGCTGGGCAGAGCGGGGCATGGGCGCTAAGACAAATCAAGGTTAATTGGTTAAGCAGAAGCAGGCAAAAGAATCTGCCAGAGCCACCCTGAGGAGCGCGATTCTGGGGCATTTTCTTGAAAACGGGCCAAAATTCACCTGTATATGGAAGTTATGTTGGCTGCATGGTGCTCCCCTTGTTAGGGGTACCGCGTTTAGAGACTGTGCCGGGTTTTTCCTGTTTCATGCGCTTGGGGCCGTACCAGAGCCAGAAGCCGGTGATGGTAAAGATGAGCAGCGCCACGCCCATAATGCTGCTGTACATCACTTTCAAGACGCCGCTATCTACCCCAAACCAACGGTCCAGAATGGTGCCGTCGTGCAGGTTTTCGATAAAATCGGCACGGCGTGATTCCAGGTGCAGCACGTTGCCGGTGGCGGCGTCTAGCTGTACGCCCAGGTAATCTTCCACAAAGAGGAATTTGACGGTGCCTTTGTCGGGGCGCATGTCAATGCGGTCCAGCGTGAGGGAGAGATTGGGCCCCAGGGAATCCTGCACGGCCCGGAAAGCCTTCGCCGTCAGGCTGTCTACCGAGAGCCAGTCTTTGAGATTGGTAGAGGTGCCCTGGTAGGTTTTGGCCAGAATGAGACCGCCGGTGTGTTTCTTCCAGCCCAGGAGCAGCCCGGTAAGGGAAATGACAAAGAAAAACACGAATAGCAGGGCCCCGGTAAGGCGGTGCACTTTCCGGAAGTCGCGCAGCACGCGGGCTTGTCTCTGTCGTTTGGTGGAATCAATCATACGCGGGGGAAAGCAAGGGCAAACAGATCTTCAGGCGGAATGTACAGCCTCTTGCCCTTAAAAGCAAAAGGGGCCCCAAGCGTTTAGGGGCCCTTTTGCCGAAAAAGCGGGTAAAACCTGCTTATTTGATCTCCACCAGTTTGTCTCTAAGTTCCTGCGGAATGTCATTCACAGAAACAATCTTGAGGGTCTCGCCTTGCTGCGGGGCAAAGGCGGTGCTTTGGCTAAGCAGGGCCTGCACGTCTTTCTGGTTGAACTTGTACATGGCGCCGGTGGCCGGGTCCACAATCAGCAGGCCAATCACCCCACCGAAGAGGATGTTGCCGAAGTACCAGCCATTCAGGTCGGCCTCCAAGGTGAGGGTTTTGTCTGAGTAACCCTCTTTGGTGAACTTGATGGCGTAGATTCCTTTTTTGAAAAAGCCGTTACCGGCCTTCAGGGTAACCACGGTAGGCGTTTGCCCGGTGGCCACCTCGCGGCCGTTCCGGTCAGTGATGGTGAACGACGCTCCGTCTGGGGCGCTTGATAGACTGATGGGGTACTTGGTTTTGCTTACAATAGAGGCGCAGCCAGAAGCAAACAGCGTGGTGCCGCACAAAAGCATGAGTAAAGCTTTTTTCATGGTGTTTAAATAAAGGGTTGGTAAGATTTAAAGGTTGTATATGGATTGGGGTGATAGAAGGCTGCAAAAATATAATAATTCTCTATATAGCGTGCGCCTGGTGGGCCCGGCAGGTAAAAAAATCATGGCATAGGTAAAATAAAAAAGAGCCCGGCAGTTTGCGGGCTCTTTTCCTGAAAACAAGGCAAAACCGGCTGACGCCTAGAAGTTGGGCGAGAGCAGGTATTTGCTGTAGAAATCATCAATCACTTTCACGGCATCGGTGGCGTTGTCCACAATGCTGATCAGGTCCATGTCCTCGGGGCTGATGTTGCTCTCCTGGGTCAGCATCACGTCCTTGATCCAGTCAAACAGACCGCCCCAGTAGGCGCGGCCCACCAGAATGATGGGGAAGCGGCCAATCTTTTTGGTCTGGATGAGGGTAATGGCCTCAAACAGTTCATCCAGGGTGCCAAAGCCGCCGGGCATCACAATAAAGCCCTGGGCGTATTTCACAAACATCACCTTGCGTACAAAGAAATAGTCAAAGTTGATGAGTTTGTCTGAGTCAATGTACACGTTGTGGAACTGCTCAAACGGCAGGTGGATGTTGAGCCCTACCGAGCGGCCCCCCTCAGAGTGCGCGCCCTTGTTGCCCGCCTCCATAATGCCCGGGCCGCCGCCCGTGATCACCCCGTAGCCGTGGCGCACCAGTTTGGCGGCAATCTCCTCGGCCATGATGTAGTACGGGTTGTCTGGCTTGGTGCGGGCAGACCCGAAGATAGACACGCAGGGCCCAATCTTGGCCAGTTTCTCAAAGCCTTCCACAAACTCAGACATCACCTTAAAGATCTGCCAGGAGTCGGCAATCTTGATCTCGTTCCAGTCTTTATCGGTGAACGCCTCGCGGATGCGCTTGTCGTCTTCAGAGAGCAGGGGAGCCTCTTGCTTGGCCAGTTTCTTGGCCTCGTGCAGCGACGCGGCTTTGTTGTCATTGGCTTCGGGCTGGCTGATGATGGTGCCGCTGCCGGCGTTGGTTACCTCATCCTGCAGCTGGGTCTTGCTGGTTTTTCTCAACTTCGTCATATATCAATCGGGTATATCGCCTATTTTACGGAAAAGGGCCGAAAAACGGGCGCGTCAAAAAATTATCTATTAAAAAATAGTGAGGACAAACAAAAAGGGTTAGAAAGGCTATTTAGACCTTATGGCAATCACGGGGTCCAGATGGGAAGCAATAACCGCCGGAATAATGCCTGAGAGTACGCCAATCACCACCGATACGCCTAAGCCCAGGAGAATGTTGCCCGGCGTAAGGATAATCTCCAGCGAGCCCATGGGGATGAGGGTGATCAAAGACACCAGCAGGATGCCCACCCCGCCCCCTATCAGGCTCAGGAACACAGACTCAAACAGGAACTGGAACAGGATGAAGAAATTCTTGGCGCCCAGTGATTTTTGGATGCCGATGATGTTGGTGCGCTCCTTCACTGAGACGAACATGATGTTGGCAATGCCAAAACCGCCCACCAGAATGGAGAAGCCCCCAATCACCCAGCCCGCAATGCCAATGATGGAGAACATCTCGCCAATGGCGTCGGCCATCATCTCTGAGCGGTTAATGGCAAAGTTGTCTTCCTCGTAGGGTTTGAGGCCCCTGATGGTGCGCATCTTGCCTTTTACCTCGTACTCCAGGTTCTGCAGGTTCACGTCATCGGCCCGGCCCTTGATCATGAGCGTGGGCTGCACCCCCCGGGGGCCGCTGGCGAACATTTTCCCAAACGCGCCAAACGGCACGTAGGCGTTTTTGTCGTTGGTGGGCATGCCCTCAAAGAGCCCTGCGCCCTGCTTCTCCATCACGCCAATCACCGTGAACTTCTGCCCCCTTATTCTAATGCTGCCGCCCAAGGCGCTGCTGTAGGGGAAAAGGCTTTGGGCCACCTCGGCCCCAATGATGATCACGTTGCGGGAGCCGTCTATTTCCTGCTGGGTGAAGAAACGGCCTTCTTCTATGGGCACCTCGGCCACTTTGTTGAAGTCCTCGGTCACGCCCTGCAGCATGATGCCGCTCATGCTGTTGTTGTGCTGCTTGAAGGTGTTGCCTGAGCGGCGGGCCACCAAGGCCACTCCCTCGTCGTTCTCCAACTGCTCGTTCAGGAACCTGAACTCCCGCGTGGTGGGGGAGGGGCGTTTCATGTATTTCCACCAGGGTATGTCGCCGTCTTTGAAGATCCAGGGCCACTTTTCCACGTAGATGATGCGCTCGCCCACAAAACTCATGCTTTCCCTGATGCTGCGCTCCAGCGAGTCCACAATGGTGAACACCGAGATAATGGCAAAAATACCAATGGTCACGCCCAGCAACGAAAGAATCGTGCGCAGCACGTTGGCCTTGAGGGCCTGCCACGCAAATCTGAAACTTTCAAGTACCAGCCGTAAGTAAATCATTGGAGTGAGCTGCAGGTTTTTACAGGAGGGAAAGAGAACCAGCCCTTTCCGGCCTCGTTATAAAGGTAAACGCTTGGCTTTTAGCGCGGTAGTAGCCTGGCGGCACGGCACGCCCCCTGCCAGCGCGCAGGGTTAAGCGGGCCAAGATACTTAATTTGGCTAAAAGTAAAATAAATTAGTTCAAACTGCCTACCTTTGCGCTCTATTTTTGCCAATATTTTAATACCGTAATATTAAAAATGAAGTTATCAGAGTTCAAGTTTGACCTGCCCAACGAGTTGATGGCCACCCACCCGGCCCAAAACCGCGATGAAGCCCGCATGATGGTTGTTCACCGCGACAGCGGCAAGATAGAGCATAAAATCTTCAAAGACATCATCACCTACTTTGACGAGGGCGACGTGATGGTCACCAACAACACCAAGGTGTTTCCGGCCCGTTTGTACGGGAACAAGGAGAAAACCGGTGCCAAGATTGAGGTGTTCCTGCTGCGCGAGCTGGACAAGCGCATTCATCTGTGGGACGTGCTGGTAGACCCGGCCCGTAAGATCAGGGTAGGTAACAAGCTCTACTTCGGAGACAGTGACCTGGTAGCGGAAGTCATTGACAACACCACCTCGCGCGGCCGTACCATCAAGTTCCTGTATGACGGCCCGGACGAGGAGTTCTACAAAGTGGTGCACAGCCTGGGCGAGACCCCACTGCCCAAATACATCAAGCGCGAGCCCGAGCCCGAGGACGAGGAGCGGTACCAGACCGTGTACGCCGAGGTAACCGGTGCCGTAGCCGCCCCCACCGCCGGGCTGCACTTCACCCGTGAGGTATTAAAACGCCTTGAGTTGAAGGGCGTGGACGTAACGCCTATCACCCTGCACGTGGGCTTAGGTACGTTCCGTCAGGTAGACGTGGAAGACCTCACCAAGCACAAGATGGACTCTGAGCAGTTCTTCGTGACTGAGGAAACCGCCAGAATGGTGAACAAGGCCCTGGATGCCAAGAAACGCGTGTGCTCCATCGGGACCACCACCATGCGGGCCCTGGAATCATCGGTGTCGGCCAACAGCCGCCTGAAGCCTAACGAGGGCTGGACCGATAAATTCATCTTCCCGCCTTACGACTTCAAGATTGCCAATAGCTTGGTGACCAACTTCCACATGTCTGAGTCTACGCTGCTCATGATGGCGGCGGCCTTTGGCGGCTATGAACTCATCATGGAGGCCTACCAGACCGCTATCAAAGAGAAATATAAGTTCTTCAGCTACGGAGACGTGATGCTGATTCTCTAAGCACACGCCCCGTGCAGCAAAACCAAGCCCACCCCAGCCCATGGGGTGGGCTTTTTTGGCCCGTTTTTGCTACATTTGGCAAAAAAACACCCAGTTGGTTTATCGCCTACGCCTTGCTGCAGCCCTACAGAGTTGCTCTGGGTGGCCAGGTAATTGGCAGGGCCTTAACGCTTTGCTTTCCCCCGCGTGTAGTTGGTAGAATAGACTTGTATTGTATTAATATAAATTTGTAATTTGTAAGGCGTATTGCTGCCCTGCCTAAGGGGTAGCCTGCCTGCTTTGGTGGAGGTGTTTCTTTGTTTCCGGTTTACAGAAGAATCTGCGAAAAGGCCGCAAAAACAGCAATCCCAGGCAACAACCCATTGCTGGCTCTATGTTTCACGGCACTATGATGGAGAAGGAAGGTAACAGCATGTCTTTCCCCCCTAACACAAACAATCCGGCAAGCCAGCCATGGCCGGCGGGAACCGCTTTGCCTTCTGCCCCCTCAGAAGCCGAGGCCCTGCGCCAGGAACTGGAGAAGACCAGGCAAGAACTGGAAGCGGCCAAGGCCGATATCAGGCGCATCGCCTCAGAGAAGATCAACACCAACCTGCTGCTGGAGGTAAGCGAGTACAAGCGGGTCATGGAGTTGGAGCGGCTGGGCAAGCAGGTGCTGGAGATGAACACCATGCCCGGCAGCACCCTTGAGGCAACCGTGAGTTACTACCTCAAAGGCATAGAAAACATGCACAAAGGCATGTATTGCTCCTGCATGCGGTTGGAAGGAAATCAGCTCTATACCCTGGCGGCCCCCAGCCTGCCCAGGAGTTTCAGTGAGGGCCTGAACGGCCTGTTCATTGGCGAGCGGGTTGGCTCCTGCGGTACCGCCGCCTACCTGGGGCAAAAGGTGATTGTGACCAACATTGTGACAGACCCGCTGTGGAAAGACCATTATTCTAACATCCTGAACTATGGCATGCAGGCCTGCTGGTCTTTCCCCCTGGTGGGAACCAACCAGAAAGTGCTGGGCACCGTGGCCGTGTACTACCAGGAAGAGAAAGCCCCCACCCCAGAGGAGGAAGAAACCCTGGAGAGCATCAGGCGCTTGCTCCAGCTGATCCTGGAAAACAAACTGGCCGAGCAGGAACTACGCCTCAGCAATGAACGCTACTATTACGCCACCCTGGCCACCAATGACGCCATCTGGGAGGTAGACATTGCCGCCCGGAAACTGTATTGGGGCATTGGGTTTGAAAAGCTGTTTGGGTTCAAGATTGATGAATTTGGGCCCGAACTGTCAGAATGGGCCAAATACGTGCACCCAGAGGACGTGGACCGGGTGCAGACTTCCCTGGAGGAGATGATGACCAAGGCGCCCACCGATTTCTGGCGCGAAGAATACCGCTTCAGAAAGGCCAACGGCGAGTACGCCCACGTGGCAGACCAGGGCTCCCTGATCAGGGATGAGCAGGGCCGGCCCGTAAAGATGGTAGGCGCCGTGCAGGACATTACCGCCCAGAAGCAGGTAACAGAGAAGCTGCACAAGCTGTCAGTGGTGGCCCGCGAAACCATTAACGGGGTGGTGATCATGAACCCCGACCTGACCATCCAGTGGGTGAACGCGGCCTTTACGCGCATGACCGGCTATACCCTGGAGGAGGTGCGCGGCAAACTGCCCAGTTCCTTCATGAGCGGCCCCGCCACCAACCCCGAGACCCTCCAGTTCATCAGGGGCAAGCTTAAGGCCATGGAGCCCTTGGAAACAGAGCTCATCCAATACACCAAGGCCGGCGAGAAGTTCTGGCTCAAACTGCAGATACAGCCGCTGCTGGACAAAGAGGGCCGGGGAGAGAGCGTCTTCGCCATGCTCACAGACATTACCCGGCAGAAGGAAGAAGAGCAGCGGCAGCAAGTGCTGGTGTCTGTGATCACCAACACCCTAGACGGGATTGTGATCAGTGAAACAACCCACGGGAATCCCCTGGAGTTTAAGACCATCTTCTTCAACACGGCTTTCTTTAAAATGACCGGTTACACCCAGGAGGAAGTGATGGGCAGGGACCTGCGCTTCCTGATTGGGCCCGGAACAGACCCGCAGGCAATAGAAAGGCTGCAGGACCGCATGGCCCAGCACCAGCCCCATGAGGTAGAGGTGAAAACCTTCCGCAAAGACGGCAGCTGGTTCTGGACGCAACTGCTGGTGATGCCTATCTTCAACCACAGAGAGGAACTCACGCACTGGGTTTCCATGATGCGCGACATCACAGCCCGCAAGCACTATGAGCAGGAGCGCGAGGTGCTTATCTCTGAGCTCACCCAGAACAACGCAGACCTCAAGCAGTTCACCTTCATTACCTCCCACAACCTGCGTTCGCCGCTGGCCAACCTTACCGGCATTGCCAACCTCATTGACCTGAACGCCCTGCCCGAAGGAAGAAACAAGCTCCTGATCCAGAAATTCATGGAGGCAACGGCGCAGATGAACACCGTGATCAATGACCTGCTGGAGATTCTGGTCATCAGAAACAACCCGCACAGCAACAAAGAGGAGGTAGACCTGCAGAAAGCCTTTGACCAGGTGGTCATGTCTGTGGGCGCGATGCTGGAGGAAACCGACGTGGAGCTGGAGGCAGACTTCTCAGAGGTGCCCCAGGTGTATTTCAACGCCAGTTACCTGCACAGCATTTTGCTGAACCTGCTCACCAACGCCATCAAATACCGCTCGCCCAACCGCAAACTGCGCATACAGGTGAAAACCCAGAAAAAAGACGGCAAAGAGGTGCTGTACTTCTCAGACAACGGCCTGGGCATTGACCTGAACCGCTACGGCGAGCGCATCTTTGGCCTGTACCAGCGGTTTCACCAGCACAAAGACAGCAAGGGCATGGGGCTGTACATTGCCCACTCGCAGGCCAAAGCCATGGGCGGTAACCTAAGCGTCACCAGCGAGGTAGACAAAGGCTCCACGTTCATCCTGGAATTCTAACCAAAGCAACCGGGTTTCCGTGAGGCGGAGAATGCGGTGGGGCCGATAAAGCTCCCAGCCTGTTTTGGCGCCGTTTTCCGGAAATCAGGCTTAAAAGAGCCTTGGCCTTGCCAACCCGGAATGTGTATCTTGCGCCATGCTTTCAACTGCCCTGAAGAAATACGCCATTATAGTAGCCGGTGGCTCCGGCAGCAGAATGCAGGCGGCCATGCCCAAGCAGTTTTTGCCCATTGCCGGCGAGCCGGTGCTGCTGCACACGCTGCGCCGTTTCCATGCCTTTGACCCAGACGTGCAATTGGTGGTGGTGCTGCCGGAAGGGGAGATCTCCACCTGGCAAAACCTTTGTGCGGCACACGGGTGCCTCATCCCGCACCGGGTGGTGCCAGGCGGAAGCACCCGTTTCCAGTCGGTGAAGAACGGGTTGGCGACTTTGGAGGCGGAGACCGACGGCGTAGTGGCCGTGCACGACGGCGTGCGCCCGTTTGTAGACCAAGCCATGCTGGAGACGGCGTACGGCACAGCGGCCGAAAAGGGCTCGGCGGTGGTGGCGGTGGCGCTGAAGGAGTCCATCAGAAGGGTGCGGGGCGGCAGTTCCAAAGCCGTGGACCGTAGCGCGTACCGCCTGGTGCAGACACCGCAGTGTTTCCGGTTGCCTTTGCTGCGGCGGGCCTACGCCCAGCCCGAAATCCCGCTGTTCACCGACGATGCCTCGGTGGTGGAGCGCTTCGGGCACAAGGTTCAACTGGTGGAGGGCAGTTTCCGCAACATCAAACTGACCACCCCCGAAGACTTAATCCTGGCCGAGGCGTTCCTGCAGCAGGAAAAAGCCGAAAGGCTTACCCAACATCCCTCATCCTGATCAGATAGAAATCTAGTGGTCTTCCGTTTTGGCGGCGTTTTCAGAAAAACAGCCCAGAAACCAGAATGAGCCATCCCATTTAAAACCATTGAACATGAACTGTTATAAGCCTTTGGCCGCTTTGTCTGCAAAAATCCTGGTTGTGCTGGGTTTGCTGTGCCTGGGGGCGTTGGGGCAGGTCCGGGCTCAGGAGAAGTATTCCCTGGGGTACAACAAGCTCTCCTCCATTGATTCTACTGACATGGTGGTGGCCTCGCAGGAGGCGTACAGCAAATGGACGGCGGGTTTCCCCGACATGGTGAGCCTGCTGTTTGTGAACACCAAAACAGGGCAGAGCAAACTGCTGGAGCTTCCCCCCGGGTATGTGATTAACAACACCAACTTCAACGTGCCGGCCCGCTACCAAGGCGAGCGGTTGGTGGTCTTGCGGGGCAAGAACAAAGACTGGAACAAGAAAGCTAAACTGGAGTGGGAAGACCCCAACGTTTTGTTTATTGTCACGGCCAGCGGGCAGCACCTGAAACAAGTGTCGCCGGGCGGCGAGTCGTTGGTAGAGTGGACGGTGAACAAGCAAACCGGCGCCATTCTCTTCATTACCCGGCCAGACTCTAACCAGGATAACAAGTTTGACTTCAAAGACGAATCAAAGGTGTACCTCTACCACCTTGCTTCTGGGGAGCTCACCTTTGTAAGCAAAACCACGGTAGGCGCTACGCCTTGAGCTTTGCCAGTCTGGCGGGTTTTTCTTCCAGCAGGCGCTGGTGCGCCAGTACCGTCTCTGGCGTGATTTTCTCCAGGGCCGGGCTGGGGTGCGAGATGTTGAGCAGGTAGCCTTGCAGCGGCAGCAGGTTGAGCAAATCATGGGTGATGCACAGCACGGTTTTCTGCTCTTCGCGCACCCAACTGGTCATCAGGTCAAAGACGCGCTTTTTGTGGTACACATCCAGTTGCTGGGTAGGCTCGTCCAGGAGCGCGATGGGCGCGTTCTGCAGCATGAGCTGCGCCAGCCACACCAGTTGCTGCTCGCCCCCAGACAGGTCGGTAAACGAGCGCTCCGCCAGGTGTCCCATGTGCAGGTGCTCTAGCGTATGCTCGGCGCGGGCGTAGTCTGCGGCGGTGTAGTGCTCCAGCAGACGCTTCTGCCGGAACAAGCCCATCACTACCAGTTCCCGCACGTTGATGGGGAACGCGACCGTGTTTTTCTGCGGAAGGTAAGAGAGAAAGCGCGACAATGGGCCGCTGCGGGTGGGAAGGGGATGTCCCTGCACCAAGATCTGCCCCTGGTAGGGCACCTGGCCGGTCAAGGTCTTGAGAAAGGTAGATTTGCCGCTGCCGTTGTGGCCAATGATGGCAATGAAGGTAGGCGCCGGCACTAAAAAAGAAAGGTTGCGGAGGAGTACGCGCTCGTCGTATCCCGCAACCAGTTCTTTTATTTCTAAGACGCTCAACCTGTTTTATTAAGAAGTAAGAATCTAAAAGCAAGAATTATGGGCAGATGCTGCCATTCTTAATTCCTAATTCTCCATTCTTAAGTGAGATTAATATTCGTCCTCGTTGAACATGAAGTCTTCTTTGGTAGGATAGTCTGGCCAAACTTCTTCAATGCTCTCGTACGGCTGACCATCGTCTTCCAACGCCTGTAAGTTCTCTACCACTTCCATGGGGGCGCCGGAACGGATAGAGTAATCAATTAATTCGTCTTTGGTAGCTGGCCAGGGCGCATCTTCCAAATAAGAGGCAAGTTCTAGTGTCCAATACATAGTAAGTTCGCTTTTAAAGTATGGCTATACAAATTGGTTGCAAATAGGTTGCAAAAATCAACGGGCTGCAAAAATAAAAATATGTTTGATAATTCAAAGTTTTATTCTTAACGCAACCCCTGCAATGTTAAAACACAACGGGCAAAATATTAAAAAGTTGGGACACTTGTCCCTTTTTATTCCTGATGCCGGGCCTTGGTTCGGCCGTCGCCGGTGTTGAACAAGTAATTGAGCCCTAGTTGGATGCCCGCTACCATGTTCTGGCGCAGCGTGTAGTAGTCTGGGTCTCTGGTGTAGTCTTCCAGGTGCTCTTCCTGGCGGATGTTCACAAAGTTGTAATTGTAGCGCAGGTTGGCCGTAAGGATGACATTAGAGCCCAGGCTGTACTCCAGGCCGGCCCCCAGCAGAATACCCGCGTCATACTCATTGAACATCCCTACCCGCGTGTCACGGGCGCGGTCGCTTTCCTCGGTACTGGCCATGAGGTGATAGCCCGGGCCAATGGTAAAGCTCCGGTCTTTGACCTGGTAAGTGGCGGCGCGCGAAAAGCGGTTTTCCTCCAGGCCTTTCCGCAGGATGCCCAACTGGGGACCCACCTGGAAGTTGAAGCGCAGCGTACCCGTGGTGGTGTACTTGAACAGCAACGGAATATTCCAATACTCCAGGTCAATGGTCTTCTCGCCGGCCTTGTTGCCGTCCTGGTCTACCAGGTCAAATTTCTCGCCTTGGTTAGAGTGGTAGAGTTCTACCTGTACGTTGTGGTTCTCGTTGAACTTGTAGCCCAGTACCGCCCCAAACGGCGCCCATTTGGTGGTGAACCGGTGTTTGTAGTTCACGTCCTCGTACTGTTCATCATTGATGATCCAGGTGTTCTGGAATTGGGTGGTAACGCCCAGGTAAGGCCCCTTGATGTTCTGGGCCTGCGTGAGGAAAGGAAAAGATAGGAATAAGAGTAAAAAGTATTTTCTCATAGCGTAAGGCGTTAGAAATAGGATATAATCTCTAACGCCTTACGAATAGATTAGGCGGTTTTGTTGCTTGTCACGCCAGACTTTTTGCGGAGCAGTTCTATCAGCTCGTTTTTAGTGCGGATTTTGCGGTTGAAGTTCTTGATCTTGCCTTCCAGCATAGACCGGAACGCCTCGTTCCCCGGATTTGGATTGAGCCTGCCCAGGTTGGTTTCCAGCACCTCCAGCTCCTGCTTGTCATACTTGATAAAGTCACGCAGGGCGTTGATGCGGGCGTGCAGCTGGTCGGCCTCGGTGTTCTTGCCTTCGGGCAGGGGGCGCTTGCGCATGTAGTGCTCCAGGCTGCTCAGTTCAAAGATCTTGTCGCAGGCCACCAGGAAACTTTCCCACACGGCGTCAGACTCTTCCTGCTTTACCGGTCCCACTTTCTTCCAGGCGGCCTGCAACTCCTTGGCTTTGGGCACGGCCTGTTGAACAGGTTCCTCCAGTAAGGCCTCGGCCTGGGCTACCAGGGAACGTTTCTTTTCCAGGTTTTCCTCCAGGTATTTGTCCTTAGACTCGTTCTTCTGGCTGTTGATGTGTTTTTTAAGGCGCTCAAAGAAGTGGTTGTTGGCCGCCCTGAAGCTGTTCCACAGGTCGTTGGACATCTTGCGGGGCAGGGTGCCGCCAATCTCTTTCCACTGGTTCTGCAGGTCTTTGAGCTTCTTGCTGGTCTCTTCCCACTCATCAGAGTTCTTAAGAGCCTCTGACTGGGCAATGAGGGCCTTGTACTTGTCTACCGTGCGCGAAAGCATGTCTTTCTTGTCCTGGAAGAACTCTTTCTTGCGGGTAAAGAAGCCTTCCAGCGCCGCCTTGAACCGTTCCTCCAGCTCATCGGTGATGGCCTTGTCTACCGGTCCGGTCTTGATCCAGGTCTGGCGCAGTTCCTTCAGCTTCTCGGTGGTTTCCTGCCAGTCAATGCTGGTCTGCAGGGCCTCGGCTTGTTGAATGAGCGTGATCTTGGTGGCCAGGTTCTTGTCGCGGTTCTTGGCAATGGCTTCCTTTATTTCGGCCTCGGCGGCCGAAAGGCGTTGGTGCAAAGATTCAAAGTCGCCAATGGCGTCATACTTCTCAATCTGCTCTTTAAGGTGCAGTACCTTCATCAGGAAAGAACCTTTGTTCTCAGAGGTGGCAATCTTCTCCAGAAGGGCGTCTACCTTCTGTTTGAAGTTCTCAAACCTGTGAGCAAAGTACTGCAGTGATTCCTCGGGGACCTCTTTCACCTCGCCTACCTGGCGGGCCGGGAAATGCATAAATGGCTTCAACCACACCTGGTTACCCTCAATGTAGCCGTATTTATGGGCCTCCTCAGACAAATCTTTGGTTTCCATCTACTGGATAATTAACTGAAAAAATCAAAGTATATTTTGGTACAAGTTTATGAATTAACGCCAATTTTCATAACCCACCCCCACCAAAATTTCCGATATTTGCTGCCGTAAGCAGGAAAAAGACGAAACCTGACGTTTGTTTGCATACTGATTTTCGTGCACAAGGTTATCTGTTTTGTTCTGGAGCCGTTTTCTGGAAAACCGCCCCAAAGCGCTCCCTGCCCCTCAACTGACCTGAACCTATACATTCATGAGCAACGAAACCATCATCTTCTCCATGGCGGGGGTGAGTAAAATTTACCCGCCGCAGAAACAAGTTCTCAAGAACATTTACCTCTCTTTCTTTTACGGCGCCAAGATTGGGGTGCTGGGGCTTAACGGCTCCGGTAAGTCGTCTTTGCTGAAGGTGATTGCCGGCGTAGACAAGCAATACCAGGGCGAGGTGGCCTTCTCGCCGGGCTACAGCGTGGGCTACCTGGAGCAGGAACCGCAGTTGGACCCCGCCAAGACCGTGATGGAGATTGTGCAGGAAGGCGTGGCCGAGACCGTGGCCCTGTTAAAGGAGTACGACGAGATCAACGAGGCCTTCGCCGATGAAAACGCTGATTTTGACAAACTCATGGCCCGCCAGGGCGAAGTGCAGGAGCGCCTGGACCACCTGGGGGCCTGGGACCTGGACAGCAAACTGGAGCGCGCTATGGACGCCCTGCGCACCCCGCCGGGCGAAGCCGTGATTGGCAACCTGTCCGGGGGGGAGAAACGCCGCGTGGCCCTCTGCCGCCTGCTGTTGCAGGAGCCCGACGTGTTGTTGCTGGATGAGCCTACCAACCACCTGGACGCCGAGTCTGTGCTGTGGCTGGAGCAACACCTGCAGCAGTACAAAGGCACCGTGATTGCCGTTACCCACGACCGTTACTTCCTGGACAACGTGGCCGGCTGGATCTTGGAACTGGACCGCGGCGAAGGCATTCCGTGGAAAGGCAATTACTCCAGCTGGCTGGAGCAGAAAGCCGAGCGCCTGGCCAAAGAAGAGAAAACCGAAAGCAAGCGCCAGAAAACCCTGCAACGCGAACTGGAGTGGGCCCGCATGAGCCCGAAAGCCCGCCAGGCCAAATCCAAAGCGCGTCTGGGCAACTACGAGAAAATGGCCTCTGAGGAAGCCAAAGAGAAAGAGCAGAAACTGGAGCTCTTCATCCCAGACGGTCCGCGCCTGGGGAACGTGGTGATTGAGGCCGAGGGACTGAGCAAAGCCTTCGGTGATAAACTCCTGTTTGAAGATTTGACCTTCAGCCTGCCACCAGCGGGTATCGTGGGGATCATCGGCCCGAACGGCGCGGGTAAATCAACCTTGTTCCGCCTCATCACCGGCCGTGAGCAAGCCGATGCCGGAACCATCACTGTGGGCCCCACCGTGGAAACCGCCTACGTTGACCAGCAGCACGAAAGCCTGGACCCCAACAAAACCGTGTTCGAGACCATCTCCGGCGGCACCGAGACCATGCTGTTGGCCGGCCGCCAGGTGAACGCCCGCGCGTACGTGAGCAAGTTCAACTTCACCGGCGGTGACCAGGAGAAGAAAGTGGGCGTACTGTCGGGTGGGGAGCGCAACCGCGTGCACCTGGCCATGACCCTGAAGCAAGGCGCCAACCTGCTGCTGCTAGATGAGCCTACCAACGACCTGGACGTGAACGCCATCCGCGCTCTGGAAGACGCGCTGGAAAACTTCGCCGGTTGCGCCGTAGTCATCAGCCACGACCGCTGGTTCCTGGATAGAATTGCTACCCACATCCTGGCCTTTGAGGGTGACTCCCAAGTGGTTTGGTTTGAAGGAAACTTCTCAGACTACGAAGAAGCCAAGAAGAAACGCCTGGGTGACATAGAGCCGAAGCGTATCCGTTACAAAAAGCTGATGGACTAGTCTGTTTAGCGCCTGATTTTATGAAAAGAGCCCGGAAACGTGAGTTTCCGGGCTCTTTTGGTTTTGGGTGAATTTAGGGTTGCTGCTTGAGCGGTGGCTGGGCTTGTTGGTGATAACACCAACAAGGGGGAGGAGGAAAACACAGGCGAGTATTATACTCCTTGAACAGTTGATGAGCTTGTTGTTGATAACACCAACAAGGGCAAAAGCAGTTGATAATCCTTTTGCTGGTTCTAGTGAGTATCATTTAGTGAGTATCATTTTAAGTGCTGGTTCCCTTATTGTAAGGCAGAGGATACGGCCTTTGAATTTAGAAATGATTTGCCGTTATCTCACCGTTGATGGTGTTATCACCAACAACCATAACTGCGGCTCCTTACTCAAGATAATGCGTTAGAAACCCGAAGTCATCCTTGTTCACCCGATAAAACCTGGCTGAGGAGTAATAATAGTCTTCCGGCGTCTCTGCTAATTTCCACTTCTCCTGTACTGGGTTTTGGTGAATGTACTCCAATTTCTGTTCTGTCATGGCAACAGAGTAACAGTACACAGACAAAGGATTTCGCTCCCAGATCTGGTACTGCCTATCCTTGGCATTTACCCGGAACCGCTCCAGGACAGCCGGGTGGTTCTGTGCCAGATTAAACTTTAACTGCTGGCCAGTAAACTTCAGGAAATCGCGCTGTACGTTTTCTCGTAGGTGCGGCTCTTCCATCTTCCAGAGCAGGTGCAGGTGGTTGGGCATGATCACGAAGCCATAGACTTTCACCCGCTTTTGCGTCACCAGAAACTGGAGGCTGTCTAAGATGATGTTCTTGTATTTCTCTGGTTTCAGCAGGTGTTTCCACTCCAGGATAGTAGCCGTAAAGAAGGAGATATGCCGTTGATCCTCCATTGTAAGGTAGATACTGAGCCGCAGTTGAAAATTGTTGGTGATAACACCAACAATGGCCCAGAAACACTAATAACGGAGCCGGAACCCAAACCGTGTGGGGCTCAGTACATGGGCAGCTTAGTAATTTAGAAGCGATGGCCTTACCAATGCTGAGGCGCAACAGCGTGTTACTTGACCAAGAGGATTTTTCTGGTCTCCACGTGGTTGCCGGCCTGCAGGCGGCAAACGTATACGCCCCTTGCCTTCCCTTGCGCGTGCCAGGTGAAAGTGTGTTTACCGGGCCGCAGATTGCCTGCAGCAACCCTCTGCATGGGCCTTCCCCACACATCCAGAATGTCTATTGAAATGTTTTCTGAATGCTGCAGCTGTACGGTGATGGAGGTTTCCGAAGAAAAAGGGTTGGGTACGTTCTCCAACAGGAAGTTTTTACGGGACGCTACTGCCTCGCCCGAGGCTGAGAGCAGGTTGGAGCAACCCGGCAAAGTATGTGAAAGCTCCACATTGGTAATGAAGGGACTCTTGTTCAATAAGTCTTTTTCAGCCGCAGAGAAATACGTGTTGGGGTAAGAGTAAAGGCCGGTCCACATGATGGAGCCTTGGTCACAAGAGGCCTGGCCGGCATCACAGCCCGGCGGGTGGGGCAAGCCCAAAGCGTGACCCAACTCGTGGCCCAAGCCTCCAACAAATCTGCAGGGTTTAAAGGTGAAATTCTCACCCGGACAACTCGGGAGCTATTCGCCTCCGGTCAAGCCCCGCAGATCATTGGCGCTGATCACCAGCACGCCCGAGGTGCCGCAACCGCCGCATTGCCCGCACGCCGGATCAGCGTCTATGTAGTACGCATAGATGTGGTCAGGGTCATTGAACTTGCCATTTGTCAGAGGAAACCCATCGGCCAGCACATTGTTCCAGAACTGGACAAACAGATCGCCGTTGGGGTTTTGCGAGTACCACAACGCATTGTGCGGGGTTTTGTACACTTCTACGGGTGTGTCATGCAACTGAAAAGTCTTTCCGTTGCCCAGTTGGTTTCGGTACCAGATCTGCAGGTGCTTAACCGCCTCCGTCAGGCTTTTGGTGTAATTCGGGTTTTCCTGCTTGTCCGCCGGAACCAGGTAGATAATCCTGACGGTCTTTTCCGTGGCCCTCCGCCCCGCCTGCGCGATCACCTCCGTCAGGTTGCCCCCCTGCAAGCTACCATCAGCACCCATGCAACCGTGGGGTTTAGGAAAGCCGGAGGGATGGCTTGTTGCTCCCTGGCCGAAACAGGTTGTGGAAATAAGAAAAGCAATGAACAGGAGGGAG
The DNA here is from genome assembly GCF_016924645.1 of Rufibacter psychrotolerans. Taxonomy (GTDB): domain Bacteria; phylum Bacteroidota; class Bacteroidia; order Cytophagales; family Hymenobacteraceae; genus Nibribacter; species Nibribacter psychrotolerans. The sequence goes on along the minus strand of NZ_JAFFJV010000003.1, from coordinate 134,357 downwards.
GCTGAGCGTTTCATGCTGCTATAGGGATAAACGTGGGCTCTGGTCTAGCGCATACAAATCATTTCTGCGGGTGGTGGGGCAAAGGGGAGGAGCCGGTGCTTCTGGCTGTAGATAAATGTAGACAGGCTGCGGTTGAAAGTAAATACTTATAAATGAGTAAAGTACAAGGAGACGGTGGCGGTTCAGGCAAGCCACCCGTTTTGCGCTTATTTTTTAAAAACGGCCCATAAACCCATCCGCGCCGCCTGAGCAGGAAAGTGTACCCGCTTGGCAAGCCCGAAGAAAATAGGCCGCCTGCCGCGGGAGTATGCAGATAATTCTATATCTTAAGTAGAGCAAAGGCTGCCGCTAGTGGCCATTAGCTGCCAACAAAGCCGCGGCTCCTTGCATCAGCAGCAACGCACTCCCTCATTAACCCAGATAACCCATGAACAAACTTCTACCAGGCACTTGCCTGCTGGTCTTCACCCTTCTGTTTTCCTGCTCCAACCAGAAAAACACCGCAGAAACAGCCGCAACTCCCACCAGTGACTACTTTGCCCAGACTGAGCAAGGCATTCAGGACGGCGGTGTGAAGATGATTCCCATCCAGACGGCGAAAGGCACTTTCAACGTCTGGACCAAGCGCATCGGCAACAACCCCAAGATCAAGCTGCTGTTGTTGAACGGCGGTCCGGGCGCCACGCACGAGTACTTTGAGTGCCTGGAAAACTTCCTGCCCGCCGAAGGCATTGAGTTCATCTACTATGACCAACTGGGCTGCGGAAACTCAGACAACCCGCAGGACACCACCATGTGGGACCTGGCCCGGTATGTGGAGGAAGTGGAGCAGGTGCGCAAGGGCCTAAACCTGGGCACCGATAATTTCTACCTGCTGGGCCATTCCTGGGGCGGAATCCTAGCCATGGAGTACGCGCTCAAGTACCAGCAAAACCTGAAGGGGCTCATTATCTCCAACATGATGGCCAGCGCCATTGACTACGGAAAGTACGCCGAGGAGGTGTTGGCCAAGCAGATGGACCCGCAGGTGCTCGCGCAGGTGCGCGAGATTGAGGCCCGGAAAGATTACCAGAACCCCCGGTACATGGAGCTGCTCATGCCGCACTTCTACACCCGGCACGTGCTGCGCCTTCCCCTGCAAGAGTGGCCCGAGCCCGTGAACCGTTCCTTCGCCAAGATGAACCAGTCGTTCTACGTGACCATGCAGGGGCCCAGCGAGTTCGGGATCTCAGGCAAACTGGCCAGGTGGGACCGCAAGGCCGACCTCAAGAACATCTCCGTGCCTACCTTGTCCATTGGGGCGGAGCATGACACCATGGACCCCAAACACATGCAATGGATGGCCACCCAGGTGCAGAACGGCAGTTACCTGTACTGCCCCAACGGCAGCCACATGGCCTTCTATGACGACCAGCAAACCTACATGAAAGGCCTCATTGCTTTCCTGAAGGGCGTGGCCGACGGGGAGAAAAAAGTAAAGTTATAGCTGGGGCTAACGTCTGTTTAGTCCTTTCGTTTATAGAACCAACCCAACACATTTAATGGCCTTCCTTCAGCCCTCCGGCGGCAAGGAGGGCCATTGGCGTCTGGGACAACTATGTCTGGTTTGTTTAACCCTTACCGCTATGCCTGCTGTTATGAAGTCTTTCTCCGCGGCGCTGTGCCTCTTTCTTCTGCTATGTGCCCCTGCGCTCCGGGCCCAGAATCAGGAGCCGAAACTGGTGACCTGGCAAGACCTGGTGCAAACGCCCGCGCCCGCCGCTGGTATGCGCATCATGTATGGCCCAGACTCCCTGCAGTTTGGTGAGTTGCGGGTGCCACCGGGCAAGGGGCCTTTTCCGGTGGTGGTGGTCATCCACGGCGGGTGCTGGCTTTCGCAGTACAACCACGGGTACATGAACCACCTCAGCGCCGCGCTCACCCGGGCTGGCTACGCCACCTGGAACATTGAATTTCGGCGGGTGGGCAGTCCGGGCGGGGGCTGGCCGGGGACCTTCCAAGACGTGGGGAAGGCCGTGGACTTTGTGCGCGAGCTGGCCAAACAGTATCCCGTGAACGGGAAGAAAGTAGCCGTTCTGGGCCATTCGGCGGGTGGGCATCTGGCCCTGTGGGCCGCCGCGAGGCCCAAACTGCCCAGGACCAGCCCGCTGTACTCGCGGCATCCGCTGAAGATCACAGGAGCAGTGGCCCTGGCGGGCATCACCGATTTGGCCAGCTACAGCGCAGAGAAGGGCAGCTGCAACGCCGCCGTGGAGCAACTGATGGGGGGCCTGCCCCAGCAATTACCCGAGCGGTACGCCGAGGCATCGCCCATGCAGTTGCTGCCCCTGAAAGTGCCCCTGCTGTTGGTGCAGGGCGCCCGTGACCCTATTGTGCCCGTTGAGCAAGCCCAGAAATTTGTGGCCCTGGCCGAAGTAAAAGGCAGCAAGGCCCAGGTGGTGTTGTTGCCAGAGGCGGGCCATTTTGACCTGGTGGCTCCCAGTTCACCCGCCTGGTCGGCCGTTGAAAAAGCCGTACGCGAAGCGCTAGCCCTGCCCCAGGGGAGCGACTCCCGCCCCCAGGAAGCCGGCCGGTAGACCCCTTAACTCCTTGCTACAGATAGGCAAGCCCACAAACGGGAGCCAGGACACCGGTTTTCGTGTTTTTAAGCCTGTTTCAGAAAAAAGGGGCAAAACGGGAAGCTCGGCAGAACAGCATCCAATTTCAGGGACATTCGTTTTTAACCATACCGCATGTTGTACCCAATGAATGTGAAGGAGTATGGAGAGATGTATTTTAGCAAAGGTGAAGGTTCTCACGGGAATGTGCTTGCTGGTCATGGCCCTGGTGGCGGGCTGCGCACCCGCTACCCAGATTACCGGAACCTGGAAGAGCCCCGAGGCGACCACCACTACCTACAACAGAATCCTTGTGGCCGCGCTCACTGACAATGCCATTGCCCGGCAGACCCTGGAGGCGCAGCTTCAGACCCAACTGCAGCAGCGCGGCATCACAGCCGCCAAAAGCATAGACGTGGTGCCGCCGGCCCTCACGCGCGGCGAAGGCAACACCGCCGATGCCCTCCTGGATAAAATCAAAGGCGACCAGTACGATGCCATCTTAACCGTGGCGCTGGTGAACACCGAGACCGAGACCCGTTACGTGCCGGGCAACACGGTGTACCGGCCCGTGACGCGGTTTGCCTGGTACGGCACGTTCCGGGGGTACTACACCTACTGGCGGCCCATGATGTATGACCCCGGGTACTACCGCGAAGACAAAGTGTATTTCCTAGAGACCAATCTCTACGATGCCGCTACTGAGAAGCTGCTGTGGTCGGCGCAGTCGCAGTCCTATAACCCGTCCAGCTTGCAGCGCTTCTCTGAGAAGTTCGGGGAGATCACCGTGGCCCGGATGCAGCAGGAGAACCTGATCAGGTAAGGTGTTAGGCGCTTGACCGTTTCAACCATGGGGTACCCCGGCACAAGGGTGGCAAAGCTTCTGCCTGCGGTTTTACCCCTGTTTTCACAGAAAAAGCCCGGAAACAGGGTTCCCGGGCTTTTTCTGTGAAAGAGCTTCAGAAGCAGTTACTGCCGCTTGGCGGCCAGGTCCAGTTCAATGTTCACGGTTTCAGAAATGAACTGGTCGCCCAGGGTTCGGTCATTGCCGTAGTTCATCTGCCACTGGCGGCGGTCTATGTCAAAGTTGGCCTCGGCCTCCAGGGTATTGTCATCCAGTTCAATGCGGGCCGGAAACGTGATGTTCTTGGTCACGCCTTTCAGGGTGAAGTTGCCGCTCACGCTAAAGTTGGCGCCCTCTACCAGAGAAGTGTCCTGGCCGTTGGCTTTGTACGGCTCCACCTGGGTGATCACAAATTTGGCCGTCCCGAATTTCTCGGCGTCAAAGAAGTCGCCGCTCAGCAGGTGGGGCTTCAGCTTGGTCTGGAACATCTCTCCCTGCTCTTCTAGGGCCAGTGACTTGATGTTGATGACAAACTCGCCGCCCGTGATCTGCTCATTGGCCACGGCTACCGTTCCGGAGGAGAGCTGGAACGTGCCCGGGTGGTTCTTGCCCACGCCGTGCCCCGTGAACTTCACCTCAGAGTTGGCGGTGTCTACCACAAAGGTCTGACCCGAGGTGTTGGCGGCCTGCTGGGCATCGGTGATGGTGGCCTGGTCGCCTTTGGGAGCCTGGTTGCAGGAAGCAAACGCCACGCCCGCCACCAGGGCTAGGCACATGGTTCTGATTTTCATAGTTCTTTAGGGTAAGATGAAACAATGTAGCTGCACAAATGTATTTGTGTTTTGCTATATAACGACAGAGCCATAGATTAGTTTATATTCCTGGGCGGGTCTTTTTTACCTCGCCCGCCGCTGGCCGCAGGAGAACTACCTGACGGCGACTCACCGCTGGCAGAAAATCTGTACAGGAACCGCCTGGTTGCTCACCTGTATCTGGGAGGCGGAAGAGGGCCTTTAAGAGTGCCTGAGAGCACAAAAAATAGAGGCGTTTCCGGGGTGTTTTCCCGGAAACGCCTCTAAAAGTACTCCTCCTGTTTTCAGGAAGATTTGGTGAAAACGCTTAGAAAATGCGCCCTTGCTTTTTGGATTTTTTGCCTTTTACGGGTTCGGTTTTCTTAGGCTCGGCTTCTACCAGAGGGGCTTCTACCTTGGCCACAATGGGAGCGCCGTCTGGATCCAGTTCCACCACCTCGTAGCCCAGTTTCTCCAGGCCGGGTTTAATAGCGGCCTTGTCGCCTACCAGCATGATGCTCATTTTCTCTACCTGCAGGTACTTCTTGGCCAGCGCGTTGATTTCTTCCTTGGTGATGTTTCGCAGGATCTCGTTTTGCTTGGCCACGTAGTCGGGCTCCAGGTTGTAGCGCAGCATGTTGTTCAGGAACGAAGCTTTCTGGAACGAGGTCTCATACTTGCGGGCATCGGACTGCCCGATGGCGCTCTTCATGAAGGCCAACTCCTCGTCGGTGATGCCTTCCTCGCGGAAGCGTTTGATCTCTTTCATGAACTCTACCACGGCGCTGTCTGACACGTTGGAGCGCACCCCGGCGTAAGCCGTGTACGGGCCGGCGGATTCAGTGCCGGAGAAGTAAGAACCGGCGCCATAGGTGTAGCCTTTGTCTTCGCGCAGGTTCAGGTTGATGCGGCTGTTGAAAGCCCCGCCCAGCACGTAGTTCATGAGGCTGGCCTTGTAGAACTCGCCGGTGGCATCATACGGCATGGCCATGTACCCAATGCGGATCTCTGACTGGGCGGCTTTTTCTTTGTCTACAATAAACAGCTTGGTTTTGTCAATGGTGGCCCATTTGGTGTTGGTGGGCATGGTCACGGGCTTGGCGGCCCACTGGTTCAGGAACGCCAGCTTGGGCATGATCTGGTTTTGCTCCACGTCGCCCACAATCACCAGGTTGGTCACGCTGGGTGAGAAGTAGTTCTGGTAGAATTTCTTCACGTCGTCCAGGGTGATGCTCTCCACGGTTTGGGTGGTGCCAATCACCGGAATGGCCTGGATGTGACCCTCGCCGTACAGCATTTTGTTGTACACGTTGTTGGCGATGACGGTGGGCTGGGTGCTCTGGTTCTTGATGGCCTCCAAGCGCTGTTTCTTGAGGCGGTCAAAATCTTCCTGCGCGAAACGCGGGTGCAGCATGCGCTCCTCCAGCAGGGCCAGCGTGGCATCCAGGTTCTTCACCTGGCTTTGCACCTGTACCGTCATAGTCTCGGCACCGCTGCCAAAAGAGATGGAAGAACCCATTTTCTCCAGTCTGGTGCTGATTTCCTCGGCGGTGAACTTCTCTGAGGCTTCGTTCATGATGGACGCGGTAAGGGAGGCAATGCCCGCTTTGGAGGGGTCATGCGCCTCCAGCTTGTGCCCGCCCTGCAGGGTGAACAGCAGGGTCACGGTGGGTACCTCATCGCTCTTGGAGCCGATCACCTTGATGCCATTGGCCAGGTTCTGCTTCCAGAACGGCGGCACGGTAATGGACGGGGCGGCTCCGACGGCCGGACGCTTGCTGCGGTCAAAGGTGTCTTTCGCCTTTACGTACTTAAGGCCGGCGTACTGGTCTGTAGGGGCTTTGTAACCCGCTTTGTCCACGGTGAAGTTATTGGCCTTGGCCACCATCTCTGGTTTGCCCTTGGGCACCACGCTCAGGAGCACGGCGGGCTTGCCTTTGATGTACTGGTTGTACACGCGCATCACATCGGCCTTGGTCACGGCACGGTGGGCTTTGAGCTGGTTGGTCAGGTAATTGGGGTTGCCCGTGAAGGTCTGGTAAGAAGCCAGGGTAGAGGTTTTGCCGGCCACGCTGGACAGGCTGTTGATGATGTTGGCTTCATAAGAGGCCTTGAAGCGCTCAATGTCATCATCGGTGACGCCTCTTTTCTCAAACTCCAGCAGGGCATTGCGCAGCTCCTTCTCCATGTCGGCCAGGGTGTGGCCCGGGAGCGGAAGCACGTTGAGGGTAAACTCGCCGGCCAGCTCCGAGCAGGGGTGCCCGGCGCTGGCTTGTACCGCTTTCTGGGTTTTGGTGAGGTTCTGGTACAGAATAGAGGTCTTGCTGCCGCCCAAAATCTCTGCCAGTACGTCTAAGGGAACTTCGTCTGGGTGATAGTTGGGCACCGTAGGGAACGTCATCTGCAGCATAGGGAAGCGAATGTTGTCTTCATAGGAAACGTAGCGGTCCTGGGTCAAGACCGGGGCCGGTAGTTTCATGTTTTTCACCTCGGGGCCGCGCGGAATGGAGCCGAAGTATTTCTCGGCCAGCTTCACTACTTGCTCTGGGGTTACGTCACCACCCACGGTCAAAGTGGCGTTGTTGGGTCCGTACCAACGCAGGAAGAAGTTCTTGAGGTCGTTCACGTCTACGCGGTTCAGGTCCTCAATGTACCCAATGGTAGTCCAGGAGTAAGGATGCCCGTAGGGGTATAAAGCGGCGCTCACTTTCTCGTACACCAGCCCGTACGGCCGGTTGTCATAGTTCTGACCGCGCTCGTTCTTCACGGTCTCGCGCTGCACCTCAAATTTCTTCTGGGTAACGGCGTCCAGCAAAAAGCCCATGCGGTCGGCCTCCAGCCACAGGGCGGTCTCCAGCTGGTTGCTGGGGAGCGTCTCAAAGTAGTTGGTGCGGTCGCGGTTGGTGGTGCCGTTCAGGGTGCCGCCGGCTTCGGACACAATCTTGAAATGCTGCTCATCGCCCACGTTGTCAGAGCCCTGGAACATCATGTGCTCAAAGAAGTGCGCGAAACCAGATTTACCCACTTCCTCGCGGGCCGAACCCACGTGGTAGGTCACGTCTACGTGCACAATGGGGTCTGAGTGGTCTTCGTGCACCACCACGGTAAGGCCGTTGGGCAGCACGTACTTTTCATACGGAATCATGAGTTCACTTCCCTTGCGGGTAACCTTCTCTACCAATCTTGTCTGGCCTGTTTGAGACTTGGCCGCAGCGGTGGAAACCGGCTTTTTGGCCGGGGTGGCCTTCTTCTGCGTTTGTGCCTGCGCTTGGGTGCTCAGCGCGGCAGCCAGCAACAGGGCTAGCATTCTCTTCTGTGACATAAGGCTGTTTGTTTAGTTAGAGGGACTTTGTTGAGTAATATTGGTATAATTTAGCAAAATTCCAATTAATTATTGGCTTTTTGTGCCTGGCAGTTCACGCAAAACGCCCCCCCAGAGAAGAAGGAAAAGCAGGGTGGGGGAGAACCGGTACACGGCGAAGAGCCCCAGGGCCAGGCTGAGTTTCATGCAGCGCCTCAGAAATGTAACTATTTGAATTGCAGCCCCCGGGCAAATACTTGTCTGCCAGTTGAAACATTTTTGGGGCCGTTTCTGTAAAAAGAGCCCTAAAACAAGAAGTGGGCCCTTTTGGCTTTTTCATGTTTTTAGACAATTTGCCTGAGAAATGCGTAAGACCGGTGTAAGGTGTTCCTTGGACAGACACTGCAGAACCCGGTCTACACCACAGTACTATTGCCCAGCATTGCCCTATGACACACCCCCACAAACAAGAGCCCTCGGCAGAGGCATTAAACATTTTTCAGGGGGGCGGTGAAATGGGAGCCCTCATGCGGGCCTATGACTGGAACGCGCACCCGCTGGGAAACCCCGCGCACTGGCCCCAAAGCCTGAAAACCAACATCCGGCTGCTGCTGCACTCGGGCTTTCCTATGTTCATCTGGTGGTCTAAGGAGCTGTACGCCTTCCACAACGATCCTTACCTGCCCGCTTTGGGCAAGAAGCACCCCCAGGCCCTGGGAGCGCCGGCCAGGGAGGTCTGGGCCGAAATCTGGAAAGAGATTGGCGGCATTGCCGAAAGCATCCTGGCCGGAGGCAAGCCATTCTATGCCGAAGGACTTCTTCTGTACCTGGAGCGGAAAGGCTTCCCGGAGGAAACCTATTGGACTTTTTCCTACAGTCCCGCCTTTGATGACCAGGGCCGGGAGTTTGGCGTTTTCTGTGCCTGTACTGAGGTCACCAGCACTATCTTAAACCAGCGGCGGCTGAAGACCCTGCGGGACATTGCCGATGCCATGCCCCAGATCCAGAGCCTGGAGCAGGCCTGCCAGGCCACCTGCAACCTGCTGGGCCACAACGAAAGCGATATTCCGTTCAGCCAGATCTACCTGCTCAACCGCGCCCGCACAGAGGCCCACCTGGTCAGCTCCTCCGGAAAGGTAAAGCCCCGCGTGGCCACCCACGTGCGTTTAGGCGAGGAGAGCCCCGAAAAAGGGTGGCCCCTGCAGGAAGTGGCCGCCTCCAGGAGCATGTTGCTGCTAGACAACCTGGAGGGCCTGCTAGACCCGCAGCCCGCCGGCTCCACCCCTAGGCTGCCGCACCAGGCCGCCATTCTGCCCATCCTGCGGCCGGGGCATGACCAGTTGGTGGGGTTCTTTGTGGCGGGCATCAGCCCAGACCTGGAGTACGACGCCGATTACAAGAGTTTCCATGAGCTGCTGGCCGGCCAGATTGCCACTTCGGTGGCCAGCGTGCAGGCCCGCGAAGAAGCCGCCCGCCAGCAGGCCGAACTCACCGATCTGTTCCAGCAGGCACCCGTGGCCATCTGCATTCTGCGGGGGCCCGAGCACGTGGTAGAACTGGCCAACCCCGGTATCTGCGAGCTGTGGGGCAAGCGGCACGGTGACGTGATTGGCAAGCCCATCCTGCAAGCCTTGCCCGAGGTGAAGGACCAGGGCATCAAAGAGCTGCTGGACGGGGTGCTTACCACCGGCGTGCCCTACGTGAACAATGAGCTGAGGGTGATGCTGGAGCGGGGTGGCAAGCTGGAGCCCGTCTACTTCAGTTTTGTGTACCACCCCATGCGCGACCGCCGGGGCAACATTGTGGGGGTAATTGCCGTGGCCATTGGCGTGAACGAGCAGGTGCAGGCCCGCCACGAGATTGAAGCCATGAACACCGAGCTGCGCGCCATCAACGCCGATCTGGATAATTTTGTGTACTCGGCCTCGCATGACCTCAAAGCCCCCATCTCCAACATTGAGGGCCTCATTGAAACCCTGGTGGAGTACCTGCCTCCGCAGGTGCGGGAGGAAGAGGTGGTGCAGCGGGTGCTTAGCCTCATGAACTCCTCGGTGGGCCGCTTCAAGCGGGCCGTGGCCGACTTGACCGAGGTTGCCAAGGTGCAGCGCGGCGCCGGCGAAGACATTGCCCCCATTCACCTGGCCGAGGTGGTGGCCGAGGTGCAGCTGGACTTTGAAAACACCATCAGGAACACCGGCGCCGAGATTATCACCCACTACGCCCCCGAGTCGGTGGTGAATTTTTCGGCCAAGAACGTGCGCAGCGTTGTCTACAACCTGTTCAGCAATGCCCTTAAGTACCGCTCGCCAGACCGTACGCCCCAGGTGCACATCTCCACCCAGGCCGTGCCGGGTTACCTGGTGCTGTCGGTCTCAGACAACGGCTTGGGCCTGAAACCCGAGGACAAGTCCAAGATCTTTACCATGTTCAAGCGCCTGCATGACCACGTGGAAGGGACCGGCATTGGCCTCTACATTGTAAAACGCATTGTGGAGAACGCCGGCGGCCACATAGAGGTGGAAAGCGAGAAGGGCAAAGGCTCCACGTTTAGGGTGTACTTCAAACGTTAGCAGACAAAGAATAGCCCAAACTGCACCTTGCCGTTGATTGCGCGCCCGCACTTTCCGTTTGTCTAATCTCCCCCCACGTCTGCGTGCCCAGGCGCAGAGCAGCCAGCCTGAGGACGGTGGTGCCTGCATTCGGGCCGCTGCATGCTAAATTGTTGAGACCCAAGTAGGGGAAACCGCCCCGGTTACCGGTCTTTGCTGAAATACGGTTCAGGTCTTACCGCCTGCATCACTTAAAAGCAAAGCACTGAGAACATGGTTAAGAAAATCCTGAAATGGACGGGCCTGGTCCTGGGGGCCTTCCTCGTTATCCTTTGTCTGGCGTACGCCTACGTGTCTTATGACATAGGCCAGCGCATGGAGAAGAAGTACACGTTTGCCCCCGAACGCCTTGACGTAGCCCAGGACCAGGCCCTGCTGAGCCGCGGGAAGCACCTGGTGGCCATCAAAGGCTGCACCGACTGCCACGGCCCTGACCTGGCGGGCAAGGTCATGATTGAAGACCGGGCGCTGGGCCGCCTGGTGGCCGCCAATCTTACCAAGGGGCAGGGCGGCCTGCCCGCCCATTACAGCACCACCGACTGGGTAAGGGCGCTCAGGCACGGGGTGGACCCCAACGGCAAAGCCCTGCTGTTCATGCCTTCGCACGAGACCACCTTGCTGTCGGCCCAGGACATGGCCGCTATTATTGCCTATTGCCAAAGCCTGGCGCCCGTAGACAAACCCTTGCCCGCCTCAGACCTGGGGCCGGTGGTAAAAGTAATGGCGTATTTGGATAAGATGCCGCTGCTGTCTGTGGAAAAAATTGACCACGGCAAGCCGATGGTGGCGCAGGTAGACACCGTGGAAGGCGTGGCCATGGGCAAGTACCTGGCGGTTTCCTGCAGCGGCTGCCACGGCACCAACCTGCAGGGCGGCGACCCGGTGGCGCCGGGTTTTCCGCCGGTACCCAACATCACCCGGGCCGGGCACGTGGGCAAATGGACCAAGGTGCAGTTCATCCAAACCCTGCGTACCGGCAAAACCCCCGAGGGCAAGCAGCTGAGCAACGAGAACATGCCCTGGAAAATGACCGCCCAGTACACCGACAAAGAACTGGCCTCGCTATACCAGTATTGCCAATCTATTCAATAGTCCGCTGGCAACTGGTCCTGGAAAGGAGTAGAGGAAATCCGGTTGGGAGAAGGTTCGCGCAGGGGCAGGAGCAGAGGAGCTTCCCTTTGCTTGAACGGTAGGCAAACTTCTGTGTGTGGAGGCCAGAGGCCTCCTGATGGCGCACACTCGCCAGAGGCGAGCGAGGGAGCGTTTCTGGGCTGATTTCAGGAAATCAGCCCAGAAACGCTCTTTTGTCTTGTTGCTGCTTTTGCCTTGTTGCTGGCTGTTGCGGTCAATAAAGCGGGGTTGAAACAGAACTCATCAGTCTTTTCTGTCAAACCAGAGCTGCACCAGGCCCGAGGCAGGAAACGTGAGGCTTTGGGTGAGGGTGAGGTGCTGCTCGGGGCGGCCGTCTTTGAACAGCCTTATGCCGCTGCCCAGCAGGTGCGGAATCACCGAGATGATCAGCTTGTCAATGAGGCGTTCTTTGAGCAGGCTGTAGACCACCTCGCCGCCGCCATCACAGTAGATGTCTTTGCCGGGCTGTTGCCGCAGCGCGGAAATAAGGTCTTTCAGGTCGCCGCCGTAGAACTCCACGTTTTCGTCATGGCCGGTCCTGGTGGTGGAGAGCACGTAGCACTTTTTGTCTTTGTGCGGAAACTCGGGCATGCCAAACGAGAGCACTTTCTCATAGGTGCGGCGGCCCCAGATAAGGGTGTCTACCGTCTGCTGGAATGCCCGGTACCCGTAGTCTTCACCGGGCCTTTCCACCAAACTCAGGAAATCAATGTTGTCGTCTTCCGTGGCGATGTAGCCGTCCAGGCTCATGGCAATGTAGAGAACTACCTTTCGCATCTCGGGGTGTTTTTGGGGTTTTTACCAGAAAAAAGCCTTGAAAGGAGGACTTGGCTAGGCCTAACCGGCGGTTTGCCCGCATGGGCCAGCGCTGGGGGCGGTCCCGTTATTTTTTGTACTGGGCCTCGTACCGGTCAATCCAGTCCTGGGGCGTTATTTTGGCGGCCAGTTGGGCCAGCAGCTCAAAGGGAATCTGGTCTGGCTTCTTGAACCGGATGCAGCTTTTGCCCATGTCCAGTTTGGTTTTGCTGTGCTTGGGGTACTCCGCCGTGAACCAGGCCAGCAGCTCAGGGTCGGCGTACAGACCCATGTGGTACACGGCAATAAAGTTTTTCTGCGAGGCAATGCTCAGGAACGGCAGCGGTAAACTGGGGTTGCAGTGGTAACCAGCCGGGTAGAGCGTGTGCGGCACCACGTAGCCAATCATGCCATAGCTCATTTCCTCAGAAAAGCCGCTGGGCAGGTTTTCCAGCAGGGTGCTCCGCAACTGCGCCATGGCTTGTTTGCGGTCCTCGGGCAGGGTTTCCAGGTAGTCCTGTGGACGAAGGGCGGTAGTGGGCATAACCAGTTTGTTTACAGTGGATTTTTCTAACCAGGCACCGCCGAAAGGGTGCCGTTCACCAAATGTAAAAAGTATTCTGTGCATTGCAAGTGGCTGGTTGGGGGCCGCGGCGCTCCTGTGATGCTTACCCGCGCACGGGTTCAAAGGTGGGGCGTTTCAGGGCCGTTTTGCGGAAAAGGAACGGGAAAGAGGTGGCGCTGCCCAACAACGGGCCGGTTGCTTGGGGTAACGTTGGGTGCAACACTATTCTTGGCCCGGTGCATATCTTTCTCCCGCAACGAACGTTGGAATCGGCTATGGGAATGGTCGCATTTTTAGTAGTAGTGGCGGTAGTGGTGGTGGTGTTTTACCGGTGGGCTACCCGCAAGCCGCGCCGGCGCAAGAAAGTGCTGGCGCAGGAGTTTCCGGCGGAGTGGCGCAAAATCCTCACAGACCGGGTGGGCTTTTACCACACCCTGAAGACCGAGGAGGAAAAGCACCGCTTTGAGAAGATGGTGCAGCTGTTCCTGTCTGAGAAGCGCATCACGGGCATTGAAGTCGCCATAGACGATACCACCAAAGTGCTGGTGGCGGCCAGCGCCATTATTCCCATCTTCGGCATTCAGGACTGGGAGTACCAGAACCTGGGCGAGGTGCTGGTGTTTCCGGGCAGTTTAGAGCGGTTCAAGCACGAAGACAGTGAGGCCGTCTCTGAGGTGCTGGGCCGCGTAAACCCGTTCCAGAACGACCATTACGTGACCCTCTCCAAACCGGCCCTGGAGCGCGGCTTCAACGACATGGCCGACCGCCAGAACGTGGGCATCCATGAGTTTGCGCACCTGCTGGACCAGGCCGACGGCGAGATTGACGGCACGCCCGCCGCGTACCTGCCCGATGAACTGGTAAAGCCCTGGCAGGAGCTGGTAGACCGCAAGATCAAACAAATCAGGAAAGGCGAATCAGACATCAACCCGTATGCGGCCACCAATGAGGCCGAATTCTTTGCCGTGTCTACGGAGTATTTCTTTGAGAAACCCGGCCAGCTGGCCGAGCGGCACCCGCGGCTGTACAACCTGCTCACCAAGATTTTCCACCAGAACCCCAAACGGCGGTTCGGGCTTAACTTCCGGGAGTTGCTGAACCCGTACGGCAAGCGCCTGGGCCGCAACGAGCCGTGCCCTTGCGGCAGCGGCCAGAAGTACAAGCAGTGCTGCCTGCCCAAGAAAACCGCTGCCTGAGGCCGCTCCGGCTCTGGGCTTGCGCTCACCCATCCCTGTTTTAGGCCTGTTTTACCAGAAACAGCCCTGAAACCCTTGGCAGCCGCTGACGCAAGGCGCAGTGCGCGGTGGGTTAAATTTTCACCGTTTTCCAGCGGCCTTTCCTGAACAGCCACCAGCTAATGAGCGCGTGCGTAGAGTGGCTGAAGGCAATGATGATGAAGATGCCCGTGGCCCCTAGCTTCAGGTACACGGCAAAAAGGTAGGCCAGGGGAACCTCCAGAAACCAGAGCACCAGAATGTTGATGAAGGCCGGGGTCCTGGTGTCGCCGGCCCCGTTGAACGACTGCACCATTACCATGCCCAGCCCGAAGAACACGTAGCCCAGCGTAATGATCTTCAGGCCCTCGGTGCCAATGGCAATAACCTCGGGGTCCTGGGTGAAAAAGCCGGTGAGGTACCGGCCAAACAGGAAGAAGCCCAGCGTGGCGGCCGCCAGAAAGATCATGTTGTACCGGGCGGTGAGCCAGACGGCCAGCTCGGCGCGGCGCGGCTTGCCGGCCCCCAGGTTTTGGCCCACCAGCGTGGCCGCCGCCGACGACAGGCCCCAGGCCGGCAGCAGGGTAAACGAAATCACCCGGAATGCAATGGTGTAGCCGGCCAGCGCATGGCTCCCGAACTCCACCATGATGCGGGTGAGAAAAATCCAGCTGGCTGAGTCAATCATGAACTGGCCCATTCCGCCCACCGACACTTTCAGGATCTCTACCACCACCTTGTACTGCACCCGCATGTTCTCCCGGGTAATCCTGAGCAGGTGCTTGCCGTTGAACAGGTGGTAAAGCTGGTACACCACGCCCAGGGTTCGGGCGCTGGTGGTGGCCCAGGCGGCCCCGGCCAGCCCCAGGCCCTCCACGGGTCCCAACCCGAAAATGAGCAGCGGGGCCAGGATAATGTTCACCCCGTTGGCGAACCAAAGCGTGCGCATGGCCAGGTGCGGCTGCCCCGCCCCCCTGAACGCCCCGTTGATCAGGAACAGCAGGATAATGGAGAGGTTTCCGGCGAAGATGATGCGCGCGTACGGCACCCCAATGGCCAGGATCTCGGGCGTAGCCCCCATCAGGCGCAGGATTTCCGGGGCGAACAGGAACGTGAGCAGGCCCATGGCCGAGGCCAGCACCAGACCAGTGATCAGGAGCTGAAACGTGGTGGTGCCCGCTTTTTTGTACTGCTTTTCGCCAATGCGCCGCGCCACCATGGCCGTGCCCGCCATGCTAATGCCCATGCCTATGGCGTACATCAGCATCAGGATAGATTCGGTGAGCCCCACGGTGGCAATGGCATCGGGCCCCAGCCGGCCCACAAAGAAGATGTCTACCACCGCGAACAACGACTCCATGAGCATTTCCAGGATCATGGGCGTGGCCAGCAGCAGGATAGATTTCTTGAGGCTAAGCCGGGTGTAGTCTTGCTCTTGTCCCTTCACCGCCGCCCATATCAAACGAAACAGCTCTTTGCGCGAATTCATGGGGAAAGATACCATTTCTGGGCCAGGAAGTTCTGTTTTCTGGGTGACAAATCAGGGAGAGCCGTGCTCATGCGCCACAGGGGGAGAGGCGTATGGGGCCGGGCGCCTCGCGTACGCGGCTGCGCAAGGTTAGGCCACCGGTTCGGCCTCGTACGCTTGCCTTAGGGTGGCAATGTCAAGCTTTACCATCTGCAGCATGGCTTGCATTACGCGGCCGGCTTTTTCGGCATCGGGGTCCTGCAGCATCTGGCCTAGGGCGGTAGGAACAATCTGCCAGCACACCCCAAACCTGTCCTGAATCCACCCGCATTGTTGTGGCTGCCCGCCATCCAGGAACTTGTCCCAGTACTCGTCTAGCTCGGCCTGCGTGTCACAGTGCACAAAGAACGAGATGGCCGGCGTAAATGCGTACTGCGGTCCGCCGTTCAGGGCCATGAACTCTTGCCCCGCCAACTGGAACGTGCCAGACATCACACTGCCTTTGGGGCCGGGACCGGCCTGGGTGTAGCGCATCACGTTCAAGATTTTGGAGTCTTTGAACACCGAGGTGTAGAAGTGCATGGCCTCCTCGGCGTTGCCGTTGAACCACAAAAACGGCGTAATTTTCTGGGGATGGTTGTGCTGTATTTCCATAGCGTTTGTCTTGTTTTGTTCCATACAAACGTACTGAGCTGCTTTGACTTAAAGGCGGTGCAGACACGACAAAACGAGGGGTGGTTTGCGCCTTGGGCTGTTTTTTTGCTGTGGGTTAAGACACGCTTCGCGTCTGAGCAAAGCGTTCATAACGGAAAGCAGCGGCCATGAAGCGAGACCGTTTACAGGCTGTTTTCCGCAAAATGCCTTAAAAACAGCTTCTCTTCTTAGGCGAAAAAGCCTTGGTTCTTCCCATTTCCAGATTAAGTAGTCAGAGCACGGGACGTAGGCTGATACGCTACAAGATTCTGGGCCATGCCATCAAAAATGAAGAAATGGAACGGCAGCACCGAGTACCAGTACAACCGGCCCAGCAAACCCTTGGGCCGGAACGTGGCGGTTTGCGTGAGGTAGGGCTTGCCTTCCTTCCGGATGATGTTGAACTCCAGCCAGGCCTCGCCGGGCAGTTTCATCTCAGCGTAGAGCAGCAGGCGCTGGTTTTGCTTGTCGGCGGCCAGAACACGCCAGAAATCCAGGGTGTCGCCGGTGTGGATGGCATGCTCATTGGTTCTGCCGCGGCGCAGACCCACCCCTCCAAAGACTTTGTCCAGAAAGCCCCGCAGTTCCCAGAGCCAATCGGCGTAGTACCAGCCACGGTTGCCGCCAATAGACCAGATATTTTCCAGCACCTGATGGGCATTGCTGGTGATGGGCTTTTGCCGCTTATCCACATACACCCCGTTGGTGGGCACGTGGATGTGCTGCAGCAAGGAATTGTCCTGGTAACTGGACACCAGGGCGTCTTTCCAGCTGGAGACCACGTTGTTCTGCTCTATCTTCTGGAACGCCATTTTCACGGCCTTTTTGTAAGAAATGGGCTGAATACCCAACAGCTGTTCCAGCGCATTGTCTTTGGCGATCACCTCCACCTTCATGCTGTTCACCAGGTGCACGGCCAGGGTGTAAGAAGTAGACGTCACAAAATACAGCCAGTAAGAGGACAGCCGCGGAGTCATGACCGGTACCGTGAAGATGTAGCGTTTCAGGCCGCGCACCTCGGCAAACTGAAGCAGCATCTCTTTGTAAGACAGCACATCGGGCCCGCCGATGTCATAGGACTGGTGAAACGTCTCGGGCCGGAGCAGAACGCCGGTGAGGTATTCCAGCACGTTGCGGATGGCAATAGGCTGGCTCTTGGTGTTGAGCCATTTGGGTGCGATCATGACGGGCAGTTTCTCCACCAGATCCCGGATGATCTCAAACGAAGCGCTGCCCGAGCCCACAATAATGGCCGCTTTGAGGCAGGTAAGCGGAACAGCGCTTTGCCGCAGAATCTCCTCCACCTTTTTCCGGGAGGCCAGGTGCCGAGAGAGCTTCTCTTCATTGGTAATGCCGCCCAGATAGATAATCTGCCGGGCCGCCGTTTGCGCCACCAGCTGCATGAAATTCTGGGCCGAGGTTTCCTCCAACTTCTGAAAATCCTGGTGCGGAGAACTCATGGAGTGAATGAGGTAATAGGCCGCGTCTATGTTACGGATGGCTTCAGGTGTCTCCTTCTGCTGCAGAAAATCGATCTCCAGCAAAGAAACCCTGGGGTGTTGGTACGCGCCCTCGGCAGGAACCCGGTTCTTGTCGCGCACGCAGCAGATGACCTCGTGGCCCTGTTCCAGCAGCACCGGCAGCAGCCTTTTCCCGATGTAGCCCGTAGCGCCTGTCAACAAAATCTTCATGCCCCAATGAGTTTCCCCGTGTTATTGAAACCAAAACAAGCCTCGGCGCGGAAGGTTATAAACAAACCTGTTTTGGCCTCCTTTCCAGAAAAAAAGGGCAAAAATAGACGCTTCTGCGGAAAGAGTAGGCGAGAAGGTTTCGGGGTAAAAAGAAAGGGTTTTCAGCCAATCGCTCCTGTGGGTCGCGCAGCGGGTTTTCGGGCTGTTTTCCTGAAACTGGCTTGAAAATATGGTTTTAGAGGGCATGTGAAAGCCTAACCAGAGAACCGCGCAACCGGAGAAAGCGGCCTGGTTACTCTACCTTCTCATAGACCGCGGTGATGTTCAGCGGGAGCCAGCTTTGGGTGTGAAAGTCATAATACCTTTTGGAGATGCTGGCCTCCAGTTGGTTCGTTCCTGACACCGTAAGACGGTTCAACCGGCCCCATTCCTGTTCCGTTTCTGGGTGATTGGCAGTGCGAATGATGTCAATGGCCGAGGTCTTTTCATCATAGCTGTAGGTGTAGCCGGTGCCGTTAAGTGCGTTCTTGGTGTACAGCATCACTTCCTGCCCGGTGGTGATGTCCAGTACCAGGTTAGGATGCGGGAAGAAGATGTCAATGCGTTTGTGGTTGGTGGTGTTGTGCCTGGTGGGCCGCAGTTCCAGGTTTGCCTCGGGGTAAGTGAAATCATACCCCTCAATTTCTGCCAGTAGATTGGTAGAGAGCACTCCGTCCTGGTTCAGGTCAACGGCTGCTGAGGAGGTGATGGACACAAACCTATAGTAGCCGGCAATGCTGGGAATGCGGTTTTCGGCTTCATCGTCTGCAGAACAGGAAGGGAGGCAGAGCAACGTACCCAAGGCCAGCGCCAGAGAAAGCAGGGAGAGATAAGGGCCGTAAGTTCTTTTCATTTGCTTAGAAGTTTGGTGGGGGTTCAATGATTTGAGCGTGTAAACAGCTTAAGTCTCTTTGAAAAGGGGGGCAAGAGGTGGCCTCCCCAGGTTTTGGGTTCCTGAGTATAAGACGGATTACTGTTCCTTTTCCCCTAAGCCTCAGCAAAACAAGTCAGAAACGGAGCGCCGGGAGAAAGGGGAATGCCGATGCGTTCTTCCACGCGGAAGGGAAAAACAGCCTACCAAAAGCGCGGGTGATTTCCGCCGTTTTCCACCTGTTTTAGGAGAAACAGGTTGGAAACGGAGAAAGCCAGCAAGTGGATGTGCGGGTGGATGGAAGTCGTGAGATAGGTCCAGGGGCTCTTTCTTAGTCGGGCAGCTTGATCAGGTTCAGGCCGGGCAGGGAGCCGCCGGGGAATTGCTGCAGTTTGGCCGAGGTCTGCAGGGTACCCAGATCAACGCCGGCAAAGCCCAGGCGGGTGATGAGTTGCAGCACGATTTGTTTGGCCTCCAGGTCGTCGCCCGAATAAAAGACCACGCGGTTTCCGCCCGCTTCCCGCGGGTCCGAGGCCAGGAGCGAGTACAGCAGGGTGTTAAAGGCCTTCACCACCCGGGCACCGGGCAACAGTTCAGCGACTACCTGGCTGGAGGGCTTGCCGTCTAAGGGGGCGGGAAGCAGGCCCGGCAGCACGGGGTTGGTGGCGTCTATCACCAGTTTGCCCTCCCAACTTTTAACCGGCGCGACGGCTGCCTCCAGACGGGGCCAGGGCACCGACAAAAACACGATGTCTGCGGCGGCGGCCTCCAGGGTGGTGCCCGCTTTAGCGTCGTGCCCGATTTGCGCCGCCGCCTCCTGCAAAGTCTCCGGTCCGCGGCTGTTGCTCAGGATAGTGGCATACCCGGCTTTGGCCGTGTGCTGCGCGAAGGCCAACCCTATCTTGCCCGCGCCTAAGATTCCTATGTTCGTCATGACAATGTGAGGATTGATTTGGTGGATAGATTTCGGTTATAGTTTCCTTTTGGAGCAAGCAACTGCTGGTGCCAACTGGCCTGGAGTGTGTAGCGCTTTCGCCCTAAGTAAGTTCCCGGGCTCTTGCGGATGCCCGGCGCTGCGTTGAGTAAATAAGAGTGCTTTTCTTTCATTGGTACGGGAACCACGGCCACAGGATGAGGTATTGTAGGCTACTTGCTTTAAGCCCCGTTTCTGGAAAACGGGCGCGAAACACCAGAGCCACAGCAGCAGTTCTAAAAAGCGGGTAAGGCCGCAACGCTATTGCTATTTCTGCAATGTCACTCCCTTTTTAGCGGAAGTTTTTGAAAAAATTGCCAACTTACGGGACAATCAACCTTTTCTGGCTTAACCTTCCCTTGTTTCATGAAAAAAGCGGTCCTCTTTGTCTTTCTCAGTGCCATCGTTGGCATAGCGGCGTTCACGTCGGCGAAAAAAGAAGAAAAATATGCGTACCCGTTCCAGGACCCGTCCCTCACCATTGAGGCCCGGGTGAACGATCTGGTCTCGCGCCTCACCCTGGAAGAGAAGGTGGCGCAGATGCTCAACTCGGCCCCGGCCATTGACCGCCTGGGTATTCCCAGTTACGACTGGTGGAACGAGGTGCTGCACGGCGTGGCCCGTACGCCTTACAAAGTGACCGTGTATCCGCAGGCCATCGGCATGGCCGCCACGTTTGACACCACTTCCCTGCAGGTCATGGCCGATTACTCCGCCCTGGAAGGCCGCGCCATTTACAACAAAGCCATTCAGGAAGGCAAAAGCGGGCAGCGCTACGTAGGCCTGACCTACTGGACGCCTAACATTAACATCTTCCGGGATCCACGCTGGGGCCGCGGGCAGGAAACCTACGGCGAAGACCCGTTCCTCACCGCCATGCTGGGTCGGGCGTTCGTGCGCGGCTTGCAGGGCGATGACCCTAAGTACCTGAAAGCGGCGGCCTGCGCCAAGCACTACGCCGTACACAGCGGTCCGGAGCCCGAGCGCCACGTGTTCAACGCCACCGCCACCAACTATGACCTCTGGGATACCTATTTGCCCGCTTTTGAGGAACTGGTGGTGAACGCCAAAGTAGCGGGCGTGATGTGCGCTTACAACGCCTTCAGAGGCCAGCCCTGCTGCGGTTCCGATGTGCTCATGAACGACATCCTGCGCAACCAGTGGCAGTTCACCGGCTACGTCACCTCTGACTGCTGGGCCATTGACGACTTCTTCAAGAACCACAAAACCCACCCAGATGCTGCTTCGGCCTCGGCTGACGCGGTGATGCACGGCACCGACATTGACTGCGGTACCGATGCCTACAAAGCCCTGGTACAAGCCGTGCGGGAAAACAAGATCACCGAGCGCATGATTGATGTATCGGTGAAGCGCTTGTTCACCATCCGTTTCCGGTTGGGCATGTTTGACCCGGCCGCCATGGTGAAATACGCGCAGACTTCGCCCGATGTGCTGGAAAGCGCTCCACACAAAGCGCACTCGCTCAAAATGGCGCAGCAGTCTATGGTGCTCCTGAAAAACGACAAGAACACCCTGCCGCTAAAGAAAAATCTGAAGAAGATTGCCGTGATTGGTCCGAATGCCGATAACCCGATTGCCGTGCTGGGGAACTACAACGGCATTCCTTCTGAGATTGTGACTGCCCTGCAAGGCATCAAAAACAAAGTGGGCGCCGGTACGCAAGTGGTGTACGAGCGGGCTTCTACCTTCACCAAAGACACGCTGCTGGTGTACACCGATATTAAGTCGCAGCTGAGTTTTGAAGGCAAACCCGGCGTAAAGGCCGAGTATTTCAACAACGCCGAGCTGAAAGGCCAGCCGGTAGCTACCCGCCAGGAAGCCGAGATCAACAACTTCTGGCAGGAAGGCGAGACCGTGGTCGGCACCATGAAAGCCTATAACTTCTCGGCCCGCTACACCACCGATTTCACCGCCAAAAACACCGGCTCCATTACCCTGGAAGTGGAAGGCGACGACGGCTACCGCCTGTTGGTAGACGGCAAAGAACAGCTCAACGCCTGGACCCGCAACCGCTGGGGCGCCAAAAGCTTCAAACTGGCTACGCAGCAAGGCAAAACCTACCGCCTGGTGCTGGAATACAACCAGGACGGCGGCAAAGCCATGGTGCAGCTACGCGCCGGTAACCTGGCCAAGTCAGACTTTAAGGCCCTGGCTAACCGCGTGAAAGACGCCGATGCCATCATCTACGTGGGTGGTATCTCGCCGCAGCTGGAAGGCGAGGAGATGAAAGTGAACGAACCCGGCTTTAACGGCGGCGACCGCACGTCTATCCTGTTGCCCAAAGTGCAGACTAATCTGATGAAAGAACTGAAAGCTACCGGCAAGCCGGTGGTGTTCGTGATGATGACCGGTAGCGCCATTGCTATTCCGTGGGAAGCCCAGAACATCCCGGCCATCGTGAACGCCTGGTACGCCGGCCAATCGGCGGGTACCGCTATCGCCGATGTGCTGTTTGGCGACTACAACCCAGCCGGACGTCTGCCGGTGACGTTCTACAAAAGCGATGCAGATCTGCCAGGCTTTGGGGACTACTCTATGGAGAACCGTACCTACCGCTACTTCAAAGGACAACCGCTCTACGGCTTCGGGCACGGCTTGAGCTACACCACCTTCACCTATGACAAACTGGAGCTGCCTAAAGAAAGCAAAGTGAACACCCCGGTAACCGTGCAGGTGCGCGTGACGAATTCCGGCAAGCGCGACGGCGAGGAAGTGGTGCAGCTCTACCTCACTCGTCAGGTGAACGGCTACAAAACACCTATCAGAGCCCTCAAAGGCTTTGAGCGCATTGCCCTGAAACGCGGCGAAAGCAAAGTGGTATCATTTACGCTTCGTCCGCAAGACCTCACCGTGATTGACGTGGACGGTACCGCCCGGCACCTGCCCGGCAACGTGACCATCAGCGTAGGCGGAGGCCAGCCCGATGCGGCTACCAAAAAGAGCAAGAAAACCGTGGAAGGCACCTTGGCTTTGAACAAATAAGCTTTTCTGGATTGTAACGCCTGCTTGTTTTCAGGCTGATTTTGGAAAAACCTCTTCAAAACGCACTATGGTTTTGGGGAGGTTTTTTCTGTTTAGATTTCTCTGGTGGAATGATGCTTGACTTTGGCTTTTAGAGCTATTGGCTGTTTGGGCTTTTGCTGGCGTAGCGGCGGTTTGTCTATGAACTTATGGGCTGTGTTGTTTCATAGTTTCTGGTAAGCGCTCACGGCCGCGAGGCCCCGTCTTTGCCCCTCGCACTGCCCTTGCGGCCCACCTCTGTATTCTTCTCTTAGTAGAAGCTATCCAGGGGCCACAAGCGAGGCGCTCGAGCCAAAGACTGGAATAGGTGCGAATAGCAAAGCCTATTGCTGGGTGGCAGTGGAAGCTTTGCTGGTAGTAACGAAAGTTCTGCAGAAGTAGACCCACCCCTGCCCCTCCCGGGAGGGGAGTCATCTGCACGAGTAGGAAAACTGCATTGACAATCCATTTATGCAGCTAAATTTCGGCCGGCTTAATAACCATGTGAACAGCAGCCCTGCCCCAGTATCCGCCATGAACCAAAACTCCCCTCCCGGGAGGGGCAGGGGTGGGTCTACTCCGCCTGCCGCCGCAATA
This sequence comes from Rufibacter psychrotolerans, assembly GCF_016924645.1. Lineage (GTDB taxonomy): Bacteria > Bacteroidota > Bacteroidia > Cytophagales > Hymenobacteraceae > Nibribacter > Nibribacter psychrotolerans. Next base: position 111,157 of record NZ_JAFFJV010000003.1, on the reverse strand, counting down.
CCGCCTACCCAGAAGACCTCGTAGTGTCTTCCAGACCTGCGAGTGTCTACCTGTAGTTACTTTTATCTCTTCACCCCTCCCAAAGTTCAAGTCTGTGAAGCGTACTTACCCTTACCTGCGGTTTGTAACCCAGTGAGACAAAGCTCCAGGACTGCTTTCGCTGGCGCGAGCTTGCAGCTCGTGCCTTCTTTTGCAGTTTTTAGTGATGCAGGACATTGAATCAAATGTCAGGCACTGTTAAAAACTTACCTTCAGGCTCAGGGTGGGCTGCGCTTGGGAAGTCAACTGCCCGCGCTGTAGAACTGGAAGAGGGGTGTAGCCGGTTTCCAGGTACATCGCTTTCTTTTTGTTTCGTCTGGCTGCAATCAGGAAGCTGGTGCCTCCAATCAGGGAGCCAATGCCAGCAACAGCCAAGGCAGCCGAGAGGGTGTTGTCTTCCTTCTCTGCAGGCGGCCAGGTAATTACATTGGGTTTATACACCGCCCCGGCCGAGCCGATCAGCCCAAGTCCCGCTGCCAGGAACACCCAACCAGCCGACTTCTGATTGCGGCTTAATGTCAGGAGCTCCTGCTTAGGGTCTACCGGGTCTATGATATCCTGGCTATGGGCGGTAGAAACCCAAAACACCAATGCAAGCGCAACAACAATCCCTTTCATACCTGTCACTTTAGGCTTGATCAAATGAGTATAAGCAGCGGGAGCAAAGGATGGAATAATAGGTCGCGAACCAGGGGCTACAGCGTTCGGCTACCTACACCAGCAGGAGGGCAAGGGGAATAGGTGAATGTAGTAAATAAAACCAGAGATAACTACCAGTGGGACAGGTTAGTTTTAGGTAGTAAATTGTTGATGCTCTTTGGTTTGTGTTTATGGCCTAGTTTCGTTAAAATCAGATGAAGACAGTTCCGGGGGCCCTGTTTGACCGCTTCCTCAGGGTATGAGATGGGGCCAGGCATGACGCACTGAGTAGAGCCGCAACTAGTAGGGCATGTAGCGTGAAAGCCCGTGCCGGTCATGGGTAAGAAACTGTAAACCAGTACGGGCTTTTAGAGAAACAAAGTCTCTTGTCAGGTGAAGGTTTTTAACTATGCAGCCTTTGCCGTTTCAGGGCCCTTTTCCTGAAAACTGCCTTGAAATGAATCATTCGGGTAGCGTCTAAAAAGCCTGAAAATAGCTTTGGGCAGTGACCGCGCTTCATGGGGCAAGGCGTGCCGGAGGGGAACTTCAGGAAAGCGCCTGCGGCGAGGGGCTTCCGGCGGGGCGGGATTTGTCTTCGGGCAGGGGCACAAACTCAATGTTGTCGGTGGGCGGAAGCAGGATGCGTCCTTCCTTCCAGTCGGCTTTGGCCTGTTCAATGCGGTCTTTCCGGGAAGAGACGAAGTTCCACCAAATAAACCGTTCGCCCAGCGGTTCGCCGCCCAGCATCATGAGCGTGGTGGGTTCCTTGGCGGTAAGCACCGGGTCTACGCCCTTGTTGAACACCAGCATCTGCCCGGAGGTATAGGTTCTGCCGGCCACTTCCAGGCTGCCTTTGGCAATGTAAATGCCGCGCTCGGCGTGTTCCTGGGGCAACCCGAACCGCGCGTCCTGGTCCAGGATCACGTGCAGGTAAAAGAGCGGCGAGTGGGTCTTCACCTGGTTGCGGAGCCCGAAGGCGTTGCCGGCAATCAGGCGCATCCACACGCCGGCATCGGTGTAGATGGGCAGTTGCTCGGGCTTGTAGTTGTCAAAGGCGGGCGCGGCTTCCTCGTCTTTCTCGGGCAGGGCCACCCAGGTCTGGATCATCTCCAGTTCGCCGCCCGCCAGCGTGGCCGGGTCCTCAAAGCGCTCGGAGTGCGCGATGCCGCTGCCGGCCGTCATCCAGTTCACCTCGCCGGGCCTAATGATCTGCTCCACGCCCAGGCTGTCGCGGTGCGTGACCTGCCCGCCGAACAGATAGCTGACCGTAGACAGCCCGATGTGCGGATGCGGCAGCACATCCAGGGACTGCACCAGGGGCGGCTGCACGTCTACCGGACCGGCATGGTCCATGAAGATGAACGGGCCCACCATGCGGCGCAGGCGGAAGGGCAGAATCCGGCGCACATCCATTCCGGGGGCCAGCGAGGCTTTACGGGCTTCAATGACAAGGTCCAGCATAACAAGGTTGGTTTTTTGTTACTTTAAAGAACTAAATTCCAGCCAGAATGGCAAGCAGAAAGTTGGCCCGCGCCGGCTCCTGGCCGGTGGCCGCGCGAGGTGTTGGGGCAGCCTTTGCCGCCTGGGTACGTAAGAGCAAGGCACCACCGGCTTTTCTGGTTTAAAAAGATGTAGTAACATTGGTTTATGGAAATAGGCATTACCACGTTCGTAGAAAATACGCCAGACCCCGGGACCGGCCAACTGCTAGCGCCGCATGAGCGCATGCGCAACCTGATGGAGGAGATAGAACTGGCCGACCAGGTGGGCCTGGATGTGTTCTCCATTGGCGAGCACCACCGCCCCGATTTCATTGTCTCCTCGCCGGCGGTGGTATTGGCCGCCGCGGCCGTCAAGACCAAAAACATAAAACTTTCCAGCGCCGTGACGGTGCTCAGTTCAGATGACCCCGTGCGGGTGTTCCAGGACTTCGCGCAAGTGGATTTGCTCTCCGGCGGCCGGGCCGAGATCATGGCCGGGCGAGGGTCGTTTATTGAGTCTTTTCCGCTTTTCGGGCAAGATCTGAAAGACTACAATTCGTTGTTCTCTGAGAAGCTGGAGTTGCTCATGCTACTCAACAAAAGCGAAAAAGTGACCTGGAAAGGCAAGCACCGGCCCGCCATTGACAACCTGGGCGTGTACCCCCGGCCGCACCAGCAGGAACTGCCCATCTGGGTAGCCGTGGGCGGAACCCCCGAGTCGGTGGTGCGGGCGGCCAGCAACGGTCTGCCCATGGCGCTGGCCATCATTGGCGGCTCGCCGGAGCGATTTGTGCCGTTCACCAACCTCTACAAGGAGGTATACCGCAAAGCCGGACACGACCAGGCGAAGCTACAACTGGCCATCAATTCGCACGGCTACCTGGCCGATGACTCCCAGAAAGCCGCCGATGAATTTTACGGCCCCTATGCCTACCTCATGAGCCAGATTGGGCGGGAGCGCGGCTGGTCGGCTATGAGCCGCGAGCAGTACGACCTGATGCGGGGCCCCGAAGGATCGCTGCTGGTGGGCAGTCCGCAGCAGGTGATTGACAAGATCCTGTGGGAGCACGAGCTGTTTGGCAACACCCGCTTTTTGCTGCACATCAGCGTAGGCACCATGCCCCACCGCCAGGTCATGCACGCCATTGAGCTACTGGGCACCGTGGTAGCCCCAGCTGTCAGGAAAGCGGTGGCGCCGTAGGGCTACGGTACGGCAGACTTGTCCTGCTGTTTCCGCCCGTTAAGGCCATTGGTTCCTGCCTGTGCTCCCCATTTTGGGTACGGCTCATCCTTTTGGTACGCTGTTTCTTTCCGAAGTGAATTGCAACTAATCCCTCGCTCGCCTCTGGCGAGTGTGAGTCATTAGGCGGCGTCTCGCCGCATTGCATTACACATTGCAGTACAAGGAAATTACTATAGCGTGGATTTCTTCCGTGCCTTCTTACTATTTCCTGATTTCAGCCTATTTCCGTAGAAAAAGCCTTAAAACAGATAACCCCCCACCTAAAGCCATAACAAATTAACAAGCGTAATTTCCTGCAACGCGGCCAGAGGCCGCCCCATAGTGCACACTCGCCAGAGGCGAGCGAGGGGAGGCCGTTAAGTTCTTAAAATATGGATGGTTCAAGTTGAAAACTTGAACCTAAAAAGAACTGAAGTTTGCAAATCAGTGAGGCAATAGCCTCAAATTAGATCAGACTGGCAACGGACTTCTCCGCCGTTTAAGGCTTTTATGTAGAACGTAACGGCCCTAGAGGCGAGGCTTGGAAGAAAGGAGCGACGCTCTTGTTTCGGGGCTATTTTCTTAAAAGCAGTTCTAAAACGAGTCTAACAAGCGCCCAGGCACACAAGCCGGGGCGTTTGTTTTAGAGGCGAAAAGCAGTGGGCTCTGTCTCGTACCTGGTAGGGCAAGTCTGGTGGCAAAAAAGGGTAGTCTCCTGGGGGGAACTTCCGTAAGAAGAGCGGGCTGGTGCAGATTGCGTACTTTTGCACGGTATCGGCCACCGGTATCGTTACCGGGGTGGTTGCCCAATGACCTTGGGCAACGCCTGGCCCTTTCTTTGATTGACAGACTATGAAATACCTTTTCTTTTTTCTGCTGCTGGTTTCAATATTCCCCGCCCAAGCCCAACTGACCGTGGAGGGGCGGGTGCTGGACGCGCGCAGCCAACAGCCCCTGGAAGGCGCGGTGGTGGGCGATGCCAGAACCGGCAGCCAAACCTTCACCGATGCCTCGGGCCAGTTCAGGCTTGTGCTGGCTTCGCGCTTTGATACTGTGGTGGTGCAGCGCCCTACCTCCCACCGGATGCAAAAATTACTGGTGCCGCAGAGCCGCAAACAATGGGTGATCATGCTGGAGCCTTTGGCCGTGGCTTTGCAGGAAGTGGTGGTAAGGGGCTTTGAAACCCGCCGGCCTTTGCAGAAAACCGCCGGTGCCATTGGTCTGCTTTCAACCCGGGATTTGGAGCGCTTTCCGCAGACTACCTTGGTTCCCGCGCTCAATACCTTGCCCGGCGTACGCATGGAAGAACGCGCCACGGCCAGTTACCGGCTTTCCATTAGAGGCAGTTCGTTGCGTGCACCCTACGGCGTACGCAACGTGAAAATCTACCTGAACGAGGTACCTTTAGTGGAAGCTAACGGTACCATTCCGCTGAACATGCTGGATGCCGCCACCATTGGCAACGTGGAAGTGATCAAAGGTCCGGCCGGCAGCGTGTACGGGGCCGGAACGGGCGGTACTGTCTTGCTGGAAACGGTAAGACCCACCGAGAGCAGCGTCATGGCCGGTGGTTTGGTAGGCTCCTACGGCTTGCGCCGAGGGTTTGTAGGAGCCAGCGTAGCCTCCGAGAAATCTAACCTGCTTCTGCGTTTTGATCGCCAGACGCTGGACGGCTACCGCGAGCAAAGCGCCATGGACCGTAAAACCCTGCTGCTTTCCGGGCAGTTTTACCCAAATCAGAAGCAATACTTCTCTTTCCACGCCTTGTACTCTGATCTGTTCTATGAATTGCCCGGTGCCCTCACCCGCGAGCAGTTTGATCAAAATCCCCGCGCCGCCCGCCAACTGAACAAAGACCAGAACGCTTCGCTCAACGTGGAAGGCCTGAACCTGGGCTTTGTGCATAACTACCAGTTCAATGAGCGCTGGAGCAACACTACCTCTTTCTTTGGCGTATTCAGTTTCCTCAACCATCCCTTCGTCACCGATTACGAGCGGAACACGAACCAGAGCTTCGGGGGGCGCACCCGCACCACCTACCGGACGATGGTAGGAAACTTTCCGGCCCGGTTTACTTTGGGAGCCGAGGCGCACCGGCGCTTTATCAATGCCCGTCAGTACGTGAACAATGCCGGTACGCCCGGCAAGCTGAATTATGACGATGAGGTGACCGTGAAAGAAGGCTTTGTCTTTGGGCAGGCCGAAGTGGATTTACCCTTGGATTTCCTGCTCTCCCTGGGAGCCAGTGTGAACTCCCTGCGCTATGACATCGCCCGCGTCTCAGAAGCCGCCACTAACCCCAATTATCAACTGACCCGCAAAATTGACGCACAATTTTCGCCCCGCATTGGACTGGTGAAAGTGATTTCGCCCACGTTATCGGCGCACGCCAGTGTGAGTGCCGGGTTCTCGCCCCCCACTGAGGCCGAGGTGCGTCCCTCAGACGCCAGCATCAACTTCGGGTTACAGCCTGAGCGCGGCACCAACTACGAGGTGGGCGTAAGAGGAAACCTGCTGAACCAACGCTTCACCTTTGACGTGGTGGCCTTCCATTTCAAGCTGAAGGAAACCATTGTGAGCCGCACTACCCTGGGCGGGGTAGCCGTGTTCGCCAACGCCGGAGCCACCCGCCAGCAAGGCGTGGAAGTGGCGGCTGGGTATGCGTTTGTACAGGCTCCCGAAGAAGCTTTGAGCCTGGTAAGACTCTGGAGTACGTACACCTACAACCACTTTAGATTTAGGAATTATCAACAGAACGAGAATGATTTCTCAGGCAACCGCCTCACGGGTACCGCGCCGCACGTAGCCGTGATGGGGCTGGACGTGGAAACTAATCCAGGTTTCTACCTGAATGCCACCGCCAACTACTCAGATGAAATTCCGCTCAACGATGCCAATACTGTGTACGCTCCAAACTACTTCATCCTGGGCGCCAGAGCCGGTTTCCGACGCACGTTCCTGGAGCAATGGAGCGTGGACCTGTACGGCGGGGTAGACAACGCCACAGACCGTGACTACAGCCTGGGCAATGACCTGAACGCCTTCGGGAATCGCTACTTCCAGGCTGCGCCGGGCCGCAATTTTTACGGAGGCGTGCAGCTGAAAAAGAGTTTTTAAGCTGTTTTCCTGAAATCAGGCTGAAAACACCGGATGGTTCACTGAGAAGCAGCAGAAGACAAGGCAGGTCTGGCTGGTTGTGCCGGGTATGTTACGCGCAGAAACGTTGTTCTCTGCCGGAAGCCGCCTTGCCGCAGAAACTTGCGCAGCTCTTTCTGCGACGGGTTGGCCAGAAACAGGTTCTCGGCTTCGCGCAGCGTGATAATCTCCTGTAGTTTCACCCGGTCCAGTGAGTCTGCCACTTGCTGTAGTTGCAGGAATTTTCTGCCGTTCGGTTTCAGGAGCAGCACTTTCCACCGCTTGGGCGCTACTTGCTTGTTCAGAACGTACAAGCCCTTGAATTTCCTGAGCCGGTAGCGGTCCTCTGCAGAATAAAGCGTGTCTTGCAAACGGAGAAGAAGATACAGTGAATCGGGTGTTTGTCGCAGCACGGGTACCCCTTCGGGGTTTTCTGAGGAATAGAAGTGTCCTTTCTCTATACGGTATTCCACAGAGTCTTTGGTAAGCTCCTGAATTGCGGTAGGGCAGATGAACTGTTCCTGCTGCACTAAGGCGTTGGTCGTGATGAGCAACAGGCTGCTGTCTTGCGGATTTTGGTACTGCCCCTCAAGAGCCGCCGGAATGGCTTTTTCCTCTTCGCCCAAAAGCGGCTGAGGCTGCTCAAACTGCAGTTCAGGGTCAGAGGAGCAGGCCTGTAGAACGGCCAACAGAAGAAAGGAAAAGGAGAGAAGGACTCGCATACCTGTAACTGCTTTGTTTCTCTTTAATTCCAGATGTTGGCGGTAGGTAACCTGTTGGTCTACAGGAAAATTAATGGGGTTTAGAGCGGAAATAAAAAAGGCGTTTCCGGGGGCTTTCCCCGAAAATACCTTCGCTGGCGCGAGCCTCCGGCTCGTGTCCGCACGCATGGCCGCATGCTCCTCCTCATTCTGTCATCTTGGAAAGATCTTGTGAGCGAACGGTAGTGTCGTGGCTTCCATGCTTTTCTAGTTCGCCCACAAGATCTTTCCAAGATGACAAAGTAGGTTGGGACATCCTGAGGTGGAAAGTAAGAGTACTGAAGGTCTGAAAGGCGGAAACCGTTTATATTCTGGAATGCGTGCGGACACGAGCCGGAGGCTCGCGCCAGCGAAGGCACATCTCTTTTTGATTTTCTGGCAAAATCCTGTGCATGGATGGTGGCAGTGCTTCTACACTGTTCTTTTGGCCTGCCCAAGATCTTTTCAGGAAGGTGGAGGATTGTTGGAGTGAGAAACTTACGGGTTCTGCCATTATGTGAAACGTTCAGCATTTTTCCATTTCGGCCTGAGGCCGAACAATGATTCACAGGCGTCCGAGAGGCGAGCGAGGGATAATCTTGGTATGGACAGCACCACGTAGAGGGCACATACCTTCGCTGGCGCGAGCCTTCGGCTCGTGTCCGCACGCGTTCCAGATAAAGTACGTGCGGACGCTTGCTTCATCAGAAAGCCATTAAAACCATGTGACAAGTAGTGCTGTGATAGCCGCAGGTTTGGGTATCATAAAAAAAAAGGCGTTTCCGGGGCTTTTTCCCGAAAACGCCTTTAAAATGGGTTCCTCCTGTTTTCAGGAAGATTCAGCAAAATCGCTTAGAAAACGCGGCCTTGTTTCTTGGCTTTGCGGCCTTTCACGGGTTCGGTTTTCTTGGGCTCTGCCTGGGCTGCTGGGGCTTCCACCTTGGCGGCCAACGGAGCGCCGTCGGCGTCCAGTTCCACCACTTCGTAGCCCAGTTTCTCCAGACCGGGTTTAATGGCGGCTTTGTCGCCCACCAGCATGATGCTCATGTTATCTACCGGCAGGTACTTCTTGGCCAGCGCGTTGATTTCCTCTTTGGTGATGTTCTGCAGGATCTCGTTCTGCTTGGCCACGTAGTCGGGCGTCAGGTTGTAGCGCAGCATGTTGTTCAGGAAGGCCGCTTTCTGGAACGACGTCTCATAGCGGCGGGCATCGGCTTGGCCAATGGCGTTCTTCATGAACGCTAATTCAGCATCAGTGATACCTTCTTCTCTAAAGCGCTTGATCTCTTTCATGAACTCCACCACCGAAGCATCAGACGCGTTGGAACGTACGCCAGCCATAGCGGTGAACGGACCAGCTTCCTCGGTGCCGTTGAAGCCGGAACGAGCGCCGTAGGTGTAGCCTTTGTCTTCGCGCAGGTTCAGGTTGATGCGGCTGTTGAAAGCGCCACCCAATACGTAGTTCATCAGGCCGGCTTTGTAATACTCGCCGGTGGCATCGTAAGGAAGGGCCATGTACCCGATTCTGATCTCAGACTGGGCGGCTTTCTCTTTGTCCACGATGAAGATCTTGGTTTTGTCAATGCTGGCCGCCTTGACGTTAGCCGGCATAGTCACTGGCTTGGGAGCCCACTTGTTCAGGAAGGCCAGTTTAGGCATTACCTGCTTTTGGTCTACATCGCCCACTATCACCAGGTTGGTCACGGATGGAGAGAAGTAGTTCTGGTAGAATTTCTTCACGTCATCCAGGCTGATGCTTTCCACGGTTTGTACGGTACCCACGGTAGGAACCGCACGGATGTTGCCTTCGCCGTACAGCATTTTTAAGTACACATTGTCGGCTACCACGGTAGGCTGCGTGCTCTGGTTTTTGATGGCCTCCAGGCGCTGTTTCTTGATGCGGTCAAACTCGGCCTGGTCAAAGCGCGGACGGAGCATGCGTTCCTCCAGCAGGGCCAGCGTGGCATCCAGGTTTTTCACCTGCGAAGAAACCGAAACAGTCATGTTTTCGGCCCCGCTTCCGAAACTGATAGAGGAACCAAGTTTCTCCAGCTCGGTGCTGATTTCCTCGGCGGTGTATTTCTGCGAAGACTCGTTCAGCATAGAAGCGGTCAGAGAAGCCAGACCAGCTTTAGACGGATCGTTGGCCTCCAGTTTGTGTCCGCCTTGCAGCGTGAACAGCAGGGTTACGGTTGGTACCTCATCGCTCTTCGACCCGATCACCTTGATGCCGTTGGCGAAGGTCTCTTTCCAGAACGGAGGCACGGTGATGGTGGGGTTGGCTCCGGCGGCCGGACGCTTGCTGCGGTCAAAGGTATCTTTGGCTTTTACGTACTTCAAGCCAGAATACTGATCGGCGGGCGCTTTGTAGCCGCTGGGGTCTACTTTGAAATTATCGGCTTTGGCCACCAGTTCGCCTTTGCCTTTGGGCACTACGCTCAGGATCACGGCTTTTTTGCCTTTGATGTACTGGTTGTACACCCGCTGTACATCGGCTTTGGTCACACTCTGCACAGCCTTCAGTTCCTGCGTGAGGAAGTTCGCGTTGCCGGTCATGAACTGATAGGCCGCCAGGGTAGACGTTTTACCCGACACGCTGGACATTCTGTTGATCACGCTGGCCTCATGTGAAGCTTTGTAACGGGCGATGTCTTCATCGGTCACGCCTTTTTTCTCGAACTCCGCGATGGCATCGCGCAGTTGTTTTTCGGCATCAGCCAGGTTCTGGTTAGGCAGTACCCGCGCCGAAAGCGTGAATTCTCCCGCCAGTTCAGAAGTAGAGTGGTACGCACCGGCCTGGTTGGCTTTCTGCGTTTTCACCATGTTCTGGTAGATGATAGACGTTCTGCCGCCGCCAATGATATCAGAAAGCACATCCAGGGCGGCTTCATCTGGGTGGTTGGCCGGCACGGTTGGCAAGGTAATCTGAACAGCAGGGAAACGGATATTATCTTCGTAAGAGATGTAGCGGTCCTGGGTGAGTACCGGCGTAGGCAGCTTCATGTTCTTCACTTCCGGGCCCTTAGGGATAGAACCGAAGTATTTCTCGGCCAGCTTCACTACTTGCTCTGGCGTTACGTCACCACCCACGGTCAAAGTGGCGTTGTTTGGCCCGTACCAGCGCAGGAAGAAGTTTTTCAGGTCTTGTACGTTCACGCGGTTCAGGTCCTCAATGTACCCGATGGTGGTCCAGGAATACGGGTGACCGTATGGATACAAAGCGGCGCTCACTTTCTCGTAAGACAAGCCGTATGGGGCGTTGTCCACGCGCTGGCCGCGCTCGTTCTTCACGGTCTCGCGCTGCACTTCAAATTTCTGCTGGGTTACGGCATCCAACAAGAAGCCCATCCGGTCAGCTTCTAACCAAAGAGCGGTCTCCAGCTGGTTGGCGGGCATGGTCTCAAAGTAGTTGGTGCGGTCGCGGTTGGTGGTGCCGTTCAGGGTTCCGCCGGCCTCCGAGACGATCTTGAAGTGCTCCTCATCGGCTACGTTGTCGGAGCCCTGGAACATCATGTGCTCAAAGAAGTGCGCAAAACCCGACTTGCCCACTTCCTCGCGGGCCGAACCCACGTGATAGGTCACGTCCACGTGCACAATAGGGTCTGAGTGGTCTTCGTGTACCACCACGGTAAGGCCGTTGGGCAACACGTATTTTTCATACGGAATAACCAGTTCGCTGCCCTTGCGGGTAACTTTCTCTACCAGGCGGGTGCCGGTCTTTGCTTTGGCAGCGGTGGTGGTGGCTTTCTTCGCCGGGGCGGCTTTCTTGGTTGTCTGCGCCTGGGCCTGCGTTAACATGGCGGCGGCCAGCAAGATTGCCAGGGTACTCTTTTTAGACATGGTACAGGCTTGTTTTAGTTTGGAAAAAGGGTGATTCTCTTGAAAAGGTATTGATTAAGTTTCTCTTAAGGGAGAATTGGCTGCAAGCGTATGTAAATCACTGATCCTAATGCTGAAGGCAGGAACCTTACTGTTGTTTGTTTTTAGCGGTGCGGCATTGGTCGGGTTGCCCGGCCAAATATTACAGACTTGGCTGATTTTATTCTGTTTTTCTTAAAACGCCCCTAAAATAAAGCCCCCGCCAGACAAATGCCTGCCGGGGGCTTCTAGTTCCCTGAAAGCTGCTAGAATTTGTGGGTTAAATGATGTGTGGGATAGCGGGTGCTCTAAAACGTCTGGTTACCGGCCCCGGGAACCCGCGTGAATTCTAGTTCAGAGAAGTGGAAATCTGGGTTGTCAGAATCTAACCGAAGTTCCTGAACGGTGCCGTCTGGCCCGGGCAGGAAACGCGCTTTGGTAGGCGTGAGCAACGCGAAATTGTTTTTCCAGGCCAAGTAAAAGATGTCGGGTTTCCAGAGGGAAAGTTCGCCGCCCAGCGCCGGGGCCGATGGCAGGCTCAGCACCAGTTTGCCGTTCTTGACAGAAACTACCGCATCGCCGTACAGCGGGCTGTGGTAAGTACCGGCGTAGGCATTCAGGTCGCGGGTGAGTTTGGCTTTGGCGGTTTTCTCTTTGGGCTTCTTCGCCTCGGCGGCTTTCTCAGCGGCCCGGCCTTTGGCGGCCAGGTCTAAGGTGAACCTGCTCCAGTCACGGCCGTTTTTAATGCCCAGAAACTGATCTACGGTGTAGTAGGCCATAGGCGTCATAATGCTGCTCATGCTGTTGGTCAGGATCACGATGCCCAGTTTCTCTTCGGGCACCAGCATGGTGCGGCTGTTCATGCCTTCGTGGCCGCCGCTGTGGGTAACTATTTTGCGTCCCTGGTAATCGTTCAGCATCCAGCCCAGACCGGCGCCGGAAAAGTGGGTGGAAGGAGTAAGGGCCTCGGCTTGCGGCGCGATGGGGAAGGGGTTGTGCATGGTCCACATAGTGTGCGAAGCGGCCTCAGAGAACAGGCGCTGGCCTTTGTAGGTGCCGCGGTTCAGTTGCAGGCGCATCCATTGGGCGTGCTGATTGGCGCTGGTGAAGATACCGGCGGCCGGGTTCCAGTTGTCCCAGGCGGTGAATACCGTAGGTACCGGTTTTCCGCCCTCGGTGGTTGGGTTGGCGTGCGGACTGGCCACGTTGTCTACCCCTTTCAGTTGGTTCACCGAGGTGTAGGAGTTGGTCATGCCCAACGGCTTGAAGAAGCGTTCCTGGATGAACTGCTCCCAGGTTTTGCCGGTAATGGTTTCAATCACCTCGCCGGCGGCAATGAACATGAGGTTAGAGTAGCCGTAACCGCCCCTGAACGGGTAAGTAGGCTTCAGGTACCTGGCCCGTTGCAGAATCTCTTTGCGGCTGAAGGTGGTGTTGTACCAAAGCAAATCGCCGGAGAAGGTCTGCAAACCTACGCGGTGGCTCAGCAGGTCTCTTATGTTGAGTTGCTCGGTCACGTACGGGTCATAGAGTTGCAGGTAGGGCAGGTATTGGGTCACTTTGTCGTCCCACTTCAGTTTGCCTTCGTCTACCAGCATGGCCAGGGCCGCGGCAGTGTAGGCCTTGGAGTTAGAGGCAATCCCGAAGAGGGTGTTGGCATCCACGGTGCCGCCTTTCTGGGCATCGCGCACGCCGTAGCCTTTGGCAAATACCACTGAATCGTTCTTCACAATGGCGATGGCCATGCCGGGCACGTTCCAGTCTTTGATGGCTTTCTGGTAATAGGCATCCAGCTTCTGGAAATCAACCTGGGCAAAAGAGGGGAGAGCGGTGCTCCAGAGCAACAGCGCCAGGAGCAAAAGCCGGTAAGTCCGGCCAAAAGGTTTGTCAGACATGGAATAAGGTGTAATTCTAACGCGTAAGTTACACAAAAGCACCTCGCTTTGAAAACGGGAGTACCCGCAAGAGAAAAGGTTTTCCAGAAGAATGCGCTACCTTTGCAGTGGTGTTGCGTTGAAAACTGCCCCAGAAGGTAGGGCTCCGCCGCCATTTTCGGGCTGATTTCCGGAAATCATCGTAAAAACAGAAACATGGGGCGCATACTGGCCATAGATTACGGAGTGAAGCGGGTGGGCCTGGCGGTCACAGATCCGCTGCAGATCATCGCCTCGGGCCTGGACACGGTGCACGCCAAAGACGTGCTGACGTTCCTGGCGCAGTACTGCCAGAAAGAGGAGGTGGACGAGTTTGTGGTAGGCATGCCCAAGCACCTGGACGGGAACGACACCAACAACACCCAGCACGTGGTGGGCTTCGTGCGGAAGCTGCAGAAGCAGTTCCCCGGCAAGAAAGTGGTGACCCACGATGAACGGTTCACGTCCAGAATGGCGTTCCAGACCATGATAGACGCCGGCATCGGCAAGAAAGCCCGCGCCGACAAAGCCACCGTGGACAAGATCAGCGCCACCATCATTTTACAGAGTTATTTAGAGAGCAGACAATATCTATGATCTACCCTATAGTTGCCTACGGCGATCCGGTGCTGCGCACCAAAGCCACAGACATTGCCCAGGACTATCCGGAGCTGGACAAGCTCATTGAGGATATGTTTGAAACCATGTACCACGCGCACGGCGTAGGCCTGGCCGCCCCGCAGATCGGGAAAAGCATCCGCCTGTTCGTGATTGATTCCAAGCCGTTCATGGACGAGGGCGAAGAAGACAAAGGCGTGAAGAAAGCGTTCATCAACCCGGTGATCCTGGAAGAGTCCGGCGACGAGTGGGCGTTTGACGAAGGCTGCCTCAGCATTCCCGGCGTACGCGAGGAAGTATGGCGCCAGGAGCGCATCCGCATCCGGTACTATGACCAGAACTGGGTGCAGCACGAGGAGGAGTACGATGACGTGACCGCCCGCGTGATCCAGCACGAGTACGACCACATTGAAGGCATCCTCTTCACCGATCACCTCTCTGCCCTGAAGAAGCGCCTCCTCAAAGGCAAACTCACCAAGATCTCCAAAGGAGACGTGGACGCCGATTACCGCATGAAGTTTGCCGCCGCCGGCCGTCGGTAATAAACTACCGGTTAGCTTTTCAAACCTCACAGGGCTGCCAGACCTGTGAGGTTTTCTGTTTTTGGAGTGTTCTGGCGGAAGTAGGCCTGAAACAGAGCTGTTCAGGTTGTTCCCTTGTGATGTTCCTCCATCCTTCGCTCGCCTCTGGCGAGTGTACGTTATTCTGTGGCCTCTGGCCACTAGGGAAGGAGCTAAGTGATTTTTGATGTGCCGCATAGCAGCCAGAGGCTGCCCGATAGCTCACACTCGCCGGAGGCGAGCGAGGGGGCGGGATTTTATTGTTTGTATAGCTATTGTATGCAGAAAGGAAATTACGCCAAGAAGAAGCACTGCCAGATAAGATTGAAGGTTTCCGTCGAAGTTGGTGAAAACACCAGCAACATTGCCGCCGTTCGCCGCCGTTGTTGGTGTTCTCACCAACAACTCTAACTACGCTTCTTACGCGCGAAGTCTCTCTTTAAAAGGGGTACCGGATTTACGCCCGCTAAACCCTTTTCTCAATACGGTTGGTGTAGTGGCGCAGCCCCACCCAAGTAAAGGCTTGTCTGCTGACTGGCGAAAAAGTAAAAGGTACCAAGCCACAAGGCAGAGAGCACAAGATGGAAACTGCTTTACTTCTTTTATTTCTTAAATTATTTATGTATCTTCCTGACATACAGTTGTTATCAGGAAAAGAGTATGAAGCAGCTCGTTCTTTATCCGATATTTATCTTGCTCTCTTTTGCCGGCATGGGGCAGAGCCTGAATTTGGCGCAGCTCCTGAAGTTACAGAGCATGGGCAAGCAGGAGATTGGCCTTTTCTTGGAGGAGAAGGGCTGGACCCCTAAATCAGACACAGCGCCCCAGGAGGAAAAGCTGGGCAAGGCGGTGTGGGCGTTCAACCCGGAGGGCGAGGGCGCCGATGCCTGGTGCATTCTGTACTACGCCCAGGGCCGGCCCAACCGCATCCTCTACAACGCGCAGGGCGATACCTTTGAGAAGATCAGGAAGAACGTGAGGCAGCGAGACATGGCGCTCCTGGAGGAAGGGGAGCAGGCCGAGGGGCTGGACTTCCTGGACGCCTACACCGACTACGCCGATGACCTGGTGGTGGCCCGCCTCTATGACTACAAGCAGATTGACTACTACGGCATCAAGATCTTCGCCAAAGAAGACTACCTGTCCGCCAAGAAGAACGCCCGGCTGTAAACCCGTGGAGCCACAAGGCACCTCCGGTACACGCCTGTCGGGGAAGGGGAAAGCGGCATGGGGCCTTTTTGGCCTATTTCTGGGAAATAGGACCTAAAACGGAAAACCCATCTGTCTGATGGGTTCTGGAATTTTGGACATACTGCCTGTAGGAGCATCGCCTTTGTGCCCGCAGAGCAAAAGCGATGCTCTTTTTATGCGAGGCCGTTCCGGTAAAGCCGGGCTAGACTTGCCTACGGCTTTTTTGGGCCTGTTTTCCGGGAACGGGGTTAAAAGCAGAAAACTGATGCGGGCAACTTGTTCGTATACAGGCGAATGGCCCCAAAATGTACCTTCCTGCTCCTGTTGCTGCTGCTGCTTGTGCGCCCGCTGGCGGGGGCCTGGGGCTTTTATGCCCACCAGCGCATCAACCGGCAGGCCGTGTTCACGCTGCCGCCCGAGATGATAGGCTTCTACAAGCAGCACCTGGCCTACATTACCCAGCAAGCCGTGGCCCCCGACAAAAGGCGCTACGCCGTGCCTGAGGAAGGGCCCCGCCACTTCATTGACCTGGACGTGTACGGCGACAGCGCTGCCCACAAGCTGCCCCGCCGCTGGGACGATGCCGTGCAGCAGCTTACCCCAGACACCCTGCAGCGGCACGGCATTGTGCCCTGGCACATCGGGTTGGTACAGTACCAGCTCACCCAGGCGTTCCGGCAGCATGACCTGGAGCGCATCCTCCGGCTCTCGGCCGAGCTGGGGCACTACGTGGCCGATGCCTGCGTGCCGCTGCACACCACCCGCAACTACAACGGGCAGTTTACCGGGCAGCGGGGCATCCATGGGCTGTGGGAAAGCCGCCTGCCGGAACTCTTCAGCCTGGAATACGATTTCCTCATTGGGCCGCCGCAGTACCTGCAACACCCCGGCCGCACCGCCTGGGAGATTGTGGCCCGCTCGCACGCCGCCCTGGATACCGTGTTCTCCCTGGAAAAGCAACTCAGCGCCACCTTCCCTGAAGACAAGAAGTACAGCCTGGAGGAGCGGGGCGCCAGCACGGTGAAAGTGTACTCCCGGGAGTTCAGCCAGGCCTACAGCCGGGGTTTGCGCGGGCAGGTGGAGCGGCAGATCAGGCTGGCGACGCATCTGGTGGCCAGTTACTGGTACACGGCCTGGGTAGACGCCGGCCAGCCTGACCTGAGGCAGCTGGCCCCGCTCACGCCCCAGCAACGGCAGCAACTGGAGCAGGACAACATAGAGTTCCAGACCGGCGAGCACGAGGCCCGGGAGCAGTAGCCAAAGCTGTTTTTAGGGGAGTTTTGTGAAAATGGGGCGTAAAACGCATCTTGTAAGGAGAACCGCGAGCCGCAGGGCGAACAAGGGCATGACGACAGGAGAACCAACGCATGAAAAGTGTTTCCAAGATAGATGTATTCCTGATTTCGCTGGGGTTGGCTACGCTGGTGGTGCAACGGTTTGTCCTGCCCGCCCAGCACACAGACTCTAGGCAGACGGTATCCACCACCACCTCCCGGGAACTGAGGGCCTCGGCGCAGCCCACCAAACCCCAAGCCCCCGAATGGGAACTCACGTTTCCCGAGGGCTCAGAGTACCAGGACCTGACTCCGCCCAAAGGAGTAGCGCCCAACCCGTTTCTGGAAGTGCAGCGCATCAGTCGGGAGCATGGCCGCACCTTAGATTACGCCGCCAAAGACACTGACATGCGGCAGTTGCTGCTGGCGCACCAGGGGAAAGACTACCTGTTTGTGCTGCAGCAGCAGGCGGCCAATGAGATGTTGCGCCAGGAGCTGTTCCGGCATTACTACACAGACCCCACTGATCACAACATGCTGGCTGCCATTGCCTTTTACACCCAGCAGCTGGAGGAGGCCAGGTCTGAAGACGCCAAATTAGTGTACATGTGCCTGCGGGCGTTAAAAGATTATTGGCCCCAGGAGCGTTTAGCCAAAGTGGCGCTTTCCACGGCGGCCAGGGTAAAGGCGCGGGCAGAGAAAACCACGGTAGACACCACCAGCGCCCCCGGGTACTACCGGCAAATCTACGCCCGCGAGCTGCAGAAAATGGGCAGCCGCCTGCAGCGCAGAGCCTAGGTGGAAAAGTAGGTGGATAAAGAATCTGGGGTCAATCTTTCAAGTAACTGGCCTAAAGTAGTACTTTAGGCGTGGCGGTTAGGGTGTTTTGCTGTTCTAACTGTCTTGTATTTATAGCTTTATACATAGTTTTCATGCATTATCTTTTTTCTAAACGTGCCGTGATGGCACTAGCCTTTGTAAGTGGTATAGGGTTGGCCTCCTGTGAGAAAGGAACCAGCACCGGCACCGAAAAGCAAGAGTCGGCAGACTCCACCGCCGCTGCCAGCGAAGGCGCCGCCGCCGGTGCCACACAAGCCAAAGAACCTGAGTACGAAATCACCTATCCCAAGGGATCTAAATACGCGGGGCTTACGCCACCGGCCGGGGCCAAGTCCAACCCATTTGAGGAGATTCCCAACATCATAAAGGCCCACGAGGGCGAGCCCAACTGGGCCGATAAACACGCCGACATCAAGGGAGTGCTCCTGCAGAACGGGCAGGAAGATTACCTGTTTGTGCTGCAGCAGCAGGGCGCCAACGAGATGCTGCGCCATGAGCTCTTCCCGCATTACTACCAGGACCAGGGCAACACCGCGGTGCTCAACACCATTGGGTACTACACTGAGCAGCTGGTGGAGGCCAAGTCTGAAGATTCTGAGCTGATCTACAAGTGCCTGCGCGCCCTCAACGGCCACTGGGACAGCAAGAAGATTGCGCAGGTGGCGCTTGCCACCGCCAAGCGGGTGCAGGCCAGGCCTATTACCTCAGCTACAGACACCACCACCCGCAACGGCAGCTACCGCCAGATCTACGCCCGTGAGCTGAAGAAAATGGCGCAGCGCTTAGGTCAGGACGCGTAGGCGGTAAAGGCAACTTTACTGGCGTAGAATTTGTACTAAATACGAGGAAATGCTCCCCCAGAGGAGCGGATTGATATACCTGAACAGTACTTCTTCTGGAAAAGTAAGAAGTTGCCATAAACGTGACCAGAGTACTATGAGTGAAAAAAAACAACATAAGAAAGTGGAGGACTCGCCTTTTCAGGTGCGTTTGCCTTTGTTCTTAGGGCTGGCGGTGGCCGTGGGCATTTTGCTGGGGGCCACCCTGTTCCAGCCCAGTTCCAACAATCCGCAGGGTACCGCCCGCGGTTACCTGAAGTTCAGGGAAATCCTGAGCTACATTGACCGCGAGTACGTAGACACCGTGAACACCGAGCGCCTTTCTGAGTTCGCCATCAACAAGATGCTGGAGAAACTGGACCCGCACTCGTCCTACATCCCGGCCCGTGACCTGAGCATCGCCCGGTCTTACCTGGAGAGCGATTTTGACGGCATCGGGGTGGAGTTCAACATCTTCCGCGATACCCTGTACGTGATTGCCCCCCTCAGCGGCGGGCCCTCTGAGCAGGTGGGCATCCAGGCCGGCGACAAGATCCTGAAGGTAGACGGCGAGAACATTGCGGGCGTACACCTCTCCACCGAGA
Source organism: Rufibacter psychrotolerans (assembly GCF_016924645.1). Classification (GTDB taxonomy): domain Bacteria; phylum Bacteroidota; class Bacteroidia; order Cytophagales; family Hymenobacteraceae; genus Nibribacter; species Nibribacter psychrotolerans. Next base: position 92,224 of record NZ_JAFFJV010000003.1, on the reverse strand, counting down.
CCGTGTTCAAAAAGCTGCGGGGCCCCCGGGGCTCCAAGGTAAACCTGACCATTTTGCGGGGCCATGAGCCCAAGCCGCTGCAGTTCACGGTTACCCGCCGCAAGATTCCGTCGGTGTCGGTAGACGTAGGGTACATGGTAGACAGCAAGACCGGCTACATCAAAGTGAGCCGCTTCTCTAACGGTACCTATGAGGAGTTCAAGCAGAAACTGAGCGCCCTCAAGAAACAAGGCCTGCAGCGCCTGATCCTGGACCTGCGCGACAACCCCGGCGGATACCTGGATCACGCCACCCGCATGGCCGATGAGTTCATTGCCGGCAACAAAAAACTGGTGTATACTGATGGCAAAGGCTCTAAGTACGATGCCAACTACTACGCCAAGGTGAAAGGTGATTTTGAGCAGGGCGAGCTGATTGTCTTGATCAACGAGGGCAGCGCCTCGGCCTCCGAGATCCTGGCCGGCGCCCTGCAGGACCACGACCGCGCCCTGATTGTGGGCCGCCGTTCCTTCGGGAAAGGCTTGGTGCAGGTGCCTATTCCGTTGTCAGACGGGTCTGAGCTGCGCCTCACCATCTCCCGGTACTACACGCCCAGCGGCCGCTCCATCCAGAAACCGTATAACCCGGACTCTACGGAGAGCTATGAGATGGACCTGATGAACCGCTACAAGCACGGCGAGTTCTTCACCCAGGACAGCATCAAGTTCAACGATTCCCTGAAATACAAAACCAGCCGCGGCCGCATTGTGTACGGGGGCGGGGGCATCATGCCAGACGTGTTTGTGCCCCGCGACACCACCGACAACACCACGCTGCTCACCGAGCTGTTCCAGAAGAACGTGCTGCGCGAATACGCCCTGGAGTACTACCGCGCGCACCGCGGCGAGTTGGAGAACACCCCGCTGCCCAGGTTCCTGGAGACGTTCCAGGTGACGGATGCCATGCTGCAGGACCTGCTCAAAGAAGCCAAGCGCGCCGACATCAAGGTGAACAACAAAGACCTGAAACGGTCTGAGCGCACCATCCGCAACAACTTAAAGGCATTCATTGCCCGCAGCCGGTACGAGGCGATGGGGTTCTACCCGGTGCTGAACGAGAATGACCCCGAGTTCCAGCGGGCCCTGGGGCTTTTTGACCGGGCCAAGCAGATAAGTTTAGGCAAATAAACCTGAAAGCGCCGCAGAAATGATTTTCTGCGGCGCTTTTGCTTTGTGGGGAGGAAGTTTTAACTTGTTCTCAAGGTATTGAGGGTTTCTGCCCAACCTCCGGTCAAGCTTGCCCCCAGGCGCAGGCTTGGTACAGGGCTCCTGTTTTACGGCTGTTTTGCCTAGAACGGGCCTAAAACGGAAATTTGCGCTTTGGGCGGCACTTGCTGGCAGAAACGTTCAGGCCTTCCATCATTCACTCCTTCACGCATTAGAACGCTATGGCATATTATCATCGGGTGGGCAACATTCCCCACAAGCGGCACACGCAGTTCAGGCAGCCAGATGGTAGTCTGTACCATGAGCAGCTGGTGGGCACGCTGGGCTTCTCAGGCGTTTCCTCGCTGCTGTACCACCGCAACGCGCCCACCAGGATCTCCCGCATAGAGGAGCCGGTGCCCTATGGCCCGGTGAAGTCAGACGTGCCGCTGGCGCCGTACCACCTGCGTCCGTTCAAGGGCGAGACCACCGGCGAAGACTACCTGGGTGCCCGCAAGACGCTCCTGATGAACAAAGACTGCACCATCTCCATCTGCCTGCCGCGCCAACGCACCATGGACTATTTCTACAAGAATGCCCTGGCCGATGAGATTGTGTTCATCCATGAGGGCTCGGGCGAGCTGCGGTCGCAGATGGGCCGCCTGGTGGTGGAAGCCGGCGATTACGTGGTCATCCCCAGAACCATCATCCACCAGTGGAAGTGGAACGAGGGCCCCGTGCGCCTGCTCATCACCGAGAGTTTCAGCCCCGTGGAGACCGTGCGCCGCTACCGCAACCACTTCGGGCAGCTGCTGGAGCACTCGCCATACTGTGAGCGCGACCTGCGTCCGCCCCATGAGTTGATCCAGGAGGACCAGCCCGGCGACTACCTGGTGCAGATCAAGAAAGAAGGCTTTTTGCACCAGTACCACTATGACTTTTCGCCCCTGGATGTGGTGGGCTGGGACGGCTACTTTTACCCGTACGCCTTTTCCATCCATGACTTTGAGCCCATTACCGGCCGCGTGCACCAACCGCCGCCCGTGCACCAGACCTTTGAGACGCAGGGCTTTGTGGTGTGCTCCTTCGTGCCCAGGCTGTTCGACTACCACCCATTGGCCATTCCGGCGCCCTACAACCACTCCAACGTAGACTCAGACGAGATTCTGTACTACGTGGCGGGCAACTTCATGTCGCGCAAGGGCATTGACATCGGGTCGTTCACCATTCATCCCAGCGGCATTCCGCACGGGCCGCACCCGGGCACCGTGGAGGCCAGCATCGGGAAGAAGGAGACGCATGAGCTGGCGGTCATGATTGACACCTTCAAGCCCCTCTATCTCACCACCGATGCCCTGGAGTTCCTGGACCAGAATTACCCCATGAGCTGGAACCCGGCCGCTGCGCCGCACGCCCCCAGGCCCGCCGACCTGATGGAATAGCGTTTAGGGGTTATTTCCGGGAAAACAAACCTAAAGCAGCCCTTTGCGGGGCAGAGAGCCAGCGCGTATCTCTCTGCCCCGTAAAGGGCTGTTTGCATTTTGCAAAGATTGAACCAGTTTTAAGACAATGTTAGTGGCCTGTAAAGCGCAGTAGGCCTTTGCTGGGAAAAGGTGCCAATCGCAGTATTCTTTGATAAGTTTTATTAAGTTGTAGTTTGCCAATAACTATATGGCAATAGGCGTAGGCGCTGTTGTAGATGTTGTTATTGTATTTACCTTTGCGCATTCCCCCAATTAAGTGAGTAAACATTGGACAGGCTTAAGTGATTGCCCTCTGCTTAGGTAAGGTAGAATAGGCCTGTTCTATTGGAATTATTCTGTTTTGTGCGTTGAGTATGGTGAATGGTTTTAAAATAGAATTTATTATAGTTGCGCTTTGCGCGCTGTTCTTGCCGGGACTTTTGGGGGCCACGGCAGAAAGGCCAGTCTCGCTCTCCGCGCCATCCGCAGAACGCACCGTAGACTCCCTGAGCCAGCTGGCGTTTGAGCTCAAGCGCCAGGACGTGGAAAAGGCCTTGCAGCTGCTGCAGCAGGCGCAGGCGCTGGCCTCTAACGTCAAGTACCAGAAGGGAAGAGCCACCTGTTACCTGTACGAGGCCGGCATCTACCAGCAGAACGGCTATACCAAACGGGCGCTGTCGCTCTATTACCAGTCCCTGAACATCAGCCACGCCACCAAAGACACGTTTAATATTGCCCGGGCCATGCAGCAGATAGCCAGTGCCTTTCTGGCCGACAGGCAGCTCCCCAAGGCGGAGGAGATCTACCGGAAGACCCTGCAGAACTACACGGCCCTCAAGCGCTGGGACGATGTGGTAAATGTAAAGAACAGCCTGGGGCTGATTGAGCTGGAGGAAAACGAGTTTGCCCATGCCGAGGAGTTTTTCACCCAGGCCCTGCGGGTAAGCCAGGCCAACCAGTACCAGTACGGCTTTAAAAAGGCGCACTTCCACCTGGGCCTGCTTTACCTTAAGACAAAAGAGTTGGAAAAGGCGAAGAGGCACTTTACGGCCAGCCTGGAGCTGGACCGCGCGGTAAATGACAAGTACGGCCTGGCCCTTTCAAAGAACAAACTGGCCCTGGTGGCCAGCCAACAGGGAGATTATGCCCAGGCTGTGGCGCTGGCTACCGCCGCCCTGCAGGATGCCCGCGCCATCCATGCCGCCAAGCTGGAGGTAGAGACCATGCAGAACCTGGTAGAGCTGCACAAAGCCCAGGCCCGGCCCGTGGCCGTGGTGGCGTGGCAGGATTCGCTCATCCAGAAAGAGCTGGAGCTGTTTGAGCGGGAGCGGACCTTCGCACTGAGTTTTCTGGACATCCTGAAGGAAAAGCAGGAGCAGCAGCTGCTGTTTGAGAAGGAGGCGCTGCTGGCCGAGCAGAAAGCCAAAACCACGCAGTACGCGTTTGCCATTGTCATGGTTGTGCTGCTGGCGGTTGTTCTGGTGGCCTATCTTACCTCCCGCAACTACCGCCGGGCCAAACAGGCGTCCTGGCAGCTTGCCACCAAGAACCAGGTCATTGAGGAGCACTCTCAGGCGCTGAACCAGCTCAACAAGAACATCACGCAGCAGAACGAGAGCCTGGAGGCCGCCAACCAGATGAAGGACAAGCTGCTCTCCATCCTTTCCCACGACCTGAAAGCCCCGCTCACCAACACCAAGGGCCTGCTGCAGCACATCAACAGCGGTCAGCTGGAGGAGGCCAGATACCGGCCCCTGCTGCTGGAACTGGAGAAGCAGTACGTGCGGTCGCTGGCCCTGCTGGAGAACGTCCTGTTCTGGATCAAGAGCCAGATGCAGGGCGATGTGATCAGGCCCAGAACGCTTCGGCTCAAGCCGCTGCTGCAAGAGGTGATAGAGGAGCAGGAGCTGGCCGCCCTCCACAAAAGCATCACCATCCTGAACCAAGTGGACCCTGATCTGCGGGTGCAGGCCGACCCTGAGGTGCTGAGAGTGGTTTTCCGTAACCTGCTGTCCAACGCCGTGAAGTTTACCCGGCAGGGCGGGAACGTTACCGTCTGGGCCCAGGTAGCGCAAGGGCTGCAGGTGCGCATAGAAGACGAAGGCATAGGCATCGGCCCCGAAGCCCTGCACCAGATCAGGCGAAAGAGCTACTTCACCACCAAGGGCACCCACAATGAGCGCGGCAGCGGGTTCGGGCTGATGATCTGCGAGGGCCTCCTCCGGCAGCACGGGGGCGAGTTGGTGATAGACAGCCGGATCAACGAAGGCTCAGTGTTCACGGTGAAACTGCCCGCCTCCGCGGTTTCGCTCGCAGAACCGCTGGCGGTGTAGCCCCGGCGAAGAGCGGCGGCGGTTGGCCTCTGGTTGGAGGGGCAGTTGGGTCGCCGCAGGCAGTTTTTCTGTTTAGGGCCCGTTTTTGCCAGAAGCAGGATAAAATAGAGCAGATTCGCCCATCTGTTTTTAAGTGGCGTAATACCTGTGAGGCGCTTTATCTTTGCAGCCCCGTTTACCTCTAACGCGTAGTACCATGACCAAAGACTCACCCGCCAACAAGCTCCAGAAACTGATGGTAGTAGGAGACCGTCTGCTCATAAAGCCCAAAAGTACCAAAGACCAGACCAAGAGTGGGCTGTTTCTGCCCCCTGGTGTGCAGGAGAAAGAGAAAGTGCAGGAAGGCTACGTGATGCGCGTGGGACCGGGCTACCCCATTCCGGCCGACTACGGCCTGGACGACGAAATCTGGAACCAGGACGAGAAAGATCAGGTGCGCTACATTCCCTTGCAGGCCCGCGAGGGCGACCTGGCCATCTACCTGCAACGCGATGCCGTGGAGATCAACTACCTGGGCGACAAATACTTCATTGTGCCCCAGTCGGCGGTGTTGCTGCTGGAGCGGGAAGAAGACTAGGCAACCTCAGGGCTGTTTTAGGCCTGTTTTGGCCAAATCCGGCCCAAAAGACCCCAAGCGAGTGTCCGCTTCTGAATACCTGTTGTTCAGAAGCGGACATTTTTATGCTTGGGTGATAGTTGTAAGTAGCTGGTAATCAATGACTCTATGTTTGGCATGCGCCTTGTCATAGCAGAGGGAAAGATTTTTTACTGGCCCGCATGCAACCCCGCAAGAACTGGGTTGTCTTTGTAAGAAAAGAGGGTTGGGTACCGGTGAAGAAGCTTACAAAAAAACAGATCCTGCTATGCGTCCTTTTCTACTTTCCTCCTTTCTGGCCATCGGCTGCTTGAACCTGGCCTTGCCGGTGCAGGCCCAAACGGGCGAGGCTTCGCAAAGCCAGACCCAGGCAACGGGCGCCCGCGCCTCCGCCAAGTCGGGTGGTTCCGTCACCGTCAGCAACGGCACCTACTCCAAGGGTGGCAAAGGGGAAACGGTGTACATCACCACCGATGACAACGGCCTCAAACTGCAGGTAATTGTCAGAGGCACCGTCACCGTGGGCGAGGATGAACGCTCAGTGACCAGCCTGGGCGAGGGCGGCTACTTTGAGTTCGCGCGGCGGGAGAAAGGGGCCCCTGAGCACAAGGTGGAGCTGGAAAACAAAGCCGGTACCCTGCAGGCAAGGTACTGGGTGGGCGGCAAAGAACAGGACTACGCTACCGCCGGCAAGGCCTGGCTGGCCCAACACCTGCCCGAACTGGTGTCCAGGACTGGCCTGGGGGCCGAGGCCCGGGCCGAGCGGCTGTACCAGGAAGGCGGCGCCCGCAACGTGCTGGCGCATACCGCCACCCTGGAGCCTGGCACCGGCCGCACCAAAATGTACCACCACCTCCTCCAGAAACCAGGCCTGAGTGCCGACGACGCCGCGGTGCTGCTGGAGCAGATTGCCCAGAAGAAAGGGACAGACCATGACGCGGTCAAAAGCATGACCCAGGTGCCAATCAGTCTTCTGGCCCACGCCAGAACCGCCGAAGCCTACGCCCAGGCCAGTGCTGCCCTGGTCTCTGATTATGAAAAAGGCCGCGCGCTCAAGCACCTGCTCCAGCAGGAAGAACTGCCGGAAAAGGCGCTGGACCAAACGGCCGCCGCCATCAAGGGCATGCACTCCAATTATGAAAAGGTAAAGGTGCTCTCGGCCTTAACGGCCCGGCCTACCCTCAGCGGGCAGCAGTTTGACCTGGCACTGGAGGCCCTTGAGTCGGTTTCCTCAGACTACGAGCGCGCCAAGGGCCTGGGCAGCCTCCTACGCCATGAGCAGCAGGTGGCGCAGTCGTTTGACAAGGTGCTGCCGCTCATCACCGGCATTGGGTCTGACTACGAGAAAACCAAAGCCTACACCAGCCTGCTGGGCAACACCCGCTTGGGCACCAGCCAGTACCTTCCCCTCCTGAAAGCCAGCGAGGGCATTGGGTCAGACTATGAGAAGGCCAAGCTCCTGCGCAAGATGGCCCCGCGCCTTCCCAAAGACAATGAGAAAGTAAAAGAAGCGTATGCCCGGGCAGCCAAAACCGTGGGCTCGGCCTATGAATACGAAAAAGTTATTGCGGCTTACCAATAGCCGCACGTCATGTTGGTTTGTTAGTAGAGACACGGCCCTTCTGGGGCCGTTTCCTTTTTATGCCCGCCAGGCCAGCGCTTCCGTTTCAGCAACGAATTTTAGAAAACAGGGCAGAAACGAGGCGGCTTTGCCGAAGCAATAGACCAATGCGGGGGAGCTTGACCAGGCGAGCGGCAGCAGCCGATCCAGAAAGGGGCGGTGCCCAGGGCTTTGCGTTAGGAGGCCTTGTTTCTTGGGCCAGAGCCGGTGCGAAGCAGGAGCGTCTAAAGCCGAAACGGGGCTGTTTTCCAGAAAACAGCCCCGTTTCGGCTTTATTGGTTTGTGCCTGAAGGAAATTGTTCAGGCCTTCCGCAGCTTTTTGTAGACCATGATGGCCACCATGAGCAGGACCGAGAGACCAATGAAGCCCAGAACGCCCCAAGTGGCGCTAAGCCCGTTCTTGAGCACCACCAGAAAGACAATGCTCACCAGGAACAGCGTGGCCACCTCGTTCCAGATGCGCAGGGCGGTGGAGCTTTGCCTGATCTCGCCGCGCTGGTGCTGCTTGAAGATGCGGTGGCAGTACAGGTGGTAGGCAAAGAGCCCTGTCACAAAGCCGAGTTTCCAAAGCAGCCAAGCTGGCCAAGTTAGATGCAGGTTTAAAGTATAAACAACAGAAAACCCCAAAATGAGGGTGAGCACCGCCGAAGGCCACGTGATGCCGTACCAGAGCCGCTTCTGCATGAGCGCGAACTGCCGCTGCAGGATAGCTTTCTCGGGCTCGGGTTTCTGGGCCGTTTCGGCGTAATAGACAAACAACCGCACAATGTAGAACAGGCCCGCAAACCAGGTGACCACAAAGATGATGTGCAGCGATTTCAGGTAATTATAGTCCATAATAAGGGCATCCGGCGGGGGACGCAGTAAAGGAATTGCGGTGCAAAAATGGCAGATTAGGCTGGGTAATCCTACCGGCCCCGCTGCTGAATACTACGCGCGTGCTGGGTTTTAGGGCCGTTTCTGCAGAAACTGCCCTAAAACCGGCTAAAGGCTGAAGCGCAGGCCCAGGGCCAGGTTCAGGATATCGGGCACCGAGATGCCTTTGTTGCGGTACTTGTCCACAATCATCACGTCAGAGGTGCCAATCTCGCCGTAGAACTCGCCGTAGTGGGGGCGTTTTTTACCCGGGAACTGACGGCCCAGGGAGGAGCCCACAAACGGCAGGATGCGCGTGGCCGTGGGCCAGATGTAGTAGCCGCGCGGATATTTTTTGGGGAAGAAGGTCTCAAACTGCTCGCCAATGGTCATGCTGATGCCCGCCCCAGCCTTGATCCAGCTGATCTGGAACCCTTTGAACAGCGGCTTGGGGTGTGACTGGTAGTAGACTCTGGTGGTGAACGTGTGCGTGGTGTTCTTGAAGCCGTAGTTAGGGGTGAAGCCGTACATAAGCTCGGCGTTGGTGCGGTCATGCCGGCCAAAGTCATAGCCAATGCCCGCAGAAAGAATACCTATGAGCCCGGCGTGCTGCACCACCACATAGTCTGGGGCGTACCACTGGTTTTTGGGCCGGTCTGCCTTAGCTGGGTGGTCAGGAGTGTCCTGGGCGGGGGAGGCAAGCGGGAAGAGCAGGCAGAGAAGGGTTGAAAGGGCCGGGAAAGTACGCATACAAGGTTAGAAATCAATTTTTTCAAAGTCTGCCTGCGTGCCCGTCACCGTGACCAGTACGTAGCTGCGCTTGAGCGGGGCGGCCGCCGTGACGTACGTGATGCCGTCATCATACAGTTGGTCTGCCCGGTACGAGTGGGTGTGGCCGTGTAAGGAGAGCCGCACGCGATGGTCGCGCATGAGCTGGGCGTACCGCTGCTCCTTGGCCCCGTTGGCGTCTGTGTTGTTGGGGATGATGTGCGATACCACAAACTTGTTGACCACCGTGGCCGGGGTATTCAGTTCGTTTTCCAGCCAGTCCAGGTCGGGCACGCGCTCGTCAAACTCCAGGTAGTTGGTGTTCAGGAAAATAAACTTGTGCGGCCCCAGGGTGAAGGAATGGTTCAGGGGGCCGTACATCTCTTTGTACAGCTTGTCGCCGTCGCCCAGGCAATCGTGGTTGCCCACCACGGTCAGGTAGGGCACCTTCAGCTTGGCCAGCTCCTGGTGCATGCGCTCAAACTCATTGGTGAAGGCGTAGTTGGTGAGGTCGCCAGCGTGGAGCACAAAGGCAATATCGCGGGTATTCATGTCCCTGACCATGTCCTTGGTCTCCTCAAAAAAGCCCTGGGTGTCTGAGGTAAACGCAAACCGCAGCGGGGTCTGCGGGGTGTATTGCGCCTCCAGGGCTTTGATGCGGTCCACGTTAGCGGCGGTGAGGTTTTTGTATTTTAGGTTGCCCTCGTAAGGATGGTACTGGAAAAGGTCACAAGCCGAAAGCAACAGTAAAGTTGAGAAAGCCAGCCAGTTGCGGAAAGCAGACAGGTGGGGTGTTTCCATGGAGCAGAAATTTCTTTATATTGTTCATTCTCTATACTTGTTTAATGGGCAAGAGTTGCTGCAACGGGCGTAGAACCAGAAAATAAATAGGGGAGAACGCTTTTGTTCCGGCCCAAGCGGGAGGTTTTGGGTGGATAGGCGTATACGTGAGGTAAGCATGCTTTCTGTAAATTGTCATATCAGACTCTGGGGACTGGCGTTGGCGCTGGGCGGCTTTGCGTGCCAACAGGCCCACAAGCCAGAGGTCAGTGCCCCGCAGCCCGAAACTTCCCAAACAGCTATGTCCAAAGGTTCTCCCCATCGTCCCCGACCTGCTATCCAGGTTCCGGCGCCCATAGCCCCGGGCAGTGTGCAGGCCGTGCTGGTGCTTGAGAAGCTGCTGCCCCCGGCAGGGGAAGGCGCAACTTCCCAAACGGGGCAAAGGGCCGAAGCCCGGATTGTGTCCGTCACGGGGTACGGCGCCGGGATGAACCACGCCCTGGCCGATGGGCAAAAGATCACCGTTTACTTCCCCAGGGGCGTGTTGAAGGAGGGCGGAAAGCAAATGCAGGCGCAGGACCGGGCCGAGGTAAACCTGCAGGCCCCGCTGCAGGAACATGAGGCGTATCTAGTGAATAGCGTTATTAGATTAATTAAATAAATTTCCCTTATCTTTCCGTTAGAAATTGTATCTTTTCTGTTCTATTTAACACCTGCGCTATACCTGAACCTTTACCCTTCTACTTTACTTTAATGACTCATCAGCATCGGCGGCGCCAATTTTGGTATTCCGGCGCCTTGCTCCTCCTGTTTGGAGCGTTCCTGTACCTGGCCACCCTCCTCCCGGCAGGTAAGAACCCATCTTCTCATTTTTCCGCCGCAGGCCTGAAAGAAGCAGGCCGGGTAGCCCGGGCAGAACGGCTGCACAAGAAAGGGGCCATTGGCACCAAGGAAAAACCAGCGGCCCGCGCCGACTATGAATTTGACCGCCTCAGAGACCCGGCTACGGGCACCATTCCCGCAGGCATCAGGGAACTGGAGCTGGCCTATGCCTCTACGCTCCCGTCGGTGGAGCAGGTGGAGCGCATTAAGCAACCGTACGGCCTGCTGGCCACCTCTGCCTGGAGCAGACGCGGGCCCTACAACGTGGGCGGGCGCACCCGGGCGCTGGCGCTGGACGTAGCCAATGAGAACCACATTCTGGCCGGCGGCGTTTCGGGCGGGCTGTGGCGAAGCACCAACGGCGGCACTTCCTGGACCAAAGTCACTGACCCGGGCCAGCTGCACAGCGTGACCACCATTGCGCAGGACCAGCGCGCGGGCAAACGCAACATCTGGTACTACGGCACCGGCGAGATCCTGGGCAACTCAGCCAGCAAGCTTGGGGCCAGCTACATGGGCAACGGCATTTTCAAGTCTATTGACAACGGCGTTACCTGGAACCCGCTGCCCCGCACGCAGACCAGCACCACCACCACGTTCAACAACGTGTTCCAGTATGTGTACCGGGTAGCCACGGCGCCCAGCGCCCAACAGGATGAGGTTTACGCGGCCACCCCTTCGGCCATCTGGCGTTCCGCGAACGGCGGCGACACCTGGGCCATTGTGTTGGGCGGGGGCGCCAGCAAGTACGGTACCAGCTCGTATTACACCGACATTGAGGTGAGCCCCAGCGGGGTGAAGTACGCCGGCATGAGCCAGTACGCCACCGGGGCCACCAACAACGCAGACCAGAAAGGGGCCTTCCGGTCCTTGAACGGGATTGACTGGGTAAACATCACGCCGGCCACCTGGCCCACCACGTACCGACGCATTGTCATGGATGTGGCCCCTTCCAACGAGAACATCGTGTATTTCTTCCTGTACACCGACGAGAACCCCACCGCCAAAGCCAACATCTGGAAGTATGAGTACCTGTCTGGCGACGGCAGCGGGACCGGAGGCGTCTGGACCAACCTTTCGGCGAACCTGCCCATGCTGGGCGGCAGATCGGGTGACCTGGACCTGCAGGGCGGCTACAACATGGTCATCCGGGTGAAGCCCGATAACCCCAACGTGGTGGTGCTGGGCGGTACCAACCTGTACCTTTCCCCCAACGGGTTTACCTCTACCACCGGTACGCGCAAGATTGGCGGGTACACGCCGTCACACGCCAACTATGCGCTTTACCCCAACCACCACCCAGACCAGCATGAGTTTGTCTACTATCCTTCCAATCCTAGTAAAACGCTGTCGGGCCATGACGGCGGGGTGAGCAGAACCGGCAACGTGCTGGCAGACTCTGTGAAGTGGGAGTCGTTGAACCGGGGTTACCAGACCACGCAGTTCTACACCGTGGCCATGGACCTGAACACCGAAGATGATTTTGTGGTAGGGGGCATGCAGGACAACGGCACCTGGTCGGTGGGTGATATTGACGCCACCACCCTCTGGAATGAGGAACTGGGCGGCGACGGGTCGTTTACCGCCGTGACCACCCATTCGCTCTTTGTGTCGTCGCAGAACGGCACCGTGTACCGCTTTATCTTCAATGACGCGGGCAACTACGTTACCTACGCCCGCATTGACCCGCCCAAGGCCAAAGGGTACCTGTTCATCAATCCGTACTCCATAGACCCTAACAATGAGTACACCGTGTACATACCGGCCGGCGACTCTCTGTGGCGGAACAAGAACGTGCGGGTGCTGCCCACGGGCGGCACGCATTCAGCCGCGGGCTGGGAGGTGATCGCCGACCTGGAGGATGTGGAAACCATCTCTTCGGTGGCGGTGAGCAAGGTACCCGCCAACGTGCTGTATTTTGGTACGCGCAACGGCAAGCTCTACAAGATTCAGAATGCCTCGGTGACCGGTATGCCGGTGAGAACAGACATTACCGGCACTAATTTCCCGGCCAACGCCAACATTGGGTGCATTGCCATTGACCCGCGCGACGCCAACAAGGTGGTGGTCACCTTCACCAACTACCGCGTAGAAAGCCTCTTCTACACCACCAACGGGGGCACCTCCTGGACGGCGGTGTCGGGCAACCTGGAAGAGAACGGCAACGCCACCACCGGCAACGGTCCGTCTACCCGCTGGGTGACTATCTTGCCGGAGCAGGGCGGCGGGGCCAAATACTTTGTGGGCACCAGCACCGGTTTGTACTCCACCGCCAACCTGCAGGGCTCCGCCACCACCTGGATTCAGGAGGGCGCCAGCTTCATTGGCAACGTACCGGTAGACATGGTCATCAGCCGCACCACCGACAACCTGGTGCTGGTAGGCACCCACGGCAACGGGGTGTACAGCCGCCGCTACAACGGGCCGCTGGCCTCCAAAGAGGAAATTGCCAACGCCTCCAAACCCGGACTGCAGCCAGGCTACCCCAATCCGTTCCGGCAGGGCGGGACTACCACCATTCCGTTTGCCCTGGCCAAAGCCGCCAGCGTGCGCCTGGTGGTGTATGACCTTGCCGGAAAAGAGGTAGCCACCCTGGTCAACGGCAAAAAACAGGCGGGCCAGCACCAGGTCACCTGGGACGGCCGAAACCACGCCGGGCATTGGATGCCCTCTGCCACGTACCTGTACCAGCTCACCGTTGATGGCAAGCGCTACACCGGTAGAACCGTGTTTTTGCGGTAATTTCCTGAAATAGGCTTAAAAAGGGCTGGCCATGTAATTGCCGGCCCTTTTTAGTTAGAGTCCAGAGTGAAAAAAATATAATATATTGAATTATGAATATTCACGATTTGCTTAGCCGGAAAGGCGTCCTGGGCGCTGCCCTGTGGCTGTGGTGCCTTTCGGGCAGTGCCCAGGAGCTGAGCCCTAAACCCGCCGCCAGAAAGGGCAGCTATTCCTTTGTAACTGCGCAGGTAGCGGCCGGCGCAGCCGCCGATCAGGTAATCGTGAAACAAAGGCCCCGGGAGGATCTTTTGAACAAGAAAACCACCCCGGCGCAGCTAGACAGCCTGGTAAAGGTGGGGGCGGCGGAGCGGTTGCCCAACGGCGCGCTGGTGATGCGCAAATCGGCGAGGGTGCCGGTGCCCGAGGAGGAAGTGAAAGCCCGGGAGGAAGCCTGGAAACGCTACCGGCAAAGCTGGGTGAGAAAGCCCGTGCCCGATGTTTCCTTTCTGGACCGCAACGGCACGGTCTATCGCCTGCCAGAGCTGGCCGGCAAAGTAGTAGTGCTCAGTTTCTGGTACGGCAACTGCCACCCTTGCCTCAAAGACCGGCCAATGCTGGAGGAAGTGGCCAGCCGCTTCAGGCCCAACCCCGAAGTGCCCGAAGTCCTTTTCCTGATGCCGGCCGTGGACGACCTGCCCCCGCATAGCGCCCCTTCCAGGTTGGTTTTCCTGCCGAAGTCAGGCAAGCAGGCCCGCGATGTCTTCCATGTTTCCTGGTGGCCCACCACCTTCCTGATTGATAAAAAAGGCACCATCCGCACGGTGGTCATGGGCAGCCACAGCGGCACGGTGGAGCAGTTGAGCAATGCCATCCAGCGGATGTTGCTGGAGTAGAACCCGCCCTCATTATGTAGCGTGACACAAAAAAAGGGAGCCTCTTGGGCTCCCTTTTCTATGCAGGTGTTTTCAGGCTGATTTCGCAAAAAACAGGCTCTAAACGCTTAGCGCTTGGTGAACTGCGCAAACTCCTTGGCGAAGTACGTGAGGATAATGTCTGCCCCGGCGCGCTTCATGCTCAGCAGGGTTTCCAGCATGATCTTCTCGCCGTCCAGCCAGCCGTTCTGGGCGGCGGCTTTCACCATGGCGTACTCGCCGCTCACGTTGTAGGCCGCAATGGGCAGGTTAGAATGGTCTTTCAGTAGCTTGATCACGTCCAGGTAAGAGAGGGCGGGTTTTACCATGAGGTAATCGGCGCCTTCCAGGGTGTCCAGCTCGGCTTCAATGAGGGCCTCGCGGCTGTTGGCGGGGTTCATCTGGTAGGTTTTCTTGTCGCCGTGCTTAGGCGCTGACTCCAGCGCGTCGCGGAACGGACCGTAGAAGCCGCTGGCGTACTTGGCGGTGTAGCTCATGATGGCCACGTTGGAGAACGCGTGCTGGTCCAGAATCTGGCGGATGTGCGCCACGCGGCCGTCCATCATGTCTGAGGGGGCCACAATGTCGGCGCCAGCCTGGGCTTGGGCCAGAGCCATCTGGCCCAGCACTTCCAGCGAGGCATCGTTGATGATCTCGCCGTTGTCCACAATGCCGTCGTGGCCGTCGGTGCTGTAGGGGTCCATGGCCACATCGGTCGCCAGCACAATGTCGGGGAACTGGCGCTTCAGCTCAGAAATGGTCTTCAGGAACAGCCCCTCGGGGTTGCGGCTTTCCAGCGCGAACCGGTCTTTCTTGTCCTCAGAGATATTGGGGAAGGGCGCAAACGCCTTCAGGCCCAGTTCCACGCAAGCGCCCACTTCGTCTACCAGGCGGTCCAGGCTGTAGCGGGCAATGCCGGGCATAGACGGAATTTCCTGCTTTACGTTCTGGCCCTCGGTGACAAAGATGGGGAAGATAAGGTCGTGTAAGGTGAGGTGGTTTTCCTGTACCAGGTTGCGGATTACCTCCGACTTACGGTTCCGGCGGGGCCGGCGGGTTAAATGGTTCATAGCAGCTAGTTGGGTTAGGCAAGCCGGCTCCTGAGAGCGGTGGCTCGCTGCTGATACAACAAAAGAGCGCCGCGAAAAGTGTACCCGGTGCCCCAAAGATTTCAGGGGGCCGGTGGCGCGGGCGCTGCGGCTGCAAAGGTACGGCACGGCTTGCTCAGATGCTATCTAAAGAAGCAGGAACCGCGGAGGGCCTGTCTCGGGCCTGATTTCAGGAAATTGGCCCTGAAACGGCGGTCTGGTTTCTGAATAGGCCTGCTGCTTGCTCTCGGGAGCTTTTGCCCGGCAAGCGGGGGATGAGCCTATAAATCCTTACATTTATCCCCGCTAACTTTTTACCCTTGCCTGTTTACCCATGCGCCCCTTCCTGCTCCTGTTTCTTTTGCTTTTCTACCTCTCCTTGACCGTTCAGGCCCAAAGCCCGCAACTAGACTGGGTGCGGTCTGCCGACGGCGGAGGCACCAGCACTGCCCGAAGTGTGGCGGTTGACAAGGAGGGAAATGTGTACGTGGCGGGTGAGTTTATTGAAGAACTCACCTTAGGACCCTTCAAACTAGTAGGCCGGCCCCGGCTTTCTACGGGGCTGCCACTCGACAGGAATATGTTTGTGGCCAAATATGACCCCGCCGGAAATATAGTGTGGGCGCATGGAAACCAAAGGAGCGATCCTTCCTCACCGTATGGTTCCTCCATGCAGAGCTTTGGTATTGCCCTTGACCAGCAAGGCAACTGCTACGTGGCCGGGTACACGTACAATGAGGTGCTGTTTGCCGGCTATCCCATGGGGCTGCCCAGCAACAGCGACCTGTTTGTGATGAAGCTGGCACCCAATGGCGAAGTGCAGTGGATCACTGAGAAGATTGAAAGCCTGAACTACGGCAAAGACGTGAACCTACAGGTAGACGCCGCCGGCAACAGCTACATTGTGGGCGTGCCACTCTGGATGGTGGGCACGTACCTCATGAAGCTGGACCCCGCCGGCAAACTGCAGTGGAAAAAAGGCTACGCCAACGCGGTGGCCGCCCGGGTAAGCCTGGATGAGAAACAAGGCAACCTCTACGTGGCCGGAAAACTGGTGGCCGCTACCCTGATTGACGGCATAAGCCTCACCAGCGCGGGCGCCTCAGATGTATTTGTGGGCAAACTGGACCTGAACGGCAACGCCCAATGGGTGAAACGCCTGGGCGGCACCGCCCCCGATTCGGCCACGGGGATTGCCGCCGATGGCCTGGGCGGGGTCTACGTCAGCGGCGTTTTCCAGGGGAGCATGGTCAACTCAGGAGTTGCCCTGCAAAGCAAGGGAAGTTCTGATGGGGTGGTACTGAAATTGAAACAAGACGGCCAGGTAGAGTGGGCCAAGGCCTTGGGCGGCTCCACGGCAGACAGGGCCTCACACCTAACGCTCAGCAATACCGGTCGGCTGTTTGTAACCGGCATGTTTACCGGGCAGACCACCTTCCAGAACAAAACCTATACGGCGCCGGCGCCAACGGGAACCGTGTACGTGGCGGAACTAGGAAAAACCGGGGCCGAGAAAAGCTTCTTCACGCTAGCCGGCTCAGGCGTTCAGCAAAGCAACTCCCTCTCGGCGGGGCATAGGAACGAAGTAGCCTTTGCCGGCAGCCTCCTGGGTCCCGTGCTTTTCGGTGGGCAGGCGGTAGAGACCTCCAAAGAGCAGCTGTTCGTGGCCAGGCTCAGCATCCCGGAAACTCCGGAGACGCCCGAAGTGCCCGAAGAACCAGAACTGCCCCCTGCGCCCCTCACCGTGAAGGTGCCCAACATCATCACGCCCAACGGCGACCAGAAGAACGATGCCTTTGAAGTGCAGGTGGCCGGTGCTCCGGGCAGTAGCATTGGGCTCACCGTTTACAACCGCCACGGCAAGCAGGTGTATTCCCACGCCAATTACCAGAACAACTGGGCCGGCGAGGGCCTGTCTGAAAGCACGTACTTCTACCTGGTGCAGGTAAAGGCCGGCGACCAGGTAAATTCTTACAAAGGCTGGGTGGAGATTGTCAGGTAAACTCCTGGCAACCCCGTTTTAACGGCCTTTATTGAAAAACAGACCCCAAACAAAAGGCTGCCGAAACCCGGGTTTCGGCAGCCTTTTGTTTGGGGAATTGAGCAGGGCTTAAAACTCTGCCAACGTTTTCTCAATGATGTCGCAGCAGGCGTTGAGCTGTTCCTCGGTGATCACCAGCGGCGGCGCAAAACGGATGATGTCGCCGTGGGTGGGTTTGGCCAGGAGGCCGTTCTCCATCAGTTTCAAGCAGACATCCCAGGCGGTGCGGCCATCGGGGGTGGGGTTGATGATCACGGCGTTGAGCAGGCCGCGGCCGCGCACCAGGCTCACCAGTTCCGGGTGGCGGTCTTTCAGTTGGTTCATTCTGGTCCGGAAAATCTCGCCCAGACGCAGGGCGTTCTCGGTGAGATTTTCGTCCTGCACTACGTCTAGGGCGGCCATGGCCACGGCGCAGGCCAGCGGGTTGCCCCCGAAGGTAGAGCCGTGCTCGCCGGGTTGGATGCAGAGCATGATGCGGTCATCGGCCAGGGCCGCGGAAACCGGCAACACGCCACCAGAGAGCGCCTTGCCCAGAATCAGGATATCGGCTTTCACGCCGTCATAGTGAGAAGCCAGGAGCTTGCCGGTGCGGCCAATGCCGGTCTGGATCTCGTCAATGATCAGGAGCACGTTGTACTGCTCGCACAGGGCCTTGGCCTTGGTCAGGTACCCGTCTGACGGCACCACCACGCCGGCCTCGCCCTGGATGGGCTCTACCAAAAAGCCGCAGATGTGGGCGTTTTCCTGCAGGGCCTGCTCCAGCGCCTCCAGGTTGTCATAGGGCAGCACTTTGTAGCCCGGCATGTAGGGCCCGAAGCCCACGGTGCTGCTGGGGTCGGTGGAGAAGGAGATGATGCCGGTGGTGCGCCCGTGGAAGTTGTGCTCCGCTACCAGAATGGTGGCCTGGTGCGGCGGAATGCCTTTTTCTTTGTAGCCCCATTTGCGGGCCAGCTTGATGGCGGTCTCCACGGCCTCGGCCCCGGAGTTCATCAGTAGCGCTTTGTCATACCCGAAGAGCTCAGCCAGGTACTTTTCGGCGGGGCCCAGTTTGTCGTTGTAGAAGGCGCGCGAGGTGAGCGTGAGCTGTTGGGCCTGCTCCGTGAGCGCGCCAATGATGCGCGGATGGCAATGCCCCTGGTTCACGGCGCTGTACGCCGACAGGAAGTCATAGTACTGTTTGCCTTCCACATCCCAAAGAAAAACGCCTTCGCCGCGGCTGAGCACCACGGGCAGGGGATGGTAGTTGTGGGCCCCGTATCTTTCTTCTAAGGCAATGGCCTCTTGGCTGGAGGTAATGGTGGAAGTATTCATGTTATTTGATGTTTTTAGTGAACGGGAAGACGGCAGCCTCCCATGGCTAGACATACGGGAAATGCTGCTCTCTGAGATAAAAGTAAAGAAAAGTCTTCAAAGCCGAAGCGCTTGCCGTCGCCAGATGCATGCCTTACTGTTTTAGGGCCGATTTTTGGAAAAGACCCGGTAAACGGTTCGCAGGAAATCCTTGCAGGACCTGCTGGCGCAAAGCCTTTTGGACCAGGGACCAGTTGTAAGTTGTAGCGTAAAAGAACCGGTGGGGCCTTGAGCCTGGTGGTTTGAGGTGTGGCAAGCCTCTATCGCCGGGAACCGTGGGCTGGAACACGGGAGTCTGGAGACTCCATTCACCCCTAGGCACGCGTCTGGAGACTCGCGCCAGGAGGGGGAAGGAGAGAGCTTTTAGCTTATTTATTAAGAGAAGCCGCTCTGTCTCAAGCTGGAATAACTTTATTACCTGCGCCGTTTCCAGTCTTTCCCTGGAGCGCCTCGCTTGTGGCCCTTGGATAGCTGCTGCTAAGAGCAGACTGCAAGCGTGGGCCGCAAGGGCAGTGCGAGAGGGGAAGACGAGGCCCCGCGGCCGTGAGCGCTTATCGGGAAAGACGCAGCAGCACAACTCATAAACCCTTAGACAAACAGAAAGCCAAGGCATCAACCAAAGAATTTAGACCTGATTTCCCCAAAACAGCCTCTAAACGCATAAAACCAAGCCCTGACTTTCCCGCTAAGCAGCGGTCCCTTATCTTTGCCGCATGAAGGCGAAACCGCTGCCGCTGGAACCCGGCGATTATTACTTCAATGAGCAGGGGCTGATGGTTTTCACGGAACAATACCATCGCCGGCGAGGATACTGCTGCCAGAGCGGCTGCCGGCATTGCCCTTACGGCTACCGGAAAAAAGCCAATCCTGACGCTGAAAATGGAAGCAAAACCGCCGGTGAAGCGGGATAAATGGCTTTTTAAGAATAGGTTAAAGAAAAAAGTTGCGGGGTGTCCTTGACATTGCATAACTTTTTATGGATATTTGCATCCCTTTTGAAATAAACGATACTAAAGATAAAATGGCAAGAGTTTGTGATTTAACCGGTAAAAGAGTGCAGGTGGGTAACCGCGTATCGCACGCTAACAATAAAACCAAGCGTAGATTCTACCCTAACTTACAGAAGAAGCGTTTCTACATCCCAGAAGAAGATGCTTGGGTAACCCTGAAAGTTTCTACGTCTGCCCTGCGCAACATTACTAAAAACGGTATCTCTTCTGTATTGAAGAAAGCCAAAGAACAAGGCTACATCGTTTACTAAGCTTCTGCCATGAAGGCACTGCGACACCTATGTTTAACATTGCTTGTGTCGCTGCCGATAGGGGTGACCGCGCAAAACACTGGCCCGGACAAACCCACTGATTTCCTGGACAAAGAATTTCACCGGCAACGGAGAGAGGCCCTGCGGCAACAGCTGCCGGCCAACTCCGTTGCCGTTTTGTTTTCTAACCCGCTCCGCAACCGGGCCAATGATGTGGACTTCCACTTCCACCAGCACCCTGATTTCTATTACCTCACCGGCTACCGCGAACCCAATGCCGTTTTGCTGCTGTTTTCAGAACAACACGTGGTAAACGGCGTGGCCACGCAGGAGGTGCTCTTCGCGCAGCCCCGCAACCCGCAACGCGAGTCCTGGACCGGGAAGCGCCTGGGCGAGGAAGGCGTAAAGCAGCACCTGGGCTTGACGCACGCGTTGCCCGCCACGTCCTTCGCTGGTTTCCAACTAGACACCGCCGCCTTTGACCAGATCCTCCTCCTGGACCTGCCGCACGACCTGCGCAACGACCCCGGCGACCAGGCCGACCTGTTTGATCTGGTGGCGCAGTTTCGGCAGAAGATAGGCTTGCAGCCGGGGCAGGACCTGGCGCATCAGCAGCTCTACAAAGTCATTCAGACCTATGATGCCCAGGCCGGCGAGCGGGTACAGCAGGAAGTGCAGCGGCAGATGGCCGCCAACCCAGCCCTGGACAGCAACACCTTCCTGAAAAGCTATGTGGCAGCCAAAGATGCCTCGGCTAGGGCGGCGGTAGTGGCTAAAATGCCCCAGGAAAAGGTGAATACCTCTACTCTGGAGGGCTTCCTGAACGAGATGCGGGAAGTGAAAACCCCGGAGGAACTGAAGCTGCTGCGCAAAGCCATTGTCATGTCGGCCATCGGGCAGGTGGAGGTCATGAAAGCGATGCACCCCAACATGTCTGAGACCGAGGTGCAGGGCATCCATGAGTTCGTCTATAAGAAATACGGGGCCGAGTACGAGGGCTATCCGTCCATTGTAGGAGCGGGGAACAACGGCTGTATTCTGCACTATATAGAGAACGAGAAACCCAGGCTGGGCAATGAGTTGGTCTTGATGGACTTGGGCGCCGAGTACCACGGTTACACCGCCGATGTGACCCGTACCATTCCGGCCAACGGCAAGTTCACGGCAGAGCAGAAACAGATTTACGAGCTGGTATATGCCGCCCAGGAAGCCGGCTTTAAGGAGTGCAAAGTGGGCAATCCGTTTAACGCCACCAACGCCGCTGCCCAGAAAGTACTCGCCGAAGGGCTGCTGAAACTGGGTATCATCAAGAACCCGGCGGAAGCCCGGCGCTACACCATGCACGGTGTGTCGCACTACTTAGGGTTGGACGTGCATGACCGCGGCACCTACGGCGCTTTTAAACCCAATACGGTGATTACGGTGGAGCCCGGTATATACATTCCCGAAGGCAGCCCCTGTGACAAGAAGTGGTGGGGCATAGGCGTGCGCATTGAGGATGACATTCTGATCACCGAGAAAGGTTGGGAGAATTTATCAGTAGGCGCACCCCGCACGGTGAAGGAGATTGAGGCCACCATGGCCAAGCCCAGTCCGCTGGACAATTTCAAGCTGCCGGAACTGAAATAGAGCGAGTAGCAGGCAGTAGGATGGGGAGGGCGTTTTCAGGGGGCTTTTGCCAAAACGGGCCTAAAATAGGAGCCTACCCCAGAAAAATCCCGGGGCCTGGGGCGCAATACCGGCTACAAAAGAGAAAAAACTAGAAAAGCATTTGTAATTAAGTAATTAGGCCTGTATATTTGCAGTCCTAAATAAAAAATCAACTTCGCGATGGCAAAGAAAGCTAAAGGCAATAGAGTTCAGGTGATTTTGGAGTGCACTGAGCAGAAAAACTCCGGCGTACCTGGCATGTCTCGGTATATCACTACCAAAAACAGAAAGAACACTCCTGAGCGTTTGGAGATGAAGAAGTTCAATCCTTTCATGAAGAAAGTAACTGTACATAAAGAAATTAAATAACCATGGCTAAGAAAGTAGTTGCTACCCTGAAGACCGCAACCGGTAAAGACTGGGCGAAGGTAATCAAAGCTGTTAAGTCTCCTAAGACTGGTGCTTACACCTTCAGAGAAGAAATGGTGCCTGTAGACCAAGTTCAGGACGCCCTGAAAAAATAATTGCCGATATCGCATTAATGATATACCTGTAAAAGTCCCTCCATACGCGGGACTTTTTTGGTATTCGCCCCTTTTTAATCCTTTTTACCACCAACAGTACCCAGCACGGCTATGGCACTTTTCGGTTTCTTCAACAAAGAGAAAAAAGAATCTCTGGACAAAGGTCTGGAGAAAACCAAAACCAGCTTCTTTGACCAGCTCAGCAAAGCGGTGGTGGGCAAGTCAAAGGTAGACGAAGAAGTACTGGACGAACTGGAAACCGTACTGGTGCACGCCGACGTGGGAATCAACACCACCGTCAAGATCATTGACCGCATTGAAAAACGCGTGGCCCGTGACAAATACGTGGGCACCTCTGAGCTGGACCGTATCCTGCGCGAGGAGATCATGGATTTGATGGAGGAAAGCAAAGGCGGCGTGGCCGAAGACTTTAGCTTGCCAGACACCGGTGGTAACCCGTACGTGATCATGGTAGTAGGCGTGAACGGCGTGGGCAAAACCACCACCATTGGGAAACTAGCCTCGCAGTTCCACAAAGCCGGCAAGAAAGTAGTACTGGGCGCCGGTGATACCTTTAGAGCTGCCGCCGTGGACCAGCTCAAAATCTGGGGTGACCGCGTAGGCATTCCGGTGATTGACCACGGCATGAACACAGACCCAGCCTCGGTAGCCTATGATGCGGTGCGCAAAGGCGTAGAGATGGGGGCCGATGTGGTCATCATTGACACCGCCGGCCGTCTGCACACCAAAGTGGGCCTCATGAACGAGCTCTCCAAGATCAAGCGCGTGATGCAGAAAGTGATTGAAGACGCGCCGCAGGAAGTACTGTTGGTACTGGACGGCAGTACCGGCCAGAACGCCGTGATCCAGGCCCGTGAATTCACGAAAGCCACTGAAGTAACCGCCCTTGCGGTAACAAAACTAGACGGTACGGCCAAAGGCGGCGTGATCATAGGCATTTCAGACGAGTTCAAGATTCCGGTGAAATACATTGGCGTAGGTGAGCGCGTGGAAGACCTGCAGGTTTTTGACAAACGCGAGTTCGTGGACTCGTTGTTCTCTAAAAAATAGGAAAGGCTGTTTGGGGCTGATTTTGAAAAAGTAGGCCGAAATCAGGAATGGTATTGTTGATACCGTAGGGGCGTCTTGCGTATGCCCAATCGTTTCCTAATAGCATGATGAGCTGTTTAAGACCATCTACTATTCCATGATCAGCAATGCTTAGGGCGAATGCAATTCGCCCCTACGAGAAAAACCTGTCTGCTTTCCAACGGGTGGGGTTGTTGCTAATATAGGCTGAGATGTACTGGTGCGCCCGTGCATTTCTAATGATATGCTCATGGTAATTGCGCTGCCATACGGTCATTTTCTCCGCTTCTGGCAGTAGCGCATTGATTTGCTTAGTCACAGCAGATTTATATCCACGCACAATAGCACCCACGGTTTGGGAAGGTGACAGAAACGGAGTTACATCATCATGACGCGCTTCTGTTTTGCTTTCTGTGATAAAAAGGATGCCATGCAGATGGTTCGGCATGATGATGAAAACATCTAACACCACATTCATCCGCACTTCCGGCGTCTTTGCCCATTCCTGAGAAGCAATCATGCCAAACTGATTTAACTTCATTTCGCCGCCCTCAACTTCCCCAAATAAATGGGCGCGGTTTTTTGTGCAGAGCGTAACGAAGTAGGCTCCCTCCTGGCCGTAGTCATACCCTTTCAGCCGAATAGAACGTCTCTGGTGAATATTTGCATTATACGCCATAACACCCATGGATTTGCGAAATCATATGTAGGGGCGTATCGCATACGCCCAATTGTTCCCAATCGTTCCGATTCCGTGATCGGCAATGTGTAGGGCGTATGCGATACGCCCCTACCAAAATCCCTAAACAAATCGTACCTTTGCAAATCCTTTCAAAACGAACCTTTCCCGGAGAGGGTTGGTTGGCAAAGGACTAACCGTACTGCATTTCTGTGAAAGTAAGATCGCTTAAAAAAGACAAATACAACGTTATCACGCTGGGTTGCTCCAAGAACCTGGTAGACTCTGAGGTGCTCATGGGCCAGTTGCGCGCCAACGACCGCGACGTGGTGCACGATTCAGAGAAAGATGACGCTAACATCATCATCGTGAATACCTGCGGCTTTATTGACAACGCCAAGCAGGAATCCATTGACACCATTCTGCGCTACGCCGATGCCAAAGAAGCCGGCGCTATTGATAAACTCTACGTAACCGGCTGCCTTTCCCAGCGCTACAAAGACTCGCTGGAAGAAGAGATTCCGCAGGTAGACGCCTATTTCGGGACCCTGGAGTTGCCGCAGCTCCTGAAAACCCTGGAAGCCGATTACAAGCACGAACTTATTGGCGAGCGTCTGCTCACTACGCCTAAGCATTACGCCTACTTCAAGATTGCCGAGGGCTGTAACCGTCCCTGCTCGTTCTGCGCCATCCCGTTGATGCGCGGCAAGCACATGGACCGCCCAATGGAAAGCCTGGTGCAGGAAGCCACGCGCCTGGCCAAAATGGGCACCAAAGAATTGATCCTGATTGCGCAGGATTTGACGTACTACGGCCTGCAGCACTACGGCGAGCGCAAACTAGCCGAGCTGTTACAGCGCCTGTCAGACGTGAACGGCATTGAGTGGATCAGAATGCAATACGCCTACCCAAGCCAGTTCCCGATGGATGCTCTGGACGTAATGGTAGAGCGTGAGAACATCTGCAAGTACCTGGATATGCCGTTGCAGCACATCTCAGACAACATGCTCAAGACCATGCGCCGCGGCATCACCAAACGCCGTACGCTGGAACTGGTAGACACTATCCGTCAGCGCGTACCAGACATCGCTCTGCGCACTACGCTGATTGCCGGTCACCCCGGTGAGACGCAGCAGGACTTTGAGGAGATGTACCGCTGGGTAGAGGAAACCCGTTTCGACCGTCTGGGGATCTTCACCTACTCGCACGAAGAAAATACGCACTCGCACACCTTGGAAGACAACGTGCCGGACGAGGTGAAACAAGAGCGCGCCGATGCCATCATGGAACTGCAGCAAGGCATTTCCCTGGAGCTGAACGAAGAGAGAGTAGGCAACACCTACAAAGTCTTGTTCGACCGGAAGGAGAGCGGTTACTTCGTGGGCCGTACCCAATACGATTCCCCGGAGGTAGACAATGAAGTGTTAGTTCCCGCCGATTCCAACTACGTGCGCCTGGGCGATTTCGCCAACGTGAAAATCACCGATTCCTCTGACTTCGACCTGTACGGCGAAGTGGTAGGAAATGCTTACGAGACCAAGCACACCGTAGCCAAAGACGCCGCCGTGAACTAAGCAGTTTTTCGGTTCTTTTCCCAAAATCCGGCTTAAAACAGAAGCATTTTAAAGACCTCACAGGTTTCCAAAACCTGTGAGGTCTTCTTGTTTTATGTGCAGCCTTCCTTCCTATCACTGGCGCGAGTTTCCAAACTCGTGCCTCCGGATGATGCGAGTCTCCAGACTCGCCGGGAACCATGAGATGGAGTTCTTGGGTAAGCACCTGTTTACTGCCAGGCAGGGAAATCTGCCAAAGTAGTTTCGCTGCTGCGCAGCGAGGGTAGTCAGAGACTACCCGTCATCCGGAGCCGCGAGTATGGAGACTCGCGCCAGGGGGTTCTTATTAACATTGTTATTTTGGCCGCTTTTCAGAAAATAGCCTTAAAACCTATTTCATATGATGGCGCGGAAGTTACCTCCGTGACTACCCTTCATAAGTTACTTCCGTGACTTATGAAGGGTAGTCACGGAGGTAACTTCCGCGCCATAGAGGGTTTATCCTCAAGCTCCCAATCACAGTTCCTGCCAGTTTTTCAGAAAAGAGCCCTAAAACCAATTTAGCCGCGCAGTTTCCTGCATTACACCATCCCTGAAGCGCTTAGGAACGTACTACCGGTATATTTCTGAAAATACATTTTACCTTTGCACGGCGTGCGCGCTTAACGCCGGCATGCCCTTGATATGAACGTTTCCTGTATTGACTATAGCGCCACCGGTGCCTTCTCTTCGCTCGTGTTGGATTACCTTAGAAAGGATGCGAAGCTTCAGCCGTTTTATGCCCATTTCCCTGAAATCAGCTCGTTTCCGGCGTTGATCAAAGAACGCGCTTTTCCGCAGGAGCAGCGGCAGACGTTGGTGGAGGAACTGCAGCGGCAGTATGGAAGCCTAGAGGTTTCTGAGGCGGTACAGGCCAATATTGCGGCTCTAGCCGATGAAAATACCTTCACCATCACTACCGGGCATCAGCTCAGCCTGTTCACGGGTCCGTTGTACTTCGTGTACAAGATTGTGACGGCAATTAAAACCGCTCAGGAACTGCAGAAAGCCTACCCAAGCCAGAAGTTTGTCCCCGTGTACTGGATGGCCACCGAGGACCACGACTTTGCCGAGGTAAACCACTTCACCCTTTTCGGGAAGACCTATACCTGGGAGAGCGATGCCAAAGGTGCCGTGGGGCGGTTTGCCACGGACGGCTTGAACGAGCTTCTGGACGAGATGCCCGAGGATTATCCGCTGTTTGAGCAGGCTTATACCGAGTGTGCTACCCTGGCCCAGGCCATGCGCCAGATTGTGAACGGCTTGTTTGGCGAATACGGGGTGGTGTGCGTGGACGGAGACAGTCCGGCTTTGAAGCGGGCGTTCGTTCCGGTGGCCCAGCGTGAGTTGACCGAGCAAGTAGGCTTCAACGCTATTTCTCAAACCAACGCTGCGTTGGAAAGACACTACAAACCACAGGTGATGGTGCGCGAGATCAACCTGTTTTACCTGGACCAGAACCTGCGCGAGCGCATCGTGAAGGAGGGTGACCACTACAAAGTGCTGAACACTGATCTGGATTTCACTCAGGAGCAGATCTTGCAGTTGGTGCAGGAACAACCAGAGAAAATCAGCCCGAATGTGGTGCTGCGGCCGGTGTACCAGGAACTGGTGTTGCCTAACCTGGCGTACATTGGCGGCGGGGCCGAAGTGGCCTATTGGTTCCAGCTGAAAGGCGTGTTTGAGGCCTTGGGCGTGCCGTACCCGGCGGTGATGTTGCGGAACTCGGCTTTGTACATCAACAAAGCCAACCGGCAGCGCATGGAGAAACTGGGCTTTACGGTGCTGGAGATGTTCAAAGAATTGCCCGAACTCAAGAAACGCCTGGCCGAGCTGCTGAACCAGGAAGAACTGAGCCTGCAAGAGCAACGGACTGCCGTAGAAGAGGCGTTCCGGCAGGTGGAGGAACTGGCTAAATCCATTGACCCTACGTTGGTGAAGGCGGTAGGAGCAGAGGCGCAGAAAGCCCAGAACAGCCTGCAGATGCTGGAAAAGAAACTGAACAAAGCCATTGAGAGCAAAAACGAGACGGCCTACAACCAATTGGCCAACCTCAAGGAAAAGCTGTTCCCCACGGGCGTGCTGCAGGAGCGGGTAGACAACCTGCTTACCTACCAGACCAATAACCCCAACTTCATCCAGGAACTGGTGGCCGCGTTTGATCCGTTCGCCTATCGCTTCACCATCTTGCAGGAAGACTAGGCATGGCGTTGAAGGCAGACTTGCGTAAGCTGGTTCTGGCGCAGCGGCGCGCCCTTACCCAGCAGGAGATTGACGGCATGAGCCAGCAGATTGCCCTGCGGTTTTTCACCGACTTCGCGCCAACCGCAGGCGAAACGGTGCATACCTTTTTGCCCATCCTGCACCAGGGGGAGATCAACACCTGGCCCATCATCCGACAGCTTTGGGAGAAGTACCCGCAGGTGCAGGTGGCTGTGTCGGTGGCCAACGTGGAAGACTTTTCCATGGCGCATTTCCTGTTCACGCCAGACACCCAGCTGCAGGAAAACAAATGGGGCATTCCCGAGCCGGTGAACGCCCTGCCGCTGCCCGAGTCAGAGATCTCCACGGTGCTGGTTCCGCTGTTGGCCTTTGACCTGCAGGGCCATCGGGTAGGTTACGGCAAAGGCTACTATGACCGTTTTCTGGCCCTTTTGCCCCAAACAAGCCAGAAACTGGGAGTAAGCCTGTTTCCGCCCGTAGAGCGCATTGACGATGTGCACGCCAAAGACCTCACCCTGGATGCCGTGATCACTCCTTTCCAAACGTACACGTTTTAAGGTCAATCTGTGCCTGTCCGGTGCCCCATGCCCAAAGAGCGGCGGGCCGGTGAACTGCCACCGGGTTTGGCACAGAGGGGCTTCTAACCATTCGCCGCCAGGCCCTTTCCTGCGAACCCACCAATAAAAAATCACTTTGCTGTATGCCAGACCGGGTGGTCTGTTTCAGGGCTCTTTCAACAAAAACGGCCCTGAAACGGACTACCCGGTTTTTGTGTGGCCAGCTTGCCGTTGTTCGGGTAAGCCCGGCCTTGCAGAGGCAGGCCGCTAGCAAAATAGCGTATATTAGGCTTTTACTTTAAAGTGAAATCCTTATATTTAACGGCACTTCTTTGGGTAAAGCCTGTACTGTCTACCCCCTCTATAGTCTATTTCAAACTCAAACTACTAACCAAAAAAGTATGAAAAAAACCTTACTTCTTTTACTAACGCTGCTTTCTGCGTTGGGCATGGCCTATGCCCAGCAGCGCGAAATCAGCGGGAAAGTCACCTCCTCAGACGATGGGAGCGCCCTGCCGGGCGTGAGTGTGGTGGTCAAAGGATCTACCACCGGCACCTCTACCGACGCGGAGGGTAATTTCAGCCTGCGCGTGCCAGATGAAACGGCCGTGCTGGTGATCAGTTACCTGGGCTACGTGTCCCAGGAGGTGCCGGTGGCCAACCGAACCTCGTTCAACATCCCGCTTTCGCCTGACAACCAGCAGCTACAGGAAGTGGTGGTGACCGCCCTGGGCATTGAGCGGAGTGAGCGCTCGCTGGGGTACTCCACCCAGCAGGTAACCGGCGAGAACCTCACCTTCACCAAAGAGCAGAACGTGCTTGGCTCGCTGGCCGGCAAAGTGGCCGGGGTGCAGGTATCCGGCTCTTCGGGGGCCAGCATGGGCGGTACGCAGAAGATCCAGATCCGGGGCGTGAACTCGGTGACGGGCGGCGGGCAGCCCCTGGTGGTGATAGACGGCACGCCCATCTCAAACGCCAACTTCGCCGGCCGTAACGGACCCGACTACGGTAACCTGGCGCAGGACATCAACCCCGAGGACATTGAGTCGGTGAACGTGCTCAAGGGGCCAACCGCCTCGGCGCTGTACGGCATCAGGGGCCAGTACGGGGTTATCATGATTACTACCAAGAAAGGCAGCAAAGGCCCTAAAAAAGTAACCGTGCAGCTCAACTCAGCTTTCTCGGTAGAAAGAGTGGGTAACCTGATGCCCATGCAGAACGTGTACGGCGGCGGCGGAAGCCAGACCTGGCGAACGCTGGCGAACGGTGAGAAGTACGTAGACGGCACCGATGAGAGCTGGGGACCTAAAATGGACGGCACGCCCGTGCGCCACATGCACAGCTTCTATCCGCAGGACCCCATGTACGGACAATTGGAGCCGTTTGTGGCGCACCCAGACAACATCAAAGACTTCTTTGAGACCGGGTTCAACATCAACAACGGGGTAAGCGTATCGGGCGGGAACGAGAACACCACGTTCCGGTTGAGCTACAACAACACCTACATTGAAGGGGTGGAGCCCAATACCTGGCTCAAGCGCAATAACCTGGGGCTAAGCGCCTCCCTTGCCCTGTCTGAGAAGTGGAACGTTTCCACCAACATCAACTACGCCACCAATGAGGCGCAGCGTCCGGCCCAGGGGTACTACGAAGGTTCCCGCAACTTCACGCAGTGGTTCCAGCGCAACCTGGACATGAACCGCCTGAAGAACTACAAATATCCAGACGGCACCTTCTACCACTGGAACATCAACCGGCCTAACGCGGCCGGGGTGATCACCAACTACGAGCCCATTGACTGGAACAACCCTTATTTTGAGGCCTACGAGAACCTCAACAACGACAGCCGCGACCGTTTCTTCGGCGATGTGGGCTTGTCTTACCAGGTCCTGCCAGAGCTGAAGCTGAGCGGCTTTGTGCGCTCAGACATCTACGTGCAGAACATTGAGCACCGCGAGGCCGCCGGCGGCAGGTTTGACGATGCCTACTCGGTGGGCAAGTACCAGAACAAGGAGATGAACTACGAGTTCCTGGCCCAGTACACCAAAGACTGGAACGACTTCTCCTTCAACGTGAACCTGGGGGCCAACCTGTTTGACAGAGACTACACCTACCTGTCGCAGGCCACCGTGGGCGGGCTCACCAGCCCCGGCTTCTACAACATTGAGGGCTCCCGTGAGCGGCCAACCGTTTCTAACTATATTCTGAGAAAACAGCTGCAAAGCGTGTACGGGATGGCCACCATTGGGTACAAAGACACCTACTTTATTGATGTGTCGTTGCGCAGAGACCATTCCTCTACCTTGCCAGATCCTTACTATTATCCGTCGGTGTCGGGTTCGTTCGTGTTCAGTGAGTTGCTGAACTGGAAGCCGCTTTCCTTTGGTAAGCTGCGGGCCAGTTACGCTAAGGCCGGGAATGATGTGGCGGTGTATGCCACTTCCCTCAACTATGAGGTGGGGGGCTTGTACGGCGCAACCAATACCTCCTACGTGCCAGACGTGCTGAACAACCCCAACATTGAGCCTTCCTTCGCCACATCCTATGAACTGGGGGTAGACCTCAAGTTCTTCAACGGCCGCCTGGGGGCAGACTTCACCTACTACCAGCAGCGCAACGAAAACGACGTAATTGAGCTCAACGTGTCGGGGGCCAGCGGGTACAATTCCTCCTTCATCAATGCCGGCCTCATCGTGAACCGGGGCATTGAGCTTGCCTTAACGGGAACGCCCCTCCAAACCGAGCGTTTCTCCTGGGATGTAGCCCTTAACCTGGCCAGAAACCGGGGCACGGTGAAAGAGCTGTATCCCGGCCTGGAGTCGCGCCTGATTGAATCCAACACCTACAGCGGCGTTTCTGTGTACCTGTACTCCAACGTGGGGCAGCCCTTCGGGACAATGGTGGGCCAGGCCTACCAGCGCGATGAAGCCACCGGCAAGATCTTGCTGGGGGCCAACAACCTGCCCCTGTACACCACCGCCACCCACAACTTCGGGAGCGTACTCCCAGACGCCACCGGTGGTTTCCAGAACACCTTCCGGTTTGGGCAGTTTGACCTGAGCGCCATGATTGACTACCAGTTTGGCGGGCAGTTCTTCAGCTGGTCGCGCATGCTGGCCGTGAAGGCCGGCTTGGCCGAGGAAACTGCCGCGCTCAACGACAACGGCAAGAACGTACGTGACCCGCTTTCTGAGGGCGGCGGGGTGAAGATCAACGGCATCTATGGTCCGGGCACTCCGCTGGCCGGGCAGGAATTCAACGGCTACGTAGACGCCCGCGCGTACTACAGAACCACCCTGGGTACCAGAGTATACGAAGAGTGGCTGTATGATGCGTCTTACATCAGGCTGCGCGAGGTGCGCCTGGGCTACACCCTGGGCAAAGCCCAGCTGGGGAAACTGCCCGTGGAGCGCATTGGCATCGCGTTTATCACCCGCAACCCCGCCATGCTCTGGCAGAAAGCCCCAGACGGCCTGAACCCCGCCGAGCTGGCCACCGGTGCCTCTTCCTTCAGCTGGCTGGAGACCGGAGCCCTCAATACGGTCCGCTCATACGGCGTTAACTTGAACATCACTTTTTAATGAGAGAAGACATGAAGAAGTTATATATACTATTGCTCGCCTGCCTGGCCCTGGCAAGCTGTGAGTTTGACGACGATATAAACGTAAACCCTAACAAACCCAGCGAGGCCTCTGGCGGGCAGTTGCTGGCCAACGCCATGCTCTCCCTGCCCGGCCTGAGTTCCTCGCCGCAGGGCGAGTTCATGGCCCAGTACCTGTCAGAAACCCAGTTTCCGGGCGGTTCGCTCTACCCAGAGGGAGCCACCAGCTTCTACGGGCTCTACACGGGTCCTCTCATGAACCTGGAGGAGGTGATCAACGCCGAAGACCTGGACGGGAGCGAGGGCCCCATCCAGAACCAGAAAGCCGTTGCCAAGATCCTGAAGGCGTATTACTTCTGGAACATCACTGACCGGTGGGGCGATGTACCCTACACCGAGGCGCTGAAGGGCGAAGCCAATTTTACCCCGGTCTATGACACCCAGGAGTCTATCTACAACAATCTCTTTGCCCTGTTAAAGGAGGCCGATGCGCAGATCGTGGCCGGTGATATCAGCCGGGACTATGACATTGTCTACGCCGGGGACATGGGCAAGTGGAAAAGGCTGGGCAACACCATTCGCCTGCTTATGGCGCTGCGCTTGTCTAAAGTAAACCCCACCAAGGGGCAGGACGAGTTTAACCAGGCGCTTGCCGCCGGCATCATGGCTTCTAACAATGACAACCTGGTCTTCAAGCACCTGGAGCTGGAAGTGAACGAGAACTACTGGTACAGCCAGGTAGGCAGGCAGCAACGTCTCTGGTGGGCCCTGAGCGAAACCCTGGTGAACACCATGAAGCCCACCGAAGATCCGCGCCTGCCCGTGTTTGCCGACCCTAATGAGGAAGGTGAGTACGTGGGCCTGCCTTTCGGTAAGTTGGAGGGCGGCGTGCCCGGTGACTATGCCATGCTTGGGGAAGACATCTGGCGCCAAGACGCCCCGGTGTACCTGGTAACGTACGCCCAGGCCCTGTTTGCCAAGGCCGAGGCTGCCAAACTGGGCTGGATTGCCGGCGGTGACGCAGAAGCCAAGACCAACTACGAGGAAGCCATCAGGCAATCCATCCAGCAGTGGACCGGAAGCACCGCCGGCGTGGCCGACTTCCTGGCCAAGCCCGAGGTGGCGTACGACCCCGCCCGTGGCCTGGAGCAGATTGCCACCCAGCGCTACCTGCACCTGTTTATGCACGGGTACGAGGCCTGGGCCGAGTGGAGAAGGACCGGCTACCCCAGCAACCTGATCATGCCGGGCGGCAAGGCAATTCCCCTCAGGCTGATGTACCCCGCCAACGAGGCCGCCAACAACACCCAGAACTACAGAAACGCCCTGCAAAGCCTGGGCGGCACCGATGGTCTGTATTCCAAAGTTTGGTGGGACAAAGACTAGCGGGAGCGAATATGTCTCTAAAACAGCAAAGGCCGGTACTCCACCGGCCTTTGCTGTTTTAGGGCTGTTTCAAGAAAATCGGCCCGGAAACGTGGGGCTTACTGCTCGTCAAAGAACGCGATGAGGGAGCCCACGTAATGCTCTTCCCAGCCCTGGGCCATGTCTTCGTAGGCCTCGTCCGGAATGTTGGTGTGCCGTACCTCCATGGAGCAGCCCTGCTTGTGCGGGTGCAGCTTGATGGTGACAATGGAGTCCTCGGGCTCGCCCTCAAAATACCACTGCTGCACTATCTTCTTGTTTTCCTCAAATTCCAGGTTTTTGCCCACAATACTGCCCTCCCAGAGCGAGAACTCAGAACCCGGCTGGGTAGACATCTCGGCTTTGTCGCCGGTCCAGATCTCCAGGGTAATGGGGTTGGTGAGGGCAATGTACACCTCCTCCGGGGTGGCCGGCAGGGTGAAATATTTCTTAAAGTCTTTCATGCGGTCATCGTTTGGGTGAAGATAAGCCCGCGCCGGGCACCTTTCCTTATTTTACCTCAGAGATTTCGCCGGTGGGCCTAATCTTGAAGCGCGTGCGGGTCACGGTGGCCTTTCTGGTGTTGGGGACTTCATTGTACTGGGCGTCTACCTGCCAGCGGGTGGTACTGTCTACGTGCACAATGGTGAAGTCTTTCTGAATGGTGTACTGCTCGGTATGCTCAAAGCCCGGTTCTTCCCCGCAGGGCTTAAACTTCAGGTCCTGCTCGTCCAGAATCACTCCGGCCTGGTTGTAAGTCCTGATCCTGGGCAGTGTCTGGTCGGTGGGGAACAGCACTAGCAGCGCCGTTACCTCTTTGCTGACGGAAAATCGCCGGTACGGAACCTCGTGCGAACGCAGGAAGCTGCCGGCCACGGTGGTGTCCAGTCGGGCGCCCACCGCATAGTCAAAGGAACAGGAAGCGGTAAACGGCAGGGAGAGAACCGGCAGTTCCTCCGCGAAGCTGGAAAAAGAAACTACTGAGGGCGCGTCTACCACCTGTTCGGCTACCGGATTGGTCTCATACTGCGAGGTGTTGTCTCTGGAACAGGAAGCCAGCAGGAGCAACCCCAGCAGGAGGGAGGAAGTTAATTTGATCATAGGTGCATTATACGGAAAGTTCTATATAAAAGGATTGGCCACGGCATTGAAGAAGTGTCTGGTGGCAGGCCTATCTTGCCGGTAGCAAGTTGTTTTAAGCCTCTTTTTTATGAAACAGCCCTGAAATGGAGAGTAAGGTAAGGGAATAGGGTGTAAGATCGCTCCTGCTGAAGCTTCCCTCGCTCGCCTCTGGCGAGTGTGCGCTATCGGGCGGCCTCTGGCCGCTATGGGGGAATTTTGTTCAACGTACCCGTTGTGCAGTGTACCCAGCGGCGAGACACCGCGCAATTTCTCACACTCGCCGGAGGCGAGCGAGGGTCTTGAATGCGTTTGTCCCGCTAAGACAACGGCAGAACTCACGGTTTAAACAGAAGCAAAGCATTATGCGGTGGCTCAGCGTAAAAGGAAATCAAGACCATAGCCCATAAAAAAAGCCGCAGTCTGCTTAAGACTACGGCTTTTGGTTGTCAGTTTCGGAACAGATTACTCTTCCACTTCAGGCTGGGCGGTTCTGCTGGCCTGCGGTCTCTTGTTATTCTGCTCGGTATCGCGGTTGATCTCCGTAATGTCTACGGGTTGGGAGAAGTCGCCTAAGAGGTGCTTGGAGAAGTAGTCGGCGGTCATCCAAAAGGAGTACTCGGTCATGTTGCCGTAACCGTGGCGCTGGCCGGGCATGATCACCAGGTCAAACCGCTTGTTGGCTTTGATGAGCGCATCGGCCATTCTAATGG
Organism: Rufibacter psychrotolerans; assembly: GCF_016924645.1. Taxonomy (GTDB): domain Bacteria; phylum Bacteroidota; class Bacteroidia; order Cytophagales; family Hymenobacteraceae; genus Nibribacter; species Nibribacter psychrotolerans. Next base: position 57,217 of record NZ_JAFFJV010000003.1, on the reverse strand, counting down.
TGTTGGCCGGGTGCACGTTGTTGTCCACGTCGCCGGTGGTGAGCAGCAGGCGCCCTTTCAGGTTCTTGGCCAGGTCGGGGTTCTTGTCAATGGCGTACTGGAACGTGGTATCGCCTTTGGCGGTGATCACTTCCTTCACGCCGTGGTGTTTCTCACTCCACCAGCGGTTGTAAATGTTGTTCTCGTGGTTACCGGCACCCGATACGGCTACCTTGAAGAAATCTGGGTACACCAGCATGGCCGCCGTAGACATGAAGCCTCCGCCGGAGTGGCCCGTAATGCCCACGCGGTTAATGTCAATGAAGGCGTGGCGGTCTGCCAGTTGCTCGGCGGCGGCTTTCTTGTCGGCCAGGCCGTAGTCGCGCAGGTTGCCGTAACCGTAGGTGTGGTACCACTTAGAGCGGGCCGGGTGGCCGCCGCGGTTCCCCACGGTAATCACAATGAAGCCCAACTGCGCCAGCCGGTCCATGCGGTCCATGCTGCGGCCGAAGGCTTTGTTCACGGCTTCGGTCTGCGGGCCGGGGTAGATGTACTCAATGATGGGGTACTTCCTGGTAGAGTCAAAATCGAACGGCTTGTACATGACGCCGTACAGGTCGGTCACACCGTCGTCGGCCTTCACGGTGAACGGCTCAGGGAATTTGTAGCCGGTAGCCAGCAGGCGGGAGAGGTCAGCTTTCTCCAGGTCCATCACCTTTTTGCCGTTGTGGTTGTACAGCGCGGCAACGGGCGCGGTGTTCACGCGGGAGGAGTTGTTCACGAAGAACGTGCGGCTGTCGTTCATGCTTACCTGGTGGTCAAAGTTGCCGGGGTTGAGCAGTTTCAGGCCAGAGCCGTCAAAGTTGATGCGGTACAGGTGCAGGTAGTACGGGTCTTCCTTGGCTTCGCGGCCGTTGGCGGTGAAGTACAGCACACGGGCCTTGTCATCCACGCCGATGATCTCCTCGGCGTGGAAAGGGCCCGAGGTGATCTGATTCTTGAGCTTGCCGTTGCCGTCATAGAGGTAGAAGTGACCCCAGCCGTCGCGCTCAGACCAGTGGATGAGTTCGCTGCCGCCGTTCACCAGGCCCACGCGGCTTACCTCTACGTAGGTATTGAACCGCTCCTCAATGAGGGGCTTTACGGTGGCGCTGGGGACGTCCAGGGCCAGCACGTCAATCTTTTTCAGGTCGCGGCTGGTGCGGGTGAAGTACACCTTGTTATTAGTGCCGTGCCACAGATTGGCGCGGAACTCGTCATCGCGGGCGCTTTGCTTGGCCGGGGCAGGCCATACCGAGATCTCCTGGTCTTTGAAGGCCGCCGTGCTGATCTTTTTAGAGGTCTTTTCGGCAAAATTGAACAAAAGCAGCTCTCTGATGGGGGCTTCCTTCTCGCCGGGCATGTGGTATTTGTAGGTTTCCAGCGCCGGACGGCCAGCGGCGGTGTGGTGCAGCACCCACAGGTCTTTCACCTTGCGGGCATCGGTGCGGGTCATGATGAAGTGCCTGGAGTCTGGCGACCACATGATGAAAGCCGGCTTGCGGTTCTTCTTGTTCTTCTCGCGCTCTACGTTGGTTTCGCCGTTGGTGTCGCCGTAGGTGTAGTACTCCACGCCGTCGGTGGTGAACTGGTGCTCCACAATGGTAGAGTCTTTCTCGTTCCTGAGGGCCTTCTCGTAGTTGGCGCGGTCCATCCAGTAGAGGTTGTGCTCTTTAGCGAACACCACCCATTTCTGATCTGGCGAGATGGAGGCCCAGGTGGGCTTGCGCTTGGGCTTGTTGTACTCTTTGAGCTCGGTGAGCTGGCGGGTGGCCAGGTTGTACTGGAAGTAGAAGGTCTTTTTCTCCAGCGAGTCGGCGGCCTTCTTGTCCAGGCGGTCTTTCTTCACCTGGTCAATGGTGCTTTTTACCTCAAACTGCACGCTCTTCTCGTCCTCGGTGAACTTGAGGTTCTCAATGGGCAGGTGCTGGGCATCGAACGGGTCGCGCACAATGGTGGTGATGGCGGCGGCCAGCTGGTCTAGGTTGAACAGGGCCTGCTTTGACTTGGCGGCGGGGTCTACCAGGTACCAGTTCTTGCCGTTGGGGGTCTCGTACATGTACCAGAACCGGTCGGTTTTCTTGAGCCAGTGAGGGTCCAGGGTAGTGCTGAAGATTAGTTTTTCCAGCTTTTTGGGGGAGAAGCGGGCGGCCAGTTGGTAGTTGGCTTTGGCAGGTTGCCCCGGTTGGGCCTGCAGCCCCAGGCTTGCCCAGAGCAGGACAGCCAGCGTGTAAGCAAATCTCATGGAAAGGGTTAGTATGGAGTAAAGAAGTAAGGGTGTAAGTACTGCGCAGAAATGCGAAACTTAAAAGTACGCAAAAAGAGCCAAAGTCTTGGGGTTGACTTTGGCTCTTTCCGGTGAAGAGGGCGCTATTATGGTCTTCCGAGTAGGGGTTGCCCCACTGGCGCTAAGCGCCGGGAGTAAGGCGAAAAAGGGGCTGACCTGGCTAGGGCTTCACGCCGCGGGTCATTTCACGCTTGCCCGGGGGGCCAGGCAGCGCCTCTACCGTAAAACCGGCGGTTTTGAGGCTGCGCTTAAAGCTGCCCTTGGCGCAGTACGTGACCAGGGTACCGCCGGGGGCCAGGCAGTCGTACATTTTCTGGAAGATGGCATCGGTCCAGAGGTGGGGCTGCTTTTCGGGGGCGAAGGCGTCAAAGTACACCAGGTCATAGCTTTCGGGGCTAGGGGCGAAGGCTTCCAGGTCGGTTTCCAGCTTGCGCAGGGTAAAGTGGGGCGTTACGGCCACGGGTTGCTCCCAGGGCGCCGCGTGCAAGGGACCAAAGAAGTCCAGCAACTCAGGATTGAGGATGAACTTGTCAAACTGCAGCTGCGCCACCACCTCCGGCGCCAAAGGGTACTTCTCCAGGGTATCGTACTGCACCGCTGCCTTGGAGGCCAGCGTGTGCTGCAGGGTAAGCAGCGCGTTCAAGCCGGTGCCAAACCCAACCTCCAGCAGGCGCACGGCCGGCAGCCGCTCCAGCGTGGCTTCCAGCCCCATCTTAATGAACACGTGCAAAGACTCCTGCAATGCCCCGTGCACCGAGTGGTAGTGCTCGTTCAGCTCAGGCACGTAGAGCGTGGTAGAGCCGTCTTTGGTTTGTCTTACTTCAAGATTCATGCGGCGAAGTTAGAACGAAGAATTCAGGTTTGCAGAAGGAATTAGGAATTAGGAATTAGGAATTAGGAATTAGGAATTAGGAATTGCTTGGTTTTGCCAGCCTCTTGGGAAAACGGCTCCAAAACGGTTACCGGCAGGTTGCTTCCAGAGCATCCGGCAGATGAAAGCGGGAGTCTGCAGCTATTTTGCACCTGATTTCAGAAAAGTAGGCCTGAAAAGGAAGATCACCCCACAGCCCCTTGGGGTGCATCTTGAAATTGCATCAGGCTAAGCCAGACCAGACTAGGTCTATCACCCAAATTCCTAATTGATAATGGAATGGTTAATCAATGTAGCCCTCGTACTGGATGCAGCTTACCTTGCCTTTTGACAGGTGGAACCGGAGCCAGGAGTTCTGCTCCAGGTCGCATACCTCCACCACGTTCCGGCTTTCTTTGATGAAGAGCTTGTAGGCCTGCAGTTTTTCCAGGAGTTCCTGGCGGGAGCAGCCCACTTTGATGCCGTTCTTCAAAGCCAGGTTAGGGCTCTTGATGTCTGCGTACGACAGCATGAACCGTTTGGTGTACATGGGGTAGTACAGCTCCACGGTGCTGGAGTCAAAGGTGAGCTGAAAGAGTGTGTCTATGTACCGGGCGTTATGCAGGTTGGCAATGGTGTCTTTCACAATCTGCAAGGCGGTGCGCACCTGCGCCACATAGTGCTGCAAAACAGGTTCCCTATCGGCGGGCAGGAACGGGTTGGAGATAAACTCAGACGCTTTCAGCACCTCGGGGTGGTCCTGGGCCTCCATTTCTATGCGCGCGTAGAAGGCCTGCATGCTGGCGGTGTTGTTGAAGTTGCGGGCCGGGGCAGGTTTGGCGGTGCGGGTCTGGGGCTTGGGCGTCACGGCTGCCACCCGCGGCGTGTCTGGGTGCTGTCTGGTCTGGCAGTCACCATACACCCAGATAGGGAGTAAACACAGAAGTACAATCAGCCGCCGCATACCAGTACAGAGATAGAAAAAGGGGTTTAGCCAGATAGGTATGTTCTATACGGGAAAACCGGTGGTAAAGCTACACATTACTAACACAATTTTCTCCTTTCTGTAGACCGATAAGCCCACAATTTCCCCCTGCTGCCGGCGCTGTTTTTATCAAAATTCCTGAAGGACTGGCCCAGGATGCTGCCAGTAGAAAGCGAAGTCTGGTAAGTGGTTGGTACTGAGTAGGAACCAAGGCTGATGGCTTGTTTTTGCCCTGCTTTTGGGAAAACGGGCCCTAAACGCCGGCGGGCGGCACGCTATTTCCTGAAGCGCCCCTGGGCGGGAGGACGGCCGGCCAGGGCCTCGTCGCTTTCCTCATGGGGAATTTCGCGGACCTCTATCCGCACGGAGTTGTGGTTGGGCACCACGGGTTGCCCGAAGGTATCGGCGTACTCCTGCGTGATCTCGGCCCCGAAGAAAATAATGAGCGAAGAGTAGTACACCCACGAAAGCAGGACCACCATAGAACCGGCCGCGCCGTAGGAGCTGTTGAAGTCACTCTGCCCAATGTACCAGCCAATGAGGTATTTGCCCAGCAAGAACAGGAAAGCCGTGACAAAGGCACCCACCCACACGTCACGCCACCGGATAATGGCATCGGGCAGGTATTTGTAGATAAAGGCAAACAGGAGCGTGATCAGGCTCAGGGAAACCGCCACATCCAGGATGTAGATAAACACAATGGCCAGGCCCGGCAGCAGGCGTTGCAGGTAGTCTGTAAGAATGCCGATGAGGGCGCTGATCACTAAGCTCACCAGCAGCAGGAAGGAGAGGCTCAGGATCATCCCGAAGGACAGGACCCGGTCCCGCACCAGTTTCATGATGCCGTTCTTGGCTTTGGTCTGCAGGTTCCAGACCTGGTTCAACGACTCCTGCAGGGTCACAAAGATGGTGGTGCTGGCAAAGACCAGCGTGCCAATGCCAATGGCGGTGGCCATAGGGTTAGGGCCTTCCAGGTGCAGCTTGGTAATCATGGACTGGATCTCGGCGGCGGCCTCAGGGCCTACCATGCCTTTGATCTGGGAGTAGAGCTGCCCGGTCACGGCCTCCTCGCCGAAGAAATACCCAGCGGTGCGCACCACAATAAACAGCAGCGGCGGCAAAGAGAAAATGGTGTTGTACGAAAGCGCCGCGGCCAGGCGCAGAGAGTTGTTTTTCATGAACTCTCCCGCCGAGTTGGTGATAAGCCCTAAGATGCTTTTTGCGGTATACTTTGCCATTCTGGTTAAATTCTGGTGCAGTCTTAAGGAAAACGTACGGGAACGCCCCCAGAATAGTTGGTGCCAGGCCTTTGGGGCAGGAAAATCCCCCAAAAACAGGCTCCGCCCGGCCAGCCTGCGCCCAGCGGGCAACTGTCCACCTGCCGGGCTACGCCAGCCGGCCGTTTACTGGAAGAAGAGCGCCAACTTGCCGGTAGCCAGGAAATGGGCCCTGATGCCCGCCTCGGTGACAAAGAGGGTGTCGGGTTCCAGGGTGAAGTCAGAGCCCCGCAGCACCATCTTCTCCTGGAGCTGGGTTTCCCGCAGGCCGGTTTGCAGGGCCTCGCGCAGGGTGGTGAGCTGGCCTTTCACCGGAACGGTCATCTGCTGCTCCATCTGGGTTCTGAACCGGTTCTGCAGCAGCCAGTTGGCGGTGTTTACCAGTTGGTCGCGGGTTTGCAGGGTGTAGCTCAGGTCCCGCACTTTTATCTCCTGGGCGGCGGCGTCATAATAGGGCGTGCCCTGCAGCCAGACCTTGCCGTTGAGCTTCTTGGTGAGGAACCCGGCCTTGGAGTGGCCACTGACATCAAGGGCCAGCAGGAGCTGGGTGCCTTTCCCGGCCACGGCAATGTCATGCACCGTGAGCTGGTGCTTGCCGCCCTCAAAGGAAAAGGTCTGGTTGTTGAGCTCTTTCCGGAGTACCTGGGTAAGGTAGGCGTAAGACAGATGGCTGCTGACGTTGAGCTGCGCCTGCGGCGGAAGCGAGCGGGCCGGAATAAAGGACGGCAGGGCCTGAACCGTGGCGTTCTGGGGTTTCTGGCCGGGCACCACCTGCACCAGGGCGTCAATGCCCACCTGTAAGCTAAGCTGGTCTTGCTGCAGCTCCAGGGGCGTGAGCCTGACGGCTTTGGGTTCTATGGCCAGCCAGGCGTTGTACTGGGCGTTGAGCAGCACCGGGGTCTGTAACTGCTGCCAGGCCTCGGCCAGGTATAATTGCAACGGAACCTTCTTCTGCAGCTCCTGGTCCAGCTGCTGCAGCATGGGGTTCAGCTGGGCCTTCAGCTTGGATTCAATGAAAGGGGCCAGGTTGATCTTGAGCGGACCCAGCGCCAGGGTAGGCTTGCGGGCTCCCCAGGTAAAGTCTCCGGTAGAGTGGCTTTTGAGAAGGTAATTTGGCAAGATCTGCAGCCGGCTTTCGGTGCACACGGTAACCTCAAACTCGGTTTCCTCGGTCTTCTGCAGCTTTTTGCACAGCTCGCAGGCGTTCCACTGCCAGCGCCCCCTGGCCCAGACCCGCAGCGGCACCTCCATGTAGAGCTTGCTGAGTTCGGCGCGCAGCTGCACCGGCCCCGTCTTGGTGACGGTCACCATCAGGTCATCGTCTTCCAGGTTGGTGTCCTGGTAAAGGGTGGGGGGCAGCTCCTGGTTAATGCGCTCCTGCAGCGCCTTCACCGGCATGGTCACCGGCAGGGTAATGGTGGAAAGCTGCGGCTGGGGCAAGGGCTGGGGAGCCACCGTGGCGTCTGGCTGAACGCCGGTGAGGGTGGTGGACTGCTGGCAGCCCGCCAAAAGGCCAGCGGCCGACAAAAGGATGGATACTAGGGAAAGAAGGGAGCGCTGGGCCATGCCACAAATTTAGCGAACTTCACACAAAGCCGGGCTTCTTGTTTTAGGGCTATTCTGGCCAAAACGGCCCCCCAAAGGTCAGGCTTTGCAGGCCAGCAGCCGGTCCAGCATTTTCTTGACCTCGGCCTCAGAAGACAGCAAGCTGCAGTGGCGCAAGGTGCCCCGGAAGTAAATGGCGAAGAACGGCGTGCCGGTGAGTTTCACCTCCTTGCTGGAAACCGGGTTTTCAGACGCATCCATCTGCAGGAACGTAATGCTGTCATAGGTGGGGTCGTCAGAGAATTGCTTGAAAGAAGGGGCTAAAAGCTTACAGATCTGGCAGTCTTCATCTATGAACTTTACAATTACCCGCTCGCGCTCAAAAATGATAGAACGCAACTCGTGGTCAGAGGAAATCTGAATGGCCATCAGGTGAAAAGGTTTGTTAAACTATAGTTAACGGGGAAACACGGCGGAGGTTTATTCGAAAATTACGGGGGGAGGAGCCTGGCTGCCAGGGAGCGGTACCGGCAAGAGTACCATTTCTGCCTTGCCAGGGCCACCATCAGTAACCCAAAGCCTCAGTCATGCTGCAGGCTTCTGCCGATGGCCTGGGCGGGGGAGCAAAGCCTGGGTTAGCCCTGCGTCAGGAGCCACTCCTTGCGGTGGATGGGGGCCTGCCACATGGCCTCGGCCAGTTCCTGGTCAGAGTTAAACTGCAGCTGGGTCAGGCAGCGCGCCTCCACAGACAGGGAGAGCTGCTTTGCCTGAAAAGGCCAGGGCTGCACCAGCACCGGGCCGGTTTTCAGCTGCGTGACCTCGTACCTAACCTGGTCTGGGCCGTTACTGATTTCCAGGGCCCGCTCCATCTCGGGCAGCTCGTTGCGGCAAAGGATGAGCGAGAAGCGGTCGCACCACTGCATGAAATCATAGGCGTACCGGGCATCGGGCCTGGAGACCTTGAGCTGCTGGCGCCACTTTTTCTGGTAGGCCAGTTGCTCGTCCAGGAAAGCGTCCCATTCTTTTTTCTGGCCCCGCAGTTCCTCATACAAAAAGGAAAGGTGCATGCTGGTGAGCAGGCTTCGCCACCGGCCCTGGAAACGCGCCTCTTTCATGACCTGCCGGGCCTGCTCCAGGCAAAAGGGCAGCTGCGTAAAGTTGGCGGGCGCGCCGGCGGGCGTAAGGGCATAGCGGCCGGTCCAGTCTTTCTGGCCGTCGTCATGCTGCGCAATGGCCGCCAGGGTCTGCATGAACTGCAGTGGCCATTTCGCTTGGCGCCAGGCAAAGCCTATCTCGGCCGCCAACAGCGCGTGTGCCTGCTGAAAGATAATCTCCCAACCCTTCTCATGCGGATTCACAATCATAGCCCGAGGATGCTGTAAAAGGTGCCGCGTTTTTTAACTGATTAAGGCCGGAAAGGTTGTGGCGGAGGCGGAGAAAGAGAGCAGCCGTTTTGGGCCGATTTTCCAGGAAACAGCCCTGAAACAGTCAACAACCCTGAAAAAGCCAGATGGGCGCAGGAAAGCTGGCGGTTGGGGCCCAGGACGGGCAGGAACAAAAAAGCCCGGCACCAGAGATTAGGGCCGGGCTCAAACAGAATCTTGATCAGACTAGAACACAAAGCCTAACCGCAGACCGCTGTTCACGGTAGGGCGCAGTCTCAAAGAACCGCCTTCCCCGTCAATGGTAGTGGACGGACGGCCTTCTGGATTCACCTTTACATCACCCTCGGTGGTGTACTGCAGGCCAAAGCCGAACTCCACGCCCAGGTACACGTGACGGGCGAAGTAGTAGTCTGCACCGGCCACGGCTCCCAGGCCAAACCCGAAGTAGTTGCGGTTAGAGAAGCCACTGCCGTTAGACCAGGCGCCCTCAATCTCGTAATCATCGCCTTCCTCGCTGGCGAACAATTTAGAGAGGGTCAGCTCAGCGCCCACGTACGGCGACAAACGGTCTGTGCCCGCGAAGTGCTTCTCAATACCCGGTGACAACACCACCAGGGTAGAGGTGCGGCTAAAATCATCATCGCCGGTTTGGTTCTCAATGTCCAGGATAACAGAGGCGCGTACCGCCGTGGTGGGGCTCAGGAAATAACGTCCGCGTAACTGGTTCAGGCCCAAGCCCACGGTGTTACCGTCGGTCAGGTTCAGCTGCACTTCGCCCGTTACTTCGCCGGCGGCGGGTTTAATTCCGCCTACTTCCTGGGCCGATGCCGCAAAACCCAGGGTCAAGCTGAGGGCCGCAGCGGTGAAAATCTTTTTTAACATGCTTTTAAAAATTAAATAAGGGATAATGATGGGGCGCAATATTACAAAAGCAGTATGTAATTCCAGCAGGTTAAGGGGTAAGATCGTGGCGGAGCACAGTATTTATCTGAGAATGAATAAGATAAAAAATGCGGCGGCGGTAGCTGGGGCAGATCATGCCAGGGCTTTGCCGGGTCAGGCGGCGCTTCTGTTTTGGGCCGGTTTCCTGGAAAACGGGCCCAAAACAAAGCCCCCGCCGTTACCAGACAGCAGGGGCTTTGGGTGAGCCAGGACAGGTAGCAAGCCGGAGCCTTGGTTAGTTGTTGATCCGCTTCAGGTGCAGGAGCATGTCATCGGTCATGGTGTGCAGGTCGTACTGCGGTTTCCAGCCCCAGTCCTGGCGGGCGGCCAGGTCATCAATGCTCTGCGGCCAGGAGTCGGCGATCTGCTGGCGCATGTCTGGCTCGTAGGTGATGGTGAAGTCTGGGTAGTGGCGCCGGATGCTGCCAGCGATTTCCTCTGGCGTGAAACTCATGGCCGCCAGGTTGTAGGAGGAGCGTATTTTCACCTGCTCGGCGGGCGCGTGCATCAGGTCCAAGGTGCCTTTGAGGGCATCGGGCATGTACATCATGGGCAGGCGGGTGTGCTCGCTCAGGAAACACTTGTAGGTGCCTTTGGCCAGGGCCTGGTGGTAAATGTCCACGGCATAATCGGTGGTGCCGCCGCCCGGCAGGGCTTTGTAGCCAATGAGGCCCGGGTAACGCAGACTGCGCACATCCAGTCCGTACTTGAGGAAGTAGTACTCGCACCAGCGCTCGCCGGCCTGCTTGCTGATGCCGTACACCGTGTTGGGGTCCATGATGGTGTTTTGCGGCGTGTTCTCGCGCGGCGTATTGGGTCCGAACACGGCGATGGAAGAAGGCCAGTACACTTTCTCCACCTTGTGCTCCAGCGCAAAGTCCAGCACGTTGAACAGGCCGTCCATGTTCAGGCGCCAGGCAAACTTGGGGTTCTTCTCGCCGGTAGCCGACAAAATTGCCGCCAGGTGGTAGATCTGCTTCACCTTGTACTTGGAGGTCAGGTCGGTGAGGTGCTGGGGCGTGAGCACGTCCACAATCTCAAAGGGGCCGCTTTCGCGCAGCTCGGCTTGTTTGGGGTATTGAATGTCGGCGGCCACCACGTTGGCATCGCCGTAGATTTTTCTCAGTTCCAGGGTAAGTTCAGAGCCTAACTGGCCGCAGGCGCCGATCACTAGTATGGTATGGGGCTTTTTTGTCATGAAGGTGCTGAATAGAAAAACAAATGTACGTTATTCATGCGGCTCCAAAAAATTAGGGCAGGCGCCCAGGTTTTGTATCTTTGGTCACGGAAACCTGCGTACAGCCCCTTTCAGGAATTTGCCTGTACGTTTTCCACGTAAAACCACACGAACGAATAATCCACGAACTCTATGTACGAAACTCTGCAACCTGATTTACAGCAGCAGTTAGCCGAAATTGAAGCGAACGGCTTATATAAAAAGGAGCGGGTCATCATTACCCCGCAGCACGCCCAGATCAAAACCCAGCAGACCGGCGAGGTGCTCAACTTCTGCGCCAACAACTACCTGGGGCTTTCCTCACACCCGGCGGTGATTGAGGCTGCCAAGCGCACCATTGACACCCACGGCTACGGCATGAGCTCAGTGCGCTTTATCTGCGGCACCCAGGACATCCACAAACAGCTGGAGCAGAAGCTGGCCGAGTTCCTGGGCATGGAAGACACCATTCTGTACGCGGCGGCCTTTGACGCGAACGGCGGCGTGTTTGAGCCTTTGTTTGACGAACAGAGCGCCATCATCTCCGATGCCCTGAACCACGCCTCCATCATTGACGGCATCAGGCTGTGCAAGGCCCAGCGTTTCCGCTACGAGCACAACAACCTCGCCGACCTGGAAGCCAAACTGCAGCAAAGCCAGGGCGCCAAGCACCGCATCATTGTCACCGACGGCTCTTTCTCCATGGACGGCACCATTGCCCAACTGGACAAAATCTGTGACCTGGCAGATCAGTACAAAGCCCTGGTGCTGGTAGATGAATCCCACTCTACCGGCTTCATTGGCAAGACCGGCCGAGGTACCCACGAGTACCACAACGTGATGGGCCGCGTGGACATCATCACTGGTACCTTGGGCAAAGCGCTAGGCGGTGCCATGGGCGGCTTTACCACCGGCAAGAAAGAAATCATTGACATGCTGCGCCAGCGGTCCCGGCCGTATCTGTTCTCCAACTCGCTGGCTCCGGCCATTGTGGGCGGGTCTCTGGCCGTGCTGGAGTTGCTGAGCTCCACCACCGAGCTGCGCGACCGCCTGGAGTGGAACACCAAGTACTTCCGGGAGAACATGACCGCCGCCGGGTTTGACATCCGTCCAGGTGTGCATCCTATTGTGCCCGTGATGCTGTATGACGCCAAACTGGCGCAGGACTTCGCGGCCAAGATGCTGGAGAAGGGCATTTACGTGATCGGGTTCTATTATCCGGTGGTAGCTAAAGGCGCAGCGCGCATCAGGGTACAGCTTTCGGCGGAGCACACGCAGGAGCACCTGGACCGGGCCATCCAGGCCTTCACCGAGGTAGGCCGGGAACTGGGAGTGCTGAAGGCGTAGTACTTCCAAAAACCCTGCTATCAAAAGAGCCCGCTTTTTCCAAGGCGGGCTCTTTTTCGTTAGAACCTTTCATGAATTTAAGGATTCCAGATTCTACCTAACTTATTCAATTAATTAAAAAAGTAGGTGCAAAAATAGGCGTAATTGGAAATGTAATTTCCAGGAATTTGCCTCCTTCGGCCCTTCCTTATTTTAGGATTAATTTCAGACCCCTCGCATCACTTCCTTCACCGGGACAAACGCTCCGGAGCGCTTTCCCTTAGCGGCAAAATCTTGCGATACATTCTGGACCTGGACCTGGAGCTGGCCCTAGCCCTGCTTTAGGGCTAGGGAACTTGACTATCTTGCTGGTAAACAAAAGGAAAGATCAGCGGTTTACTCTCTGAAAGGTTTGTTTTCAGAGTTGGGATAAGACCGCCACACGTTTCTAATGGGCAGGGCAGAGGCGGGTAGCAGGGCTGGGGTACCGCAGGGGTCAGGTTTTACCCCGCTATTTCTGGGCTGTTTTTCTTGAAAATGGCCTAAAACAGGGCACCAGGCAAGTACTAGAATGGCAGCAAACATCGTTTAATTAATACAACGCCACGCTGCATTTTAGGTTGTAACCAAAACAATCATTGGCTACATTTGCCCGGTAGCAACGTACTGAAACGTTCTTTCTTTTAGAGGATATCAAAAATAAACCCAGGTAAACCCACTGGTTTGTGCCGGTAGCCGTTGCCGTAGCACAGCCAAAAGAAAAAAGAAAATAGAGGTTCCCCAGACTTATAAATGAAGGTATATTTAACGTATAGCAGATTGCAAACCATCAGTTTCTATCAGACAACCCATAGCAAACGATTTCCTGCTCCTTTGTACCCCTTGAAGTCTCTCTGTCTTTTTACCGTTTCCCCAAAGATTACTGCGTGCCCCATTTCATTACAACAGATATACTTAAAATGACAGACCATTTGAAAGACAGACAGACACAAAATAGATAACAACATGCAGGAAAAATTAGTAAGGATTGGCGTCTTCTATGACGGTAATTACTTCTTACAGGTCAGCAACTACTACGCCTACGGCCATCAGCGCAAGCGTAGGATCAGCATCTCTGGCCTCCACGAATTTATCCGGGACCAGGTGGCCGAGGAAGAAGGGGTAGATCCGCGCTTTTGCCGGATTGTGGATGCCCATTACTTCCGGGGCCGGCTCAACGCCTACGAGGCCAGCCAACGCGGTGATACCCTCTACTGGGACCGGGTGTTTGACGACATTCTCATGTCTGAGGGCGTGACTACCCACTATCTGCCGGTGCGGACTACACCGGAGGGATACAAGCAGGAACGCGGCATAGACGTGTGGCTGGCGCTGGAGGCCTTTGAGCAGGCATTCTACAAACGCTTTGACGTGTTGGTGCTTATCTCCTCAGACGGCGACTATGTGCCCATGGTACGCAAGGTGAACACCCTGGGTACCCGCATCATGGCGCTCACCTGGGAGTTTGAGTACACCACAGACAACGGACAGCGCATGACCACGCGCCCGTCACAGGATCTGCTGGCCGAAGTAACGTACCCCATGGCCATGCACGGAATCATTGACCAGCGCATTGCCCGCAATGATTCTAAGATCCACCGCCTGTTTGTGCAGCCAGACCAGAAACGGAGCACCGTTGACCGCGACGAGGACCACGACCAGGAAGAAGGATTTGAAAGCCACGGCGAAGGTGAGATCATGAGCCTGAAAAACGGCTACGGTTTTATCAAGTACCCACCCAACAACCTGTTCTTTCACTTTACCAACGTGATTGACACAGACTTTAATGAACTGCACGTAGGAGACCGCGTGGAGTTTGAGATTGAGAAAGACGGCGAAGGCAACGATGTCGCCAAAAGTGTACGGGTACTCTAGCAGCCTGACTAGCTGCCGTAGTACGCCACTCCTGCAGTAGCCTGACTACCTGTTGCAGGAAAGCACCAGATTTTCCGTTGCATTTTTTAGACAACAACAGAGACAAAAGTACCAGGGGGAGCAGCAATGCTCCCCTTTCTTTTTAGCGCCGGTCGTCTTTTCCTCCAGGTGCTTGCCAGATAGAAAGCCCGCTAGAAACTGCCCCCGCCCGGCGGCGACAGGGCCGTTGTCTGGTCAATGAACAGGAAGGCATCATAGCGGCGGGGCAAGACGGTGGGCACGTAATTGCCCGCTTCAGAAGAAGGGTTGTACGTGACCCCAATGGCCCGGTGCCCCCTGGTCTGCATGGCTTCCGGAATGTCCTGTAACTCGCGCATCAGCAGGAGTTTGTCTTCTGGGCTGTAAGCGTGCAGAAGGGCTTCCCAGCTGTTGCCCTGGGCCGGCGGCACCTGCATGACCCGCACGGCGCCTCCCCACTGGTTGGCGGCAATCACCTGCCCCTGGTACGTCCCGAAGCCCACCAGGTACACCCCGGCCTGGGCGTGCTGCTCCCGCAGGAGCTGGCCAATGTTCACCATGCCGGCAGAGGCCATGTCGGTGTAGCGGGCGTCGCCCACGTGCGTGTTGTGGGCCCACACGATTACCTTAGCGCTGTTTCCCCGGTGAGCTACCAGCCGGTTCACGGTTTCCTGCATGTGCCGGTCGCGGAGGTTCCAGGAGCCGGCGCTGCTGCGCACCATCTGCTGGTAGTACCGTTCGGCATTGACGGCTACCAGGGCGTTCTGCTCGGCGTTGAACGCCGCCTCATGGCCCGCGGGCTGCCGGGCCCGGTAAGCGCTCACCGCCTCCAGCAACCGCTCAAGCTGGGTGGCGCAGGAACTTCCCCTAAGGGTGGCCTCGGCGTAGCGCTGCTCGTCCTGGTTGTACGGGGCCAGGCAGGTCTGGGCATTCTGCGCCAGCTGGGCAACGGAAGGGTCTGCCGTGGCAAAATACTGCTCTACCTCCGCCAGTGACTCCCACAGGCTGTACACGTCCATGCCATAGAAGCCCACCTTCTGGCCCTGGGCCTGCGCCTGGTTGTGCTGCCGGAGCCACTCGGCCAGTTGGGCTACTTCCTGGTTGGCCCACATCCAGGTAGGCCATCGCTGAAACGCCTGAACCGCCTGCTGCGCAGTACCGCCCTGCTGCCCCTGGATGTAGTGGTTGAGCGAGTACGCCGCCGGCCAGTCGCCCTCCACCGTGATGATGGTAAAGCCTTTCTCCTGGATGAAGCGCTTGGTCAGTTCGGCGCGCCAGGTGTAGAACTCAGCGGTGCCGTGGCTGGCCTCCCCCAGCAGGACATACCGGCTGTTGCCGATCTCATTGATCAACTTGTCCAGGTCCTGGGCACCCTGCAGCGGGTACACGCCTTTGGTGAGGAAGCCCGTATCGGGCTTGATTGCTTCTAAGGTGTCTTCAGAGGAAGAGCAGGAAAACAGCCATCCGCTGAGTAGTACTATCCAAATCAACCGCAGCTTTGCCATCTCTTTATTGGGTAAGGTTTTGGTTAGGTAAGCAGGGGAATAGTGCTAATGCCTTATTCCTGAAGCTTTCTTAAACGGAGAAGCAAACCCCGGGTAAAGAGAATTTGTACGGCATTTTAGAGCGGGAAATACGAAAATGGGCCCGAAACGGGAAAGGCGCCTGGCTTGATTTGTCCAAGTTCAACAGAGAAACAGCCCAGCGGACTAGGTTTTATCCTTCTGGCGGGAGGCTGGCATTCTGCAGGGGTGCATCTGGGGCGGGAATGACCTCCGCCAGGGGCGGAAGCCAGCGGGGAGCGCCGTACCTGGGGTTCAGGACCAGTTTGTTGCGCAGGTGGTCCAGGGGGCTTTCCTGGTGCAGGCGCTGCAGCAGGTGCCAGGTGGCCGTGGCGTCTGGCAGGGCCCGGTGCCACCGGGTCAGCGGAATGCCGTAGGCTTTGCACATGTCTGGTAAGCTGCGTGGCGAAGGCTGGCGCAACCGGCAAACCGACAAGGTGTCCAGGAAGGGGTGGGCCACTGGTTCCAGTTTCAGGCGGCGGTACGTGCTGTACAGGAAACCTAAATCAAACGGAATGTTATGCGCCACCACGGTGCTGGCACCAATGAACTCCCTCAAAATAGAAAAGGCCGCGCGCTCCTCCATGCCGTGTACCAGGTCCTGGGCCGTAATGCCCGTGATCTCTGTGATCTTGGGCGGGAGCTCGCCTTTCAGTTGTACCAGCGTGTGAAACCGGCCGGTGATCTGGTGGTGAGAACCCTTGAGGGCGGCAATCTCAATGACCCGGCCTTTGCCGCCGCTTACGCCGGTGGTCTCAAAGTCCAGCACGGTGACATGCTCCAGGATGGGGGTAAGGTCCGGAAAAAGCGGGAGGGAAGAAGGGTGCGGCATGGAAAAAATCTGTAGCTTGTAGCCTGTATACGCAAGAACCACCAGCTGTTTTTACGCCCTTTTCTATAAAAGAGCCGTAAAAGGCAGGCCTGCGCCGCAGGAAGAGTACCGGACCATTTAACTTGAGCAAGCGTGAGTACAACGCAATATGACGCTGTGGTGGTGGGCTCTGGGCCCAATGGCCTGGCCGCCGCCATTACCATGCAGCAAGCAGGCCTGAGCGTGCTGCTGCTGGAAGGCAAAGAGCAGCTAGGCGGCGGGCTGCGCTCTCAGGAGTTGACCCTACCCGGCTTTGTCCATGATGTCTGCTCGGCCATCCACCCGTTGGCGGCCGGTTCTCCGTTCTTCAAGACGCTGCCCTTGCAGGAGCACGGGCTCTCGTTCCTGTACCCTGAGGTGGCGGCGGCGCACCCGTTTGACACTGGCACCGCCGCCGCGCTAATTACCTCCCTGCAGGAAACCGCCCAATCCTTAGGGAAAGACCGGCAGTCTTACTTAGACCTGCTGACTCCCTTGGTGGACCGTTGGCCCGCCCTGGCGAAAGATGTGCTGGGTCCCTTGCGCTTCCCCAACCATCCCCTTGACATGGCCGCCTTCGGGCTGAAAGCCCTGACTTCGGCCACGTTCCTGGCCAAACGGTTCCAGACCCAGGAGGCCCGGGGGTTGTGGGCCGGCATGGCGGCGCATTCCATTCAGCCGTTGTCTAACCTTACCACTTCGGCCATTGGGTTGGTGCTCATGGCGGTGGGACATTTGCAGGGCTGGCCCATCCCGAAGGGCGGCTCGCAGCAGATTGCCAATGCCCTGGCGTCCTATTTCAAAAGCATAGGCGGTAAAATAGAGACGGGTGTGTACGTCACCTCGCTGGAGCAGTTGCCTTCGCACAAGGTGGCCTTGCTGGATGTCACGCCCCGGCAGCTGCTGGAGATTGCCGGAGAGAAACTTTCGCCCTTGTACCGCAGGCAGATGCAGAACTACCGCTACGGCATGGGCGTGTTCAAGATTGACTGGGCGCTGGACGGACCCATTCCGTTTACCGCCCCGGAGTGCCGCGGGGCCGGCACCGTGCACCTGGGCAATACCCTGGAAGAGATTGCGGCCTCAGAGGCGGCTTCGGCCAAGGGCCAGCACCCGGAGCGGCCCTTTGTGCTCCTTGCGCAGCAAAGCCTCTTTGACGACACCCGCGCTCCGCAGGGGAAACACACCGCCTGGGCCTACTGCCACGTGCCCAACGGTTCCACCGTAGACATGACCCAGGCCATTGAACGCCAGGTAGAGCGCTTTGCCCCCGGCTTCCGGGACCTGATTCTGGCCAGGCATACGTTCAATACGGTGCAGGTGCAGGCGCACAACCCCAACTACATCGGCGGCGATATCAATGGCGGCATCATTGACCTGCGGCAGCTGTACACCCGGCCGGCGGTGCGCTTGTCGCCCTATCAGACTTCCATGAAAGGCGTGTACCTGTGCTCCTCGTCTACGCCTCCGGGGGGCGGGGTGCACGGCATGTGCGGGTACCACGCGGCCCGGCGCGCCCTGAAAGACGAGTTCGGGCTGAAGGCCCCAAAATTATCGGCGTAAAAAAAGACAAACAGATAGGGGTACCGTTCAATAGAACGGTCTTACTATCTCATGAAGGGGAAAGTCCACCTGAAGCGTTTAGGCGCGGAGGGTGGGCTTTATTCTTTTACGCCCGGGGCGAGGGACAAGTGCGAAGAAGTAAGGCTTACGCGCTGCGTGGAAAAACGGTCCGGCCGTTTTGAGGGCCATTTTTGGAAAAGCCGCCGAAAGGGGGTGCCGCCGATAGGCGGGCGGTGAGCAGGACCCGCCTTTCCTGAAGCGATTTGGTCTGCTTAGTACCGCTCTACCCCTGGCGCCGGCTGCCAGTCAGACTTAGGTTCAAAGTGCTGCCACAAGGTTCTGGACACGGCCCGGATCAGTTCATAGCCGGCGTTGTTATAGCGCCAGCTTTCGTCTTTCTGGTTCTTGGTGATCACGCAGAACACGTAGTCGCCGTGCGGGGCGTTCACCAGCACCACCTCAGAGCGCGACTGGTTGACCGCTCCCTGCTTGGAGGCCGTGTGCACGTAGGGCGGAATCTGGGAGAGGGCGATCTCGTCTACGTAAATGCGGCCCAGGTTGCGGTACATGCGCTCGCTGGCGGCGGGGCTCACCGCCTTGCCTTCCCTGATCATGGTCACCAAGTGGGCCATCTCGCGGGGCGTGGTCTGGCCCCAGCCGTACTTCTGCCAGATGTGGCGGCGGCCCGGCGTGCGGGAGTTCATGCGGGTATGGGCAAAGCCGTTCTTCTCCAGCCAGGCATTGATGGCCAGACCGCCGCCCGCCAGCTGCTGCAGCCACAGACTACCGGTATTGTCTGAGGTGGTGATGCTGAGCATCTGAATCTTGCCCAGAGCCACCGTGGCGCTGTCTTTGAAGTTGCCTACAATGTCTTCGCCGGCGTAGTACAGCGAATCGCGGTAGCGGAGCACGGTCTTGGGGTCTATCTCGCCCCGTTCCATTTTGTCAAACATGCCCACCATGATGGGAATCTTGATCATGCTGGCCGTGGGGAAGAGCGTGTCGGCGTTGAGGGCCACGGTCTTGCCGGTTTTCAGGTGCCTGACGTAAATGCCCACCTCGCCCTGGAAGTCTTTGGTCAGGGCCTGCAGTTTCTGGGTGAGTTTGGCGTCGGTTTTCTCTTTGGGCGCTTTCTGGGCGAAAGACGGGACCGCCCATGAGAGGAGCAGCAGGAGCAGGAGGATGTGGGAGAAGCGCATGTTGGTCGGGTTAAGGCCCAAAAGATACACATTTTCCTATATCTGCCTTGCTTACCGTTGGAGGTGCGTGGTTGTTTTCCAGCTGATTTCGGGAAATTGGCCTGGAAACGCCAAGGCTATTTATTGGAAGCTGAATCAAAGTAATCGGCCTTTGGCTTCCTACTGGCGCGAGACTCCGGTCTCGTGCCAGTAGGATGATACGAACGCTCCGGACTCGCCGTGAGCCATGCCCTGGGACTGCGTGCTGTTCAGCAATGCGTGGGTTCGCTGCGGGGCAGCGAGGGTAGTCTGGAGACTACCCGGCATCTGGAGGCACGAGTTAGAAACTCGCGCCAGATGAAGAAGGGCCAGAGTAGGGCAGATGAGAACTGCTGGTTTGTACCGCTTCTGTTTTGGAGCCGATTTTACAGGAAAAGACCTGAAGTGGAATTGCAAGCTCTACGCGGGCTTTCTGGGCAGAAGGTGGAGCGTTCGCGCCAGCCTTATTTTAGCATGGTGTGGAAAAGTTGAGGAGCAATTAGCAAACAGCGGCCAACAAGCAGCAATCAACCATAAACCATTCATAAACCATTATTAATGAGCAGGCAACAACCAGCCATCAGCAATTAACAATGTGCAACCAGCAATTGCCTAAGCAGCGGCTACTTTCTCCACTACTTTGGGCTCAATGTCAAACAGGAAGTGGTTGAGCTTGGAGCGCAAATCAGCGGCGGAGAGGTTGCGGTACACCTCGCCGTTGCGCACCAGGGCAATCTGGCCGGTTTCTTCAGAAACCACCAACACCACGCTGTCGGTGACTTCGGTGAGGCCGATGGCGGCCCGGTGGCGGAGGCCCATGGAGGCGGGCACGTCGTTGCTTTCGGTTACGGGCAGAATGCAGCGGGCGGCTTTGATGCGGTTGCCCTGGATGATCACGGCCCCATCGTGCAGGGGGCTGTTTTTGTTGAAGATGGAGATGAGCAGGCGCTTGCTCACGATGGCGTCAATGGCGTCGCCCGACTCAGCAAAGTACCGGAGCTCTGAGCTGCGGGCGAACACAATGAGGGCCCCGGTGTTCTTGCCGGCCAGCGACTTGGCAGCCTCAATGAACGGCGTGATGGAAAGTTTGTCGGGGTTCTCGGAGCGGCGCCACGGAAAGCCTTTGAACAGGCGCTCGTTGTTGAGCGAGGTGGTTTTCCCGATCATGAGCAGGAACCGCCTTATTTCGGGCTGAAATACAATAATGGCCGCCAAAACGCCCACGCCCATGAACTGCCCCAGAATGATGGTGAGCAGCTCCATGCCAGCGGCTTTCACCACCAGGTACAGCAGGTAAACAGACAGTAGGCCCAGAAAGATCTTGAGGGCCACGCTTCCCGTCAGGAGCTTGTAGAGCTGGTACAAGAGTACCGTCACCAGCAGCACATCAATAATGTCCAGCCACTCTATCTCTAAAAACCCTATGGAAAACAATGAAATCACGCCGTCAACATCTTTTTAACAATCTTAATAGTATGTACCGCCTCCTTCACGTCATGCACCCGCAGAATGTCTGCCCCGTGCAGTAACGCCAGGGTGTTGGCCACAATTGTGCCCGTGAGCGCCTCCTCCGGACCCACGTGCAGGGTTTTGTAGGTCATGGACTTGCGCGAGAGGCCTATTAGAAGCGGCAGCTCAAGCACTTGCAGCTCCTGCAGGCGGCGCAGCAGATGGAAATTCTGCTCTACATTTTTCGCGAAGCCAAAGCCCGGGTCCAGCAGAATGTCTTTGGCGCCGGCCTCCCGCAGCAGGGCCACCCGCTGGGCGAAGAAAGAAACCAGCTCTTCCAGGAGGCCGTTGGGGTAGTGGTTCTGCCTGGCCATGTCTTGCGGCGTGCCGCGCATGTGCATGAGAATGTAGGGAACCTGCAGTTTCCCCACGGTGGCAAACATAGCCTCGTCTAAGGTGCCGCCGGAGACATCATTGATCAGGTGCGCCCCGCTGTTGATGGCCGCCTCTGCCACCCGGGCCCGGAACGTGTCAATAGACAGCAGGGCCGCCGGGTACGCCTTGGAGAGCGCCTCTATAATGGGTAGTACGCGATTTAGCTCTTCCTGTTCCGTAACCTCGGGGGCGCCGGGGCGCGTAGAATACCCGCCGATGTCTAAAAACGTAGCCCCGTCTTCCAGCATCTTGCCGGCTTTCTCCACGGCCTGGTCCACGTGCTGCAGGCGGCTGTTGGCGTAGAAAGAATCTGGGGTGAAGTTGAGAATGCCCATCACCGTGGGCTGTTGCAGCACCACCAGCCGGCCGCCGCAGTTGAGGGTAGTTTTTTTACAAAAAAGTGTATCTTTCGCGCTCAATTAGCTATATTCTCATTTCTTATAAAAGTAAAACGAAAAACTTGATTCACCAAACTGCCCAGGAATACCACCGCGTAATAGAGGCCTGCAAGCGTCTTTTCTTACAGAAAACCCAAGACTACGGCACCGCCTGGCGAATCTTGCGGCTGCCTTCCATCACAGACCAGATCTTCATCAAAGCCCAGCGCATCAGGTCCATTCAGGAGAAGGGCACCCAGAAGATCCAGGATGACATTGCCTCTGAGTTTGTGGCCATTGTGAACTATTGCGTGATTGCCCTCATGCAGGAGCAGCTTATTGCGCGGGGCGAGACCGAGCAGGCCCTGCCCGTGGAGCAGGTGCGGGAGCTGTACGAAGAGGAGATCAGGAAAACGCACGCGCTGCAGCAGGACAAGAACCACGACTACGGCGAGGCCTGGCGCAGCATGCGGGTAGAGTCTATGACCGACCTGATCCTGATGAAGATTTACCGCACCAAGCAGATTGAGGACAATGCCGGGCAAACCCTGGTGTCTGAAGGCGTGGAAGCCAATTACCGCGACATGCTCAACTACGCGGTGTTTTGTTTGATCAAACTTAATTACCCAGACCATGGTACTCCGTCTGCTTAGCCGTTTTGCCTGGATTGTAGTAGGCGGCTTGTTCATCTTCTCGGGCCTGATCAAGTTGAACGATCCGGTGGGCACCGCCATTAAGCTGGAGGAGTACTTTGAGGTCTTCTCCGCCGATTTCTCGCCGGTGTTCCTGTCCTTCAAGCCGTTTGCGCTGTACCTGTCTATCTTCCTGAGTACCCTGGAAGTGGTGCTGGGCGTGGCCCTGCTGGTGCGCTGGCGCCTGAACACCGTGGTGTGGCTGCTCTTCCTGCTAACGCTGTTCTTTACGTTTCTCACCTTCTACTCGGCGTACTACAACAAGGTCACCGATTGCGGCTGCTTCGGTGACGCTATTAAACTTACCCCGTGGCAGTCCTTCGGCAAAGACGTGGCCCTGCTGGTGCTTATTCTGGTGTTGCTGTTTACCCAGCGGCACATCCTGTCTATCCCGCGCATGAACGCGGGGGTAACCGGGGCGGTGGTGCTGGTGGCCCTGCTGCTGTCGGTGGGCATGGGCGTGTACGCGTACCGGCATGAGCCTTTCCTTGATTTCAGGGCTTACCGGGTGGGGGCCAACATTCCCAAGCTCATGAAGCCCTCGGCACCCATTCGCTACCAGTACATCATGGAGAAAGACGGCCGCGAAGTGACCCTGGAGAACTACCCTACCGACACTACCTACAAGTTCAAAAAGATGGTGCCGCTCAATCCGGAAGACGGCCCCAAAATCACCGACTTCAACGTCTGGAACGACCAGGGCGATTTCACCAAGGAGCTGTTCCTGGGCAACCGCTTGCTGATTTTGGTAAAAGACGTGAAAAAAGCCGATCAGGAGAGTTTCAAGGAGATCAACGCGCTGCTGGCCGGCATAGAGCAAAGCCAGAGCCCCAAGATTGTGCCGGTGGTGATTACCTCCAGCAGCAGCCAAGACTTTGACGTGTTTCGGCACGAGGTGAACCTGGCGGTGCCCTACTTCTTTGCCGACGGGACCGTCCTGAAAACCATGATCAGGGCCAACCCCGGGCTGCTGCTGTTCAAGAACGGCACCGTAGTAGGCAAGTGGCACCACAATGACGTGCCCACGCTCCAAGAGGTGCAACAGCTTTTGTGATTGATGGAATGAGCGAATGAGTGATGGAGTGAAGGAGCGAATGGGTAGGGTGTGTTTTGGGGCTGTTTCTTAAAAATCAGGCTTAAAACACCGTTGCTACTTTACACTAACTTACCAATCAACTCATTCATTCACTCACTCCATCACTCATTCTCTTATTCACTCATTCACGCCATCACTCATTCCAAAAACATGAAGATCTTTCTGGTGGGCATGCCGGGGTGCGGGAAATCAACGGTGGGCAAGGTGCTGGCCGAGCGGTTAGGGTACACTTTCCTGGACCTGGACACCCTTGTGGAGGAGCAGGAGGGCATGACGGTGCCGCAGGTGTTTGAGCAGCAGGGGCAGGACTATTTTCGGGAGGCGGAGGCCCGGGCGCTGCGGGCAGTGGCCTCGCGCCCAGACAGGGTGGTGCTGGCTACCGGCGGCGGGGCGCCCTGCTTCTGCGGGAACATGGCCTTCATGGGGGCGCAGGGCATCACGGTTTACCTCAGGCTTTCTCCCCAGGAACTGGTAGACCGGTTAACGGCTTTAGACCTGCAGGCAAGGCCCCTGCTGCGCGACAAAACCCCTCCTGAGTTGCTCCGGTACTTAGCCGAAACCCTGCAGCAGCGGGAGCAGTTCTATAGGCAGTCCGTGTGCACCGTAGCAGCAGGCGCTGCTCCGGCAACGGCCGTGGCGCAGCAGATTGAACAGTGCCTGGCAGGTTTGCCGCAGGAGGGAAATGGCAGTATCTAGATAATTTTAGTTATTTTTGCGCGTTTCTCGGCAAGAGAGACATGTCACTTAAATTTCGTTTACCATGAAACCGAATCACAAAGGATCTGCAACGATTTTCAAGAATCCAGTGTTGGAGCGCCTTACCCATACCCACATTGCGCTTCCTATTTCCATCTTTCTGGTAATTGCCACCGGCTTGCTGATGTATGGTTTTATGTATGGTTTCCTGGATGTGCTATCGGCGGTAGGGCTGTTTCTGGCGGGTTGGCTCATGTTCTCTTTGGTAGAGTACATGGCGCACCGCTACATCTTTCACATGGCGCCTACCAATGAGTTTAAGAAGAACATCCAGTACACGTTTCACGGCAACCACCATGATTACCCTAAAGACAAGACGCGCCTGGCCATGCCGCCCATTGTGAGCCTGTTTCTGGCGTCTTTTTTCTTCTTTGTGTTCAAACTGGTCTTCGGCACCCTGGTGTTTGGGATTGTGGCCGGCTTCCTGTTCGGGTATGCCCTGTACCTGTTTGTGCACTATGCCGTGCATGCCTACGCCCCGCCAAAGAACTTCCTGAAGCAGCTCTGGATTCACCACGCCATTCACCACTACAAAGACCCGGAGGTGGCCTACGGAGTTTCTTCCCCGCTATGGGACTGGGTCCTGGGCACCATGCCAGAGCGTAAGAAATAATCCTACTCTTGTAAAACAAAAACAGCGAAGGCCACCTGTGCAGGTGGCCTTCGCTGTTTTTAGCCTGTTTTTCCGGAAATAGGTCTGAATCGTTTATCTGCGGATTCTTCGCAGCAGCCACAGAATCAGCAGCACCACAATCACAATAATGATCACGGCGGTCCACATGCCGGCTTTGAAGATTCCCCCAATCACGTCACAGCTAGACAAGGAGAGGGTGAGCACCAGCATCAGGGAGAAAAAGTATGCCTGTAAGTTTTTCATAGTAGTAGGTTTATATCAAAGGAATAGGCCTCTTTCAAAGGCAGTATATATTTTGAGTACTATGTTTACGGGCAAAAGGTTGATGGCAAAGCGGGGAAGTAGCAATTATTAAGCAGTGATATTCCCTGAAGGGGAAGGTTTGGGTGCCGCTGCCTGCTTGGTGGAATGGGGAGAATGGCGCCGGAAAAATGCAAAGCCCATCAACAAGAAAGGCCCGTTGTACAACGGGCCTTTCTTGTTGATGGGCTTATTGAATAAGCTATTGTGAGATTATTTCAAGGCGATGGGGTCTGGCTTGCCGTCTGGGTCGCCCACTACGGTACCCTGGGTGTTCACCTTGCCGCCGGTCAGGGCCACGATACCGGCCACGTGCGGAGCGGCGTAAGAGGTACCGGTGCCGGTGGCGTAGCCGCCGCCTTTCCAGGTAGTGTGGATGGCCGTGCCGGGGGCAGAGAACTTCACCGAAGCGCCATAGTTGGAGCTCCTGTTGAAGTTGCCGTACGAGTCCATGTTAGACACCACAAACACGTTGGGGGCCACCACGCGGGCGGGCGAGTCGTTCTTGCAGTCAATGTAGCTGTTGCCAGCGGCCACTACCACAAACATTCCTTTCGCGGCGGTCTTCTTCACCAGGTCGTCCAGCATGGTGGAGGCGTTCACGCGCAGGCTCATGTTCACCACGTCGCCGGGCTTGCCGTTCTGGTAGGCGTAGTTCAGGGCCGAGTAGATGCGGGTGAGGGTGCCGTAGCCGGTGTTGTCAAACACGCGCAGGGCCACAATGGTGGCGTTGGCCGCCACGCCCACCACGCCGATGCCGTTGTTCTTGGCCCCGATGATGCCGGCCACCCCGGTGCCGTGGCCGTAGCCGTCCTCCCAGGAGGTCACGCCCGAGATGAAGGACTTGCTGCGCACCT
This sequence comes from Rufibacter psychrotolerans, assembly GCF_016924645.1. Classification (GTDB taxonomy): domain Bacteria; phylum Bacteroidota; class Bacteroidia; order Cytophagales; family Hymenobacteraceae; genus Nibribacter; species Nibribacter psychrotolerans. The sequence goes on along the minus strand of NZ_JAFFJV010000003.1, from coordinate 31,666 downwards.
TGTCCACGTTCAGGTCTGGGTGGCTGGACTGCACGCCCGAGTCGATCACCCACACGGTCTTGCCCGTGCCGTCGCCGTAGCCCACGCGCGCCACGCCCCAGGGCATAGTCTGCGTGCTGGCCGTGGTGGAAGTGCTGGTGGTAGAGGAAAGGCTTGCCTTGCCCAGCATGACCGCCTGCTCAGGCTCAACGTACGCTACGTTTTCATCTTGCTTTAACTGCTGCAGTTCCTCTTTGGTGAGGTTGCCGGTAAAGCCCTCAGCGGTACCCGTGAATAGCTCGCTGACGCGCTCGCGGTTAATGCCTAATTTCTGGAACAGGCGGTTTCTTTGCTCTTCCTTTGATACAGCGCTGCCGTTCTTCATGACCACAATGTACTTACCTTCTACGGTCTTTGAAGAGGTGGTTGGAGCTGCCGGGGCAGTAGCTGTTTCTTCCAGGATCTCGTCTTTCTGGCAACCTGCCATAGAGAATACAGAAGCAAGGGCGAAGAAAGAAACTGCTTTCTTGAAATTAGTTGATTTCATGTTTTAATCCTTTGGTTGAGTTAAAGACAACTGAAAACGCAACCCTGCGTTGCGCTTCTCCGTAACCGCCGGTTTTTCATTATGGTTCAATAGTAGGTACTAAAAGTAAGGGGCAGATGGGCTGAACGCAGTAAGTTGTTGAGTATTATTTATGAACGGTCTGGCAATTTTATAAATAAGTTGCTTTGTGGCATGCTCATTTAAGTAATTATTACTATTTGTAGTAGGTTCTGCCAAGTCACAGGCGCATTCCTAAATTCTTTATTTTGCTTGCTTTTACATTCTAGACAACCGGCCCTGTAACTCAATGTGTTCTCTCCTTTACCGAAGTGTAGCGTGGTGCTTTTTTAAAACAAGCAAAGTAAGGTTGATCAACAGGGTGGTATCGCTAGGAGTGTATCAGCACTTTGCCTATTCTCTTCAAGAAGAAACTGCCGCCACTTAGGCTAGGGTTAGAATGGTGGAACAAAGCATCTGTGAATTTTGAAATTCTACGTAGTCTCTGTGAGCCATTATGGTAGACCAAGGTTTTAAGCTCCATCTAACAGGTAAATGGTAGCACTCCTAATTAGAAAAGTCTTCACCTGGTGCGAATTTGCTAGTTGCTTTTAGGCGTAGAAGGTAGATTTTTCATTTAGTAAAATGGTATGACTTCTACGCCTTGAAATAGAAGCTTTCTAGGTGCAAGTTTCTGCCTCAGAAAGGATGTGTACTCTTGATTACTGCGTATTATGTAAATAGCTATTAAAATACTCATATTCATGGGTTAAGTCTTTAATAGTGAGCTGTGAATAGAAGAAGAGTAATTTTTTTTCATGCTCTTATTATTAGGGGATGACGGATGTAGCCATATAAAAAAGCCTTAGCTAGCTTATAAATAGGAGTGGTACTGAAAATTGAGATCTATTTTAGGGTGACTAGCTGTAAAATTGAGTGTTTGGGCCTTAGAAGTTGTTTTTTCGCCTGTTTTTATAAAATTGCACATAAACAATGAATTAAGCTGCTGTTATTGAGCTGTTTAGATCTTGCATCTACCTTTGCGGCTAAATAAGTCCAAAATGTAAACGGGCTTAGGCGGTATACACCAAGACAATTGGGAGGTGTGTAGGGATAGAAGAGTTCAATTTTTAGTAGTTTTATGAAGTACCTTTACTATTGCAGAGTCTTGATTCTGTTCTTGCTGGTGGTAAACTTACCCGGGCAAGCGTTCGCAAATGGAAGAAATGCCCTCCTTCCTGCCAGAAATAAAAAAGTAGCAGATCAATCCTTCTTTGAAGCTCAAAAATGGAGTGCACAAGCGTTTCTGAGGCAAACCACCAGTAGTGTTCCAGACAAAGTGGTGATTGAGGTAACCCTCAGCAATGTTACCACTACTCCAGCCGTAGAGTACGCCAACCTCAAGTTCAACAAAGCCGGGGTGTTTACCTTTGAGTTAGACGACAACAGCGGCAAGGCGGTGGATGTGCTTAAAGTGTTAAGCGGGGGAAAGGCCTCTAACGGGGTCACCTACCCTGGCAAATACTTCACCGATGGCTGCGGCAACAAAATTTACTACCGTGGAGCCATCGCGCTGAACCTCCTGAACAACTACAACCAGGACCAGATCGTGTACACTTCTTCCGGAAAGAAAATAAATCAGGAAGGACTGAATGCCCTGGTCAGAAATAAATGGACCCTGGAAAACCATGGGTATGCCCATAGCGCCAGCAATACCCTGATTGATGGCGATATTGCCAAAAACATCCACGAAAACACCAAGGTATTCTATACCAAGATGGCGGCGGCCGGCTTGCCGGTTAGAATGCGGGTGGCCGTGACGCCCACCAACGACGAAGGCTACCATCCCACCAGCAAGCAGTTGGGCTACATTGGGCTAACCACCCAGACCAAGCGCGATGAGGGCCCTATGTTCTTTGGCTACGCCGTTCTGTCGGCCGACTGGAGCCAGATGCTGTACACCCACCGCTCGTTCAACGACAAATGGGACCAAGCCACCACCGACTCTTTCAAGGAGAAAATTGACCGGCTGCTGCTGCTGAAGGCCACGCCCGCTACGCCCCAGATGTTCCGGTTGGGTTCGCACGGGCCTGATGTGCCTAAGTTCGCGGAGTTGATGAACCATCTGCAGACGGCCTCCAGAGACCGGGTGTGGGTGCCGTCATTGCAGGAGCTGATTGAGTACTTTGAGGTAAAGCGCCTGCTGGTGAGAACCACTACTTATGACGCGGCTACCAAAAAACTGGTGATCACGTTAGATTACTCCAAGATACCCGAGCATAACCGCTTCAGAGATGTGTCTCTCTTGCTCAAAGGGGGCAACATTGCTGCCGTCACGGTGAAAAGCGGAACCGTGGATAAGCTTTCGTTCAACGCCTCTACCGGGCTGATCAACCTCTTCAAAGAGAAAACCACCTTTGCAAATCCGGCCCTGGATGTGTTGCCTCCTAAAATCACCAATGCCAAACTTATTGAAGCCAGCAAAGTAAGGCTGGTGTTTGACCGGGCCGTGGTGCTTACCAAAGAAGGGTTCACCGTCAAGTCGGCCGGCGTAGAGAGCCCGGTGGTGGGAGTTGCCGGTAGCGGCACCGTGTGGGACCTGAAACTGCAGAATGCCTTCACTTCTTCCAGCGTTTTAACTCTTTACTACCGCATGCAGCGGGGAGCCTCGGCCGAGTCTGGCAAGCCGAGCATGAAAGTGGGGAGTTACATTGGCAAGAAGGTAGTAAATGCCCTGGGAACAAGCGGTTCCAGCACCGGCACCCTGACGGCATTAAACGACGCCCCGGATGAAGCGGAGAGTGCAACGCCCGCTTTGGTAGTGCATCCTAATCCGGTAGAAAGTGTGGCGTATGTCTCCTCCCAAGGCATGGCAGGCCCAGCCACCGTTACGGTGTACAACAGCATTGGCGCGGTGGTACTCACCAAGAAAGAACAGTTAGAAACCGGCCGACCTTGGGCCATTGACTTCAGTGGGTTGCCTGCAGGCACCTACCTGGTGCAGGTGGCCACGGCTGAGGGGGTAGTTACCTCCAAAGTGATCAAGAAATAGAGTTACTTCTACCCCTCATGAAAAAAAGGCTGCCATTTACGGCAGCCTTTTTTTATTAGTATACTTATGATAGAGGCTTAACGCTGACTTATACTCAGTTTCCAACTGTCGGCTGAAAGTAGGGGTTTGTTTAATCTTTTGCACTCTAGCTACCCATTGAATAGATTTTATAAAATTATGGACTTCGATGGTAGTCAGCTTTATGGTTTTAAGGTGAGGCGTGGGTTATTTATAACTGCTTTAAATTGAAAGAACTACAGCTTTAAGGATCTATTGATTCATTTGTATAATAATAAGATATTTTATGATATTATAAAGATTTTTTAAGATGTATGATCTAGCTTTTTTTGTTTTTCTATAATATTATGTACTAAATGGTATTTAAATATTTTTGTATCGTCTTGTTGATTTTATCTGTATACTTAAACAATTCCCCTTGTACATTATAATTTATTGTATATTATTTGATAAGTTATATTTACAGTTAAAATAATCCTAATATGTATTAGGGCTTTTTAAACCCATTTCCAATTTGAATCATTCTTCCCTTATTTGTGTAATAATTCAAATAATTATTAATAAAGTTTAAATAATGTTGCACTGTAAGGTATTGTCTATGGAAAATCGGTACACTATCAATGATGTTGGGCTTTGTAAAGTAGATGCGTGTGGCCAGCGCAAAACTCTGAATCCTAATGAAAGAAACAATAATAAGAGATTTGGGTTCTTTATATTAGTGCCTATACATTTTCTAAGCGTAAAAGGTCTTCTTGTATTCCTTGTTACAATGCTCACAATGACCTTTTATGCTACGGCCCAAGTGAGTGTTACTGCGCCGGTATTAAGCGTTTCTGCTGATAGGGCCTTCAATGCTACGTCTGGAGGATATACCTCTTTAGGTAATATAACCATCATAGAACTAAATACAACAGCAGGGCGGGCAACTTTTACAGCTCCTGATAACAGAACAACAATTACTTTAGTTTTAACTGCGCCATTTGGGTGGAGATTCTTAGAGGGGGCGGGTGTTGGTGACTTCCAAAACGGAAGGGATGTTGTTAATAATTCAGAAACTACAGTTGTGACATCTACTTCCATAGAGATACGTTTTCGTGTCGGGGGAAGTTCGAGTCGTGATGAGTTAACAATATCTGGGGTGCAAGTTCAAGCTTTGGATGGTGCGGTGCTTCCTTCTGCTGGGATTATCTATCGATCAGCAAGCAATCCTGGAACAGCAGTAATTACAGGGATTACACCAACAGCAAACACAAATGGTAGTGGGGGTACTAGTTTTGCCTCTCTTTCCCAGGTGGCAGGTAGCGCTTCAAAATTAGTTTTCAGTCAGCAACCTATATCAACAACCTACGGTACTGCTATTGGTGCAGGAGCAAACCCTGCAACTCCGCCGGCTGTTCGAACGCAGGATCAATTTGGAAATTTTACTTCTATGGTTCCTTCTTCTTTGATTGTTACTGCAACTATTCCAGGAGGGCAGGAAAGTAACACGCAGAATATTGGTTCAACTGGGGGGAATGGAACGGCAATATTTACAGGGCTTAAAGCTAGCACCGTTGGTACAAAGACTATTACTGTCAGTGCGCCTGGGCTTGTCTCCGCCACAAGTTCATCGTTTGAGGTTTTGAAAAAGCCCCTGAATCCAGATATAACAGGAGTGGATAAGGTATACGATGGAAATGCTAATGCTGAAGTTGTGCTGGGTGGGATTGTAGGTTCCGATGAAGTAAAACTTAGCGGAACAATTCAATTTTCTGATAAAAATGTAGGTTCAGGAAAAGAAATTACCGCTACAAATTTGACTCTTACTGGAGGCGCGTCAGGCAATTACACCTTAACATCAACAACTGCATCTACTACAGCCACTATCACGCCTAAGCCATTAAGGGTAGTAGGGCTTGTGTCAAATCCAAAGACTTATGATGGAAACACCACTGTTCTCGGATTTGCAACTACTGCAGATATTGAGGATGAGGTTCCTAATGATCTGGTTTCTTTGATTGGTTCTCCTACAGGGGTGTATGATAATAAGAATGTAGGAGCTAATAAAGAAATAACCGTATCAGGTTTAGCTCTAGATGGAACCGATAAGGATAACTATTCCCTTCCGGCTCAAATTAAATTTTATGATGGAGTTATTGATGAGCTTCAAATATATGGTGTTTTTGATGTGCAAGACAGACCATATATTGAAGGTAATACTACTGCTGAGATCATATTTAGAGGGCTAAGGCCAGCAGATCCGGGAGATGAAATAACCCAAGCGCTTATAGATAATGATGATGTCGCTCTTGAAGGGGGTACAGCAGAGTTTGAAGAACCATTTGTTAGTGAGAATGAAGAGGGCTCGCGTGTGATATTCAATATGGAAGGCGCTTCTTTAGTAGGTGTTGATGCTCCAAATTATATACTGGTATCGGTTGATGATGCTTATGGAATAATACAGAAGCCACTACCAGTTACCTTGATATCCTTTGAAGGCAAGCAGCGCAGCGGCTCATCCGTGGGCCTGACCTGGAGAACAGCCACGGAGAAAGACAACGACTACTTCCAGGTGGAGCGCAGCCAGGACGGCAGAGCCTTCGCCGCCATCGGACAGGTGAAGGGGAACGGTACCACCAACGTGGTGCAGGCCTACAGCTACACAGACGGCACCGCCCTGGCCGGCACCGTGTACTACCGCCTCAAGCAGGTGGACTATGACGGCAAGTTTGAGTATTCTAAAGTAATTGCGGTAAAGGCAAGTGGTGCCGCAAGTCTGCATACTAGCATAGTGGCTAAACCTAACCCAACCTCTGGCAAGCTGGTTCTAATTGCCTCCCACCATAAAGGTGCGGGCAATGTTGCCCTGTTGCATAGCAGCGGTAAGGTGATGCTCGCGAAGGAGGTGCAAATTGAGCCGGGGCAACCAATTGAAATTGACTTAAGCGGTTGGTCTCCCGGTGTGTATTATCTGCAGCTTAAAACGGCTACGGGCATGGCAGTAACCAAGATAGTAAAGCAATAATCACGTTATGCAACAAAAAAGGAGGGCGGACCTGCAAAGGCCGCCCTCCTTTTTTGTTGGCCCGCCTGGGCTTGGTGTAAGCCTTTGCTTTACTTAACTCTTCAAATAGAAAGTAAGATCTAAGTTATAGGGCGCTTAAACAGGGGCCCGCTCTTGTTGCTACTTGCCTTGTTCAAGTATAAAGTGATAGTCTTTATACAGACAATTGGAAAGTCTATTCTGTATTAAGAAGCAGTTTGTAGCAATTCGGCTATCCAGAAAGCTGAGAAGCTACTAGGCTGTGTCTGAAAAATGCTCCCGGAGCTTTTTCATCCGGTTTCCCTCGGCTGATCTCTGCCGCCATTGCCTATTGTAGGCCGGCGTTTTGGGGCTACTTTCCCAAAAGCAGCCCCAAAACTGTACTGCCCCGTCATTTTTCAGACACAGCCTAGATAGAAGGATAATGCATTCCCCTGGAGCATGTATCTTAAATACGACATCAACAAGTGCTATGATGGCTTTGGAAGCAGATGTGGAAGTAATTCCCCCTATATTAACTATTGATTTCTCTCGCTAACGGTTTTGCGTATTTGTGTTGTATCCCTTGCAAGGCCGATTTTTTAAGTGATGCTTCCAAGCTCGCGCGTAATTCTGGTTGGAATGTAGAAGCCCTTCTACCACAACGGGAGGGCTTTGAGGTGATTTCAGTGGTGGCTCCCCGCGGAGACCCCGATCAGGATACTTTCAAGACCAAGAGTACATTCCCCTGGGATATCTTTCTTTCACATCATCTTTAATTTAGAGTTATGAAAAAGAGAAGCATGCCCATGGAGCTTGTCAATCCCCACGCTGCTGGCATTGATGTGGGGAGCCGCTCCCATTACGTAGCTGTGGGTCAGCAGGAAGGCCAGGTGCGGGAGTTCGGGGTCTATGAGTCTGACCTCCAACAGATGGTTGCCTGGCTGCAGGAACACCAGATCACCACAGTGGCCATGGAAAGCACGGGCACCTACTGGCAGAACTTGTTTGCCGCCCTTCAGCAAGCAGGTTTTCAGGTGCTGCTCTGCAACGGGAAGTTCACCAAGAACATCAGGGGCCGCAAAACGGACGTGCAGGACTGCCAGTGGATCCAGCGGCTGCACTCGCTGGGACTGCTCACGGGCAGCTTTCTGCCTGACCAGGCCACCGAGGAACTGCGCACCTATTGCCGCCACCGAGCCTCACTGCTGGAGACGGTTACAGTGACTACCCAGAAGATGCAGAAATACCTGCGTTTGCTGAACCTGCGCCTGGACGTGGTAGTGCGGGATGTGACGGGACAGACAGGCATGGCCATCATTGAGGCTGTCTGCCAGGGAGAGAGCGATCCAGAGAAGCTGTCCTGTCTCCGCCATGGCAACTGCCGCAGGTCCGCCCAGGAGATCGCACAGGCATTGCACGGCAACGGCCGTCGGGACCTGCTTTTTGCCCTTCGCCAGGAGCTTGGCCTCTACAAGGTGCTGCAGGAAAAGATCGCTGCCTGCGACCTCGCTATTGAGAAGCTGCTGAAAGAGCAGGTGGAGGCTGACGGAAGAAAGCGGGAGTTGAAAGCCGACCCTAAGCCTTACAAGCGGGTCAACAAGAACGCCCCGCGGCAAATGGATCTGAACCAACTGGCCTTCCAGTACTTCGGCGGCGTGGACTTGTTAAAGATCGAGGGAGTGAGTCACTCCACGGTGTTGACCCTGATGAGTGAAATCGGTGCAGAGGGCATCAGCAAGTTCGCCACGGCCAAGCAGTTCTGCAACTGGCTCAAGCTCTGTCCCAATACGAAGGTAAGTGGGGGAAGGATCCTGAGCAGCCATATCCCTAAAGGCAGCAACCGCCTTAAAACAACCCTCAGGAACGCGGCCAATGCCATCGGTAACCTGAAGGACACGCACCTTTCGAACTTCTTTAGGCGCATAGCCTTCCGCAAAGGCAGACAGGCGGCGGTGAGTGCCACAGCCCGAAAGCTGGCCGTCATCATCTGGAACATGCTCAGCAAGGGACTGCAGTACATGCCGCCAACGCAGTACCTGTTCCTCGACGAGAAAAGAAAGCTGAAGCTGGTGCAGAGAATAAAGAAAAACATCGCTAAGTTAGACCTGCAGCCTCAGGATCTGGGCTTTGCTACGACCTGAAAAAGTGACGTTAGTCAGGATAAATAAGGTTGAAGCAACACCTTCCACTACTTATCAAATCTTAATTTAACTGAGGCAATTTTTATTGGTTGAGTAGGGTTTTCAGGTACGACAAGGATTGAGGCGCGCTAATAGCGTTGGATAGGAGTAGTCCTCAAGCAGAAGGCGCAAATTAAGATAGGTCGAGCATGCTTCATTGACTTCTATGAGTTGACAAGTGCAAGCTACATGGCTCAAGTAGCAATTGTAGTTAGAAATACACCTTAAGACTACTAGGCAATAGTATGACCTTAATGTGAAGAAGGGTGTACTAGGGGTTGGTAGTTGTACTTAGGTGTTGTCTTCAGGTGACTACAAGAAGAGTAATGCTAAGATCCCATACGTCCTTCGATGAACTTGTTGCATCATGTGTTTCTAACGCTACTCAAAGGAGCCTGCTAGTGTGGTGCATATTTTTTTTATCTGTCTAGTATGTATGGTTGTATGACACAAATTTATTTTCAACCGCTTGTATTGCTATAAATAAAATTATGAATGGCAATTATTTATATAAATAAATAAATAATAATTATAATTAATTCATTTAATCATATTAATGTTGATTATTGATATCTATGGTAGAAGAGCCACCTATTGCTTTTCATGTTGTAAACTTTTTTTAGCGTTCCTTTCTGCTGTACCAAAATCTATGTTTTTGTAAAATATAGATATAAAATTGTTTATAACTTAAATAGTTATATATATAGTAGGTAAAGTTATAATTGCAATTCATGCTTTTTCGTGTCATTTTTATATTGAATTATTCTTCTATTATTTGTGTAATCAAAATAAATCTTTATAAAGTTTTATAAACACAAATAGAGGAGGGATAGAAAATGGAAGCATTGTACTCAATTATTGGGAAATGGCCGGATGTGTACAAAGTGCGTTTTAAGCAATACATCCAATCGTTTAGTTTAAACTTAAATATAGCTTATACTGAACAGGCGTTTTTAATTCTGCCCTTTCTTGCAAGAAAGAAAGGACTTCTAATCCTAGTAGTATCAATGTTGGTTTTAGGTGCAAGTGCACAGGCGCAAGTGCCGCCGCCAATGACCAGTGTTAGGATTGTCTCGCCTGCAAGCTCTCCATATTGCGCTAATTCAATAATTGAAATTGGAGTAACAAGCAGCAAAAATGGGAATACAACTTTCTCAGTGCATGTGGTAAGGAAAAGCGGTAACAGTTTCGTGGAACTAGAGCAGTTATTTGATATAGATGGTAAAGTTATTATTTCTCATAATAGAGCTGGTAACGAGCTGAAGTATCGAGTTAGAATTACAAATGCCTCCTCAGGGGTTGAAAGGTACCTACGTGTTATGCCGCAACAAGGTACCGAGTCAGGGCAGTACTTTTATTCTGCTTCGTCATTTTCTGTTATAGGAACACCGGTTAATCAAGGAAGCCAAGTTATTACGTACGGAGCAACAACTCCCGGCTTAACTGCTACCGCGTATGAGGGGCAGACAATAGTTTGGTATGATGCCGCAACAGGCGGCAATGTAGTATCGACGGAGTTGAATACTACTTCGAGTTATGATGGAACCACCAAAGTTGTTACATCTACATTTACCCCATCTGTTACATCAGCTAACACCTATACCTACTACGCTCAAGCCTCCAATAGCTCAACAATCACTTGCCCTGCTTCTACCGCCAGAACGCCGGTTACCCTTACGATTAACAAAAAGCCCCTTGCTCTCTCTGCTTTCGACGCATCCCTGCTGAACAAGGTGTACGACGGTACTGCCTCCGCCTCGATATCGGTCGACAACATGGTGCTGGCGGATATCGTTTCCGGTGACGGCGGGGCTGTGTTTCTGAACCCGAGCGCCGCGCCAACCGCGACCTTCGCGGACAAGAGGGCCGGCGAAAACAAGGTGGTTACGGTGACGGGGTACTCCCTCGCCGGGACCGCTGCGGGCAACTACTCCATCCCGACCTCTTTCACCGTCGGCGGGGTGACCATCAGCCGGCTTGGCGTCTACGGGATGTTCACGACGGCGCCGAGGGAGTACATCGAGGGTGACAGGACTGCGGAGGTGGTGCACAGGTGGCTGAGGCCAGCCGTGGTGGGGGACCCCGTGGTCAAAGCCCTGATGGCAAGCGACAGCGTGAGCCACAGCGGGGGCACGGCCCTGTTCGATACCGAGTTCATTGGCACCGAGAAAGAGGTGACCCTGACGGGGGCCTCCATAATAGACAAGGATACAGGAGAAGATCATTTAAATTATGAACTATTGGGCATAGACGCCTATCCATTGGGCGTGATCGAGAAGCCCCTGCCCGTCACACTACTCTCATTTGAAGGAAAGCAAGGCAGCAACGCATCCGTTAACCTGTCTTGGAGAACGGCCACGGAGAAAGACAACGACTACTTCCAGGTGGAGCGCAGCCAGGACGGCAGGGCCTTCGCCGCCATCGGGCAGGTGAAGGGGAACGGTACCACCAACGTGGTGCAGGCCTACAGCTACACAGACGGCACCGCCCCGGCCGGCACCGTGTACTACCGCCTCAAGCAGGTGGACTATGACGGCAAGTTTGAGTACTCCAAGGTGATCGCCGTGAAGGCAAGCGGGCGGAATGGCGCAGAAGCTACCCTGGTGGCCAAGCCCAACCCTACCCCGGGCAAAGTGGTGCTTACCTCCACAGAGACAGCAACTGGACCGGTGACGCTTACCCTGTACCACAGCAGCGGCCGGGTGGTAGCGCAGAAACTGGTAGAACAAGGCCAGGAACTGTCGCTAGATCTGGCAGGCCAGGTGCCCGGCATCTACTATGTGCAGGCGCAAACGGCCACCGGCAAGTCAACTACCCGGGTGGTGAAGCAGTAATATCTTAGTCGTTTTTCTAACCAGCAAAGGCCGCCTCTACCAGGGTGGCCTTTGCTTTTGTAGATGCTTTCCTCAAACCAGACTACACTCATAAACAAGGCAACCAGAAAAAGGAAGCATAACAGAAGCCCACCATTCTTTTTAGGCCTGTTTTCCCAAAAAAGCCCTAAATCATGCAAGCCAGAACGCTGCCATGGAGCAATTGGGTAGAGCCTTTCAGGGAAAAGTAGTAATTTTGTACCCGCTATGACCCAACCCCTGTTCAGGATAGTGCTTACTCCGCCGTGATCTTCCCTTCCTGAGGTGTTCCAGCCTCATACTGCCTTTCTCTGATTTTAGTAATGCAGGCATGCGCTTGGGCGATTGACCCGGGGGCGTGGTCCTGCTGTTATTTTCCCCAAAAGATTACTACAGCATGAAGCCTTTTCTTCGCTTATTTGATTTTAGCCAGAAAATAGATTACAAAAAAGAAATTCTTGCGGGGCTCACGGTAGCCATGACCATGGTGCCAGAGTCCTTGTCCTTCGCTATTTTGGCGGGTTTTCCGCCCTTAGTGGGACTGTACGCTGCCTTTCTCATGGGCCTGGTGACGGCTGTACTGGGAGGCCGGCCCGGCATGGTTTCGGGCGGGGCGGGGGCCACGGCCGTGGTGCTGATCGCGCTCATGCAGTCCCATGGTTTGGAGTACGTGTTTGCGGCGGTGGCCCTGGCCGGCATCCTGCAGATCCTGGTGGGAGTGTTCAAGCTGGGGAAGTTTATCCGGTTGGTGCCGCAGCCGGTCATGTACGGATTTGTAAACGGCCTGGCCGTCATCATCTTTATGTCGCAGGTAGAGCAGTTTAAGACCGTGGTGAATGGCGAGACCACCTGGCTATCGGGCACGCCCCTGTACATCATGGCCGGGCTGGTGGCGCTCACCATTGCCATTATTGTGCTGTTGCCCCGCATCACCAAGGCCGTGCCGCCTTCCCTGGTGGCCATTTTGGTGGTGTTTGGGGTGGTGGCAGGTTTTGGGATTGACACCAAAGTGGTGAAAGACATTGCCTCGGTGAGCGGCAGTCTGCCTCCTTTCCACTTTCCCCAGGTGCCGCTTAGCCTGGAAACGCTGCAGATCATCTTCCCCTACGCCCTCATCATGGCGGGCGTGGGGCTCACCGAAAGCCTCCTGACCCTCAACCTGGTAGATGAAATTACCGGTACGCGCGGCAACGGCAACCGCGAAAGCGTGGCCCAGGGCACGGCCAACCTCCTGAACGGCTTTTTCTTCGGGATGGGCGGGTGCGCCATGATCGCGCAGACCCTGGTGAACCTTTCGGCAGGGGCAAGAGCTCGGTTGGCGGGGATCATTGCGGCGCTTACCATTCTGGTCATTATCCTGGTGGGCGCTCCCTTTATAGAAAGAGTGCCCATGGCCGCCTTGGTGGGAGTGATGGTGATGGTGTCTATTGGCACCTTTGAGTGGATCAGTTTCCGGATCATCAACAAAATGCCGCGTCACGACGTGTTTGTGGGCATCCTGGTGGCCACCGTTACCATCTGGCTGCACAACCTGGCCCTGGCGGTGCTCATTGGCGTGATCATCTCGGCCCTGGTGTTTGCCTGGGAGAGCGCCAAGCGCATCAGAGCCCGGAAATACGTGGATGAGAATGGGGTGAAGCACTATGAACTGTACGGCCCGCTGTTCTTCGGGTCAGTGGCGGCTTTTACCGAGAAGTTTGACGTCGCCGGCGATCCGCAGGAAGTGGTCATTGATTTCAAGGACAGCCGCGTGGCCGATATGTCGGGCATTGAGGCCCTGAACAAATTAACCGACCGTTACCAGAAAGCCGGCAAGAAACTGCACCTGCGGCACCTGAGCCCCGACTGCCTGCTGCTGCTCAAAAACGCCGATGCCGTCATTGACGTCAACATCCTGGAAGACCCCCACTACGCCATCGTCACTGATAAGCTGGCCTAACCCTTTTACTCCAGTTTTCCCCAAAACGGCTCTAAAACGGGTGAACAATACAGCCCCATGAGTAGAAGAGCATCCAGCCCAAGGAGCCGGTTTGCGCTTCTACCCTGCGGTCTGTTGGCAGGTGAAAATCGGGTTTTGGGGCAGTTTAGAGCAGAATTGCCCCAAAACCCGCCTTCACTCCCGGCAAGCCGATGCATCATGCTGGCCGGCTTCCGCTGGCGCGAGCGTCCCGCTCGTGTCCGCACAAACGGCGGGGGTTTATATACCTTGCTACGCTTTTCAAGCAGCTTGTTGATCCAGACACAGCGGACCCACCCCCACCCCTCCCAGGAGGGGAGTTTCCGGTTTTGCGAGGGATTCCCCACGTTGCAGGAATCTTCCCACGCTGCAGGGTGCCAACTGCTGATGGAGAGGTGACAACTGACTGCTAAAGGGGAGGTGACAACCGTTAGAGAACTATTGACAGTGATTTGTTGGAACTGCCCTCCTTGGGGGAACTCCCCTCCTGGGAGGGGTGGGGGTGGGTTACCCAGCGGTTTCACATATAATCCCCGCTACATGGTGGAGCAAGCGGTGAAACAGGCATGCGGGCGGACACGAGCGGGACGCTCGCGCCAGCGGAGCAACACGCAGAATGGAGGCGCAACTGAACGCAACTGCGGTGACTTTTTATCCTTAGGAGAAGCAACCTGTGCTACGCAATTCTTTAAAACAAAGCGCCTGATTCAGGCCTGTTTTCATAGAAACAGGCCTGAATCAGGCGGCTTTTAGATATGCAACTGGTGCGCTAGACCACGTAAGACAGCCGGAACTCCGGAATCTCAATGTTCTGGTAGCCCAGCTCGGTGAGGTCTTCTTTGAGTTGGTGCATGGTAGACTTTTCGCCGTGCACCAGGAAGATACGCTGAATCTTTTCCTTGTCCTGGCAGTGCAGGAACTTGGCAATGTCGCCGTAGTCGGCGTGGGCGCTGTACTCCTTCATGATCATCATTTCGGCCTTCACCTCCACTTCTTCGCCCATCAGGTACACTTTCTCGGCGCCGTTCATGAGTTTGCCGCCCAGGGTAGTAGGTTCGCAGTAGCCCGTGATGAGCACCGCGCTGTTGGGGTCTGAGAGGTTGCTTTTGAGGTGGTGCAGAATGCGGCCGGCCTGCATCATGCCCGAGGAGGAGATGATCACGCAGGGCTCGTCTATCTTGTTGAGCTCCTTGGAGTCGTCTACCTCGGTGATGTAGCTGAGCTGCGGAAACCCGAACGGGTCTGGGTCGTCCTTGATGTACTCCTGCATGGAATCCCGGAAATACTGCGGATTGTCGCGCATGATATCGGTGGCGTACACCGAGAGCGGGCTGTCCACGAACACCTTCACGTTGGGCAGGCGACCTTCTTCGGCCAGGTAGTTCAGGGAGTAGATCAGCTCCTGCGTACGCCCGATGCTGAAGGCCGGAATCAGGAGTTTGCCTTGCCGCTCTACGCATACTTCCTGCACAATCTTCTGCAGGCGCTCCTCAGTGTTCTCCAGGCTGTCGTGCACGCGGTTGCCGTAGGTAGACTCGCAGATGATGATCTCGGCCTGCGGAAACGGCTGCGGCGGGTTGAGGATGCGGTTGGCGAACCGCCCGATGTCGCCGCTGAAACACAGGGTACGTTCCTGCCCGTTGTCCTGCAGCCGGAGGTTGATGGCGGCACTGCCCAACACGTGGCCGGTATCTGTGAAGAGCAGCTCAATGTCCTCGTCAATAGGGTACGGTTCATCATACGGCACGGTCACAAACTGCTGCAGGGCCTGCTCAGCGTCTTCTTCGGTGTAAAGCGGCGAGCTGCTGCCGTGGTGGTTGTTCTGCTGAATGCGGGCGCTGTCCATGAGCAGCAGCTTACAGAGCTCCAGGGTAGGCGGAGTGCAATAGATGGGTCCGGTGTACCCCTCGCGCACCAGCAGGGGAATAAGGCCCGAGTGGTCAATATGCGCGTGCGACAGAAGCACGCAGGTCAGGTTTTCGGGCTCAAAGTCAAAGGAGCTGTTCAGTTCCTCGGTTTTGTCGCCCATGCCTTGGGTAAGGCCGCAGTCCAGCAGAATGCGCTTTCCGTTCTCCAGGGTAATCAAATGCTTGCTGCCGGTCACGCTCTGGGCCGCACCGTAAAAAGATATGGTCATAGGGTCTGTACTTCTGAATGGTGGGGATTGTACGGGCGGCAGCTTTTCTTGATGCGTAAAAAGCTGTTTTTAACTGGATTTTTAGAAAACAGCCCCAAAATGCCCAAAGGCTCAGCCGTACGGAATGGATAGCTCTTGGTAAGAACGCCACACTACTCTTGCCCTTCAAGTCAATTTGAAAAGGCCTTGGGGACAAGTGAGCAAGGCTTTTGGTGCGGGCTGTGCAGGAACCACCCAGGGAGGGAAACGATGATCTGCTATGCGTGCGGACACGAGCGGGACGCTCGCGCCAGCGGATGATTTTTTCTCTTGAAACGGGAGGATGGGTTTTAATGCCCGCGCCACCGCAACTGGGCCAGCTCAAAAGACCTCGTAGTGTCCGGACGACCTGCGAGTGTCTGGGCCAACTCCCGCTCCAACGTAATCCTGAAAATCAAACCCTTCCTGAAAATCCTGCTCATGTGAAGCCCTCACAGGTTCCTGAATCCTGTGAGGGCTGTAAGGGCTTTTGTTTTGGGGCTGATTTCCAGAAAATGGGCCCGAAACAGGAGTTAAAGCAATCCTCTGAGGCGTTCGGCGGCGCTTTCTGGGGTGATGTCGCGCTGTGGGTCGGCCATGAGCTCGTAGCCTACCATGAACTTCTTCACCGTGGCCGATCTGAGCAGTGGCGGGTAGAAGTGCATGTGCAGGTGCCAGCCGGGGTAGTCCCTGCCATCGGTGGGGCTCTGGTGAATGCCCGCCGAGTACGGGAATGAGGTCTGAAACAACTTGTCGTACACCGAGGAAAGACGTTTCATGATATCGGCGTAGCCGAATTTCTCCTCCTCGGTGATCTGGCCCAAATGCTGGAAGTGGCGGCGCGGGATGACAAGGGTCTCAAACGGCCACACGGCCCAGAAAGGCACCAGGGCCACAAAGTGGGCATTCTCCACCACCAGACGGGTGTTCTCTTCCAGTTCCAACGCCAGGTAATCTGCGAGCAGGCTGCGGCCGTTCTGCTGGAAGTAGGCTTCCTGCTGCTCGGTTTCTTTGGCGGGCTCGCCGGGGATCGAGCTCTGGGCCCAGATCTGGCCGTGCGGGTGCGGGTTGCTGCTGCCCATCACGCTGCCCTTGTTCTCAAAGATCTGCACGTACCCTATTTCCTCCAGCGCGCCCAGCTCCAGGTACTGCTCCTGCCAAAGGTCCACCACTTGCTTGATGTCCTGCACCTCCATGTCTGAGAGGGTGAGGTCGTGGCGGGGCGAGAAGCAGATGACCTTGCAGATGCCGCGCTCGCCCTCGGCCCGGAGCAGCCCGCCCTTGGTAAAGGAGCCTGAGGGGCTTTCGGCCTGCAGCGCCGCAAAATCATTCACAAACACAAAGGTGGCCGGGTAATCTGGGTTGGTTTCGCCGTTGGCGCGCACGTTGGTGGGGCACAGGTAGCAGGTGGGATCATACTGGGGGCGGGTGTCCTTTTCGGCAGATTCCTGCTGCCCCTGCCAGGGGCGCTTGGACCGGTGCGGCGACACCAGCACCCACTCGCCCAGCAAGGGGTTGAAGCGGCGGTGCGAATGCTCTGTAATGTCAAACTGGCTCATAGTTTCTTGGGTATGGGGTGGGACAGGTTGGCGCGCCAGGGCTACTTTTTAGAAAAGTCTACGGGTACCAGGCTGCTGCCGTCTACAATCTCGGCCACGTAGGTCTTGAGCGTAATGCCGTACTGCGCCTGGTAGGCCTCGCTCATCTGGCGGGTGAACTGGTCCAGTTGGTCCAGTTTCACCAGGTTAATGGTACAGCCCCCAAAGCCGCCGCCCATCATGCGGGCCCCTAGCACCGCGTCTGAGTGGCGGGCTTGGTCGGCCAGGAAATCCAGCTCGGGGCAGCTTACCTCGTAGTCGTGCTGCAGGCCTTGGTGCGAGGCGAACATCTTTTGCCCGAACGCCACTAAGTCGCCGCGCTCCAGGTCCTGGCATGCTTCCTCTACCCGCAGGTTCTCCTGTACCACGTAGGTGCAGCGGCGGTACACCACCGGGTCAAACTCGGCCTGGTGCTGCGCCAGCATCTCTGGCGTCACATCGCGCAGGCTGTGGATATGGGGGTAGTGTTTCTGGAGCAGGGCCACGCCGGTCTCGCATTCCTGGCGGCGCGTGTTGTACTCAGAGGAGGCCAGCGAGTGCTTCACCTGCGTGTCGCAGAGCACAATGCGGTAATCATTGATGTTGAAGGGGTAGTACTGGTACTCCAGGGAGCGGCAGTCCAGCTTTACCACGTGGTTGTGCTTGCCAAACATGCTGGCAAACTGGTCCATGATGCCGCACATGACCAGGGCGTACTCGTGCTCGGCTTTCTGGGCCATTTTCACCAGGTCAAAGCGCTCAATGCCGTAGGCGTACAGGTAGTTGAGGGCGTAGGCCAGCCCGCACTCCACAGCTGCGGAAGAGGAGAGCCCGGCCCCAATGGGCACGTTGCCCCCAAACACCAGGTTAAAGCCCTTTACCTCATGCCCGGCTTTCTGCAGCTGCGCTACCACGCCCAGCAGGTAATTGGCCCAGCCAATGTTTGTGCGCTGCACGTTGTTCAGGTCAAACTCCGCGCTTTCCTCCAGGTCATACGCGTGGGCCCGCAGGGTGTGGGTACCGTTGGGCGCAATGGCAAAGTAGATTTCCTTGTTGATGGCGGCTGGCAGCACAAAGCCCTCGTTGTAGTCGGTGTGCTCGCCAATAAGGTTTACCCGGCCGGGGGAACGTACCACCACCGGCTCTGCTTGGTACAGGTCCTTGAACCTGGCTACGATGTCTTCAACCATGGTTGCTCTATAAAATGTGAATCTCCGGATGAGAAGGCCTCACCCGGAGATACTACTAACGGAAGTTATCAGGCTTGGGTAGCCCGTAATTACCAGAAAATAATGTAAAGCGCCGCCAGGATACCGCAGATAATAACGGAGCCCACGGCAAACGAGGTAGTGGTCTTGAACATGGAGGAATCAATCTCCAGTCCTTTGGGGTTGTTCTTGCTCTTAGGATCCAGCAGGGTAATGAGCACCATCAGGGCCACCAGCACCACAAACACAATGCCCATGCGGTCCAGGAACGGAATCTCGGGGAACTGGAACTTCAGGAACGTGGAGAGCGGAATGGTGAGCACCGCGGCGGTTAAGGCAGCCGCAGAAGTGGTGCGCTTCCAGAAGAAGCCCAGCGCGAAAATGGCGAATACCCCCGGAGAGATAAAGCCGGTGTACTCCTGGATGTACTGGAAGGCCTGGTCCAGGTTACGCAGCACCGGGGCTACCAGAATGGCAATTACAAAGGAAAGCACCACAATCAATTTCCCGAAGCCTACCAGCCTGGTCTCAGAGGCGTTCTTGTTGAAGAATTTGCGGTAGATGTCCAGGGTGAAAATGGTGGAGATACTGTTGGCTTTACCGGCCAGGGAAGCCACAATGGCAGCCGTAAGCGCCGCGAACGACAAGCCTTTCAAGCCAGCGGGCAGCAGGTTCAGCAGCACCGGGTAGGCGTGGTCTGGTTTTACGTGGCCCAGCTCGTTGGCCATCTCGGCCTGGAACATGCCGTTCTTGTGCAGGACGTAGGCCGCAATACCGGGCAGCACCACAATAATAGGCATCATCAGTTTCAGGAAGGCGGCAAACAACAGACCGTTGCGGGCGGTTTTCAGGTCGGCACCCAGGGCCCGCTGCGTGATGTACTGGTTACAGCCCCAGTAGTTCAGGTTCACAATCCACATACCGCCAATCAGCACAGAGAGGCCGGGTAAGTCCATGTAGGCATCGCGGGTGCCGCCCTCGCCGTTCGGGATCATGATCTCGCCTTCAGAAAGAATCATGCTGAAGTGGTCGGCCGCCTGCTGGCGCAGGAAGCCCAGGCCGTCCCAGGCGCCGGTGCCCCCCAGTTGGTCAGACACCAGGTCCAGGGCCAGGTACGTAGTGGCAAGGCCCCCCAGCACCAGTACAAACACCTGAATCACGTCTGTGTAGCCAATCACTTTCATACCACCCAGGGTAATGAAAATAGCGAAGATGGCGCAACCGTACATGCAGTAGTAGAAGTCAATGCCCGTAATGGTCTGGATGGCCAGGGCCCCCAGGTACAGAATAGAAGACAGGTTCACAAACACGTACACCAGGAGCCAGAACACCGCCATGATGGTACTCACCGCATCATTGTACCGGTGCGAGAGGAACTGCGGCATGGTGTAGATCTTGTTCTTGAGGTAGATGGGGATGAAGAAGATGGCAACCACCACCAGCGTGGCCGCAGCCATCCACTCATAGGTAGAGATGGCAAGTCCCATGGCAAAGCCTGAGCCTGACATACCAATAAATTGTTCGGCAGAAATGTTGGAGGCGATAAGCGAGGCCCCAATGGCCCACCAGGTAAGGGATCCTTCGGCCAGGAAGTACTCCTTAGAATCCATGTGGTCGGCTTTTTTCTGCCGGTAAATCCAGTAGCCATAGCCCGCCACAATGAAAAAGTAGACGAGAAAGACAATGTAGTCAATGGTTTGTAAGCCCATAGTGAGTAGTGTAACAGTTGTTTTTTTAGGTTGTAAGGTTTAGTGCATTGGGTGAAGATATCTTTTTTTTGTTGTTTTTTCATAGAAGAACATCCTATTTTCTTGAGGCGCCTGCGGGCAGTCACGGCTTGGCGTAACGGCATGCCACCAACAGGGTTCAGGAAGCCGGTGCCGCCCGGCCGCAGGCAAGCGCCGCAGTGCGCCAGCCCCGCCTGGAACCTTGCCAGAGTTGATGTCAGCTAAAAGCGGTTTGCTCCCAGTCCAGTAACAGACAGCCATCACGTACCCATCCGTTTGCCTGGCTTAAAAGATGCGCTCCTGCGGGTGAGGGGCCGGTTTGCCCTGCCCCGGCCGAAACACTTGCGGCCAGGAAACGTTTATAGCAGTAAGAGGCACGGCGGCCGTAGTATTTCCCTTTGCTGTGCGGTGCGGGCCGGGCCTGCCATTCATTCCAAGAAGCTTTCCATTTTGCATATAGAGTAAAAGAGGCGTACAGTATCGCTCTTTTCAACGCGTTTTTTCGTTCTGTTCAGATTTCTGCTCCCGTTCATCTCTTACCCCTTGCAGGAGAGATGCAGCTGCTTTGGCCTAAGAAATTCCTGGCAGGTCTGCCAGTTCTCATAGTAACCATTTAAGAAGAACACTGCCCGGCAGGCGCACACCAGATTCTATTCTGGCGTGAGGAATAGGAATAAATAGGAAAACCATTTGTATTTAAATAAGTTAATTCTAGCAACAACGCTTTCGTAAGTCATAAACTTTCCACTTAACCATTGATCATATGAAAAGAACTTTACCCAATCAACTGGGGATGGAACAAGCTCAATATCCTCTGGAGCGGCATGGGCTCAGCCGATGGCTTTTTTTACTCCTGGCCTGTCTGCTCCTAAGCACCCTGCCCAAGGAGGCCCATGCGCAAAGTACCGTGTCTGGCAGGGTAGTAAGCACTGCGGGGGAGGCCCTGGCGGGAGTGACGGTAGTGGTTAGAGGCACCAGCAACGGCGCCTCTACTGATGCAAATGGGAACTTCACCCTTACCTTGGCCCCGGGGCAGGAAAACGGTACTCTGGTGTTCTCCTACATAGGTTTCCGGTCGCAGGAGGTGCCCATTGCCGGCCAAACTACCGTGAACGTGACACTACAGTCAGATGAGCAGGCTCTGAGCGAGGTGGTGGTGATTGGTTACCAGACCGTGCGGAAGGAAGATCTCACCGGGGCCGTGTCGGTGGTAGATGCCAGCGATGCCCGCCGGGTAACCGCCAACACCGTGGCGGAGTCCTTGCAGGGCCTGGCCGCCGGGGTTACGGTGCGCACCACCGGGGCACCGGGCGCCGGCGCCAAGATTGACATTAGGGGAACCGGTACCTTTGGCGCCAACGAGCCGCTGTACGTGATTGACGGCATGCTGTCCAACGCCACGCCAGACTTCAACCCCAATGACATTGAGTCTATCCAGGTGCTGAAAGATGCCTCGGCCGCGGCCATTTACGGGTCCAGGGCCGCCAATGGGGTCATCATCATCACCACCCGCCGGGGGAAGGAAGGCCCCCTGCAGATTACCGGAAACGTGAAAACCGGTATCCAGCAGTTCCGGAAGCGGTGGGACCTGATGAACAGCACCCAGTTTGCCGAGCTGAACCGGCAGGCCTATGCCGAGGTAGGAGTGCCGCCCCAGACCAGTGTCTCCACGGAGTTTGACCCCAACGTAGACACCGACTGGCAGGAGGCCCTCATGCGCACCGGGTCTACCCAGGATTACAACCTCAGCCTTTCCGGAGGAAGCCAGACCGGTACGTTCCTGGTGTCTGGAAACTACTTCAATAACAAAGGCACCATCATTGACAACAGCTTTGAGCGGGCCAACTTCAGGATCAATACCACCGGGGAGCGCGGGCGCTTTTCCTTTGGCGAGTTCCTCCTGCTGTCGTATACCCATGATGACTACTTGGAAGGCAACCCCTTGGTAGACATGCTGCGCATGCTGCCCACTATGCCCATCCAAAGCAGCCGGTATGTGGGACCCAACAACCCCGAAGGGTGGTCTGTGGGGGACCCGGTTTTTGCCAACACCTTTGCTGAAAACCCAATAGCCCTGCAGAACCTGCTGCAGCGGGACTTGTATAGCTACAAGATCAGAGGAAACGCTTTTGTGCAGTTTGAGATCTTAGAAGGATTGGCCTATAAGTTCAACGCCGGTCTGGAGTCAAGCTTTGACAACTTCAGAGGGTTCCGCCGGCCCGGAGTGATCCGACAAAATACGCCGAACGTGCGGGCTACCGCCGATGAAAACCGGGCCCAGTTCCTGTCTACGCTGTTTGAGCATACCGTGAACTTTGAGCGGCAGTTTGGAGAGCACAACGTGAGCGCAGTAGCCGGGATAAGCAACCAGATCTTTAAGTACGAGCAGATCTACGGGCAAAAGCAGAACCTTCCGTTCAATTCTGCCGGCCAGTACTACACCGTACTGAACCAAGGCGACAACCCCATTGTGGGCAGTTTCCGGAATGAGTGGGCCATTCTGGGGTACCTGGGTCGCATCAACTACAGCTTTGCCGACAAATACCTGTTGAGCGCCTCTTTCAGGAGGGACGGCGACTCCCGGTTTGGGCCAGATTACCGGTGGGGGAACTTCCCGTCTGTGTCTGTGGCCTGGCGCATAAGTGAGGAACCCTTCTTTACCGTGCCGGGGGTGAGTGACCTGAAACTCCGGGCTTCCTACGGGGCCTTGGGTAACAGTGAGGTGCTGTCGCCGTGGCAGTACTTTGGCCGTATCAGTCCTTTTCCCAGGGCCATCTTTGGGCCGGAGCAAAGTATTGCCCCTGGTGCCATCAACATTCAGCTAGCAAACCAGGACCTGCACTGGGAGGAAAAGAAAACCACCAACTTTGGGGTAGACGCGGCTTTCCTGAACAACCGGTTGAGTGTAACGGCAGAGTATTTCATCTCTGAAACCGAGGACGTGCTTACCAACCTTCCTGTTCCGCTCACCACCGGTAATGCCGCGCCGGCAGGCACCACCAGCTCACCGCCCGTGAATGCTGCCTCATTACGGAACACCGGGGTAGAGCTGTCTGCCACGCTGCGCAGTGCCGAAAACCCCTTCCAGTGGGACCTGAACGTAAACCTGACCCATATCAAAAACGAGGTGATCGGGCTGGGGAACTTGGGCGAAGGCCGCACCTACATTCAGTCTGGCGATGCCCGCACCCAGGTGGGCCGCGCCATTGGCGAGTGGTACGTGCTGAAGACCGACGGCATCTTCCAGTCGCAGCAGGAGATTGACGCCCACCGGGTGCAGCCCAATGCCAAGCCCGGCGACATACGGTACGTGGATGCCGACGGCAACGGAATCCTGGACGTGGACAAGGACCGCACGTACGTGGGCAGCCCCTGGCCCGACATCCAAGGCGGTATTGTGTTTAACGCGTCTTACAACAACTTCACTTTCTCCATGCAGTGGTACGGGGTGGCCGGCAACAAAATCTACAACCGGCCGCGGTACTGGACCGACCGGGGCAATGAGAACGCCTCTTACCGTAGTGACTATTCGCCCTGGACGCCCACCAACACCGACACCGAAGACCCCCGCATTGGGTTTGGCACCACAGATCCTGGCATCCAGCTCAACGCCCGGCCAGACACAGACCGGTGGCTGGAAGATGGCTCTTACCTGCGGCTCAGGAACCTGGAGATTGGGTACAACCTACCAGTCACGCTGCTGCAGGGAATTGGGGTGCAAACGGCCCGGGTTAGCCTGAGCGGCCAGAACCTGGTCACTTTCACCAAATACACCGGGCTGGATCCGGACATAGTGGGAGTGAACATCTTTGAGCGTGGACTGGACAACGGCCAGTACCCTGCCCTCAGAATCTTCTCCCTGGGTGTTCAATTTGGGTTTTAAAGGTGTGAGAACGTAATCTAATCCTAAGTAGAAATGAAAAGAATAGCCAAATACATCCTAGCTTTTGCCCTTGTGGGCACGGCCCTGTCATGTGAACATACCCTGGACGTAGACAACCCAAATGAGGTAAGCGAACAGAGTTTCTGGCAGACCGGGAACGACGCCCTGGCGGGGGTCAATGCTGTTTATGGGGCGTTTTACCGAAATGGGACCTACGCCCGCTGGCTGCAAATGTACCTGAACCCGCGTTCAGATGACGGGTTTGCCTCTACCGGATGGGGAGAGCTAAAGAGTACCATTGACTTTACCCAGGTAGACCTCAACTTTGAAGGTACCCGCAACATCTGGGACCACCATTACCGCGCCATCTACAGGGCTAACCAGGTCATTGCCTATGTGCCTAATATCCAGATGGATGAAACCCTGAAGCAGCGCTACATAGCAGAGGCCAAGTTTCTGCGGGCCATTCATTACTTCAACCTGGTATCTCTGTTTAGGTCCGTGCCCCTGGTGCTGGAGCCCTCCAAGCCCACAGATTTGCCCTCGCAGGCAACAGAGGAAGCCACCTGGAGCCAGATTGAGAAAGACCTCACTGAGGCTGTTCCCCACCTGCCCACCGCGTATGATGCAGAAAACAGAGGAAGAGTCACCCGCGGAGCAGCGTATGCTTTGTTAGGGAAAGCCCATTTACAGCAGCGGGAGTACCAGCCGGCCCTAAATGCTTTTGCTTGGTTGGTGGAGGGGGAAGGAAAGGGGCAATATGGCTTAATGCCTAATTACAGAGATAATTTTCTGCACACTACAGAGAACAACATGGAGTCTGTTTTTGAGGTGCAGTTTAGCCAAATACAGTCCACCACTGATGAAGATTCCCCCACCTCCAATTTAGGAAACCAACGCGGCCCCTTCTTTGGCCCCGGGGGTAACTATGGGTTCAATGATATGGAAATGCACCGGTGGGTGGTAAACGAGTTCATGGAAGAGCAAACCACTAACGGGCAAAATGACCCACGGTTAGCCGCCACTGCACTGTACAACGGAACCCCTGGCACTTCCTACGGGAAAGCAGTCTCAGAGCTGGTCCCACCCGGTGATCAACGGGTGTGGTATCGGAAATATCTTAATGATTATTTCCCAATCAGAGTGACCGGTGGTGTGCCAGAATATGGCGAAACCTTTGAAGGCCCCATCAATTTTAGGGTGATCCGGTATGCCGACGTGCTGTTAATGTACGCCGAGAGCCTGAATGGCCTGGGGCGTACCAATGAGGCATACCAGTACGTAGACCGGGTACGGCAGCGGGCCGGCCTGGCGCCACTTTCTACTACAAGGCCAGGGCTCTCACAGCAGGAGTTTCTGCGCCAACTGGAGCATGAGCGCATCACGGAGCTAACCGGCGAGAGCACCCGCTGGCTGGACTTGCTGCGCTGGGGATACCTGGACGATCCCGCCAGGATCAATGAGTTGAAAGCCCGCGACCCTGAGTTCAACAACTTTGACATACCCAGAGACAAGTGGTTGCCCATTCCGCAGAGTGAGCTGGACCTCAACCCTAACCTTGATCAGAATTTCTAACGTGAATGGCATGGCGAGAAAGATGCTAGTGGCGTCTTCTCGCCATTTTCGCTAAAACAGGCCTAAAATGAAAAAAGCGGAATCTGGAGCAGCAAACTGGTGGAGGCAGCCCGTGTGGCTATGGCTGGGCTTGGTGCTGTTGTTTGCCCGGTGCGGGGGCGGTGATGAAAATCCTGTCACCCCCAACCCCAAGCCAAACCCCAGTACCACCTTTACCAATCCGCTGCTCACCAGTGGGCCAGACCCGTGGGTGTACCAGCAGGGAACCACCTATTACTATACCCACACCCTGGGAGACCGCATAGGCCTGATCAAAACCCCGGCTATCTCGCAGTTGAAGGAAGAGCGGTTCACCACCGTCTGGACCCCTCCGGCGGGCACCGCTTACTCCCAGAACCTGTGGGCCCCCGAGCTCCATCAGCTTAACGGAAAGTGGTACATTTACTTTGCCGCCGACGATGGCCAGGATGTCAACCACCGCATGTACGTGCTGGAAAACGCCGCCGCAGACCCCACCACCGGTACCTGGGAGTTCAAAGGCAAGCTAACGCCCACCACCGACCGCTGGGCCATTGACGGGTCTGTCTTCACGCACAACGGCCAGCTGTACTTTATCTGGTCGGGGTGGGTGGGGACCAATGACCCGGGCATCCAGCAGATCTACATTGCCCGCATGGCCAACCCCTGGACCATAGAAGGCGACCGGGTCATGATCTCGAGGCCCACCTTCAACTGGGAGATGAACGGCCTGGTGAACGAAGGGCCAGAGGTCATCAGGAATGCGGCCGGCAAAGTCTTCCTCATTTACTCGGCCAGCGGCTGCTGGACCGATAGCTACTCGCTGGGAAGGCTGACGCTGCGGGACAACGGCAACCCCATGAACCCCGACGACTGGATCAAAGCCCCCACGCCCGTGCTGGCCACCAAACCAGAGAACAACGCGTATGGGCCGGGGCACAACGGGTTCTTTAAGTCGCCAGACGGCACCGAGGACTGGCTCATTTACCACGCCAACTCCGCCAGTGACCAAAGGTGCGGAAATACCAGAAACCCGCGCATTCAGCGGTTTACCTGGAACGCAGACGGCACGCCCAACTTCGGGGAGCCGGTTAAAACCGGTGTGCCCATTATCCGCCCCTCGGGGGAAGTGAAGTAAGCCAAGGCCGGGCTGTTTCAGGCCTGTTTTCCTGGAAACGGGCCCGAAACAGCTAGGCGGCGGTGTGCGTGACCAGGAGTACGCCCGGCCGGAGGAAACAAGGTATTTCTTTCTCCAAGCGGGCTTTGTTAGAACGCTGGGGGGCTAGCTGCTTTCCACCTCCTGTCAGCGGCGACCTGCTTGGAGCCTGGGGCGGGTCCCCTGCGCCCCGTCCCAGGTTCCCGACTAAGAATAGCCGGGAGGAAAATAAGTGAGTGGGAAAACCATGATACAAAGGCGTTTTAGTGCTGTTTTCATAAAATCAGGCCTAAAATCAAGGCCATTGCCCAACGAAGGGCCGGGGAAAAGGCCCCGGCTTACCCTTGCCCCAAAGTGATTGACCTATGCACTGGAAAAAACTCTACTTGCTCGCGTTGGTGGGCTGCCTGTATACCCAAAGCTGCTTCAGGAAAGAGGCGGCCAGAGAGACGGTAAAACCCAGGGCCATCTGGACCCACGAAAAAGCCCG
Organism: Rufibacter psychrotolerans; assembly: GCF_016924645.1. GTDB lineage: Bacteria > Bacteroidota > Bacteroidia > Cytophagales > Hymenobacteraceae > Nibribacter > Nibribacter psychrotolerans. The sequence continues at coordinate 4,291 of NZ_JAFFJV010000003.1, read as the reverse complement.
GGAATGGTATCAGGCGCAGGGCATCCTCCTGGGACCCAACTTTACCCCCAGCACCGCCATTAACCAGCTGGAGATGTGGCAGGCCGAAACCTTTGACACCGCCACCATAAACCGGGAGCTGGGCTGGGCCGCAGACCTGGGCATGAACACGGCCCGTGTGTACCTGCATGACCTGGTGTACCAGCAAGACTCCGCCGGTTTTCTGGCGCGCATTGACCTGTTCCTGGACCTGGCCGAGCGCCATCACATTAAACCCATGCTGGTGATCTTTGACTCTGTTTGGGACCCGCACCCGCAGCCGGGCAGGCAGCGGGCCCCCAGGCCGCACGTGCACAACTCGGGTTGGGTGCAGAGCCCGGGCTCCCGAGGCCTGCAGGACTCTACCCAGCACCCGCGCCTGGAGCGCTACGTGAAAGCTGTCATCGGGCGTTTTGCCCAGGATGACCGCATTCTGGCCTGGGACATCTGGAACGAGCCAGACAACCTCAACGAAGGCGCCGCCTACGGCAAGCAGGAACTGCCCAACAAACTGGCGTACGTGCTGCCGCTGCTCCAGAAAAGCTTTGTGTGGGCCCGGGCCGTGAACCCGTCGCAGCCTGTTACCTCGGCAGTCTGGAAAGGCAACTGGTCGGTAGACGACTCTCTCACGGCCATTGAGAAGGTGATGCTGAACCAATCAGACATTGTCACTTTCCACAACTATGACAGCGCCCACTACCTGGAGCAGCGCATCAATTGGCTGAAGCGTTACAACAGGCCCATTATCTGTACCGAGTACCTGGCGCGGCCCAACGGCAGCACGTTTCAGGGTTCGTTGCCCGTAGCCAGAAAGCACCAGGTGGGCATGATCAACTGGGGCTTTGTGGCCGGCAAAACCCAGACCATCTACCCCTGGAACAGCTGGGAGAAGCAGTACACCCGTGAACCCCAGGTCTGGTTCCATGACATCCTCCGGCAAGACGGTACGCCCTACAGCCAGGCCGAGGTAGACCTGATCAGGCGCATGACCACCGTGCCGGCCACCGCTGCCCGATAAACCAGGCCGGGCGGTGACTTAGAGGCAAAGGGGCGCTACCCATTTCAAGCCCCTTTTCCAGAAAACAGCCCCAAAACAGGAATCGGGACAATAGGATCAGCCCCTAGTGTAGAAAACCAAAACCAACATGATGCGCATCCAACACTTGGTACTTACGGCTTTGCTTGCCTCCCTGGGTGTACTGGGGTGTAGGCCCGGCACCGTGCTTCCGGCCGTAACGGGGCCGGAGGCCAGAAAGGCAGACGCGGTCCGGTACTTCACCAACCCCATCGCCGAGGGCGCCGACCCCTGGGTGCTGAAGAAAGACAGTATTTACTTTTCCTGCGGGTCTGCCAACAAAGGGATCTACGTATCGCAGTCAACCCGGCTTACTCAGTTGGGCGAGCGGGTGCCGGTCTGGAAGGCGCCTGCCACCGGCTGGAACGCCCACAACATCTGGGCCCCCGAGATCCACTTTCTGGAGGGCAAGTGGTACATCTACTACACCGCCGGCAAGGAGCCCGGCGGGCCCTTCATCCACCAGCGGTCGGGCGTGCTGGAGTCTACCACAGACAGTCCGTTTGGGCCGTACAGAGACAAAGGCATGCTGTACACCGGCGATCACCTGGCCGACCCCACAACCGTGAAGTGGGCCATTGACCTGTCGCCGTTTTACCTGAACGGGCAGCTGTACGCGGTATGGTCGGGGTGGGAGGAAAACGCCGGGACTGACCGGACCAAACAGCACCTGTACCTGGCCAAAATGAGCAATCCCTGGACCATTAGCTCTAACCGGGTGAAGATTTCCTCGCCCACGCAGCCCTGGGAAACCGGCGGGGAGCTGGACCTGAACGAAGGCCCCGAGCTGCTTAAGAAGCGCGAGAAGGCGTTTGTGATTTACTCTACCCGTGAATCATGGTTGAAAGAGTACCGCCTGGGCCAACTGACCCTGGCCGATACCCTGGCCGACCCCATGCAGCCCCAGAATTGGGTAAAATCCAGCGGGCCCGTGTTTGAGGGAACGGCGCAGGTGCTGGGCGTGGGGCATTGCAGCTTCACCACCTCCCCCGACAATACCGAGGACTGGATCCTTTACCACGCCAAGAAGACCGCCGCCCCCGGCTGGGACCGCGACATCAGAATGCAGAAATTCACCTGGACGGCAGACGGTTATCCCGTATTCGGGACGCCCATTCCGGCGGGGGTGCCCCTTCCGGTGCCCTCAGGGCAGAAGTAAACCAACAACAGCGTCTATGAAAAAAGCCATGAAGATAAACGCCTTGCCCCAAAGGGCACCCATTCAGTTGGAAGGCCTGGCCCACGCTGGCAAAGCGAAAGATGCCGTTAAGCCAAGGTTCACCAGGTACGCAGCCTTGGTTGCGTCCAAAAAAGGCAGCAACGCTCCCAAAACTGCTTTCTGGTTAGAGCCTTGGCTCCATCCCGCTGCTTTCGGCCAGTCTGGCTTTTTACCGGTCGCCTCAGAGAAGAGCCAGCCGTATAAGGCAGTGGCCTTTGTACATTTCCGGTTCAGAAATCATTCGTCTAACAAGCCTGCCTTTGCGTATGAAAAACAACCTACTCTCGCTTTGTATTGTCAGCTTGCTGGCTTTTTCGTGTAACGTCAACAAAGGTACCACCAGCCAGGACACTGCTGCGGCACCCGTCACCACGCCAACCCCGCCCGCTACGCCCACTCCGCCGGCGGTCACCTACACCAATCCCGTGATGCCCGGCGACTACGCAGATCCCTCGGTGGTGCGCGTGGGCGATGATTACTGGGCCACGGCCACTTCCTCTGAGTGGGCACCGTTGTACCCCATCCTGCACTCCAAGAACCTGGTAGACTGGGAGACCGTGGGCCATGTGTTCCCCAACAAGCTACCCGACTGGGCCGAGGCCCACTTCTGGGCCCCGGAGATCAGCTATGACAACGGCAAGTACTACATTTACTACACCGCCAAAAAGAAAGGCGGCAACCTGTGCGTGGGGGTCGCCTCGGCTACCAAAGCCACCGGCCCCTACACCGATCTGGGCCCCCTGGTGTGCCAGGAAGTGGGCTCCATTGACGGGTTCCCCATCCGGGATGAGAAGGGCGAGCTCTACCTGATCTGGAAGGAAGACGCCAACAGCGTGGGCAAGCCCACGCCGCTCTGGGGCCAGCGCATGAACGAAGAAAGGACCACCCTGCTGGGCGAGAAGTTTGAGCTGTTCCGCAACGAGAAGGGCACCTGGGAAGGCGGCCTGGTGGAAGGTCCGGCGTTTATAAAGCGCAACGGGTACTACTACCTGTTCTACGCCGGTGATGCCTGCTGCGGCCGCGAGTGTACGTATGGGGTAGGGGTGGCCCGGGCCAAGGACCTGCGCGGCCCCTGGGAGAAGTACGCCAACAACCCCATCATGAAAAAGAACGACCAGTGGAAATGCCCCGGCCACGGCACCGTGGTCACCGATGAGAAAGGCCGCGACTATTTCCTGTACCACGCCTACAGCGCGCAGAGCACCGTTTACCCAGGCCGGCAGGGCCTGTTAGACGAGATTGTGTGGGGAACCGACGGCTGGCCCTCGTTCCGGGACAATTCCCCTTCGGTAACGGCCCAGGCGCCCTACAACTCCAACGCCTCCGATGAGCTGAATGTGCAGGAAGAGTTCTCGGCCAGCCGCCTGGCCCAAACGTGGCAGTGGTTTGTGAACCGCATGCCCACCTATTCTCTGCAGACCGGCAACGGCGGCAGGCTCACCCTGCAGGCCTCGCCCGAGAAAGTGGGCAACGTGCTGAGCCAGCGCACCCTGCAGAACAACTACACCGCCACCGTGGCCCTGGACCAGAAAGCCATGGGCAAAGGAGTGGCGGCGGGGCTGGCCGCCATCGGCGACCCAGACAACGCCATCGGTATCTCGGTGGCCAACGGCGAAATCAGGCTTTGGTCTACCAAGGGCAACAAGACCGAGGTGCTGGACCAGGCCAAGGCGCCCGCCCAGGGCACCCTGCAGTTCAGGCTCACCGCCACCCAGGGCGACCAGTTCCGGTTTGCCTGGAGCCCAGACGGTACCACCTGGCACAACATGGAGAACGGCGAATCCATCAACGGGGCTTTCCTGCCGCCCTGGGACCGGGGCGTGCGCGTAGGCCTGGTGGCCAAGGGGCCGGCCAGCGGCACCGCCAGCTTTGAATGGTTCAGGCTTGTGCACTGATTTTTCCCTCGGGGAAGTCCTGGCGTGAGGCAGAGGCGTTGGGGGGGCGGGGGTGGTTGAAAAAGCCCAACCACCCCCACAAAT
>NZ_JAFFJV010000002.1 GCF_016924645.1 Rufibacter psychrotolerans | reverse complement strand
CCGGCCGCCGGCGGCGGCCGCCCCCCTATAACAACACCCCCCCCCCACCACGCCTCTCTTTTTTTGTTCCTTTTCTTCTGAGCTTTGGGGAGATAGCTCCGGCCCTTTGAGGGGGAGCCGTAGTACGCTTAAGCCCCTGGTTTTAGGGCTGTTTTACGCCAAACAGGCCTAAAATAGGACCATATCACGAAGAGTACCTCGGGGCACGGCAGGGCAGAGGCAACCTAAAGCCAGGAATGGGGTAACTAGCTAAAGTTAGTTCACTTAAACTACGGCGCCATGGAGAAAGACATAAAAGTGATAGAAAGCTATTATGAGTTCCAGCGGAGGGAGTGGAAGGCTTTCAGGGTGTTCTGGTGGTTGATGGGCCTGGTGCTGCTGGCGGCGGCTTTTGGGCTGTTTGGGAGAGGAATGCTCAGCGACAAGACCTACGCTGCCCACGGTACCCAGATTGAGTACAACAAGTTCATGCGGGTAGAAAAAGGCACGGAGCTGCACATCAGCGTGGCCGGGGCCGGGCAGGGCACCACCATCAGCTTCAATAATGACTACATCAGGAAAGTGCGGATAGACCAGGTGATTCCCGAGCCGGCGACGGTGGAGGTAAAAGACCAGAAGCTGGTGTACACCTTCCCCTCGGCCCAGAACGGCTTGATCACGTTTTTCTTGGTTCCCCACAAAATGGGCCGGCAGCGGCTGGAGATTACCGTGGGCCCCGCGCAGCTGCGCGAGACGCAATTCATTTACTTTTAAGCTTACCCTGTTGCTATGGAGTCTATTGTGTTACGGGCCTTGATTGTGTACGTCCTGGTGTTCATTATCCTGCGTATGGCCGGCAAGCGTACCCTGGGCGAGATGACGGCGTTTGACCTGGTGCTGCTGCTGATCATCAGTGAGGCCGTGCAGAACGCCCTGGTAGATGACGACAAGTCCATTACGGGCAGCATTCTGGTGATCTTAACCCTGGTGTTTGCAGACATTCTGGTGTCCTTGGCTACCAACAGGTTCAGGATGGTAGACAGCATTGTGAACGGCATCCCGCTCATTGTGCTGGAAAACGGCAAGCCGCTCAAAGACCGCATGCAGATGGCCCGGTTGCAGGAAGACGATATCCTGGAGGCCGCCCGCCGGTCGCAGGGCCTGGAGAGCCTGACGCAGATAAAGTACGCCGTGCTGGAAAAGGACGGCTCCATTAGTATTATCCCGTTCCGGGGGAACGACAACCCGGCAAGCCCCGGCACTACCCCAGAAACCTGAGCGCCCGTCCCGGGGAGCCGTCCCGTGCCGCAGGCCGGCGGGGCTCAGGGGAAGCTACCGTTTTGGGCAGGGCGCTCCCGGGCCTGACCGGCCAAGCCTTCTGCCCCCGCGTTGCTTGAGAAGTCGGCCCGCCAGTCTGCTACTCCTCGCCCAGGACAACGAAAGGCATGGGCCTAGCGCCGGTACCTTTTTGGGCCGGTTTTTCAGAAAACAGGGCCAAAACGCCCGTTTTACAGGACAGCCGTCCTAGGGAGGAAGCAGCGGCAACAAATGGGGTTTAACGAAAAGTAGCGGTGGGGCGGTTTGTGGCGGGTGAGGCGTACAGGAAGGTGCAGCAAAGAAAGGCATTCCCGCGGGGCGCGGAGTGGGGGCAGCAATATAGGGCAAAACCGGCCGGGGCGGCGCTGGGGTCAGATCAGGTTAAAGGCGCGGGCGTACTGGGCCAGTTCAAAAGAGGAGTGGGCGTGCAGTTTTAGTTTGATGTTGCGGCGGTGGGTATTCACGGTTTTTTCAGAGATAAACATTTCCTGGGCCACCTCATGGGAGCTTTTGCCCAGGGCTACCAGCTTGAGTACCTCGCGCTCGCGGGAACCCAGTTGCGCGAACTTTTGGTAATGTTGCCGAAGAAACGTGTTTTCCTCCAGAATGCGGTTCACCTTGGCAGTGACATGGTGCAGCGGATCTAGCGTAACGGCAATGGTAATGGTGAGCAGGGGCAGGCCTTGCTCGTCGCGCATGAGAATCTTCACGGTGCTCAGGTGCAGCATCCAGTCTTCATGGGCCGAGAAACGCACCTGCTGGAAAAACGTGAGCACCTCATCCTCGTCGTTCCGCTGCAGTAGGTCACTGATCAGCTTGGGAATGTACTCGGCAGATTCAATGGGGTTGAAGAAGCGGGTGTGGAAGTCGGGTCCCATTTCCTGCAGGTCTTCCAGGGTAACCCCAATCAGCTGCAGGCCCCGGGCCGACATGTATTCTACCGCCAGGTTTTTCCTGATGTTGTGGATCACCACCACGCCCGGCAGTTGGTCGGCTACGGCCGCAATCTGGGCTATACGCTCCTGCACCTTTTCCTGTAGACAGGTTTGTTCAAGGCTTTTCATTATAGGTTCTTAAATATTGTTATTAATTAGAAGGTATTTAATCTGGTATTTGCTTGATTATAAATAGTATACGCTAAAAGTAGGCAATATTTAATAAAAAGAGGCCTTAATTGCACGCACTCTTACATGAATTGGCAAATAATCTTTTTAAGTTTTGGAAATAATGAAGGCTAGCAAGTGCTGGTTCTGGTAAAACAGCCCTGCTCCTTACCAAAGGGCAGGGAAGGCCCCGGCGGTGAGAGTTGCTAAGAGGCCCTAGGGTGTTCCTGGTGGCTGGAGTAAGATTGTAGATTTTGTGCCTGATAATCAAATAGTTTATTGAAAATTAAATAAGGCGAAAAGGCATTGTTATCGGGTAAATATTCTTACCTTGTCCTGGGTTAAGGCGAGGGTCATGGAAGATTTCTGGGAACGGCATGACGACGAGGTGTTCATCTCCAAGATAACAGAGATGATGGAATTGCACTACCTGCTGGAGCGCTTCAACGTAACCACCTACCTTGACAGTGATTACATTGTCTGTTTTGATGACAGTGAACTCATAGGCAGCAAAGATGAATACGCCATTACCGTTATCACGTACTACCTGAGCCGGATAAGGGAATAACGCAGGCTGCTTCACCCAAGACAATCTCCTGCGGCAGAATATGCGGCCTGCATCTCTACGTTACTTCCTTATCTTTGTCCTTCACTGCTGCCGCTCACCCACATGGTACTTTTTGAGAATTTCCTGGTAAAACTGGAGTACAATCCGGTGGCCGACATCATGGAGGTGGCGTACCCCGACCTGGATGCCCATCTGCTCCCGGAGATCAGGCACTCCATGGAGATCCTGGTAGACCATGTGGCAAGCTATGACGTGAAAAACCTGCTGCTAGATTCCAGCCACTCTGCTGTTTCTGTGGGCGAGGAGGAGAGCAAAGAGATCTCGGCCTCTTTAACGGCGGGGCTGGCCAGAACCCGGCTACAAAAGCTGGCCAGGGTGCAGGCGGGGAGCCCGGCCGTTGAGGCTGCCGCAGAAAAGAACCTGCAGGTGGCCCAGACGGCCCTGCTGCCGTTTGAGCTCAGGAACTTCAGCAACAAGCAAGACGCCCTTACCTGGTTGGGCAGCAACCCATAATCTTTACAAGCTGGCACCCTTATTGCGCAGGAAAGCCCAGGGCCCGGCCAGGACTGGTAGTGCCCGCAGGGCCTTGTGCTACCTTTTATCTAATGCCACGTATAGCCGTTGGGTTGTGCTGTTGTTTTAAAGTTACGTATGGAAAATACTTTCGGGATACCTATTATCCCCGACAATGAGGAACAGAGACTGGCCAAGCTGCGCAGTCTTACTATCTTAAACAGCTATCAGGAAGAAGGTTCTTTCAAGCATATAGCCGCCATGGCCACCCGCATGTTCAACGTGCCCATTGCCCTGGTGAACCTGGTAGACCGGGATTACGTGTGGACCAAGGGCGGCATGGGCCTGGAGGCAACACCGCCGGTGCCCCGGGAAGTCAGCCTCTGCTCCCTGGCCATCCTGAAAGACGAGACCACCGTGTTTGAGAATGCCAGGCAAGAGCCTTGCCTCCTGGCGAACCCCATGGTCACCGGCGACTTTGGCCTGCAGTTTTACGCGGCGGCTCCCCTGACCACCTCAGACGGATACAACATTGGAGCCTTGTGCATTGTAGACAAAGAACCCCGCAGCTTTTCTGAGACAGACCAGAAGATCCTGCAGAACCTGGCTTCTATTGTGGTGGAAAACCTGGAGAAAGGCCTGGTGTAGGCCAGCTCCAAGCGCTACGCCGTTTGCGCTGGGCACCTAACCCGGGGCGAGCCGTTGGCGGAGACACTCGTAGGGGCTGCGCACACTACGAGGTCTTTTGAGCAGGGTAGTGCTGCTGGCAGGTGTTTAAGAGTGCCTAAATCTGGCCTGCGTACGGACCCGCACCAGCGACCAGGCACCAGGGCAGCGCTCCTGTCTCCCAGGCCTCTGAAAGGGGGCTTTCTCTCCCTGATTGTCTATTCCTGCTTGCCCATTGCTGGCGGTTGGTGATTTCTTACCGGTAGACCCGAGGCCGCTGCGTAGAACCACGGCGTTACGCGTAACGCTGCTACATTTCCTTGCTCGCGCCCATCACCTACTTCTCAGCCAAAGAAGAAAAAGTAATCATGCGCAGCACGAGTGACTCTGGCCCCTGAGCTACAGGTCTTGCCTGCATCAACTTCAAACTTCAAAAAGGCTGCAACAGGATTGGAACCCCATCTCAGCCTTGGCCCCGAGCGCCTCTAGTTTTCCAGTGCCGTAAGGCAGCGCCCGCAGGCGCAGGAAAGGTAGCAGTGCGAGGGAACAAGGCGGGGCCTCGCAGCCGTGAGCGCATGGCGGAGGAAATGGAACAAGGCAGTGATTTCGTACCGAGACAACCGGTACATCCCAGGAATATGGCGCGGGAGCAACCGGTACTTCTCCAGGAACACAGGTACCGGAACAGACAGCCACTCCGGCAGCAACAGCAAAACGCAAGCACCGCCACCACCGAGGAACCGCCAGGAAGTAAGCGGCATTTCTCCTGCAACAGCGGTACGCCACCAACAGGCTTAAAACAAAAAAAGCCACTCAATTGAGTGGCTTTCTGTTGCTCCCCCTCTTGGGCTCGAACCAAGGACCCCATGATTAACAGTCATGTGCTCTAACCGACTGAGCTAAGGAGGAGTTTATCATTTTCTGGCGGTGTGGCCTTAAATGATGATGCAAAAGTAGGGGCTGCAGACTTATGGCGCAAGTGTTGCCGCAGAAAAATTTCAAGTTTTTTTAGTAAGTCGCTGAAAATGAATTTTAAAATTTTCTGATTCTGGGCCGTTTTGAAGAAAACGGCCCGGAATCAGTATCAGCGCTTACCGGGCACGTGGGGCTGGCAGTTTAGATGGCCTCAAACTGGCGCAGGAAGCGGGCGTCGTTCTCGGTGAACAGGCGCAGGTCCTTGATCTGGTACTTGAGCATGGTAATGCGCTCAATGCCCATGCCAAACGCGAAGCCCGAGAATTCCTTGGAGTCAATGCCGCAGTTCTCCAAAACCTGCGGGTCTACCATGCCAGAGCCGCCAATCTCTACCCAGCCGCTGCCTTTACAGATGTTGCAGCCCTGGCCTTTGCAGATGTGGCAGGTAATGTCAATCTCGGCGCTGGGCTCGGTGAACGGGAAGAACGACGGCCGGAACCGGATCTGGGTGTCTGGCCCGAACAACTCCTTCACAAAGTAGTACAGGGTGTCTTTGAGGTCTTTGAAGCTCACGCCCCGGTCCACAAACAAGCCTTCTACCTGGTGGAACACGCAGTGCGCGCGCGCCGAGATGGCCTCATTGCGGAACACGCGCCCTGGTGACAGGGTACGGATGGGCGGTTTCTGGTGCTCCATCACGCGCACCTGCACGCTGCTGGTGTGGGTGCGCAGCAGCATGTCGGGGTTTTTGCTCAGGAAGAACGTGTCCTGCATGTCGCGGGCGGGGTGGTTCTCGGGGAAGTTCAGCGCCGAGAAGTTGTGCCAGTCGTCCTCCATCTCGGGACCCTCAGACACGTTAAACCCAATGCGCTCAAAAATTCGGATGATCTGCTCCCGCACGCGCGCCAGAGGGTGGCGGGTGCCCAGGGTGTGCGGCACCGGCGGCAGGGTAAAGTCAAGGCCGGCCAGGGCATCGGGCTGGGCACTCTGCTCCAGCTCCTCCTGCCTGGCGTCAAACTTCTGCTGCGCCAGCTGCTTGAGCTGGTTCAGTTCCTGGCCCACCTGCTTGCGCTGCTCGGGCGCCACAGTCTTTATCTCGTCAAACAAGGCGGCAATCTGACCTTTGCGGCTCACGTAGGTATTCTTGAAGGCCTCTAATTGCTCCTTGTTCTCTATAGCATAGGCTTCCACCTCTTGGGTCAGCCGTTTAATATTCTCCAATAGCATAGCGCAAAGATAAAGAAGTAATGGTGAATGCGTAAGGTTTTGTCAGGAAGACCCACGTTGGGTCAGCACTTCGGGCCGCGTGGCCCCAGGCAACCCCACCTTGCCTGGCCGCAACTCGCTTCCGCTGGAGCAAGGGACCCTTTCCCTGCCATCCCGCGCCAGGCAAAGGGGGCAGCGTAGCCCGGGCAGCAATGGCAGAAGCATGGGCGGAACTGGGCAGGCACCGCCCTCAGAAAAAATCAAAAAAAACTTCTTCGGGCGTAGGGGTTAAGCGGGGGTTGCTGGTCTATAAAGTAGGCGTGCTCCCTGCGGCGGCGAAAGATAAGGCTAACCCCTTGGTTCTCAAGCTCCGGTTAGCGTAGGGCCGGCTTGTACGGTGTTTCTCCCTTTGCGGGTGAGGCGCGGGTGCAGGCCTTGGGCAGGGCCGCAAAGGACGGATAGACTGTTGAAGGACTTTACTTTTACCCATATGATGACCGCACATACCCCCTCTATCGCGCGAGAGGTAGTTAAAATTATCAGTAAGACCAAGGAGATTAAGCCGTCACGTCTCCGGGTCTCATCCAACCTGAGCAAAGAGCTTGGGTTTGACACCGTAGACGTAGTGGACATCATCCTGGAGTTGGAAAAGAACTTCAAGATTGTGATTCCCGATGAAGTGCCGTTGAATACCGTTGGAGATTTTGTAGACTATGTCTCTACGCATACCATGCGTCAGGCAAGCTAACCCTTTACTACTTTAGTTACATTGCTCATTTTTACGCAAAAAGGCAGAGAGAGCTTCTCCCTGCCTTTTTGCGTGTTCCCTATCCTGTTCCTCTTCCCGCCTGCAACGGCTGCCTCCCGAGCATACTTCTTTGAATTTTAATGCTTGGAATTCGCCTTCCCTGCAGAACTGCCTTTCTTGCCGTACTGCTTTCTTGCCGTACTGCCGAATTCCATGGCTTTCCCTAGTTTTCTACAGTTTCCTCTTTCTAGAATTCCCTCGTTACTGGTTTCCCCAGTTCCCCAAGCGCTAATACTTCCCCGTTGTTGGTGTTCTCACCAACAACCTGAACGGCTCCTCCATCTGCCTAAAGCCGCTACTTCCTATTCCCTTGACTCAGGCCTCGATCTGCGCACATTTGACTAATTCAATAGAGGAGAATACAATTGGATTTATAACCCGTTTTCAAAAAAATAGCCCCAAAACAGGTCTGTTTATGCCAGACTCAGGACTCAGAACTCAAGACTCAGGACTACCTAAAAAACCTGCACCCGGTAAGCCTTCAGCTGCTTGTCCAGACCCTTGGCGTCTCCGCTGATTTGATCCAGCAGGGCCCAGAAGCGCGGACCGTGGTTTTTCTCTACCGTGTGGGCCAGTTCATGCAGGATCACGTAGTCGCAGAGGTGCTGGGGCAGGCGCATGAGGTGCAGGTTCAGGTTGATGTTATTGGTGTGGGAGCAGCTGCCCCAGCGGGTTTTGGCATTCTTGATGGTGACCTGCTGGTACGTGAAGCCAAACTGCCGGGCAAAGTGGGCCACCCGTTGCGGCAGGTACTGCTTGGCTTCCAGCCGAAGGGTGTACTCCACCGTCTTCCTGATGTAGTCCTGAATGTCGGGGTGCTGCCAGTCAATCTGTTCGGGGTACCACACGTAAAGCACGCCATCCTTCAGCCGGCTTTTGCAGTGGGGGAGCGGGTGGGGCAGCAGAAGCAACTGGTGGTGGCGCGTGCGGAACTCTGTGTCCGGCGAGAAAAGCGTTTTTTTCTCCTGTTCCTGCTGCTGGGAGGCCAGGTGTTTCCTGATCCAGGGAGTTTTTTCCTGCACAAAGGCCTCGGCCTGGGCCAGGGAGGCGCGCTTGGGCAAAGTAACCCGCACGCCCTGCCCGGGCCTGATGCTGATTCTCACGTATTTGGCGGTGGCGCTGGGCACAAACCGTACCAGGCCAATGGTATCAAACTCTTTCTCCAGAACTCCCTTTTGAAGGGCCGAGGCACGTTGCTTACTCTCCATATCTCCTGCAAAGATAAGGGTTACGGCGCTAAAAAGCCGACCCCTGGAAGCGGGGCCATGGACCAAAAAAAAAGCGCCTCCTAAGAGACGCTTTCTTCAATTTATTATGGGAAGCGTAAAGCGGTGAACGGTTAGTGCCGGATGAGTAGCTAAACAACCTTCCTCTCCATTCAGTCATTCACTCCCTCACTCCTTCACTCCTTCCCAAACTTAGCGCACGTTGCCGCCGTGGTCGGTGTCGTAGCTGTTGCTGCTGGGCACGCGGGTGCTGTCGGTGGTGGAGGCGCGTACGTTGGGCTCGCCGTAGCCGGTGGGCACGCCGTGGTCGGTGGGCTGGGCGTCATGGGTGGCCGTTGGATCTATCTCCTGCACGGGCGTGCCTTCTACCGGGTGCAGGTTGGTGACCTGAGGCGTGTGCTGGTTGGGGATAATGCCGCCGGTAGAGCCTTGCGAACCGGTAGAGTCATTGCCCAGTTGCATGTTGCCCTCGCCGTAAGTAGGATTCTGTTGCTGCGCCGAGGAGCCGAGGCCGCTGTTAGACGGAGCCGTTACCCGATCTGTGCCGTACTGGCCGGCCGGCTCGTTGGAGTACTTGGGGGTGTGGGCCGAGGTGTCTACGCTCATGGCCGTGGCCAGCTCGGCGCCAGGGTCGGCGGTGGTTGATTTTACCGGCTGAGCCGCTTCCCAGGCGTGGAACTTGTCAATCTCAGACTTAATGGTGGTCATGAACCAGGCCAGGAGGCTCACGTCATCCAGCAGGCCAATCACGGGCAGCCAGTCGGGCACCAGGTCAATGGGCGACAAGAAGTAAATGAGCACCGCAACGCCCATGACCACGGTGTTGGTGGGAATGCCCTTGTATTCGCCAGAGACGGCGGCCTTGATCATGCGCGAGAGCGAGGCCAGGCTTTCAAACACCTCACCGGCAATGGTGCCGAAGTCTTTTTTCTCGCTGGCTTTCTTGTAGGCGTCGTTCAGGAGCTGCTTGATGCGCAGGGGCTGCTTCAGGTACTCCTCGGCACTTTTCATGAACCGCTTGAAGACCGAAGACTCGTGTACGTTTCTGGTATTATTGGTTTGGTTTTCCATGGTATAGCTAGTAGTTAAAGACGCTGTAATATACGGCAGAACCTATATAACCCGAAGGCGAAGTAACAAAAAATCAGGCAGGGAAACAGGTGCCGCCGGCAGCGGCGCTTTTTGGGCGCGCGCCGCTGCCGACAACAGTTTCTATACTCTGTTTGGCCGCAAATAGTTAGAGCCGCTGCCCCTGTTCTGCGCCCTGCTTTAAGGCTTTTTCTTAGAAAACCGCCCCAAAACAGGGCGCAAAAAAAGCGCCTGCCCCGGTAAAGAGGGCAGGCGCTTTCTGCTGGCAAAGGGGGGCAGCGGTTAGATGACCCTACCGGCTGCGTAAAAATGCTTCTTGTAGTACGGCGACATGAGGGAGTTGATCATAACCCCGCCGTTGGTGGCCGCATGGATGAACTTACCGTTTTTCAGGTAAATGCCCACGTGGAAGATGGGCTGCCCGGGCCCGCGGCGGAAGAAAACCAGATCGCCGGTTTCCATGGCGGTCTTAGGCACGCGGTCCACCTCCTGGAACATGGAGCGGGAGCTGTGGGTGAGCGTGATGCCGTACACTTGTTTGTAGACTTTGCTCACAAACCCAGAGCAGTCGGTGCCGCGTTGGGTGCTTCCGCCCCGGCGGTAAGGGGTACCGATCCAGTTGGAGACGGTCTCCAGCAGGTCCTTGTCCTCGTTAAAGTCAAGCTTGAGGCCCAGGGACTGGGAGTAGTAGTTGTAGAAAAGGGAGTCTTTGAAGGTGAGGCTTTTCTCCCGGGTAACTTCATTGAAAAGGTCGGCGGGTTTAGAGCTGTTGTGTTCCAGCGCCCATTCCTGCAGCTGTTCGGCAGGGGTGACCAGTTGGGCTTCTTCAGAAGTGGTGGTGGCTGAAGAAGGCTGTACCTCATAAAAGAAGGACAGAAATGCAGAGCCTAAAGCTAGTGCAGACAAAACGTAACTTTTCATCATCTGTTTTAATGGTGAAACATCAAGTGGTACCGGCTGCAGCAGAGACCACTTGCGGCCCTTCCAACTGTAAGCGCCCAAGGCGCCGGAAAACAGGAAGAAAGCCCTTTTACAGAAAGCACGTGATTTTCCAACGTACCCTCATTATTTCAAAGGTAAATATGAAACCTTTGTAAACCAAACTCGTAAAAGCCCGATTTTATTGCCCAGAAATTGTGGAAGAAGGAAAAAGGTGCAAAAATGTAGCTTGAGGAGCCAGAATGCCGTATAATTTGGCAAAATAAAAAGATGCAGCCCCCGGAAAATAATTTGAAGATTATTGAGGACTCACTTCTGGCCCGCATTGCCCGCTGGAAGCTGAAGAGTGCTAACGTGGCCATGGTGCTGGGCAAAACTATACACCTGAGCGGAGTTTCCAAAGAAAATTTTCTGCGCGACAGCGCCTGGGTGGCCCATGAACTGGTGCATGTGCGTCAGTTTCAGGAACATGGCTGCCTGAAATTCTTATGGCTGTACCTGGTTGAGTCTATAAAAAAGGGCTACTACCATAATAAGTATGAGGTGGAGGCCCGCATGGCCGGGGTGAAAGAAAGCCTCCTGGCTGAGCAGAAACCAGAGCCGCCGCCCCCGCCCACTGTATAAGTACGCACAGTACTTACCTGCAAGAAAAAGAGCCTGCCGTTTAGCGCCTGTTTTAGAGAAAACAGGCGCTAAACGGCAGGCTCTTTTGGGGTGGCGTAGCTTTTTTAGGTTAGCTGTTGTTGCGCCATTTAATGGTGCAGCCAATGGCTTTGGTGCTGGTCTGCTGCACCGCCTTGCCGGTGAGCAGGTTGTCTAAAGCGGCCTCTACGTAGCGTTTCTGTACTTTCTCAGGATCACCGGAGTTGTCGTCAATGGCCCCAATATAGGACACTTTCAAGTCTTGCCCGGTTTTGGTGAGAACGTAGACGTGCGGGGTGCGGGTGGCACCGTACCGCCTGGCCACTTCCTGGGTTTCGTCCTGCAGGTACACAAACGGGAACTTCTTGTCTTTGGCCCGCTTCTGCATGTCAGCGAACGAATCGCCGGGCGAGAGGGTCACGTCGTTGGGGTTGATGGCAATGACCGGGTAGCCCTTGGGGGCATACTTCTGGTGCAGCTGCACCAGCCGGTCTTCGTACAGCTTGGAGTAAGGGCAAGTGTTGCAGGTGAAGGTCACAATAAAGCCTTTGGCGTTTTTCTGGTCGCGCAGGCTCACCATCTGGCCGTTCACGTTCTTCAGCCTGAAATCAGTGGCGGTGTCGCCCACCTGGTAGCCGTTGTTGGCCATGCGGTAGGCGGTGGTGGAAACAAGCGCCAGAACGCTCAGGAGCAGGACTAGGAGGGGGTAGGGTTTTCTCATAAGATTAGGGGTTTTGTGAAAACTTGGAGGTAAGGTGCTCTTGCAGTTGCGCCAGCGTGAGGGGCTTCTCCAGGAAAAGCCGCTGCTTGCGGGCATTGTTCACAAAAAGCGTAGCCGGAATGGCTCCGCTCCACGAGGGGTCTACCAGGTCAATCCAGGCATTCTGGTCGGGCTCGTCCAGCAGAAAGACGGTGCTCTTGAGCTTGTTGCGCTGCACAAACGGAACCACTTTTCGCTCCAGGTCTTTGGCAAAGTCCATGCTCACCAGTACCACCTGCACCGGCTTGCCCTGGTACTGCTGCTGAACGGCCTCAAAGTGGGGCAGTTCCTCAATGCAGGGCTTGCACCAGGTGGCCCAGAAGTTAATCACGTAGGTGGTGTCTGAGGTGGAGTTGAGGTACTTCTGCAGGTGAGACAATTTCACCAGGGGCACCTTGCCCGTTTGCGCTACGGCTTTTTCTGGCAAGAGAAAGCCTAGCACCAAGGCGCAGAGAAAGAAGGACATACGGAAGAACATGGCTATGCGGTATCTCATGACAATGTAACGAATCTTTTGGTACGGAAGTACACTCCTATACGATTGTAACTGTAAGTTAACCAAACTGTCATGACACAAAAACTCGCAGGCAAGAAAGTTGCCATACTAGTAGACAAAGGATTTGAGCAGATAGAGCTGGAGAAGCCCAAAGCTGCCCTGGAAGAAGCCGGGGCCGAGGCCCACATCATCTCCCCGCAGTCTGGCACCGTACGGGGCTGGGACATGACCGACTGGGGCAAGGAGTACAACGTAGACGTGAACCTGAAGCAGGCCGTGGCCGCCGACTACGACGCCCTGTTGCTGCCCGGCGGGGTCATGAACCCAGACTACCTGCGCACCAACCAGCAGGCGGTGGCGTTTGTGCGCGCCTTCAGCGACGCCGGCAAGCCCATTGCCGCCATCTGCCACGGCCCCTGGACCCTCATAGAGGCGCAGGCGGTGCAGGGCCGCAGAATGACCAGCTGGCCCTCGCTCAAAACCGACCTCACCAACGCCGGGGCCCAATGGGTAGACGAAGAAGTAGTCACCCACAACGGCCTGGTCACCAGCCGCAAACCCGATGACATTCCGGCGTTCAACAAGAAAATGATAGAGGAGTTTGCCGAGGGCAAGCACGAACGATAGCCCCTGAGAAACTTTCTCTCCCAGCAAAAGAGCCGGCCCCAGCCGGCTCTTTTGTTTTGGGGCGTTTTTGGGAAAACAGGCCCAAAAACAAAAATGGATGCCCCACAACAGGAGCATCCATCTTGCCTAAACCCTTTAGTATATTAACGCTTGCTAGAAGCCTACGCCTAAATAAACCTGAAAGTTGCCGGCCTTTACGTCATTGAGGAAACGCTGGGCGTTGGCCGAGTCAAACTTGCCCAGGTCGCCGAAGCTGCGGTAATACCGGCCGCCAATCCTGAAAATGGAAAGGCGTGCTTCCAGGCCCGCGGTGGCGCCGTAGTCAAAGGTGTTGTAGCCCTCTTTGTCAATCTCCTTGTCGTCCTGCTTGGCGGTGAGCATCACGCCCACCTGCGGCCCGGCGTGCAGGCTCAGGGTCTCGGTGAAGTTAAGCACGGCCAGCACCGGCACCTCAATGTAGTCAAAGCGCATGTTGCTGTCGTCAGACTTTACCTCGCGGCGGGAGTACAGGGCCTCGGGCTGGATGGAGAACACCCGGCCCACGCTGAACTGCGAGTAGAACCCGGCGTGCCAGTTGGTGGCTGTTTTCACGTTGTTGAGAAAGTCGGTGCCGTCGCCGTGCAGCGTGTTGAAAAGCACCCCGCCTTTCACCCCAAACCCGCTGTTGGTGCGGGCCAGGTCGCCGGTTTCCTCGTTGTGGTTAATAATGCCTCGGTTCAGGACCCGCTCCTGAGCCTGGGCGGCGCCCAACCAGAGGGTGCATATCAAGAAGAAAGTAAGTTTTTTCATAGTTGGCAGTACATTTGGGGTTGATAACAAAACCCTTTGTGTTATTTCGGGTTTCCCCTATATACTGTCTCCTAGCCAGAATGTTGCGCCCAAACCGCCCGTAAAAGGGGCTGGCGCGGCCTGCCGCGGGAGGCAGGGAATAGTAGAACGCCTGCCCTGAGCCTTTCCCACCTATGCTGAAAATTGCCTGGTCCCCCGAGTACGCGCACCCGCTCCCAGAAAACCACCGCTTCCCAATGCTCAAGTACGAACTGCTGCCCGAACAGCTCCTCTATGAAGGAACCGTGACCCAGGAGAATTTCTTCCAGCCCACCGCCCTGCCCCAGGAGCGCATTGTGCGGGTGCACGAGCAAGGCTACTGGCAAAGGCTGCGCCAACTGGAGCTCACGCCCGCAGAGATCAGGAAGACGGGGTTTCCGCTCTCGGCGGAGTTGGTAGATCGGGAAGTCCTCATCATGGGCGGAACGGTGCAGGCTGCTAAGTTTGCCCTGCAGTACGGGGTGGCCATGAACATTGCCGGCGGCACCCACCACGCCTTCACCAACCGGGGCGAAGGCTTCTGCCTGCTCAATGACAATGCCCTGGCCGCGCAGTATCTGCTAGACGAAGGTAAGGCCCGCCAGGTCCTGATCATTGACCTGGACGTGCACCAGGGCAACGGCACCGCCCAGATTTTCGCCCAAGAGCCGCGGGTGTTCACGTTCAGCATGCACGGCGGCAACAACTACCCCCTGCACAAAGAGCAGTCTGACCTGGACGTGCCCCTGCCCGACGGCATTGACGACGCCGCTTACCTGGCCCTCCTGCACCAGCACCTGCCCAGGCTGCTGGAGCGCGTGCAACCCGACTTCGTGTTTTTCCAGAGCGGGGTAGACGTGCTGGCCTCAGACAAACTGGGCAAGCTGGCGCTCACGCACGCCGGCTGCAAAGCCCGCGACCGCCTGGTGCTGGAGCTGTGCCACAGGCACCAGATACCGGTGTGCGCCAGCATGGGCGGCGGCTACTCTACCCGCATCGCCGACATAGTGGAGGCGCATGCCAATACCTTCCGGCTGGCGCAGCAGATTTTCTTTTAGGTTATTAGCGCGTGTTAAGTATCAGGTATCAAGTAGCACGTATCAAATTGCAGGACAGGAAAATCTTGCTACCTGATACGTGCTACGTGCTACAATCAAATGCGGGATTTTAGTTTGGTGTCTGGGGTTCTGAGGAAAGGCAGGGAGCGCTTGAGCACCAGGTAGAACACTGGTATGAGCAGAAGCACCAGCAACAGGTAGAGCATGACTTTCATGGTCGCGAAGAACAGGCTGATGACCATGGCTGATAAAAGGGTGGAGGCCGCCAGAAGCAGCCAGAGTTGAACGGGTTGTTTAGAGGAACTTCGGCCCATGGGTAAAAAGTTGGTGGAACAATCTGCGTTGCCAGGAGCAACGCCTTCAACCAGAGCATTCTTCTTGTACGGTATCCGTAGAAATCGCAGAAGTGCTTAGGTTTAAGTAAGTTACAAAATTTCCCTTGTTTTTGCGCTATTTTTCCAGAACGGGGCCAAAAATAACTTGCCACCTGAAGGCCCAGCGCCATTTTAAGCGATACCGCGCCACGCCGGCCTGCGCCAGGATGCGTTTCCAGTCGGGGGCGGTGAACGAGCGCAGCACCGAGAGGGGCGCGTCATTCTTCACCAGGTACGAGCGGGAGAAGATTCGCGTGAGGCTTTTAATGGAGTAATAGGCCAGCGGGTGCCGGTGAATGTCATTGATGAGCACGGCCACGCGTACCTGCCGCTGCAACTGCGCCAGGAGGGCGGCCAGGGCCTCGTCTGTGAAATGGTGCACAAACAGGCTGCAGATGACCACATCAAACTGCTGCTGGGCGAACGCGGGCGAGAAAACATCGGCTTGCCGGTAAGAGATCTCGGGGTAGTCCTGGCTCTGGGCGGCGCTGTAGTGCAGCATGTAGGGGTTGGCGTCAATGCCCACCAACTCTACGGGCAGGCGGCGTTTGCGGGCCCATTGGGCCACCATGCGCAGGGTGTCTCCGCCGCCGCTGCCCAGGTCGGCTATTTTGAGCTTGTTTCCGGCAAAATGCCCCGAAAACGAGCCGTTTAAGATCTGGTTGAGCCCGTGTCGCACCACGTCATGGCCGCCCAGCCATTGGTTGATCAACTCCAGCTCCTGCAGGTTGCGGCGCAAATCATCACTGGCCAGCGAGAGGTCATCCATGAGCTCCGGCTGGGTAGACCGCTGCCTAAACATAGTGCACCGACAACAGCATGGATTCCAGGGTAAGGCCCGGGCCGAAGGCAAAGCTCAGGATAGGAGCCTGGTGGCGGCTGGGCTGCAGTTCCTGCCAGAGCGACTGCAGGACAAACAACACCGTGGCCGAGGACATGTTCCCGAACTGCCGCAGCACCTGGTAAGCGTGTTTGTTGTCCTGGCTGGAGAGCCCCAGGGCCTGCTCAATCACCTCCAGGATCTTGCGTCCCCCCGGGTGGATGGCGAACAGGTCAATGTCTTCCAGCCTGAGGTTGAGTTTCTGCAACAGCGACTGCGTGAGCTGCCCAATGCCCTGCTTGATGAGCGCCGGCACGTACGAGGAAAGCGTCATCTCAAACCCGAAATCATGGATGTGCCAGGCCATCTCCTTCTGCCCCGAGGGGGCCAGGTCGCAGTGAAAGGCATCTACCCGCAAGGACAAGGGCGACAGCGGCTGCGGACTCACCAGCACCGCCGCGGCCCCGTCGGCAAAGAGCGCGTTGGAGACCAGGTGGTCGCTTTCGGGTTGCTTCTGGAAGTGCAGGGTGCAGAGCTCGGTGCAGACAATGAGCACGCGGGCGTCTGGGTGGGCGCGGCAAATGGTGTCGGCCAGCTTGAGGGCATTGAACGCCGCGTAGCAGCCCATGAAGTACACGCAGGTGCGCTGCACCTGGGGCGGCAGGCCCAGGGCCTCCACCAGCTCAATGTCCAGCCCCGGGGCGTACATGCCCGTACAGCTCACCGTGATGAGGTGCGTGATCTGGTCCGTGCTGATGCCGGGAACCTGCGCCAGGCATTCCTGGGCCGCCGCCACAGAGAGGGGCAGGGCCGCCTTGCGGTACTCGCGCATGCGGTCGCCCACGGTGGGGAACGGTTCCAGGCCGGGGGTGTTGGGGTAAAACTCAAAGTCGCCGTTCTGGCGGCCGTAGTCGGGCAGGGCGGTGTACCGCTGGTCAATGCCCGAGACGCGGTACAGCGCCTTCAGCTTGCGGGTGTCCTGCTCGTCTAACTGCAGTGCCTCGGCCATGAAATCAGCAATCTGCTGCTGAGGAAAAGCATGCGGGGGATTAGCCGTGCCGATGGCGCAGAGGTAACTCTTCATATCTTAAGTATAAGCAAAAAAGCGGCAAGATGTTTACCCCGCCCGATTGTTTTGCCGGGTGCTCCTGGTGAGCGTCTGGAGGGATGCCGTAGTCTGCATACTGCCAAGCCTGGGTTCAGGTTATCCTGGACCGGCTTCCTGGGCCCAGCTTGAGCGACCTGAAAAGGTTTCAGGGCTGATCTTCTGAAATTGGCCCTAAAACCGGCAGGCGGTGGCTAGAAGGGCTGGCCGTGGGTGCGCCGCATGATGGCGGTGAGGGCTGCGGGGAACTGTTGGAGGGTGGCCACCGCCAGCTCAGACAGGACCGGTTGCCCGAAGAGCCGCTGCACCAGCCGGCCGGTCTGCAGCCTTGCCCCAAAGTGGCGGTTCCACTGGCGGGTGTACCCGGCCTCCAGCTGGGACCGGGTCTGCTGGCCGTTCAGGAAAAGAAGCACCTGCTCAGACAGGAGCTTGGCCGAGTGGATGGCCATGGCCATGCCGTTGCCGCAGAGCGGGGTGATGAGCCCCGCCGCATCGCCGCTCATGAGCACGTGGTCTTCCAGGCAGGCTTTAGGAGCGAACGAGATCTCATTGATCACCTCGGGCTGCGGGTAGAGCGACTGGCTGTTGGTGAGCAGGTCCTTTAGGAAGGGATTTTTGCTGAGCTCCTGGGCCTCCAGCTCCGGAATGGTGCCGTGTTTCCTGAGGTTCTGCCGGGTGGTAAGATAGCAGAAGCAGTACTTGTCTTCCTCAATGGCCGAGACGCCGGCGTACCCGCCGGAGAAGTTGTGCAGGGCAATGACATGTTTGGGCAACCGGGCCCGCAGGTGGTATTTCACCGCCAGGTAAGGCGACCGTTCCTCAAAGAACGCCCGATTGAATTTGCGGTCCAAGGCACTGCGTTTGCCGTATGCGCCAATCACCACCGGGGCCTGTAGCTGTTGGCCAGTGGAAAGAGTAACCGTGAACAGCTCGCGCTCAAACGTAACGTCAGAGGCGGTGGTCTGCTGCCGGAACATGACCCCCCGGCGCAGGGCCAGCTCATACAGGTACTGGTCCAGCCGGTAGCGGCTCACGCCGAAGCCGCCCAGGTCCAGGGGTGCCTGCAGCAGGCGCCCGCCCGGCGAGGAAAGCTGGAAGTGGGTGAGGCGGGCCGGGTACAGGCTATCTGGTTCTGCGCCAAGGGTTTTCAGGTAGGGGAGTACCTCGTTGGAGATGTATTCGCCGCAGACTTTGTGGAAGGGGTATTTCTTTTTTTCAAGCAGCGTCACCTCCACTCCCTGGCCCGATAGTTGCAACGCATTCACCAAACCAGCTAATCCTCCTCCTATAATGATGACGTTGCGGGCGCTCATGGCATGTTGTTGGTTTAGTTCAATAATTATGGGGCAGTAACCGGTTGTTTACTAGTTTGTTTGTTTAAAAATGCAAAACAATGGGCTGTAACACTCGTAACACCTACTAGAAGAGCGTTGTAACAAACTGGTTGTCAACAATAAGTAAAATCCATGAAACACCTTATACTTTTATTTCTTACTTGTCTCACTTGCTATGAGTTGCCGGCCCAGGTGAAACCCAGGGCCCTGCCCACCGAACAGAGCCAGGAGGCAAAAGCCGCCCCAGATGATCAGGCCCTGTCTGTTTTCCCCAATCCTTCCAGTGGCGTCATCACCATCTCGTTAGACGGATTTGAGGGAAAAAGAACCGACCTGAAGATCCTGAACGTCATTGGCAACGTGGTGTACCGCGAGGTAATCCAGAACCCTGAGCCCCATTACGCCAAAACCCTTGACCTGAACAGATTTGCCAAAGGCTTGTACTATGTAAAACTTGAAACGCCCACGTACAGTGAAATCAGGAAGGTAATTCTTCGTTAGCTCTAAGCATGTTATAGGACAGAAGGCAAAGCACCCGCTTTGCCTTTTTTGTTGCAGTCGCGAAGCTTGTTTACTCCCTTCCAAAGGGGAATAATGCCACCAGAAAACAGGGTAACGTTCCTCATTAGGCCCTAAGTAACGGCAACCAGTTTAGGGGCTATTTTGCCAAAAAATGCCGGAAAACCACTTTTAAAATAAATTTTAGAAGTAGTGCATTCCATGAACGGCAGGGCAATATTCCTGCGTGATTAATTTCATTGCGCCAAATTGCTCACAAACCTTGTTTACGGCAATAAATTGTGCCAATTGCGCCAGGCAAAGGAATGTTGAGCCAGTAAGTGGCTGGCAAGTAGCGCAAAAAGTCTTTTTGCCCGCTGATCCTTTATGTACTATTCAGGTAATTAGGTTTTGTTTCTACCCCAGCAAGCAAAAGGCTAAGTAGCGGCAAGAAATAGCTGAAGAGCCAGCGGGACGAAGATACTGGAGAATTTTATTTCCCATAGACCAATGCTGGCGGGGGCAAAAACGGGTTGGGAGATTATCGCCTGGAGAGCAGGCAGGGAAGAAAATAGTGGCCTCGCCGGGAATCGAACCCAGATCAAACGTTTAGGAAACGTCTATTCTATCCGTTGAACTACGAGGCCCTTTGGCAGAGCCCTATTTTCTGATGCTTGCAAAAGTAAGCGAAAATTGATTGCAAGAAAATATCGGGCGCATTAATTCAACCCAACTTTTAGAGCAGCTTTTTCTCTGGGCTGGTGTTTAGACAGCGCTTGCGGCCTCGTGCCCAAGCTGCTAAAATAAAGAAGGGGCTTTGGCGTTTAAGGCTCAATTAAAAAAATGAGGCAATAAACGCATTTAATTAGAATAATAAACAGCCCAATAGCGCCTATTCCCGTACTGTAAATTATATTGAATTTATTGATTTAATTGGTGGTAAATTTCGGGCAATTGATATATTTGTGCAGACTTATTTCTACAACAACACATTAACTATGAGAGATCAACTTAAAAGTAAACTGGACAAGATGCAAATGGAGGTAATCCGTGAGTGTCAAAGTGTAGAAGATGTTCAATTGATGCTGGGTGTTTTCAACCAAATGAATGAGGCTCTTAACCAAATTCCAGCGTCAATGAACAGACCGCAGGGCGCAAAAAGAGGCCGCAAGCCTAAAAACGCAGACGCTAATTCTTAAGTAGAACTATCCTCTGATTTAAAGGAGCGAAAGGCCCAATTACCGGGGCTTTTCGCTCCTTTTTCGTTTTTAGGGTGTTTTGGTAAAAACAGGGGAAAAACCATCTGCTCAGCCTATAAACTTCCGGTCCTTTTTTCCAGTCATCTATTCTGCGCCACAAAGCTGTGCGCCAGCACCTGGGGTGGTGCCTTTTCTTTTTCCGGAGCCCTGCTTTTCTCCGCTGTTTCCCCGCTCTTAGCAACGGCTGCGGACCTGCCTGGTGGTACCCCGGGCAGGTTTCTTGCTGGCTGGTTGCCGAAGGGGGAGCAGGCCCCCAGAAAATTTTGCAACAAGTGCCCGGTAAAGGCAAAGGAAAGAGCACTATTCACGTATATGTGGCCTTAGAAGGTAGCTTACCAGAGTTGCCCCAACCAGAAAGCGTAACTGAAAGGCTTCTGACGTAGCGTAGTTTCCATGGAGTCAACAGTGACCAACATTTCTCTGGCCCCCCACGAGGCCGATGACACGCAGCCGGCGCTGCTGTTCATTCCAGACATTAGTGGGTTTACGCGTTTCATGCATGAAAACGGCGTACGGTACAGCCGTAACCTTATTGCAGACTTGCTGGAGATCATCATTGAGGCCAACATCCTCAACATGGAGGTGTGCGAGATCCAGGGCGACGCCATTTTGTTTTACAAGTTGGGCGGGCCGCCGGCCATTGACCAGATTGTGAGCCAGTGCAAGCAGATCTTCCTTGATTTCCAGAACTACCTCCGCATCATGGAGAAGAACGAGCTCATGGACGGGCCCAAGCTCTCTGAGAACCAACTCACCCTTAAAATAGTGGTGCACTACGGCCGCATCAGCGTGACCCAGATCAGGGACCACATCAAACTGATGGGCACCGACGTGATCCTGGCCCACCGCCTGCTCAAGAACAGCATAGAAGGCTCAGAGTACGTGCTCCTCACTGAGGGCTACCTGAGCACCCAGGAGCCCGAAACCGTGGCGCAGAACTTTGCGTGGTCGCAGTTGAAGGAAGGCGTGAATACGTACGAACACGTGGGGGAAATCAGGTACAAATACGCTTTCCTGACGCCCCTGCGCCTACTGGTCACCGACCCCGAGGTGGAGCATACTCACAAGCAGTACCCCAACACCTTCTCGCTGCGCGACCATATCAAAGCGCCGGTAGACCTGGTGCTGCGGGTAATCCAGAACTACCGGCTCAAGCCCCAGTGGATGCACCGGGTAAAGCGCGCCCAGCTAGACACCAAGAAGGTGCACCGCATTGGCACCAACTACCTCTGTGAGATGGAGAAGGGCGGCTCCATTGAAATGCAGACCCTGCAGAGCCGCGCAACCGCCGACAAAATAGAGGTGATTGAGAAAATGGCCAACTTCAAGATGTTCCCCAACTCGCTCATCTTCTACTACCTGTATGAAGACCAGCAGGAAACCAAGCTCACCCTGGAGTTCCACTACAGCAGGGTGTCGGTGGGCGATTATTTCTATGACTATTTCGGGCGCCGGCAGATAAAAGGGTTTATGAAGGCCTCCCTTTCGCGCCTCAAGGAGCTCTGCGAGCAAATCCACCAGAACAGACAGCAAAGGGCCCAGGGCCATCCTTGATAAAAACAGCGCGGGCTGCCCCTCTTAGAAGGGCAGCCCGCGCTGTTTTTAGGGAAATAGAACCGGTTAACGCGCAATGGCAATCACAAACGAAACCACCGTTAAGATAATGCCAATCATGAAGATGGTGTAGGAGATACGCAGCAACCGGTACTTGTTCTTGAGCACGTCGCCCAGGTAGTAAATATCGGTAATCATGTTGTTGTAGAGCGCATTTTTGTCGCGCATGATGTCGTGCATGCCGTTCTGGAAATCTTCCAGCGGGATTTTGGTGAAATTCCCGAAAAACAGCAGGTTAATGCGCCGGCTGGTGAGCTTGTTGGGCCGCAGGCGGAAGCTGGTCACCTCGGGCTGCGCCGAGATAATGGCCGAGATCACCGAGGCCAGGGTAGTAGCCAGCAAGATGCCCACCGGAATCATGAGAATGGGATTGCGGGTAAACTCGGCCCCGATGATGGAGGACTTGGTACCCAGGTAGGTGATGATGATGGACATGATGATGGCGTTGAGGCTGATCATCATGTTGGCCTTGTTATCAGCGATGGCGCTCAGGCTGATGTGGGTGTCATAGGTGCTCCGGAACATGGTCTCAATGCCTCGCTTGGGCTGGGCCAGGTTCTCGCGGTTCTTCTTCTCCTTCTTCTTGTTCTTCTTGGAGAGCTCCTGCAGGTGGTTGCGCTGGGCCTGGATGTTCTTGCTGAGCTGCTTGGAGTACTTGGTCTGGGCCGGCTGGGTCCTGAAGCTCACCGACAGCAGAAAGTCCAGCTGGTACTGGGCCCATTCCAGGTCAGAGAAGGTGCGGTTCAGGAAGATCTCCCACTCCACGCGCAGCAGCTCGGCGGTGGCAAAAAAGGTCTCCTTGCCAATGTTGGCAATGTCGGCGTCTACCAGAATGTCTTCCAGCAGGTGGTGGGTCACCTGGCCCTGCTTGGTGGCCATGATGCACTGGTTCACCAGGTCAATCTTTTCCTGGGGGTATTTCTCTTCCTGCAAGAAGGCCGTGGCAATGTCTACGCTCTCCTCTTCGTGGTTCTGGTAAGTGGTAATGTAACCCGTGTCATGGAACCAGGCGGCCAGTAACAGCACTTCCAACTCCTCCTCGGGCAACGCGTACCCTTCGGCCAGGAGCCTGGCTTCCTTTACCACCTCAAACGTGTGTTTGTAGTTGTGGTAAACCAACTTCTTTGATAATTTCTCCTTGAAAAGCGTGAAAACGTAGTTACCAGCTTTCCGGATGAGATCTTCTTTTTCCATAAATCAGGTGAGAGCGGTACTGCCTGTGGCACTTGCTTGGCAACCGCAAACAAGCCGCTGCCGAAGGTAGGTGAATCCAAAGGTCTACAACGCGAAACCCCCAGTCAAGGTTAGCCGAATTGCGCTGGCGCGGGTTAGCGGGCCGGTTTTTTGCCCGCGGAGAGCAGCCTTTCTAACCCCGGAATCCTTTCTCTTTCAAGCGCTTTGCGGCAGGCTCTCACCGTCCTTCTTTTCCGGGGCAGAAAAGCCTGTCTCCGCTGCTTTAGGGCTGTTTTCCTGAAATAGGCCCCAAAACGCGGGGTAGGGGGCCGCCGCCCAGAAGCCTGCCGGCTCAAATTTCTCCAACCCTGGGCGGGCGCCGTACGTCATAGAGTCAAATATTCGGTGAAAGCTATTTTGAAGGGGCCGGGATTATCCCAGAGGCCCTTGCTCCGTATAAAGAGCAGCTTTCCCGGTTTTAACTGGTTGCCCCGTCTGTAGGCAGGCCCAACCTGGAAGTAGAAAGCTTTGCAAGTCCCATTCATGAAAAAAACTTACGTCTACCTTTTTCAATTCCTGGCGGTGATCTGGCTGATACAAGCCTGTACCACCGGACGCCCCTTTTACGCGCGCACCGTGCAGAACTGGCAATCCCAGACGCCCAAAGATTCCTCAGAAGTGGTGTACTCTGTGTTCCTGATCGGGGACGCCGGGGCCCCGCTCACCGACAAGCCAGACCCTACCCTCATGCTGCTCAAGGCCCAGATTCACGCGGCCGGGGAAAAAAGCGCCGTGGTGTACCTGGGCGACAACATCTACCACAACGGCTTGCCGGAACCCGACGCCTATGACCGCAAAACCGCCGAGGACCGCATGAAGGCGCAGCTGGACATTCTCAAAGGCTACAAAGGCGAGAAATACATGATTCCCGGCAACCACGACTGGGGCGGCGGCAGCGGCACCCCCGACGGCCTGGAGGCCGTGATCCGCGAAGAGCGGTTTGTGGAAGAGTACCTGGCCGACAGCAGCATTGTGGTAGGCACCGACTTCTTTGTGCCGGGCAGCGGCTGCCCGGGTCCGTTTGAGACCTACATCTCTGAAGACATCGTGTTGATCGCCCTCAACTCGCACTGGTGGCTGCACCCCTACGAGAAACCCTACGGCGAGGACAACGTCTGCGGCGTGGCCAATGAGGTAGACATGCTGGTGCAGCTGGAAGACATCATTGACAAAAACCAGGGCAAGAACATTATGGTGGTGGGGCACCACCCCCTGTTCAGCAACGGCATCCACGGGGGGTACTTCACCCTAACCGACCACCTGTTCCCCCTGACCATTCTCCGGAAAGGCCTTATCCTGCCCCTGCCTATCATTGGGTCTATCTATCCGCTGGCCCGCAAGTACGGGGGCATCAGCCAGGACATTCCGCACCCCAGCTACCAGGCGTACATCAAAGGGCTGTTGGGGGTGTTTGAGAAGTATGACAATATTGTGTACGCCGCGGGGCATGAGCACAACCTGCAGTACTTCAAGTACGGCAAGCTGGCGCACATCATCAGCGGCTCGGGCTGTAAAACCCAGCACGCCCGCGACGGCGGCGATGCCCTGTACGCCCACAAAACAAAGGGGTTCGCCCGGGTCAACTATTACCGCAACGGCGAAGCCTGGGTAGAATTCTGGACCAATGAGGGCACCGATGACCCTGCCGGCCTCATGACCTTCCGGATGCCCATGTACGCCAAAACCACCACGCAGCAGGAGAAGATTGCCGTTGCCACGGAAGATTACAAAGACAGCACCATTACCGTGGCGGCCAATCCTGTTTACGCGGCGGGCGGCGGTATAAAGCGGGCCTTGCTGGGGCAGCACTACCGGTCGGTGTGGAAGACGCCGGTGCAAATGCCCATGCTGGACCTGGAGCGCGAGAAAGGCGGCCTCACGCCTTACCAGAAAGGGGGCGGGAAGCAGACAACGTCCCTGAAACTGCGCAACGAGGAAGGCCGGGAGTACACCCTGCGTTCCATCAACAAAGACCCCACCAACGTGCTGCCCGAGGCCTTGCAGGAAACCTTCGCCCGTGACCTGCTGCAGGACCAGATCTCGGCGCAGCATCCCTACGGGGCCCTCATTGCCGCCCAACTGGCCGATGCCGCCGGGGTGTACCACACCAACCCCAAGCTGGTGTACATTCCCAATGACCCGCGCCTGCGCCAGTACCTGGATGAGTTCAACAACACCATGGCGTTCCTGGAGGAAGACGCCGACGAAGACCACTCAGACGTGGCCAGCCTGGGCAATGCCACCAACATTGTGGGCACCGAGAAAGTGCTGGAGCGCAAGCGCAACGACCATGACAACCGCGTGAACGAGCAGGAGTTTGCCAAGGCGCGCCTCCTGGACATGCTCATTGGTGACTGGGACCGGCACGAGGGGCAGTGGCGCTGGGTGGAGACCCGTTCCGGCGAGGACAACCGCACCTACCGTCCCGTGCCCGAGGACCGCGACGTGGCTTTCTTCAAGGGCGATGGAATTATTCCGTGGCTGGTGAGCCGGCGCTGGGCGGTGCGCAACTTCCAGAACTTCGGGAAAGACTACGCCGACTACAAAGGCCTTAACCTTACCGCCCTCACCGTTGACCGCACCTTCCTGTCCAGCGTGACGCGCGAGCAGTGGATTGCCCTGGCCAACGAGATGAAGAACGCCCTCACAGACCAGGCCATTGAAAACGCTGTGCGCCAGATGCCGCCCGAGGTGTACCCCCTCTCGGGGCCCGAGATCATCGCCAAACTGAAGTCCCGGCGAGACCTCCTGCCCAGGGTGGCGGAGAAGTACTACGTGCACTTAGCTGAGGACGTGGACATTGCGGGCAGCGACAAGCGCGAGAAGTTTGAGGTGCACCGCCTCTCAGATGACGAGACCGAGGTGATCGTGCGGAAGATCAACAAGGAGGGTGAAGTGAGCAAAGAGCTGTACCGGCGCAAGTTCTTCCACAAAGAAACCGAGGAAATCAGGCTCTACGGCCTGGGCGGCGATGACGTGTTTGAGGTGACCGGCCGCGTGCGCAACAGCCCCATGGTGCGCATCATTGGGGGCGAGGGCAACGACGCTATCTCAGACCAGTCGTTTGTGAAGGGCGGCGTGCGCAAAACCAAGGTGTACGACTTCACCGGCGAGAAAAATGAGCTTGCGCTGGGCCCGGAGGCCGAGGACAAGACCGAAGCCAACGAGGAGGTAAACCTCTATGACCGTGACAATTACAAGCTGGCGTATCTGGGGCCCCGGCTCTCAGTGGAGTACAACGTAGACGATGGCCTGTTTCTGGGCGGAGGCCTGCTGTACCGCAACCACAAGTTCCGGAAGAAGCCGTACGCCTCTGAACACTACCTGCGGGCCAACTACGCCTTTGCCACCCGCGCCTACAACATCAGGTATGACGCCGAGTTCAAGCAGGTTTTCAATGACAACCTGGACCTGGGCGTGAAAGCCGCCATCTACGGGCCGCAGTACCAGATCAACTTCTTCGGGCTGGGCAACGAGACCCGGCAGGAGCGCGATGACATTGAGTATTACCGGGTGCGGCTGGCCCGCCAGTGGGTGAACCCTACCCTCAACACCACCTTCACCCACTTTGTGCGCATGGGCATTGGGCCGTTCTATGACCGCTATGAGCTGCAGCACTACCCGGGCCGCTTTGTAGATGAAGTGTTCTCTGAGGAGGTGTTTGGCATGGAGCAGTACACGGGCGTGCGCGCCTTCCTCAACCTGCAGGCCGTCAGCACGCCGGTGAACCCGCGCATTGGCCTCAAGTGGCTGAATGAGTTCTCTTACCATCGCCAGTTGGGGGCCGAGCGCCGCGACTTTGGCCGCATTGGGTCTGAGTTTATCTTCTACATTGGCCCCAGGCTGCCGTTCCAGCTAACCCTGGCGGCCCGATTTGGCGGGGCGCACAACTTCGGCGATTTCCCGTTCTACCAGGCCAATACGCTGGGGGGGCTCAGCAACTTACGGGGATACCGGCGCACCCGCTTTGCCGGGCGCAGCTCCCTGTACCAGAACACCGAGATTCGCCTGGAGGTCTTCCGGTTTAACGTGTACCTGTTCCCCGGCAAGTTCGGGATCATGGGTCTGGTGGACCACGGCCGCGTGTGGGCCGATGGCGAGAACTCCAACAAGATCCACCGGGGCGTGGGCGGCGGCGTCTGGATTGACGTGCTCAAGCAGGCCGTGGTGAATGCCACCTACTCCGTGGGCGAAGATGAAAAGCTGTTCAACCTCAATTTTGGTTTCCTGTTTTAGCCATGCCCCGCTTTCTTTTACCTACTACCGTTGTTTGCATGAAGCGCTTTTTCCTTTGGTTGGGGGCAGTGGCCTTGGTGGGCGCGCAGGAGCCGGTGAGGGCCCAAGGGCTCTTTTCCGATTCCATTCGGGCGGCCCGCGCCACCGTTGACCCGCAGGAACTGGCCAACCCCTCGGTGCTGGGGCAGGGCAAGAGCAAGGGCGTGGTGATCAGGTATGAGCGCCTGCCCCGCTTTGGCATGCACTCCCGGGGCCAGCAAAGCAACGTGGAAGATGCCCGCGCCGATGTGCTCCGCAGCAACCGTTTTGAGTTCAAGGCCTATGCGCCGCTGGTCAACAATCCGCACTTTAAGCTGGTGCTGGGGGGCGGCTATTTCCTGGAGGAGTTCAACTACAAAGAGCCCGCCACGCAAGAGTACCCGCTGTACCAGCGCCTGGAAGACAAGAACCTACGCTCCCTTGACGCCCAGCTGGTCATGCTGCGGCCCATCAACCACAAGAATTACATCATCTTCAGGGTAAAGGGCGAGCTCAACGGCGATTACGGCAAGGACAACAAGATCAGCCTCACCCGCTACCTGAGAACCTCCATGGAAGCCATCTACGGCTGGAAGAAAAGTCCGTACCTGTCGTACGGCGTGGGGGTGCAGCTGGGCTATGCGTTTGGGCGGCAGACCATCTATCCGGCCCTGCTCTATAACCGCACCTTCAACGACAAATGGGGCGTGGAGGCCATCTTCCCGGCCAACGTCACATTCCGGCGCAACTTCTCAGAGAAGTCCCTGCTGTACATGGGCTACCGCATTGACGGAGCCACCTACAACATCAACATTGACACGCCGCCTTTTAACCAGTACGAGACCGTGGAGCTC
Source organism: Rufibacter psychrotolerans (assembly GCF_016924645.1). Classification (GTDB taxonomy): domain Bacteria; phylum Bacteroidota; class Bacteroidia; order Cytophagales; family Hymenobacteraceae; genus Nibribacter; species Nibribacter psychrotolerans. Next base: position 168,654 of record NZ_JAFFJV010000002.1, on the reverse strand, counting down.
CGCAAATCAGAGATCAAGGGCAGGCTGCGGTGGGACCGCGAGATCTATGATTTCCTGTGGTTCGGGCTGGAGACGGGCTACCGGTACAACCACCGGTTCAACCTGTATGACGGTCGCCGGCGCACGGCCAACCCTTTGATTGAGACCCACATCAAAGACGCCGTTTTCTTCAACGTGGAGCTGTTCCTGGTGCCGCCCCGCCGGTTCCTGAAGCAGTAGGGCCGTTCTGTTTTAGGCTTGTTTTGGGGAGAAAAGGCCCAAAACAGGCTAGAGCCTACCCGAGAGCAATCGTTTATGCTCCCCAAAAAAGTACGGAGCCCGCTACCGGTAAGTAGCGGGCTTCGGGCTTTTTTGGGGCAGGGTTGCCTAGTGCTCAGAACCGGAGAGCAGCCCGGCCGCGGCAGCCTTTTCCTTCAGGAAATCATAGGCCTCGTACTGCGCCCTTACGGAGGTGGTTGGGTCGTCTGAGACCCAGTACTGGTTGTCTGCGGTGCGGGCTTTCTGGTTGTCTTTCCGTTGGATGTCCAGCAGGTGCCTGATCTCCTGGCGCAGCTCTGGGTGGTAGAGGGGAAACGCGACTTCCACCCGGCGGCTCAGGTTGCGGTTCATCCAGTCGGCGGAGGCGATGTAGATCTTTTCCTCGCCCCCGTTCCCGAACACGTAGATGCGGCCATGCTCCAGGTAGCGGTCTACAATGCTGTGCACCGTGATGTTCTCGCTGATGCCCGGCACCCCCGGCACCAGGCTGCAGATGCCGCGCACCAGCAGCTCAATCTTCACGCCGGCCTGGCTGGCGGCGTACAGCTGCTTGATCATGCGGGTGTCCTGCAGGGCGTTCATCTTGGCAATGAGGTAGGCCGGTTTTCCCTCCTGGGCCAGCTGCATTTCGTGCCGGATCAAAGCCTCAAACCCGTCGCGCAGGTTCAGCGGGGCCACCAGCAGGTGCTCAAAGGTGGGGTCGCCGCCGCCGTCTACCAGAAAGTTGAAGACCTTGGCCAGTTCATGGGTCAGCCGCTCGTCGGTGGTGAACAGGGCGTGGTCGGTGTAGATGAGCGAGGTTTTCTCGTTGAAGTTCCCGGTGCTCAGGTAGGCGTACTGCACGGCCCGGCCCTCTTCCTGCCTGATCACCAGGCCAATCTTGCTGTGCACTTTCAGGTCTGGCGAACCGTAGATCACGTTGGCGCCGGCCTTCTCCAGTTTGTTGCCCCAGTAAATGTTGGATTCCTCGTCAAAGCGGGCCTTCAGCTCCACCACCACCGTCACCAGTTTGCCGTGCTCGGCGGCCCGTACTAGCGCCTTGGCCACTTTGGACTTGTCAGCGACCCGGTACAGCGTGGCGCTGATGCTGGTTACGGCCGGGTCCTGGGCGGCCTCCTCAAAGAACCGGAGCACGTAGTCAAACTTCTGGTAGGGGTAGTGCACCAGAAACTCCTGCGTGCGCATGGCCGCCAGAATGCTGTCCGCGTTCTCCAGGCCGGGGTGCGGCAGGGGCGGCTTGGGGTCATAGTACAGTTCGGGGTTCTGGAACTTGGGAAACCCGAAGAAGTCGCGGAAGTTATGGTAGCGGCTGCCCACCACCAGCTCGTCGGTGGTAATGCCAATGCGCTCCAGGAGGGCGTGCAGCATGGGCTCGGGCGTGGCCGGGTCATAGAGCAGGCGGCTGGGATGGCCCTTCTCGCGTTTCTTGAGGCTTTTTTTGATTTTAGCCATTAAATTACCCGACACCTCTTCCTCAATGTCCAGCTCGGCGTCGCGCGAGAGCTTGAGCGCAAAGGCCTCTACTTCGGCAAAGCCGGGGAACAGGTCTGGCAGCCCCAGCCTGATCACGTCATCCAGCATCATGACGTAGTGGTCGCCCTGCTCGGCGGGCAGCTGCACAAAGCGGCTGCCGTGTTTCTGGGTGGGAATCTCCAGGATGGCGTATTGCTCCGGCTGCTCGGTTTTGGGCTGGAGCCGCACCATGAGGTACACGGTCTGGTCTTTGAGAAACAGCGGGCTGGGGTTGGTGCTGAAGATGATGGGCACCAGGAGCGGCTTTACGTTGCGCCGGAAATAGTCCAGGGCCAGGCGGTGCTGGCCGTCGGTGCAGCCGGTCTCGTCAATGAGGTGAATGCGCTCCTGGCGCAGCTCGGGCAGCAGCTCATTGCGGAACACCTGCCCAAACTCTTTCTGCTGCCGGGAGACCTCGGCAAGGATTTTCTCCAGTTCCTCGGCAGGGTCTTCCTCCAGCTTCTCTCGGGTTTTCTTTTTCAGTTTCACCAGCCGGCGCATGGTGGCCACGCGCACCTTGAAGTACTCGTCCAGGTTAGAGGAGAAGATGGCCATGAAGTTAAGGCGCTCCATGAGCGGCACCCGCGGGTCTTTGGCCTCCTGTAGCACGCGGTAATTGAACGCCAGCCAGCTCAGCTCCCGGCTAATGAGCGGGTACTCGGGCTGGGCCGAACCGGCGGTGGTGGTATCTGTTGACATGGTAGGGTCGTTGGCAGCCATTCAGGTGAAGTTGTGCGTGGCCGCGCGGGCACGCGTTAACGATAGTTTTTAGGGAAATCGAAGAAAAGGAGCTTGGAGTTGTTGGGCGAGATCTCGCCCCAGTAGCCGCAGTCAAAGCTGATGCCCACAATGCCCGCGGTGGGGATGTTGACAATGCTCTTCTCCTGGATCAGCTGGTTGGCGATCTCGGTAAAGGTAGGATTGTGCCCCACCAGCATCACGTGGTCGTACTCCTCGGGCAAGGCCTGAATAAAGATCAGGAGGTCGTCGGTGGCAATATGATAGAGTTCTTCCTGCACCCCAATCTTGTCCAGGGGGAAATCCAGTTCCTTGGCAATGAGCGTGGCGGTGGTGATGGCCCTGACCGCCGAGCTGGAGATGACCATGTCTAGTTTTATTTTGCGCTCGGCCAGTTCCTGCCCAATCAGGGGGGCGTCGCTGCGGCCCCGCTTGCTCAGGGGGCGGTCATGGTCGCTCAGTTCCTCGTAGTCCCAGCTGGATTTGGCGTGTCGTAACAGATATAGCGTTTTCATAGAGCATCCAGTAAAGATGAAAGCCACAGCTGATGCACAACTGTGGCTTTCATCTTTACTGCATACGCCCATAAATTGTTGTGCTTTGGCAAGCCCGGGCGGCAGGGTTTCTGATTGAATTCTGGAGGGATGCCCCATCCTGGGGCGGGAGGGCCGCACCCGCGGGGAATGCAAGCATTTCGGGCCTGTTTTCCAGAAAACAGGCCCGAAACAGGTGGGTTATTCTACTGGCGGCGCATTGTTGGGGTAGCGCTCAAAATGGATTTTAGACACCTGCTCCAGCAGCACCTGGCGCAGTTCCTCAATGTTGCTGCGGTTGGTGGCCGAGATGAAAATGGCCGGCGTGTGCTGCTTGGCCAGGTAAGAAGACCTCAGTTCGTTGATGTCGGGCAGGGCGTCTGGGTGGTCTTCCTTCAGTTCCTGCTCGCGCTTCTCCAGATACAGGTCGGTTTTGTTGAAGACCAGGATAACGGGCTTCTCGGCGGACTGAATGTCTTTGAGCGTATCGTTCACCACGGCAATGTGCTCCTCAAACGAAGGGTGCGACACGTCTACCACGTGCAGCAGCAGGTCAGACTCCCGAATCTCGTCCAGCGTGGACTTGAAGCTTTCAATGAGTTTGGTGGGCAGTTTCCGGATGAATCCTACCGTGTCTGAGAGCAGGAACGGAATGTTGTCAATCACGATCTTGCGCACCGTGGCGTCTACCGTAGCGAAGAGCTTGTTCTCGGCGAAGACATCGGCCTTGGCCAGCAGGTTCATGATGGTAGATTTGCCCACGTTGGTGTACCCCACCAGAGACACGCGCACAATACCCGCACGGGATTTGCGCTGCTCAAAGTTCTGCCGCTCAAATTTCTCCAGCTTCTCTTTGAGCAAAGAGATCTTGTCGCGCACAATCCGTCTATCGGTCTCAATCTCGGTTTCCCCGGGACCACGCATGGCCACGCCCCCGCCCCGTTGCCGCGATAAGTGGGTCCAGAGATTGGTCAGGCGGGGCAGCAGGTACTGGTACTGGGCCATTTCCACTTGGGCGCGGGCCGTGGCCGTCTGGGCGCGCAGCGCGAAGATGTCCAGGATGAGCAAGCTGCGGTCAATGATTTTCACGCCCAGCTCGCGCTCCAGGTTGCGCACCTGCGAAGGCGTGAGATCATCGTCAAAAATGACCATGTCTACGTTGTGTTCTTTCACGTAGGCCACAATTTCCTCCAGCTTGCCCTTGCCCACGTAGGTTTTGGAGTCGGGTTTGTCCAGTTTCTGGGTGAAGCGCTTGAGGGTTCTGGCGCCTACGGTCTCGGTGAGGAACGCGAGTTCGTCCAGGTACTCCTTGGTTTTCTCGTCTGACTGGCGGTATTCTGGGACGGCTACCAAAACAGCGGTTTCCTGTTCCTTGGCCGTAATATGGAGTTGGTTTTTCATGTAGTTCGGTTACTTTTTAAGCAAAGTGGAGTAGAGCGCCAGGGCTTCGATCTCTTGCTCCGACAATTGGGAGCCGAAGCCCGGCATAAGCCCGCGCCCGTTGGCAATCACTTCCCGGCGGCCCTCCACGTTCAAGCGGCTCAGCTGCAGGTTGACCGCCCCGCTGGCGCCTTTCTGGCCGTCCTCACCGTGGCAATTGGCGCACAGGTTGTTGTAGATGGCCTTGGCGTTTTCCAGTTGCGTTCCCTCCAGTTGAGACAGAATAGGGTGGCTGGCTTTCTCCGGGTCCGGTGAGGCGGTGCCCACTTTTCCGCCCGGAGACACGGCTACTGCTTCCCCTTTATCAGCACGTATTTTCAGGCTTTTGGTTTCGGCTATGCCGTAGACGTACAAAAAGAGCAGCACGCCCGTGGCCGTCAGGACTTTGCTGTGCCGCTTAAGGCCCACAATGGAAAGGGGAATGGCCGCCAGCACCAGCACCACTTTCACCAGGAGCCAGTTAGGGAGCGGGCCGTTGTAGCTGAGCGCCAGGTAGCCCCCGCTGACCAAGGTAAGCGTCCCGAAGACAATGTCCAGCATTTTGGTAGAGGAGCGCACCCTGTTCAGGTGGTCATGCTGGTTGAAGAACAGCAGAAACGCCTTCGCCAGCAACAGGAGCAGGAATAGGATTACTACCAGAACGTGGATATGTAGGAAAGCGGTGGTCATACAGGTGAAACGGCAAACCGAAGGTGGGTTTGGGCGCAAAGTAAGCACAATGGCCCTGAAAACCGACAAACCAAAACAGTTTCTGCCCAAAGGAGCAGGTTGCTGCCAAATCTGCTGCTATCTTTGTCTTTTGCTTTATACTGCCCCATGCGCATTGCCATTGTTATTAATAAGTCCTGGAATATCTTCAATTTTAGATTGAGTCTGGTCAAAGCCCTCATGGCGGCCGGGCATGAGGTGGTGGCCATAGCCCCGGAAGATGCGTATTCCGCCAAGCTGGTAGCCGAAGGATGTAAATTTGTGCCGCTGCCCATGGAAAGCAAAGGCACCAACCCCATCAAAGACATGCTGTTGGTGCGCAAATTCCTGAAGGCCTACAAAAGCGTGCAGCCCGATGTGATCTTGCAATACACCATCAAACCCAACATCTACGGCTCCATTGCGGCCAAACTGGCGGGCATTCCTACCATCAACAACGTGTCGGGCTTGGGAACGGTGTTCATTGTGCAGAACCTGGTGTCCAAGATTGCCATGGCGCTGTACCGGTTCTCTTTTCAGTTCCCGGACAAAGTCTTCTTCCAGAACTCCGATGATCAGGCTCTCTTTTTAGACCGAAAACTGGTGCGTGACTCCATTACCGAAGTTATTCCCGGCTCGGGCATCAACACCCAAAAATACCAACCCGCCGCTTTCCAACGCCGCGAGCCTTTCGTGTTCCTGATGGTTTCCCGGGCGCTTTATGAGAAAGGTCTGGTGGAGTACGTGGAGGCCAGCAAAATCCTGAAAGCCAAGTACCCCGATCTGCGCATTCAATTGTTGGGGGCTATTGACGAGGAAGGTAACATTGGCATTAAACGGACGCTGGTGGAGCAATGGGCCAACGAAGGCTGGCTGGAGTACCTGGGCACCTCAGATGACGTGGCCAGCGTAGTGCATGGCGCCGACTGCGTGGTGCTGCCCTCTTACCGCGAAGGAACCCCGCGCACCCTGCTAGAAGCTGCGGCCATGGGGAAACCCATTGTGACGACCAACGTGCCCGGCTGCAAAGAAACCGTAATAGACGGCTACAACGGCTATCTCTGCGAGGTACGCAACGGCGCCGATCTGGCTGCCAAAATGGAGCAAGTCTATCTGCTTTCTGACCAAGAACTCCAGAACATGGGCCAGAAGAGCCGCCGGCTGGCCGAAGAAAAATTTGATGAAAAGTTTGTCATTGACCGCTATTTTGCGGCCATAGAAGGTGCTACCGGAAAAGTAGCCAGAAAGATAAAATAACAGATCCTATGCAAGTAAAGAACTACCCAATTGCGGGGATAGTGGAAATCACACCCAGAATTTTTGCCGATGACCGCGGAGCTTTCCTGGAAACCTTCAGCGCGAAACTGTTCGCCGAAGCCGGTGTCACCGAGACCTTTGTCCAGGATAACCTGTCCATCTCCAAAAAAGGCGTGGTGCGCGGACTGCATTTCCAGAGACCACCTTTCGCTCAGGCCAAACTGGTGAGCGTGACCGTGGGCAGAGCGCTGGACGTGGCGGTAGACATCCGCAAAGATTCTCCCACTTATGGGCAGCACGTGACTTGCATCTTAGACGCTGAGAAGCGCAATTCCTTTTTTATTCCGGTAGGCTTCGCGCATGGGTTTGTCGCCCTGGAAGAAGGCACCATTTTCCAGTACAAGTGCAGCAACTACTATCACAAAGAGTCAGAGGGTGGTCTGCTGTGGAATGATCCGGCCTTAGCCATTGATTGGGGAATTGAGACGCCTTTGGTGTCTGAGAAAGATGAAATCCTTCCTACGCTGGAAGGGTTTGATTCTCCTTTCTAATTGAGAATTCGGCCTATAAACCGGAAGCCTCTGCCCAGCTGCAGAGGCTTTTTTTATTTTCCATCCATTTTAAGCCTGGTTTGTGGAAAATTGGCTAAAAACAGCTTCGTCGTTCTCTGCACTGCTCAGAGAAAGTTAGCAAACACAAGCTCCTGAAAAACCTTTAGGGATTGCAACACCACCTCCTGCCTTTACCCATCTTCCTTTCTCAAGCTTGAAGAAATTTCATCCGTGAGGCGGTTTTGGAGCCGTTTCTGGAAAACAGCCCCGAAACTGCAGACCATACCACAGACTTCTCATCAAGTCCAGTAAGTAGCCCATTTCTCCCTTACTGAAGCGCCACCCCTCTTTCATGCTTTTAAAATTATTTTAATTTTTTATAAAACTTATGGGGGATTTTAGCTTTCGCCTTGTCTATCATCTCTAGACAAGTATGATGTTTCCTCTAAGAAGCTGGCCAAAATGGGGGCAACGCAGGGTTGTTTTTTCAGACAAGCCAATCTACGGCGACTCTGGTGAGCGGTAAGCCGTCCCTGCGAGTACCCCGTTGCCTCACCTGCTTAGCTCCGCATCATTCCTGCCTCTCCCAATGCAACTACTTCCTGTAACCTACCTTCAGCTCTACCTGCCCATGAAGTGCTTTACTACCAGATTTTTCCTTGCGTTATTCGTTTTGCTAGCAAGTGTGCTGCGCCTGCAAGCGGCCCCCAACAAACCCGCTACTCCCGCCAAACCCGTTCATTTCATCCAGAACCGGGGGCAAATTCAGACCCAGAAGGGGAGTCCGGGGCAACAGGTGGAATACTCGGCCACGGTGCCCGGGGCTACGCTGTACTTTACCCCAGACCGGGTGGTGTACCACTTTCAGCAAAAAGAAAGTACCGGTACAGGCAAGACCCAACAAGTGGTGATGCGCTTGGTGAATGCCAATGCGCAGACTAAGATCCTGAGCGAGCAGAAAGCCGGGGAGTTCTACAATTACTACCTGCCGCACTGTCCGCAGGGCATTACCGGAGTGCCCGCTTACCAGCAGCTGGTGTACCAGGAGGTGTACCCTAACATCGACTTAGTCTTCCACGCCAAGCCCGAAGGCGTAAAATACGAATTTGTGGTGCGCCCGGGCGGAAAGCCCTCAGACATTCAGATGCAGTACGAAGGAGCCACCGACATCAGCCTTGATGCCAAAGGACACCTGCAAATCAAGCACCCGCTGGGCAGCATTCAGGAGGAGGCGCCTTATACCTACCAGCCAGCGAAGGGCACGGATAAGACAGCGGTACAGGCCATTACTTCTGCGTTCGCGCTCAAAGGAAAGAACAGCATTGGTTTCCAGGTGGGGGCCTATGACGCGGGCAAAGACCTGGTCATAGACCCTTTTGCCACGTATTACGGGGGCTCCATGTTTGAGGAAGCCTCTGATGTGGCCACCGATGCCGCGGGCAACATCTACTTCACCGGAAAAACATACAGCGAGGATTTCCCTACCAAAAGCATCGGGGGCGGGTACAACCAAACCCAGCACGGCGGCGATTTTGACGCGTTTTTGGTAAAATTCGATAAAAACGGGGCGCTGAAATGGGCCACCTATTTTGGCGGAGGCAGCAATGAGGAAGCCAACGGACTGGCCGTTGATGCCAGCGGCAACGTGGTGGTCACCGGTTATACCTCCAGCACCAACCTGCCCCGGTTAGCGGGCGGCGGCTACGAGCAAACCGCGCTCAACGGAAGCCAGGATGCCTTCATCCTGAAAATGAACGCCAACGGAGTCCGGCTGTGGAGTACCTATTATGGCGGCGATGAGGAGGAAGAAGGAACCGATGTGGCCATTGATGGTTCTGGGGACATCATTGTGGTGGGGCGTACGTACAGCACCAATTTTCCGGTGCAGGCCGCTGCCGGCGGATACAACCAGGCCACCCGCGGCGGCGGCTCCAACCGATGGAACGACGATGCGTTCCTCCTGAAGTTCAACGCCAGTGGCGTTCGGCAGTGGGCCACGTATTACGGCGGGGCCAACGAAGAGGTAGCCAGGGGAGTGGCCACCGACCAGAACGGCAACATCTGGGTAACGGGCACCGCCGAAAGCGGCATGCCCCTGCAGACCTTAAGCGGCGCCTATAACCAGACCTTCGCCCCCGGTTCTACCAACGGCACCGATGCCTTTCTCCTGAAATTCTCCGCCGGCGGCGTTCGGCAGTGGGCCACCTATTACGGCGGCCGGGCCGATGATCTGGGCGAGCGCATTGCCGTTGACGCAGCCAACAATGTGCTGGTGACCGGTACCACCTACGGCATGGCTTTCCCGCTGCAGAGTTTAACCGGCGCGTACAACCAAAGCACCTTCGGGGGCGAGAGCGATGCCTTCATCCTCAAATTCACCAACAGCGGAGCCAGTACCTGGGCCACGTACTACGGCGGTCCCGACGAAGACCAGGGCAAGAGCATCGCCACTGATAAAGGCAATAACATCTTTGTGGTTGGTTCGGCCACCGGGACAGGGTTCCCCACCCAATCCATCGCGGGTGGGCTGAACCAGTTGCAAGGCTCCGCCGATGGCGACCAGGATGGCTACCTTTTGAAATTCAATGCTTCGGGGGCGCGGCAATGGGCTACGTATTACGGCGCTCCCCAGGAGGACGAACTAAGGGGCGTAGCCACTGACGCCGACGGGAACGTGATTGCCGTAGGGTCTTCTTACAGCGGAGACTTGCCGGTAGTCACCAACCCGGGAGGCTATGGCCAGGGTGGCAGGGTCTTTACCCAGAAAGTTATCATCCTGCAGTTAACCGGGGCCGGCCGGTTGTCTACCGGGCAAACGGCCCAGACCATCTCCTTTGAGCAGATCCAGGACCGGGAAAACTATGAATCGGTTACCCTGAACGCCAGCGCCAGCTCAGGGTTGCCGGTATCCTACACCGTTTCGGGCCCCGCCGAACTGTACGATGGCAATTTTGTCTTGCTGACTGGTTTTGGAAAAGTAACCGTTACGGCTAACCAAAGCGGGAACAGCGTGTATGCCCCGGCCCCGGCGGTAGAGCGAAGCTTCTGCGTGAAAGTGGTCCTGCCCCAGGACCTCAATGTGGAGGGGAACAACTGCGTGGGAACCCAAACGTACTCGGCCGGTGAGGTGCAGGGAGCCATCTACAAGTGGACAGTTTCCTCCGGCGGAACCATCGTGAGCGCTACCAAGGATGAGGTGACCGTGCAGTGGGCCAGAACCGGCAAACATACCCTTACCCTTACCATCTCCAGTGACTGCGAGCCTACGGGAAAAACCAAAGCGTACGAGGTAGACGTGGTCACCAGTCCTAAACCCGGAGCCATTGCCAACCTGGTGCCCGCCCAGAATGCCGCGAATCTGTCCTTGCCGCTCACTTTCTCCTGGGGCGCATCTACCAACGCCACCAGCTATGACCTGTACGTTTGGCCCGCCAGCCAGACCAATGCGCCTTCCAGTCCTTTTAAGTATGATATAGAGGGAACTTCGGTTTCGGTCACCTCTGGCTTGACCGTTGGTGTTTCCTACAAATGGAAAGTAGTCGCCAAGTCGGAGTGCCAGACCACGGAAAGCGCGGTACAGACGTTTACCTTGGGCTGTACCCCACCGGCCCAACCCTCTGTTATTTCCGGTAAGACCGAGGCCTGCGCCGGAATGGAAGTTTACTCCGTTGCCTCGGTGAACGGAGTCACTTATAACTGGACACTGTCAGGCGGCGGGGAACTGCTGGCTATAGGAAACCTGGCAATGATCACCTGGAAAACGCCGGGTACTTATACTTTGACGGTAACTCCGGTAAGCTGCGGGACAAACGGGACCCCGCGCTCTATCCAGATTACCGTCACACAAATGGCGGCACCCGGCCAGGTCAGCAACATGAAACCCGCCACGGGCTCCGGTAATCTTTCGCTTCCCCTGAACCTTTCCTGGTCTGCCGCCGCCAACGCTACGCTGTATGACGTGTATGTGTGGCGCGAAGGAGCTACCCGTCCGTTTTTGCCCGTGAAAGGAGACTTGCAGACGCTCACTACCTCCATCAAAGACGGGGAGGTAAACATCATCAATGGGGTGACCTATAACTGGCAGGTAGTGGCTAAAAACACGTGCCACCAGACCGATGGGCCCATCCAGACGTTCATCATCAACTGCGTTGCACCTCTGCAGCCAAGCGTCATTTCCGGCAAGACCACTGTCTGCCTGGAGCAGCAGGAATACCGGGTGGAACGGGTAGAAGGGGTAACCTATACCTGGTCTGCGTCAGATGCCGGTATTATTTCGGGCAGCGGCAATGCCGTTCAGGTGACCTGGACCAAGGCCGGAACGCATACTTTGACCGTAACGCCATCGGTGGGCTGCGGCCAGAGCGGGCCTGCCCGTACGTTGCAGGTAACAGTGCAGAACGTACAGCTACCTACTGCCATTACCAACCTGCAGCCGGCCTCCGGAAGTACCAATCTTTCTTTACCGCTGAATCTCTCCTGGGCAGCCTCAACCCATGCCACGCAATATGATGTCTACGTCTGGAAAGACGGCACCACACGGCCAAGTTCTCCGCAGGCAAGTAACCTCACCACACCTTCCTATTCCCTCACCACCGGGCTGAACTACGGTGAAGTTTATAAATGGCAGGTAGTAGCCAAAAACAGCTGCTTCCAGGTGGAAAGCGTAGCCCAGACCTTCACCCTCAAGTGCGTTACTCCAAGTCAGCCCTCGGTGATAACAGGCGTGAGCAGTGTGTGCTTGGGCGTTCAGCAAACTTATAGTGTGATTCAGGTAAGCGGCATCAGCTATACCTGGTCTACCGGTGGGGCCGGTACCGTGTCCGGAACCGGAGACATGGTGCAGGTTACCTGGACCAAAGCAGGAACCCATACGTTGACCGTCACGCCATCTGCGGGTTGTGGACAAGCAGGGCCGGCGCGTACCCTCCAGGTAACGGTGCAAGATCCGCCTGTTCCGGGAGTGGTTTCCAACATGAAGCCGGCCAACGGAACTACCAATTTGCTGGTGCCTTTTGATCTTTCCTGGACCGCTGCTCAGAATGCCACTTCCTATGACGTATACCTGTGGCCCGATGATGGTAAGCCCCGGCCAGCCTTCCCATCCTATGATCATGTAACCGCTACTACGGTACGGGTAACCGGTAGCATTCAGTACGGGGTGCAGTACAAGTGGCAGGTGGTGGCCAGGAACGCCTGCAAGGAGAAAGAAGGACCGGTGCAAACTTTGAAACCGTCCTGCCTCCCGCCGCATAAGCCAGAAGCCATTACCGGGGTAGTGAACGTTTGCCCGGGTATTTGGAAATACCAGGTGAAAAACAGCAACGGCGCCACGCACAGGTGGCAGATCTCAGGAGGCGGAACCAAGACCGAAGACAACGAAGAGGTGACCATCAACTGGACTGCTTTGGGTACCTATACCGTTACCGTTACACCAGTTTCGGCCTGCGGGGCCGCAGGAGAGTCGCAAACTCTTACCGTGGTGGTGGGCAACCCGGTTACTCCGGCGGCAGTCACCAGCATGAAGCCGGCGAATGACATGAAGAATGTGCTTCCCTCGGTAAGTCTCTCCTGGGCGGCGGCAGCCAATGCCACTTTCTATGATGTTTATATATGGCCAGCATCAGAAGCTACCCGTCCAAGTCAGCCGTTTGCAGCCAATGTAGAGGAACCTGGCTATACCATCCCTCCAGCGCGTACTCTGGCCTCAGACGTGGCGTACAAATGGCAGGTAGTGTCTCGCAACAACTGTAAACAGACAGAAGGACCGGTACAGACGTTCCATACCAGGCCTCTGCCAGATCTGGAGGTATTGAACAAGTCTGTACAGGCAACAGCTACCAGCGGTGGCACCATTCCGGTAAGTTGGGATGTGAAAAACACCGGAAAAGCCGGTACGAGCAGTGCCCAATGGGTAGACAGAGTGTACCTGTCCAACGACCTGGATCTGCGCGCCGATGAGGACGAGTTGCTGGGCACCTTCCCGCAGGTAACGTATCTGCAGCCTGGCCAATCGTACCGGCAGGTGCAGGAAGTGAAACTGCCTTCCACACCGGGCACCTATTACCTCTTTATCATCACCGATAACCAGCATGCCAACTGTAGAGGAGACCTCACCGGCGATAAATGCTCTCTGGACCGGCAGATTGGGGCACACAACCTCCACGAGGCCAATGAACAGAACAACTACGCTTACCAGCTCATCAACATCCAAACCGGACCAACCGCTGATCTGGAAATGGTATCGGTGGGGGTACCGTCTGAGGTGTTCAACGGAAGCACTATCAACGTGTCTTACAAAGTGTTCAACAAAGGGGAAGCCAGTGCCTTGGGTAAGAAAACCTATGCCAGCGGGGTAATCCCTCAGACGCAGGTGCTAGGGGGCAGAGGCGCCCGTTTGGGAGCCACCGCCCATTGCTATGATCATTACTGGCAAGACGGCATCTACCTGTCGGCAGACAAGAATTTCTCCCCTGAGACAGACATCTACCTGGGTGCTTCTTTTGTGAGCCTGAAAAGCACCACCCAGAAAAACGCCTGCGGTGATTTTGCCGGCATTCCGCTGCCCACTAAAAAGGACTATGCCCTGGTTACCCCGGTCACCTTGCCGGTGGATAAGTTAGGGAAATACTACGTGTTTGTGGTAGCCGCCGATAAGGACGGAGTGGATGAAGGCTCGCGCCTGAGCAACAACGTGATGGCCAGCGGAGAAATTAACATCAAACTGACGCCACCACCCAACCTGGAGGTAAGTGCGCTCACCGTTCAGAACACCGGGGTTGCCGGAAAAGAGGCTACTTTCTCCTGGACAGTGAAAAACAGCGGAGCCTCCGCGCCAAGGGCTACAGAAAATGTGTGGCATGATCACCTGTACATTTCCAAGGAAAGCACCTTTGACAAGGCCACCAGCATCAGCCTGGGCAAATTCTACCATACCGCCGGTCCTGATTTTGTGGGCAACAAGGGTTCCTACACCCAGACCAAGAGCATCCGCTTGCCAGACGGAATCTCCGGTACGTATTATGCCTACCTGATCACCGACGAGGACAACAAGGTGTTTGAGCACACTTTTACCTCAGATAACCAAAAAAGAAGCGATAAACAGATTAACATCTCCGTGGGAAGTTACGCCGATCTGGAAGTGCTCAACATTGATATGCCAGATGAGGTAACCGCCGGGCGTGAGTTCAAAATCAAGTACCAGGTGAAGAACAGCGGTACCGGTAAACCAACCGGGGTGTACCAGGACCAGACCTCTTATTCCAGCACCACCACCTGGGATCCTACCAAAAGCCTGAAGACCCAGAACTATGACGGGCAGCCAGAGCCAAAACAGACGCAGAACAGAGAAATGATCGTAAGAGCCCCTTACGCCATAGGCGATGCCTACTTCTTTGTGCAGACAGATTTCTCGGGCAAGGTTTACGAGAATAATGAGGAAAACAACCTGAAAACGTACGGTAAGAAAGTGACGGTGAAATATGCGCCTCTGGAACCAGACCTGAAGGTAACAGACTTTACCGCGCCGCCGGTGGCCCAGGCCGGAACCACCATCAAGCTGGATTGGAAAGTGTCTAACATAGGAAGCGGTAGCCCCGAGGTTTCTACCTGGTCAGACGCCGTGTACCTGTCCAAAGACCGGACTCTGGATGCGGGAGATAAGGTTCTCTTCTCTAAATACTTCCGCAGCGGTGGCCTGAACCCGCGCCTTTCTTACGACGCCACGTATTCCACTGAAGTGCCGAAAGGCCTGTCCGGAACCTACTACCTGATTGTACTCACGGACCCTGACAAACTGGTGACCAATGATCCAGACCGCAAGAACAATCTGGAAATCAAAGAAATCACCTTATCAACAGCTCCGCCGGCAGATCTGGTAGTGACCAAGATCGAGGCTCCGGCCGAAGCCTACGCGGGCCAGTACCTGAAGGTGAAGTTCACCGTCAAGAACCAGGGCCAGGGAGTAGCTTCCAGCAAGTACCCAGATCTGGCCTATTGGCGCGATGCCGTGTGGTTGGGATTAGATCCGGCTTTGGCTTCCAAGGCTACGAGCCAGACCTTGGGCAGCAGCCAGAAAACAGGCCCGTTAGCGAAAGGCGATTCTTATACAGACAGCATTGAGGTGCAGATTCCAACGTACCTCAACGGCGAGTATTACCTCTTTGTGCGCGCCGATAACCAGGACATGGTGTTTGAGCATGACAAAGAAGAGAATAACCTCTCAGTAGCCATTCCGGTGAAGATCACCACCGCGCCTCCGGCTGATTTGATCGTGGAGAAAGTGAACCTCACGCCAAGCGTTTACCTGGGAGAAAATCTGCAGGCGGCCTATACCGTGAAAAACGTGGGCACCGTGCCGGCCGTGGGTAATCTGCGGAACAGCGCCTTCCTCTCCGCTGATGGTAACTTGAACCCGGCCTCCGATGTGCTGCTCAACTACGGTGAAACCCGCATCAACCTGGAGCCAGGCAAGTCGTTCTCCGGAACGTTGATGGCGCCGGTACCCGGTTTGCTGCCTGCCAACTACCAGGGAATTCTGCTCACCAACTCCAGCAACGCTGTTGCCGAGAATAACCTGAACAACAACCAGAAAACAGGAGACGCGCCGGTCAATGTGAAAATCAAGACTCTTTTCCTGAATGTGCCGGAAATCGCGCCGCTGAAACTGAATGACCAGTTGTTCTACCAGGTGGCCGTTACCGCTGACCAGGATCTGTTATTGACCCTGAACAGCGACCAGGAGTATGGCCTGAACGAGGTGTACGTCGCCTACAACCGTATTCCAACGGCCGCCAACTTTGACTTCAAGTATTCAGACCTCAACCGACCTAACCAGAAGGTACTCATCCCGCAGACCAAAGCCGGCAACTACTATGTGCTGGTAAGGGCATCCTCAGGATTCAGCGGAAGCCAGAACGTTACCTTGCTGGCCAAGTCACTGCCTTTCTCCATTATGGGCATCACGCCTAACCGCATGGGGCAGGGCAGGGTGACCGGCACGCTGCAAGGAGCCGGGTTCCGTCCGGGCATCCAGGTTACCTTGAAGGCAGGCAACGGTACCACAGCGGCAACCGCCCAGGTAGTAAAAATGGTGAACAGCATGGAACTGCAACTGCGCTGGAACCTGACCAACACGCCCAAAGGCATTTATGATGTGGTGGCCACCAATCCTAACAACCAGCAGCAGGTGCTGGCCAAAGGAGTGACGGTGGAAGAAATCAAACCCTACACGGTAGACTACGTTCCGCAGGCGCCTAATGTGCTGCGCAGGGGCAAAGGCGGCTTGTACACCTTCTCGTTCCGCAATACGTCTAACGTAGACATTCCGGTGCTGCACGGCAATTTCACCCTGCTGGATGAGGCCGACGTAACCGTGGAGAAAGTAGAGGGCAGATTCCTGACCGGCTCTGACTGGCCCATTGCGCCCGGCATACCTAACACAGACTACACCGTGGTAGGGGGCACAAAGGAGATTCCGTTTATTACCCGCAACGTGGCTCCGGGTGAGAAGCTCACCATTGCCATCAACGTGGGCCTGCAAGACTTCCGGTTAAACCGATTCCCGCTTACGGTAAAATTATTTGCCTACTCCCAAAGCACACTTATGCTCAATTTGAGTGAGCAGATTGAGGTCACCAGAAGGGCTATCCTGGCAGAACCACAGTTGCTCAAAGCAGATCAGGTAGATGGGTTATTATCCCTGGCGGGTAATCAGCGGAAGTATGGCGAAGCCGTCATGGCTACCCTGATTGCCAACGGGCTTTTAACCTCCGCCGACACGACTGGTTTTGATTATACCTGCCCCACCTGCGGCCCGCTGAACGGCCCAAGCCCGCAGCCCGAGGCTCAGGAATCAGAGGTAGTCGCCTTTAACTATGACCCAGGGGCCAGCCCAGGGTCCATTATCATGCCCACGGCCACCTTTGCGCCGGGGCAGGATTACCTGTGGGAAATCAACAAATACAACGGTTCGGCCGGGGCAGATCCGGGGTGGGACTTGATCAAGATCAACGGTCGTCTCAACATCACGGCGACGGCTCAGAATCCCTTTGTAATCAGGGTTTCCTCTCTGGATTACGACAATTACCCAAGCTACCTGGCGGGTTGGTACCCAGCCGTGGATAAGTGCTGGCCCATAGCCGTAGCCGAAGGCGGAATCACCGGCTTTGCCGAAAACAAATTCGCAATTGATACGTCGCGCTTTGTGGCCCACAACTATACCTACAAAGGCAAGTTCTCGCTGCGGGTAACCGGCAACACGTTATACCTGTGTTTTACCGCTTACGTGCCAAAACCAGGCGAGCAAGGCGTGCCGGGCGCGCCGGGTGGATGGGGCGAAGCCGGAAGCCCCGGCGGGCAAGGCGGTCCAGGTACTGGAACCGTTAGCCCGGGTGCGGGTGGGCCCGGTGGAGCCGGTGGGCCAAACGGCGGCGCGGGCGGACCAGGCGGTAAGGGCGGACCGGCAGGTACCACCGGGCCGGGTGGTCCCGGTGGCCCAGGAGGTCCGGGGGGTCCGGGGGGCGGCCAAGGTGGCGGCGGCGGCGAGGGCGGAGAAGGTCCGCAAGGGCCAGGGCCGGAAGGTCCAACGGGGCCCACTGGACCGGTGGGTCCTGAACAGCCAAGTTCTCCGCCGGGAACCCCTCCGGGTACGCCTCCGCACAGAAGGCCAACGTCCAGACCTAAAGGGCCGGGTTCTTACCGGTACAGCAAGTCCTACATTCCAGATTGGCCGCAACAGCAGCCGCAGAACCCGGAGGAGACAGAGCCGCCCACCACTCCTAAGCAGTGCAACGAGACCCTCTTCTCAGAAGATGACTGCAAGAAAGGATTGGACTTCCTGAGCCAGATGGCCAAAGTGCGTACCGGAGCCAGTGATCCGTATTCAGGCGTGATTGGATCGGTTTCCACGGCCACCTCAGACTGTTACACCAGCGCCGTGATTGGCGGAATTGGCGACGCCGTGAACACCACGCTTGGCATTGTGAAAGGAGGACCCACCCCGTTGGTGGTTACCAGCGGACTCCTGAATGCGGGTAAGTTCGGGTTGTCCTTATACAGCTGTTCTCTGCCCGATGGAGACCGGAAGCGCGATGTACAATTTGTGATTGACCTGATTGGCTGCTTCAACTCTTCCAGTGCGCTGGAGCTAGGCATCAATGCGGCGGCCTGTTTCGGGAAGTTGTTCTTCTGTACCGATATTGTAGCCTCCTGTGACCCGAATGAGATTGTGGGGCCAGTGGGCTACGGACCTAACCGAATGGTGGGTACTACCGTGCCCATGGGCTACAAGGTGAGCTACGAAAACGATTCTACGCTGGCCTCGGCGCCGGCTCAACGCGTACGGGTAACCGTGCCGCTGGATGAGGAGTTGAATCCGTTGAGCTTCCGGTTAGGTTCCTTCGGGTTCGGGCCGTTCACTTTCAACGTGCCGGCAGATGTCGCCAGTTACCAGACTACTTTGGCCTTGGCTGATTCTGTAGGCTACAACGTGGAAGTAACCGCCGGGGTAGACGTACTGGAGAACGAAGCCTTCTGGGTGTTGCAAACCATTGACCCAGCTACCGGTTTACCACCTGCTGATCCGTTGAAAGGCTTCCTGCCGAAGAACAACGCCAGCGGTGCCGGAGAAGGCTTTGTGACCTACACTGTGCTGCCGAAGAGCGCCGCCGCCACCGGTGACACCATCCACGCCAGAGGCTCCATTGTCTTCGATACAAATGACCCGATTATCACCAACCGGGCCCAAAACATCCTGGATGCGATGGCCCCTGCGTCTAAAGTTGCCAACCTGCCCGCCATTGTAGAAGCCTCTACGGCCGTTGCGGTTACCATTCAGGACGAGGCCAAAGGCAGCGGGGTGCAGTCTTATGATCTGTACGTGTCTGAAAACGGGGGAGCCTTTACTTTGCTGAAAGCAAAACTGACGCCGTCTGAGGCATACGCGTTCACCGGTCAGCCGGGCAGAACCTACTGTTTCTTCTCCATCGGGAGAGACAACGTGGGCAACCAGGAAGCCATGAAGTTTACCGGCGAGGCTTGTCTGTTGGTGAAAGGCAATGACAATACCCGCAAAGTGGCCGTGCTGCAACCAAACGGCGGTGAGCAGTACTGTCCAGGTTCCCCCATCAAGGTAACGTGGGGAAGTCAGGGCGTGCAGAACGTAAATGTGTTCTACTCCACCAACGGCGGACAATCGTTCCAGAGCATTGCCACAAATCAGGCGGCTACGGGTTCTATTAACTGGACGGTTCCTGCCGCGTTCACCGCTTCTGACAACGTGGTGATCAAGGTGGAAGATGCCGCTAACACCAATGTGAAAGACGTGAGCGATAAAACCTTTACCGTGGGCATCACCACACCGGTGAATGCCGGAGCAGACCAAACCGTTTGCCAGAACCAGGCGGCGTTTGCCCTCGGTGGTTTTAGCCCCGAAGGCGGAAAATGGGCCGGAAACGGCGTAAGCGCCACTGGAACGTTTGACCCGGCCACCGCAGGCGTAGGAACGCATACGCTCACCTACACGGTGCAAGTGAACGGCTGTACTGCCACTGCTACGAAGAAAGTGACCGTAACAGCGGCCTCACCGGTGACCCTAGCGGCCATTGCCCCGGTTGCAGAAACTGCGGCCCCGTTTGCCTTAACCGGTGGCTCACCGGCCGGAGGTACCTACACCGGGATGGGCGTGGTGAACGGAACCTTCCATCCTGCCCTGGTAGGAACCGGAACCTTCACCATCACCTACACCGTGAACGGAGACTGCGGTGCCTCGGCCTCCAGAACCATTGCGGTGAACCCAGTGATTCAGGCACCCACCACGCTTGCCGCAGAGGGTATTACTTCTACCCAAATCGCTTTGACCTGGGCAGACAATACCACCTCTGAAACAGGCGTAGTAGTGGAGCGGGCCAACGCACAGAACGGACCATTTACGGTAGTGGCTACGTTACCAGCCAACACCACCGCCTACACCGACAATGGCCTGGTAGCGAAAACCACCTACTACTACCGCGTGAAAGCCATCAACGCCACCAACGCGCAGTCTGAGTACAGTGCCGTGGCCAACGCTACTACCAAGAACAGCATCACCGGCTCACCGTACGGTCTGGGCAACGCCTTCGTGAAACTGTACCCTAACCCAACCCGCGACAAGGCGCAGGTAGAGTACACCTCAAGCAAAGGCTCGCAGAAAGTGACCATCATTCTCTACAATGCGGTGGGTACGCCTATCCTGGAGAAAGAAGTGAAGGTGCAGAATGGCTCGTTCAAAGCCGAACTGGATCTGAGCGACCTGGCCAGCGGTGCTTACTTCATGAGGCTGATTGACAAAGACCAGATTTTCTACAACAAAGTGGTGAGACAATAAAAGGCTTGCCCATCAACAAAAAGGGAGACCATGTGTATGGTCTCCCTTTTTGTTGGCAGATAGAAGTAGATGCCGTTTGCGGGTGTTTTCAGAAAAACAGGCTGAAATCGTTTGTGAAACTCCTGCAGTGGCGGCGAGTTCAATCCTCACAGGTCTTCAAGACCTGTGAGGATTTTATGTTCCTGTTGTCTGGGCGATTTGAGAAACGACATTTGCGGGAGACACTCATAGGAGCTGCGCACACTACGAGGTCTTTGGAGCCTACCTGTTTCCCGCAACTGAGGTTTATTCTGCCAATGTGCTGGCGCGAGTCTCCAGACTCGTGCCGCTGGATGAATGGAGTCTCCAGACTCCCGAGTTCCGGCTGGTGGTTTATTGCGAGTCTGGAGACTCGCTTTATCCCAGGTCACGAGACTGAAGTCTCGCGCCAGCTTTTCTATCATTTAGACTCAAGACTCAGAATTCAGAACTCAATAAGACCTCGTAGTGTGCGCAGCTCCTACGAGTGTCTCCGCCAATAGCGTTTCAAGCCTGTTTTTCTAAAAACAACCCAAAAACCACTACAACAGATTCACCACCGTCTCCAGGCCAATCCCACGGGAGCCTTTGATCAGCACGTGGCTGTTGCGCACGGGATGATCGGTGAGCCATTGTTCCAGAGCGCTTTTCTCCGCGAAGTAGCGGAAATCTGGATTCACCTCGGCGGCGTAGCGCATTTCCTTGCCGCAGAGAAACACCTGCGCGAAGTTCAATCCGTTCAGTTGCTCGCCTAACGCGCGGTGCTCGGCTTCGCTTTCCTGACCCAGTTCCAGCATGTCGCCCAAGATGACCACCTTTGATTCACCGGCCATCTGTGCGAAGTTGGAAACCGATAAGCCCATAGAACTGGGGTTGGCGTTGTAGGCATCCAGCAGCACGGTGTTGGTGTCTTTCTGCACAATCTGGGAGCGGTTGTTGGTGGGCACGTACCCGGCAATGGCGGCGTTGATCGCCTCGTGCGGCACGCCAAAAAACTGACCGATGCACGCAGCAGCGGCCATGTTCTCAAAATTGTAGGAGCCCATCAAATGGGTGTGCACTTCCTCACCGTTGGCGGCGCGGTAGATTACCTGCGGGGCGGCTTGCAGCAGCTCGGCGGTATAATCGTCTTCGGGCTGGTAATAGGTGACTTTCTTGGCTATTCTGCGTACCATGCGCATGAGGTGTTCGTTAGAAGTATTCACAAACACAGTACCATCTGCTTTGTCCAGGTGCAGGTAAAGTTCGCTTTTGGTGCGGGCCACGCCCTCCAGGCTCCCGAAGCCTTCTAGGTGCGCCTTGCCAATGTTGGTGATAATGCCATGGGTGGGCAACGCGTAAGAGCACAGCTCCGCGATGTCGCCGGGGTGGTTAGCGCCCATCTCAATGATGGCCAGCTCGTGCTCCGGCTGAATGCTGAGCAGGGTGAGCGGCACCCCGATGTGGTTGTTGAGGTTCCCTTTGGTGCAGAGCACGTTGTATTTCTGGCTCAGAACCGCATTGATGAGTTCTTTGGTAGTGGTTTTGCCGTTGCTGCCCGTGATGCCAATAATTGGAATGCTCAATTGCAACCGGTGGTGCAGCGCCAAAGCCTGTAAGGCTTTGAGGGAGTCTTCCACCTGGATGATGTTGGGGCCGGTGATGCTTGGGTCCTGCACCACGGCATAGCGGGCACCTTTGTCCAGGGCCATCTGGGCAAACTGGCTGCCTTTAAAGTTAGGCCCGTCTAAGGCAAAAAAAAGGGTGTTGTCTTGTTCGGCCCGCGAATCAGTGCTTACTTTCCGGCACTCCAGATATTTCTGATACAGGTGCTCTATTAGCTCCGCCATAGGATAGATTGCTTTGTCAAGTCAAGGATACGAATAAATGAATCGAGCATTAAAGGTACTAGCGTTTTTTTTAAGTTGGATAGGTGCGCTGGGGCAAACCGCCCTGGGCCAGGCACCTGTCAGGCTGCAGGAGGTGACCGGACCCGAGGTCCGGAACCAGGCCGGTCAAGCGCTACGCCTGCCGTGGGCCGGCGGGTTCAACAGCCCGCAGTTCTCGGCCATTGACCTGAACCGCGACGGACAGCAGGATCTATTCGTTTTTGACCGAAGTTCGCAACAGGTAACCACTTTTCTGGCGGTGCAAACCAACGGTGTCTGGTCTTATCAACACGCGCCGCAGTACGAAAACAGCTTTCCGGCGGGGCTGCGTTTCTTTGCCGTTTTGCGCGATTTCAACTGCGACGGTGCGCCAGACCTGTTCACAGCTTCTAACCTAGGGCTGGTGGTGTACACCAATACGTCTTCGGCCAGTGCCGGTCTCCAGTTTGACCTTACGCACCCGGTGGTGTATTTCAATTCAGGGGCTAACCTGCTGGTGGGCTCCGAGGACATGCCCGCTATTGTGGACATGGACGGCGATGGCGACTTGGACATCCTTACCTGGGAGTGGACGAACGGCACCGTGCTGGAGTACTACCGGAACGAGCGGGTAGAGCAGGGGCTGGGCTGCAATTCGCTTACGTTTACCCGTGCCTCTAACTGGTGGGGACAGGTGACCCGCTGCGTAGGCTCCTGCAACAACTACAGCTTCGGGCAGACGTGTCCGTCAACGGAGCACGTGGGCGGCTCCAGCGTGTTGCCCTTGGATTTAAACGGCGATGGCGTGCTGGACCTGGTAACCGGCCATGACGACTGCCCCGATCTGGTAAGCCTTTACAACACCGGTACCAACCTGCAGCCCAAGATTACAAGCGCCGCTTACAACCTTCCGCCTGATATCACCAGGCAACAATTCAGTGTCTTTCCTGCCGCCTATTACCTGGATGTGACTTTTGACGGCATCCCTGATCTGGTGGTGGCCCCCAACATGACTTCTAATTCGCATCAGAATGTGAACCTGAAAAATTCGGTGTGGGTATATGCCAATAGCGGTACTGCCGCCAAGCCCCGGTTCAACAGTCCTAAACAGCCGTTCCTGCAAGACCAGATGGTAGATGTAGGCGAAGGGGCCGCGCCCGCTCTGGCAGACCTCACCGGCAACGGGACTCTGGATCTGCTGGTAGGGAACACGGCAGTTCTGGAGAATGGCCGCTATACTGCCTCGCTCACGTTGTACGAGAACAAAGGCACTGCGCGGCAGGCTGCTTTTGAAGCGGTTGCCACCGATTACCTTGGCTTTTCAGCGCAGAACCTCACCTCCCTCAAGCCCCAGTTGGTAGATTTGAATGCCGATGGAAAAACAGATTTGGCCTGGAGTGCTTTCCGGCAGGCGACCAACACCGTGGAATTCAGGTACATTCTAAACGAAGCCCCGGCGGGTCAGCCCGCCCAGTACACCATGGCAAATGCGGTCACTGTGCCAGGTATTCTGCTGTTCAGGGGAGATACGCCCTACTGGTACGATGTGGACCGCGACGGGAAGATGGACGTGCTCATTGGCCGCGCCTCCGGCGGATTAACCTACTACCGAAATTCGGGTACCCTTGCCGCTCCCACCTGGACCTTGGTCTCAGAAGCGCTGGGCGGAATTGCCGCCGATCCGGAGCGTAACCGCTTGCAGGTTACCGTCACAGATCTGAACCGTGACGGCCAACCCGATCTGCTTGCCACCGACAACTCCGGTCAACTGCGGGTGTTCCCTGCTTTCCAGGCGCACCTTACCGGCTCCTTCCCCGCGGAGGAAAATGTGCTCTGGATACCCTTTAAGCAGCAATATGGGCAAGCCAGGTTTGGGCCAGGGCTGGTAATCGCAACGGGGAATCTAGACCAAGAGGAAAATCAGTTGCCTGAGCTTATTCTGGGAACCCACGCCGGCGGCCTTCGTTTCCTGAAAGCCATCTCTGAACCGCTAAGCGTGGAGGGCCCGCAGGAAGATCTAGTCGCCATCAAACTCTTTCCTAACCCAGCTGATAGAACGGTGCAACTCCTCACGCCCAAAAACGCCACTTACCAACTGCACAACACCGCCGGAGCTCTGGTTTCCAAAGGAAAGACACTGGCTGCACAAGCCTATTCCATCTCTACCGCAGTCTTACCAGCAGGTCTTTACTTCCTGCGGGTACATTTGGCAGATGGCCGCGCCGTGACGCATAAGTTGGTGGTGAAGCACTAATGCGTATTTCTTGTTTTTAGCCTGATTTTAGGAAAAGAGCTTCAGAATAGGAAAGTTACCTTTCCCATTTGTCATCCTGAAAGGATCTTGTGGGCAAGCAGTAATAGCGTTTAGAAAGCGTCTTTACCGTTCACTACCAAGATCCTTTCAGGATGACAAAAAAGGAGAAAATCCCATTATTCTAGCAACCATTCAGCCGTTCATTCACACATTCACTCAATCACTCATTTACTCATTCAAACATGAATCGTGAACGCATCAGCGTCAATGTCCCAGGGAAGTTTCTGGCGGGTTTCCTCCAGGTGCTGGCGCGATAAAGTGACGGTGGTAACGGCTTCTTCGTGTTCATGGTAGGTCAGTTCCTCGCCCAGCAGGTTGTAGGCAGCCGAGTCGCCAGAGTAGGCATGGCCTTTGGCATCGGTGCCTACGCGGTTCACGCCAATGCAGTACGCCAGGTTCTCAATGGCGCGGGCTCGCAGCAGCGTTCTCCAGGCCAGGCGACGGCGGTCTGGCCAGCTGGCAATATAGATGAGCACGTCATACGCAATAGGCGTGTTGCGCGACCAAACCGGGAACCGCAGGTCATAGCACACCAGCGGACAGATTTTCCAGCCTTTTAAGTCTACGATCAGTTTCTCAGTACCGGGAGAATAGGCCTCGCACTCACCGGCCATCCGGAAGAGGTGGCGTTTGTCATACTGGGCGAAGGTGCTATCGGGGCGCATCCAGACCACGCGGTTGTAGTAGTTTCCGTTCTCGGTGATGATCAAGCTGCCCATAACCACGGCGTTCCTCTCCTGGGCCATCTGCCGCATCCAGGCCACCGATTCGCCGGTCATTTCCTCGGCCAAGGCGGGCGCATCCATGCTGAAACCAGTCGTGAACATCTCGGGCAGGATGATCAGATCGGTCTCGGGGAGCTGTTGAATTTTGTCCTGGAACCTGGCTCTGTTGGCGGTGGCATCGTGCCACACCAGGTCTAACTGAAGAAGGGAAACACGCAGATCAACCATCTGTTTCATTAGAAATTAAGATTAGAAAGTAGAAATTGAGGCGGTTGTCCTTGATTTTTCTGAGACAGGAGAACTTCTCAAGTTCTAACACGATAAAAGTACTCACTTCTGTTTACATCAAACAATCCCCCCATGGAGATACAAAAGAAAAAGATTGCCATTGACATGGACGAGGTCATGGCCGACCCCATTGAGAAATTCATCAGACTATACAACCGCGACTGTGCCCTGGAACTGACCCTGGAAGCTTTGCACGGAAAAGACATTCACGAGGTAGTGCCGCCCGAGCATGCCAGCAAAACCTGGGAATACATCAACGCGGAGGGCTTCTTCCGTGATCTTAATGTAATACCAGACGCCCAAGAAGTCATCCAAGCGCTGTGCGAGAAATATGATGTCTTTATTGTAAGCGCTGGCATGGAGTTCCGGAATTCGCTTATTGACAAGTTTGACTGGCTGCAGGATCATTTCCCGTTTATCAGCTGGCGTAACTACGTGCTCTGCGGTGACAAAAGCATCATCGGTGCCGATATCATGATTGATGACCGCCCGCGAAACCTGCGTACTTTCACCGGGGAACGGAAGCTGCTGTTCACCTCGCCGCATAACGTGAACATTCATGAGTTTGAGCGGGTGAGTACGTGGAAGGAAGTAGCGGAGAAGTTATTGTAATGATTTGTCGTTTCAGGGCTGGTTTCGGGAAATCAGCCCTGAAACTTATTCATGGTTCAAGTCTGCGACTTGGACCTACTATGGCCGACAGTTTGAAACTGCCGTGAGGCGCTAGCCTCAAGGAAGTCCTCCTGCTATGGCGCGGAAGTTACTTCCGTGCCTTTCTTTTTTATTGCCGCTTCCCCAGCCATTCGCCTTCTTCGCCGTTGTTGGTGTTCTCACCAACAACCCAATCTGCCCCTCAAGCCACTACTTGCCCCAGAGCCCCTGTTGGGTTACGCATGCGCCCAACAGGGGCTCTGGGGCATTTTGCTTATTGGTCTTTGAGCTGTTGCAATACCTTCATCGTCCTGCGGACGGCCATAATTAAATTCTGCCGTTGTTGGTATTCTCACCAACAACCTACGCTCCCCAAACACTAAGTCCCCCTTTGAAGGGGGTAGGGGGATGTTTACACTTGCATATCCTCCTTGTTTCTATGCCGCGGATTTACCACAATGATTGTCCCAACAACTCAGAACTCAAGACTCAGAACTCAGGACTACAGTTGGCACAGCCTTTCTGCAGCGGTACGTAGCGTATCTTCTTTCTTCGCGAAGCAGAAGCGGATGACGCCATTGTCCTGGCCGTTGTGGTAGAACACCGAGACGGGGATCACGGCCACAGCGGCTTCTTTGGTGAGCCATTGCGAGAATTCTACGTCTGATAAAGCAGAGATCTGGTTATAGCGGGCGAGTTGGAAATACGTGCCGGCGCTAGGCAACAGCTCAAACTTGGAGGGCTGCAGCAGGGAAGAGAACAGGTCGCGTTTCTGTTGGTAGAACTGGGGCAGGGTGAGGTAGTGCTCCTGGTTATCTAAATAAGCAGCAATGGCGTGTTGGAGCGGCGTGGCGGTGCTGAAGGTGAGGTACTGGTGCACTTTCCGGAACTCGGTGGTGAGCAGGGCAGGGGCGATGCAGTAGCCTACTTTCCAGCCGGTGGTGTGGTACGTTTTCCCGAAGGAGGAAACTACGAAGGACCGCTCTGCCAAAGCGGGTACCGTAAGTACGCTGTGGTGTGGCT
The DNA here is from genome assembly GCF_016924645.1 of Rufibacter psychrotolerans. Classification (GTDB taxonomy): domain Bacteria; phylum Bacteroidota; class Bacteroidia; order Cytophagales; family Hymenobacteraceae; genus Nibribacter; species Nibribacter psychrotolerans. Next base: position 141,452 of record NZ_JAFFJV010000002.1, on the reverse strand, counting down.
GCCCGTCGAAAACCATGTGCTCGTACACCTCGTCGCTGAGGATAAGGAACGGGTACTTTTGCGTGAGTTGCGTGAGCGCCTTCAGGTCTTCTTTCTGCCACACGGCGCCGCTGGGGTTGTGCGGCGAGTTGATGATGAGCAGGCGCGTTTTCTGGGTGAGCTTTTCTTCTACCTGCTGCCAGTCTACGCTGAAATCGGGGAAGCGCAGGGGCACAAACACCGGTACGCCACCGCTTAGCTCAATGGCCGGCACATAGGAGTCGTAGCAGGGCTCCAGCACTAGCACCTCATCGCCGGGCTGCACTACGGCGGCAATGGCGGCAAACAGCGCCTCGGTAGCACCGGAAGTGACGGTGACCTCGGTGTCTGGGTTGGGCAGGTGGCCGTACAGCAGTTGCGTTTTCTGGCTAATTTTCTGGCGGAGCAACGGTAACCCGGGGCTGGGCGCGTATTGGTTGAAACCAGCCCGCATGGCCTCCGTCACCAAATCCACCAACTCCGGCGGACAGTCAAAATCTGGGAAACCCTGTGATAAGTTAATGGCCCCGTGCTGCTGGGCCAGTTGGCTCATGGTGGTAAAGATGGTGGTACCTACGTTGGGTAGCTTGCTCTGCAAAGAAATGCTCATGCGCTTTTGGCCTGTTTTTGTGAAAATAGGCAAAAAACAGATTAGGCCAACCTAGCCATGCAGCGTAGCCTGCACAATGTCTTGTAGCGTGGGCACTACTTCCATCTCAAACCACGGGTGGCGCTTAAACCAGGCAATGTTCCGGGGCGAGGGATGGGGCAGAGGCAGGTACTTGGGCAAGTAATCACGCCAGGCTTCTACGGTTTCGGTGAGGGTGGCTTTGGCGGCGCTTCCCAGGAAAGCCTTTTGGGCGTAGGTACCTATGAGCAGGGTTAATTTGATGTTGGGCAGCAAGGGTAACAACTGCGGATGCCAGTGCTGGAAACACTCAGGGCGAGGCGGCAAATCGCCGGAGCGGCCGGTGCCCGGGTAGCAGAACGCGGTGGGCACAATGGCTACGTTCTGCTCATCGTAAAATTCCTCGGGCGAGAGGCCCAGCCACTGGCGCAGGCGTTTGCCGCTTTGGTCGTTCCAGGGGATGCCGGTGGCGTGAACTTTGGTGCCCGGGGCCTGCCCTACAATCATCAGTTTGGCCGAGGTAGCAGCGCGCAACACCGGTCTTGGGCCGTGCGGCAGGTGGGCAGCGCATAGCTGGCAGGCTCTGATCTGGGGCAGAAGTTCTTCTAACATTGAAAAAGATAAAGCAGCGTTTTAGGGCTGTTTTCTGGAAGAGAACGCCAAAACGCCCTGGGATAATTCCTTCGCTTTCTTTTCCGGTGGTAAGCAGCCCGAAGAGGTATAATGTGTCCGGCAGGGTGGGGGTTAAGCTATGAGTACGCCCACGCACTTGAGGGAGGAGCGAGGGGGAGAATCCGGCCCCAAAAAAGAAGCCGGCGTCTTCAGGACACCGGCTTCTTTGCACTGTTATGATGTTGTCTTTAGGTCTCCAGTAGGCCATCGGCAGCTATCTCGTCCTCGGGGAAAGTCCGGAGGAGCAAGTAAGAGATAGCTACGCTGGTGATGGCAATGGTAATCATGAGGGCTTTCATCTTTGCGGGAATGAAAGGCTACTGCTTAGTAGTACCGGGGAGTGTTGTCGCGGTTGTAAAAGAATGAGTCATCCCCGGTGTCTGACTCGTCTGACCAGCGCGGACCTCTTTCGTAGCCCCGGTCATCGCGGGAGCGGTATTCGTGATTGTTCCGGCGGTGGTCCTGGTCATTCCGGCGGTTGTCGCGGTCATTGTCATACTGGTTGCCGTGGTTGCCTGACCGGTTAAACATGTTCTGCACGCCGTGTTTGATGTCGTACCAGGCTTCGCGCAAGCCTTCGCCCATGTCGCCCAGCACGTCGCCTTTGTCGTGGTCTACGCGGCGGCCGTCGTTGGCGGTGTAGCGGTGCTCCTGGTACCAGTCATGGTTGCCGCTGCCGTAGCGGTAGTCATCGTCTTTGTAGCGGCTGCGGGAGCCGGGGTACTCATTGTAGGGGTTGGCGTCTGGGCGGGGCAGTTCTTCGCGCACGCCTCTGGAGTCCATGTAGCCGCCCCGGTAGTAGTTCTCGTTGGAGTCGTCGCGGCGGCGCTGCTCAGAGATCCTGTTTTCACTGTGGATGTGGTCATGGCCGTGCCCGTAAGAATCCTGGCGGGCAGAGTAATTGCCGCGTCCGTCGCCGTAGGGCGCAAAGTGCTGGTTGCTGTTGTGGCTGTGTGACGGGCCGCCCTGCTGGCCGGAAGACGGGGTGCTGTTGCCGCGGCCGTCGCCGTAGTTGAGGCTGTTGGGGTTGCGGTACACGCTGTACTCGCGCTCGCCGTAATGCTTGCTCAGGCTGGCACCACGGTCGGCGTTGGAGGTGCGCTGGTGCGTGTCCTCGGGGAAGTGGCTGCGGCTCTGGTTGCTGTAGCCCGTGTGGAAGTTGTTGACACCATCCCAGTTACTGCCTTCCGGCCGGTGCGATGACTGCCGATGTTCCTGGTCTCTGCGGTGCAGTTCCCGACCAATCCGGTGGTTCTCAATCTCACCGCTTTGGTCTGGTGATTTCCAATTTCTTTGATTATCCTGCATGGTAGTAATTTTAAGATTCTAAGATGTTTGCCTCTGCCACAGAGGCGAGTAGGTATATGTACGAGTGCCTTGGCAGAGGGTTAACACAGCCCTTGCCCCGGGGGCGTTTTAGGGGCGTTTGGGCAAAAACAGGCCAAAAACGGCATTTTGGCGGAACCTTTGTGGCGGAAAACAGTAAGGGGAGGAGACCAAAATTTTAAGCTCGGCTTTATGAAACGTTATCTACCGTTGCTGGGAGTTTTCCTGCTGTTTTTTCTGGTGATGTCTGGTTTTGCGTACGGCGCGCGCCACACGGGGGCGCAACCTGTGAAGGCGTGGGAGCAAGTGGCGCCCATCAGCTCAGCGCACGGAGGCGAGTAGCCCCGCCATGGCGCAGACCGCAGAAAACGGAAAGCCCCTTGCCTGCCAATAACAAAAAGGGCGACCCTGTACTTGAGACAGGGCCGCCCTTTTCTATGAGGCCGTAAAGTGGGTTACTGAAAGTGTTCCTGCAGGATCTCGCGCACGTGGGCTTCCTCCAGGGGTTTGGAGATGTGCTGTTCCACCGCGCTGTATTTCTTGAGTTTCTCCAGGTCATAGAAACTGGCCGAGGAGGTGAGCATCATGACCACAATGCATTTCTGGGTTTCCTCCGGCAACTGATGGTACTGGTCCAGGAACTCAAAGCCATCCATCACGGGCATCTTAATGTCCAGGAACATGAGGTCTGGAAGAGGCGCGTTCTGAGCCAGGGCGTTGTTCAGGAACTTAAGGGCTTCTTCTCCGTTGGTCACCACCTCAATTTGCTCGGCAATGTTCATGCGGGTAAGCAGCCGCTTGTTCAGGTAGTTGGTGGTTTCGTCATCGTCTACCAGCAAAATCAAGTTCAACCTTTTCATAGGACAAATATAGAAAGCCCGTGGGCTACTGAACGTTATTTTTAAAATAAATGGTGAAGGTGGTGCCTTCGTTTATCTGGCTGTCTACCTCAATGCGGCCGCCGTTCTTCTGCACAATGCGGTTAAGGATGTAAAGCCCCAGCCCAGAGCCGTCTACGTGGTTGTGGAACCGCTTGAACATCTGGAACATCTTGGCCCCGTGTTTCTCCAAGTCCATGCCCATGCCGTTGTCCCGCACCACAAACACTGTGTGCTCCTGCTGCGGGTAAGTGCGCAGGTGTACCTCCGGCGGCCGGTCTGGCGAACGGTATTTCACGGCGTTGCTGATGAGGTTGTACAGAATGCTCTTGAGGTTCACGCGCGAGTACAGCAGGGTGGGGGCCTGCGCAAAGTCACAGGTGATGGTAGCACCCGAGCTCTGGATCAGGTCTTGGATGCTGAACTTCACCTCCTCCACCAGGTCTGCAAAAGCAGCTTCCTCCAGGTGGGCGTCAATCTCCTTCTGCACCTTCACAATCTCGGCCAGGTCTGAGATGGTGGCGTTGATCTGTTTGAGCGACTTGTTGAACATAGAGATCAGCAGCTCGGCATCGGGGTCATGGAACGTGGCGCTCTTGGTGAGCTCCTGGAAGATGCCCGCCATGTTAATGATGGGCAGCTTGAGGTCATGCGAGGCCGTGTAGACAAAGCTGTCCAGGTCTTCGTTGATGCTGCGCAGCTCCCGGTTGGTTTGCTCCATGAGGGCTTCGTTCTGCTTCTGGTCCTCAATGTCGGTGCAGGTGCCAAACCACTTGATGATCTTGCCTTCCTGGTCGCGCAGCGGGAGGGCGCGGGCCAGAAACCAGCGCCAGCTTCCGTCAGAGCCCCGTTTGAAGCGGTATTCTATCTCATAGGGTACCCCAGTGGTAAGGGAGTGGTGCCAGCGGGCGGCGGCGCGCTCCTGGTCATCTGGGTGCAGGAGTTTGTTCCACATGGTAGGGCCCTTGCTGGTTTCCAGGTCATACCCGGTAAAGTCTACCCAGCGTTGGTTGAAGTAGTCATGGAAGCCCTGGGCATCGGTGGTCCAGACCAGCTGCGGCATGCTCTCTGCCAGGAACCGGAAGTGTCGGATGCTCTCCTGCAAGGCCAGTTGGGTTTGCTTCTGGTCATGGATGTCAGTATGGGAGCCCACCCACATGAGGATGTTGCCCTGGGCATCGCGCACGGGTACGCCCCGCACCAGGAACCAGCGGTACTCCTGGTCTTCCTGGGCGCGCCAGCGGTTTTCTATCACAAAGTCCTGGCCGGTGGCCAGCGAGTGCTTCCAGCTAAGGTGCGTATTCTCCAGGTCGTCTGGGTGCAGGTAGTTTTCCCATCCCCAGCCGGTGAGCGTTTCGCGGGTGCCGCCCAGAAAGTCATACCATTGCTGGCTGTAGTACTCCACATACCCGTCTGGGTGCGTGGTGAAGGTCATGTGCGGCAGGGCGTCCAGGATCTGCGTGATGCGGTCATGCGAGGCCTGGAGCTCGGCGGTAAGCTTTTCAGTCTGCTGCTTGGCCAGCACTCGTTCGGTTACCTCTACAATTAGGATCATCACGCCTTCCACGGAGTGGTCCTGGCTGAAGAGGGGCTGGTAGATAAAGTCAAAGTACCCGGGTTCCAGGGTGCCGTTCCCTTGCCGGTCAAGGTGGGCGAGCTGCTCGTTGCCCCGGTAAAGCTGGCCGGTGGCGTACACTTTCTCCAGTATCTTGAAGAAGCCCTGTGCCTCCAGCTCAGGCAGGGCCTCTTTGAAGGGTTTGCCCACAATGTCACGGCCGCCCACCAGCTGCTTAAACTGCGGGGTGGCAAAGTCGGCGATCCAGTCGGCGCCCTTCAGTACGGCAAACTGCACCGGGGCCTGCGCCAGCATGCGCTGCACGTACTCATCCCGTTCCCGCAGCGTTTGCTGAATGTCTTTCTGCTCCTGAATGTCAGTGTCTACCCCAATCCAGGCCTGGATGTCGCCGGCCTCGTCGTACATGGGGGTGGCCAGCATGGAAAACCAGCGGTACTGCCCGTCTGCGGCGCGCTTCAGGCGGGCCTCGTTCACGTAGTTCTGGCCAGACGCCAGGGCCGAGGCCCATTTGGATAGGGTGGGTTCCAGGTCCTCTGGGTGCACCACCTTGTCCCAGCCGTCGTCTGGCCCCAGGTTGCCGGTGTAGGCGTACCAGGCTTTGTTGTAGTAGTAGATGAAGCCATCGGCGCGGGCCACCCAGGCTATCTCAGGAATGCCTTCCAGCAAGGCCCGCACGTGGTCTGCGCTGGCTTTGAGGGCGGCGGCGGCCTTGTTCCGCTCGGTAATGTCCAGCATGGCCCCAATCATGCGCTGCGGCTTGCCGGCCGGGTCGCGGGCAATAAAGCCGCGGTCCAGGATCTCGGCGTAGGAGCCGTCGGCCTTCCGGAACCGGTACTCATCCTGCCAGGTGGTGCCGTCGCCGTCTATGACCGCATGAATGCCGTCTACCACGCGCTGGGCGTCATCTGGGTGAATGCGGCCGTACCATGAGTTCACGTCATGCTCAATCTCCTCCTGTTTGTAGCCGAAGGTGGTCTTGAAACCGTCGTTCCACCAGATGTGGTCGTTGGTGAGGTTCCAGTCCCAGATCACGTCATTGGTGGCCCGGGAGATGAGCTCAAACCGCTCCAGGTTTTCCTGGGCCTGGCGGGCCTGACTTTCCTGGTAATCGGCGTCTACCATGGTGCCCATCATGCGGGCGGGTTCTCCCTCGCGGTCATAGAGGATAAACCCATGGTCTATGACCCGGGTGTAGGAGTCATCGGCTTTCCTGAAGCGGTAACTGCCGGTCCAGACTTTCTCCCTGCGCTGGATCACCAGCCGGATGCTGTGCTTGAGGGATTCGTAGTCATCGGGGTGTACTTTCAGGTCCCAGGAGTTGGGGGCTTCCCCGTGCTCTGAGACTGGGTACCCGAACACCTGCTCAAAGTTCTTGCTCCAGTAGAATTTCCTGCTTTCCACGTCATAGTCCCAGGAAACCCCGCCGGTGGCTTCCACAATGGCCAGCAGGTTGCTGTGGGCCCGCTCTGAGCTGTTTTTCTCCTTCTGTTCCTCGGTGACGTCTACCACGCTGTGGATGAGGTAAAGCACCTCGCCGGTCTGGTCCAGGACGGGCGTGTTCAGCGGTTGCCAGTACTTTTCCTCAAAGCCGCCGCCCTGGGCCGCGGGCCGGGTCACGTCATAGCGCTGCACCTCCATCTTGTGCGGAGCCTTGTGGGTGCGGGCGTGCTCCAGGGACTGCCGCAGGTTGGTTGCCGCGGCCGCCTCGGGCGCGTCTGGGTTGTCTGGGAAAATCTCAAACAAAGGCCGGCCAATGATGGAACGGTCCTTGAGCGTGGAGGCAAGGTAGGCATCGCTGGCTTCCAGAATGGTAAAGTCAGCCGACAGAATAAGGTATGATCCTGGCAGAGCACGTAAAACAAGCTGCAGCTCCAGGGGAGCCACAGGGTCAGGAGGAGACATCATACAGAACGGTACTGTGACAGGTAATCATGATTTTGTAAGGCACCCTGCTGGTAAAGTGCCCTTGGTACACCAAGAAAGGCATTTTTGGGCAGTTTTACCAGAAATTGCGCAGAAACAGCCCTACGCCTGCAACTGCTCAAAGATGTCTTTGGCCGCATCCAGCGTGGAAACATCCTCTACCACTACTATCAGCTTGTCTTTGGCTTCCTTGAGCCTGGACCGGCGGGAGTGCTGCTGCACGTACTGCAAAATACGGCTAAAGGTTTCAGACTGGAAGAAGGCATCATTGTTCTGGCTGGGGATGTAGCCCCTGAGCGTGTCTTTCTTGAGCGTGAGCTTCTCAAAGCCCAGGTGACAAGCCTCCCAGCGCATCTTCACAATGGCCACCAACTGCTGCACCTCGGGCGGCAACGGCCCGAACCGATCTACCATGCCCGCCACCAGTTTCTCCAGGCTTTCCAGGTCTTTGACGCTGTCCAGCTTGCTGTACATCTGCAGGCGCTCAGAGATGTTGCTGATGTACGTGTCGGGGATGAGGATTTCCAGATCGGTTTCCACGGAGCACTCGCGCACGGGCTCTACTACTTTCTCCAGCTCCAGGTCTTTGAAAAACAGGTCGCGGAACTCGGTTTCCTTGAGTTCCTGCACGGCCTCGTCCAGGATCTGGTGGTAGGCCTCAAAGCCCAGGTCGTTGATGAACCCGCTCTGCTCGCCGCCCAGCATGTTACCGGCCCCGCGGATGTCCAGGTCGCGCATGGCAATCTTGAAGCCCTCGCCCAGGTCAGAGAATTCCTCCAGGGTGCTCAGGCGCTTGCGGGCATCAGACGGCAGGCCAGATACCGGCGGTGTCAATAAATAGCAGTAGGCTTTCTTGTTAGACCGGCCCACGCGCCCGCGCATCTGGTGCAGGTCACTCAGGCCAAACATGTGCGCCCGGTTGATGATGATGGTGTTGGCGTTAGGAATGTCCAGCCCGCTTTCAATGATGTTGGTGCTCACCAGCACGTCATACTCGCCCTCCACGAAGCGCATCATGCGTTTCTCCAGCTCCTCAGGGTCCATCTGGCCGTGGGCGTAGGTCACCTTGGCATCGGGCACCAGCTTGAGGATGAGGTTGGCCATTTCCTCAATGTCTGAGATGCGGTTGTGCACAAAGAACACCTGCCCCTTGCGCTTGAGCTCAAAGGCCACGGCATCCCGGATGAGGGCATCGTCAAACACGTGCAGTTCGGTCTGCACCGGTTGGCGGTTGGGTGGCGGCGTGGCAATCACCGAGAGGTCACGGGCCCCCATGAGGGAGAAGTGCAGCGTGCGCGGAATAGGTGTGGCGGTGAGCGTGAGCGTGTCTACGTTCACCTTCATCTCCTTAAGCCGGTCTTTCGTTTTTACGCCGAATTTCTGTTCCTCGTCAATAATCAGGAGTCCCAGGTTCTTGAACTTCACGTCTTTGCTCACCAGGCGGTGCGTGCCTATGAGAATATCGGTTTTGCCCTCGGCCACGCGGGCCAGGGTTTCTTTGATCTGCTTGGTGGTCTTGAAGCGGTTGATGTACTCCACGTTTACCGGGAAGTTCTCCAGGCGGCTCCGGAAGGTTTTATAGTGCTGCATGGCCAGAATGGTGGTGGGCACCAGCACGGCCACCTGCTTGCCGTCACAGGCCGCTTTAAAGGCCGCCCGAATGGCCACCTCGGTTTTCCCGAAGCCCACGTCGCCGCAGACCAGCCGGTCCATGGGGTGGGGCTGCTCCATGTCGTTTTTCACGTCCTCGGTGGCTTTGCCCTGGTCTGGGGTATCTTCGTAAATGAACGACGACTCCAGCTCGGCCTGCAGGAAACCGTCGCGGGAGAAAGCGTACCCGGGTGCCTGCTTGCGTTTGGCGTACAAAGAGATAAGCTCGGAGGCAATGTCTTTGACCTTGCTCTTGACGCGCTTTTTCTTGTTCTCCCACTCCTGCGAACCCAGTTTGCTCATGGTGGGCGGCGTGCCTTCCTTGCCGGTGTACTTGCTGATCTTGTGCAGCGAGTGGATGCTCACGTACAGCAAATCATCGTCACGGTACACCAGTCTGATCGCTTCCTGCAGACGGCCGCCCACTTCCACTTTCTCCAGCCCCGCAAAACGCCCGATGCCGTAGTCCATGTGCGTGACGTAGTCGCCGGGTTTGAGGGTGCGCAGTTCCTTGAGGGTGATGGCTTTGGACTTGGAGTAGCCCTCGCGGGTCTTGTGCTTGTAGAAACGCTCAAACAGCTGGTGGTCGGTGTAGCACACCAGTTTCACCAGATCATCCACGAAACCCTCGCGCAGGGCCAGCATTAAGTGGTGGAACCGCACGTCATGGTCCAGCTCGTCAAAGATGGTGGTGAGGCGGTCGGCCTGGCGCGGCGACTCGGCGGCGATCACGTTCACGTAGCCCTTGCTTTGGTTTTCGTGCAGGTTGCTCACCAGCCGCTGGAAATCCTTGTTGAACGAGGGCTGCGGATGCGCCTGGAACTGCACCACCTCAGCGTTCTTGAAGTTGAACCGTTTGCCAAACTCAATAAGCGTGAACGCCTCCAGCCGTTTCTTAAAGCCCTTGCCGCTTTCAAACAAATCCTCGGGCTTGGACACGATCTGCACGCCGGCGCTGGCCTCCAGCATTTCCTGGAAGCTTTGCTCGGCTTTCTCGTAAGACTCACTCACCACTTCCACGGTGTGCCGGTAGTCCTTTACCCAAACGGTGCTGTTTTCAGGAATAAAGTCCAGAAACGACTCGCGGGTTTCCTGCAGCAGTTTGGTCTGCACGTTGGGGATGATGGAAATCTGCTTTTTCTGCTCCACTGAGAGCTGCGTGTTGGGGTCAAACGTCCGGATGCTTTCAATCTCGTCGCCGAACAACTCCAGGCGGTAGGGCAGCTCGTTGGCGTAGGAGAACACGTCAATGATGCCTCCGCGCACGGCAAACTGACCGGCCTCGTAGACAAAATCGGTGCGCTCAAAGTCATAGCTGGTGAGCATCTCAGAGAGAAAGGCCACGTCCAGCTTTTCGCCCACCTTGGCGCCCAGCGTGTTGGCCACCAGTGACTTTTTGTTGATCACTTTCTCGGTGAGCGCCTCGGGGTAGGTGACAATGAAGGCCCCGGCGCCGGCGCGGTCGTTGAGGCGGTTGAGTACCTCGGCGCGCAGCAGAATGTTGGCGTTCTCGGTGTGGTCAAACTGGTACGCCCGCTTGTACGAGCTGGGGAAGAGCATCACTTCCTGGTCACTCTCCAGGAGGTTGGAAAGGTCGCTGTAGAAGTAGGCGGCCTCCTCGCGGTCGTGCAGGATGAACAGGTGGGTGCCGGGCTGCAGGGTTTGCAGGGCAGACGCCACCACGGCATCCAGGCTGCCCACCAGCCCTTTCAGTTGTATATGGTGAGGTTCAGGAGACTGCAGCCGCTGCGCCACGGTTTGCACCACGGGGTCCTGGCGGTACAGTTCCAAAAATTGAGTTGCTTTCAAAGGTAAATCAGTTCTAGAAAAACAGGGGCAAAGCTAGCCATTCTTGCTGGTTACTGGAAACGAAGAGCACGCAGGCTTAGTTGCCGCCGGACCGGTATTGCCGGGCCTTTCTTACAACACCGTTTTGGGGCCTTTTTCTCCAAAAGGGGCCAAAAACGGCAAAAGAAATGCCCCAAACCCAGCCACAGAAGAAGCGGTACCCGTCATAGAAATTTGCCCCGCATGCATTACTTTTGGTCTTTCTGCCTGAAGCCCTACCCTAGCCTATGGAATTCTTCGATTACTTCATCAATGTTCCGGAGAACATCGTCATCGTTTCGCCGGAGTTCAAGATTCTGGCCGCCACCAACCTGTACCTGAAAACCACCATGCGCCGGCGGGAGGAGATTATGGGGAAGGTGTTCGTGAAAGAGGTGTACCAGGACCCCGGCGTTTCCTTTGACGAGAACCCGGTGATCATCTCTATCCGGAAAGCCATTGCCACCAAACAGGTAGACTACCTGGACGTGCTGCGGTACGACCTGGAGCGCTCTGCCCAGGAGGGCGGCGGCTTTGAGGCCCGGTACTGGGAGGCCTCGCACACCCCGGTCTTGGACGAGGCCGGAAACGTGCGGTTCGTGATCCAGAACACCCATGACGTGACCGAGCGCGAACTGGCCAAACAGGCCAGCAAAGTCAGCGAAGAGAAATTCAAGTTCCTGACCGATGCCGTGCCGCAACTCATCCACACGGCCGAGCCCGACGGGGCCTGCACCTACGTGAACCAGCGCTGGCTGGACTACACCGACCTGCCGTTTGAGGAGTTCCTGGGCAGCGGCTGGCAGAAAGTGATTCACCCCGATGATATTTACCAGGTAAAGAACCGGCAGAAAGAGGCGGTTTACGCCGAAATGGAATTCCAGGCAGAGCTGCGCATCCGGGACAAGGAGGGCAGCTACCGGTGGCACCTGGTCAGAAGCCTGCCCATGAAAGACCAAAGCGGCAAGGTGCTCATGCGGGTGGGCAGCGCCAATGACATTCACAGCACCAAGTTAATGGTGCAGGAGATCCTGGAAAGCAACGAGCAGATGTCCCTGCTGTCTGACCAGGTGCAGCAAGCCTACCAGAAAGCCGAGGACCAGCGCCAGACCCTGGAGCGGCTCATCATGCAGGCCCCGGCCATCTTCGCCATCCTCAAAGGGCCTGAACACCGGTTTGAGCTGGTGAACCCGCAGTACCAGCAACTGATGCCCGGCCGGGAACTGACCGGCAAAACGGTGGCCGAGGCCTTGCCCGAGGTAGTGGCCCAGGGGTTTGTGGGCATCCTGGACAATGTCTTTACCACGGGTAAGCCGTTTGTGGCCGAAGAGATTGGGGTGGAACTGGACTGGCACAACACCGGCCAGACAGAGACCGCCTACTTTACCACCACCTACCAGCCCCTCTTTGAGGCCGATCAGGTAACCGGTATCATTGTCTTCGGGTACAATGTCACAGACAAGGTGAAGCTAAGACAAGAGTTGGAAACCCTTAGGCAGGGCTAATCTCCCTGTACAAGGTTACAATACACTAGCTTTTAACGTGGTTTACTGCAAATGAATCAAGCGCAGGTAGATTTCCAACAATTACGAATCAAGCATATTCTGTTCAAGTCAAAGGTACGATCGGTGCTGTACGGCGGAACGCTGGATGCTACTTTCTTTTCCAGCAGCGGGCCCATCAACATCTGGTTCAACTCTGTGGGGCTGTCAAGGTACCGCAACGTTGCCGAGATGCTGGAACTGAAGCAAGTGCAGCAGGAACTAAGCACCACCGCCGACTCTCTCTTTGCCCTCTACGAGCGTGGCAAGATAGACGAAGCCCAGAACGGCCTGGCCAAGATTGAGAAGCTGTCTGGGCAGTTCCTGGCGCTTCTTTCCAAGCTGGAGGGCAAGTTGGCCGCTTAAATCTAAAAAAGAGCCCAAAAACAGCGCGCGCTACCAGCAGGTAGCGCGCGCTGTTTTTGTTAGCCAGTTGCCATGGCCCTGGTGGGGTCTTACTCGCCCTCCTTCAGCTTGCCTTCCATTTTCTGTTTGAACTTCTCCACTTTGGGGGTAGACACCGCGCGCATGTAGGGGTTGTTGGGGTTGTTCCGGTAAAAGTCCTGGTGCTCTTCCTCGGCAGGATAGAACTCCTTCAGAGGGGCCACCTCCGTGACAATGGGCGCCTGGAAAGCGCGGGCGGCGTTCAGTTGCCGGATGTAGGCGTCTATCTGGGTTTTCTCCTGCGGGGTGCGGTAATAAATAGCCGACCGGTACTGGGTGCCCACATCGGGGCCCTGGCGGTTGAGCGTGGTAGGGTCATGCGCCGCGAAGAAGGCCTCCAGCAGGGTTTGGTACGACACCACGTTGGGGTCATAGTAGATCTGCACGGCTTCGGCGTGGCCGGTGAGGCCGGTGCTCACCTGCTCATACGTGGGGTTTTTGGTGGTGCCACCCGTATAGCCAGAAACCACGTCATGCACGCCCCGCAGCTTCTCGGCGGCTTCCTCGGTGCACCAGAAACACCCGCCGGCAAACGTGGCCACGGCCAGGCTGTCGCGCGGAACAGTAGCTTCCTTCTGCGCCGGCGCCTTCTGCGAGGCGGTTTGTTTTTCTTTTCGGCTCTGGGCGCAGGAGGTGAAACCCAATAATAAAACCAAGGCAACCAGTAGAAGTCTCATGGGCAAAATGCGTGAAGTACTGTAGGTACAACCGTAAAGGTAGGGCAGAAGTTTCGGGAGCCAAGGCCAGGGGCAAGGTAACTTTTTAGGCATGGTTGCGTCAACACCTCTGTAGACCAAACCAAGATAAAACTATGTCAGAATCAGCGAAAACCACCACCGACCATGATACCATCCGCAAGTGGGCCGAGTCGCACGGGGGCAAGCCCGCCACCGTGAAAGGCACCGGCAAGGGCGACGAGGCCGGCCTGCTGCGCATCAATTTCCCGGGCTACGCCGAGGACAACCTGGAGGAGATTTCCTGGGAGGAGTTCTTTGAGAAGTTTGAGGAAAAGAAGCTGGCGTTCCTGTACCAGGACGAGAAAGACAGCCGCTTCTCCAAGCTCATCAACCGGGAGTAAGCCGGGCTTTCCCGCGTTTTGGGCCTGTTTTCTACAAAATGGGCCCAAAACGCGCCGGCTCCCTTTAGCGCAGAGGTGAGAAATATCATCAATTATTATTTGGACCAATTCTAAACAGAGGCTAAATTTGTGCTGTTCCTTCGCGCAACCAGTTGAATTGCCTTATGCCTACCCCTCCGCATCTGCTTGAATTGTTCCGGACTGCCTACGGCGCGGTGTACCAATGCAACCGCTACAACTGCTACTATGTAGAGTTTGCCGGCGGTATCTCGCCCTTCAAGGTAAAGGATTTTCTGACCCTCAAGCAGCACGTAGACGCCATCAACGTGGAGGAAATGGCCAAAGACCCTTCCCGCGCCTTGGACGTGCACATCTTAATGCCCTACCGGTCTGAGCGCTGCTTTGTGCTCACCCTCACCGATGTGCTGCACTTCCAGGAGCTGCTGCAAGGCGCCAAGGCAATGCTTGCTTTGAACAGCATCCTGTATGAGTGCCTGTACGCCCCGGTGGTGTATTAAAGTGTTTACTAACAATCTGCTTTATTTCCATTCTTTCTGAAAGCAAAGTCTCTTTGAGTGGAGGGTAAGCGATTCAGGCTACTTTCTGCTTTCCTTTCAACTGCCTCTCAGCCGCGTGTACCATGTTCGTAGACCTTTGGCCTACGATTGGCCTCCGTGAACAAAAGGGTTATTCTGCCATCTCCACATAGCGGCCAGAGGCCGCAGGATGACTCACACTCGCCGGAGGCGAGCGAGGGTTAAGAGGATCAAAAAATCATTGAGGTGCGACTCTCCTAACCATTTTCCCTATCGCATTTTCCGCCGTTACCATTGTTTGCCATTGCCGTTGTTGGTGTTCCCACCAACAACCCAATCTACGTTTCCCAAGCACAAACTGCCCTTTTAAGGCGGCAAGGGAGGGTTTCTTTAACGCAGAGTCTCCTTTGAAATAGGAATGCTTACGCCTCCTGGTCTTTCCCAGATAGGAGCCCCTACATGGTTCTACCATAGCCGGCAGTTTGCAACTGCCGTGAGGCGTTAGCCTCAAAAACGCTTTTCCCGTTCACCGTTATCGCCTTTTGTTCGCCGTTGTTGGTGTTCTCACCAACAACCCCAACTGCCTCACCACCCGCCTTTATTCTCTACTTCCGCCTCAGCACTCTGGACTCAGGACTCGCCCTGCGGGCGCTTGGGCCATACTGAATTTAGACTGAATCTGTATTACCCCAAATGGCTCCGGTAGAAGAACCAAGAAAGGCTTTTACCGGTATATTTGAGTTAAGGCGTTTACCGCAGTAGATGCCCGGCACAAAGAGATTTTTAAGACTATGAAGGATTTACTGAGACTGCGTACCTCGCTTTCTGAAGAAATAGAGACGCTTTTGAACGAACAGATAAAAGTAGAAGCCCACTCCTCGGCTACGTATCTGGCCATGTCTAGCTGGTGCAACCGCCAGGGCTTTGACTATTCTGCCGATTACTTCATGAAACAGAGCCACGAGGAGCGCGAGCACATGCTCAAACTCTTCAACTTTGTGGGAGATCTGGGCGGCCACGCCATCTCGCCCGAGGTGGTGAACGTGCCCCAGGAGTTTGACTCTTTCAGAGATGTGTTTGAGAAGGCGCTGCAGCAGGAGATTTTTGTGACGCAGCAGTTCAACCGCCTCGCCGACCAGTGCATGAAATCCAAGGACTACATGACGTTCCAGTTTCTGCAGTGGTTCCTGCAGGAGCAGGTAGAAGAGGAGTATGTAGCCCGCCGCGCCCTGGAACTGTTTGACGTGATTGGCGAAGAGGGCACCGGCCGCTGGGAGATTGACAAGCAGGTGCGCAAAATAAAATACGAGAACGGCGCTGAGTAGCAACTTTGCCGGCGGGCGTACCGTATAAAAAGACAAACCCCTCAGACCCGTAAGTCTGAGGGGTTTTTTATTGGCCCAGCACCTGCTCCCGAAAAACCTGGAGGATCTGCCCTTCGGTCATGTCGTGGAGCCACAGGTTCTGCGGCTGTATGCTGAAGATGGGGCCATGCTTGCACCGGTCGGTGCAGTCGGTCTTGATAATCTCCACCTCGTCTTTGAGGCCGGCCATTTTCAGCTGCTCCCGCATGGTTTTGCGAATCTCTTTGCCGCCGCGTTTCTGGCATTTGCCGCTGCTGCAGGCGTAAATCACCTGGCGGGGCGTCTTCGGAATTTTACTCATAACTGCTCATTGCCTTTCTGGTTGGTTGTACGGGCCGGCGGCCGAATGGTGCCGCCCCGGGAAAGAAACTGTGCTTGCAGACCGCCGCTGTTTCCGGGCCGTTTCTGGCGAATTACCCTAAAAAAACGCCGCTGAAAACACTACGCCTCTTCGTATCTGGGTTCCCGCTTCCACTTAATTACCTGCCAGATGTACAGCAAAATGCCTGCGGCCAGCAGGCCGTACATGGCGTACGTGAGGGGGCCGGTGTTCTCGCGCTGCACGCTGTCTTTGCCCGCAAAAAAGGTGATGTTCTTGGCCGGGGCCGCCAGGCCATACAGCTTGCGGGTGCCTCCGGTTTCAACCACGTCCTCGCGGCTGCTGAATTCCACCTGAATCCGGTCGCCGGGCTTAACGGCGGCCCTGAAGGCGGCCGTGTCAAAGCTGGCCTCCTGGTTGCCGGTCAGCTCAAAGCGCTCAGAGAACTCCCTGAGCCAGATGCCATAATCCTTTTCCCCCTCGGGGGTTTTCTTGAAAGAGTAATTGCTGAAGGTGCCCTGCTCTGCCACCAGGTCCTGTTCGCCCCTTACCTCCTGCGTGAAGCTCTGGAAAATCATGAGGCCCAGGCCTAGCACAATCAGGAGCGTGGCGGGCAGGAACCTCCCCGAAATAGGCATGGGAAAAGTAGGAACGCCTAAGGTGCGTCTACCGCGTCTTGACATAATCTATAGAAATGTATGAAGTGCTAAAAGTATTAAAACTAAAGCGGGAATAGAAGAGTTCGTTTCAGGCTGATTTAAGCCCGGGCCCGTTCTAAAGGCAAAATGGGGGCGAAAACCTCCCCAAGCCCCTTCTGCCCAGACCCGTGAGCGCAAAAAAGCTCCCGGGCCTTCATGCTCCGGCCAAGCCAGAGAACATGAAGCCCGAGAGCCTGAACGAGGGCCGTTTTGAAGGGCTTTTGGCAGAAACAGCCCCAAAACGGCGGTGGCCCCGAAGGAAGATCAGAACGGCGCGTTGTGCAGCTTGCCTTCCCTGATGCGGTACAGCAAGCCCGACACGGGCTCGTAAACATCCAGTTCAAACGTGGCCGAGAGGCGCCTTTTCTCCAGGTCAAATTCCGTGAGGATAAACCGGCCGGTGTGCTGGCTGCTGGTGGTAAGGAGCCCCTGCAGGGTGAGCGGCCGGAAGTAAGGGAATTTTAGTGTCCCATTGCTGCCTGCTGCGTTGCCGGTGTAATCGGCGAGGTGGTCAATGGGGTAGGTGCCCGTGCCCTGCACGCCCCAGATGTCTAACTGAATCTCCCGGATGGTGTCTTTGCAGCTGTCAGAGCCTTTGATCAGCAGGCGCCCGTCGGTGAAGTAGGTGATGGAGACGTTGTCCTTGGGCAGGGCGATGTTCTTGCCAGAGCCCCGGCAGGCCGTGAACTCCCGGCCATTCACCCGGGCTGTCATAATGGGGTCTTCAATCAGCTCGGCTCCGCATCCAGAAACCCCGGCCATGACTAACAAACTAAGAAGAAAAAGGTAGAAGGTTGGGCGCATAACAAAGTTTGAGGTGAAGACCGCTTGCGGCGGGTTTTCCCCTACGGGCAGGACCAATAAAAATTGACTTTTTCTTACTTCACAATCTCTACCCAACCCTTGGCGGTATTGCCTTCGGTGTCCTTTAAAAGATAAAAATAGGAGCCCTCAGAGAGGTTGCCGCCGTCCCACTTCTGGTTATAGATCTTTTCCTGGAAGACCAGTTTGCCCCAGCGGTTGTAAATGGTGATTTCAGTAGGGAAGCAACTGAAATGCTGCACAAAGGTGTCGTTCTTGCCATCGGCGTTGGGGGTGAAGATGTTGGGGACAAAGGGCGGTTCCACCACCACGTCGCCTACCTCCAACAGCTCCTGGCAGCCGTTGCCGTAGGTGGCCACCAGCACCACCCGGTACCGGCCGGGCTGCCCATACAGGTGGCGGGGCGAGGTTTCCGTGGATTGGGTGCCATCGCCAAAGGACCAGGTGTACTGCACGCCCGCCTCTGCTTTGTTGGAGAACGCCGCGTTGAACGGGGCGTAGCCAGAAAGGGCAGGGTTGTCTGGACAGGCGTTGGCGAGCCGGGCCTCTAAGATAGGTCTGGGAGGTACATTGATGCGTTTGGTGGCCGAAATAGCGCAAGGAGTGGAAAGCGAGTACGTGACCTCGGCGGTGCCCACAAAACCGGGTGGTGGCGTGTAAATACCTGCTGGGGTCACGTTGGGCCCGCTCCAGGTGCCGCCCGCTACGGAAGCCCGCAGCTGGAACGGCGTCGCGCTGCCGAAGCAAAGGGTGGTGTCCGGCCCCGCGCTCACCTGCGGCAGAATCACCTCCACTTCCTGCGTCACAGACCCGCAGAAGCCGTTGGAACCATCGCTCCGGTAGGTGATCACGTGTTTTCCCACGCCCGCCTGAGCAGGGTTGAACGAAGCGCCCGTAACCCCGCGGCCCGAGAAGGTACCACCGGCTGGCGAGCCGGTCAACGGCACGGTTTGGGTGGAGTTGGCACAGAACTGCGTCTCCGGCATAGACAGGGTGTGCACCGAGGGCGCGGTAACAGTCATCACCATGGTGTTGGCAATGGAGCAGGAGCCGGTGCCGGTAACGGTGTAGGTGAGGGTGCGGATGCCCACCAGGCCGGGCGCGGGCGTAAACCTGTACTCCCCGTTCACCTGGGTAACGCCGTCGCCGGTCCAGACGCCGCCGGTGGGAGTGCCCCGCAGGACAATGGCGGGCGCTTCGGCGCAGATTTCCTGGTCGGGGCCGGCGTCGGCGCGGAGCTCCTCGGCAAAGTCCATTTTAAAGGCCGCGTTGTTGCAGTTGAGGCTGTTGTTGGTTCTGGAGTAGAAATTGGCCCCAAGGGGCACAGGAAAGTTAGACCTGGACTGGCACCCGCCGCAGACCGACTGGTACACGTAGCCCCTTTTGTCGAACCGGCTGGTGCCGCCGTCCACGTGCTCGTAGCTGCCGCCGGTCACCAGCTGGTTGCCCCCGAAGAACGTGGCGTAGAGCAGCTGGCGGGCATCGGTGCCCAGCTGCATCAGGTAGAAGTCCCCGCCGTCGGTGGTGGTCTGCACGGCCCCGGTGGTCACGGGCAGACCATGGGTGGTGCCGTTGCCGTACACGCCGCCGTTGGAGTTGCCGCCCCACCCCGACACATAGATGCGCTGGCAGTCGTCTACCAGAAACGCGGTGGGCGAGATGTCAATGGTGGCCCGGCCTGCCCCGAACACGGTAGACCAGGCGGTGGTGGAAAGGTCATTGCTGAGCTTGTGCAGGAACTGGCGGCCGTTGCTGTTGCTGTAGGTGCTGCCGGTCACCGGGTAGCTGCCCAGGGTTTGCCCCAGCAGGTACACGCTGTTGTCGGCGTCCAGCTGCAGGAAGTACGTCTGGTCATACGCCGGGGTGCCCAGGAACGTGGCGGCCAGGGGAACGGTGCCTGCGCTGTTGATTTTCACCACAAAGCCATCGGTGCTGCCCGCCGAGGCAGGGTTGAGGCCGTTGGCCGAGCCGGGCAGGGCGGTACTGGTAGTGCCACCGCTTAGGTACACCTGCCGGTTCTGGTCAATCTGAATGGAATAAGCGGCCTCTGCCCCAGCGCCCCCGTAGTAATTGGCCCAGATAATGCGGCTTAAGTCGGGCGAGAGCTTGCAGACCACCGCGTCATGCGTGCCGCCGTTGGCTTGGGAGCCGAACCCGTTCTGCGCCGGAAAATCTGAGGAGGCGGTATTGGAGGCCAGGTACACGTTGCCGTCTGGGTCGGTGATGATGTCGCCGCGGTACTGGTCGCCATAGTTCTGCACCAGGGTGGGCGTCAGGACTCTGGACAGGAGCCCATCATTGTCAGAGCCGCCCAGGAACGTGGAGGCAATCAGCTGGGCCCCGTTCGCGCTCAGGCGCGTGATCACCAGGTCAGACCCGTTGAAATACGCCGGGTTTCCGCCGGCCCCCAGGGGCGCAATGAAGGGCCCGCCTTTGAACTGCCGACTGAACGCCCCCTCAGAAGTAGGGTAATCTGCTGAGCTGGTAGTACCCAGAATCAGGAGTTCATCCTGGGCGTTCACCACCAGGCTGTGCGGGGTATCGGTCTCTTCGCCGCCAATGTACGTGGCATAAAGCAGGGCCGCCTCGCCCACCGCCTGGGTGTTGTACTTAATGATGGCCATGTCCCAGGCCCCGTTGAACGACTGGTCAAAGGCTCCCTCAGAGGCAGGGTACCCAATGCCCGAGGCGATGCCCCCGGAGTACATGTTGCCCTGGCTGTCATAGGTGGCGGTAAAGCCCCAGTTGTCGGCGGTAGAGCCCGTGAAGGAGGAAAATTCCACCACTGGGTCAATCACCAGGGGGTGGCGGGTGTCATAGCCCTGGGGGAAGTGGAACGAGAGAACGGTGCCGTCTAATTGGTAGTGGCACGCCACCGGCACCCGCTGGTTGTTGATGAGCTGGTAGGCCACCGGCTTGTGCTCCTTCACCTGCCCCACCGAGGTCTCTATCTGTAAATGGCCGTTCTGCAAGGAAAGCCCCGACACGCCCGAGTACCTTACCTTAATCTGAGCGGGCGAGGTGCCGGGCGCCACGTGCAGGTCGTATTTCAGGTGGCCGTGCTGCTCATACAGGGCCATGTCAATGCCTTGGTAAAGGCGCTGGTACGAGACCTGCCTAAAACCTCTGGCCCCGGTGCCCCATTTTGCCGGGTTTTTGCCCAGGTAATAGTTGCGCAGGCCCTGGGTCACGTCCTGCCCCTGCAGCGCTGCCGCCGGACTGGCGTTTTCAAAGGTGACCGAGTAGGCGTGGCTCTTCAGTTTCTGGGGTTGGGCACTGCTGCGTTGGGTGGCAGAGGAGGGAGCCGCATGCCCGTGGGCAGAAGCGGTGGGTTCGCGCAGGACGTACACAAAGCCGTTGGGTTGCAGAAATATCTTGCCGCCGGGAACGTCAGCGGCGTACTTCACCTGCGCTGGCCATTGGCCCTTGTTCTCCACAAATGCCAGGGTGCGGCTGTCTGGTGCGTTGTTTTTGTATGCGGCGCTTGCCAGGGGGGTGGGCGCAACCGTGGGGGCCTGGGCCGGCAGAAGCAACTGAAACAGTGACCAGAAAGCCGTAATGATAAAAGTGGGAATAGGCAGGAACATGTCAGAAACCGTAAACTTCTGACTAAATTAAACTAAATTTCTTTATAAAAGGAACTCTGTTCCTGCCTGGTTTTGGGGTGTTTTCTGGAAAATAGGATCAAAACGGCTTTACCAGCCCATTCTTTCAGTAAGGGAGGTGATGTGGGCCACGTGGTGCTCGCCGTGCCAGGCGTACATGCCCACCGCCTGAAACAAATAAACCTCGCCCCTTTGCGGATGCTGGAAAGACCGGTGCCATTCTTCCATGGAGAAAGACCGCATGAGCAGGGTCCAGCGCTGGTGCAGGGCCTCCAGCAGCTGTATGGACAGTTCCGGGTCGGCCCAGCGGGCGTCGTGCAGGTAGGCCCAGCTAGATTCCTCGTAGGCTTTGATCAGGGGGCGGTCTTCGGTGAGGGCCAGCCGGAACCGGCTGACCGCATTCAGGTGACTGTCGGCGAGGTGGTGCACTACCTGGCGCAGGGTCCAGCCGCCGGGCCGGTAAGGCGTGTCCAGTTGCTCATCTGAGAGAGACGCCACCGCTGCCCTGAGCTGGGCGGGTAGAGCCTCAATGGCCGCCATTGCGGGCTTGATCAGCGCTGATCGGTAGAGGGGGGGTATCTCAAACCGACCTACGGGATATCTCAGTTGTTCCAGGGGTAGAGTTGATGTTTCCATACAGTTTGAACGAACGGGTCTTTCCAAATCTAACGAATTAGCAGGGGCTTGGCTGCGTTTTTTTGCGGTATTTTTAATTTTTGGTGAAAAGCAGGTGACCTTATGGTGACTTTCAGTACTTATACTGCGGCCTGTCTGTAAGGGCAAGTACCGGGGGCTGCGGCTTCTACGCGCCAGGTACCCAGCCCGCCAGCGGGCGGGCTGGAACCAACCACACCAAACAACTTCGGCGAAGCTGCAACCACGGCCAGTGGATTAGGGTTGAAAGGGGAAGATTGTTTTTTAGCCTATTTTTAGAAAACAGGCCCTAAACGTAACGCAACGCCGCCATGCCAGAATTGCCCGAGGTAGAGACTTACCGCCGCTTCATAGAGGAAACCTGCCTGTACCAACCCATCACCGAGGTGGAGGTGCAGGACCCCAAACGCCAGCTGCAGGTAGACCTGGATGAGTTCAGGAAGGCGTTGCGGGGCAATCAGTTTACCGGCACGCAGCGCCTGGGCAAGCAGCTTTTCCTGCTCACCGCCCGCGGACCGATTGTGACCATGCACTTCGGGATGACCGGCGACGTGGCCTTTTACCGCGATGCCGCCGACACCCCGCGCTTTGCCCGGGCGGTGTTTTACTTTGAGGGCGGCTTCCGGTTTGCCTTTGTAGATTCGCGGAAGTTCGGGCGCCTGGGCCTCACCCAGAGCGTTGCAGGCTTCCGGCAGCAGAAAAAGCTGGGCCCCGATGCGCTCACCCTCACCACCGAGGAGCTTACCCAAGGCTTGGCCAACAAGAAATCGGCTATCAAGCCCCTGCTGCTGGACCAGCGCATTGCGCCCGGCGTAGGCAACTGGATTGCCGATGAGGTGCTGTTCCAGGCCCAGCTGGAGCCCGAGCGCCCGGCCCATACCCTGCAGCCTCAGGAGGTGGACCGGTTGGCCACCGCCATTAGGGAAGTGTTGGAAACGGCCATCGCCGCCGAGGCCATCTACCGCGATTTCCCCTCGCACTACCTCATCCACGCCCGCGAGTGGGACGAGGCGCCTGTCACTTCTTCCCTCAAAGACGCGCACCTGCACTGCCCCCGCTGCCAGACGCTCATCCAGAAGAAGTACGTGGGAGGCCGGGCCACCTATTTCTGCCCCCATTGCCAGGTTTAGAGAAGTTGCCTTCCTTTGCAGGGAGTGCAAGCATCATACCTCAATGAAAAACCTTATGAAACACGTAGGCAGACTCCTGCTCATCCTCCTGCTTTTCTCCTGCGGGCAGCCACCGCAAAGTAGTCAGGCGCCCACCGCAAAAGGGCAGCTAGAAGACGGGGAGCGGTTCTACTCCATCAACGGTGTCCGGCATTGGGTCAACATCAAGGGGAGCAGCAAGCAGACCACGCCCCTGGTGGTGGTACACGGCGGGCCTGGCGGGAACAACTACACGTTTGAGCGAACCGTGGGCCCCCTGCTGGAAAAGTTTGCCACCGTGGTGTACTATGAGCAGAGAGGGTGCGGCCGAAGCGATGCGCCCCAGGACCCCGAAGATTACCTGCTCCAGACCTTGATCAGCGATCTGGAGGGACTGAGGCAGGCGCTGGGTGCCCCCAGGCTTGTGCTGCTGGGCTACTCGTTTGGGGCAGAGCTTTCATTGCGGTACGCCGCCCGGCATCCAGACAAAGTAGAAAAGCTGATCCTCTCGGCCCCGGCCGAACTCTCGCCCTCCAACATGCTGGTGCAGATCCAGGGCTTCCACGCCGTTGGCGACAGTGTGCTCCGCACCAAAATTGAGAAGATCATCAAAGACACCACCGCCCTGGAGCAGAAGTATGCCCAGGTCTGGAACCTGAGTTCTGCTGCCGTGGTAGATAAGTTCCTCTTTCTGGATACCGCAAATGCCCGCAGGAACCGGGAGCTTTGGAAAGAAAGCAAACTGACCAACACGGGCCTGATGGCCAAAGTGTACCTCAGGCACAACAAAGCCGACCTGATCCGGACGGCTGCCGGGGTAACAACGCCCACCTTGCTCATCAGCGGCGTTTATGACAAGAACGGAGGTCTGCACACCGGCCTGGCCCTGCGGCAGGTGCTCAGCCACAACACCCTCAAACTTTACCAGAACAGCGCCCACTTCCCAGACCTGGAAGAACCCGCCCGCTTCGCCGCCGATGTGCAAGCCTTCCTGAAAGGGAAATAGAAACTCCCGTTTTGGGCCTGTTTTTAAAGAAACAAGCCCGAAACGGGAGTTTTGCCGGGCACCGTCTTTTAGAAAGGATACCCAATGGCCAGGTTCAGGACGCCGGTCCCGAAGAGGCCCGAGGTAGGGCGGCCGCCGTTGGGGTAGGTAGGGTCGCGCAGCGGGTACGCCAGGTCCACCCTGATCACGAAGAACTGCACGTCTACCCGCACCCCGGCCCCGGCCCCAATGGCCAGCTGGCTCATGAAGTTGCCGCTGAACTTACCGCCCGGCCGGGTAGGGTCTTCGTTCACCAGCCAGATATTGCCCGCGTCTACAAACACCGCCCCCTTCAGGTAAGGGTCCAGGAGCGGAAACCGGAACTCGGCATTCCCTTCCAGGCGGATGTCGCCGGTCTGGTCAAAGTAGGTAAAGCTCTGGGAGACATCATCGCCCTCGTCTACCAAGAGGGTAGGGTCATACACCCCCGGGCCAATGCTGCGGGCCGGGAACGCCCTGATGCTGTTAGGACCGCCAATGCCGTATTGCTTGATGTACGGCAACACGTTGGAGTTACCGTAAGGCAAGCCGTAGCCGCCCAGCAGGCGGGTGGCCAGCACCAGCTTATCAGTGATGTTGAAGTAATAGCGGGTTTCCAGGTCCAGCTTCACGTACTGTGACAAGGCCTGCCCCCTGAACCGGTTGGGGTTCTCCGGGTCGGCCGGCTGCTTGTTCTTCACGCGGTAGAACAAGCCCCACAGCCCGCCTGAGGCATCCAGGCCCGGACTGATGTAGAACTGGTGCTTGCGGCCCTCTATGCCTTGGGTGTTGTACACCAACCGGTAATTTCCGCCAATGATCAACTGTTGGTCAAATGACCTAGCCAGGAACGGCCGGTTGGCCAGGGCCGCCTCAAAGGCAGGGGTGGTCTTGCCCAAACGGGCGTACTGTACCTGCACCGGGTTGATGGAGATCTCCGTGGTGGACCGCTGGCGCCAGGTGTAGCCGTACTCAAAGTTGAACGAGTTCTGCTGGAAAAACTCCTTGCGGTCTATAAACCTGAACCCCAGCTTAAACCTGGTTCTGGGCTGGTACATGCTGCTGGAGATTCTGATGTTGAAGGGCGAGATAATGCGGGGCACGTGCAGCTCGGCATCGGCGCCTATCTCAAACGAGGTGAGGCCCGTGCGCGCCGTGTCACCGCTGATCTGAGACTCAAAGGAGCCCACCAGGTTTACCATGAGCAGCTCGGCCCCGCGCAGCGCGTTCCGGTTCCGGAAGCTCACCGTAATGCCCGGGCCGGCGTAGCCGTTTGATTTCTGTACGGTCTGCACCTCGGCGCGGATGGACTTTTTCTTGGCCTGGGTGAGCAGAATGTCGGCGTTCAGGCGACCAGCAAGCCCGGCCGAGTCCAGCGGGGTGAACCTTACCTCCGCAAACTTAAAGGTGCCCAGGTCCATGAGGCGGTTAATGGTCTGCAGGTGCCGCTTGCGGCTGTAGAGATCACCGTTTTCCACAAACACCGCGTTCAGGACGGTCTTCGCCTTAAAGGTTTCTTCGTCTGGGTAGTACTTGTAGTCCCGGTACTGCACGGGCGGCTCAGCGTCTCCCAGGGTATCGCCCAGGGAAAAGTCGGTGAAGATGCGCACCTGCTGGTAGCGGTACGGAATGAGGGCCTTGTCTGGGGCGGTGCGTTTCACCCGCAGGTAGATGTTTACTTTGTTGTTCTGGGTGCTGTCTACGTGGTAAATGAGGTAGTCTTCGTCAAAGAAGAAAAAGCCCCGCTCTTTCAAAACCCCGTCAATGCGCAGGCGCTCGGCAATAAGGGTCTCCAGGTCATAGGGGTCGTTTACCTTTAGCAGGCTTTGGGGCTCGGTCTCCCTGATGGCCATGGAAAGGCTGTCGGTGCCCTCCGGAAACTGGATCTGCTGGATGGTGTACTGCTTGTTGACCGTGGCCGTGTAGTGCACCTGGGCCATCTTGCGCTTGCTGGTGCTGTCAATCTGGTGCTCCAGCGTGGGCGCGAAGTAGCCTTTGTTGTACAGGCGGTTCATCATCTGGCCCTGCACGCGGTCGGGGTGGGCTTCGCTCAGCAGCACCGGTGGTTCGCCCAGCCGGGTTTTGATCCAGTTGGCCAGGCCCTTGCGCTCGCGGGTGCCGCCCATGGCGTTGTAGATCCACAGCTTGGGACGCATGCCTAAGAACGAGACGTTGGGCTGCGGCCGGATGGCGGCACCCAGCTCAGTCTCCAGGGCCTTGGTGTCGGTGTCTGGGTTGGTAGACTTCACGGTGATGTCACCGCCAATGTACAGGTAATCGCCCTGGGGCACGCTCTTGGTGCTGCTGCAGCCCGTTAGGAAAGACAGCAGCAGGAACAGGGGCAAGCCCCAGGCCAGAGCGGGGCGAAAGAACGGCGCAGGGGTGTAAGGCACTCTCATTATTTAGCTTTACCAGTGTTTTTAAAGAGATCGGCGAGGCTGTCATACTCGCGCACGAAAAGGAGCGAAATGCCGGTGCGTTGCAACTGCCCGTCCAGGAAACCCTCATAGGAGTTGTTCCGGAACGCCCGCAGGCGCAGCCTGCCGTCTTTGGTCACCGAGTACTCCACCGACACGTCGCCGGCAAAGCCGCTGGTGGTGCCCGTGTTGGGGTTGGTGCCGCCCTGGTCACTGCCGCCCAGCGGAATGTCAGTCCCGAAGCGGATGGTTAAACGCTCATTGAGGAGCTGGCGCTGCATGGCCACGTTCAGATCGGTGCGGCTCTGAGCTTCGCCCGAGGAATAGTCATCATAGGAGTTAAGGCCTAACTCCAGGCCCAGGCCGCCCAGATACTGCCCGGTAAGCGCGTTGAGCTGGTCAGAGAGCACCTTGCTGGCACTGCCGCGCAGGGCGCTGTTGATGCCCCCGCCCCCCGAAGACGCCAAGGGGTCCTGCGCCATGAACCGGCCCAGTACCAGCAGCGAGAAAACCTGCTTGGTGCGCTCAGATTCCTGCGTGGGCTGGCTCAGTTGCTCCAGGCGGGCGTCTATCTCGCCGCCAAATGCGCCCTTGGCTTTCTCGTCCAGCTCAATGTTGAAGGAAATGGCGGGTTTCATGAGTTCGCCGCTCAGGTTCAGGCGCACATCAAACGGCAGTTTGTTGCGGTACTGCCCCGCGGTTCCGGCGTCTACGCCCGCCGTCTGGCTCTGGATCAGCTCCAGCGGGGCGGCATCTACGTTGTAGATGGCGGTGATATTGGCGTCTGCCTCAAACGGGTCGCCGGTCCAGGCCACGTAGCTGGCGGGGTCTATCTCAAACTCGCGCTTTACCAGCTCATACAGGTTCATGGCGTAGCGGCCCTCGGTCACGTCAAAGCGGCCGGTGAGCGTAATATTCTCGGTCACGTCATAGCCCACGTTGAGGTTGGCGTCTCCCCTGATGGTGAGGTTGTCGCCAGTCTCGGGGTCCACAATCACCGTGATGGGCGTCTCGTCGGTCAGGTTCAGGGTCATGGCCATCTCAATGCCCTGCACGGCGGTCTCTACGGTGTCCAGGTCTTTGGGCCGGTTGATGCGGCGGTTGCGGGTGCTGTCTACGTCTACAAAGACCACAATGCCCTCGCGGTTCACGCCCACCTCTTCGGGCGGCACCACATAGGTGAAGTTAGACTCAGGCACCACCGTCACGCTGGTGTTGATCACGGGCACGTTCAGGTCGCCGGTAATGCGGGTGTCGCTGTCCAGCAAGACCCGGCCGTAGTAGAGCGAATTGTCCTGGGCGGTGCTGTTCATGGCCATAAAGTCATCGGTGACGGCCCGCAGGTCAAACTGGTAGTCCAGGAAATTGGAGGTAAGAATGGCCCCGTTGATGGTGGCCCGGTTGTTCAGCGAATCTAGCAGGACAAACTCATTGAACTGAATGCCCTGGTTGTTGATAGTCAGGCGCTCATCTGGTATCCGGAAGGTGGAGTTGAGCATGGCCACGTTAAAGGTGGCCTCCCTGAACTGCAGATCGCCCACCACGCTGGGGGCTTCCAGGGTGCCCCTTATGGCCACGTCCCCAGTCAGGTTGCCGCCCATGTTCTTTACCATGCCGGCGGTGAACGGCTGCAGGCTGGCCAGGTTCAGTTGGCCCAGGTCCAGGTCAAAGGACATGGGCTGCCCCTCCGTGGTGAGGTAATACCCGGCCAGGGTCACGTTGTTGCCGTAGCCGGTGAGGCGGGCCGTCATGTTGTACCGGTTGGCGCTGGGGTTGTTGGCCTGCAGGGTCAGGTCCCCTACCGGGAAGGTCTGGTATTCCAGGCCGCTCAGGGCCATATCGGCGGTAAAGCTCATGTTGCCCGTAATGTCATTCACGGTGGCCTGCCCGTTCAGGATGCCGCCTACCAGGCTGTCCTGGTCCAGGAAGGCGCGGGCCAGGTAGCCAATGTCCAGGTCGGTGACGTTGACGTTGAGCGGCGAGGTTGGGTTCTGCGGGTTCTGGCTCTGCAAGGCCAGGGACATGGGCCCGTTGGACAGGCGCAGGGCATCGGCGACCACCGCCCCAGAGGAAGTGTAATAGCGCACGTAGTTGTTGGGCGCTACGGTCCACTGGTCGCGGTTAATGAGCAGGTCAGGGTCAAGGCGGATCTCAAAGGCGTTGCGGAGCTGTGAGAGCCGTACGCCCAGGGCGGTCTGGTCTTGCCCGGCCTCGTTCTGGATAGCAGCCCGGGTAGCCACCACGTTGTCCTGCACGTTGCCCGCCAGCACAATGTTCTCAATCTGCAGGGTGTCCTGCCGCGCGCGCTCGGCGTTGATGGTGTAGTTCAGCTGCTCTGGGTTGGAGTTTACCTCCAGCAGGAGCGAGTCTAGCCGGATGTTGGTATAGCGCAGGCGCGGCACGTTGGCCACTACCTGCAGGTTGGCGGTCTGGCTGTTGTACCCGCCGTAAAGCGTGTCTAGCCGCAGGCGGGTTAAGCCCGGCACAAACGCAGAGAATACCCGAGGCTTGTGCAGCGCCAACCCAAAAGTAAATTGCTGCGGGGTTCGGCTGGGCTTGTAAGGGCCGTTGCCCAGGTCATAGTACCGGCTGATGTGGTTCATTAGCTCCGGCCCAATCTCGCCCAGCCCCAGGTTGCCGTTCAGGTTGGCGGTGAGGACATCAGAGAGCACCCGCACCTGGGTCTGGTTGGGCTGCTGCACCAGGTACACGGCCAGCGAGTCAAACCGAAGGGGGCGGTTGTTGCTGGTGAGGGCCGTGTTGCGGGCTATGATGGAACCGTTGAGACTGTTGGCATCGGCGCCACGCAGGTCAGCCACAATGTCGCCGCGCAGGCGCAGGTCCTCTGCATAAAGCTTGAGCGCCTGGAAGTCTACCGCCCGCAGGTTGGCGTTCATGGCAATGGCGGGTTGGGCGCCGCGCAGGTCCACGGTGCCGTTGAGAGCGAAATCAAGGTTGGGGTCCTGGGTGCTGTGGGCTTTGATGGCGTAGCGGTTGCGGTTGGCGTCTACGTCAAAGACAAGGTTGTGGTAGTTGTAGCCGCCGTATTCAAAGCTCTGCACCGTACCGTCAATGTTGGCCACCATGTTCTCGGGCGTAAGGCCGGTGCCGTTGATGTTGGCGCCCAGGGTAGCGCGGCCCAGGGCAGGGTTCTGCATCAGGCGGCCCAGGTCAAAGCGCAGCAGGCGAACGTTGCCCTCAATGCGCTCCTGCCCCGGGGCCCGGCCGGGTGTCATGTCAATCCTGGCCACGGCATTCCCGAAGGTGGTGCGCAGGGTAGCGTCTACGTCAAAGGCGGTCATGGTGCCGTTGAACGAGCCTTCCAGGTCCATGGACGGCGGCAAGGTGATGTTGGCCGGCAGGATACCCGCGGGCAGCAGCGACTTTACATCGGCGGCGGTGGTATGGAACCGGTTAATCTGCAGGTTGGCCGCCAGGTTGTCTGGGTTGGGCAAGCCCCTGATGCGGCCGTTGAGGGCCAGGGCGGTGTTACGCCAGCCGCTCACGCGCACGTTACTCAGGAGCAGGTTGTCCATGCGGCCGTTCACCACGCCGCTCAAATGCACCGTCTGGTTCAGGTTGCCGGCCAGGGGCGGCTGGTTCACCAGGGCAGGCTGCAGCAGCGCAATGTCGCCAAAGCCGATGTGCGTGTCCCGGAAGTCGGCGGAGAGGGTAAGCTGGCTCAGGTCTTCGGCGGCGGTCTCCAGCGACGGGTAACCCACCCGGATGCGCTGCGCGATGCGGCTGTTACCGGTTTCCAGCACCAGGTCCGTGAGTTCGGTCTGCACCGAGTCAAACAGGATGCCGGCCGTGAACTGCTTCACCTCAAACCCGCTCTTCTCCTGAAAACTTAACTGCTCTAGTTGAGCGGTGGTGCGGTTGGTGCTGTAGTACAGGTCGTTGAGCTGCAGGGTGAGGTTGCGGGCCTGCAGGTGGTTGTAGTCCATGCCCCGGGCCTGTTTGGGCGCATCGTAGTTGTCAAAGGCGGCGTCTACCTCGGTCACGTTCAGTTTGTCCAGGGTGAACACCCAGTTCACGGGCTCCCCGGTGGCTTTGGAAACGGCCTCCTCAATGGCTTCCACCGCCTCGGCGGGGTTCACCACGCGGTATTCGGCAGGCATCTCGGCGTTCTGGGAGTAGGCCAGCGTGCTGTTGTGCAGCTCCAGGTTGCTCAGGTCAATGCGCGAGTTAATGAGGTCAATCTTGTCTGAGGCCATGCGGGCCTGGCCCAGGTTTACGTCTATGTACTGCTTGGCCACGCCGTTGCGGTACTTGAGTTTTACGCGGTCCAGGGCCACGGTCTTGAGCCCGAACTGCATGGTCATGGGTTCCTGCTCGCCCTCAGGCGGCACCTTGGTCTGCACCATGTCTACCCAGGTATCGCGCAGGGCGATGTCGCCAATGCGGTAGATCTCCTTCTCCAGGTCCAGTTCGTCCATGTCTACCAGCAGGTTGCCCACGCGGGTGCGCACGTTCTGGCCGTTCACCTCGTCGCGGTAGGTGAGGTAGATGTTCTTGAGGGCAATGGTGCCGATGTCATAGGTGAAACCGGCGCTGGTGGTATCGGCGGCGACGGTGGTATCGGCGGGCGTGGCGAACGCCTCCAGGATAAAGTCAAAGTTGGAGACGCTGTCGGGCAGGGTGCGGTACATGTGCGCGGTGGCATTCTCCAGTTCCAGGGAGCGCAAGCCCACTTTGGACTTGAGCAGGCCAAAAATGTCCAGGTTCACGGCCAGGCGCTGCGAATACCACAGGGTGTCGCCTTTCTGGTCTTCCAGGTACACGTTTTCCAGCAAAATGTCTTTGCGGAAGTCGCTGCGGAACTTCCCAATCTGCACCTCGGTGCCCAGTTTGTTCTGCAGGTAATTCTCAGCCTTGCTGGCGGCAAAGTCCTGCACTTTGGGGATCTGCAGCGCTATCAACAGCAGCGCTACCAACACCAGCACGCCACCTATGATCCAAAGCAGTACGGCCAGTGTTTTAAGGGTGTATTTCTTTACGGTATGCGTAGACAAAACGAATAAGGTAGCAGTTACAGGAGATGCTACTTGTACTCAACTTATATAGCTGTGGTTACATATTAAGGGGTGAAAGAATGAGCTTAGGGCCGTTTTCAGGCCTTTTTCTTTAAAATAAGTCAAAAACGGGGCAGTGGGATGAGGCCAGGGGAAAGGCGCCGGAAAGCCCTGCCCATCCCTGGGGCAAACCTTCCGCTGAACCTGCGTATGGTAAGAGAAAAGTACCGGAATGCCCCAACAGCCCACCCCCGCCGCCTCTGCCTCCAAAGCCGCCCTGAACCACGAGCGCCGCCTGCTGCTCCGGCGCATACAGCACGCCTTGGAGGGCCCCATGATCTTCCTGGGTTTGGTGTGGCTGGTGCTGGTGGTAGTGGAGCTGATCTGGGGGCTGGGGCCGGTGCTGGAGCTGCTCAACTACGCCATCTGGATCTTGTTTATCCTGGACTTTGCCCTGCGGTTAGTGCTGGCTCCCGAGAAAGGAGCGTTTCTGCGCCAGAACTGGCTCACGCTGATTTCCCTGGCCGTGCCGGCGCTGCGGGTGTTCCGGATTACCCGGTTCCTGAGAATCCTCAGGACCGTCAGGGCCATTCGGGGCATCAGGCTGGTGCGGGTGCTGAGTTCCCTAAACCGGGGCATGAAGAGCCTGGGCGCCACCATGGGCCGGCGGGGCTTTGGGTACATGCTCACGCTCTCGCTGGCGGTGCTGTTTGCCGGGGCAGCGGGCATGTACGCGTTTGAGAACGAAGTAGAGGGAGGCCTCGCTTCATACGGCGAGGCGCTGTGGTGGACGGCCATGGTCCTGATCTCGATGGGCAGTGAGTACTGGCCCCAAACGCCCGAGGGCCGCGCCCTGTGCTTTGTGCTGGCCCTGTACGGGTTTGCCGTGTTTGGCTACTTCACCGCCCTGCTGGCCAGTTTCTTCCTGGACCGCGACGCCGCCAGCGCTGCCTCTGAGGTGGCCGGCGCCCAGCAGATTGAACAGTTGCACCGGGAAGTGAAACTACTGCGGGCCGAACTGCGGGAAGTGCTGGCCCTGCGGCAGAATAGAGGTATGCTAGAACAGCGGGAGGGTAAGAAGGGAAATGAAAGGAAAGAGTAAATAACAGGACACCCAGACACGCGCAGGTCCTCCGGACGCTACGAGGTCTTTTAAGGGAGCGGTTTTAAAACTGTGGAGTATTATCTGAGTTTTAATCTTATGCACCTTTGGGGCTGGCGGCCCACTGAAGTTGCAAACTTCAGATCAAGGTAGGTCCAAGTCACAGACTTGAACCATGTAAAGAGGTAAAGTAGGAGGCAAGGCTCTACTACTATTCCCTGTTCCAGTCTTCCCATCGAGCGCCTCGCTTCTGGCCATAGATAGGCAGTAGCTAAGAGAGATAAACAGCTCAGGCCGAAAGGGCAGTGCGGGAGGGAAAGACGAGGCTCCGCGGCCGTGAGCGCACGGAGGGCAGCTATGCAGAGACCAAGTATAAGGGCCTCGCATCAACCAGACACCACGCCAGCAATAGCAAACTGCATGCACAAGAAAGCTACAGCCCAACCCTTATCTCTCCCCACAACTCTGATCCACTTTAACCAGCAACTTAGTGTCAAAGCCTAGTTCCTGGGCCTTTTGAGATAAACGGGCGTGAATCGCGGAATCTAACTGAGGAGTGCGGGCCAAAATCCAGAGGTATTGGCGGTCGGGGGAGCCTACCAGGGCGTGGGAGTAATCTGGGGCCAGGTCCAGGATCCAGTAATCGCCCCGGAAAGGCCAGAAGAACTGCACCCTGAGCTTGGCGTTGTGGCTGCCTTCCACCGGAAAGGCCTTGCCCAGGGCACCATCTGCTTTGCCCGTGGGGCTGCCTTTGCGGCAGGTGTTGCGCACTTCCACGTAGCCGTCTTTGGGGGTGTACTGGGCGGTGGTGCAGTGGCAGCCTTTTTCAAAGCGGTTGGGAATGACCGCTACCTCGTACCATGTGCCGGCGTAGCGCTGCAGGTCAACGGATGCCACGGTGGGCAGGGGAGCCGGTGTGGGCTGCAAGGCCCGGTAGAGGGCCACTGCTGCGAGCAAACCCGCCAGGATGCCGCCAAAGAGGAGTATTCTTTTCATAACCGCTGGGTAAAGAGTGCGTCCGCTCCCCTGTGGCTGGGGCTCCCCGGGTGGCAAGCGGCGCAAAGGCCTTTACCCTTAGGCTGGCCTAGTAAAGCGGCTTGCGCATCTGGTAGTGCTGTACCTCCCCGAAGAGCAGGTGGGTAGGGAACTCTTCTGTAAACCCGTTGCGGCGGTAAAAGTTTTTGGCGTACTCGCGGGCCTGCACAATCAGTTCTTTGGCGCCCAGCTGGCGGGCCTCGTCTTCCACGGCCTGCAGCAAGCGGCGGCCTACCTGTTTGTTCTGGTATTTGGGCCCCACGGCCAGGAAACGCAGCTGGGCCTCGGTGTCAGATTCCAGGTGCACGCGGCAGCCGCCCATGATCTCGCCGGTTTCCTCGTTGATGGCCATCAGATGCACGGCCTGGTCATCGTCTTCCATGCGCTCACTGCCCACCGGCTGGTGCCAGGGCTTGCGCAACATTTCATAGCGTAAACGGTAGTACTGCTCAAACTCGTGAAAGGTAGAGGGCTTAATAATTTGCATAAATGCGTTTTTTAGCTCTTTTCCGTAAAATTCCGCTAAACTAGTAACTTTGTTCGGCTTCCGGCAATAAAAGCGACTAAATACCTGTTGTTCCCCATTAATTCTCCACCTATGCCTTCATTTGATATTGTGAGCAAAGTTGATCCGCAGACGCTGGACAACGCCATTAACACCGTGAAAAAAGAGATCCAGACCCGCTATGACTTCCGGGACACCAAGGGCGGCGTGGAGCTGGACAAGAAAACCAACCTGGTGCACATCACCACCGAGAACGACATGCGCCTGCGCCAGATTGAGGACATTATCCTGAGTAAGATTGTGAAGCAGCAGATTGACGCCACCGCGCTGGACTTCAGCAATGAGGCGGTGCCCAGCGGGGCCATGATCAAGAAAGACGTGAAGGTGCGCGCCGGCATTGACAAGGAAGACGCCAAGAAGATTGTGAAGCTCATTAAAGACAGCAAGCTGAAGGTGACCCCCGCCATCATGGACGACCAGGTGCGCGTGACCGCCAAGAAGATTGACGACCTACAGGAAGTGATTGCCATGCTGCGCCGCGCCGAGCTGGGCATTCCGCTGCAGTTTGTGAACATGAAGTCTTAGCGGGCCCTGGCCCTAAGGCAAAACTCAGCTGCCCCGGCTTCGTTTAAATCCAGTATCTTGCTTGCCATTACGCACTACCTGACCCAATAAAACTATGTTTGACGTATTTTCCAGCCCCGATGTGTGGCTAAGTTTACTCACGCTTACCTTCATGGAGGTGGTGCTGGGCATTGACAACATTGTGTTCATCTCCATTGTGGTGTCGCGGCTGCCCAAGGAGCAGCAGGCCCGGGGGCGCACCATCGGGCTGATGCTGGCCTTGGTGTTCCGCATCATCCTGCTGTCGTTCATCAGCTACATTGTGCACGCCAACCAACCCCTGTTCACCTGGAACCTGCCGTGGCTGGATGAGCCGTTCCACGTTTCCTGGCGCGATATTATCCTGTTTGGCGGGGGCTTGTTCCTGCTGGCCAAAAGTACCACCGAGATCCACAACAAGCTGGAGGGCGAGGAGGAGCACCATGGCCCGGGGGGCGGCACGGCCACCATGGGCAAGATCTTGGTGCAGATCATCATGGTGGACATTGTGTTCTCCTTTGACTCCATCCTGACCGCCGTGGGGCTGGTAGACCACATCATTGTGATGATTGTGGCCGTGATCATTTCCATGGGCATCATGCTGGCCTTCGCCAAGTACGTGAGCGACTTTGTGAACAACCACCCCACCGTGAAAATGCTGGCCCTTTCCTTCCTGATCCTCATTGGGGTGATGCTGGTAGTGGAGGCCCTGCACGCGCACATTCCTAAGGGCTACATCTACTTCGCCATGTTCTTCTCCTTGGTGGTGGAGATGCTGAACATGAAGCTGCGCAAGAAAACCGAGCCGGTGCAACTGCGCCAGAGCGAGATCAAGACCGACGACATTACGGTGCAGGGCCGCTAGTAAAAGCCGCCCCCGCCTGCAGAAGCGGGTTCCTGCCAGACAGGGACCCGCTCTTTTTTTACCGGGCCCTGCCAGCGGGTTTTGCGCTCATTTTCCAGAAAGCCGCCCAGAAACGGACCAGACAAGACTGGAGCCGGAGCCAAGGGGCAGGCATTTGCACTTGTAGGCAAAAAGCATCATCTTAAAGCACCCAAACCCGGCCCGGCCCTGGCTGCTGGCCCTCCGCCCCTACATTGTCGCGCTTGGGGCAAAGGGCTGCCCGTCTGGGAAAGCTCCTGGGCTTGGCCCGGGCCGCTTGCTACTAACCAACCAAACCCTCTGTTGCCCGCAACAGCAAACCGCACCGCAGTATGAACAATCAAATCTGGATCATGACCTCAGCGTTTGATCAGCTGAGTTTGGATGACGTAATGGCCAAGGCCCGGGAAGTGGGCGTGCAGGGCCTGGATGTATGCGTGTTCAGGAAAGACGGCACCCGCGACGACTTTGTGGCCACTCACCTGGACTATGAGCACTTCACCGTAGACGACGCTAAGAGGCTCCTGGAGAAATTCAACCAGCACCGGCTGCGGCTGTCACTGGGGGCGTTTGACAACCTGATCGGCGGCGAGCCGGCCCAGCGCCAGAAGAACCAGGACCACCTGCTCCGGCTCATCCGGATGGCGCACCTGCTGGGCGGCGATGCCAATGACGTGAAGGTGGGCACCTTTGTGGGGTACAACCACGAGCTGGGCAACCAGGAAAACGGCTTCCAGAAAAACCTGGACGAGTACGCGCGCATCTTCGGGTCCATCATCCGATACGCCGAGGACCTGGGTGTGACGGTGCTCTACGAGAACTGCCCCATGGAAGGCTGGCGGTCGGCGGGGTACACGGGCACGTTCAACAACCTTACCGGCGTGCTGGCCGCCCGCAAGCTCATGTACGAACTCATCCCCAGCAAGGCGCACGGCGAAATCTACGATCCTTCGCATGACGTGTGGCAGCACGTGGACCCCAGTCAGGTGATTCGGCATACTGACATGGCCCGGCTGCACCGCATCCACGTGAAAGGCACCCGCACCGGCAACAACGTGTACTGGGGCAACCTGTACCCGCAGCAGCAGGTAAACACGGACCTGGCCCAGCGCGCCGGCGTGCCCGTCAGCCGACACGAGTGGGACCGCCACAACTACGAGGCCATGCTGCCCGGGTTCGGCGGGTCTGACAGCATGGACTGGCGGGCCTTTGTAGACACCCTCCGGCAGCAAGGGTTTACCGGCCCCTTTGAGATTGAGAACGAGGCCGCCCTGTCTAAAGGCACCGGCAACCTGGGGGCCATTGTGCAAGGCTTCAAGGCCGCCACCCTGTGCCTGGCCCCGCTGCTCTGGCCGCTTACCAGCCAAGGCTACCAATACCCGGCAGACGGGTTCCAGGAACTGGCACCAGTGGTAAGCAAAGACACACCGGTGGTCACCATGAAAGACCTGGGCCTGCGGTAAGGTTATTTATAAGAAGAACAAACCTTCGTCCCCTGTTTAGGGCCTGCTTTTCATAAAACAGGCCCTAAACAGGGGACGATTTTTTAGTTGGCTCTGCAACTTCCGCCCAAGGGCGAAGGAAGCCGGCAGGGCAACACCCGGGCTGCCCACCTTGATTTACCCATGGGCAGGAGTCCGGTTTCTTGTCTGTTTTGGCAGAAAAAGGCCCTAAATCCTCCTTTTCTGGTTAAGCCACCCTCCATTCGGCTTGTTTTTATAAATTTTAAATTTTATTATTAAAAGGTGGTTTTGTTAATACAATTTTAACAGGTTAAAAAAGTATTAGCTCCCATTTGTTATTATCTTACCTCACTTGGTAAATCTATTTACTTGAACCCTTAGTTAACCCCTTAAACGTATCTTCCTGGTATGGCCAACAATCACTACGATGCCATTGTCATAGGTTCCGGAATCTCGGGCGGCTGGGCTGCCAAAGAGCTCACCCAAAAAGGCCTGAAAACCATCATGCTGGAGCGGGGCCGAAACATTGAACACGTCAAAGACTACGTGAACGCCAACAAGCACCCCTGGGAGTTTGCGCACCGGGGTGGCCGAACCCAGGAAATGATAGAGAACTACCCGGTCCTGAAGCGCGATTACCCTCTGCAGGAGACCAACCTTGACTTCTGGGTGAACGAGCAGGAAAGCCCCTATACGGAGAGCAAGCGCTTTGACTGGTACCGGGGCTACCACGTAGGGGGCCGGTCGCTCATGTGGGGCCGCCAGAGCTACCGCCTCTCAGACCTTGATTTTGAGGCCAACGCCAAAGACGGCATTGCGGTGGACTGGCCCATCCGCTACCAGGACATTGCCCCCTGGTACAGCTACGTGGAGAAGTTTGCGGGCATCAGCGGGTCTAAAGACGGCCTGGCCCACCTGCCCGACGGCGACTTCCTGCCGCCCATGGACATGAACTGCGTGGAGAAAGACGTGGCCGCCCGCATCAAAGCCCATTACAAAGGCAACCGCCACATGATCATCGGGCGGGTAGCTAACCTCACCGCCCCGCACCATGACCGCACCAGCTGCCAGTACCGCAACAAATGCTGGCTGGGCTGCCCGTTTGGGGGTTATTTCAGCACGCAGTCGGCCACGCTGCCGGCCGCCATGGCCACCGGCAACCTCACGCTGCGGCCGTTCTCCATCGTGACCAAGATCCTGTACGACAAAGACACCAAGCGGGCCACCGGCGTGGAGGTGCTGGACGCCGAGACCAACCAGACCTATGAGTACTTCGCCCGGGTGGTCTTCCTCAACGCCTCTACCCTCAACTCCACCTGGGTCCTGATGAACTCGGCCACCGACGTGTGGGAAGGCGGCCTGGGCAGCAGCAGCGGCCAGCTGGGCCACAACCTCATGGACCATCACTTCAGGACCGGCGCCAACGGCGACGTGGAGGGCTACGAAGACAAATACTACTACGGCCGCCGGCCGAACGGCATCTACATTCCGCGGTTCCGCAACCTGAACGGCGAACAGCGCGACTACATCCGGGGCTTTGGGTACCAGGGCGGGGCCAGCCGCTCGGGTTGGGGCCGCGAGATTGCTGAGCTGAGCATTGGCGCCGATTTCAAGGACGCCATGTGCGAGCCCGGGCCCTGGCGCATGGGCGTCACCGCCTTCGGCGAAACCCTGCCCTACCACGACAACCTGGTGCGGCTAGACAAGACCAAAAAAGATAAATGGGGCCTGCCAGTGCTGGACATCAGCTGCGAGATCAAAGAGAATGAACTGAAGATGCGCAAAGACATGACCGAGGACGCCAAGGAAATGCTGGAGATGGCCGGCCTCAAGAACGTGAGCACCTATGACTCGGGCTACGCCATGGGCCAGGGCATCCATGAGATGGGCACCGCCCGCATGGGAAGAGACCCCAAGACCTCGGTGCTGAACCAGTGGAACCAGGTGTGGGACGCGCCCAACGTGTACGTGACCGACGGCTCCTGCATGACCTCGGCGGGCTGCCAGAATCCCTCGCTCACCTACATGGCCCTCACCGCCCGCGCCGTAGACCATGCCGTGGGCGAGATGAAAAGGCTCAACGTTTAGCGCCCTTTTTCCAGAAAACTGCCCTAAAACGCACTGGAAGCCAAAGGCTTAACCCGCACCTTAAAAGCATGGGCTGGTCCGCGGCCTCAGCGGGGGCGACTGTCAAAAAAACGTAAGTAGATAACCTCACAAAACATGAACAGAAGAGAAGCCGTTGCGGCCATTGGCTGGATCTTGGGCGGTACCATGGTAGGCGCCGAGTTGCTGGTGTCCTGCACCTCCAGTTCGGCCAAGGTGAACAAAGTATTTGACCAAGACCAGGTGGCCTTTCTGGACGAGGTAGGGGAAACCATCTTGCCGGCCACCTCCACGCCGGGAGCCAAGGCCGCCCAGGTGGGCAGCTTCATGGCCGTGATGGTGCAGGACTGTTACAATGCCGAGGACCAGAAAGTCTTCCTGAAAGGCATCACGCAGCTGGACGAGGCCTGCCAGAAGAAGTTCAGCAAGAAGTTCATGAAGGCCACACCGCAGGAGCGCACCGCCCTGCTCACCCAGCTGGACGCCGAGCAGAAACAGCACCAACTCACCAAGCAAAAGGAGGAACCCACCCATTACTTCCGGATGATGAAGGAACTCACCCTGCTGGGCTTCTTCACCTCAGAGGTGGGGGCCACGCAGGCCCTGCGCTACCTGCCCGTGCCCGGCAAGTACGAGGGCTGCACGCCCTACAAAAAAGGCGATCGGGCCTGGGCCACCTAATGGTTTTGCCCGATTTTTCAGAAAAACACCCTTAAAACCGCACCCGGTGCAGGGGAGGGCAACGGGGCTCGCGCTCATTTGAAAGTGGGCGCGGCCAACCGGTTTCTCCCTTGCTTTAAACCAGTAAAATAATGAACAGAAAACTGAGAATGGGCATGATTGGCGGCGGCAAAGGCGCTTTCATTGGGGCCATCCACCGCATGGCGGCCACCATGGACGGGGCCATTGAGCTGGTCTGCGGCGCCCTCAGCACCCATCCAGACAAGGCGCAGGAAAGCGGCCGGGCCCTCTTTCTGCCCCAGGCCAGAATCTACAACAGTTACCAGGAAATGCTGGAGCAGGAAAGCGCCCTGCCCGCAGAGGAGCGCATGGACTTTGTGAGCATCGTGACGCCCAACTCGGCCCACCTGGACCCCGCGCTGCAGGCCCTGGACAGAGGCTTCCACGTGGTCATTGAGAAACCCATGACGCTCACGCTGCATGAGGCCCGGCTACTGCAGCAGAAAGTGGAGGAAACCGGCCTCTTGCTGTTGCTCACGCACACCTACGCCGGGTACCCCATGGTGAAGCAGGCCCGCCAGATGGTGCAGGCCGGCGAGCTGGGGAAGATCAGGAAAGTACTGGTAGAATACACGCAGGGCTGGCTCAGCCGACTGTCAGAGAAAGAGGGCAACGCCCAGGCCGCCTGGCGCACAGACCCCCAGCGCTCGGGCAAAAGCGGCTGCATGGGCGACATAGGAACCCACGCCACCCACCTGGCCGAGTACATCACCGGCCTCAGGATTGAGCAGGTGTGCGCCCAGCTCCACACCGTGGTGGAGGGCCGCGCCCTGGACGATGACGGGCACGTGCTCCTGCGGTTCACCGAGGGAGCCACTGGCGTGCTCACGGCCTCGCAGGTGATGGCGGGCGAGGAAAACGGCCTCAAGATACGGGTGTACGGCGAACTAGGCGGGCTGGAATGGGCCCAGCAGGAACCCAACACCCTACTGGTGAAATGGCTGGACCAACCCATGCAGGTCTTGCGCACCGGCACCGGGGGGCTCTCCACCTACGCCCAGCACAACACGCGCACGCCCGGCGGTCACCCCGAGGGCTACATTGAGGCCTTCGCCAACCTGTACCGCAACTTCGCGCTCACCCTGTCGGCCCGGCTGGAGGGGAGGACGCCCCCACCCGAGGCGCTGGATTTTCCCTCGGTGCAGGACGGCGTCAGGGGGATGGCCTTTATTGAAACGGTGGTGGCCAGCAGCGCCAGTGATCAGAAATGGACTCCATTTCTAGCCTAATACTTTTAAAAAACGGCATCATAGCGTCTTTTCTTTATCTTGGGGCGCATCAACCAACCTTATTATTACCATGCAGTTACTTGCCACTCGCGTACAGTTTATGAAAAAAGCAGTTCTACTTTTAGCCGGCTGCGCCTTCATGGCCGCCTGCAGCAATCCTTACACGGGAGAGAACAACGGGACCCAAACCACCGCCGACAGCGACTCGGCCGATGCTGCCGCCATGAGCGCCGCTAACCGCCAGTCAGACGCAGATACCAGCAGCATGAACATAGGCACCGACCGCACCGCCGGTGGCGGAGTGCTCGCCAAAGGAGCCCAGTTGATTGAGCAGTCAGACTGCGTGGGGTGCCACAGGGTAGACCAGAAGATTTTGGGACCGGCGTACGAGGCCGTGGCGCAGAAGTACGAGAACACTGAGAAAAACGTAGACTACCTGGCCTCCAAGATCATTGAGGGCGGCAAAGGCGTGTGGGGCGAGGTGCCCATGACGCCCCATCCCGGCCTGAGCGAGGAAGACGCCAAGGCCATGGCCCAGTACATCTTATCCCTCAGAAAATAACCGGGCCCATGCTGTACAGGTCAATCCTCGCAATGCTTTCCCTGGCGGCCCTGGTGGGGTGCCAGTCCTCGCAATCCAAAACCATGACGGAACAAGCATCCCCCGCGGCCCCGGAAGAGGCCACATGGCAGCCCCTGTTTGACGGCAAAACCACCCAGGGCTGGCACTCCTACGGGAAAGCAACCATCGGGAACGCCTGGAAGGTGGACAACGGTACCCTGCACCTGGACGCCTCCTCCAAGCAAGACTGGCAGACCAACGGCGGCGGCGACATTGTCACCGAGGAAAGCTTCGGTGATTTCCACCTGAAGCTGGACTGGAAGATTGCGGCCAACGGCAACAGCGGCATCATTCTGTACGTGCAGGAAGACCCCGCTAAATACGAGCACACCTGGCATACCGGCCCCGAGATTCAGGTGCTGGACAACGCCGGCCACCCCGATGCCAAGATCCACAAGCACCGCGCCGGCGACCTGTATGACCTCATCGCCAGCAGCCCGGAAACGGTGCGCCCGGCCGGCGAGTGGAACCAGGTGGAGATCATCAGCCAAGACGGCCGGCTGGAGGTAGTGCAGAACGGGAAAAAGGTAGTGACCACCACCCTGTGGGACGATGACTGGCGCGCCCGCATTGCCGGCAGCAAGTTCGCCAGCATGCCCGGCTTCGGCACTTTTAAATCAGGCAAGATTGCTCTGCAAGACCACGGCGACAACGTCTGGTACCGCAACATCATGATCAGGCGGCTGTAAGAGCTACGGTTGGGCTGGGCGCTGTTTTAGGGCTGTTTTCTGGAAAAAGGCTCAGAAACCAGTTGCCCGTGCCGGATCACCACTGGCGCGAGACTCCAGTCTCGTGACAAGGGATGAGGCGAAAGCCCCAGACTCGCCGAGAGCCGAAACCTGTAAACCAGGAGCTCAGCCCTATGGCAAAGAAATACGCTAGGCCGCAGGTTCGCCATTGAATGCTGGAGTAGAGCAGCAATGCGTGGGTTCGCTGCGGGGCAGCGAGGGTAGTCTGGAGACTACCCGGCATCTGGAGGCACGAGTTACAAACTCGCGCCAGCCATAAATGGAGAATACCAGGGCATCTAGAACAGCGCATGGTTTTGCCAGGAGTAAGCGCTAAAACCAATAAGAACCAAGAGCTAACAAACTAACCAAACAACGCATGAATACACTTACCCGCACTAAGTTATCGGCCATGATGTTTCTGGAGTTTTTTATCTGGGGCGCCTGGTTTGTCACGTTGGGAACCTTCCTGGGAAATAACCTGAAGGCCTCTGAGCTGGAAACGGCCAGCGTTTTCTCCACCCAGTCGTTCGGGGCGATCATTGCGCCGTTCATCATTGGGCTTATTGCGGACAAGTACTTCAACGCCGAGCGGATTCTGGGCATTCTGCACCTGGTGGGCGCCTGCCTGATGTACCAGATGTACCAGGCGGCCGAGGTGAGCGCGTTTTACCCGTACGTGCTGGCCTACATGTTTGCCTATATGCCCACGCTGGCCCTGGTGAACTCGGTGTCGTTCCGGCAGATGAAGAACCCCGAGAAGGAGTTTTCGGTGATCAGGGTGTGGGGAACCCTGGGCTGGATTGCGGCCGGGTTGGCCATCAGCTACCTTTTCCATTGGGACTCGGCGCAGGGCATTGAGCAGGGCCTGCTCAAAAACACGTTCCTGATGGCTGGTATTGCGTCACTGGTGCTGGGCGTTTACAGCTTCCTGCTGCCCAAGACGCCGCCGGTGAAAACGGTGGGCAGCAGCTCGGTGTCAGAGATTCTGGGCCTGGACGCCATCAAGCTGTTGAAGAGCAAAGACTTCCTCATCTTCTTCCTGGCCTCCATCCTGATCTGCATTCCGCTGGCCTTTTATTACCAGAACGCCAACCCCTTCCTCACCGATGTGGGGCTGGATAACCCCACCGGGAAAATGACCATCGGTCAGATCTCAGAGGTGCTGTTCCTGTTGCTGCTGCCGGTGTTTTTCTCCCGGTACGGGTTCAAGAAGACCATTCTGGTGGGCATGCTGGCCTGGGCGGTTCGCTACGTGCTGTTTGCCTACGGAAACGCCGCTGAGCTGTCGTTCATGCTCCTTCTGGGCATCGCCCTGCACGGCATCTGCTATGACTTTTTCTTTGTCTCGGGCCAGATTTACACCGATGCCCGGGCCGGCGAGAAGTACAAGAGCTCGGCGCAGGGGCTGGTGACGCTGGCTACCTACGGCGTGGGCATGCTCATTGGCTTCTGGGTGGCCGGGTACATTAGTGAGTACTACCGCGGGGCGGGCGTAGCGAACGTCTGGCAGAGCATCTGGCTGGTGCCAGCCGGCATTGCGGGCGGCGTGGCCCTGTTGTTCCTGCTGTTCTTTAAAGAGAAAAAAGCCCCAGCAAAGGCGGTTCCGGTGTTTGAGCCCGAGCTAGAAAGAGGTCCGGCCGTTACCAGCTTGCCTTAACCCCAGCAACCCTATGGCATCTGTAAACCAAAGAAGAACGGCGCTCAAGGGCCTGCTGGCGGGCGCCGCCGCCGTGGCCGCCACGGGCTCCTTCTCCAGCCTGGCGGCC
Organism: Rufibacter psychrotolerans; assembly: GCF_016924645.1. Lineage (GTDB taxonomy): Bacteria > Bacteroidota > Bacteroidia > Cytophagales > Hymenobacteraceae > Nibribacter > Nibribacter psychrotolerans. The sequence goes on along the minus strand of NZ_JAFFJV010000002.1, from coordinate 97,503 downwards.
GCCGAAAAAGAACGTAAAGCAGCACCTCAACTCAACGGCAACATCAACCACTCTGTGTGCCGCTGGTGCTTTAATGACTTAACGGTGGAGGAACTGTGCCGGGCCGCCAAGGAAATGGGCCTGAAGGGCATTGACCTGGTGGGGCCCAAAGACTGGCCCACGCTGCAGAAGTACGGGCTGGTCTCTACCATGTGCAACGGCGCCGAGATCAGCCTCACGCAGGGCTGGAACACCCCGCAGTACCACGCCACCCTCCTGAAGAACTACGCAGACATGATTCCCCTGGTGGCCAAAGCCGGCTACCAGAACCTGATCTGCTTCAGCGGCAACCGGAAGGGCATGGACGACGAAACCGGCCTCAGGAACTCGGTGGAAGGCCTGAAAAAGCTGCTGCCCCTGGCCGAAAAGCACAACGTGGTCTTGGTGATGGAACTGCTCAACAGCAAAGTAAACCACCCCGACTACCAATGCGACCGCACCGCCTGGGGCGTGGAGCTGGCCAAGCGCCTGGGCTCCGAGCACTTCAAGCTGCTGTATGACATTTACCACATGCAGGTAGACGAGGGCAACGTGATCCAGACCATCAAAGACAACCACCCTTACATTGCCCATTACCATACCGCCGGGGTGCCCGGCCGCCACGAGATAGACGAGACCCAGGAACTGAACTACCCGGCCATCATGCGGGCCATCAAGGCCACCGGGTTCAATGGGTACGTGGCGCAAGAGTTTATTCCGCAGGCAAAAGACAAGCTGGCCTCGCTGCGGCAAGCGGTGCAGATCTGTGACGTTTAACGCCTCTTTCCCGAAAAACAACCTATAAACAGCAGATTCCTATCCTTAAAGCGACATGAACAACAGAAGATCTTTCCTGCAGAAGCTTGGTTTATTGTCGGCGGGGGTTGCCTTTGCGCCCGCGCTGCTCACCTCCTGCGACAGCTCCAACCAAGCTTCCGGCAGCGCCGTCTCCACGGCCCAGGCCACCGGTTCCGGCGAGGGCAGGGCCGCCCAATCGACCATCTCAGACATCGGGATTCAACTCTACACCCTGCGGGAACTCTTGCCCCAAGACCCCAAAGGCGTGATTGCCCGGGTGGCCCAGGCCGGCTACCAGGATGTGGAGACCTACGGCTACTCCCCCCAAACTGGCTACTGGAACCTGTCGCCCACCGCGTTCAAAGAGCTCCTGACCGCCCACAACCTGGTGTCTACCAGCGGGCACTATGACTTTGGGCAGTACATGAAAGACGGCAACGCCGATATTGTGAAGCGCTACATTGAGGCCGGAAACATAGTAGGTCACCAATACATCACGGTACCTTACCTGGCCGAAGAGCTGCGCGACAGTGCCGACGATTACAAGAACATTGCCGAGAAAGTGAACAAGGCCGCCGAACTGTGCCAGGCCGCCAACCTGAAACTGGCCTACCACAACCACGATTTTGAGTTCAAGCAGTATGGAAACACCACCGGCTACGACATCCTGCTCCAGGAAACCGACCCAGCCCTGGTGAGCTTCGAGGCCGACCTGTACTGGATGGAAAAAGCCGGCCACAAACCGGTAGACCTGTTCAAGCAACACCAGGGCCGTTTTGTAATGTGGCACGTGAAAGACATGGACAAAACCACGCCCACCCTGAACACCGAGATAGGCTCGGGTTCCATTGACTACAAAGCCATCTTCGCCCAAGCCCAGACCTCCGGCGTAGACCGCATCTTCGTGGAGCAGGAAAACTTCGCCGCCGCCATGGACCCCTTCCAAAGCATCAAACAAAGCCACGACTACGTGAAGCATACGTTGTTGACCTAGCCCACACCAGTACCCATAAAAACAGAACGGCATCCCCCTGCTTCCTGATAGGAAGCAGGGGGATGCCGTTCTGTTTCAAAGCTATTTCCAAGAAAACAGGTCTGAAACAAAGAAGAGATTTTTCACCCGTCCGCAGGACGATGAAGGCATTGAAACAGCTCAAAGACCAATAAGCAAAATGCCCCAGAGCCCCTGTTGGGCGCCTGCGTAACCCAACAGGGGCTCTGGGGCAAGTAGTGGCGTCTGAAGCAGCAACGGCCTACGCTCCCTATGCAACAGAGGACGGCTGCGGGGTGGTACCAAATGAAGCCCCGCCTGTTTGAGCGTCAGCGAGTTCGGGGCTTCTTGATTCTTTTGGTTACTTTTCTCATCAAGGAGAAAAGTGACAAACGCCCGCAGAGCGAGTCCTGAGTTCAGAGTTCTGAGTCAGGAAGTAGGAAGTAGCTGATTGGGGCAGATGGAGGGGCAGTTTAGGTTGTTGGTGAGAACACCAACAACGGCGAAAGGGAGAGGCAGTTTAGGTTGTTGGTGAGAACACCAACAACGACGAATGGCTGGCAAAGTAGCAATAAAAAAGAAAGGCACGGAAGTAACTTCCGCGCCATAGAAGGCTCAAGGGTGGTTTTGAGGCTAACGCCTCACTGATTTGCAAACCTCAACCCATAGTAGGTCCAAGCCGCAGACTTGAACCATGCAGGTGGGGCTCCTATCGGTGAAAGATTAGGGGAGTGTAGACATTCGGCTGGAGAAGATGCTGGTGCAAGTCCTGAAAAGCCAGCAACCTAACAAAACAATCCTTATCTTCACCAATCCCAAACATACCCACTACTAACCCCTTTATTATGAAGCAGTTTTTTACCAACCACGTCCCTGGCTGGCGGAAACCCGTGTTGCTGCTTTGCACGGTAGGGCTGTTCGCCGGGCCGTCTATGGCCCAGAACACGCCACCCGCTGCCAAAAAGGATGACACCAAAAAAGAAGAGAAAAAAGACCTGCCGCTGGAGGCGGGCCGCACCCTTGACATCAAAACCAACGAGGGTTCCTGGCTGGCGCTGGATGTGCACCCCAATGGCAGTCAGATCATCTTCAGCTTGCTGGGCGACCTGTACTTGTTGCCCATAGGCGGAGGCAAAGCCCAGCAGCTCACCGAGGGCATGGCCCTGGACGTGCAGCCCCGCTACAGCCCAGACGGCAAGTCCATTGTGTTCCTCTCGGACCGCGATGGTAATGACAACGTCTGGATCATGGACCTGGCCACCAAGAAAACCCGCCAGATCAGCAAGAGCAAGAACGAAAACTTCCAGGCCGCCGAGTGGACGCCAGACGGCGAGTACCTGGTGGTCTCCAAAGGCCGGCGAAACCTCAAGCTGCACCTGTACCACAAAGACAGCGGCACTGGGGTAGAGCTCATAAAAACGCCTGAGACCCTGAAAACCGTGGAGCCGGCCTTCGGAAAAGACAGCCGCTACATCTGGTACGCCCGCCGCACCGGAGCCTGGAACTACAACGCCCAATTGCCGCAGTACCAACTGGCCACGTTTGACCGCGAAACCGGCGAGACCGATACCAGAACCTCGCGCTACGGCTCGGCGTTTTCGCCCACCTTGTCGCCAGACGGCGAGCTGCTGGTGTACGGCACGCGCTACAACAACCAGACCGGCCTCATTGTGCAGAACCTGAAATCGGGCGACGAGAAGTGGCTGGCCTACCCGGTGCAGCGCGATGAGCAGGAGTCCATTGCGCCGCTGGGCGTGTTGCCGTCCATGTCGTTCACGCCAGACAGCAAAGAACTGGTGGCCTCTTACGGCGGCAAGATTTACCGCATTCCGGTGAGCGGCGGGGCGGCCAAGGAGGTTCCGTTTGAGGTGGAGACCAAGATCGCCATCGGGCCGAAGCTGGAGTTCAAATACCCCATCACAGACGAGAAAACCATGAAGGTGACCCAGATCCGCGACGCGGCCATGTCACCCGATGGCAAGCGCCTGGCCTTTACCGCGCTGGACCGCCTGTACGTGACCGAGTACCCCAACGGCACGCCCAAGCGCGTGACCACCAATGATTTTACTGAGGCCCAGCCGGCCTGGTCGCCCGACGGCAAGGAGCTGGTGTTTGTGACCTGGCACGAGAAAACCGGCGGCGCCATCTACAAAGTGGCCGCCAGCGGCAAAGGCAAGCCGGTAAAGCTCACCCAGGAGAACTCGGTGTTCCAGGAGCCGGTGTGGTCGCCCAAGGGAGACAAGATTGTGTTTATCAAGGGTTCTGCCCAAACTTACCGCGAATCGGCGGGGCCGGGTGCCTTTGCCTCGCGCCAGACCATCAACTGGGTTTCTTCCAAGGGCGGGGCCAGCACGTTTGTGACCAAAGCCAACCTAGGCGCCAATCCGCACTTTGTGCAGGGCGATGACCGCATTTACCTGTACAGCGCTACCGATGGCCTGATCTCTATCCGCTGGGACGGTACCGACAAGAAACCCTACGTGAAGGTGAAAGGCATCACTACCTTCGGCTCGTACGCCGACATGCTGGAGGAGGAGATGAGCCACAACCACCACCTCAACGAGCGGGAGCCGCAGATGCAGGCCTCCACGGCCACCACGGTGATCAAAGCCCCCAAAGGTGACAAAGCCCTGGCCCTCATCAACAACGAGATTTACGTGGTGACCATCCCGTTTGTGGGCGGCGAGACCCCTACCATCTCCGTGGCCGATGTGGCCAGCTCGCAGTTCCCCAGCTGGAAGCTGACCGAGATTGGCGGACAGTTCCCCAGCTGGTCGGCCGATGGCAAGAGCGTGTACTGGTCTATAGGCAATGCGTTCTTCGCGTACAACTTAGACCAGGCCTTCGCGAAGAAACGCGAGCTGGAAGCCGCCGAGGAACTGAAGAAAGACGCCAAACCAACTACTGAAGCCAAGAAAGACAGCACCGGTGCCAAAGAGGCGGTGAAGATTGAAGGCTATAAACCGGTAGAAACCAGAATCGCCATCACGGTGCCGCGCGACATTCCGCAGGGAACCATTCTGTTGCAGGGCGCCCGCATCATCACCATGAACGGCGACGAGGTAATTGAGAAAGGCGACATCCTGATTCAGGACAACCGCATCAAGGCCGTGGGCGCTTCGGGTACCTTATCGGTGCCGCAAAACGCCACCGTGCTGGACGTGAAAGGCAAAACCATTACGCCGGGCTTCGTGGATACGCACGCGCACATGTGGCCGCGCTGGGGCGTGCACTCTAACCAGGTGTGGATTTACGCCGCCAACCTGGCCTACGGCGTAACCACCACCCGCGACCCGCAGACCGCCACCACCGACGTGCTCACGTACGCAGACATGGTGGAAACCGGTAAGATGATCGGGCCGCGCGTGTACTCCACCGGACCGGGCGTGGGGTACTGGTCATATAATTTAAAGAGCCTGGACCACGCCAAGAACGTGCTGAAGCAGTACTCAGACTACTACAACACCAAAACCATTAAGATGTACCTGGTGGGCAACCGCCAGCACCGGCAATGGATCATCATGGCGGCCAAAGAGCAGGGCCTGATGCCTACCACCGAGGGCGGGCTGGACTTTAAACTGAACCTCACCGAAGTATTGGACGGTTATCCGGGCCACGAGCACTCGTACCCCATCTATCCGCTGTACAAAGACGTGCTGGACTTTGTCTCTCAGTCGCAGATTGCCTACACGCCCACGTTGCTGGTGTCTTACGGTGGTCCCTGGGCCGAGAACTACTACTACGCCACCGAGGACCTGGTGAACGACAAAAAGCTGAACTACTTCACCCCTAAGGTGGAGCTGGATGAGAAGTCGCGCCGCCGGGCCGGTTGGTTCATGAAAGACGAGCACGTGTTTGACAAGCACGCCCAATTTGTAGACCGACTGGTGAAAGCCGGAGGTCTGGCGGGCGTGGGGTCGCACGGGCAGTTGCAGGGCCTGGGCTACCACTGGGAGTTGTGGTCTATGCAGTCGGGGGGCATGAGCAACCTGAACGCCCTGAAAACTGCTACCATCCTGGGCGCAAAATCCCTGGGGCTGGACGGTGATCTGGGCTCCATCCAGAACGGCAAACTGGCTGATCTGGTGATCATGGACCAGAACCCGCTGGAGAACATCCGCAACACCAATACCATCAAATACGTGATGCGCAACGGCCGTCTGTACGACGCCAACACGCTGGATGAACTGGCTCCCACCAAGAAGAAAGCCCCTGACTTTGACTGGCACAGCGCCCTTCCGCTGGGTGTGCCCGGTATTCAGGAGTAATCTTTTCTGATGTGTTGAAAACGCCTCCTCTGCTTAGCAGGGGAGGCGTTTTGTTTTTGGCCTGTTTTGGGGAAACCTTGTTCAAAACAGTTAGGTCTGTTTCGGAGCTATTTTAGGAAAAAGGGGCTTGAAACGGCGTTGGCGGAGACACTCGTAGGAGCTGCGCACACTACGAGGTCTTTAGCGCAGGCGTCATTGCGGGGGCAACTAGATTGATGACTCTGGCGCGAGACTCCAGTCTCGTGACAAGGTATGGTGCGAGTCTGCAGACTCGCCGGGAGCCGCCTGTAGGAACAATCGGTCTTTGTTATCCTGAAAGGATCTTAGTGACGAACCTACTAGCGCTTCTTTAACGCCATTCTAGTGCGCCCACAAGATCCTTTCAGGATGGCAATAAGGTGATGGGAGATACTTTCTTTGCCCCATCACCTTTTGGTATTTCTTGCCTCTTTTTCTCAAAACAGCGCCAAAACGCTTTCGCTCCAGCTATAATTTTCATCGCAAAAGGAGAGTGTTGCGAGGCGTAAAAAAAAAGGAGGCTCCTTTTGAAAAGAGCCTCCTTTTGAGAAAACGGTTCTAAAATAGCTTAGAACTGAGAGTGCAGGTGCACTTCCACCTTGCGGAACTCTGGGCCTTCGCTGCCCAATACGTCGCTGGCGGTTTCCACCTTGAACTGGCGGTTGGCGTGGTACCGCTGAATATACTTCTTCAGTAACTCGGCCCGTAGTCTGGCTACGTTGGCTTTGGCCTTGGCGGGCCCTACGTTGTCTGAGTAGCCTTTCACCCACAGAGAGGCGCTATCGGCCTGTTGCGCCAGGAAGGCGTCAAAGGAAGCTGCCTGGGCTGGGGTCATGAATACCTCGTTGAACCCGTAGTTGAGCGTGAGTTCAGTAGGGGCGGGTGCCGCTTCGGCCACGGGCTGGGGTACCGGCTCGGGCGTTTCCTGGACAGGGGCGTACCCGGTGAGGTACGCAGTGTAGAGCCCGTCTGGCGTACGGCTGATCCACATCTCTTTCTGCCCGATGCGCTTGTACCCCGCCGTAAAGGCTTGCTCCTGGTTCACGGGGGTGCCTACCTTGGCCGGCTGTCCGGTGGGGTTGGCGTCTTTCGCAAACGGTACCGAAGTCACGAAGGCCTGCTCGCCGGCCTTCTGGGAGAAGTACAGCGAGTCGTTGACCAGGTAAGGCGAGAACTCGGCATCGCGGGTGTTGAGCGCGGCTCCCAGGTTGGCGGGTTTAGACCACTTGCCGTTCTCCCACTTGCTCAGGTACAGGTCTTCGTAGCCTTTGGTCTTGCGCAGGTCGGCGGAGATCACCAGCGTAGACTGGTCGGGTGACAGGTACGCGCCCAGGTTATAGGAATGGTTCTTCAGGGCCGGAAACGGTTTTTCGCCCGTTTTCTGGAAATCAGCGCCATTCCAGCGGTAGGTGGCAATTTTGGCGTCTTTGCGTCCGGTTTTCTGGTACACGTACAGCTCGTCACCGGCGGCGTTTGCCCCGATGACCGCGTTAACCGCCCCGGCGTTGAGGGCGGTCTCCTTCCGGTAGGTGGTCTGGTCGCCTACCTTTTCTGAATAGAGGAACTGGCCGGCTTCGGTTTTCACGGCGTAAACCACCAGGTCTTCTCCTACCAGGTGTAGGTCAGCTAGCTTCTCGCGGGTCTGCTTGATAGGGGTCTGGGCCTGGGCCGCCGCCATGGAAGACAGCAGGACAGCAATGGTGTATAAGGTTCTTTTCATTTGGTTCTGCACAAATTCTGGTTACCACATGGTTACTTTCTTGCCCAGTTTAGGGTACTTCACCGGCAAGAGGTTGTAAGTCACCATGAACTCACTGGTGTTCCGCTTGATGGCGGCATCACCGGTGGGGATCTCATGCACGTACCCTACCCGGAACTGGTTCAGGCGAAGGCCCGCGTTAAGGGTGTAGGCCAGGTTGTGGCGGTAGCCCGCGCCGGCCCAGATGATGTTCTGGAACACGGCCTTGGCCTGCACCTCGGTGGTCTCTTTCTGGTGGCTGTCATAGCGGAAGATTCCGTTGGCTACCAGGCCTACCTGCTCTGACAAAGCGGTGCGGTAACCGGCCTGCACCACGTGCTGGATGGTGTAGGTGCCTTCCATGAAGGCATCGCCGGAGGAAAGCGCTCCTTTGGTGATGTCCTGCAGGGCATAACCCACATAGAAATCCTCGCCGGTCAGCATGGCGCCCAGGTTCACGTCAAACTTGCTCACCCGGTTCTCGGTGCCCAGGTACCCGGCAAACTCCTGGTCGCCTTCCTGGTCCACTACCAGCTTGTTGCCGTTCAGGCGCTGGATGTCATAGGTGGTGGCCACCCCCACGCGCAGGCTCAGGCTTTCTGACAACCGGATGCGGGAGCCATAGCTCAGGTTTACCTGGGTTTGGGCAAAAGGCCCGAAGGAATCATGCAGCACCGACAAACCCCAGGCGTGCTTGGCCCCGGCCTGGCGGCTGTAGGCGTCTGTCTCGCGGGTCTTGAGCACGTCTGCCTTGCGCCAGGCCGAAAGGTCTGCCTGGTCCAGCTCCACCGAGGCGAAGATGGTGCGCGGCGCATCCTCAAAGCCGGTCCACTGGTTGCGGTAGAAGGTCTTCACCATGGAGCCCTCATAGCCGGTAAGGGCCGGGTTGAAGTACTGCTGGAACAGGGAGAAGTTGGCAATGTGCTTCCGGTTCTGGGCAGAGACGCCCAGAACGGAAAGCAGGAAACAAATAGATAGGGTCAACTTTTTCATCTTCGTTATTTCTTAAGGATGGTCACGGTACCTCTCTTCACATAGTTGATGTCTTTCACGTGGATGATGTACAGGTAAGGTCCTGCCTGCACAGCCCCGTGTTGGTTGCGGCCGTTCCAGCCTTGTTCAGGGTTGGTGGTGTGGAACAGACGTACGCCCGAGCGGTCAAATACCTGCACCTCCACGTTGTTGTAGAACCGCAGCTCTGGTACTGTCCAGGTATCGTTCACGCCGTCACCGTTAGGGGAGAAGGCATTCACAATTTTGAGGTCTACCGTGGCCACGTTGTACCCTTCTTTGGTGAGCGTGAAGGTCTTCTCAAACGTGTTGTTGTAAGGGTCTACCGTTCTTACTCTGATGGAGAAAGAAGTCTTGCCCGACAGGCCCTTGTTGGATTTGAGGAACAGCTGGTTGCCGTCAATCTCAAACAGGGCGTTGTCTGTGCTGCCGGCACCGGCTACCAGCTCATACAGGTGCTGGTTCTCTGGCTGGTTGTCAATAGGGTCATCTGCATCAGTTGTAGTGAAAGAACCAATCGACTGGTCTGGCTTGATGCTGGGCTGGAAAGTAGCCTTGCTCAGGGTGATGTTGGTAGGGGCCTGGTTAGGCAGCACGCGTACCGTCCACTTCGCCTCCACGTTGTCAACATTGGACTTGTCAGTGCCGATGGTGAGGGTTCCGGTGAGCTCGTAGTCTCCGTTCACTAAGCCGTTGTAGTTTCCTGCCTGCCAGGTTACCGCAACTGGGGCGGTAGTACCATCGGTGAATGTCACGTTAACGGTGATAGGCTTGCTCACCTGGGCAAACGTAGTGCGGATAGGCACCTCCACGGTGCTTGGTCTGGCCACAGACACCACGTTAGGTCTAACTGTTACTATCTGCGTTGCAGTGGCGGTGTTGCCGGCGGCATCGGTCACGGTCCAGGTGACAGTAGTGGTTCCGGTAGGATAGGTAGCAGGAGCGTTGTTGGTAACACTGGCCACCGAACAGTTGTCTGCGGTAACCGGGGTGCCCAATGTTACACTAGAGGCTGTGGCTTGACCAGGATCAACATTCACCGTCACGGTTACTGGCGCGGTGATGGTAGGGTTGATCTTGTCTTCAACCGTTACTGTAGCAGGGGCCGTGGCCGTATTGCCATGTACATCCGTCACGGTGAGGGTGACGCTGTTTTCGCCCAGATTAGCGCAGTCAAAAGCAGTTTTAGACAGCGTGATGGACTGGATGCCGCAGTTGTCTGAAGAACCGTTGTCAACGTCTGTCGCAGTAATAGTGGCAGTGCCGCTGGCGTTCAGTTGAACCGTAATGTTCTTGGCAAGTACTACCGGTTTTACCTTGTCTTCCACTGTTACCGTAGCGGTGGCCGTAGAGACATTGCCGCTGTTGTCTGTTACCGTTAAGGTAACCGGGTTGGCACCCACGTTGGCGCAGGTGAAGGTGGTTTTGTTCAGCGTAACAGAAGCAATGGCGCAGTTGTCAGTAGAGTTGTTGTTTACATCCGCTGCTGCGATGGTCACTTTGCCCGTGGCGTCTAGCTGAACGGTGAGGTTCCTGGCCAGGGCTTTGGGGGCAATCTCATCTACTACGGTGATGGTGGCGGTGGCGGAAGCGGTGTTTCCGCTATTGTCTGTCACCGTTAACGTCACTGTCTGCGGACCGGTGGTAATACAGTCAAAGGTTGATCTGGAAAGCGCCAGGGTAACACCGCCGCAATTATCAGAAGAACCATTGTCTACCATCTGTGGGGTAATGGAGGCAACTCCGTTGGCGTCAAGCTTCACCGTCAGGGCTTTTGCTTTGGCTACCGGAACAATAGTGTCTTCAACGGTGACTACCGCTGTCTTTGATTGGGAATTGCCATTTGCGTCTGTTACCGTTAGGGTAACCGTGTTGGCACCAACATTAGAGCAGTTGAAGCTGGTTTTGCTCAGGCGAAAGCCATCTGCCGGAATAGCGCAGTTGTCGGTAGAGCCGTTGTTGATTTGAGCCGGGGTAATGGAGGCTACGCCATTGGCATCTAGCTGAACTTTTATGTCTTGCGTTACAACCACAGGGGGCACGTTGTCTACCACGGTTACGGTAAAGGAGCCGGTGGTCACGTTGCCAGCCTTGTCTACGGCTTTCCAGGTTTCGGTGGTAGTACCAATTGGGAACGTTGCGCCGCTGCCTAAGCCAGCCACCAACGTGCTGGGTACAGCTCCGCCCTCAAACTCAATCACGTACCGGGCTTCGCCCGTGTAGAACCAGTCATTCCAGGTGCCGTTTGGCCCCCAGTTCATCACGGCCCAATCTTCATTGTTGAAGTTATTGGGTTCACCGGTGTTCCAGTTGGTGTAAACCACTGGCTCATTGGTCACCCACTTGAAGGTTCCTTCCTCTGCCCGGTCAGTGAAGCCAATCCAGATACGATCAGGGCTCAAGCTGGAGATAAAGGTATTCTCCTGTGCGCTGTTAATGGTTACCAAGTGGCCGCCTAAAGCGATTGCCCTGGCGTGCGCCTCCTCTGGGGTGGCAACCTCATCTGAAAGGAAGTACGCATGGCCTCCAAACTCGCCTTTGAACGTATGGCCCGCTAGTGTGGTAGGGTACGTGCCCTCGCCGCAGTTATCGGTGGCAGAAGGTGCGTTGTAAGTGACTTTTGCGCCGCAGGCATTTGCGTCTGCGTTCACGGTGATGTTGAAAGGTACGGCAAGTACAGGCGCAACCTCATCTTTGATGATGACTTTCTGCTGAGCCGTCACACTGTTGCCGTTGCCATCATGGAAGGTCCAGGTGATGGTGTGTTCGCCTTGGGTGGTGTAGGTTAGCGCGTCTGTGGTAGTTCCTTCAATGGTGCCGGCGCAGGCATCGGTTGTGGTGGGTACCGGTACGGTGGCAGAACAGGCGGCGATGACATCCGCTAAGGTTGGAACAACCGGAGGGGTGGTGTCTTCTATCACAACCACTTTTGGTTCAGCAGTAGCCGTGCAGCCGGTTTGCGTCACAATCACGGTATAGCTTCCTGTGGTGGTGGCGGTATACGTGCTGTTGGTAGCGCCCGCAATAGGAGCGCCATTCCTGGTCCACTGGTAGGTGCTGCCCGCAGCCGCGGTAGCGGCAAAGGTTACAGAGCCCCCGCTGCATTGCACCAGCGGTTGATTGGTGGTAAAGCTTACCGTTGGCGCCACAAAGGCAGGAGCGGTACCCGATACGTATCCATCAACCCAGTTGGAAGATGCTCCCAGCAGCGCAAAGTTCTTCAAGGTGCCGTTTACGCCGCCTACCTCGTCAAGCAAAGTGGCAACCGCGCTGTTGTCTGTGCCCAGGATGCCCTGGTTGAATTTGTAGTAAGAGACCAAGCCCGCTTGCGGTAATGGCAGCTCAGCATTCATGCTGGTTTTAATCTCGCCTTCGCACAGTACGCGGTCCCAAACCCTTACTTCTTCAATGGTGCCGGCAAAAGCCCCGTTGGCAAAAGGTACGCCCGGCTTATGGCCAATGCCTCTAAGGTTTGTGTTAGACCCGGTGGCAACATTGGTGCCGGTTCCGGCTAACTCGCCGTTTACGTACAGCCTCACCGCGCCGGTGACTATGTCACGCGTGGCAGCTACAAACACCCACTGGTTGAGCGGAATTTCCTGGGAAGACTCGGTGGCGCTACCCCAAGAGGTACCATTCCCGAAGTTGACATGCAGTTTGTTGGTGACGTTGTTCACCGACACAGAACTAATGTATTCTTTGGCCCAGATCTCGTCAAAGCCAGTGTTGTTGTCGCCGGTCTTGTAAATCCAGGCGCTGAAAGTGACGGACTTGAGATTGTTGTGGGAGTTTCCTAGCTCAACAAAATCATCTATGCCGTCAAAGTTAAGGGAGCCCGCCGCAAGGATGGTGATGATCACTTTTCCGTTGCCAGCATTGGCGCCAGCTACGTTTCTTTGGTCCAGGCCTATGTTATAAGAGCCGCCGCCGCCGGCTACCCGGCCACCATCGCCACCGGAGTAACCGCCGCCACCGCCGCCGCCATGACAGCCACCGCCGCCACCGCCGCCATATCCGCCAATGATGTCAGCTGCTCCGCAGGGACCGGTTGCTCCCTTGGCCCCATTGAGGAAACTAGCGCCACCGGTACCCGAGTCTGGTGCTCCGTCGCCGTTCCAGCCGCCGCCGCCAGATCCCCAGCTACCAGAGCTAACAATGCCCCCTAAGCCTAATCCGGTAGTTTTTACTATTCCACCTCCCGCTCCGGATTCACTGCTTCCTGAGCCGGTGGTACCATACTGGGTGGTCACCCCTGGAAAACCATTAGCGGTAACGGCCTGCCTGGTTCCGCCGCCGCCGCCGGCCACCAGAACGGGAGAAACTTTCTTCCCGGCATGAGGCCCCGAAGCAATCACGCTGGACGAGGTTGGGTCTACCTTCACAATAAAGGTACCGCCCCCACCACCGCCGCTGCTGGGGCCTGTAGCCTTGCCTGCTTCTCCTACCAGGATCAGGTAGACATCGCCTGGGGTCACATTGAAATCACCAGACATATAGGCGCCTTTTCCGCCCACAAAGCCTTCTTGGGCAGCTTTCCCTTGGGCGCCCATTGCCTCCATGCGGAGTTTGGTAACCCCCGGTGGTACCGTGTAGGTTTGCAGGGCACCCGTGTAGTCATAGGTAGTAACTAATTGCGCTTTGCCCTCAAAAGGCAAGCCCACCAGAAGGGGCACCATCCAGAGCAATAGCTTTGCCGTTGCTCTACTCAATGCTAAGTTTTGCCACCTTTTTTGGCGTGGCGGTAAGTAATTGTGTTTCATAATAAAGGGTTGTTTTTCAGGTTTCGGGTTTGCCCAGGAACTAGCTGCATGACGTTAAAGCAGAGCTGCCTCAAAGAGGGAGTCCTGCCTGCTGCAGCATCAAGGGCACGAAAGCGTAGGGATTTCGGGTGGTTCTGCAGGAGCACCGGTGGGGGAGCTGCTGCTGTTCCACAAAACTGAGCGGCTATACAATGGGCGGCAGGCGTAAACGCACCAGGCCTCATCTCTGCGTGAGACAGCCACTAACGGATTGCATAATTGGGGAGGGAATGTAACGGTGTAACTATAGGGTAAAGGTTGAGGGTGAACTACTTGGATATTCTGCTAGTGGCAAACCAGCAAGGCTTTTCAGGCTGTAATGCTCTTGCGCTAGAAAAATCTGTAATGGTACTTTAGTAAGGATTCGTGGTTGACGTAGACATGTTCTTTACTGGCTCCTTGATAAAACAAGAACCAACTAGTTTGCAGTGGTACTATTTGTTTAGATGCCCTGGGGGAGGAGGCATGTTGAAAAAGTTTCATTATGGCTGAAGCTTTTGCGGCCGTAAATTTTGGGCTAATTTTTAAATGTACAAAGCGCCTTGCTAAATACTTTTAATTTAGTCACTTGTCATTGGAAAAGTTGTAGATTTTGCAGGGGTATGGGGTTGGTCTGCTTTATAACTGGTTAGGGTATACAATTTCTTGTTAAGGATGTCAGGTGCGTTTTTGAAGCATTTACTTAAAATCAGTCAATAAATAGTGAATAAGGTTTATGGTTATTCAACTATTTAAACTTTACAAATATTTTTCAGGAGTGTTTTGGGCTGAGCCCTCCTGAAGGGCAACTTGGCGACAGGATTACTTTCTAGAACTGGCGACTCATCATCCTAAACTGGCGCGGGTGGGCAGGCCAACATCTCCTGGCCGGCGAAGTCTGCAGCACCAAAGGCGAACCCTTGCCAAGCACCTGCCAGGTTTGCTAAACTTCCTCTGCCGCTTAGAAGTAAGCACACCTAGGCATAGGCCATTTCTTTAATCTTAAAAACCATGAAACTAGCTGGAAACACAGTACTCATCACCGGTGGGGCCTCTGGCATTGGCCTGGCCATTGCCGAACGTTTTCTGCAGGCAGGCAGCACCGTCATTGTCTGCGGCCGGCGGGCCGATAAACTGAATGAAGCGAAAGAGAAGCATCCGGCGCTGCACACCATTGTCTGCGATGTGGCCAAGGAAGCCGACCGCGTGGCTCTGTTGGAGTGGACCACCGCTGAGTTCCCGCAACTGAACGTGCTGGTGAACAACGCCGGTATCCAGCGGCGGGTGAACCCTGTGGAGGAGCAAGAGGCGTGGAGCCAGACGCAACAGGAAATTGCCATTAACCTGGAGGCGCCCATCCACCTGTGTAGCCTGTTTGTGCCGCACCTGCAAAAGCAACCCAAAGCCGGCATTGTCAACGTCACGTCGGGGTTGGCGTTTACGCCGGGCGTTTTTGCGCCGGTGTACTGCGCCACCAAGGCCGCCCTCCATTCCTTTACCATGTCGCTGCGCTTTTTGCTGAGGAACACGGCCGTGGAAGTGGTGGAGATTGTGCCGCCCGCCGTGAACACTGATCTGGGAGGGGCCGGGCTGCACACCTTCGGGGCTCCCCTGGATGAGTTTGCCGACTCTGTGATGCAGCGGATTGACAACGGGGAACTGGAGGTGGGCTTTGGCACCGCCGAGGTGCGCCGGAAAGCCTCCCGCGAAGAGAACGACGCCTTCTTTCTGGAAATGAACTCCCGCTGGGCTTGACCCCGTTTAAGGCCCGTTTCAGTAAAAATAGCCTCAAAACGGGGCTTTGGTGCTGAGCCCCTGCAGGGCACTGCCGCCTGAAATTATCTCCGGGGTAAGTGACTGGTTCTTAGGTAATAAATGCTTATATTCAGGTCAGGGGAGGTTTTGCCTGTGAAACGCGTTAATAGGGTAACCAGGCGCAGAAAGCCTTACTGGTTTTGTGATACTTTTAAACACTAAGATGATGAAATGGGCATATAGCATCAAACAAAAGACAAAAGCCGCGTTTCTGATCGCCATCGTGCTGGGGCTGGTGCTTTCCAAGAATTTACTGGACAGCAACAACGTCAACCAGCTGGGGTCCTCCTTTTCGGCGGTGTATGAAGACCGGCTGCTGGTAGAAAGTTACATCTATCAGCTCTCGGGGCACCTCTACCAGAAGAAGATGCTGGTAGACAATTGTTACTATACAGACAATGCGGCCTCGTTGCAGGACCAGCTGTTGGCGAAGAACACGGCGATTGCTACCCTGCTGCAAACCTATGAAACCACCGACCTGACCGAAGCCGAGGCGAAGTATTTTGGCGCGCTGAAGCAGACCATGGATAAGATCAGAAACCTGGAGAACCAGTACCTGGCCCGCCAGGGAACAGGGCAGGAAATGGCGCAGGCCAAAGCCCTCATGGACGCGCAGTACAGCCTTGCCGCCAGCCACCTGAACCAGCTGTCGGGCATTCAGGTAGAGGAGGGCAAGCGCCTGAACGAGAAATCAAAGAAAATCATTGCGGGCTCCACCATCCTCACCAATTTTGAGCTGGTAGTGGTGGTAGGCCTGGGCATCATGATCCAGATGCTGATTCTGGCCTCCAAATCTAAGCTCTCCAAGTTCCCGCAGAAGCCCATGCTCAACTAACACAGTCTGGCTGCCCCGGTGCGCTGCCGGCTGCGTCTTTTTAGGAAAGGCGCAGCCGGGGCTCCGGGGGCGGGCAGTACCCAGTTGAAGCAGTTTCTGGAGGCAAAGGCAAAAGTATTCGGGCACATTGCTTACCTTGCTTAAAAGAGTCTTCATGGGCTCACCCTTTACACGCAAATAATGATACGCATGAAAAATACAGTGAAGGTATTGGCGGCAGCTTCTTTGCTCTGCCTTGCGGCTTGCTCCAAAGAGAAAAGCCCGGCCACTACAGAGAATGGTTCATTTAAACCAGCCACCTTCCCCGTGAATGCCGCCCCGGCGGGCGGGGCAAACCAACCGGCCACGGCAGGTCAACCGGCGCAGGGTGCGCAGCCCGAAGCCACGGCCGGGTTGAACCCCCCGCACGGACAACCCGGTCACCGGTGCGACATTGAGGTGGGCGCTCCCCTGAACTCCCCGGCCAAGTCTGCTCCTGCAGCTACCGGCACTGCGCCCGCTGCTTTGCCGCCCGCCCCGGTACTGCCATCGGCGCCGCCCATTTCCACCGCCAAAGGGCTCAACCCGCCACACGGCCAGCCCGGCCACGACTGCAGCATTGCAGTGGGTGCCCCGTTAAACAAATAAGGTTGGCCTTGAGCGCTGCCCCTAAGCGAACTGATTGGGCAGTATTTTTAGATTGATTTACTAAAAACAGGTTGAAAACAGAAAGCCTGCATGTAGCACACATGCAGGCTTTCTGTTTATTGGTGACGGTCAAAGTGGTTGGGAAGAACTAGTGGGCCGTTGTCTTTTGTGCTAGGAGTAGTTTATGGTTTCCTTTTATTTCTGCCGCCGGGCTGTACTTGGGCTGGTAAGTGCCCCTTACTTCTTCCTTTTCTTCCCCGCCTTGCGCACCGCCTTGCTGTATTTCGTCACCAACGGTATGGTAGAGTCTGTGTCGAAGACGCCGTAGAGGCCTTGCTCTTCCTGGGGAGGATCGCCCATGAGGTCATCGCCGGGTTTCCAGAAGTGGCGGGTAGGGTTGGGGCGAGCAGTGCCGTTGAAGGCCCAGAAGTTGGCACCGGCCAGGGCATCTTTGGCTTGGGCGCTGGCAAGTACGCGCTCAAACACCCGTTGGTAGTACCGGTCGCGGTGCGAGGTTGTGGCCGAGGGGCTGAACGCATTGTGGTCGCGCTGCAAACCGAACTCTTCCAGCACGATGGGCTTCTTCTGCTCGCGGGCGAAAGCGATGTGACGGTCCATGTACTCCATGGTTTTGGTGATAGCAGAATCCAGGGAACCGGCCAGGTTCTGGTTGTCCAGCCAACCCCAGTTGCGGGGCCAGATGTGCATGGTGAAGTAATCGATGTTGGGATCAGTGTGCACTTGTTTGAACACGTCCATGGAGCCCTCGGAGCCGTGCGAACCTTCTGAGCCGGTTGACACCAGGTGGTTCGGGGAAAGGGATTTGAGCAGGGCAGCGGTGCTTTTGATCCATTGGCTGTACGCCGGCACGTTGGCCATGGAAAAGGCGCGGGGCTCATTGGCAATCTGCCAGGACATGATTACGGGATCATCGGTGTACTTCTTCCTGGTGAACTGATTGGTGCGGCCTAGCATGAATTTCACGTGATTCGCGAACTGCTGCTTGCAGGGCTCGCACTGGTGGAACTGGCCCGAGTACTTCATGAAGCTCGCCCAGTCATTGTTGTTGGCCAGGGCGTACGGAATAGGCACGTTGGTGTTCCAGTTCACATATTGGCTAAACCCACCCGACCATTCCCAGGCATTGTTCAGGTACAGCACCGCTTTCATATCGCGCTTGCCCATTTCGGCCAAAAGGAAATCCAGCCCGGCCAGCAAAGTGTCATTGTAAACGCCCGGCGATAGCTGCAGACCCGGCGACACGCGGTACGGTTGATTATTAGGACCTTCGGTGCCGGCCAGAATGCGCAGGTTGGTCACGCCGGCTTTCTTGAGCATGTCCAGTTCCTTTAGCAGGCGCTCGCGGTTGCCGGCTTCGCCGGTGGAGCCCAGCAGCGCGCCGTACCAGTAATTGGTCCCGATGAAATAATAAGGCTTCCCGTTCAGCGTGAACAGGTGGCCATCGGTTTTCACAAAGTCCCTTTTCTGGGCGTGGAGCTGGGTGAAAGCAAGGCACAGGAGGGCGAGTAGGAGATAAATTCTGGTCATCTACTTTTTAGTTAGATAAAGCGCAGCTATAGGTGAGAGCACTGCGTAAAGAAAGAGTCAAACGTTCATTCTGTCATCCTGAAAGGACCTTGGGGCGAACGGCAGTTGCAGTAAAAGAAAGTCATTCTGGTTCGTCCACAAGGTCCTTTCAGGATGACAAAGGGGGGGAGGAGAGGCCCTTTGGGTTCTTTTCAGGGGAGCTAGGTGGCGCTCGCTATTTCCGGGGCCAGGAATCGGTCCGGAAGGCGGAGGCGGGCAGGCCTGCTTTGTTGAAAAGGTTCGGGTTGGCGCTGTTGCTCCAGCCAAACCGGACGGCTACCGGCTTTTTCACTTCCTTGGCGCTCACCACAACGGTGTTGCCGTCTATTTTAGCGGTAGCGGGCACAAACTGCTGGTCTTCGCCGGCAATCTCAAAGTAAGTGAGTTCCTTGCCTTTGACTACCAGGCCTTGGTCGGCGTGGTCAAAGTAGAGGCGGGTCTTGTTGCCCTGTACTTTCATGCTGCGGTAAATAGGACCCGAGGAAACCACGTCTTTCTTTCCGTAGGTTTTGTTCAGGGCCAGCGCTGCCAGGCGTTTGCCTACGTCCAGTTTGTTTCTGGGGTGGATGTCATCTACGTTGCCCACATCATGGATCACGGCCATGCCGGTGTGGGGCACGCGCAGGGTTTTTAGCTGAGCTTCGGCTAACCGAGGCCATTCTTCGGCCCCGCCGTATTTGTAGGGCGCAATCTGTACGTAGTAGAACGGGAAGTCCTGCTTCCAGGCGGAGCGCCAATCCTGGATGAGGGCGGGCAGCATCTGGGCGTAAACCTCAGGCGCGTCTACGTTAGATTCGCCCTGGTACCAGAGGGCACCGGCCAGCCGGAAGGGGATAAGCGGCGCAATCATGGCGTTGTAGGCTTTGGCGGTTTGCACCGGTCCCCATTCTACTTCTTTGCGTTTGGCGGCGGCCTCCGCCAGAACCGGATTGGCGGCCATGGCCCCGGCGCTCAGCCACACTTCGGCGGGCGTGCCGCCCCAGCTGCTGTTGATCAGGCCCACGGGCGTCTTCAGGTTCTGGTGAATCTCCCGCCCGAAGAAATAGCCCACCGCGCTGAAGTGCTGCATGGTCTGGGGCGTGCAGACCACCCACTGGCCCGGCAAGTCCAGCTGCGGCGCATCGGCGGTGCGGCGGGGCACCTGGAAGAACCGGATGGACGGGTAATTAGCCTCCGCAACGTGTTTCTGGGCGTTGTCAATACCCGCGTTGGCGCTCCATTCCATGTTAGACTGGCCCGAGCACAGCCACACCTCGCCCAATAACACGTCTTCCAGCACGATGGTGTTGTAGCCTTTCACGGTCACGGTTTGCGGCTGGGTGACCCCCGAGGTCTGCAGTTTCACCGACCATTGCGCCAGGCCGTTGACCTTGGTCTTGACGGGTTTGTTGTCCCAACTGCCGGTGACGGTGACCTCTTCGCCGGTGTGGCCCCAGCCCCAGATGGTCACTTCGGCGTTGCGCTGCAGCACCATGTGGTTGCCAATAATGGCCGGAAGCGAGACCGCCCCCGCCTGTGTAGTGACGCCACTCATGGCCATGAGCACGAAGCGTTTAAAGAAGGTTTTAAGTTTCATAGAGAAGAATGCATAAGGTCTTGTTTCACGTTTGCCCAACAACGGGTGGGTCTATCAGTAGCCTGAGTAATTTATTCATTGTGTTGTAAACCTGAAAGTGGGGTGAACCTGGAAAAGCGTTTCGGGCCCATTTTCAGAAAAAAAGGCCCGAATTGCCGTTGCATAGGCGGCGGTATGCGGATTTACTTGCCGGCCACCTTCGCTTTGTCACCAGAAAGCACCAGCATCACCACATCATGCGAGGGTACCGTGGCCGTGAAGGTCTTTTTGGTGTTGCCTTGCTCTTTCCTGGTCCACACGTTCCGGATTTTGTAGGTGGTTTTGCCCGCGTTCAGCTCCTTTTTAGAGAGGTCATCCACAATGGGGGTGTTCTTCCAGTCAAAGCTCACTTTCTGCGGGGCCTTGCTGCGGTTCAGGAACACCACGGCCCACTTGTCATTGTCCAGGGGTTTCAACCAGGTTTCCACGCTGTCTTTGGTGCTGTATTTAAAGCCCTGGATGCCCAGTTTGTCCTGGTTCACGGCAATGGCTTCCGGGTTGGTTAGAATGGCCAGGGTCTCTTTGGTCATGTTGCGCAGGTCGTTGCCAGCTATGAGCGGGGCGGCCAGCATGGTCCACATGGTGAAATGGGCGCGTTCCTCGTGCACGGGCATTCCGTTGCCCACTTCCATCATGTCGGGGTCGTTCCAGCGGCCCGGGCCGGCGTACTGCCGAAGGCCTTCCTGCATGTCCAGGATCTGCATCACGCCCCAGGACTTCCAGGTGCCGTGGTCTTTCACGCAGTCAAAGCAGTTGTAGATATCGCCGGTGGTGCGCCACAGGTGGCCCACGGCTGGGCCCCACTCCCAGGGTTTGTCGGTGCCCCACTCGCAGATGCTCAGCACCACCGGACGGCCGGCTTTGCGCAGCGCCGCCGCGATGGTTTTGTAGGCGCCCTCGGCTTTCAGTCCCTCGGTGTTGCACCAGTCGTACTTGAGGTAGTCAATGCCCCATTTGGCGTACTGCTGCGCATCCTGAAACTCATAACCCCGGCTCCCCGGACGGCCGCCGCAGGTCTGGGAACCGGCATCGGAGTAGATGCCCAGCTTCAGGCCTTTGGAATGCACGTAATCCGCCAGGGCTTTCATGCCGGAAGGGAAGCGCTTGGGATCTGGGTGAATGAAGCCCAGGCTGTCGCGGTCGCCGTGCCAGCAGTCGTCAATGTTAATGTACTCGTAGCCGGCCGCTTTCATGCCCGAACTCACCATGGCATCGGCGGTTTCCCGGATCAGTTTTTCGTCTACGTTGCAGGCAAATTTGTTCCAGCTGTTCCAGCCCATGGGCGGGGTCATGGCCAGGTTCTCGTATTTGGTGTAGTTCTGGGCGTAGTTGTTCCCCTGGCCTAATGCCGAAGAGGAAAGTGCGAGGGCCGCTAAAGAGAGCAGTAATTTTTTCATGTTTGTTTGAGGGGTTAGGTCAGGGGAGGTATGGTGATTTGGTGTTTTGTGGTAAGTACAAAGACAAGAAGGCCGGGGCTTTGTTTTCTTTGTCATCTTGGACGGATCTTGTGAGCGAACGGTCATCGCGCTTCCTACAAGGCCTTTCTGGTTGACCCACAAGACCCTTTCAGGATGACAGAAATGTAGTTTTCCTAAGTAAACCCAGTTGCTGTTTTAAGGCTGTTTTTAAAGTAACGTGCCGAAACCAGCAATGAATTAAGGCGAGGTCTTTGAGGCTCTTTCCCCAAAAACAGCCTTAAAACAGAAGCTAGCTTTAGCCTGGCTTTGGCAGAAACCAGCTGTAAACTTAGTCGAAGCGGCTCAGTTCTTTCTGGCACCGGTGCATGACCTCCAGACAGGCGCGGGCGTTGTGGTAGGGGCACTTCCAGAAGCCCACCTTGTCTTCCTTGGACATCAAGGAATAGTCATCATTCACGCCCCAGAACCATTCGCCCCGCTCCAGGTCCAGGAAGTAGGTCTGGGCGAACCTCCAGGCGTCAAGTGAATGGTGTAGGAAAGCTTCGTCGTGCGTCAGTTCGTAGGCGTTCAGGAAGCCTACCATGGCCTCGGCGCTCACCCACCATTCGCGGTGGGTGTCGTAGTGGTTCTCGTCTAGGTTCAGTTCGTGGTACAGGCTCCCGTCGGGCAACAGCGCCTTTGCCGTGGCGATGGCCATGTTCAAGGCGGTGTCCTTTACCTGACTCAGCAAGGCTTCATCGCCCAGCGCCTCGGCGGCTTCTTGCAGAAGCCAGGAGGCCTCAATGTCGTGGCCGTAGGAAATCAGGTTGGCGGTGGAGGTCCAGTCGCGGGCGAAGAACAGCTTCAGGTGGCCCGTGTTCTGGTCCACGATGTGTTGCAGGAACACCTCAATCAATCCTCTCAGTTTTTCCGCCAGCAGCTGGTCCGGCCAGATGCGGTACAGGTTGGCGTAGGCCTCCAGAATATGCAGGTGCGTATTCATGGTCTTAGGATCGTTGCGGTCCTTCTCGCTCAGGCGCAAATCCTCCAGCAGTTCACCTTCCTGGCTGAAAGCCTCTAAATAGCCACCGTGCTCGGGGTCAAAGCTGAATCTCTCAATCCACTGGAACAATTCCTGGCTGGCTTTCAGGGCCGCCGGATCTTGGGTGGCCTGGTAGTACTCGCTGAAGCCGTAGATGGCGAACGCCAGCGCATAGATCTGTTTGCGGGTGTTCAGGGGCTGGCCCTGGGCATCCACCATCCAGTAAATACCGCCGTGTGCGGTGTCCAGGAAAGAGGTGCGCAGGTAATCAAAGGCCCGAGTGGCAATCTCCAGGTACGTTTCCTGCTTGGTTTGCTTAAAAGCCGCCGAAAACGTCCACAGGATGCGGGCGTTCAGAATGCTGCCTTTAGGGGCATCCTGGACCACGTTCCCGGAGTAGTCGATCTGCCCGATGAAGCCGCCGTGTTGGTGGTCCAGGGTGTGCTCCATCCAGAAACCCAATATCCTTTCCAGCTCGCTTTCCATCTCCTGCTGGTAGGTGGAAAGCGTCTGGCCAAGGGTTGTACCGGTGAGGGAATCCATTACCGTGCGTTGTTTAGTTCAGGCGCTTCTACCTGCTTTTTGCTTTCCAGGTACGCCAGGTTTTTGTCAATCAAGTTGTTGATTTGCTGCACAGAGGCGGCGGAGCGGAGACCGTCGGCCGGGGTGTTCAGCACGTAATCCAATAATTTGTTCACAGTGGAAGTGGCCACGTGGGTGCGGGTGTCGGAGGAAGCGTAATAGATGAACACGGTGCCGTCCTCGTCCAGAATCCAGCCGTTCGCAAATACCACGTTGGACACGTCGCCCACTCGTTCCTCGCCTTCCGGCGCGATGAAGAACCCGCCGGGCTTGGCAATCACCTTGGATGGGTCCTGCAGGTCGGTGAGGAACAGGTACAGCACGTAGCGCAGACCGGCGGCGGTATTTCTAACACCGTGGGCCAGGTGCAGCCAGCCTTTCTCGGTTTTGATGGGGGCAGGACCCTGGCCGTTCTTCACCTCGTACACGGTGTGGTAAGTCTTGGGGTCTACGATGATTTCCTCGTCCACCACGGCGTTCTCCATGGAATCCGTCAGGCCCCAGCCGATACCGCCGCGGCTGCCTGCCTCAATGAAGCTGTCCTGCGGACGGGTGTAGAGTGCGTATTTGCCGTTAATAAACTCGGGGTGCAGCACCACGTTGCGCTGCTGCGGCGAGGTGGTCTTTAGGTCAGGCAGTCTTTCCCAGGAAACGAGGTCACGGGTACGGGCGATGCCGCACTGCGCGTTCGCCGAGGATTGGTCCCCTTCCGGGGCCTCCGGGTCTTTGCGCTCAGTGCAGAACAGGCCGTAGATCCAGCCGTCCTCATGCTGGACCAGGCGTATGTCGTACACGTTGATGTCCGGGTCCTCGGTCTCGGGCATGGTGATGGGTTTCTCCCAAAATTGAAAGTTGTCCACGCCGTTGGGGCTCTCGGCCACCGCGAAGAACGACTTGCGGTCGTTGCCCTCCACCCGGGCCACTACCAGGTACTTGCCGTTGAATTTGATGGCACCCGCGTTGAATACGGCGTTTACCCCAATGCGCTCCATGAAATATGGGTTGGTCTCGGGGTTCAGGTCATAGCGCCAGAAGATGGGCGCGTGCTGGTTGGTCAGGATCGGGAATTTATATTTGTCGTAGATGCCGTTGCCCAAGGGCTGCTTCTCGTTTTTTCTGCTGATCAGCTCGGAGTGAAACTTCTCCAGCGCTTGCTGTCTTTTTTGGAAGAGATTTTCCATGAGGATGAATTTAAAAAGGTAATGAGGAGAGCGGTTAGGGAATGTGCCTTGCCGCTGTTGGCTTATGTATGGGAAACTAGTTTTCTTTTAAGGGCAGAGGCCACGCTGTCGCCGTCATGGTCCAGCCTGTCCCACCAGGTTTTCTTCAGGATCACGCCTACCACCAGGATAATGCCTAAGACTACCATCAACTCGGTGTGCATGCCCAGCACCAGGTAAATAGGAAGGAGCGTGAGCGCCATCTGCCCGGCTACGCCAATGAGCACGTTGAACATGTCCAGCCAGAAGTTCTTGTTTTCCACAAACGAGGGGTCTTCGGCTTTCACCTGCTCGGCCACCGGTCCCCAGAAACCCCACGGACGCACGTTGCGGTAGAAGCCTTTCAGGGTTTCCATGTCGGTAGGCGGGGCCAGGTAGGTACCAATGATGCTGCCGGCCAAAGAGATGAGGAGCAGGTACGGGAAGTAGTAGAGGTCCAGGCCTTCGGTGAAGTAAGGGAAAACCAGTGCCGGAATGATACCGGCCAGCATGCCCCAGAAGAAGCCGCTGCCGTTAAAGCGCCACCAATACCATTTAAGCACGTTAGCCGAGATGTAGCCGCCGTAAAGCCCCGCCACAATCCATTGCAGCAAGCTGTTCACGTCTTTGGCAAACAAGCCCAGCACCATGCTCACCAACACCACTACAATGCCCGTGGCGTAGTTAATGCTGGTCACCGTTTTGTTGCTGGCTTTGGGGTTCACGTACCGCAGGTACACGTCATTTACCAGGTACGCTTGGGCTGCGTTGAGCGTTCCCGCGAAGGTCCCGATGAACGCCGCCAACAGACCCGCCAGGATCAAGCCCATTAAACCGTTAGGGGCGAAGTTCTGGATGGCGGCGGGCAGAATACGCTCAAAGTCAATACCGTTAGCCGATTCCAGGTTGAGTTGGTTGTAGTTCAAAATGGCCAATACAGTAAACCCGATGATCATCAGGTAGCGGGTAGGAATCAAAACCACCGACACAAATCCGCTCATTTTGGCGGCGTCTTGCGGAGATTTAGCCGAAAGCACTTTCTGCATGTCATAGCTGGGGGTAGGACCAGCCAAGCTGGCTAAAACTCCCTTGAAGACCATCAGCATAAAGAAAATCCCAAACAAGGAATAGCCATCGGCCTGAATTTTGGCATTCACCTCGTCAATGATTCCGGTCCAGTTCAGGTCATCCAAGGTAGCCCCAAAGAAGGGGGTTCTCCAGCCTTCTGGTACGTTTAGTTGGGCAACGTCTAGGTTGTTCATGGCCAGTACCGCAATGGCTACGGCAGCGGCGGTCATGATTAGATATTGGAGTACATCGGCCCATACAATACTGGCCATGCCGCCCAGGATGGAGTAGAACACCGCGAAGAAGGTGAAAACCATGCCGTAAAAGTGGGGCACGTATTCTGCCGGTAGGTCAAAGGGCAAGTATGGCTGCACCACCGACCAAGGCACGAAAATCTCCACGAACTTGCCTAATCCAATGAAGCCGTACGCCAGGAAGCCCATGCAGCTGAGCAGGGCGAAAACGACCACGATGCTGTGTGACTTGTTAGAATCCTTGCCCCGTCCAAAACGGGTGAGCATCCACTCGGCCCCGGTGGTCACGTTGGAACGGCGCAGCCAGGCCGCCAAAAACATCATCAGGAAGATCTGGTTGAAGGATGGCCAAAGCCACGGAATCCAGATGCTTTTGAGGCCATACACAAAGCCCAGCATCACCATCCACATGGTGCCCGAAATATCGAACATCCCGGAGGCGTTGGATAGCCCCAGCGCGTACCAGGGCAGCGTGTTGCCACCCAGTAGATACGCTTCTTTGTTGGCCTTGGCTCTCTTCTGCAAAATCAATCCAATGGCCGCTACCGATACCAGGTAGAGGAGGATGATGCCTATGTCAAGCGCGGTTAACTTCATGAGGTGTAGTTGTTGTGGGTTAGCGTAGTGTCAGGTAAGGGGCGTTCTATTGGGCGGCTTGTTTGTTCTGGTAAACCGGCGCGTACAGGTTCTCTTGCTGCGTTTTCTTAATGAAGAACACCTTGGGATTTTGGTAGAACTCCCTGAAATTCTCGGCGCTCTTCTGCCCCGGATAAGGCGCGTAGTAATGGTCTGGGCGGCCGTTGCGCCACACCAGCACGTAAGACAAGCCGGCGTCTTTCACAATGGGATACAGCACGTTGGTCCACCAATCAGTGACCGGTAAAGTCTCTAAGCCGGTTTCGCTCAAGGTCCAGACTTTGTTTTTCTCCTGACCAATCTGGCGCAGCGTTTCCACCATCTGGCGGGCTTCTTTTACAAAGGTCTGGTTGGATTGGGCCAGTTGGCTTGCATCTGCGTTGGCGGGCGGACGGTGGTAGATGTCAAAGCCCACAATGTCCACGTAGTCATCGCCGGGGTAGCGCTCCAGATAATCCTCGCGGGAGGTGAAGCGGTCGGTGGAGTAAGCGAAGAGCAGGTTGTTTGCTTTCTTTTTGCGCAGGTAATCCACGGTAAAGCGCCACATCTGCTTGTATTCCTCCGGCGAACAGTGTTTACGACCCCACCAGAACCAACTGCCCGTATGCTCGTGCAACGGCCGGAAGACCACCGGAATCAACTCGCCTTTAGGTCCTTTGAGGCTTTTCATGAAAGAAGCCAGACCGTCGAGCCAGGATTGGTAGCGCTTCAGGGCTTTTTTGTCTTTGAACAAATGCTGGATGGTAGAATCCATGGGGTCCCAACTGGTTTTGCTAGGGTCCAGCGGGTTGTTTAAATGCCAGCTGAAGGTGTTCAAACCGCCGTTAACGTACACTTCCTGGGCAAACTCCCGCATTTTCTGAAACGGAACGCTGTCCAGGTTCACGGGTTTGTTCAGCTCCAGATGGCCCAGGTCCCAACCCACCACGGCAGGGTATTCGCCTACCACTTCCTTCACATCAGACCGGCCAGGTTCGTATTTCCAGCCCATGCCGTACGCCAGCGCATCCTGGTGCCCGAACATGATGCCTTTCTGCGAGAGCCTCTTCAGGTTCGCGTACAGGTTACGGGTTTCGGCCGTGGCTTTCTTGTTGATGGGAAGTGCCTGCCCTAACGCATGAAGACAGGTGAATACCAGTAAAAAGCAAGCCGCAAATAATCGGGTCATGGGTGTACAGGTAAAGAGCCAAACTCAATAGTAAGCGCAGCGAAGTTTTCGGTTAGCATCAGGTAACTCCGGCTGCCTGCCTGGCCTGGCGCGGTTTAGTGCTCCTTTGGGTAAAATAGGCAGAAAACGCCTGGTTTTCTGCTATCCTCACAAGCTGTTCCCACAAGCCAAGGCATCTAGTACAAATCTAAATAGTTTTTCTACCCGGTATTAGCATTATTTTATCAATTGTTTGATTGAAACTCTAAGGCTTGGCTCTGTGCGCTCGGGTTAGGGCATCACTTGTGCAATCAAAGCCAGATTATGATAAAGATAAACGAGAAGGTGAAGTTGAGGCAGCGTTTAAATAATACCTGCTGTTTAGGCGCTGTTTTTAGGGAAAGTGTAGTAAAGTAGCAATCCAAGACTTGGAGAGAAACCTGAATTGTTTTGAGTTGTATGCCCTGAGTTTGCCTATGAGCGCGTTCTTACCTAGGCTTTTAGAGGTAAAAACCTTAGTCTTTTTTTAGCAGGTATACGATTATTTCTGCGCATATCTGTATCTTCAGGTACAATTTCAGAAGCATGAGTGCCATCTACCGTGAGATTACCCCCCTAACCCAGAACGACTGCTTTACCGTCTTCTCGCGGGTAAAGCAGGAGTTCAACTTCCCGCTCCACTACCACGAGGACTTTGAGCTGAACTTTATTTACAACGCGGCCGGCGCCAAACGGGTGGTGGGCGACCATGTAGAGGTGATTGACGACTATGAACTGGTGCTGGTGGGCAGCAACCTGCCGCACGGTTGGTTCACGCACCAGTGCAAAGACAAGGAAATCATGGAGATCACCATTCAGTTTCACCGGGACCTGTTTGACGAGAAGTTCCTGCGCCGCAACCAGCTGAGCTTTGTGCGGGTGCTGCTGGAGCGGGCCGGCAAAGGCATTTCCTTTTCGCGCGAGACCAAGGAAGCGTTTAAGCCCCGCCTTGAGGCATTGACGCAAAAAAGCGGGTTCGACTCGGTGCTGGAGCTCATCTCCATTTTGCATGACCTGTCCATCTCCCGCAACATGCGCACGCTTTCTAACAGCACCTTTACCTCAGACCAGTTCAATTACCACAGCCGCCGTATTGAAAAGGCCTTTGAGTACATGCAGGCCTACTATGACAAGGAAGTATCTCTGGGCGATGTGGCCAAAGTGGTGAACATGCCCGAGGTTTCCTTCAGCCGGTTTATTAAGAAACGGACCGGCAAAACGTTCATCGAGAGCCTGAACGAGATCCGGCTGGGTCACGCCTCGCGCCTGCTCATTGACACCACCGAGACCATCTCGGAGATTTCCTTTAAATGCGGGTTCAACAACCTATCGTACTTCAACCGCATTTTCCGGCGCAAGAACGGCTGCACGCCCAAGGAATTCCGGCAGAATTACTCTGGTTCCCGGGTCTTCATTTAAGCTCCCGAAAAGCGCCTAGTTGTGCTTTGTTTCAGCGGTGTTTTCCAGAAAACAGGCGTAAAACGGAAAAACAGAATCGAGCATCAACCGAAACGGCCGCGGGCCGATGCGTTTCTAAATCGCATCGGCCCGCGGCCGTTTTCAGGGATTCCGTTTTGGGGCCGATTTCCAGGAATCAGCCCCAGAACAGGAGGTTAGTTTATTGCAAGGTAACGGTAGTCTTCAGGTCGCCCACCATCAGGTCAAAGGCACCGGGCTCGGTGACCCATTTGCCGGCCTCGTTCACAAAGGCCAGGTCTTTGGCCGAGAGGGTGAAGCTCACTTCTTTCTCCTCGCCGGGTTGCAGCGCTACCTTGGTGAAGGCCCGCAGGCGTCTGGCGCTGGGCGTAATGCTGGCGAACTGGTCGTGGCTGTAGAGTTCCACGGTTTTTTTGCCCGCCCGGCTGCCGGTGTTCTTCACGCGCACCGTAACCTGCAGATGGTCGGTGTTGGTGAAGGTGGTCTTGCTCACGCGCAGGTCTGAGAGCGCGAACGTGGTGTAGCTCAACCCGTGCCCGAACGGCCACTGTGGGTTGAAGCCCCGGTTGCCGGCCACGTTGGGCACGTCTTCCCGGATGATTTCGGTGCCTTTGTGGTCATAGGTGAGCACGTCGCCGGAGAAGCGCGGATAGGTGAAGGGCAGCACGCCGTCTGGGTTGTAGTCACCGAACAGCACATCGGCAATGGCCGCGGCACCAAACGTGGCCGGACGGTAGGCCAGCAGAATGGCATCGGCCAGGGGCTCCACGGACGACAGGAGGCGCGGTCTGCCTTCCAGCAGCACCAGGATCACGGGCTTGCCGGTTTCCTTGGCGGCCCGCACCAGGGCCAGTTGGTTCTCTTCCAGTTCCAGGTCGTCAATCACACCGGGGCTCTCGGCGTAGGCCTTCTCGCCTAAACACAGCACAATGGCCTGGGCCTGGGCGGCGTCTCGCTTCAGTTGGGCCACGTTGTAGTTGGCGGCGGCACCAAAGTCAGCCACGGACCTTGAAATAACATTGCCTTTGCCAATTTCAGCAATCAGGCCCTGCACCACGGTCTTGGCTTTGGCGGGGTACTGGCTCTCGTCGTTGCCCTGCCACACGTAAGACCAGCTGCCGTGCAGGGCACCCAGGTTGTTGGCGGTGGGGCCTGCCACCAGCACCTTGGTGGTTTTTCTAAGCGGCAAGGTCTGGTTGTTGTTCTTCAGGAGGGTCATGCTCTCCAGCGCCGCCTGCAGCGAGGTCTGGTCGTACTCGGGCTTGTGAATGTTACCGGCCAGCGAAGCTTTCGGGCCAGGCTGCTCAAACAAGCCCAGCTTTTTCTTGAGGGTTAAGATGCGGCGCACCGAAAGGTTGAGGCGCTCCTCAGAAATGGTGCCTTCCTTCACCAGGGCCACCAGGTGGTCATAGAAAGAGAACTCATAGGGCACCATGCTCATGTCCAAACCCGCCTCCACGGCCATGCGCACGGCCTCTTTGGGGGTAGCGGCCACCTTGTGGCGGGTGTGCAGCCTGATCACGTCTTCCCAGTCAGACACGGCCACGCCCTCAAAGCCCAGCTCGTTGCGCAGGATGTCGGTGAGGTAGTATTTGCTGCCGTGCACGGGCACCCCATTGATCTCGCCGGAGTTGATCATGACCGTGGAGGCGCCGGCTTCCACGGCGGCCTTGAACGGCGGCAGGAAAATCTCGCGCAGCATCTGCTCCGGAATGTAAGACGGCGTGCGGTCTTTGCCGGTAGAAGGGTAGGAGTAGCCCAGGTAATGCTTCATGCAGGAGGCTACCGTAAAATCGGGCCCCAGGCCGTTCTGCTCGTAGCCCTTGATGGCGGCCACGCCCAGGGTCTTCACCACGTGCACGTCTTCGCCGAAGGTCTCCTCAAAGCGGGGCCACAGCGGCTGTCGGCCTACGTCCAGCACCGGGTCAAAGTTCCACGGAATGCCCGAGGCGCGGGTCTCGGCGGCGGTGTGGCGGGCAATCTGGTGCACCAGGTCTGGGTTGCGGGTGGCCCCCATGCTAATGTTGTGCGGGTACAGGGTAGTGCCGGCCAGGTAATTGGCCCCGTGGATGGCGTCAATGCCGTAGATCACCGGAATGCGCAGGCGGGTGGTGGCACTGGTGGCGTGAATGGCGTTCAGGATGGTGTGCCACTCCTGCAGCGTGTAAGCGCGGCCCTTCACGTTCAGGATGGAGCCTATGTTGTACTGCACCAGTACCCGGCGCAGCTTGGCGGTATCTACCACGGCGGCTTCGCTGTCCTTCAGGATAAGGTCAATGGTGAGCTGGGTCATCTGGCCCACCTTCTCCTCTATGGACATGCGGGAGATCAAGTCCTCAATCTGCTGGTCGCGCGCGGCGGCCGGCGTGGCCGGGGTGGTAGGAGCGGCGGTAGTGCTAGGCTGTGAGGCGGGGGCTGGCTTAGTGCCGCTGCAGGCGGGTAGCCCCAGCGCCAGGGCCAGCGCCAAAGGAGTCAGATACCTCCTGGACACTTTGTTGGTTGGGAATGGCATGAAAGAGATACGTTTACTGGTGCACAGAATTCAATGTCTTTGCAAGTATAAAGCATCTTTTTCAAGTAGAACGGGCCTTGCGGGGCCACTTAACAAATGAGACACCAAAAGGAAACATTCCATACCGCTTACCGCTTATGATACAAAATATCTTTGAGGAATCTAAGTTTAACAGCTTGGCAGAAGAGCCTCAATATTTCAAGATTGGTTTGAAGAATAGCTGATTTGGAACGGGTATTTTATTATTTTTACAAAGACTGCCCGGTTGTGCGGCGGCCAGCTTCCCTGATTTTAGCCTGTTTTCCCCAAATAAGCCCCAAAACCGCTGCCGCTCGTGCCCCAGGGTGGCCGTTGGGCAGAGGGTAAGGAATGTTAACCTGGGGGTAAGGGGCCGGGAACGGGGTGCGGTTTCTTGAGTTGTGTATGGTGCCAAGTATGTCACGTATGGGTTTTGTTAGTAAGATAGTAGCAGTGCTGGTTTTCCTGGGTGCTTTCACGGCGGCCCGGGCCCAGGTGCCGGAGCGGTACCGGTTTTCCCTCCTTGACATCAACCAGGGGCTTTCCAGCAACCAGGTGCAGTGTTTCCTCAAAGACAGCCGGGGCTACCTGTGGGTGGGCACCATTGCGGGCGGCCTCAACCGGTACGACGGCTACCAGCACAAAGTCTTCAAGTACCAGTCGCATGACACCACCTCCCTGCTGAGCAACGACGTGACCAAGCTGCTGGAGGGGCCAGACCGGAAGATCTGGGTGCAGACCTCGCAGGGCGTGTGCGTGTTTGACCCTGTCACCGAACGGTTCTACCGCAACCCAGGGGCGCTGCTGAAACAGTACAAACTGCCCAACGGCAGGGTGGAAGACCTCCTGAAAGACAAGGCCGGTAATTTCTGGTTCGTGATCAGCGGGCAGGGCCTGGCCCGGTACAACCCCAATACCAACCGCGCGGTACAGCTGAAGCACGCCTTTTCAGACAAGAACAGCCTTAGCACCAACAACATTTCGGCCCTTGGCCAGGACAGCCGGGGCGGAATCTGGATCATCCACAAGAGTGGCATCCTGGAAAAGCTGGACCCTGCCACCCTAAAGGTCACCGAGCGCAACGACGAGATTTACCGGAAGTACAGCCGGGAGGCCCTGGACTACGCCCTCATGGTGGACTCGGCCAATGACCTGTGGCTCTATGTGCGCGAGAAAGAGGGCGGCGTCTATTTTTACCAAAACGGCTCCAAAACGCTACAGCACTTCCACAAGGGCTCTTCCCCCATCCGGCTCAACAACAACCTGGTGCGGGGCATGGTGGAGGGCGAGCCCGGCCAGATCTGGATTGGCACAGACCACGGCGGCATCAACCTCCTCAACAAACACAAGGCCACGGTGCAGTACATCCGGCATGACCCTGAGGTGGACCGCAGTCTGGCGCACAACAGCATCTACGCGCTGTACAAAGACCCCGAGGGCATTATCTGGGTAGGAACCTTCAAGAAGGGCATCAACTACTACCACAAAAACAGCGTCCGGTTTTCGCATGACAAGCACCGGGCCTCGGTGGCGGGCAGCCTGCCCTTTGACGATGTCAACGCCTTCGCCGAAGACGCGAAAGGCAACCTCTGGATTGGCACCAACGGCGGCGGCCTGCTCTACTTAGACCGAAAGACCGGCCTTTACACCAAATACACCCACAATCCCGCCAATGCCAACAGCATCGCCAGCGACGTGGTGGTGAGCCTGCTCCTCGACCGGCAGCAAAACCTGTGGATAGGCACCTACCTGGGCGGCCTGGACAAGTTTGACGGCAAAACGTTCACGCACTATAAAAACGAGCCGGGCAACCCCGAGAGCCTGGCCGACAACAGCATCTGGGAACTGTACCAGGATGCCGGCGGGAACATCTGGGCGGGTACCCTGCGCGGCGGGCTGGAACTGCTGAACCCGCAGCAGACCGGCTTCATCCACTCCAGTGTGGGCAAGGGCCGGTTCCCCATTCACTGCAACTACATCACCTCCCTGGCCGAGGACCGCCTGGGTAACCTCTGGGTGGGCGGCGGCTACGGTTTGGACGTGTTCCACAAGGAAACCGGCAAGAGCACCTATTTCTTCCATGACCCCAAAAACCCCCAAAGCCTGATCAGCAACAGCATTACCTTCCTGCACCGGGACCGGCGCAACAACCTATGGATAGGCACCACCGAGGGGCTGGACCTGTACAACGAGAAGGAGAACACCTTTACCCACTTCACCACCAGGAACGGGCTGCCCAACAACACCATCACCACCATTCTGGAAGACCAACGCGGCAACCTCTGGATCAGTACCCGCAACGGCATCTCGCACCTGATCATCCGGCAGGAGCAGGGCGGCGGCTACCGCTTTGATTTCCGGAACTATGATGAGCTGGACGGCCTGCAGGGGAAAGCCTTCAACGAGAACGCGGCGCTGCGCACGCGCCAGGGCGAGCTCATCTTTGGCGGGGCCAACGGGTTCAACCTGTTCCGGCCCGGCGCCATTGAGAAGAACAGCCGGGCCCCGCGCGTGGTGTTCACAGATTTTCAGCTGTTCAACCAGAGCCTGGAGGCCAACAAGCCTTTTCAGGAGAGAATCATCCTGACGAAGTCTATCTCTGAAACAGAGCACCTGACCCTAGAGCACGATGAGAACGTGTTCTCCATTGGGTTTGCGGCGCTCAACTTCATTCATCCGGAGAAAAACCGGTACCGCTACAAGCTGGAGGGCTTTGACAAGGAATGGCGCACCGCAGACGCCAGCAACCGCAAAGTCACCTACACCAACCTGGACCCCGGCGAGTACACGTTTCAGGTGCTGGCCTCCAACAATGACGGCGTGTGGACCCAGACTGGCGCCAGCCTGAAGATCACGGTGCTGGCTCCGTTCTGGCAGACGCCGCTGGCCTTTGTGCTGTACGCCGTGGCGGCCATTGTGGCCCTGGTGGTGGTGCGCAGGGTGGAGTTGCGCAAGACCGCCGCCAAATTCAGGCTGGAGCAGGAGCGGCGCGAGGCGCGCCAGTTGCATGACCTGGACCTGATGAAGATCAAGTTCTTTACAAACGTGAGCCATGAGTTCCGCACGCCCTTAACCCTTATTCTGGCCCCCCTTGAAAAGCTCCTGAAAACCCAGCCAGACCCTGAGCTGCAGCAGCAACTGCAGATGATCAATAAGAACGCCCGGCGCCTGCTGAACATGGTCAACCAGCTGCTTGACTTTAAGAAGATGGACGTGAACGATGTGCGGCTGACTCCGGCAGAGGGCAACGTGGTGGCGTTTGTGCAGGACACCGTGAATTCCTTCGTGGACTTGTCAGACAAGAAGAACATCCCGCTCTCGTTTACCGCCAGCGTGCAGGAGTTGGTCATCTCCTTTGACAAAGACAAGCTGGAGAAGATCCTGTTCAACCTGCTTTCCAACGCGTTTAAGTTCACGCCTGAGCAGGGCCGCATAGCGGTAGAACTCAACTGCCACCCCAACGACTCTTCTTCTGAGGGCATTAAGATTCTGGAGATAAAAGTAAAAGACACCGGCATTGGCATTGCCCGCGAGCACCACCAGAAGATCTTTGAGCGGTTTTTCCGGGACCAGGTGCCCAGCCACCTGATAAACCAGGGCAGCGGCATTGGGCTGGCGCTGGTGCAGGAGTTTGTCAACCTGCACGGCGGCATGATTACGGTAGACAGTGCGCCCGGCGCGGGCAGTTGCTTCACGGTCACGCTGCCCGTGAAAGAACTTAGCCCCCAGCCAGCCCCGGCAGAGAGAGAGGCGGAGTTGGAAGAGCAGACCAGTGAGGAGCCGGTTGCCGCCCCCAAAGCTGCCGCTGCTGCCTTCGCCCAGGGCAAACCCGTGGTGCTGATCACCGAAGACAACGAAGATTTCAGGTTTTACCTGAAAGACAGCCTAAGCCCGCATTTTAACATCCTGGAGGCGCGGGACGGCAAAGAGGGCTGGCAGAAGGCCCTGGCCCACCTGCCCGACCTGATTGTGAGCGACCTCATGATGCCGGAAGTAGACGGGATGGAGTTCTGCAAGAAGATCAAGGCCGATGCCCGGACCTCGCAGATTCCGTTTGTGCTGCTCACGGCCCACGCCTCTGATGAGAAAAAGCTGAAGGGGCTCAACGTGGGGGCCAATGATTACCTCACCAAACCCTTCAACTTTGACTTGCTGCTCACCCGCATCCGGAACCTGATCGCGCAGCGCGAACTCCTGCAGAAAGTATTTGAGAAGAAGATAAGCGTGCAGGCCAGCGAAAACGAGATTGTGTCCTTAGACGACAAACTCATCCGGAAGGCCATCCAACTGGTGGAAGACAACCTGTCCAACCCCGACCTTTCGGTGGAGGAAATGAGCCGCGAGTTGGGCGTGAGCAGGGTACACCTGTACAAGAAGATGGTGGCCATCACGGGGCAGTCGCCGGTGGAGTTTATCCGGAAGATCAGGCTGCAGCACGCCGCCCAGTACCTGGAAAAGAGCCAGCTCACCGTGGCCGAGGTTGCCTATAAGGTAGGGTTCAACAACCGCAAGTACTTCACCAAGTACTTCAAGGAGGAATACAACATCCTGCCCTCGCAGTACGCCGAGCGCCTGCGGGAAAAAGAAGCGCCGGTGTAAGCAGGTGGCTGGGCCTCGCGCAGTGGGGTAGGGGTGCGGGCCTGGTGCCTGGGTTAACATCAGGGGAATACATTGGAAACATTTGGTATCCTGCTGAGCCGCGGGTACCTGTTAATTTAGCAGGTACGAAGGGGGCAATGCAAACGCCCGCGGCGGGTGGCAGTGGTCTGGGGTTTTACAGGCCGTTCTGGTTGCCGCCGTGGCCAACGCCCCTATGTTGTTCCATAACCCTGAAGCAGTTCTTCTCCATGCGTACTTTCTGCAAAACGCTCACGGGCGCGTTCCTTTGCCTGACCTTTTCCTGTGCCCAGGCCCAATCGCCGGTCCGGGGACAAGAAGCCATCCGGCTGAATCAGCTGGGTTTTTACCCAAACGCCGCCAAAATAGCGGTGGTAGTGGGCGAGCACCAAGGCGGTAAGTTTCTGCTGAAAACCGCCGACCAAGCCAAAACGGTGCACACCGGGCAGCTGTCTGAGAGCAAGCCGGCCGAACTGTCTAAGCGGCCCACCCGCGTAGCCGATTTCAGCAGTTTCAACACGCCCGGCACCTACGTGCTGGAAATTCCCGGGGTGGGGCAGTCCTACGCGTTCGAGATCAAGCCAGACGTGCACAAAGAGTTGGCGGCGGCTTCTGTCAAAGGCTTCTATTTTCAGCGCACGGCCACCGACTTACCCGAGCAGTACGCGGGCAAGTGGCACCGGCCCGCCGGGCACCCAGACGATAAAGTGCTGGTGCATCCGTCGGCGGCTACCGCCCAGCGCCCGGCGGGTACCGTGATCTCGTCTTCCAAAGGCTGGTATGATGCCGGTGACTACAACAAGTACATTGTGAACAGCGGCATCACCATGGGCACGCTGCTCTCGGCGTACGAAGATTTTCCCGGGTTCTTCCGGGCCCAGAACCTGAACATTCCTGAAAGCAACAATACCGTCCCAGACCTGTTGGATGAGTCGCTCTGGAACCTGCGGTGGATGCTGACCATGCAGGACCCGCATGACGGCGGCGTGTACCACAAACTGACCAATCCGGCCTTTGACGGCATCATCATGCCCCACCAGGCCACCGGTCCCCGCTACGTGGTGCAGAAAGGAACGGCCGCCGCGCTGGACTTTGCCGCCGTCATGGCCCAGGCCAGCCGGGTGTACAGAGGCTTCTCCAAAGAGTTTCCGGGCCTGGCCGATTCTTGCCTCACCGCCGCGGTGCGGGCCTGGGACTGGGCCCGGAAAAACCCCAAGGTAGCCTATGAGCAGGACGCTCTCAACAAGAGCTTTGACCCAGACGTGAGCACCGGGGCCTACGGCGACTGTGATTTCACCGATGAGTTTATCTGGGCCGCGGCCGAACTGTACACCACCACCAAGCAAGACAGCTACTACAAGGCCGTGACCATGCTGCCCGACCCTAAAATGCCGCTGCCCTCGTGGCCTCAGGTGCGGTTGCTGGGGTATTACACGCTGCTGCGGCACAAAGACAAGGCCGGGGCCGTTGCCCTGCAAGATCTGCCCGAGATCAGGAAACGGTTGCTGCAGATGGCCGATGGGATGGTAGCTGGCGCCAGCCAGGGCGCCTATAAGACCGTGATGGGCCGGGTGGCGCAGGACTATATCTGGGGCAGCAGTTCCGTGGCCGCCAACCAGGGCATAGCCCTGATCCAGGCCTACCAGCTTACCAATGACAAGAAATACCTGCAGGCCGCCCTCTCCAACCTGGATTACCTGCTGGGCCGCAATGCGGTGGGCTATTCCTTCGTGACCGGTTACGGCGACAAAGCCACCCTGAACCCGCACCACCGCCCTTCCATGGCCGATGGCGTTAAGGAGCCGGTGCCGGGGCTGCTTTCCGGGGGCACCAACGGGCAGGCCAACAAACAGGACAAGTGCGAGGGCTACACCGCCACCTCACCGGATGAAATGTACCTGGACGTGGACTGCTCCTACGCCTCCAACGAGATTGCCATTAACTGGAATGCCCCGCTGGTGTACCTGGCCGGCGCCCTGGAGGCCCTGCAACAAAAGGCCGGTTTTGCCGCAAACCTGAAAAAATGATGCTCACAGAAGCCCTTATGCAAACAGAACTCCTGACCCGGCGTGCGTACCAGCAGCCGCACCAGCGGGTAGAAAAGGTGCTCCAGTACCTGCAGGCGTATTACCAGGAAGACGTACGGCTGGCGCAGGTGGCTGAGTTGGTAGACATGCCCGAAGTGTCTTTCTGCCGTTTTCTGAAACAGCGCACCGGCAAAACCTTCGTGGAGAACCTGCACGCCATCCGGTTGGGGCACGCTGCCCGTCTGCTGGTGCATACCACGCGGCCCATTGCCGAGATAGCCAGTGCCTGCGGGTTCAACCAGCCGTCTTACTTTAACCGCATTTTCCGGCGCATCCACGCGTGCACGCCCCAGGAGTTCCGGCAACGGTATGGCCTGGGCGCAGTAGGCAAGAACTAGGCTCCGGCTTTGCCGAAGGTGCCCACCAAGTTCTGGTTCAGGCGAAAGGCTGGAGAAACCGGTGTTTTAAGGCTGTTTTCTTGAAAAGGGCCCTACAACAAGGTGGCGCGTTTGAGTTTATCCCTGAAAGGGCAATTCCCTTTTCCCTTGCCGGTACGGTGGCTTTTGCGGTTTTCGCGCGGGTAAGAAGGGGCTGCTTTTTCGTTTACCAACCACATCTTGATTATGGCAGGAATTTCTAAAAACAGCATTGAAACGGCTCCGGTCCCCGCGGGGCAGATGGCCGCTTCCGCAAACAGCTACGTGGGGCCGCTGCTGGTGGTAACCATGCTGTTTTTCATGTGGGGCTTTATCACCTGCCTCAACGACATCCTGATTCCCAAGCTGCAGCAGGTCTTTACCCTGCAGAACTGGCAGGCAATGCTCATCCAGACGGCCTTTTTTGGGGCGTACTTCATTGTCTCTTTTCTCTATTTCGTCGTGTCGGTCACCAAAGGCGATCCTATCCTCAGGATTGGTTATAAGAACGGCATCATGGTGGGGCTGGTGGTGACGGCCCTTGGGTGCCTGCTGTTTTTGCCCGCCGCCAATCTGCACAGTTACGGCCTGTTCCTGGGGGCGCTGTTTGTGCTGGCCTCGGGCATTACGGTGCTGCAGATCACGGCCAATCCGTACGTGGCCATCCTGGGTCCGCCCGAGTCTTCCTCCAGCCGCATGAACCTCACGCAGGCGCTCAATTCCTTCGGGACTACCATTGCGCCCATCGTGGGCGGTTACCTGATCTTTGACCAGGTAAGCCATGACTTCGCCAACGCCGACTCGGTGAAGATGCCCTACATCGGCCTGGCCGTTACCTTGCTGGCCATTGCCGCCATCATTAAACTGGCCCGTTTGCCGCGCCTCACCGGAGCAGATTCGCTTACGGCCGGGGCGGGGTCGGGGGCCTTGCAGCACCGGCATCTGGTGCTGGGCATTGTCTGTATTTTCATGTACGTGGGCGGCGAGGTGGCCGTGGGCAGCATGATTATCAACTACCTCAAACTTCCGCAGATTGCCGGCTTGGGCGAGTCGGAGGCCAAGCACTATCTGTCGTTTTACTGGGGTGGGGCCATGATCGGGCGGTTCTTTGGGGCGGTGGCGCTGGCACAGCTGCAGAAAAGCTCGCTCAAATTGGGGGTGATGGCGGTGATTGCGGCGGTGACCTTCGGGGTGGTGTACGCCCTGTATGACCTGGACCAGGCCCTCATTATCCTGGGGTTGATAGCCGTGAACTTCGGGGTGCTGCTGCTGGGCCGGTTTATCCCCAACCGAACGGTGGGCCTCTACGCCGCAGCCGTGATTGGGCTGCTGCTGGTGGGCACGTTTGGGCAGGGAAGCGTGGCCATGTGGGCCGTGATTGCCGTTGGGCTGTTCAACTCCATCATGTTCCCCACCATCTTTGACCTGGCCATCAAGGGCCTGGGCGTGCATACCAGCCAGGGGTCGTCGCTCCTGGTCATGGCCATTGTGGGCGGGGCCGTGGTGCCGCCGCTGCAGGGCCTGCTGGCCGATGTGACCGGCAACGTGCAGCTGTCGTTCCTGGTGCCCCTGCTGTGCTACGTCTACATCATGTACTACGGTTTTGCGGGGTACCGGGTAAGGGCGGCCAGACCGCTGCGGAAGGATTCTTTTTAGGCCAGATTCCGGAAAACCTCCTTGAAACGCCTTTCCAAGGGTAGCCTTGGAGAGGCGTTATTTTTTTGCCGGCCCGCCTGGGCAGGAATTCATTTGCTTTGGCTATCTTCATCCGGACCTTAATGGACCGTTTTACCAGCGAGGGCGGTGGGCATGGAACCAGAACAGATTCAGAAATTTGACCTCATAGAGGAGCTACTGGCGTTTTTGCCGCGGCAGGAACGAACCCTGGTGGCGCAATTGCGCCAGATGGTGCTGGAATGTTTGCCCCAGTGCACCGAGAAGCTCTCCTACAACGTGCCTTTCTACGCGGGGCACACGCGGATCTGCTTTATCTGGCCCGCCTCCATTCCCTGGGGGAACGTGCCGCCCAAAGGGGTGCAGTTGGGCTTTTGCAACGGAAACCTGCTGCAGGACGGGGCCAATTACCTGGAGAAAGGTCAGCGCAAGCAGGTGTTCACCAAAACCTTCTTTCGCATGGAAGACCTGGAGTTTGATCACATCAAAGCGCTGCTTTATGAGGCGGGCGAAGTGGATGACCGGTTGTTTGCCCAAAAAAGGGAGAGAGCCCGGCTGCGCCGTAAAGCCTAAGCGGTACCTTTGGTTTTGGGCCTATATTCTTTGAAACTGCCCAGAAACAACCTTTATTCTCTTTAACAGATGCGCCTATGAACCGGGTAGACAGGCTTTTCGGGATTCTGACCCTGCTGCAGTCTAAAAAGTACGTGACCGCAGAGAAGATTGCCGAGGCATTTGCCATTAGCGTGCGCACCGTGTACCGCGATATCAAGGCGCTGGGCGAACAGGGCGTACCGGTGGGCTTTGAGCCGCACAAGGGCTATTTTGTGGTGCAGGGCTATTTCCTGCCGCCGGTCTCGTTCACCTCTGAGGAAGCCAACGCGCTGCTCCTGATGGAGGCCATGGTGTTCGGGTTCACCGATAAGTCCATCCACACGCACTACGCCTCGGCGCTGAACAAGGTGAAAGCCGTGCTGCGCACCACCCAGAAAGAACAACTGGATTTCCTGCACCACCACATCAAACTGCAGTTGCCCGCCTGCCTCAACAATGACTATGAGTACCTGGCGGTTATTCAGCAGGCTATTTCCAACAAGTGCATCCTGGAAATTGGGTACAAAAACAACAAGGCGGAAGTGAGCAAGCGGCGGGTAGAACCCATTGGGCTGATTTTCTACGCGTTCAGCTGGCACCTCATCGGGTGGTGCCACCACCGGCAAGACTACCGCGACTTCAGGGTCTCCCGCATCCTCACCCTCAAAAACACCGAGCTCCCCTTCCTCAAGCCCGACCACATGCCCGTAAGCGAGTACATGAAGCAGTTGCCAGTGGCGTATTAATGAAAACCTGCCCTATAAAACTGTTTTAAGGGCTTTTTTCAGAAACTAGGGCTAAAGCTCCAGGCACCCTTTTCAGCAATCAGGGCCGAAGCCCTCATCGCCCTCGTTGGTGTTATCACTTGCTCGCAATTCGCTTTACCTGCGTGAGCGTAAGTGTTACATCGCCCTTGTTGGTGTTATCACCAACAAGCTAAACGCCGGTTTTCCTGCAACTGGCAGGTGAACTCAGGTCCGTTCCCTTGGCCTGTCCCCTGACAGGCCAACCCGAGGGGGGCTGGTCTCCAATTCGCCATTTCGGTCAGTCAGGGGACAGACCGAGGAAGAAGCGATATGTTTCTGGCCTGTTTTCCTCAAAACACCCGAAAAGCAGAGTGGTTGAGCGACTTTTCGCCCCTAAGGTCAAGGGCTGAAAATTTTTTCTGATTTTTAAAAGTAGACTGCCATAGGGCTGTCAGTGGGGGGTGATTCCTTTGTAGCATCACTTAACCACTAACGCTATGTCAGAGATTCAAACCACCACCATCATCCTGGATTTACTCGCCAAAGAACTGGAGCAGGAAGCCGTGACCACCCGCAAAATGCTGTCCCGCATCCCTACGGATAAGTTTGATTGGCAACCCCATGAGAGAAGCATGACCATGCGCCAGCTGGCCACGCACATCGCTGAGCTGCCGTCTTGGGTGGGCATGACCCTGACCACCAGTGAACTTGATTTTGCGGTGAACCCGTACCAACCCGAAGTGCTGAACACCACCCAGGAAGTCCTGGACTACTTTGAACGGATGCTGGAAGACGCCAGAAAGCACTTCGCCGAAGGCGCTGATGACCAACTGGACGAAATGTGGACGCTGCGGAACGGCGACACCATATACGTGACCAGCTCTAAGTACGACGTGTTGCGCATGACCCTGAGCCAGATCATTCACCACCGGGCGCAACTGGGCGTGTTCCTGCGGTTGCTCAACATCCCCATTCCCGGCAGCTACGGCCCCAGCGCCGACGAAGCCTAGCCTTGGATAGCCGGAGGCGCCGGGCTTGTGCTTCATGTGCTTTTTCTAGAACATAAAGGCCTTGTTTCAGGGCTTTTTTGCGGGAAATAGGGCTAAAACAGGACCGGTCCTTTTCCATACCCAGACAAAAAAAGCGCCTGCTGAAGCTCAGCAGGCGCTTTCCTGTTTATGGTTCAACCCGGGTTACTGGCGGCTGATCTTGAAGGTGTGGGTCTGGGTGGGCGTTACCAGGCGCACGTAGAAGAACTTGCCGCCTAGGGTAGCGGTCTCCAGGCTGAAGCTGTAGGTCTGGCTGGCCTCGGCGGGGCCTTCGTACACCTGGGCTACTTTCTGGCCGTACAGGTCATACAGTTCCAAGCTTACTTTCTGCTCAGGAGTCGGCAGGGTGAAAGCCACGGTAAGCTGGTCCGCAAACGGGTTAGGGAAGGCCGTAAGCACCGGCGCAACCGCTGCACTGGCGCTGGCAAGACCTGGGGCGCAGGTACCCAGCGAACCTCCGTTGGCCAGCTGGGCAGCCACTGCAGCCGGAGCCACGCATACCTGGGTAGCAGGGTTGCTGGAACTGCCGGTGGCATGGCAAACCAGCACCTTGTCGCCTTTGTTGCCGCAGCGCACGTCTATCACCGCTACCGTTACCTGCGCCGTTTCCACGCAGCCAAACTCATTGACAGCCGAAACGGTGAAGGTGTAGGTGCCGGCCGCTGTTGGCGTGAACACCGCGGTGCCGTTTTCAGAGGCCTGCAAGCCGGGGGCCGGGGCCCAGGTAAAGGTGGTGTTTCCTGGCGCCGAGGTGCTGTTGGTAGGCGTAAGGATCAGGCTTTGGGCCCCGTAGCCTAACGCGATGGTGTTCTCAGGCAAACCGGTGTAGGTCTGGTCTGCCCTGCTTACCCCAATGGCCGGGGCCGGAATGGCGCCCAGAATGGTCACAGTAGCCGTCACCGAGGCTTCGTTGCCGGCCGCGTCCAGGGCGGTGAAGGTAACGGTGTTCTCGCCCAGGTCAGCGCAGGTGAAGGTGCTCTGCGAGAGGGCAAAGCTCGCCAGGTCAAGGGCGCAGTTGTCATACGAGCCATCGTTCAGGTCAGACGCCGCCACGGTTACCGTTCCGCCGCGCAGGGTACGGGTAATGTTCTTCACCGCCAATACCGGGGCGGTTGTGTCCAGGGCGTTGAGGGTAACGGTTCTCTCGGTGGTATTGCCGGCCTCATCTTTGGCGGTAACGGTGACCACGTGTTTCTGGCCGTGTCCGGAGGCCAGGATAGCACCAGCCTCGGGCGACTGCGTGAAGGTTACCGGTCCGCAGGCATCGGTGCCGGTTAGGCCGGTGATAAAGTCAGGCACCACCACCTCGCAGCTGGTTTGCAGCGAGACATTCTGGGCAACCGCCAGCAGGAAGGCCGGGGCGGTTACGTCCTGCTTCTGCACCAGGAACGAGCAGGAAGCGCTTTTGCCGGAGGCATCGGTAGCGGTGATGGTAAGGGTGAATTCACCGGTTCCGGTAACCACCGTGCCCGCGGCCGGACTCTGGGTGATGGTGAGGGCCTCGCCGCTGGAAACATCATCGGTCACCGTGA
Source organism: Rufibacter psychrotolerans (assembly GCF_016924645.1). Lineage (GTDB taxonomy): Bacteria > Bacteroidota > Bacteroidia > Cytophagales > Hymenobacteraceae > Nibribacter > Nibribacter psychrotolerans. The sequence goes on along the minus strand of NZ_JAFFJV010000002.1, from coordinate 53,418 downwards.
CCAGGCTGCGGTAATCCGGCACCTGGGCCTGGCAGGATGCTGTAAGGGCCAGGGTTTGGTTGCCAACGCAGGCCAGCATCGGCGCGGTGTAGTCGGTTACGTTAGACGGGGCGCTTTCATTGTGCAGCCGGTCTACGGCCGTAACGGTGTAGAAGTAGGTTTTTGCCGGATCAGGAACCTGGTCGGTGAAAGAGTTGGTGGCGGTGGTGGTAATGGCGAGCAGGTGGTCGGTGTTGGTGATGTCTATCACCGGGCTTTCTGAGCGGTACACCACATAGCGGGTCACTTTGTCCAGCTCAGAGGCGGTCTCGGGGGCTTTGCTCCAGGTGAGGGACACCGTACCGGCCTCCTCTTTGGTGGCCACTAAGCCTGCCGGGGCGGCCGGCGGGGTGTTGTCGCGCCAGGGCATGCTGGGCTGCAGGGCGGGCTTGGCGTAGAAGTTGGTGCGCAGCGAGTCTCTGAACCCCAGTTTGGTAGTGCTGCGCAAGCTGTTGGTGTTGTAAATGGCCTGCCCCAGCACGTTGGGCAGCGAGCGGTTCAGCCGCACCTGGTTGGGAATCTGCGAAGGATTGGCCCAACTGGTGCCCATGGCCGGGTCATTCACTTTGTAACCAGCCAAGCCGATGTAGATATGGCGTCCGTAGGCGTTGTTGTTCCACCAGGGCACAATCACGCTGTAATTGGCGCCGCCCTGGCCAATGAACCAGTACACCTGGGGAGCCAGGTAATCTACCCAGCCTTCCTGCAGCCACTTGCGCGAGTCGGCGTACAGCGACACGTAGTGCTGCAGGCCGCTGGTATTGGTACCCAAGGCCGGATTAGTGCTGTTGCGGTAAATGCCCGATGGCGAGACCCCAAACTTCACCCAGGGCTTGAGGTGGTTGATGGTGTCGTTCACGCGCTTGATCAGCAGGTTCACGTTGTCGCGGCGCCAGTCGGCCCGGTCAGTGAAGCCGCGCGAGTGGGCGTTGAAAGTGGCGTCATCGTTGAAGACCGCGTTGGGGTAGAAGTAGTCGTCAAAGTGGATGCCGTCTACGTCATAACGCTGCACAATGTCGGCAATCACGGTCATGATGTGGTTGCGGACCTGCGGTAAGCCGGGGTCCAGCGTGCGCAGGTTGCCCGAGGCAATCAGCCACTCAGGATGCTGCCGGGCCACGTGGTTTTGGGCAAAGGTGGGAAGCTGGTTTACGTTGGCGATGGCCCGGTACGGATTGATCCAGGCGTGCAGCTCCATGCCCCGCTTGCGGCACTCCTCCAGGGCGAACTGCAGCGGGTCCCAGCCCGGGTTGCGGCCCTGTACGCCGGTCAGGTCAGAGGAAATAGGCTCAAGTGCACTTTGGTACAGGGCATCGCTCTGGCTCCTTACCTGCAGGAAGATGGCGTTGATGCCGGTGGCCTGGTGGTGGTTGAGGATGGAGATCAGGGCAGCCTGCTGCTGGGCCGGAGTCTGGTTGCGGTTGGGCCAGTCTATGCTGGCGTACGTGGCAATCCAGGCACCCCTGAACTCCCGCTTGGGAGCCTGGGCCAGGAGGGCAAAGGGAATGCAAAGAAGGAGAAGTAAGCTACGTAAGTTTTTTCTCATAGGGGGTACGTTAGAGGTGAACAAGAAAGCTTTAACTGTTTGAATATTAAATATTTTGATGAACTATCGCAAGCTTTTGTAAAAATATAAAGTTAACTGATTACCTAGTCCAATGGAAAGTCGAAAGGTTAACGGGTACTAAGGTGCCTACCACGACAGGTGTAGAAAAGCAGAGGATACCTGTTTTAAGCCTGTTTCAGGAAAAAGTGGTTGAAAACACCCGGGCAGGCAGAGCTTTGGACCAAACGTGGCAAGGACCGCCATCCGCCAGGTGCACACAAGATCAGAAGACGATTCTCAGGAGCACCTCATAGAGTGAACCCCGCTTATAGAATGCGAGAAGGTTCTACGGGGCCATTTCAGGGCTTGTATGGCCAAGTGGTGCCAAGGCCCGGAGAAGTGGAGTAAGCGCCGGGAAAAAGCGGCAGAAGCTTGCCGCAAAGATCAAGGCAACCGTGAAAGGGTACAGGGGTTTCTGGCCCTTCTCAGGCAAAACGGCCCTAAAACCGCGGGTTGCTCTGTGTTGAGTAAGTGGTGAGATGCCCCCAGGCCGCAGCGCCACCCTTAGAGAACATCCGGCAAGAGCCTGTGTAGCGATCAAACTTCGGTAGTATTGAGCAGTTACGCAATCCTGATCAGGCGCAGGTAGTCCAGCAGGGCGCGGTTTACCTCGCCGTTCATGTTTTCGTTGGCCGGTTCCAGGGCCAGCGTCAGTTCATGCTGGCCTTGCTCCAACTGTACCGGCACCGCGTTGGTGAACCCCCAGTCAGACCACTCGTTTGCCCCGCGCTGCGGAAACACAATGGCGCCCAGGAAACGACTGCCTAGCCTGAGGGTACGGAGGGCGCACTTGTTCCCGGTGTTGATGGGCCCTTCGCCGTTGGCATACCTGAAGTCTATGGCGTACACGCCAGACTCAGGCACGGCTACCTTGAACGTGAGCACAGGGTTCGCGCTCTTGCTGATCTCCACAAACCCGTGCGCAGGATTCTCTTCGGCAGGGAGGCTGGCCCCGGCTGCGGAGTGCCTGACCGAAACTACTTGCTGCCAGGGAGCGGGCGCCACTTCAAAGGGTTCTGAGGCGAAGGACTCCCATCCGTTTGCGTCCACGGCAATCACCTGGTACTCGGCAAAGCCAGGGGCCTGCACCCTGAGTTCTGTTTTGGGGGTGTTTTCCAATTTCTGGCCGTTTTTCAGCACCCAGTACTGCCGGGCGCCTTCCACCGGTTCCCAGGTCAGAACCCCGTTGGCGTAGGTGACCGTGGGGGCCGCCGGGGCGAACGCCACCGGTACCCGGTGCACCTTGCTTTCTGCCAAGGAGGTATTGGCCAACCTGATTTTCACGGTATGGTGCCCGGCAAGGGTAGCTGGTATCTCGGCGCTGGGCAAGGGCTGGTTGTCTAGCGTGATGGATTGGATCTGGTCGCCGTAGCCTTCCAGTTCAATGTCCAGCACCGCGTTGCGGTACCGGAAGTTGGTGAGGTGGTGCTTGCCGCCGAAGGCCTGCGGCACTACGGGTGTAAACACCAAACCTGTGGGTTGAAAGTCCATCCCGAAAATCACCTTGTAGGTCATGGCCAGGGTCCCGGACAGGCTCCAGAGCATGTTGCTGGAGTTGATCTGGGTGCCGGCAGGATCGCCGCTGGTGGCCACCATGTTTTCCTTGTTGGTTAAAAACAAGGCCGCGGGCCGGTAAATGGCGCTCATGCTCTCCACCAGGGCGACCTCGTTCCGGGCCTTGGCGGCTGCCAGCGACCAGTAGGCCTGCACAAAGGGCCAGATGCCGTTGTTGTGGTAGGGCGGAATGGCGGGAATCTGCGGATAGATACAAGGAATGCCGAACGGGGTCACGGGCGTGTTGGCCACAACCTGCTTTTGTTGTTCCAGATCGGCTACGCCGAACAGCACGCACAGGGCCTCGCCCAGCGCCTCGGCCTTGGGCGAAAGGCTCAGGTGGTGGCGGCCGTACAGGTATTGGCCGTAGTAGCCTTTGTCTTCCTGCCACAGGTGGTGGTTGATGCCCTGCTTTACCTGTTCGGCAATGGCCGTGTATTTGGCGGCGGTTTGCTCGTGGTGCAGCAGCGTAGCCATCTCTGCCAGGACCTGGCAGGCCCGGTAAAACACCGCGTTGGTGCCCAGGCTTTCCGAGGCGTAGATGTCGGCGGGTTGCATCCAGGCGGGATAGGTCTGTTCCCGCCAATCCAGGAAGGAAGACTCGCCCCGGAAAAGGCCGGTGTTGGGGTCGTACACGTTCTGCAGGTCGTCTTCCAGGGTGTTTCTGATGATCTGGTAAGCTTCCTTGAGCCACGCCTGGTCGCCGGTCACCTTGTACAGCTCCCAGGCGGCCACGGCCCACACGGTGCGGTCTGAGGAAACCGGGTAGGCCCCGCCCGTGCCGGTGTCCTGCACAATGCGGCCGTTCTTCACCTTGCGCAGGAGGCTGTTGCGGGAGACCTGGGGCTGCAACGCCGCCATTGACAGGAGGATGCTGTAGCTGATGTCGCGGGTCCAGACGCCGGCCCACTCTTTTCCGGTTCTAAAAGTGCCGTCCGGCTCCACCGCATTTCTCATTTCCTCAAGTGAAAGGGTATACAGGGCCTCCACCAGGGGATACTCTGAGCGGTACTGCGGGAAAGCGGCGGTATCCTTGCTCAGTTGCCAGGTAGAGGCGCCGTCAGCTTCGGCCTGAGGTGGGGCTAGCGCCAGATCCAGGGGGGCACTGTCTTGCGCCAGGCCCGGAAAATCGCGGACCATGCTCTGGTAGTTAGAGGTTATTTCTATGGCAGACAAGGCTTTCGCCTCAAACGGGCCCTGCACTACCCGGTCTGGGTAGAGGGCGTACTGGCCGGATTGGTAGAGGGGGGCATTATGTGTCACAGACATGGGGGTTGCGGTTGAACGACGCTCCCTGACCCTGGCTGCCGCCGAAAGCCGGAAGGGGAGGACTACACTTAGCTTTAAAGGTGGGTTGCGCGCTCCGAGGCTGCGGCAGTACGCCTGCCCCAAACCTTATGCGTGGGTTTACGCCAAAGCTGCCAGCCGGTTCCTTCGGGTCCCAAATACGCCAAGGCGGGAGGAGCGCAACAGACCTTATAGCCGAAAAGAGACAGGAAGGTTGTGGGTAGGATGAGGAGGAAAGTTAAATAGAAAAGCCTATCCAATTCGACAGGCTTTTCAAGGGCAGGTAAGGAAAGCGGGTTAGGCCGGCACCGGTTGGAAGAATGGCTCTGGAGACCGGCCACTGGTGCCCCTTTGGTAAGAGCGCCAGGCTAGGGTCTTTCAACTTCTGGTGCCGCTGTTGGCACAGGGGCAGGGCCGTAGTATTTTCTCCGGAACCAATACGCCAGGTTTACCAAGGCAATCAAGGCCGGAACTTCTATGAGCGGGCCTACCACGCCGGCAAACGCCTGCCCTGAGTTAAGCCCAAACACCCCAATGGCTACCGCAATGGCCAGTTCAAAATTGTTGCCCGTAGCCGTAAACGCCACCGAGGCATTCTGCGCGTAATTGGCGCCTAAGGCCTTGCCCAGGTAAATACTGGCCACAAACATCACCACAAAGTAAATGACCAGCGGCACAGCAATGCGTAGTACATCCAGCGGAATCTGCACCATCAGGTTTCCTTTCAGACTGAACATCACCATGATGGTGAACAGTAACGAGATGAGCGTGATGGGGCTAATGGCCGGGAGAAACGTTTGCGTGTACCAGACATCGCCTTTTATTCTGCGCAGGATGAACCTTGACATAAAGCCCAGCAGGAACGGCACGCCCAGGTAAATGAGCACGCTCTGGGCAATGGTGCCCATGCTGATGTTGACCACCTTGCCCTCCAGCCCAAACCACGGGGGCAGCACCGTGATGAAAATAAACGCAAACACGCTGTAGAACAGCACCTGGAAGATGCTGTTGAACGCAACCAGCCCGGCGGCGTACTCGCGGTCTCCTTCGGCCAGTTCGTTCCAGACCAGCACCATGGCAATGCAGCGGGCCAGCCCAATCAGGATAATGCCCACCATGTACTCGGGGTACTCCCGCAGAAAGATAATGGCCAGCAAAAACATAAGGACGGGGCCAATGATCCAGTTGAGCACCAGGGAAAGGGTAATCACCTTCACGTTCCCGAAAACCCGACCAAGCTGCTCGTATTTTACTTTCGCCAGGGGCGGGTACATCATCAAAATTAACCCAAGGGCAATGGGCACGTTCACGGTGCCGCTTTGAAAGGAATTGATGAAGGCCTCGGTACCGGGAAAAAGATAGCCCAGCAGCACTCCCGCTCCCATGGCCACGAAAATCCACACGGTAAGAAACCGGTCCAGCGTGGACAGCCTCTTTCGTTTTTCTATAGTACATTGACTCATTTGGGTACTAAGGTTTAACGGCCCAGGAACTTACCCCGGCCGTTTGTTGAGCGAAAACCTGTTTCTGGCCTGTTTCAAGTAAAACAGGCCAGAAACAGAACAAAGGGGAATTTGAAACTTCCGGAGGCAAAGCAACCCAGGCCTCTACTTTCCCAGGTGCTCGGCCACGAACCGCTGGCTGAACTGCCTGATCTGGTCCCGCACCTGCTGAAAAGCGGCCGTGATTTCTTCCTCCGTGCCAACAGCTTTGGCCGGGTCCGGGAAGTTGTGGTGGATGCGCGCCGCGTTGGTTGGGAAGAAGGGGCAGTTCTCCTGGGCATGGTCACACACAGTAATCACGTAATCAAACGCAATGCCACGGTACTCCTCCACGTGGTTAGAGGTATGGCCGGAAATGTCAATCCCGTCTGCCGCCATGGTTGCTACGGCCCTGGGGTTCACCCCGTGGGTTTCAATGCCAGCGCTGTAGACGTTGGCTTTTCCATTGGCGAAGTGGCGTAAGTAACCCTCGGCCAGTTGGCTGCGGCAAGAGTTTCCGGTGCAGAGAACGAGTATGTTTTTCATGGGGTAGGGGCGGTTGGAGTAGAAAGCGTAAGATTAAGTGGAATGAAGGTAACGTAACAACTTATGTATTGATGGTTGAATGAAATAAAAGTTTTTTCCTGTCAGCTTGCGGTTATGTTCTTGCTAAGAGCATCTTCAATGGAGGACCTTGATCTGAAATCTGTTAAACCTGCATTGATAGTTGATTTTATTTCCCTTGGTGCCCTAGGAAAAGGCGTTTGGCTAGGGCTTATTAGAACCAGGCTCAGAATGAGATAAGGATGGAGCAAAGATAGCTCTCTGCTGTTTACGGGGAAGAAGCATGTGTTCTGAGAATTCTATAATTAAATGCCTTTCTTTTTAACTGCTTGCTATGTAAATAAATTTACTTAGTTTGCCTCTTTGATGATTTGTTTTTAATAAGTGTTAATAAGATTGGTTTGAAAGATAAAATTAAGGAGTTGGCCGAAAGTATCTATCTAGAGGTAGTAGGCCATCGCCGTTTTCTGCATGCTCATCCTGAGCTTTCCTTTCAAGAATACAATACCGCTAGGTACATCAAAGATGCTTTGAGTGCATTAGGAGTGGAATGGGTTGCCATGGCCAATACAGGTGTAGTGGCTATTCTCAAAGGAGAAAGACCCTCCAGCCGGGTCATAGCTCTTCGGGCAGATATGGATGCCCTTCCTATCCAGGAGGCCAACAACCACCTCTATAAATCAAAGGTTGAAGGGGTGATGCATGCCTGCGGGCATGATGCCCACACTGCTTCCCTTCTAGGGGTAGCAAAGATTCTGCTGGAGCTTAGGCAAGAGTTTGGGGGCACCGTTAAGTTAATTTTTCAGCCAGCAGAAGAAAAGCTTCCTGGGGGAGCGCACCAAATGATAAAGGAAGGGGCCCTTGACAGTCCTAGGCCGCAGGTGGTTTTAGGTCAGCATGTAATGCCATCCCTCCCGGCGGGGTATGTAGGCGTGCGCCCTGGAATGTTCATGGCCTCCAATGATGAACTTTACCTGACCATTAAGGGAAAAGGAGGCCATGGGGCACAGCCACACCAAAATACGGATCCGGTGGTGATCGCATCGCATATTGTTCTGGCTTTACAGCAAATTGTAAGTAGGGTGGCTAACCCAAAATTCCCAACGGTGCTTACTATTGGGAAAATAATTGCAAATGGAGCCCCTAACATCACTCCAGACGAGGTGCACATGGAAGGTACTTTCCGGACAATGGATGAGGGGTGGCGTAGAGAAGCTCTGGAGCGGCTGAAGAAGATGGCTGAAGGGATAGCGGAAAGCCTGGGGGCTACCTGCGAATCCAAAGTGGTGGATGGCTACCCATTTTTGGTCAATGAGGAAAAACTTACGGCGTCATTTCGGGATATAGCTGAAGAATATCTAGGAGAAGAGAGAGTAGTAGAAACGGATATTTGGATGGCGGCAGAAGATTTTGCCTACTTCTCCCATGCTTCCGATGCCTGCTTTTACCTTTTAGGGGTGGGAAACCAACAGAGGGGGATCACTTCCTCCCTGCATACGCCCACTTTTGATCTGGATGAAGATGCCCTAAAGGTGAGTACTGGGTTGATGGCATATGCAGCGTACAAGCTTTTGGGAAACGGATAAGCATGGAACTCTGACAGATAAGCGAGAAAGCCCCTGGTTCACCAGGGGCTTTCTCGCATTAGGGGGCACTGATTTGGTTCTGCCGACGAGGATTCTATTCGGAGCGCACTTGCTGTATCATTGAATCTCCTTGTTCTGGTTTTGCTATGTAATTGGCGGTACTTTTCTCGGTATAGCGTGCTAAGGTGCTGGAGAAGAAAAGGGAAGGTGTGAGAAGCCCCCTTTTGCTGCGCCTGATGGTTAATGCATTCGCTGTAACAGGAAGGCGAAAAAAATAAAATTTATAGATTTTATGATATACGCTACCGTTTATTAAATAAATTAATATATTTAGGCAATAAAGGTATTTGTATTAGTAATAAGCGCTTGTTTATACACTTTCCAAACTATACTGGTCAAACATTATGAAAAAAAAGTTACTCTTCCTCTCTCTCTGTTTAAGTAGTCTGTTTGCTGCGGCACAGCCTTCGGTCTCCAATGGTACCGTGGCTTTTACTCCTGGCAACTTGGTGATATACCGTTTTGGAGATGAATCCACCAACAAAGCCGGTCTGTTGCCCGCCTTTATTGATGAATTCACCCCTTCAGGGGAGTTAGTAAGATCAATTCCCCTTCCTACTGTCCCCAATGGAGATAATCGCCGGTTCATGGGAGGATTGATGGGGCAGTTGAGAGGAGACCTGATCAGCTTATCTGCGGATGGCCGTTACCTGACAGTTATTGGGTTGGATGGGCCGCGTAATGGCACTGCTTATGCCAGCTATCCAAAAGTAATCGCCCGAATTTCTGGCAATGGTGAGGTGAATACCTCTACGTCTATTCCTACCGTAAGTATCGGGAACACAGGGCGGAACGTAGTCACTAAAGATGGTACCGGCTTCTATACTACAGGTGGTGCAGGTCAGGTGAGATATGTTCCGTTCGGCTTTAATGCAGGCGTGGCAGACGCTAACTTGGCCACCCCTCCTTTGGTAGGAGGAACAAATTCTGGCTTCGCCTTAAGCATCTTCAACGACAAGTTGTACTTTGCTGAGCATACTTCCGGAGCTTCCAGCAACCTGGCCGGGGTAATTGGAACCTTGGGCACAGAACTGCCCACTCCCACAGAGGACATGAACCCGGTAGCCGCATTTAATGCCCTGCCCTTGCCTAACCTAACCATGCCTAACCAGTTCGTTCTGTTAGACCGTGATGGTGACAAGGCTCCTGACTTGCTGTACGTGATTGAGATCCCCGCAGCCAACACGAATAGTGTCATTCGTAAGTATAGCTATGAAGGTGTGGATGGTGTTTTCGCTTGGCAGGATTTAGGTTCATTTTCTCACGCAAAGCTAAAGGATGGAAAAGGCATAACTGCCAGATTGTCTGGTCAAGACGCGCAGATCTTCGTAAATACTGCCCCTGCTGCCGGAAAGCCGACGATTGTCAGAATCAATGACCCTATCTACTCCATGATGGCGAATGATGCTTATACCGTGCATAATGAAGGAGATGATCCTGTTGACTTTAATACCTCAAGGCTGGTGAAGACAATATTGTATGCGTCTCTTCAATATAAATTCAACGAGGCTACAGATGGAAGTACAGTTAACTTCCGGGGAATTGCCCTTGCCCCAACCCCGTTCAGTTTGACTAGCGCTTCCAAAGAGACTGAGAAGAGCTCCTTCTCGGTTTACCTGCCTGAAAATAACCGTATGCAGCTTTCTGTACCATCAGAGGTTGCTAGCAATAATGCGCTTGTGCTGGTAAGAGACATGACGGGACGTGTATTGTTCCAGCAAGAGGTGAAATTAGCCAAAGGCGAGAACCTGCTCCAACTTCGTCCTTTCCACCTTATCAATGGGGTGTACATTGTGTCAGTAGTGACTGGTAAAGAGGTGCGTAGCCTTAAGATTGCCAAATAGCCACATTGCAAAAAAAAGATATTCTACTCATTGAAAATCCCAGGTGCAGTGCCTGGGATTTTTTTTTGTCTGGGTGGTTTGCTTCAGGAAGAATGCACACCCGCTGGATAGGCAAAGAATCGCGTATCTAAATATGGTTTTTATGAAACTAAAGCAACGATGTTTAAATGGAATATTAATTAAGCTTTAAATTTGAAAAACATATATTAAGTTTTTTGTAGTTTATAAATATAATTATTATTTTCATCCAAAATAAATAAGAGATGAAAGCAAGATTGATTCTTCTGCTGCTTTGTTGCATATCCCTGCTGACCCAGGCGGCAGTAAGCCCTAAACCAGCGGTTTTCTTTGTGGGTAGCCCGGAGAATGACTTGTATGTGCTGCTGGTGCAAGAAGGGATACCGGTGCAGAAGGTGTCTTCTCCCTTAAAGGCAATCGGGGCGGCGAAGAAGGGCGACGCGATATTTATTGTAGCGGATGGTTATCCTGCTTCAAAAACACATATAGAAACGGCTCTGTTGCAAAAAGCAAAAAAGAAGGGGGTGCGGATCTATATAGAATATGCGGCCGAAATACCAGGAGTGTCTATTGCTAGCGAGCCGCTCCATGCGGAATTGGAACGAGGCGTAGTTACTTCAGAAGTATTCGGCCAAGGGTTGAAACCCTTAAGCATTCTGGGCATGAATGATAGCTACGTGTTGCCTGCCAAGGTAGATAACCCCTTGCTGATTCTGGCCAAAGTAGTAGGGCTGGACAAAGCCGAATATGGGATTGATGATGTAGAAAAGCATCCGCTGTTGTTCCAGAAAGAGAATCTATGGGTGGCCACCACCAAACTTACCAACTTTGCCACGGGCCGCTATGGACCCAACGCCGCCTGGAAAGCTGTTTGGAGTCATATTTATGGCCAAATGACGGGGCAGCCCTCATTCAAGTTCACCCAGTGGCCGTCTTATGTGACGCCTATGTACTCCAGAACAGAGGCGCTTCCCGCTAATGCCAAGGTGAAGAGCGTGGAGAAAGGCGTTGACTGGTTCTACAACGCCCGCTTCTACATCCACCCCAGTTGGAAAGACATGTGGCTCAAGTACCAGGGTGACGGCGAGAAGCCCTTCGGCCCCGCCGTAGACCAGAAGCTGCCCAACGGGGACGGTACCTTGGGGCTGTTGGAGGGACATGCCTCCAAAATTTACCACAATGGTTCCCAACAGTACCGCTACTGGATCAGGGCAGACGTGCAGGGCGAAGCAGGCTTTGCCTTGGCAGCTGCCAGCAAATTGACCGGCTCGCCTAAATACAATGACCGGGCCACCAAAATCATTGACTATGTATTTAATAACTCCAATCTGCGCGCTGAAAGCCGAAACGATGTAAAGAGCCCCACCTATGGACTAATCGGCTGGGCAGTGACCCACCCCGGTGTGTATTACGGTGATGACAATGCCCGCGCCTTGCTGGGTATGCTGGGTGCCTCGGCCTACATGGGCACCAATAAGTGGGACAAGGAAATTGTAGAGGCCATCATGGCCAACTTCAGAACCACCGGCAGTCTGGGTTTCAGGGGGGAGCGGCAAGAAGAAGCCGATTTACAGAAACTGGGCTGGAAACACTACTGGGAACGGGACATCACGCACTATGCCCCGCACTTTGAGTCCTGGACCTGGGCCACTTACCTCTGGCTGTACAACCAGACTGGCTACAAGCCGCTTCTGGAGAAAACCAAGAACGGGATAAGAATGATGATGCAAGCTTACCCAGACAAATGGGTTTGGACCAACGGCATTCAGCAGGAACGCGCCCGCATGATTTTGCCGCTGGCCTGGCTGGTGCGCATAGAAGACACCCCGGAGCACCGCCAGTGGCTTGATCTCATGGTAGGCAAGATTCTGGAAAACCAGGTGGAGAGCGGCGCCATTCGGGAAGAGTTAGGAGCCGGTGACAAGGGCCGCTTTGGGCGTACCAAAACCAACGCCGAGTACGGTCTGCACGAGGCACCCCTCATCTATGAGAACGGTGACCCTATCGCTGACATGCTCTATACCAGCAATTTTGCATTCTTCGCCCTGAACGAGGCGGCCCACGCCACGGGGAATCCCAAATACAAGCAGGCGGTGGGTAAGCTCTCAGATTTCCTTACCAGAATCCAGGTGAAAAGTGACAAGCACAAAGACCTGGACGGTGCCTGGTTCAGGGGCTTTGAGTATGACCGCTGGGAGTACTGGGCCTCTAACGCAGACGCTGGCTGGGGGGCCTGGAACACCTTGACGGGTTGGACCCAAAGCTGGATTGTGGCCACCCAGGTATTAACCGCCCAGCAGCAGAGTTTCTGGGATTTGACCAAGAATTCCGGCGTGAAGCAGCACATGAAATCCACCACGGCGCTCATGTTTGAGCAGAAAGAATAACTACCTGTTTTTTTAAGAACTGCCCGCTATGCCGGGTTTGTTTTGGGCCTCAATTTTAGAAATGGGCCCCAAAACAGGAATCTTATTGCCTTTGAAATTCCCCTTGAACAAAAGAACACTTAGCATTAGATAGATGGAATTAGAAAAATTACGCAGTTACGCCAATCTGTACAAAGACAACCTGCTGGAAGATGTGGTGCCTTTCTGGATGAAGAACTCCCCAGACCCGGAGTTTGGGGGCTATTTCACCTGCCTTGACAGAGAAGGAAATGTGTATGATACAGATAAGTTTGTGTGGTTGCAGTGCCGGCAGGTTTGGTGTTTCTCCATGCTGTACAACCGGGTGGAGAGGCGCCAGGAGTGGCTGGACCTTGCCATACAGGGCGCCGAGTTCTTGAAAGCCTACGGCCGGGACAGTGAGGGCAACTGGTACTTCTCCCTCAGCCGCGAAGGCAAGCCCCTGGTGCAACCATACAACATCTTTTCAGACTGTTTCGCCACCATGGGTTTTGGCCAGTTGTACCAGGCCACCGGCAACAAGGAGTACGGAGAGATAGCCGTGGCTACCTTCCATAACATCCTACGCCGCCAAGATAACCCCAAAGGGAAATATGACAAGCTCTTTCCCGGCACACGGCCCATGCAAAGCTTCTCCTTGCCCATGATTCTGTCCAACTTGGTCATGGAGGTGCAGCATCTGCTCAAGCCCGAACTGGTGGAGGAGACCATTCAGAATGCCATCCATGCCGTGATGGATATTTTTTACCAGCCAGATCTGGGATTGATTCTGGAGAATGTTGACCCAGATGGTAACTTCGTGGATTCCTTTGAGGGAAGAATCACCAATCCGGGACACGGCCTGGAGTCCATGTGGTTCATCATGGACCTGGCCAAACGTTCCTCAGACCAGGCGCTTATCCAGAAAACCATTGACATCTCCTTGCAAACCCTGGAGTACAGTTGGGACCAGGAACACGGCGGTATCTTCTATTTCCTAGATGTGAAAGGCAACCCGCCGCAACAGCTGGAGTGGGATCAAAAGCTCTGGTGGGTACACGTGGAGACCATGATTACCCTGCTCAAGGGCTACCTGTACACCGGCGATCAGCGGTGCTGGGACTGGTACGAGAAAGTGCACGCCTACACCTGGGCCCATTTCCCAGACCCAGAACACGGCGAATGGTTTGGCTATCTCAACCGTGAGGGCAAGCCGCTGCTGACCCTCAAAGGCGGTAAATGGAAAGGCTGTTTCCATGTGCCGCGCGGCTTGTTCCAGTGCTGGAAAACGCTGGAGGCCATTGTAGAAAAGAAAAAAGTAGAAGCCTTACAAGAAGCATAGTTTATGGCCGTTTTACCCGCCCAACCCATTGCCGTAGAAGAAGAACTGCCCGGCACCAAGAGGTCTACCTATACCTCGGCGCTGGTCTCGCTGGCGGTGCTCTATTTCATGATGGGGTTCATCACTTGCCTCAATGACACGCTGGTGCCTTTCTTCAAGCAGGGTTTCACGCTCACGTATTCACAGTCGTCATTGGTGCAGTTCTATTTCTTCCTGACCTATGGCATCATGTCCATTCCGGCGGGCAAGGTGGTGGAGCTGGTAGGCTATAAAAAAGGCATGGTGCTGGGCTTTTCAGTGGCGGCCTTTGGGGCTTTGCTGTTCTTCCCGGCGGCGGTCATGCACCAATATTATGTGTTTCTGGCCGCGCTGTTTGTGGTGGCCATTGGCATAGTGCTGTTGCAGGTGGCGGCTAACCCGTACATCACGGCGTTGGGTCCGGCCAAGACAGCTTCTTCCCGGTTGACCTTGATCCAGGGCGTGGGTTCCATTGGGACCACAGTGGCTCCACTGTTTGGCGCGCATTTCATCTTGTCACGGCTGCAGGACGCCGGTGCCTCCAGTGATGCTGTCAAGTACCCATACATGGGCATTGCGCTGCTGTTGATTGTAATTGCCTTGGTAGTGTCACGCCTCAAGCTGCCGTCCATTAAAACCGCACAGCAGGCCATTGCCCCAGAAACCGGGAACGTCGGTATTTTCTCGTTCCGCAACCTCAAGTTTGGGGTGTGGGCCCTGTTTTTCTACGTAGGCGCCGAGGTGGCCATAGGCACGTTCCTGACCAATTACATTGCCGATACCTTAGCCGTAGCCGAGGAGCAAGCCAATACCTACGTGGCCTTTTACTGGGGCAGCATGTTGGTAGGCCGTCTGCTGGGGTCAGTGGTGTTGAAAACTGTTAGAGCTAATACCGTGCTGACCATTAGTTCCTTGGCGGCCATTGTGCTGATCCTGGTGTCGGTGCTGTCTTCGGGTAACCTGGCTGTCTGGACCATGATTGCCGTGGGCTTGTGCAACTCCATCATGTTCGCCATCATCTTCTCGCTTTCCGTGGAAGGCCTTGGTAAGTACACCACCAAGGCTTCTGGCATTTTGTCTACGGCCATTGCGGGCGGGGCCATCATCTCCTACTCGCAGGGCGTTTTGATTGACCATTATTCCTGGCTGATTTCCTTTATGCTGCCGCTGGTGTGCTACGTGTACATTCTGTTCTACGGCGTGAACGGTTACCGCGCCCGCAAAAGTGTGGTGTAGCCGGGAAGTGCCGATTTGTTTGTGACGATGACTCCCCCGCGGGAGGAAAAAATATACTATGAAACGCAGAAATTTTATTGGGCTCCTGAGCCTTAGCGGCGGTGCGCTGGCCACGGCTTCTTTGACTGGGTTACCCACCTCGGCCCTGGCCGAAGTAAAGAAAGTGACCCAACCCAACGGTAACCAGCAACTGACCGCCGATGTGGTCATTGCTGGGGCGGGCCTGGGTGGTTTTGCGGCGGCCATGGCCTCTTTGCGCAACGGCCAGACCGTTATCTTGACGGAGGAAACCGATTGGATAGGCGGACAACTCACCAGCCAGGGCGTACCACCCGATGAGCACGAATGGATTGAAACTCACGGCGGCACCAAACTGTACCGTGATTTCAGAACTGCCGTGCGTGAGTATTACAAGCGCACCTACCCCTTGACCGGCGAGGCCCGCAAACGCCCCCTGTTAAACCCCGGTGATGGCGTGGTGTCTAAATTATGCCATGAACCCCGTGTGGCCCTAGCCGTGATGAACGAGATGCTGGCTCCTTACCTGAGTGCCGGCAAACTGGCGCTGCTGCTGGAGCACCGTGTGACCGCCGCAGACGTAACCGGTTCAAAGGTAAACGCCCTTACTGCCAAAGATCTGCGCTCCGGTAAAACTAAAACGCTGGTAGCCCCCTACTTTGTAGACGCCACGGAGTTGGGTGACTTGTTGCCCCTTACCGGCACCGAGTTTGTCACCGGTACAGAGAGCAAGAAAGATACCAATGAACTGCATGCCCCCGCCAAAGGCAACCCCAAAGGGAACCAAGCCTTTACCGCCTGCTTTGCCATGGACTACGTGCCCGGCGGCAACCACGTGATTGAAAAACCGCGCGACTATGATTTCTGGATGAACCACGTGCCGGAATTAACTCCGTCTTGGCCCGGTAAATTGTTGGCATTGCATTACTCCAGCCCCTACACCCTGCAGCCAAAGGCCTTGGGCTTTCACCCAGAGAGCACTCCCACCGGTGATTTGCTGAACCTGATGAAATACCGCCGCATTATCAGCAAAGACAATTTTGCGCCTGGCGCTTATGCCGGTGACATCACTATTGTGAACTGGCCGCAGAATGACTACATGCTGGGTGATTTGGTAGGTGCTTCAGAAGAGGAATTCAACAAGCACGTTGACGGTGCCAAGCAATTGAGCCTTTCTTTGCTGTACTGGCTGCAGACTGAGGCCCCACGCCCAGACGGTGGCAAAGGATGGCCCGGACTGCGCCTGCGCAAAGACATCATGGGTACCGAGGATGGCCTGGCCAAATACCCGTACGTACGCGAAAGCCGCAGAATCAAAGCTGTCTTCACAGTGCTGGAGGAGCATGTAGGCGAGGAGCAGAGAGCCAAAGTGGCTAAGAAAGGAGAGCGTGGCCAGGCGGCCTATTTCTATGACAGCGTGGGGGTGGGCTATTACCGCATTGACCTTCACCCAACCTCAGATAAAGTCAACTACGTGGACTTTGGTTCGCTGCGGTTCCAGATTCCATTGGGCGCGCTGTTGCCGGTGCGGATGGATAACCTGTTGCCGGCCAACAAGAACATAGGTACCACGCACATTACCAACGGCTGCTACCGCCTGCACCCCGTGGAATGGAACATAGGCGAGTCAGTGGGTATGCTGGTGAAGTTTGCCTCGGCCAAAAACGTGAAACCCCGCGCCGTGCGCGAAAACAAAGCGCTGCTGGCAGAATTCCAGACTTTTATTAAGTCGCAGGGTATTGAAACGGAGTGGCCTAAGGAAGCATAGGAAGCTATGAATGGTCAAGGCCGATAGCACTTTGCCGGAGCAGTTGGCGCTTACTCTTCCAGCCTCTCCCAAAACAGCTGTTTTCCCTGCCCTTTGTTCATTAAAGAATCTTCCTCTAGGGAAAGGTTGGGTAACCAAAGACAGGTGGCAAACAGTCAATTTGCCTTGACTGAAAGTTTTTGTGCGACCATTCCTGAGGCCTTCTTTGAAGGGGAGCGGGCAATGTCAAGACAAGTGTAGCAACAGACAACAATAGCAATGAAAGAAAGGGAGAATGACACCAAGATAGTTGACTCTGCATAAGGAATCAGCTTAAGGTATCTTCTCCCAGACTCTCCCAAGCAGGCGCAGTCATATTCTTTGCAAGGCATAAGAGGGCCGAATGGTTTTGATGTTCATGACGTCCAAAGACATTTGGCCCATTATCCAACCCATGCGTTCCGGCAAGACAACCTGCACTTGTCCGTTTTAGGGCTCCATTCTTAAAATGAGGTCGAAAACAGACGAGGCACTAGAACTGCAATCCCTCTGCCCAGGCAGAAAAGCTAGAAAATCTTAACACACTTTATGAAATTAAGTACGGGCTGCTTCCTTTTATTCGCTTTTTTCCTGGTTGGGTGCGGGGCCGGAAACAATGCGGTTGCGCCAAAACATTATCCGGTGGAGACTACCCTAGAGTTGGACTCCACCATTCTGGGCGTGAGCGTGGTGGCCGAGGGCCTGAACGTGCCTTGGGATATTGTTTGGGGTTCAGACGGCCACCTGTGGGTAACCGAGCAGAGCGGCACCGTGAGCCGTATCAACGTGACCACCGGGGAGAAGAAGGTGCTCCTAAACATTAAAGAGGTATGGCGCAAGCGTACTTCGGGCCTGCTGGGCATGGCCCTGCACCCAGACCTGGAGCAGCACCCATACGTCTTCGTCAACTACACCACCAAAGTGGGGCCGGACAGTGTGATTGTCTCCAGGTTGGTGCGCTACACCTTCCAGAAAGACACGCTCGCCAATGCCAAGTTGCTTTTGCAGATAGACGGCGGTACCTCACACAACGGCTCAAGGATGGCCTTCACGCCCGACGGCAAGCTACTCTGGGCCACCGGCGATGTGCAGAAGAAAGGCTACGCGCAGGATTCCACGGTGTTGAACGGGAAGATCCTGCGGCTGAACATAGACGGCTCCATCCCCAAGGACAATCCCATTCCTAACAGCTACGTGGTGGCCTGGGGCTTCCGGAACATGCAGGGGCTGGCCGTTGCTCCCTCTGGCATGGTCTATACCTCAGAGCACGGCGAGGCCCTGGAAGACGAGGTGAACATCATCAAGCCGCTGCAAAATTACGGCTGGCCTGAGATTGAGGGCCGGCATGATACCCCAGTGGAGAAAGCCATCGCGGCCCGGCACCAGCGCACCCAGCCGCTCCGGTCCTGGACGCCCACCATCGCCCCGGCGGGGATAGACTTCTATGCCTCAGATTCTATTCCAGAGTGGACCAACTCCATTTTACTAAGCACGCTCAAGGGCAAGAGCCTGCGGGTACTGACCCTGAGCCATGACGGTACTATTGTGACCTCAGAGGAAGTTCACCTAGAAAACCAGTACGGCAGGCTGCGCGACATCTGCGTCTCACCCACCGGCGACATCTACGTCTCCACCAGCAACCGTGACTGGAACCCCTCGCCGGGTTTCCCGGTGGAAAGGGATGACCGCATCCTGCGCATCGGCAAAATCAAGACAGAGAAACGCCCCATTGGCTATGTGCGCAAACCGAAGCCCCAGCAACAGGATGCGGTGAGCGGCTCAGCCTTGTTTACGCAGCATTGCGCGGCATGCCACAAAGAAGACGGGCAGGGCGTGCCGGGCACGTTCCCACCCTTGCAGGGCGCCGAGCAGGTGACCGGCGACAAGAATCAGTTGGCTAAGATTATCCTGAAGGGGCTCTCTGGCCCTATCACGGTGAAAGGCCAGCGATATGACCAAGCCATGCCTTCCTTCGGTTTCCTGACAGACGCCGAGATTGCCAGCATTGCCACCTACGTGCGAAGCAGCTGGGGGAACGGAGCATCAGGGATAAGTGAGAATGAAATCAAATCCAACCGATAAAGATGAGCGCACCAGTTATTGAACCAACGCAAATCAAAAAGGAGACTACCCTCAAAAGGTGGCTGTATTCCTTGGGGCCAGGCATTATCACGGCCGCGCTGGTCTTTGGGCCCAGCAAAATGACCATCACCTCCAAGATGGGAGCAGATTACGGCTACTCCCTTATGTGGGTGGTGGCCGTGGCTATTTTCTTCATGGTTATTTTCACCAACATGGGCGCCCGCATAGGCACTGCCAGCAAGGTCTCGTTGCTGGCCTTGATACGGCAGCAGTGGGGCGGAGCGGTAGCCATAATTATTGGCGTGGGGGTCTTTCTGGTGACTACCTCGTTCCAGGCAGGTAACTCTATTGGCGTAGGCATTGCCATTGCTGAGGCCACTGGCACCAAGCCCGCGCTGTGGGTGATTGTGTTCAACGTGGTGGGAATAGGGCTCCTGTTTTTCAGGTCTTTCTACAAAATCCTGGAGAAACTGATGATTGCCCTGGTGGCCATCATGCTGTTCTCTTTTGTGACCACGCTGTTCATGGCTGACCCAGATGTGGCAGGGGTGGCAAAAGGCTTTGTGCCTTCTTTGCCAGATGGTTCCATTGGTTTAGTCATTGCTTTCACGGCGTCGTGCTTTTCTATAGTAGGAGCTTTTTACCAAGCCTATCTGGTGCAGGAACGCAGGAAATTACAGCCCGCAGATGCCGCCCCAGAGACTTACTCCAACAACAGTTCCGTGACCGGAATTCTGATTCTGGGCATTATGAGCGCCGTGGTGTTAATCTGCGCGGCGGCCGTCTTAAACCCGCAGGGCTTGAAAGTGACCAGCGCCTCAGAGATGGCGAAGGCCCTGGAGCCGCTCTTCGGTAATTATGCCTCTTCGCTGTTTCTGATTGGCTTGTTTGGGGCTTCTTTCTCCTCTTTGGTGGGCAATGCCTCCGTAGGCGGCACCCTGCTGGGCGATGCCCTGGGTTTTGGCAGCAACCTGAGCAACAACGTCGTGAAATACCTGATTGCCTTGGTCATGGTGGCTGGGGCCGTGATTGCCATCCTGTTTGGCAAGTTGCCGCTAGAGCTGATTGTCTTCGCACAGAGCGTTACCATCTTCCTGGTGCCATTCATTGGCGTGGCCATGTATTTCATTGCCAACAAAGCCTCTGTGATGGGCAACCTGAAGAATAACCTGGTCTCCAAGATTTTCGGGGCGCTGGGGCTTTTGCTGATTATAGGGTTGGCCATCAGCAACGCCATAGAACTATTTGGCTAGGCGGTTCCCGTTTTGGGCCTCGTTTCCAGAAAAGAGGCCCAAAAACAGGGCCAGAATTTAAAAGCATCTGAACACCCTTTACATAACATTCAGGAATGAAAGACTTACAAACCTTGGAGCAGGAACTGCTGAAACCCTCCCCTGACCTGCTGCAGGACATTGCAAAAATCAAGGGCGACATCATGCTGCTGGGCATTGGCGGCAAGATGGGCCCCAGCATGGGCAAACTGGCCAAGCAGGCCGTGGAGGCCGCCGGGCTTAACAAGAGAATCATAGGCGTTTCCAGGTTCTCAGACAAAAGCACCCGTGATGAAATTGAATCCTATGGCATTGAGACCATTGCCGCTGATTTATTGAACGAGACCGATTTGCAGAACCTGCCCGATGCGGAGAACATCCTCTACCTGGCCGGCAACAAGTTTGGGACCACGGGCAAAGAGGCTTTCACCTGGGCCATGAACGCGTACCTGCCAGGCCGAGTGGCCGAGCGCTACCGCGAGTCTAACATAGTGGCCTTCTCCACGGGCAACGTGTATCCGTTTGTGCCGGTCACCTCGGGCGGCCTGTCCGAGGAGTATCCGGCTGCGCCGGTAGGGGAGTACGGGCAGTCCTGCCTGGGTCGGGAGCGTATTTTCCAGTACTTCTCCCAGAAGAACAACACGCCTACCCTTATCTACCGCCTGAATTACGCCGTTGATTTCCGCTACGGTGTGCTGCTGGAGATTGCCAAAGCCGTGAACGAAGGCCGCGAGATTGACTTAAGAACCGGCAACGTGAACGTGATCTGGCAGGGCGACGCGAATGAAATCGCAATCCGTTCGCTGCTGCACTGTGAGTCACCGGCCAAGCTGTTAAACGTGACTGGCCCAGAGACCTTGTCAGTTCAGTGGGTGGCGGAGCAGTTCGGTAACATGTTCGGGAAGGAGCCCAGGTTCATCCATGAAGTGCAACCCACCGCGTTGCTCAGCAACGCCTCAGAGGCCCACCGCCTGTTCGGCTACCCCAAGGTGACCATCCGGGAGATATTGGACATCACCGCGCTCTGGATACAGGAAGGCGGCGACACCTTTGGCAAAGCAACCCATTTTCAGGAAAGAGAAGGCAAATTCTAATGAAACAACTACCTAACAACCTCCAAGAGTTTCTGCACCAGGGCACCGTTATTCCTGCGCACCCATTAGCTTTAAACGCCGACCGTGCCTTAGACGAACACATGCAGCGCCAGCTCACCCGCTACTATATGGCCAGTGGAGCCGGAGGCGTGGCTGTGGGCGTTCACTCTACTCAATTTGAAATACGTGACCCGGAGGTGAACTTGTATGAGACCGTGCTGCGGCTGGCCGCCGAGGAGGTGGCCAAGGCCGGCCTGGACCGCCCGTTCATCAAAGTGGCCGGAATCTGCGGGCCCACCGCCCAGGCAGAGAACGAAGCCCGGATTGCCCTGAAGCACGGCTACGACATTGGCTTGCTGAGCATGGGCGGCCTGCAGGGTTGGACCGAGGCGCAGATCCTGGACCGCGTGCGGGCCGTGGCCCAAATCATGCCGGTGTTCGGGTTTTACCTGCAACCCTCAGTGGGCGGGCGCATCTTCAGCTACGATTTCTGGTTACAGTTCGCCGAGATAGAGAACGTGATGGCTATTAAGGTCGCCTCGTTCAACCGCTACCAGACCCTGGACGTGATGCGGGCCGTGTGCCACTCCTCTCGCCGGGACCAGATTGCCATGTACACCGGTAACGACGACAACATCATCCCAGACCTGATGACCACCTACCGCTTCAGCATCAACGGACAGACAGTGGAGAAGGAGTTTGTGGGCGGCCTGCTTGGCCACTGGGCCGTCTGGACCCAGAAAGCGGTGGAGCTATTGGAGGAAATAAAGGAATACCGCCTGAATAAAACCGGTGAGGGAGCTGATGCTCTTTTGACCAAAGGCATTGAGGTGACCGATGTGAACGCCGCCCTCTTTGACCCGGCGCACGCCTTCCATGGCTGTATCCCGGGCATCCACGAGGTGCTGCGCCGTCAGGGCCTGCTGGAAGGCCGTTGGTGCCTCAATCCGCAGGAAGAATTATCTGAGGGGCAGATGGAGGAGATTGACCGCGTCTATCAAATGTATCCGCACCTGAACGACGATGCGTTTGTAAATGAGTTCTTGGCCACCGAAAATGCCCTAAGCCTATGATGCGTTCTCTGAAACCAAGTTTCCTGCTGCTCCTGTTTCTGGCCTGTTTTTCTAAAATCAGTGCCCAAACGGCCAGCGGTAAATTCACTAATTTAGGCCCACAGGTGTTCGCTTCCCTGATTCAGGGAAGTGTCTTTGCCGAAGATGCCGCCGGGAACAGTTACGCCTATACCGTAGTGAGAGGTAGGCCGGCGCACCTGATTGGATTTCGCCTGCACCCCACCAAGCAAGTGCTGGACGTGGAACTGGAAGGCACAGATGGCTCTTGGGATGTGGAAGTTTCCACAGATGGCGTTGTTTATATAGCGGCGGCTAACGGAGTTCTCTTCAAACACATGCCCGGCACCGATTCTGTAACCAGTCTGGGGAAGGTACTGCCCGGCGAGAAAGTAATCTGGGATTTAGTGGCGGGTAAAGACGGTGAAATCTTCGGGGGGACCTACCCCGGTGCACGGGTTTTCCGCTACCATCCCAAAGATGGTTTCAAAGACGTGGGTCAGGGGGCGTTGGTGAAAGACGAGAATTATGTCAGAAGCGTTACCTACCACAAAGCCACCGGCAAGATTTACGCCGGCATTGCCTCGCATTCTGCCTTGGTGGAGCTTGACCCTAAAACCGGAGCCAAGAAGCAGTTGTTAGCCGACAAAGACCGTGACCAGGAAGCCATTTACCACATCAACCTGGTGAACGGCCTCAAAGGTGGCGACCGCGTGTTCGGTTGGCTCACCGGACCTACAGAGCGGGTAACGGCCATCTACAACATCAAGACCAAAAAGTTTGAGGAGTACATGCCTACCCTTGATGTCAAATCGGTGATCAAGGCACCCAAAGGCTCTCATGTATATTATACTGCCGGAGGTAAACTTTTTGTGTTGGATTACGCTGCCAAGAAGCCGCAGCCCAAAGAATTGGCTCACCTGGGCGGCGAAACCAAAACCATCCGCTGGGGCAAAGACGGCCAACTCTATCTGCTTACGGGCAGCAAGCATTTCCATGTCTACAATCCTAAAACCGGAAAGCATATTACTGAAAAGTTGGAGGTGCCCGGGCAGCCCATTGATATCCAATCCATTGGAGTTGGGCCAGATGGGCTCATTTGGACCGGCGGTTATCTGGCAGGCGGGCACGCGACTTACAACCCAGAAACGGGAGAGAACGTGCAGTACCCCGGCCTGGACCAAACCGAAGGCATGGCCAACTTAGGCTCCAGCATCTACTTCGGTATTTACGCCAAAGCCCGGCTCTACGCCCATGACACCAAAAAGCCTTGGGATACAAAGCAAGGGAACCCAAAATTCCTGGGCCAGATAAAAGGCCAGGACCGTCCGTTTGCTGTGCTGGGGCTGGAGAAACAGAACAAGGTGTTGTTCGGCACCGTGCCGGGCTACGGCATTCTGGGTGGCGCGCTGGTAGACTATGACGTAGCCGCTGACAAGCTGGAAACTTTTGAGGGGCTTATTCCAGATCAATCCATCATCAGCCTGGTGCAGGCCGGAGAAGTTGTGCTAGGCGGAACCTCCATTTATGGCGGTCTGGGTGGCGTGCCTACCCAAAAAGAAGCCAAGATCTTTGGCTGGGACCCAGTGCAGAAAAAGAAAGTATTTGAGTTGATTCCGGTGCCGGGCGCCATGTCCGTGACCGGTCTGGCTCAAGTGCCGGGTGGAAACATCTGGGGCTTTGCTGACGGAGACTTGATTGTGTTTGACCCTACCAAGCGGGAAGTTGTTTCCAAGCATAAGTTCTTCACCATGAACAGCAATCCCACGCACATCTGGCGGAACGCGTTTCTGCAGGTGCACCCCAACGGGCTGGTGTACGTGGCGGTGAATGGCAAGCTTTACAGCGTTGACCCGGCCAACATGAAGGTCACTACCATTGAAGATAACGTTAGCTTGCTAGCCATGGACCAGAAAGGCAGGCTTTACTTCCGGCGGATGCTAGATTTATGGCGCTATGATCCAGCAACTGTGGTAGAATAGTTGCAAAAGCACGGTTTAGTAACTTTTCTGTTTTCAGCCTGCTTTTCTTAAAGTGGGCCGAAAACAGAAATCCCTTTGCTTGGAGCCCACCTGCGCTTCTCTTTACCAGAGTTCTGAGGAGGCCGAAACGCCCCCATTTCTTACCTCCAATTGAATAAATCCTTTTAGATGAAAAAGTTACTTTACAGCCTAGGTATAGCTTTTCTCTTGGTTTCCTGCAAGACAACGTCGGTGCAGGAGACTGCGCAGAAGGCCGCGCCTAAAATGGGCACGTTCACCAACCACGGCGTGCAGCTGACCTCGGCCAATCTGCAGGCTAGTTCCTTTGTGCAGGCTCCGGACGGAACCGAATTCGCTTACTCCATCGTGCGCGGCAAACCAGGCCATTTGACCGGCTACAACATGCAAACCAAGCAGGTGGTGGTAGACCTGGAAATAAAGACCGCCGAGGGCGCAATTGACATGGTGCCTTCCACAGACAATTGGCTCTATATTGGTGCGTCTAACGGGCATTTGTACCGCACCCGCCCCGGTAGCCAGGAAATGGAAGACTTGGGCGTGGCCCTTCCGGGCACCGCCGAGGTACTGAACCTGACGCCCGGCAAGGACGGCGAAATCTTCGGGGGAACCTACCCTACCGGCAAGATTTTCCGCTATCATCCCAAAGACGGTTTCACCGACGTGGCCGGACAGATTGTGGCAGGGGAGAGCTATGTGCGCAGCATGGCGTATCAGCATTCCACGGGCAAGTTGTACGCCGGTGTGGGCTCCCATGCGCATTTAATAGAGGTGGACCCCAAGGCGGGCACCAAGAAAGAGCTGCTGCCAGAAAAGTATTTCGGGCGGGAGTTTGTGTATTACCTAGGCATCGCCGAAGGCGTAGCGGGCGGTGACAGAATGCTGGGCTGGGTGACCGATGCCAAAGACCGCGAGACGCTGGTGTATAACCTGAGAACGGACAAGATTGAGCAGGTAATCCCGTCGCTGGATGCCAACACGCTTATTAAATCCAACACCACAGATGACGTGTACTATACAGCCAGCAACACGCTTTACCGGCACAACCTCACCAAAGTAGGGGAGAAACCCGTGGCCATCGCGCCCTGCGCCGAAGCCAAGCACATGCGCTGGGCCAAAGACGGCAAGCTGCACGTGATCAACCGCTACGGCGAAATCAAGAAATACGACCCCAGGACCGGTGACATCACCACGGAGAAAATTGAAGTGGCACCGCAGCCCTACGGCATCCAAACCCTGATTACCGGCCCCGACGGCCGTATCTGGTCCAGTGGATTTTTGCTGGGCGGAAACGCCGCCTTTGACCCCAAGACGCAGAAGTCTACCAGGTACCAGGGCATGGGCCAAGCCGAGGGCATGCTTGCGTTTGGCAACAACATCTATTTCGGGATCTACCCCAAGGCCAGAATCTACCACTATGACGCCGCCAAACCCTGGAACGCCAGCAAAGACAATCCGCGGCTCATTGGCAATGTGGAGGAACAGGACCGCCCCTTCGCCGCCACTGGCCTGGCAGATAAGAACAAGTTGTACTTCGGGACTATTCCTGGGTACGGCAAGTTGGGCGGTGCGCTGATTGAGTATGACGTAGCCACAGATAAACTACAGCCCTTTGCCAACGTGGTGCCGGACCAGGCCGTGGCCAGTTTGGTGTATCACAACGGATTGGTGTGGGGCGGAACCACCATCTTTGGAGGGCTTGGTGCAAAACCCACCCAAAAAGAAGGGAAAGTTTTTGCCTGGGACCCAGTGAAGAAGGAAAAAATAGCTGAATTCTCGCCGGTGCCCGGTACCCTGGCCATTACGTGCCTGGTTAACGGTCTGGATGGGAAAATCTGGGGATTCGCCGATGGTATCATCTTCGCCTTTGATCCTAAGACTCAAAAGGTGGAGAAAACCAAAAAACTGTTTCAAATCAGTGAGAATCCCACCCACATTTGGCGCCTGGGTTTTCTGGAGTTCCATCCATCGGGCCAGGTTTATGGTGCCGCGAACGGTGAATTCTTCCGCCTGGATCCTGCCACTATGGAGATTACCGTGCTTAAAAAAGGGGTGGGGCTGTTAGCCATGGACAAGAACGGTGTTCTCTATACCAGAGACTCCGAAAATCTGTGGAGTTATAGGCCATAACCTTACGGTAGCTTAATCTTCTGACATGCTCCCTGTTTTCAGCCTCTTTTTCCAAATCGGGCTGAAAACAGGGAGTTTTTTATTGCCTGGTTTTTAAGGGAAGCTCCTCCTCTTTGTCAAGCAGCAGTTCAATGGCAGTTGTACGGACAAAACAAGCCCTTTATGTCTATTTCTAAATAGGTAGGATTAGTAGTACATATTAATGTGATAACTGATAAAAACAGCTTACAAACTCCATGAGAACTTGGGATGCATGAGTTAATAATATTTTAAAATATATTTAACTAACTACCTCATTTATTAAATCGTTTTATTAAATTCATGGCAAATATTAAAATAAATTGCTTTGTTATGAAGAAGTACCATCTGCTGCTGCTATACGGTCTGCTTTCTCTAGGTAGCATCTCTTGTAAAGAAGATTCCTTAAAAGAGGAAGAAGAAAAAGAGGAGATAAGGGAGGGAATCTTTACTAACGTAGGCGCCCAACTGACGGCTACTACCCTTCAAGCGAGCGATTTTGTTCAAGATGCCAATGGAAATGAGTTTGCTTATACTGTTGTATCAGGCAAGCCGGGGCACTTGGTTGGCTATGACATGAAAGCCAGAAGAGTGGTGGCCGATCTAGAACTGGTAGGTGCTAATGGTTCTACGGCCATGACGGCTTCAACGGATCATTGGTTATACATTGGCGGCAATAATGCGCATCTATACCGCACAAGGCCTGGGAGTCAAACGGTAGAAGATTTGGGTTTGGTCCTCTCTGGCCAGACAACTATTTCTGATCTGGTGGCGGGTAAAGACGGGGAAGTGTTTGGCGGTACTTACCCTGGGGGGAAAGTGTTTCGTTACCATCCCTCAACCGGCTTCACAGATGTGGCCAATGGAGCAGTTGTTTCTGGGGAGAGTTATGCCCGTAGTTTGGTATACCATGCACCAACAAACAAACTGTTGATTGGAGTAGGAGCGCATGCCCGTTTGGTGGAGCTAAACTTGGCCACAAAAGCAAAGAAGCAGATCCTGCCTTCCCAGTACTTTGACCAGGAGTTTGTCTATTACATGGGGTTGGCCGCCGGCTACGCTGATGGCGACAGGTTGTTAGCATGGGTGACCAGCCCTAACCAGCGCAAGACTTTGGTATATAACTTAAGCACCGGGCTGGTAGAGCAAACGTTGGAGACAATAGACGCTCAATCGGTTGTGAAATCGCCTACAACCAACCTTACCTATTACACGGCCAATAATAAGCTATACTCCCATGATTTAAGCAAGCCTGGGCAAGCTCCAACTTTCATTGCTGATTGTTATGAAGCTAAAGACATGCGATGGGGCAAAGATGGCACGCTGCACATCTTGACAAAGTATTCTCAGGTGAGGTGGTATAATCCTGCATCAGGCAATATCACAACAGTAAAATTTGAAGTGCCTCCCCAGCCATATGACATCCAAACTATTGTAACCGGTCCAGATGGACGCATCTGGTCTAGCGGTTATCTAGCGGGGGGGAATGCTGCCTATGACCCCACCAACGATAAGGTGACCCAATACAGTGGGTTGGGTCAGGCTGAGGGGATGACTGTGCAAGGGGATAACATCTATTTTGGGATCTATTCTGGTGCGCAGTTCTATGTTTATGATACTAAACGCCCCTGGAACTCCAACAGTGGCAACCCAAAATCGCTTGGTAGGATAGAGGGTCAAGACCGGCCCTTTGCCGGAGTGAGTGTGGAGGGTGCCGGAAAACTCTATTTTGGTACGGTACCTGGTTACGGTAAGTTAGGAGGTGCCTTGGTGGAATATACCGCGAATACTAATCAATTAAAAAGCTATGTAGATGTTGTAAACAACCAATCAATAATCAGCTTAGTGAATGTAGGCGGGCTGGTAATTGGAGGGACTACCATATCAGGAGGGTTGGGGGTTAGCCCAGTGGCAGGAGAGGCAAAGCTGTTTGGTTGGGATGCGAGTGCCAACATCAAGACATTTGAGGCCGTGCCGGTGCCAGGTGCCTGGGCCATTACCGCCCTGGTAAATGGGCCCGACGGTAATATTTGGGGAATGGCAGATGGTACGCTGTTTGTGTTTGACCCGGTTCAAAAGAAAGTAGTAACTACACACAAGTACTACAACATTGCCGGAACGCCCACCCATATCTGGCGCAATGCCTTCCTGGTTTTTCATCCTAGTGGGTATTTATACGCCACATTTAATGGGAACTTTTACAGGATAGACCCCAAAACCATGAAGGAGACCTTGCTAAAATCTGGGGTTGGGTTACTGGCCATGGACAAACAAGGTCGTCTGTATACCCGGGACGAGCATGTGCTCTGGAGATACCGTCCTTAAATCCATCGGTTTTCAATCTGCAACCATTTGTTTTTTGATTTATTCACCCTGAAATCTCCCTTAGAAATGGTAAGAAAGACTCTTAGTGCCAGCTTGGTGTGCTTGTTCCTGGTGGCTGGGTACAGCGTGGCAAACCCTGAATTTGGCAATACCGCTCTGGCGCAAGGCAATAAACAGCCGGTTAAAAAGGCCGCCGCCAAACCCAATACTACCAAGCCCACTGCCGCAGAACTGGAGGCCGGTAAGCAGCTGATTGCCAAGTCAGATTGTATGGCCTGCCATAAAATAGATGCCAAGTCATTGGGGCCATCTTACAAAGACGTAGCTACCAAGTACCCAGCCACCGAGGCCAACTACGCAAGGTTGGCGCAGAAAATCATCAAAGGTGGAAGCGGTACCTGGGGGCAAATCCCCATGGCTCCCCATACCGCCTTGTCTGAGGCAGATGCCAAGAAAATGACCAAATACATCTTGTCTTTGAAGTAGATGATCTTTAAATTTTTACGAGTACCAGTGCTTTTAATGGGTCTGCTGTTTTCTTTGCCCTTCATGGCGGCGGCTCAGTCTTTGATTACCCTTGAAGGGGAAGTAACCGACCTGCAGGCGGCTCCTATAGGGGGCGCGAGCATCCGGCTGCTGAACACCAATATCCAGACCGTTACCCAGGCCAACGGCAGTTTTGTTCTGGAGAACGTGCCGGCGGGCGAGTACCAGTTCTTTGTAAGCGCCCTGGGGCACGCGGCGGTGAACCGAAAAATGACGGTAAAGGCAGATGCCGTGCTGCATTTTCAGTTGCCTGCCACCCTGCACCAACTGGAGGCCGTGGTCATCAGTGCCCAGAAGCAGGAGGAAGACCCCCAGGAGACGGCCTTGAGCATCAGTACGCTGTCTGCCCGGCAAATTCAGGAAGCCAGGATCTGGAACACCCGCGACCTGACGGGCATTATCCCTAACTTATTTAGCGGCCACTCCGGCGACAACCGCAACGTCACCTCTATCCGGGGCATTGCCACCACGTCCTACGACCCCACCGTGGCCACGTACATTGATGGCGTGAACCAGTTTAACCTGGATACCTATATCGCGCAGCTGCATGATATTGAACGGATTGAGGTGCTGCGCGGCCCGCAGGGCACGCTGTACGGCCGTAATTCCATGGGCGGGGTCATCAACATCATTACCCGCCAACCAGACAATACCACCCGCGGCTTTGCCGAGGTGAACGTGGGGAATTATAACCTGCAACGCTACAGCCTGGGAATAAGCACGCCGCTGGTACAAGACAAGTTATTTCTGGGCGTTTCCAGCCTGTTCCATACCCGGGAGGGCTATTATCAGAACACTTTCACCAATACCTCTTTTGACGATCAGCAGACCTGGGTCGGAAACGTGTCTTTGGTGTACAAGCCCAGCTCCAGGTTGTCTTTCCGGCTGAACGCCAAGAAGAACGTGGTCAGCAATGAGGGGGCGTTTCCGTTGGAATCCAGCGTAGAAGAGGCCTTGTCTAACCCGTTTGAACTGAGCCAGAACAGCACAGCCACCATGAAAGACAATACCTTTAACGGGTCATTGGTGGTGGACTACTTCGGCGATAAGGTCAATTTCACGTCCCAGACCTCTTACCAGAACAACCATCGGTTTTACAACCAGCCCCTGGATGGGGATTTCTCACCCGTTGATGCTGTCTCCATTTTCAATAACTACGGTGACCGCTGGAACAACGTGAAAGTGGGCATCCAGGAGTTCAGGTTTTCCACGCCGGCTTTGTCTTCTTCTAAACTGCAGTGGGTAGCCGGGGCCTACGGGTTTTGGCAGTATAATCCGGTAAAGCAAGGCACTTTCTTTGGGGAAGATGCGGGGCTGATGGGGGCTCCGGCCAACACCCAGAGCATTGCCACCAATACGTTGAGAAGCCACGGCGCAGCCTTGTTCGGGCAAGCCACCTACACGCTGGGTACGGCGTTTGATGTGGTGCTGGGCGCGCGTTATGACTATGAAAAGAAACGGCAGCGCGTGAAAGGAGAATTCCGCCCCGGTGAAGGGGAAGAACTGATTCTTACGCAAGAAGAGATGGCGGCCTCTGCATCCTTCAAAGCTTTCTCGCCCAAACTGGGGCTGGTGTTCAAGCCTTCTATAAATCAAAGTGCTTTTGTTTCCTACAGCAAAGGTTTTCGGGCGGGTGGGCTCAGCCAGTTGTCGTCGGACCCCTCGCAGCCCCCGCTTTTCGCTTACAAACCCGAGTTCAGTAACAACTTTGAGGTGGGTCTGAAGAATACGTTTCTGGACAACCGCGTGCGGGTGAACCTGGCCGCTTTTTATGTGTGGGTGAACAATGCCCAGGTGCCAACCCTGGTGTTGCCAGACGCCATCACGGTAACTAAAAACGCCGGGAAACTGGAAAGCAAAGGCGCCGAAGCAGAGGTATTCATCAAGGCCTTGAAAGGTTTGGACGTCATGTACAGTTTTGGATACACCTCGGCTACCTACAAAACCCTGGACGTGGCTTCCAACGGGTCTGAAGTGAATCTGAGCGGTAACCGGCAGATCTACACGCCCAACATTACCTCCTTGCTGGCGCTGCAGTACTGGCTGCCCATGCCGGGTTTGACTAACGCTAAAGTGGGCCTACGTGGGGAGTGGAACCACCTTGGCGAGCAGTATTTTGACCTGGCCAACCAAATCAGGCAAAACCCTTACCACAAATTTAATGCCCGCGTGGGGGTAGCCACACCTAGGTTTGAGGCCTTCCTGTGGGGTAACAACCTCTCTGATCAGCATTACCTGGACTATGCCTATGATTTTGGTGCCGCTCACCTTGGTGACCCCAGAACCTACGGCCTGTCATTACGCGCTAACTTTTAAGCCTCGCTAACCCTTATGACCATTTCTACCGCCCTTACAAGAACCTTTGCCTGGACGCTGCTTTGTCTGGGTGCGCTGCTGTGTATAAACCAGAATGCCCAGGCAATGGCAAAACCACCCAAAGTGTTGGTATTCAGCAAAACGGCCAAGTTCCGGCATGGCTCCATCAAGATAGGGAACCAGGCCATTCTGAAGCTGGGCGCCGAGAACAACTTCGCGGTAGACACCACCACCGATGCCACCAAGATCAACCCTCAAAATCTGAAACAGTACGCTGCCGTGGTTTTCCTGAGCACCACCGGCGACATCTTGAACGCAGAGCAGGAAAAGGCCTTTGAGCGGTATATCCAGAAAGGCGGCGGGTTTGTGGGGGTCCATGCGGCCACCGACTGCGAGTATGACTGGGAGTGGTACGGCAACCTGGTGGGTGCCTACTTCGGGGGCCACCCGCATGGGCAAACCGCCACGCTCAACATTGTAGACGCTAACCATATTTCTACCAAGCACCTGCCGGCGCAATGGAGCAGGAAAGATGAGTGGTACAACTTTAAGTGGATAAAGGAAGGCCTGAACGTGCTTATCACCATTGACGAGAAAAGCTACAAAGGCGGCACCAACGGAGATTTCCACCCCATGGCCTGGTACCATGACTTCGACGGTGGTCGGTCTTTCTACACCGAACTGGGTCACACCGACCAATCCTATACCGATCCCTTGTTCCTAAACCACTTGCTGGGTGGCATTAAGTACGCCATGGGCAAAAAGAAATAACCTCGTTCCGGTTGACTAGTCTGTGACCCGTTTTCCTGTTTCCGGCCTGTTTTTCAAAAAAGAGGCTAGAAACGGGAAAATGCCTTTGCCAGAGATAGCCAACCCATCACTGAAATATGAGTACGCCAGATCTTCCTGGCGCAGGAAGCAAGATGCACAGGCTTAGCTTC
Organism: Rufibacter psychrotolerans; assembly: GCF_016924645.1. Taxonomy (GTDB): domain Bacteria; phylum Bacteroidota; class Bacteroidia; order Cytophagales; family Hymenobacteraceae; genus Nibribacter; species Nibribacter psychrotolerans. Next base: position 20,802 of record NZ_JAFFJV010000002.1, on the reverse strand, counting down.
CGCCAATATAAAGAAGTTAACGCATGAAGAAGAGTTACATTAGTTCGTTGAGCGCGCTGGGGCTGCTGTTTTTGGCCATCACCTGCCAAATGCCCGAAGCTACCGTGCTCAGAGACGCCAAGGGGAAAATAATCGTTAAACAGGACCCTACTCCCGAGTTCCTGACCAAAAAGCAAAGCTTGGAGTCTATTTACCTGCCGCCCGGTTACCGCGCCGAGTTGGTGGCCAGCGAACCCATGGTCATTGAGCCCGTGGCCATTGCCTGGGACGGGAACGGCCGCATGTACGTGGCCGAGCTGCGCACCTACATGCAAGACATCAAAGGCACCGACCAGAATGAGCCCTACTCCACCATCAAACGGCTGGAAGATACCAATGGAGACGGCGTCATGGACAAATCCACGATTTATATAGACAGCCTGGTGTTGCCCCGCATGATCCTGCCGCTGGATGACCGCCTGTTGGTGAGCGAAACCTACACCCACCACATTTATAGCTACCGAGACACAGATCAAGACGGCGTGGCCGATGAGAGAGAAATGGTTTTCCAGGATGATTCTGTGAGCCAGGCCAACCTGGAGCACCAGCGCAGTGGCCTTATCTGGAACCTGGATAACAAGATCTACGTGTCGGTGGAGAGCCGGCGGTACGTGTACAAAGACGGGAAGCTCTTGACCGAGCTGTACGGAGAGCGCCCTGGTGGGCAGTGGGGCTTGGCTAATGACAACTATGGTCGCTTGTTCCTTTCCTCGGCTGGGGCCGAAACGCCTGCCCTTAATTTTCAGCAGAACCCATTTTATGGCCGCCTGGACATCAGTAACCAGTATGACGCCGAGTTCAAGGCGGTTTGGCCTATTGTGGCCACGCCAGACGTGCAGGGTGGCCAGCGCCGCCTGCGCCCCGACAGCACGTTGAATCACTTTACCGGTGGTGGCGGCCAAACCATCTTCCGGGGAGACAAGCTGCCCCAGGATTTACAGGGCGACTTGATTATCTGCGAACCGGTGGGCCGTTTGGTGCGCCGTGCCAAAGTGCACAACCAAGACGGGAAGATCACGCTTACCAATGCCTACAACCAAGAAGAATTTCTGGCCTCTACGGACATGAACTTCCGCCCGGTGAACAGCGCCACGGGCCCAGACGGTCACCTGTACATTGTGGACATGCACCGCGGCATCATCCAGGAAAGCAACTGGTCCAAGCCGGGCACCTACCTGGGCAACCAGATCCTCCGGAAAAACCTTGACAAGAACATTGGGCGGGGCCGCATCTACCGGATTGTGTATGATGGCATCAAACCCACCAAAGAGCGGCCCAACATGCTCCATGAAACCTCGGTGCAGCTGGCAGAGCACTTAAAGCATCCTAACGGCTGGTGGCGCGAGAACGCCCAGAAACTGCTGGTGCTGCGCAAAGATACCTCAGCAGTGCCTGCGCTCAGAGCCCTGACTACCCACGCGAACCACCTCACCAGAATGCACGCCCTCTGGACTTTGAACGGGATGGGCAGGTTGTCTGAGGAAGAGTTGTTCAAGGCCTTCAAAGACCCAGACCCACGGGTTAGGAAGACGGCCGTCTGGATGAGTGAGAACTACATGATTTCTTCCAACGAGGCCGTTTTGACCCAACTGAACGCCCTGAAGGATGACCCAGACGCCGAGGTGCGGTTCCAACTGGCCCTGTCCTTGCGGTTCAACTCTGCGGAGAAAGCCAAAGGGATGCTTGTTCACCTGTTGAAAACCTACCCTAATCAAGAAGTGCTGGTCGCCTCCCAGAAAAAATACGAGACGGTGCTCAAGGCCGTGGCCGAGTCAGAGAAGAAAGCCCTGGCCATGAAAGAGAGCGAGCGCTTTCTGGTGGCCCAGGGGGCCATTACCTTCAACAGCGTGTGCGGTACCTGTCACGGCGGGGACGGCAAGGGAATCGCTATTGGCGGAAAAGAAATGCCCGCGCCGCCTTTGGCTGGCTCCAAAAACGTGCTAGGCAAACCAGACCGCTTAATCAGGATCTTGCTGCACGGCCTCAAAGGACCGATTGACGGAGAAGAGTACGCCGATGTGATGCCTGGTTTTGGGTTCTATGAAGACCAGAACGTGGCAGCTGTGCTCAGTTATATTAGGAACAACTTTGGCAATAAAGCCTCGGTGATTACGCCCGCCCAAGTGAAGAAAGTGCGAGATGAAACCAAAGGAAGGACTGAACTTTGGACTATGAAGGAGTTGGGTGCGCTGCAATAGAAGGCCGGGGCCTCAGGTAGTCTCGGCAGTTTTCGTTAAGCGCTGATAGGGACTCCCCGCTTTCATGAATTGTTCTTACCGCCTTTACCTTGGAGCTTCCCCCGTTAGTGGAATACTCTCTTCTAATAGGCAACATCTCAAGGCAGACCCTCTACGCCATAAGAGTAGAGGAGGCTGCTTTGGGAACCTGTATAGCTATGATTTAGCCCTTCTTTCGCTCACTTGCTTGCTGAGTTCGCAACAAATGACACTTAAACCGCTTAATCTTTTTTATTTTTTTTCATAAGTTATATTTTTATTTGTTTTTATTTAAATATCATATATATTTAAAGCTATTAACGTGGAGTTACATTATTTAATTTCTAAATAAAACCGCTTCAGGGATTATATAATTTTAAATGCTTTTTTAATTAAGCTTTACATTTTTCTACACTACCTGTTTATATGAAAAAAATCTACTTTCGGGGTACTGTTGTTCTTGCCGCCCTTGTTGCGTCTTCCATCTTCCCGGAATTGGTGCGGGGGCAGGACAAAGCCATATCTGGTCAGGTGAGATCCGCCGCGTACCATCTCCCCCTGAAGAATGCCCAAGTCATGTCGCAGAAAGGGAAAGTGGTAGTCTTAACGGATGCACAAGGCAGATTTGCCCTTAGGGTAGAGGAGGGGGATAAGTTGCGTGTTGCGCTTCCCGGATATGGGCCCGCGGTGGTATCGGCAAAACCTGGAGAGGAAGTGGAGGTTTTTTTGCTTGACAATCCTTTAGGAGCAGATACCACGTACCAGACGTTGTTTGGAGCGCCTCAGAAAAGGCACTTATCTACCGCCGCCGTAAGTGAGATTTACGGAGAAGAACTAGAGAAGACTGCTTCCAGAACTACAGCAGGATTAGTGGTGGGAAGGGTTCCCGGTTTGTACGGCAGCCAATCCTCGGGAGAGCCAGGAGGGGACAATGTGTCCTTGAGCTTACGAGGAGGAGCGCCCTTTGTCATGGTAGATGGAACGCCGCAAAGCTTTGGTGCTATCAACCCAGAGCAAATAGAGTCAATTACTTTTCTGAAAGATGCCCTTTCAACCGTGATGTTGGGAAACAGGTCCTCTAATGGTGTTATGTACATTACCACTAAAAAGGGTGGAGGAAAGGGCCAGAGTATCTCTTTTAGGACTTTGGTAGGTGTTCAGGAGCCCATTAGGCTACCCAAGCCTCTAGACGCCTATTCATATGCTACCCTGTATAACGAAGCTTTTAGCAACGATGGAAACACGGGGCCGCTCCCTTACTCTCAGGAAGCGTTAGCTTCTTACCAAGACCGATCAGATCCCTATTCTTTTCCTGATGTGAACTGGTATGATGCCGTACTAAAAAAACGATCTTCCTTTAGCAGGTATGATGTGGCAGTTTCTGGTGGTGGCGAGCGCACGAGGTACTTTGTTAATCTGGATTACCTGAATCAAGGTGGTCTGTTTAAGACCTCAGACCTGAATACGTATAATACCAATGCGGACTTTAAGCGGTATGGCTTCCGATCTAATTTAGGGGTTGACCTAAGCAAGGCTTTGACGGCTAACCTTAACCTTGCAGCACAAATACAGAATGGGAATGAGCCCGGGGCCACAGTGCCGTCCATTTTCTCCACCATGCTGTCTACGCCAAACAATGCCCATCCAGTGCTGAATCCGAATGGGTCTTTGGCGGGTACGGACAACTACACCAACAACCCTTGGGGGCAAACCCTTTATTCTGGGTACCGGCTCTATAATCAAACGGAATTTAAGACAGACCTGGCTTTAAAAGCAGATTTAGGGTTTATTATCCCAGGCCTTTGGGCTCGGGGAACAGGCGCATATAAAAATTATCTCTTAGAAAACATCAATCGGTCAAAGAGAACAGAAGTGTTTGAAATGGCTGTGAATGCCGCCGGTGACACATCCTATACCCGCCGTGGACCAGTTGCCTCCGTCATGGAGAATGCGGGTTCCGTAAATTCCCGCTACCAAATGCTTTATACTGAGCTAGCGATTGGCCTGGATAGAAAATTTGGCGCCCATGGGCTCAGTGTTTTGTTGAATGCTAGCAATGACAACATCCAGAATGGGGACAACTTGGATGAGAACTTCAGAGGGCTAGCGGGAAGAGCCTCCTATCATTTCAATGAAAGGTATCTGGCTGAGTTCGCCTTTGGGTACAATGGAGTAGAGCGCTTTGCCAAAGGTAGGCGATACGGCTTTTTCCCTGCGTTTGGTTTAGGATGGAATATTGGAGAAGAGGATTTCCTGCAACCCATCGCTTGGTTAGATCAGCTTAAACTGCGTGGCTCCTATGGCATGACCGGCAATGTGAATGCTGGGTACTTTGCTTATAACCAGTATTATGTTTCCGGAACAGGATACAACATTGGAGAGACGCCCACCGGGGCGAACGGCATTGCTCAAGGGGCAAACAATACACCTGCCAATCCATTTATCACCTGGGAAAAGGCAAGAAAGCTGAATTTAGGGGTTGATGCCTCCCTGTTTGGGGGGAGGGTAGCCTTGACAGCGGAGTATTTCAAGCATAACTTTTTTGATCTGGTAAGAACTCCTTCCGGAAGTGCCTCCGGCATTTTTGGCGGGACTTACCCAAGCCTCAATTTAGGTAAACTGGACAGGACTGGGACAGAGTTCCAAGTCACTTATCAGGATAATATCGGAGGGCTAAACTTCTTCTTACAGCCTAACGTGAGTTTCGTGCAATCTGTGAATGTTTTCATTGATGAACTGGAGCCAGAGTATCCTTGGTTGCGGCAAACCGGACTGCCGGGCGGGCAGCCTTTCGGGTATGTGGCCGAAGGATTGTTCCAGACGGATGAGGAGGCAAGGACCAGCCCTGTGGTGGAGGGATATACCCGAGCCCAGGCCGGGGATATCAAGTACAGAGACTTGAACCAGGACGGGGTCATCAATGGCTATGATAGAACTGCGATAGGGCACCAAAAGCCATTGGCCTATTACGGAGTAGCCTTGGGAGCGAGTTTTGCAGGCTTTGATGTAAATGCCTTGCTCCAAGGGGTGGAGAACCGTCAAGTCTTATACACTGGTTCAGCTGTTTGGGAATTTCAGAACAACGGGAGAGCCCAATCCTTCGCGCATCACTTGGATAGATGGACCCCGGAGAATGCAGCCAATGCCACCTATCCACGGCTTTCAATTGGTACCAATATAAACAATCATGTAAGTTCCTCTTACTGGCTTAGGTCCGGCGACTATTGGAGGCTCAAGAACCTTGAGATTGGTTACACCCTACCCGCGGGATTGACCCAAAAGGTGAAACTGGCCACGGTGCGAGTTTTCTTCAATGGAACCAACCTGTTGACAAAGGCTGAATTTGATGAGGTGGATCCAGAAGTATCAGCTGGGGGGTATCCACTGGTCCGGACTGTTTCCGGTGGTTTAAACGTGAAATTTTAAATAATAAGGTAAAAAGCCTCCCTTATCTCTTACGCACATGAAGAAGATTCTGCATATAGCGCTCTTGCTCGGTTTATTATTTGCCTTCAGTTGTATTGAGGACCCTGAAATTGAGCCTTTAGAGGAGTATACCGAAGACTATATTTTCGATCCGAATGATCCTAAAGGTACATTGGCCTCCCAGTTCCTAAATAATATTTATACCCATCTTCCAAACGGATTTAACCGGATAGGGGGAGATATGCTGGATGCCGCGACGGATGATGCTCTTCCTTCTAGGGAGAACCCCACCATTGATATACTGAGGACAGGCAGGTTGAATAGTATTGTATCCAATCCGGACGGAGCTTGGAATGATAACTACCTGGGTATCCGAAAAGCCAACATCTTCTTGTCCAAAATTGATGTTGTGCCAGTCCCGGAAGGAATGAGCAGAAACTGGAAAGCTGATGCCCGGTTTTTGAGAGCCATGTTCTATTTTGAATTGCTCAAAAGGTATGGGGGCATTCCCTTAGTTGGGGATACGGTATTCAACGTTTCTGATAAAATAGACCTGAAAAGGAATACCTTCGAAGAGTGTGTCAACTACATTGTGAGCGAGTGTGATGCCATCAAGGACATGGCCCGCCCCGACCCTGTTCCCGCAACGGAATACGGGCGTATCTCCAAAGGGATTGTGCTCACCTTGAAAGCAAAAGTGCTAAACTATGCGGCAAGCCCCTTGTACAACGGGGGGAACATTGCCTTAAACAGTGCGAGCAAAGAAGTAGCGGCCTTGCAGGGGTATTTGGAGTATGACGCTTCCCGATGGGTGAAGGCTGCTCAGGCGGCCAAGGACGTGATTGACCTTGGAGTTTATGCTCTTGAGAGCAACAATAACCTCTTTATCCAGAGACGAAACAAGGAAGTGATTTTTTCTTATTTAAGGCCCGTAACTAGGGATGTTCCCTTGCAAAATGGGCCTATCGGCTTTAACTCCTCCACTACTAAGGGCCAAGGCCTTACAAGCCCCACCCAAGAATTGGTAGATGCATTTCCCTTGTTAAATGGAAAACCTATTTCTGACCCGAGTTATGATCCCGGAAACCCTTACGCAAACCGTGATCCGCGTTTACAGCGTGCTGTTTTGTACAATGGCCTTAATTGGTTAGGGCGGCCAGTGCAGACCTTTGAAGGTGGGTTGGATAAGCCCAACCGCATAGGAATTGTGCAGACGAAGACGGGCTATTATACGCGGAAGTTCATGGCTAACTTCAACAACTCCTCAGAGTATAGCCTGCAGCATCTCAATTTCAATATTTTCAGGTACGCCGATGTGTTATTGATGTATGCGGAAGCGCTCAATGAGGCAAACTCCGGTCCTACGCCAGAAGTGTACACTGTCCTCCAGGATATTAGAAAGCGGGCGGGCATCCAGCAGAACCCCCATAATTATGGAATACCCACCTCTATGTCTCAGGCGGAGGCCAGGGAGTTCATCAGGCAGGAGCGGCGGCTGGAGTTTTTCCTGGAGGAGCAACGCTACTGGGATGCCCGAAGGTGGAAAATAGCGGAGGAGGTGTTCAACAGAGATCTCTCCGGGATGCGAATAACCCAAGATGGGGCGGGCTTCACCTACGAAAGATTTACGGCTGGAAGTATCAAGTTTGATAACCCACGCATGTACATGTACCCAATACCCAACACGGAGATCCTTAGAAACCGAAATCTGGTTCAGAATGCTGGCTGGTAAAAAAATGAAAAGCGCAAACATGAAAAAGTATTTACTCTCACTAACGCTTTATGCCTTGGCCGTGGTTTTGGCAATGGGCCAAGGGAAAACCATCAGCGGAACTGTATCAGATAAAACAGGGCCTTTGCCGGGAGCATCTATCGTAGAAAAGGGCCAGCCCACCAATGGGGCGATGACAGATATAGAGGGCAGGTTTAAGCTTGTGTTGAAGGGAAACAGCCAGACAGTAGTGGTGAGCATGATTGGGTACCTGACCAAGGAAGTGAGTTTTGCCTCCAAGGCTTCCGTTGCTATTGAACTGAAGGAAGATGCCGCTGCCCTCGAGGAAGTGGTAGTAGTAGGGTATGGAACCCAGAAAAGGGCTAATGTGACGGGGGCCGTGGCCCAAATCTCCGGTGCTGAAATCAGACAGAACCCTTCCGCCAGTGTGCAGAATACTCTAATGGGCCGTTTGCCAGGCTTTACTAGTCAGCAGCGTTCAGGCCAGCCCGGCAGTGACGCCGCTACCTTTAATATCCGCGGGGCCAACAGCTACACCGGCACCGTGAATCCCTTGGTGATTGTGGATGACATGGAGTATCCCTTTGCCTTAAGTGAATTGGACGCCGACCAGATTGAAAGCATCACTATCTTGAAGGATGCCGCCACGACCGCTATCTATGGACTAAAGGGGGCTGATGGGGTAGTGCTGATTACCACTAGAAGAGGCAAGGCAGGGAAGCCCCAGATAAGCTTCCGTACGGAGACGGGCTTCCAGTCCCCGACTGTTCCCTTTGATTTCCTGAATTCCTACCAGGTGGCCACCCTCCGGAACCAAGCCTTGGCGAACGACGGGAAACCGGCTCGTTATTCGCAGGAGGACCTGGATCATTTCAAGAACGGTACTGACCCTTATGGCCATCCGGATGTCAATTGGGCAGAGACGATTCTACGGGATTATTCCATCCAGACACGGAACAACCTCAACATTTCAGGCGGTACTGAGAAAGCAAAGTACTTCGTTTCAGTAGGTCATTTATTTCAGAATGGCATTATGAAGGACTTCAGCACCAAAGCGTCTGACTTCAACTCAAATTATTATTACCAGCGGTACAACTTCAGGTCGAACATTGATATAAAGGCCACAAAGAACCTGTCACTGGGGTTGGACCTTTCTGGTTATTTCGGCGAGCAGAACAACCCGTGGTTGAGGGGAACCGCTAACAACCCGTTTTATGAACTGTATGACTATATGCGGCTCCCGCCTATGGGATACCCGGTCTATAACCCTGATGGATCCTTTGGAGGGAATAACAGCGGGGAGTTGGCCCGTTTGGCCTATAACATGGTAGGTCGCATGACCCACTTGGGCTATCGCCGCAATTATGAAACTGGCATCTGGACCAACGTAACCGTGAAGCAAGACCTGGCTTCCATCACCAAGGGGCTTTCCGCTCGGGCGGTATTCGGGTATAACGTGGCCAATAATTTTACCAGGAACATGGAGCGGGACGCCTTTCCTTCTTTCGTCTATAATTCCTCTGATGGAAGTTATTCCTTGTTTGACCCTGCTACCGAAAGATTGCCTATCATGAAGCTTGCCTATAGCACAGGTCCCATGAACAGAAGAATTACTTTTCAGGCCAACCTTAGCTATGATCGGACTTTCAACCAAACGCACCATGTTTATGCATTGGCTCTTTCAAACATGTACACCAGAACTCCTGGGGCAGGACTCCCGGAGAACTTCAGGGGGTATACTTTCCGTGTAGGATACGATTATAAAGGAAGGTACCTGGCAGAGGTTAATGCGGGTTACAACGGCTCTGATAAATTTGTGACTCAGGAGCGGTACACCTTGTTCCCCGCAGCCTCCATTGGGTGGAATATTGCCGAAGAGCCATTTTTCAAGGATAAAATTGGGGGCATCAGCCTGCTTAAGATCAGGGCTTCCCATGGGTTGGTGGGGAAAGACCCTCAAACCGACAAGTATATTTTTGAACAAGTGTACAATGAAGTAGCCGGGGTTTATTCCTTCGGGGAAGTGGCCAGTAGTACAGGTAACAATGCCTCAGGAGTCAGGGAGGGAGAGCTGGAGAACCTGAACGTGCGGTGGGAATTGGAGCAGTCAAGCAACATAGGTTTGGATATTGATGCCTTCAACGGAAAACTAAAGGCTTCGGCAGATTTCTTCCGGCGGTATAGATATGATATCCTTAGGGTTAGGCAAAGCATTCCTGCCTATGCCGGGGTGGCCTTTCCAATTGCCAATTACGCCAGTATCAAAACCAGAGGCTTTGAGGTGGATGTCACCCACCGGCATAATATTGGGGAGTTCAGCTATTCTGTGAATGCGAACGTTTCCGTAGCCCGCAGCATTATTGTGGAAGCTGATGAGGCTGTTCCAGAGATGGCGTATCAAGCACAGACGGGAGGTTACTTAGGAAGAGTGCTCGGGTATGTGTCTGATGGGTTCTATACCGCAGAAAATATAGATTCCAGTCCAAAGCCAAGCGGCAAAGCGGTAGGACCAGGGGATTTGAGGTATAAGGATTTAGACGGCGACGGGGTAATTACCCCCAAGGACAGGACCCGTCTAGACTACCCTAACCTGCCCAACACAATCTATGGTTTGAATCTTGGCGTGGCGTACAAAGGCTTTAGCATGTCGGCTAATTTCCAGGCGGCCACCAATTTCACCCTTCGGGCCATCTCTACCCAGATCGTGCCTTTTGTCAGCAATTTGCGGCAGATTCACCTGGATACCTGGACCCCGGAGAACCCCAATGCCTCCCTGCCGCGCATCCTCCCCAACTGGATAGGTACCGTGAATGACCCCAATACCTATGTGTCTGATTTCTGGAACAGGCGCGGAGACTATCTGCGGTTAAGAACCGCGGAGTTCGCCTATGCCTTGCCTTCCCATATTGTGACGAGGTTGCACTTGCAGGGAATCAGGGTATATGCCAACGGCTCTAACCTGTTTACCTGGATGCTGGTTGACAAGAACATCTACAACCTGGACCCCGAAAGCGCCTCCGGATCCGGGATTGCTACGTACCCGCAGCAGAAAATCTGGAACTTCGGCCTCCACCTTACTTTTTGATATAGAGATGAGAAAAATTACAATACTTTTTTCAATGGCGGTTCTGCTGACAGGTGGTGTCAGCTGTGAGGTAGGCAAAGATCTGCTGGATAAGACCGAAATCACTGACCTGAACCGGGAAAGAACCTTCAGTGACAGCACGCTTACATTTGCTTTTCTTAGTAGTGCATACGGGGATGTGGCTTTCAACTGGGAATACCGAAAGTACTCCAGCACCCGGAACGGAACTACTGATGCGACAGATGATGCGATCAGCGCAGTCTCCAACAACGGTGCCATCCATCCTATGGTAGACGGCACCTTGTCGGCAATGAGCAACAGCCCCTATAAATTTGAATGGGAGACCAGTTATAAGAACATTAGGCATTTGAATGTTTTTCTGGCCAATGTTGATAGAGCTCCACTCTCCGTGGCAAAAAAGGAAAGACTCAAAGCGGAAGCTAGGTTCCTTAGAGCATGGTATTACTCTATTCTGATTAAATATTTTGGAGGGGTGCAAATCATGGGCGATATCATCATTGACGCCGAACACATGTTTGAGGAAAAAAGAAACACCTACGCCGAAACAGTTGATTACATCGTTCAGGAGCTGAATGCCGCCGCCGCTGCTCTTCCCGCTTCCTATACCGGCAATGACTTTGGTCGTGCTACCCAAGGAGCCGCTTTGGCTTTGAAGGCCCGGGTATTGCTCTATGCCGCAAGTCCGCTGTTCAATGGGGGGAATATTGGACTGGAACTAAGCGCTAGCCCTGAAAGAACTGCAGTGGCCGGTTACCTGAACTATGACGTTAACCGTTGGCGATTGGCCCAGAGTGCCGCGCTGGAAATAATGAACATGAACCGGTACGCCTTGTACGAAGACCCAGCCGCCGACTCAAACCCGCCGGGGTACAGCTTCAGCAGGGTATTCCTGAAACGGGTTAACAGTGAATATATCTTCCAGTACAACTTACCATTGAACAGGGATTTGGAGGCTGATTTTTTTGCACCGAGCCGGAATTCCGCCACCCGTTCCCTGCCTACCCACAACCTGGCAAAGGAATTTGGGATGATCAACGGGAAAAGAACCAGCGAGCCAGGCTCAGGGTATGACCCGGCCAATCCATTCGCCAACCGTGATCCGCGCTTCAATTATACCATCGCCTTCAATGGAACCATATGGCACAATGGCAATACCAATACCAAGACGCCGGTATACACCTATTTTGGCGCCCCTGTAGATGGTTTTCACACCAAACCCTTCCATACGGGCTACTATTGGCGCAAGATGCAAGATGAGAACACGGCCTGGAATGGGGGAAGCCACACCGAAAGGTGCCTGCCTATCATAAGGTACGCCGAGATTCTGCTGGCTTATGCCGAGGCGAGCAATGAGGTGGACGAGAGAGATAAGGCATATGATCAGCTCAAACTGATCCGCAAGCGGGCCGGCATCCTTCCAGGAGATGATGGTCTGTATGGATTGAAAGCCGGAATGACGAAAGAGGAAATGCGAGCTGCTATTCAGCATGAAAGGAGAGTAGAGTTGGCCTTTGAGGAGCATAGGTTCTGGGACTTGCGCCGTTGGAAAGTGGCGGAAAGCCAGCTCAACGGGTTGCAACTGGAGGCGATGAAGGTCACGCGTCTGGCACCTAACCAATACACCTACGAGGTACTTCCAATCAACCATGCCAATAGCAAACTAGTGTTCCTGAAACCCAACTACCTGTTCCCTATAAGCCAGTTAGAGAGAGACAAGAACCCTAACCTGGTGCAGAACCCTGGTTACTAGAAAGTGCCTCGTGCCGGTAACACAATATTCTGGGCGATGCTCTAGTTCAAGGCTGTTTTTTTAAAAAACAGCCTTGAAACAGGAAAGGCTTCCCTTGAGTGAGGACAGGCCGGGTTCCTCAGGTAAAAGCAATCAATCTTAGCAGTACAACAGAAAAACACCTCTCTGTTGTACTGCTTTTTCATAGTTGGTCTGCTTTTAGGGGTTTTGTAACTATCCAACGCATGTTGCCAGCTTAGGTGTTTCCGGCCCCTTTTCTAGAAAACAGGCTCCAACTAAGAAGTAGTAACACAGGTTGCCCTATCGTTCTGGGTTCCCATTTTTTTGATGATATGCAAAACAGAATCCCTTTTCGTTTCTTTTCCCGCACGCCATCTATAAGGATCTCTGTTTTGCTGGTGGTTGGGTTGCTGCTTTTCGCCTCTTCTGGGAAGGCCCAGCAGCCCCATCGCTACCCCATCATTCCCCGGCCCGCTAAACTGACAGAGAAACCCGGTACGTTTTTCATTACGCCCAATACCAAGGTGTATGTGAAAGGCGGTGGGCCGGAGATAGAAAAAGTAGCCGATAACTTTAAAACCCAACTCAGGGAAACCACCGGCTTTAGTTTGCAAGCGACTTCTGCACCGGGCAAGAATGCTATTGCTTTTATAGTAGATGCTTCTATCCAAGAGCGGGAAGGGTATCGTCTTTCTATCACCAATAAGAATATCACCCTAGCGTTTAAAACCGCTCCCGGCGCTTTTTTGGGAGTACAGACCATTCGGCAACTGCTGCCGGCCAGCCCTACCGGTAAAAAAGTACCCTTGCCGGCCGTAGAGATAGAAGATGCGCCGCAGTTTGGGTACCGGGGATTCATGCTGGATGTAGCCCGCCATTTCCAGCCCCTTGATTTTCTTAAGCGCTATGTAGATCTGCTGGCTTTCTACAAAGTCAACACGTTCCACCTGCACTTAACTGATGACCAGGGCTGGCGCATGGAGATCAAAAAGTACCCCAAGCTGCAGGAGATTTCGGCCTGGCGCAAAGAGACCCGTGTGGGCCACCGCCGCGACGAGCAGGTTCTGTTTGACGGCAAACCCCACGGCGGTTACTATACCCAGGAGCAACTGAAGGAACTGGTGGCTTACGCCCAGGAGCGGTTCATCACCATTATCCCCGAGATTGACATGCCCGGCCATTCGCAGGCGGTGCTGGCCGCTTACCCAGAACTGGGCTGCAAAGACACCACCTACCAGGTGTCTACCAGCTGGGGCGTACACAAAGACGTCTATTGCCCCAACCCGGCCACGTTTCAATTTCTGGAAGACGTGCTCACCGAGGTCATCGCTATTTTCCCGAGCAAGTACATCCACATCGGCGGAGACGAGGTGCCCAAAGACCGGTGGAAGGAATCTGCCTACGCGCAGTCGCTCATCAAAGAACATAACCTCAAAGACGAGAACGGCCTGCAAAGCTACTTCATGCGCCGGATGGAGGATTTTATGATTTCCAAAGGCCGTTCTATTATTGGCTGGGACGAGATCATGGAAGGCGGCGTCTCCAAAACCGCCACGGTCATGTCCTGGCACATGGGGCAAGTGGGCGCGGCGGCGCGGGGCGGCAATGATGAGATCATGGTGGCCAACGCGCATCTGTACTTTGATTACTACCAAACCAAAGAAGGCCGCAAGCGGGAGCCCGTGGCCATAGGGAATTTCCTGCCGCTGGAAAAAGTATACGCCTTCAACCCCATTCCCCAGGACCTGGATGCCGCTGCTGCCAAACGCGTGCTGGGTGTGCAAGCCAACCTCTGGACTGAGTACGTGCCCACCGCCGCCCACGCTGAACAAATGACCTTCCCGCGCCTGTGCGCCCTTGCGGAGATTGCCTGGGCCGCGCCGGAGCGGAAAAACTACGCAGATTTCATCCAGCGGCTGGGCCAGAACCTGAAACACCTGGACAAGCTGAAGGTGAACTACGCTAAATATTATCTGGAGCAATTGCCCACGGCCCCGGAAACCAAACAACCTAACTGATTTTAACTATGCAGGCGAACCGTCGGGATTTCGTGAAATCGATCACCTTGGCCGGGTTAGGGCTAGGGTTGGGCCTTTCGGCGTTACCTACTTGGGCCCAGGTAGGCAAACCGGAGAAAGGCAAACGGGTAGGCATCATCGGGTTGGATTCCTCACACAGCCTGGCATTTACCAAGGTCCTCAATGCCCCCAACGCCGGGCCAGAATTTGGTGGTTACCGCGTGGTGGCCGCCTACCCGTACGGCAGCAAGGAATTGGAACTGAGTATCAAGCGCATTCCGCAGTACATAGAGGAAATAAAGAAATATGAGGTGGCGGTGGTAGATTCTATCCAGAAGCTGCTGAAGCAGGTAGACGTGGTGCTCCTAGAAACCAATGATGGCCGCCTGCACCTGGAGCAGGCCCTGCCGGTGCTCAAAGCCCGCAAAATGCTGTTCATTGACAAGCCCATTGCCGCTTCCCTGGCAGATGCCCAGGAAATCTATAAAGCCGCCGAGCAGTATGGTACGCCCGTTTTCTCCTCCTCATCGCTGCGCTTCATGGCCAACGTGCAGGAAGTAGCGAGCGGCAAACATGGTGCGGTGACGGGCGCCGAGACCTACAGCCCGGCCACCCTGGAGAAAACACACCCAGATCTGTACTGGTACGGCATCCATGGGGTAGAGACCCTCTTTGCGGTCATGGGGCCGGGCTGCGAGCGCGTAGTGCGCCATTACACCCCCGAGACCGATGTGGTCATAGGCACCTGGAAAGACGGCCGCATTGGCACCTTCAGGGGCCTGAGAACTGGCAAGCAGGACTTCGGCGGCACATGTTTTACCCAGAAAGGAATCATTCAGTTGGGGCCATACACCGGCTACAACCCGCTGCTGAAGGAAATTGTCACCTTCTTCCAGACCGGCAAGGCACCTGTAGCCCCAAAAGAGACGCTGGAGATTCTCGCGTTTATGGATGCCGCCGATGAAAGTAAAAAACAAAACGGTAGCCCGGTCACGTTGGCCGAGATGTTTGAAAGAGCCCGAAGCTAAAGATTGCCCACACAGCCGCATTGACTGTTTCCAGCCTGTTTTTTCAAAAACTGGCCTGTAATAGCCGGTGGTTCACCAGAGAAAAAGTAAATAGTAAGAAAAGCAGCCCGCTGCTTTTGAAGACCGCTTTCATGAGAATTCCCCATCCCCTTGTCACCAGAATTGCCAGCGTGTTCCTGCTGGTTTTCTTCTTTACCACCACTACCTGGGCTCAGCAACTTGATGCGCGTAAACTGGCGCTTTCCTGGGAAGTGCTGCAAACCAATTACCAAGGCAAAAACCAGATTCTGGCTGCCCTTACTATCACCAACCAGGCCGCGCAACCCTTGCCCACCACCGGCTGGAAAATCTACTTCAACTCCGGGAGGCAGGCCTCTGAGGTGAAAGGCAACGTGACCATCAACTTCCTGAACGGCGATTTAAACGTGTTGGCACCAGCCACTGGGTTTACCGCCTTAGCGCCGGGCGCTGCTCTTAAAATAGAATACGTGGCCAACGGAAAGGCCCTGATGCGCTCAGATGTGCCGTCGGGTTTCTATTTGGTTTGGGACCACGCTCCCAACCAAGGGGTGGCGCTGCCGCTGGTAACCGTCAACCCTTTGAGCCCTGAGAACCTTGACGGCCACATCACGCCCCAGGACATCTTCGCCAAAAACGCATTGATTCAACCGGTACAGGAACAGGACCTGGCACCGGTTTTCCCCAGCCCGGTCAGCTACCAGAAAAGCTCCGGTAAATTTCTGCTTACCGGCAACGTAACTATTTATGCTGCGCAGGATTTTACCCAGGAAGCCCAACACCTCGCTCAGGAGATAAGCACGGTCTTAGGGAAAAAACCAAGCCTGAAAACCGGAACGGGCTCTAAGGGGATCATCCTGAAAAAAGCCGAAGGCCTGGGCCAGGGAGGGTATCTGCTGCAGGTAACACCCGCTGCCGTTACTATCAGTGCCACAGAGCCGGCCGGTATTTTCTATGGCATCCAGTCCCTGAAAACCATGTGGCCGCCCCAGGCCTGGGCTAAAAAGCAGAAGTCAATTTCCATAGCTGCGGTAGAGGTGTCAGATACGCCAAGGTTCAGTTACCGGGCCTTTATGCTAGACGTGGCCCGCAATTTCCAACCCAAAGACCAGGTGAAAAAGGTGCTGGACCTGATGGCGCTCTACAAACTGAACGTGCTACACTTCCACCTGAACGACGATGAAGGCTGGCGGCTGGAGATTCCGTCTTTGCCTGAACTCACCCAGGTAGGGGCCCAAAGAGCCCACTCTCTGGACAGCAAAACGTTTTTGCCTGCCTCCTACGGGTCGGGGCCAGATGCCTCCAGCCCGTTGGGGACAGGTTTTTACACCAAGGCCGATTTTATTGAGCTGTTGAAGTACGCCAAAGACCGGCATATACGGGTTATTCCGGAGGTGGAAACGCCGGGCCACGCGCGGGCGGCAGTAAAAGCCATGGATGCGCGCTATGAGCGGTTTATGAAAGCCGGTCAGAAAGACCTGGCTCAGCAGTACCTGCTCCGCGACCTGAATGATTCCTCCGCGTACCGCTCGGTGCAAAAGTGGAATGATAACGTGATGAACGTGGCGCTGCCATCAACCTACGCCTTTATTGAAAAAGTAATAGACGAGATCAGGGAGATGTACCAAGAAGCCGGCGCACCGCTGCAAACCATCCATCTGGGCGGTGATGAGGTACCGGCCGGGGTCTGGGAAAAGTCACCGGCGGTGGCCGCGCTCATGAAAAAACACCCCGAGATCAAGTCCGTGGACGATGTGTGGTATTACTACTTTGGCAAAGTGAACCAGATCCTGAAGGCGCGCAACCTGTACCTTTCTGGGTGGGAGGAAGTGGCCATGCGCAAAACCAAGCTTGACGGCAAGACGCGCTACGTGCCCAATCCTACCTTCGCGAACGAGAATTTCCATGCCTATGTCTGGAACAACGTGTGGGGCTGGGGCAACGAAGACCTGGCGTACCGCTTGGCCAATGCGGGGTACAAGACCATACTAGCCCCAGCTACCAATTTCTACCTGGACATGGCCTACCAGAAAGGCTTTGACGAGCACGGCACTTATTGGGCAAGTATCAGCGACCTGGACGCCCCCTTCAACCTCATCCCGTTTGACTACTACCGCAACGCCCGCAACAGCGATGACAAGCCCGTGAACCCCTCGGTTTTCAAGGGCAAAGAACGGCTTACAGATTTCGGGAAGGCCAATATTGTGGGCTTGCAGGCCCTGGTCTGGTCAGAAACGGTTAGGAGCAAAGAGCAATTAGAATCGTTGCTGGCGCCCAGAATCCTGGCCTTCGCAGAGAGGGCTTGGGCCAAGGAGCCGGCCTGGGCTATGGAAAAAGACAGTACCCAGGCAGGCGCCCTGTACCGCACCGCCTGGAGCCAGTTTGTGCACACGCTTGCCAAACGGGAACTCCCCAGGTTAGATCACTACGCCAGGGGCTTCCATTACCGCATTCCGGCGGCGGGCGCTACGGTGAAAGATGGGGCCGTGCATGTCAACTCACAGCTGCCCGGTTTTAGAGTGTATTATACCACTAACGGAACCGAGCCCACCCTGAAAAGCAAGTTGTACACCGCGCCCATCCGGGAGAAAGGAACCCTCAAACTTCGGGTTTTCAACGCCGCTGGTAGGGGCGGGAACACCGTCAGTATCCAACATCAATAAAAATCAAAACCAGCGCTATGGTCCGTGGACTTTCCCTTTTCTTCTGGTTCCTGTGGCTTTGTCCCCTGCTGACGGTTGGTCAGCGTGTGGTCCTGAACAAGGGCATAGGCGGTAACAACACCCATGACTTGCTCAGGCGGCTGCAGAAAGACGTGCTGGCGGAAAAGCCAGACCTGGTGATTCTGATGGTAGGCACCAATGACATGCTCAACTCCCAAAAGCTGGTGCCGTACGCCCAGTTCCAGGAAAACTATCAGGCAATCCTTGGTCAGCTGAAGGCCCAGAACATACGGGTAATGGTGATGGCCCCGCCGCCCGTAGACACGGGCTATGTGCTCAGCCGGCATGACCGCCGCGCGTTCACCGAGGACCTGAATGCCAAGCTTGACTCGGCGGGAGGCATTGTGCGGGCGTTGGCCGCGGAGCACCGCCTCCCTTTCCTTGACCTCAATGAACGATTCAAGGCCTGGGGCTCACCTAGCCGCGAGGCGCATTCGCTCATTATCAACCAGGCCAATATGGGCAAGGAAGACGGCATCCACCCCACCAAGGAAGGCTACGCGCGCATTGGCCAGGAAGTGTACCGCTACCTGAAAAAGAAACGGCTGCTGAAAAAGAACCAAAAGATTGTCTGTTTCGGGGACAGCATGACCTATGGCAGTTACATGGACGGCGCCGGCACCGCCCACGGCGATACGTACCCCGCCGTGCTGCAAAGGCTATTGCAAAAGAAAAACTGAAGTTCCTGTTTCAGGCCTCTTTTTTCAAAAACCGGCCTGAAGTAGGCCTGGAATGGCCGCTGTTGGAAAGTTCTATCTCTGGCCCCGCTCTTTAAAATCTGATCACTTTTTACCGCTTACTGATTATACCATGAAACATTCCCTGTCCTTTGTTGCTCTGCTGGTTAGCCTGTTGTTTTCATCGCCTGCCTGGGCGCAGAGCCCGGCTAACCCTACGCGCTGGGAGAAAGCAATTCAGAAGTTTGAGGCCACTGATAGCCTGCACATGCCCGCGCCCGGCGGTATTGTGTTCACGGGCAGCTCGTCTATTGTGGGCTGGAAAACCTTGCCCAAGACATTCCCGGCTTATAATATCATCATGCGCGGCTTTGGCGGCTCCGGTATTCCAGATGCTACCCATTACTTTGACCGTATTGTGGCCAAGTACCAGCCTAAGCAAGTGTTCCTCTATTCCGGCGACAATGACGTGGCGGGCGGGCAGTCTGCTGAGGCTACGTTTGAGTTGTTCAAGGCTTTCGCGGCGAAGATGAAGACCCAGTTGCCTCAGGCCCAATTGGTGTTTCTGTCCATTAAGCCCAGCATCTCGCGCTGGGACAAATACCCCACCATGGAAGCTGCCAACAAAAAAATAAAACGCTACGCTTTCTGGCACCGCAACGTGAAGTTTTTGGACGTGAGTAACCCCATGCTGGGCCCCGATGGGAAGCCCCGGCCCGAGCTCTTCCTGAAAGACAATCTGCACATGACCCCCGCCGGCTACGCGCTCTGGGACCAAATCATACAACCCCACCTGAAAAAGTAGCGAATAGAAAGCTTCCTGTTTCAGGCCTCTTTTTTGAAAAACAGGCCTGAAACAGGAAATGCGTAGAAGTACCAGTATTCGCCTTGCGTTGGTTCTCTTTTTAGGAATTTCCCTAGAAGTCAGAAGCTTGGCTTCCTCTACTTGTTTACCAGTTCTGAAATCTAATCATATGCTTCTTGCCTGTCGTACTTTCTGGGTAGCCTTTGGTGCTAGTATTTTGATGGCGCTTTCGGGCAGTGCCCAGTCTGGAATCACGCTCACCAATTTCACTTTCACGCCGCAGCGATTGGTGGTGGGCAAAGTGGTGCGGGTAGTTCAGGAAGAAAGCACGCCGACGGTGAAGTTGTCTAAGGAAAGCAAGAAGCTTTTTACCCTTGGCCAGGACAACTCCTTAGCCATCAAAAAGAAAGCCGCGAACCAAAAAGATGCTTTCTGGCATGACGTGGTGCTGGAGTGGGGCGAAGGCCAACGTGATACGTTCCGGATTGTCAGGGACGAGTTTCTGAAAAATCCTGTGGTTGCTCACCGCGGGGCCTGGAAGAATACAAAAGCCCCAGAGAATTCCCTGGCTGCCTTGCAGCAGGCCATTAGGCTGGGTTGCGCCGCCAGCGAGTTTGACGTGCACCTATCCGCCGATTCGGTGGTGTTTGTGAACCATAATCCTACCTTTAAAGGCATCCATCTGGAGAAAAGCCCCGCCTCTAGTATTGCCCAGCTTACCTTGAAAAACGGGGAGGCCATGCCTACGCTGCAGACTTATCTGGCAGCCGGTCTCGGGCAAAACAAAACCAGGCTCATCCTGGAGATGAAGCCCTCGGTGATCAGCAAAGAACGGGGGAGGGCCCTAGCCCAGAAAGTGGTAGAACTGGTGCGCCAGCATAAGGCCCAGGCCTGGGTAGACTACATCAGCTTTGACTATGATATTCTCCAGAAAGTACTGGAACTGGACCCTTACGCGCGGGTGGCTTTTTTAGGTGGGCACAAACCGCCCGCTGAGCTGGCCAAAGACCGTTTGTACGGCTCAGACTATCATTTCAGTTTCCTGAAGAAGTTTCCCGAGTGGATAGGAGAGTCGCACCGTCTGGGCCTGACTGTAAACACCTGGACCATTGACAAACCCGAGGACATGGACTGGCTACTGGAGCGTAACGTGGACTTTATCACCACCAATCAACCAGAGCTTCTATTGCAGAAACTGGCGGCCAAGAAGCAGTAAAGCATTAAAAGGGAGCGCCTGTTTGCGGCCTGTTTTTTGAAAAACAGG
>NZ_JAFFJV010000035.1 GCF_016924645.1 Rufibacter psychrotolerans | reverse complement strand
ACATCATCGCAAAGGAGTTTCAGGTTCGCATTCTCGTTGTCATCAATCGAGATAAATATAACGCCATCATCAGTTAATAAGTCCCTTGCCAGCAGTAGGCGACTGTACATGAACATCAGCCAGGCAGAGTGGGATGCAGAGCCGCGTTTTGTAAGGTCTAATATTCGGGCGGCTTCTTCCTCGCTTACACTCAGTTTTTCCTGTAGAGTATCTTTGTTATAGTTGAAATTATCAAAATAAACAAAACCATCAGAGCCTGTGTTGTAAGGCGGATCTATGTAAATGCATTTGATTTCTCCACTGTATGATTTTAGTAAATGCTTTAGCCCATCGAGGTTATCGCCGCTGATGTAGATGTTTTGGCTGTTGGCATTTTCGGGCAGGCTGTTGTGTGGTTCGTTGGGCTGAATTACCGTAGTGGTATCCGTACTGGCTAAAAGCTTTGCATAATTTTTGCCCAAAAACTTTAGTTCATAACCTTCCTGTACCACATTGGCTGTAGTGGCTATTTCCGCTTTAAAACGTTCGATGTCAAAAGAGCCATCGGATTTAAAACAAGACGGGAAATTCTCTTTAAGGACAGCTAATTGTCTGCTGTTGGGGGTGGTGTTGTCGTTTTGCTGTATAATGTCTTTGATCAT
>NZ_JAFFJV010000034.1 GCF_016924645.1 Rufibacter psychrotolerans | reverse complement strand
TAACTCAAGTTGCGAGATATTTCACACGTAATAAAAAAATCTGTTCTGCCAGCGGCCGGAGTACGTTTTAAAGTTTGGACACTTTTAAAATGCAACAGCCATGACAGAACAGACCATTACAATATACTGCTTTATTGACGATTTCTTCCATGCCGTCGGCAGAAAAGCTGATGCCCACTGCAAAATAAGCGATGCCGAGCTATTGACCACAGCCTTGCTGGCGGCCCGCTACTTCCATGGTAACCTCCACTCGGCCTATTCTTACATGCAGGCCCACCACGGGGTGAAGCGCATCGACAAGTCCGGCTTTGTCCGTCGTCTGCACGCACTCAAGGAGCAGCCTGGCCCTGTTCACTGCGCTGGGGCAAAGTCTGAAAGAGCTCAACACCTCGTGCGCTTACCTGATCGACTCCTTTCCCGTGGCCGTGTGCGACAACATCCGCATTCCCTCCTGCCACCTGCTCAAGGGGGAGGCCTACCGGGGCAAGTGCGTCAGCAAGCGGCGTTACTTCTATGGCTTCCGCGTGCAGGTGGTCACCACCTCGGGCGGGGTGCCGGTTCAGTTCTACATCCACGCAGGCTCCTTCGTGGACGTCACCGCCTTTAAGGCCATGGAACTGGACCTGCCCCGGGGCAGCCAACTCTACGCGGATGCCGGCTACACCTGCTATCAGGTGGAAGACCTGCTAAAAGAATGCGAGCAGGTTCAGCTCCACTGCTGCCGCAAGTCTAACAGCAAGCGAAAGGATGAGCCCCACATGGCCTTTCTCAAGGACTACTACCGAAAGCGGATCGAAACTACCTTTTCAGGTATCACCGGCTTTTTCCCAAAGAAAATCCATGCCGTCACTGCCCAAGGATTCATCCTTAAGCTTATCCTATTTATCTCCGCCTACTCTCTAACTCAAGTCATCGAGTAAATCGCAACTTGGGTTA
>NZ_JAFFJV010000033.1 GCF_016924645.1 Rufibacter psychrotolerans | reverse complement strand
CTAACCTTTAGCTTAGCGCAGTTTCATTTTTCCAATAGTCCTACTTCCTATTTGCCAGGTATAGGATTAACTTGCTGTACCTGAAGAGGCAGCCAGTGCACTACCCGCTAACGAGTCGGAAAGGTCTATTAGACGATTCAGACTGGCTGCTTTATTTCCAACCCGCAGGCAAGGGTCATATAGATTTTCGGGACAAGGGCCCATGATAAAGGTTTCGATCCGCCGTCTGCACAAGCTTTTGAAAAGATATGGAAAAGACTATGCAACCGCAAGCCCCCGCTTTCATCCTGGGCATCGATGTAAGCAAGGACAGCCTGGACGTGTGCCTGCTGGATTGCAACGGCGGCAGGCAGTTTGACCACAAGGCCAACAACAACCCCTCAGGCTTCAGGCGCATGAAGGCCTGGCTTAAGCAGCATGGCTGTGAGGCAGGGCCCGAAACACTTGCCTGTATGGAGCACACGGGCCTCTACACCCGCCAGTTGGTCCATTACCTGCTGGCAAGGGAGGTACGGGTGTGGATGGAGAGTGCCCTTCAGATAAAACGCTCCATCGGCATGGTACGGGGCAAGGATGACAAGGTAGACGCGCAGAGGATAGCTCGCTATGCCTTCCTCCACCAGCGGGAGGCAAGGTGCCTGAGCCTGTCGGGCGTGACACTGGAGAGGCTGAAGGACTTGCAGGCAAACAGGGGCAGACTGCTCAAGGCCCTGCAAGGCATCAAGGTCACAGTCAAGGAACTGCTGGCTGTGGACCCAGTCTCTGGCAAGACGCTTGAGCAGGTGAATAGGAAAGCTATCCAGGGGCTGGAGAAGAGCATGGAGCAGGTGGAGGAGAAGATGCAGGAGTTCATTGCCAAAGACGGGGACCTGAAGAGTAAGTATGACCTGCTCACGAGCGTAAAAGGGGTGGGCAAGGTGTTGGCCATTTCCCTGCTGGTCTACACCCAAGGCTTCACGAAAATGGATGACGCGAGGAAGCTGGCCTGCTATTGCGGAGTGGCTCCTTTCGAGTACAGAAGCGGCACCAGCGTGATGGGCAAAACAGGCGTGTCTAGATTTGCAAATATGCAGCTCAAACACATCCTGCACATGGCGGCGATGAACAGCGTCCGCTACAACGGGGAGATGAAAGCGTATTTTGACAGGAAAGTCTCGGAAGGGAAAAGCAAGATGAGCGTGCTCAACGCGGTGAGGAACAAGCTGCTCCACCAGATCGTGGCTGTCGTCAAAAGAGGCACCCCGTATGAGATCAGATTGGATAAAATCTAGCCATAAGCGCTTGTTTTACTCATAGATTTCGTCTAGT
>NZ_JAFFJV010000032.1 GCF_016924645.1 Rufibacter psychrotolerans | reverse complement strand
TTGTGCCTGTTGCACAACTGGCTGAAGATAGCCGTTTAAGGAGGTAGTACCAAATCCTTAACGTGATGCAGGGCAGGAAGCATTTTGAGGACGAGCGGGAGCTGCGTTTCTCGCTCTCGGCGCACGTGCCGGAGCGCAACTTCTACCGGCGGCTCAAGGACAGGCTCGACCTGGAGTTCCTCTACGGGCTGACGACCCATCACTATGGCTCCTGCGGCCATCAGTCCATTGACCCTGTGGTCTTCTTCAAGCTCTGCCTGGTGGGCTACCTGGAGAACATCGTCTCCGACCGCAGGCTCATCGAGCACTGCGGCCTGCGGCTGGACCTGCTCTACTTCCTGGGCTACCAGCTGGACGAGCCCTTGCCCTGGCACTCCACCGTCTCGCGCACCCGCCAGCTGCTGCCCGGGTCTCTCTTTGAGGAAGTCTTCACCCGTGTGCTCTCCCTGTGCGTGGAGGCGGGCATGGTCTCGGGCCATACCCAGGTGGTGGACTCGGCCCTGGTGAAGGCCAACGCCTCCATGGACTCCCTGGAGCTGAAGGTACCGCAGGAAACGCTCGACGCGCACCTGGGGCGGGTCAGGGCCATCAGCCGGGGTGACAGGAAGGCTTCTCACAATAAAGCCACCCCGGAGCAGCAGACCATCACGGCCAGCCACGACGAGCTGCAAGAAATCAAGGCCCGTAACCGCAACTGGAGCCTACAGCAGGACCTGCGGCCGGGAGCCCATAACAAAGGCAGCAAATATACCTCCAACAAAACGCACTACTCGCCCGTGGACCCGGACGCCCGCGTCGCCGTCAAGCCGGGCAAGGCCCGCAGGCTCTGCTACCTGGCCCAGCTCTCGGTTGACTCGGCCCACCACACCATCACCCATGTGCAGGCGGACTTTGCGGACAGGAAGGACAACCAGTGCCTGCCGAAGTTGCTCGGCGGGCTCACCGGCAGACTGCGGTGCTTGGGGCTAAGCTGCAGCCATATCCTGGCGGACGCGGGCTACTCCTCGGGGGAGAACTACGCCTTGTTGGAAGAGCAGGGCATGACGGCCTTCATCCCGCCGCACGGCACCTACAAGGGAGGGCCCGAGGGGTTCACCTATGACCGGGAAGAGGACTGCTGGCTCTGCCCCCAGGGCAAGAGGGCCACGTTCCGGAAGGTGAAGGTGGAGCCGAAGGGCAACATCAAAAAGAGGTTCTATCTCACCACCCGCAGGGACTGCAGGGGCTGCCCCCTGCGCGAGGGCTGCATCGGCAAGGGCCACGAGAAGAAGGTGGAGGTCACCTTCTACCGCGAGGAGTACGAGCGGGTGATTGCCCGGCTGAAAAGCCGCTATGGTCGGAAGATGAAAGGTCTCCGGCAGGCCACCGTGGAGCCCGTGCTGGGCACGCTCACCAACTACATGGGCCTGAGGAAGATCAACACCAGGGGCATCAAACAGGCCCAGAAGGGAATGCTGTTGGCCGCTACGGCCTACAATCTGCAGAAGCTGCTGCGCTTTACCCCTAAAAGAAGGCAGACAGCCGTCATGGCCTTACCAAGACCCCTTACAGCCGCTTTTTAAGGCTATTTTGGCCCCGAGAATCGGGGAGAAATTAAGAAATCAAGGGAGACAGATGGGAAAGTTCTACTTCAGCCAAGAGTTGTGCAACAGCTACC
>NZ_JAFFJV010000031.1 GCF_016924645.1 Rufibacter psychrotolerans | reverse complement strand
CTGCCTGGCTGATGTTCATGTACAGTCGCCTACTGCTGGCAAGGGACTTATTAACTGATGATGGCGTTATATTTATCTCGATTGATGACAACGAGAATGCGAACCTGAAACTCCTTTGCGATGATGTATTTGGAGAGGAGAATTTAATTGCTAATGTAATTTGGCATAATAGTTCACGTGCCAGTGGTAATCAAATATCCACAGTACATGAATATTTGACTATCTACGGTCGCAAAACAAGCCTATTAGATATTTGGAAAATTCGAAGAGAAGGGTTTGAGAATGTTATTTTAGAGGTAAAGAAACTCAACAAAATAGAACCAGCTAAAGCACAGGCGTATTTATCTGATTATATAAAAAAAAAGCTCAAAGAAGATGAGGATGAATTTAGTTTTCTAAAAAACTATTCGAATATTGATGAAAGTGGTCGGATCTATTATGCTGTTGATCTATCTGGAGACGGACAAGGTAGTCCAAAGAAATTTGGAGATATCGAGTTAGAAGCACCACCAGGCAGACATTGGATGAGTCAAGATTTTATTGACGATTTGTATCGTCAGAATCGTATAGTATGGAGAGGGAGGCGCCCATACAAAGTTTCCTATTTGGATGAGGCAGAAGAACGTCCCCAAGGAATATTTCGATTTCCAACAAGAGCAGGGCGTCATGAATTGAAAGCACTATTAGGTACAGAACCGTTTAACAATCCGAAACCTACAAGCTTTATTCGTCGGTTTTTAAAAATGTCTACTGATAAATCAAGTTTGGTTTTAGATTTTTTCTCTGGTTCTGCCACAACAGCCCATGCCGTCATGCTACTCAATGCCGAGGATGGCGGTAACCGCAAGTTTATTTCAATCCAGCTTCCTGAAGTATTAGACAAAGACAATCCATCTCAAAAACAGGCTTTCAATTTTCTTACCGAGAACTCTCTGCCTACTACCTTGGACTACATCGGTATTGAACGCATCAAAAGGTCGGCAGCCAAAATAAAACAAGAACACCCCGACAAAGAACTTGAATTAGGTTTCAAGCATTACATACTTTCTGAGCCCAATCAAAACACTTTAGATAAACTGGATAGTTTTGACAAGGCAGGTCTTTTGGCAGACACCAGCATTCTGGATGATTTTGGGAAACCTACCATTTTAGCCAC
Source organism: Rufibacter psychrotolerans (assembly GCF_016924645.1). GTDB lineage: Bacteria > Bacteroidota > Bacteroidia > Cytophagales > Hymenobacteraceae > Nibribacter > Nibribacter psychrotolerans. The sequence continues at coordinate 850 of NZ_JAFFJV010000031.1, read as the reverse complement.
CTGGCTTAATGCCGATGGATACGGTCTTGCCGTTACTGCCGAGAACATTGATCTGGCTGGTTACACCGCTTACTATTGTCAGAAACACCTGTACCTGATAGACCCAGCCTTTACGCTGGAAAGTATGAAAGCCCTGCTGAGTAAATACGATGCGGAAGGACGCTTCAACCCTGAGAACTTGGTATTGTTTGGGTACAGCTTTCCTGATTGGAGCGTAAATGAAATGATAGAGAAAAACCTTCGCATCCTGAACGATGGAGAGAAGAATTTGAAAATCAACTTCACCGTTAGGTATTAACTAACTCAAGTTGCGATTAAATACATTTTTTGAGAGTGTTGGCAAAAATGAACAGTAATATTTTCACCAATAACCCTTAAGGTGTGACGGCATGGATGGGCCAGGAAAAACCCCAGTTATTTCACTGAAGGTAGTTTTTATTCTTTTCTTCGTGGACTCGATGATGTACTTCAGGGCCTTGAGATAACCTCCGCATCGCCCAGATTGCGCTTTGCCGCAGGCTTTTAGCCGCTTATCTAAAAGCAGTCATCAACACAACAGTAAATTGCTACAGTGAAGTCATTCATGGCAAGTAAAGTGTAAAGATTGGTCGCTTTACACTTTTACAAACCTGGATGGCTTCATAGTTTTATAATAGCAACTTGGGTTAACTACTATGTAACTATTATTAAAAAATTATGCCCTAGCATAAACAATAACTTAAGATGATCAAAGACATTATACAGCAAAACGACAACACCACCCCCAACAGCAGACAATTAGCTGTCCTTAAAGAGAATTTCCCGTCTTGTTTTAAATCCGATGGCTCTTTTGACATCGAACGTTTTAAAG
>NZ_JAFFJV010000030.1 GCF_016924645.1 Rufibacter psychrotolerans | reverse complement strand
AAAGAGTTTCTTACCTTTGCACCCGCTTCGGAAACGAAGCCAGGGAATAGGCCAGGACGACAGGTTCGGGGAGAAAAAAAAGAAAGAAAAAAAAGCCGCTGAGGGTTTGCAGAACGGAAGATTCTCGCTACCTTTGCAGCCCCTTCCGGAAGGGAAGGGAAACAGGATGGAACGGCAGCGCCAGGCTGCCGCTAATCACTGACGACAGGTCGGTGGGAAGTTCTTTGAGTGAATGGGATAGATAGGAAAGGCATACAGCAATGTTTGTCTAGGAAACATGAAGCGTATCGGCGGTCGGCGTCTGAACAAGACCGACTGTCTTTATAAAAGAAGAGCAGTCAAACAATCTACTACAATGGAGAGTTTGATCCTGGCTCAGGATGAACGCTAGCGGCAGGCCTAATACATGCAAGTCGAACGGGGTCCTTCGGGGCCCAGTGGCGCACGGGTGCGTAACGCGTATGCAACCTACCTCAAACTGGGGGATAGCCCGGAGAAATCCGGATTAATACCGCATAACACCTTTTGATGGCATCTGAAGAAGGTTAAAGATTTATCGGTTTGAGATGGGCATGCGTGCCATTAGCTAGTTGGCGGGGTAAGGGCCCACCAAGGCGACGATGGCTAGGGGTTCTGAGAGGACGGTCCCCCACACTGGCACTGAGATACGGGCCAGACTCCTACGGGAGGCAGCAGTAGGGAATATTGGGCAATGGGCGGAAGCCTGACCCAGCCATGCCGCGTGCAGGATGAAGGCCTTCTGGGTTGTAAACTGCTTTTACCAGGGAAGAAAACACCCATGCGTGGGGAACTGACGGTACCTGGGGAATAAGCACCGGCTAACTCCGTGCCAGCAGCCGCGGTAATACGGAGGGTGCAAGCGTTGTCCGGATTTATTGGGTTTAAAGGGTGCGTAGGCGGCCTGTTAAGTCAGCGGTGAAAGCCCGGGGCTCAACCCCGGAACTGCCGTTGATACTGGCGGGCTTGAGTATGGACGAGGTAGGCGGAATTGAGGGTGTAGCGGTGAAATGCTTAGATACCCTCAAGAACACCGATTGCGTAGGCAGCTTACTAGGCCATAACTGACGCTGAGGCACGAAAGCGTGGGGAGCGAACAGGATTAGATACCCTGGTAGTCCACGCCGTAAACGATGACTACTCGATGTCGGCGACAGACTGTCGGCGTCTTAGCGAAAGCGTTAAGTAGTCCACCTGGGGAGTACGCCCGCAAGGGTGAAACTCAAAGGAATTGACGGGGGCCCGCACAAGCGGTGGAGCATGTGGTTTAATTCGATGATACGCGAGGAACCTTACCTAGGCTAGAATGCGCGTGACCGCCCCAGAGATGGGGCTTCCCTTCGGGGCACAAAGCAAGGTGCTGCATGGCTGTCGTCAGCTCGTGCCGTGAGGTGTTGGGTTAAGTCCCGCAACGAGCGCAACCCCTATCCCTAGTTGCCAGCACGTCAAGGTGGGGACTCTAGGGAGACTGCCTCCGCAAGGAGCGAGGAAGGCGGGGACGACGTCAAGTCATCATGGCCCTTACGCCTAGGGCTACACACGTGCTACAATGGCGCATACAGAGGGTCGCTACCTGGCAACAGGATGCCAATCTCAGAAAGTGCGTCTCAGTTCGGATCGGGGTCTGCAACTCGACCCCGTGAAGCTGGAATCGCTAGTAATCGCGTATCAGCAATGACGCGGTGAATACGTTCCCGGGCCTTGTACACACCGCCCGTCAAGCCATGGAAGTCAGGGAGACCTGAAGGCCGTCACCCACAAGGAGCGGCTTAGGGTAAAACTGGTAACTGGGGCTAAGTCGTAACAAGGTAGCCGTACCGGAAGGTGCGGCTGGATCACCTCCTTTCTGGAGACGCGCCGCCGAGGGCGCCGCCCGTTTCCCCCTGTCTATCCCTTTGCTTGAAACTCAAAAGCATTTTAGAATTAGGTCAGAAGCGGACACCTACCATTGCAAGTAGGGCTTGTAGCTCAGGTGGTTAGAGCGCTACACTGATAATGTAGAGGTCCGTGGTTCGAGTCCACGCAGGCCCACCACGTTTACCATGGGGGATTAGCTCAGCTGGCTAGAGCGCCTGCTTTGCACGCAGGAGGTCAACGGTTCGACTCCGTTATTCTCCACTCACCGAACGCCTGACCTAAGGCAACGATCACACATCCGGTCTCCAATAGGGAGACCGGGGCACATGCCAGGAACCTGTCGCAGCAATGCGCTATGGACCTGGCGGGGAGTTCTTTGACATACTGGAAGAGAGAGAGAACAAACGAGAGTACGCGCCGCGTGAGCGATCACGCAGGCGAAGAAAGTAGAGAAGGGCGCATGGAGGATGCCTAGGCTCTCAGAGGCGAGGAAGGACGCGATAAGCTGCGATAAGCCGCGGGGATCGGCACATACGATGTGATCCGCGGATGTCCGAATGGGGCAACCCGGCTGGTTGAAGACCAGTCACCTGCTTTGCAGGGGCGAACCCGGGGAACTGAAACATCTAAGTACCCGGAGGAAGAGAAAATAACAATGATTCCCCAAGTAGTGGCGAGCGAACGGGGAAGAGCCCAAACCAGCCTTGTTACGGCAAGGCTGGGGTTGTAGGACCGCGCCGTGGGACCAGTAAACGAAGCTTAACTACCTGGGAAGGTAGGCCGCAGAGGGTGAGAGCCCCGTCAGCGCAAGTTTCCTGGCCCTAGCGGTATCCTGAGTAGGGCGGGACCAGAGGAATCCCGTCTGAATCCGCCGGTACCATCCGGCAAGGCTAAATACTCCTGAGAGACCGATAGTGAACCAGTACCGTGAGGGAAAGGTGAAAAGGACCCCGAATAGGGGAGTGAAAAGAACCTGAAACCATGCGCCTACAAGCGGTCGGAGCCCCTTTGTGGGGTGACGGCGTGCCTTTTGCATAATGAGCCTACGAGTTACTCCTCCCTGGCGAGGTTAAGCGTCTCAAGACGCGGAGCCGCAGCGAAAGCGAGTCTGAACAGGGCGCACAGTCAGGGGGGGTAGACGCGAAACTTTGTGATCTACCCTTGGGCAGGATGAAGGTTGGGTAACACCAACTGGAGGTCCGAACCAGTTTGCGTTGAAAAGCATTTGGATGACCTGAGGGTAGGGGTGAAAGGCCAATCAAACTGAGAAATAGCTCGTACTCCCCGAAATGCCTTTAGGGGCAGCGTCGAGGTGGAGTTTCATGGAGGTAGAGCTACCGATAGGACTAGGGGGAGTCAAATCCTACCGAATCCTGACGAACTCCGAATGCCATGAAACATACTCGGCAGTGAGGCTTGGGGTGCTAAGGTCCCAGGCCGAGAGGGAAAGAACCCAGACCGCCAGCTAAGGTCCCTAAATATATGCTAAGTTGAACAAAGGAGGTCCAGCTGCCCAGACAGCCAGGATGTTGGCTTGGAAGCAGCCATTCATTTAAAGAGTGCGTAACAGCTCACTGGTCGAGCGGCAGGGCATCGATAATAATCGGGCATCAAGCATATTACCGAAGCTGCGGATAGAATCTAATTCTGTGGTAGGGGAGCATTCCCGTCTTGCGGAGAAGGCGCCTGGCAATGGGCGCTGGAGCGTCGGGAAAAGCAAATGTAGGCATAAGTAACGATAATGCGGGCGAGAAACCCGCACACCGAAAGACTAAGGTTTCCTGATCAACGCTAATCGGATCAGGGTTAGTCGGGTCCTAAGGCCGATGCGAAGGCTAAGGTCGATGGACAACTGGTTAATATTCCAGTACTAGCGTGACCCAGCGATGCGGTGACGGAGAAGTGAAAGGCCCGCCTGGTGACGGAATACCAGGTTGAAGCCCGTAGGTATAGGACCGGTAGTCAAGTACGCCGGACCTGCCGAAAGGCGATAGTACCCCAAGCCCCCGGGCGAGGGGATAGTGGCCCTAATCCCGCTCCCAAGAAAACCCGCTAAGCGTTTCAACGGTCCCGCTACCCGTACCGCAATCCGACACAGGTAGTCGAGGAGAGAATCCTAAGGTGCTCGAGTGAATCACGGCCAAGGAACTCGGCAAAATGGCCCTGTAACTTCGGGAGAAGGGGCGCTTCCTCCAAGCAATTGGAGAAGCCGCAGTGAAGAGGCCCAGGCGACTGTTTAACAAAAACACATGGCTATGCGAAATCGAAAGATGAGGTATATGGCCTGACACCTGCCCGGTGCCGGAAGGTTAAGGGGGGACGTTAGGGGCAACCCGAAGCGTTGAACCGAAGCCCCGGTAAACGGCGGCCGTAACTATAACGGTCCTAAGGTAGCGAAATTCCTTGTCGGGTAAGTTCCGACCTGCACGAATGGTGTAACGATCTGGGCGCTGTCTCAGCCGTGAGCTCGGTGAAATTGTAGTCTCGGTGAAGATGCCGAGTACCCGCTACGGGACGGAAAGACCCCGTGCACCTTTACTATAGCTTAGCATTGACTCTGGGTAACTCATGTGTAGGATAGGTGGGAGCCTGTGATCCGGCGTCGCCAGGCGTCGGGGAGGCAGCGTTGAAATACCACCCTTGAGTTGCTTGGAGCCTAATCCCGGAGGGGAGACATTGCTTGGTGGGTAGTTTGACTGGGGTGGTCGCCTCCAAAAGAGTAACGGAGGCTTTCAAAGGTACCCTCAGCACGCTTGGTAACCGTGCGCAGAGCGCAATAGCAGAAGGGTGCTTGACTGTGAGGCCCACAAGCCGAGCAGGGCCGAAAGGCGGATATAGTGATCCGGTGGTTCCGCATGGAAGGGCCATCGCTCAAAGGATAAAAGGTACGCCGGGGATAACAGGCTGATCTCCCCCAAGAGCTCATATCGACGGGGAGGTTTGGCACCTCGATGTCGGCTCGTCACGTCCTGGGGCTGGAGAAGGTCCCAAGGGTTCGGCTGTTCGCCGATTAAAGTGGCACGCGAGCTGGGTTCAGAACGTCGTGAGACAGTTCGGTCCCTATCTGTAGTGGGCGTCGGATGTTTGAGGGGACCTGTCCTTAGTACGAGAGGACCGGGATGGACGAGCCTCTGGTGGACCTGTTGTGGCGCCAGCCGCAGCGCAGGGTAGCTACGCTCGGATGAGATAAGCGCTGAAAGCATCTAAGTGCGAAACTCACCCCAAGATGAGACATCCCTTGAAGGGCCGTGGGAGACGACCACGTCGATAGGCGGCAGGTGTAAAGCTGGAAACAGCACAGCCGAGCCGTACTAATTGCCCGGGAACTTTCCCGCCCGAAGGGCGCGTACCCTTGCGTTCCTCTCCCTTTGCCAGTATGCCAGAGCACTCCCCGACCCCACCACGGCCGCAAGGCCCAAGAGCAAAATGGTGGCTATGTCGCGGGTGTCCACCTCTTCCCATTCCGAACAGAGAAGTTAAGCCCCGCCGAGCCGATGGTACTGCGGTCACACGCGGGAGAGTAGGTCGCCGCCAACCCCCCACTAACGCACGCCCACCCTGCAAC
>NZ_JAFFJV010000029.1 GCF_016924645.1 Rufibacter psychrotolerans | reverse complement strand
AGCTCGCGCCAGCGGAGCGGTATTGCTCTGTGGTCACCCGGCGTTACGGTGTAATGCCGCTACGTTTTCTGGATTTATTTTCAAAAGTGGGCAGAAAACAGAAACTCATCTGAGACCGGGGTTCCCTTCCGCTGGCGCGAGCTTGCAGCTCGTGTCCGCACGCATTCCAGAAGGTTATGTCATCCTGAAAGGTATTTTGTCCCTCTATGGCACGGATTTACTTCCGTGCCTTATGATCGCAAGTCACGGAAGTAACTTCCGCGCCATCGTAATAGTGACCTTGGAACATCCCTGTCAAGTAATTTACTCCCCTTTGTCATCTTGGAAAGATCTTGTGAGCGGACTAGAATACCGTTGAAGAACAACGTTGCCGTTCGCGCACAAGATCCTTTCAGGATGACAAGTGAGTTGGAAAATCATAAGAAGGGCCAGAATGCCGAATCTCAAAAAAGTGCAGTGTAAAGCACTCCGCAATGCGTGCGGACACGAGCGGAACGCTCGCGCCAGCGAAGGCTAGCAAGATAGGTTTCAAGCCTGTTTATCTTAAATCAGGCTTAAAGCAGAATCTGTAGCGCCGTTACACTGTAACGGCGTGGCGCTGCACAGACTTAATTTATCAAATAAACTAAAAGAACAGGAGAGACTGCCTCCTGTATAGAACCACAGCGTTACAGTGTAACGCTGCTACATTTCACCAACACCATCTCACATTTGAAAACCCAATTATGAAAAGGGTGTATTGCTGGTGTAACAGCATTTTCTAATTTTGCTTGTTTCCAGACCTTGACAAACAACCCTTCATCGTGTCTTCAGTTTTCTTCACGTATCTGCAACTAGGCTTCCATCATATCTTCAACCTGCAGGCGTATGACCACATGGTCTTTGTGCTGGCCATGTGCGCGGTGTTTTCCGGCAGCGAGTGGCGCCGCATCCTGGCCCTGGTCACCAGCTTCACCCTGGGGCACTCCGTTACGCTGGCGCTTTCCACCCTGGAGATGATCAGGTTCAACACCGCGCTCATTGAGTTTCTGATTCCGGTTACCATTGTATGTACCTGCCTGTATAACTTCACACAGTTGGGCAATGGCAAGAAGAAAGGCAGCGCCCTGTGGTCGTGGAACAACCTGTTCGCCGCGGCGTTTGGCCTGATTCACGGCATGGGGTTCTCCAACTACCTGAAATCTTTGCTGGGGCCGGGCCAGAACATCGTTTTAGAACTTTTGGCGTTTAATATAGGAATTGAGCTGGGCCAGTTGCTGATTGTGGCGCTGGTGCTTCTGCTTAACCTGCTCCTAACCGGCTTCCTGTCTGTGAAAAAGCGGGACTGGGCCCTGGGCATAAGCAGCGCCGCCGGAGCCATCGCGCTCATGCTGCTGCTGGAGCAGGATTTTTCGGCTATTTTCTAGAAAACCGGCCCAAAAGGGCAGGCGCACTTGTCCTTTAGAACTTTATTCTGATGCTGGCTGAGTCTTACCGGATCTTGGGGGTACCGTTTGGCGCAGGAATGCCCCAGATCCGGCGCGCCTACCGCCAACTGGTGCTGCTCTACCACCCCGACCGGAACCAGGACCCCACCGCGCCCGATATGTTTCTGCGCATCCAGGCGGCCTATGAGTACCTGCAGCGGTTCCAGGAGCTCGCATCGGCGGGGCCGGTCTCCCCAACGGCGCCACCCCCGCCCAAACCCCAGTCAGACTGGGAGAAGTACCAGTTTGTGTATGAGCCGCCCAAAGACCCCAAGGAGTACATTGCCTGGGTGGCGGTAGCCCGCGAGCGGGCCCGGAGGCAGAAAGAAAAAGACGAGGCCGAGTACATCAGGCGCACCCTGGCCCTTAAGCAGAAATGGTGGTTCCAGCTTGCCCGGCTGGCCAGCTACCTGGTGGTGGTGCTGGGCCACTTTACCGGGATCATGTTCATCCTGTTGCCCGGTTACTTTCTGCTCACGGGCCGCGAAAGGCCGGCCCTGCTGGGCATCTTCATGATTCCCATGGGCATTAAGATCATCGGGGTCATGCGCGACCTTCGGCAAGACATTAGACGGCATTTTGGCGAAGACCTCACCCCACCCGCCAAATAACTGCCTGGCCGCTTTTTTCTTTGTCAGGAATTAACCAATTTGCTGTATTGTGGCAAACAAACCCCTTCAATCGCACCCAATGAAAAAGTTCTTACTCGCCTCTGGGCTGCTGCTGAGTTTGGCGGCTCCGGCTCTGGCGCAGGAAAACATTGACAAATCCAAGTTCAGGCAACTGGGCCAGGAACTGCCCACCCCCAATACCTACCGCACCGCCTCCGGTGCTCCCGGGCATGACTACTGGCAACAGCGCGCTGACTACAACATCAAAGCCGAGCTGAATGACGATAACCAGTCGCTGACCGGTTCTGAGACCATTACCTACACCAACCTTTCTCCTGATGTTCTCACGTACCTGTGGGTGCAGTTGGACCAGAACATCTTTGAGAAAAACTCCATGACCAACCTCACCCGCACCAACCGCATCCCGGACAAGCCTACCTTTGGCGTGGCCGAGGCCCTGGCGGAGCAGACGTTTGACGGTGGCTACAAGATTAAAGCGGTGAAAGATGCTAATGGTAAAGCCCTGCCGTACACCATCAACTTCACCATGATGCGCATTGATCTGCCGCAGCCTTTGAAACCCAAGCAAAGCGTGAAGTTCAGCATTGACTGGTTCAACTACATCAACGACCAGCGCAAGCAAGGCGGCCGCGGCGGTTACGAGTTCTTCCCCGAGGACGGCAACTACGAGTACCAGATGGCCCAGTGGTTCCCGCGCATGGCCGTGTATGACGACGTGAACGGCTGGCAGCACAAGCAGTTCCTAGGCACCGGCGAGTTCGCCCTGCCGTTTGGCGACTACAAAGTGAGCCTTACCGTACCCGCTGACCACGTAGTGGCTTCTACCGGCGAACTGCAGAACACAGACGTACTTACCAGCACCCAACGCAGCCGCCTGGCTCAAGCCCAGAAAGCAAACAAGCCCGTGCTGATTGTGACCCCGGAGGAAGCCCTGCGCGCCGAGAAAAACAAAGCCAAAGGCAAGAAAACCTGGACGTTTGTGGCCAAAGACGTGCGTGATTTTGCGTGGGCCTCTTCCCGCAAGTTCATCTGGGATGCCATGAACGTGAACGTGGAAGGCAAAAACACCATGGCCATGAGCTATTACCCCAAGGAAGGAAATCCGCTTTGGGGCCAGTACTCCACTGAAGTGGTTGCGCATACGCTGAAAACCTATTCTAAATTCACCATCCCGTATCCGTATCCGGTGGCTATCTCGGTGCACGGCGCGGTGGGCGGTATGGAGTACCCCATGATCTCCTTCAATGGCGGCCGACCGGAGAAAGACGGTTCCTATACTGAGCGCACCAAATACGGCATGATCTCCGTGATCATCCACGAAGTGGGCCACAACTTCTTCCCGATGATCATCAACTCAGATGAGCGCCAGTGGACCTGGATGGACGAGGGCCTGAACACCTTTGTGCAGTTCCTCACCGAGCAGGAATGGCAGCGTGATTACCCCTCCAGCCGTGGCGAACCAAGAAACATGGTCACGTACATGAAGATGGACAAGAGCCTGCAGCAGCCCATCATGACCAACTCTGAGTCTATCACGCAGTTGGGTAACAACGCCTACGGCAAACCGGCCACGGCCCTGAACATCCTGCGCGAGACCGTGATGGGCCGCAAACTGTTTGACTACGCCTTCAAAGAATATTGCCGCCGTTGGGCCTTCAAACACCCTATGCCCGCCGATTTCTTTAGAACCATGGAAGACGCTTCGGGCACCGACCTGGATTGGTTCTGGAGAGGCTGGTTCTACACCACCGACCACGTGGACCAGGAACTGACCGGCGTGAAATGGTACACCGTAGACACCCGCAACCCCGAGGTGGAGAACGCCAAGCGCCGCCAGGAAATCAACGCCGCGCCTAAGAGCCTGTCTCAGCAGCGCAACCTGCAGGACATCCCTAAAACGCTGGTGGAGAAAAAGCCTGAGCTGAACGACTTCTACAACACCTATGACCCCTTGGCGGTAACCGAGGAAAGCAAGGCCCAATACCAGAAGTACCTGCAAAGCCTCGCGCCGGAGGAGCGCGCCCTGTTGGAGAAAGGCCTGCACTTCTACGAGGTAGGCATCAAAAACAACGGCGGTCTGGTAATGCCCGTGGTAATGCAGATGAACTTCCAGGACGGAACCTCTGATATTGTGCGCATTCCGGCTGAGATCTGGCGCTACAACGACCAGGAAATCACCAAGGTGTTTGTGACCGAGAAACCAGTGGCCAACTTCGTGCTGGATCCGTTCCAGGAAACCGCCGATATCGATTTGAACAACAACTCGTATCCGCAGCGTCAGCAGCCCAGCCGTTTTGAGTTGTTCAAGGAGCAGCCGCGGGGCATTACGCCTAATCCGATGCAGCAGCAGACGCAACGTCAGGCAGCTCCCCGCCCCCAGGGCGGTAACTAAACAAACTGTTTCCGGCTTGTTTTGCTGAAATCAGGCAAGAAACTAGAACCATGAAAAAGCCCCGTCTCTTACCAGGCGGGGCTTTTTCTTTTGCCGGGGTGCCTATTCTGGGCTGACACATTGCCATTGCCGGCCATCCCAGTACAGCCAACGCACTTCGCTCTGCGGTTTTAGGCCTACTACTATACCACCTCCCTTGATGCCCGGCAAACTTGTTCCGGCCCCGGCGGGGAAATGATCGGTTGGTTTCCAGTATTCTATCTCGTTGAAAGATTTTAAGGCAGCCCATCTTTCTTCTTCTACAATAACCGGGGTACCGGGTTCTGCGCCCCTAATAAACACCATGGCTGGTTTCCGGCTTTGCTTGTTTTGGAGGAACACGGCGTAATCAGGCACTTCGTCTCCGTCAAAGTTTCCGCTGAAGTAAAAGGGGTTGATGTTTCCGTTGAGGCGGTATTCCGTTTTAAGGGTATTTTGTTCAAAAGCCGGCAAAACCGCACGTGGCAGATAATCTACGGTTAGGGGGCTCTGCTCCTGGTTCAGTGAACCACGGCAGCTCAGAAAAAGGGCAGCACTCAGGAGTAGGAGGCAAATTCTCTTCATTGGGCAAGAAGTCAGTATTGTCTTTGGTAGACAAACAACCGCCCCGTTTCCCTGCCGTTTTTTGAAAAACCGGCACAAAAAAAGGACTGCTCAATTTCTGAACAGTCCTTGGTGATAGAGTTTATTTTCCGGGTTACTCCCTATTCTTGAAGTCGCCGTTCTTAATGGCTTTGATCACCTGGTACCACTTAATAGGGTCCAGGAGCGGATTGGTGGCCCCGGGATTATACCCGCCCCTACGCATTTGCTGCTGGTTTTGTAGGTTCATCATGTGGCGCTGGTTTGAACCGGCATCCATGGGCGTGTTCCGGAACATCTGGTCCAGGATTTGCTGGCTCATGGCGGTTTCCTGGTCCACATCGCCCAAGGGCGATTTCATGGCCAGTACGGCCTGGGTGAAATCGCGGAAGGTGGCGTACGGGAACACCCTGATCTCGGGCAGCACCGTGGGGTCTTCCATCATCTCAATGATAATAGAATAGCTGTCCCGCTCAAAGCTCTCGGGGATCACCAACGACTGCTTGGCGTAGCCAATGGAACTGAACACCACGCTGTCGCCGGCCAGCACCGGCAGGGAGAAATACCCATATTCGTTGGTGTTGGTGCCCCGGCCGGCCTTGGGGATGTACACGCTGGCTCCGGGCAAGCCCAGCAGGCTGTCGCCGGCGGTTACCACCCCGGTTAACTGAATGACTTTGCGCCCTCCCTGGGCCTGGGCCGAGGAGATGCTGATGCCGGTCACCAGCAGAACCGCCACCAAAAGGCGCCCTAACCAGGCGCAGGCGCGGGTAAGTGGAACGGAATTAGTAAAATATAAAGTAGTCATGAACAAGATCGTTTACAAGTATAGCCTTTTTATGGTACTTTGTGCCGCCGGGCTTTAAATAAATTTTACGCAGAGACACGCCATGAGGCTCAAGAATTTCAACGTTAGTTTTGGGGAACAAGTATTCAAGGCCATGAGCGACGTATCCCGCATCAGGGTACTCAACCTGCTCTTACGCAACAAAGAACTCTGCATCGCCGACCTGGAACTGGTACTGGACTTTACCCAGACCAAAACCTCCCGCCACCTCATCTACCTGAAAAACACGGGCCTGGTCACGTACCGTAAACAAGATCAGTGGGCGTTTTATTATATCAAAGACGAAATGTTGGACTTTTTACAGCAGATGTTCAGCTACCTGGAAAAAGACCAGCAGTTGCAGAAAGACCAGGAAGTGTACCAAACCCTGTTCTCCAACCGCGAATTGGCCATTAACCGCCTGCAGCAGCGGCATTTTACGGGGTTGTAGCACCATGCCTGACACGGAATCACCTAAAGTATACTTTCCGGCTCTAACGGGTCTGCGTGCCGTGGCGGCGTACCTGGTGTACGCGCACCACGCCCTGCCTAAGGTGCCGGTGGCTACCGGCTTCTTTGATATCCTCTTCCAGGAGGCTTACATGGGCGTGTCTCTTTTCTTTGTGTTGAGCGGTTTCCTGATTGGTGTACGTTACCATCAGTTTTTCCGGAAAGGGCCCCAAAACGCAGTAAAGATTTTCTTCCTGCACCGGTTTGCCCGCCTTTATCCGGTATACCTCTTCTGCACGGTAGCGGCCCTTTTGTTCCGGCACGATGCCAGGCCCGAATCCTGGGTCATCAACCTGCTCATGCTGCAGGGGCTCTTTGATTCCTACACGTTCTCTGGCATTGGCGTAGGCTGGTCTTTAACGGTGGAATTGGTGTTTTATGCGCTTGCTCCTCTAGTGCTGCGGTACTGGGAAAACCTAGGGCTATGGCGCTGGACTTTTCTCACGCTGCTGGCCGGCGTATTGCTGCTGGCTCTGGGGCAGATACCCTTGCCCCTGGGGTTTGTTCCTGATTGGTCTTTCCTGGTCAGGACTACCTTCTTCGGCCGCTGCTTTGAGTTTTACGTGGGCATCTGGCTGGCAAAGTACCTGCTCACAGCCCCCACCGCCTTTAAACCCAACGCTAGATTTGGCTTGTTAACCGCTGGTGGAGCTGTGGGTATTCTGGCCTGCCTGTTCGGGCTGGCGTTCTTGAGGGGAGTGCCTCCGGCCCCGCTCACTCCAATGGGCACGGTGGCTTTCCATGCGGCAAACAACTACCTGCTGCCCCTCTGCATTGGAGCCTTCATCTTAGGACTGGTACAGGAGGAAACAGTTCTTTCAAAGTTGCTGGGCACCCGCTTCGCGCAGGCGTTGGGCCATGGGTCTTACCTCTTTTACCTGGCGCACTACACGTTTGGCTTTGATATCTTGTACTTTCACGTCTGGAAAAACAAAGGATGTGTCCTGCTCTTACTGGCAGGGCTCTCCGTGGTGGGATACTATGTCCTGGAAGCTCCCCTGCGGAAGTGGTTATTGTCCTTTTCCAAAAACAAACCCTACGTAAACATTCCAAAGCCCGGCAGGTTTATCTAAGAAAGCAGAACTTTGCCGTAGCTGCCACCGTTCTGCTTTTGCAGTTCAAGCGTCCTTTTATGAGAAAGCCCAAAACGTACCGCCACCTGTTCTTTGACCTGGACCACACTTTGTGGGACTTTGAGAAGAACTCTGCAGAAACCCTGTACCACCTGTATGATCATTACAAGCTGGGCGAGCTGGGCAATTTCTCCCGCGACTCCTTTTACCGGAAGTACAGCTTTGTGAACCAGCGCCTGTGGGACCTCTACCACAAAGGCAAAATCACGCAACAGCAGCTCCGCGAAAACCGGTTCGTGAAATGCCTCACGGGGCTGGGCATGGCCGCCGAGGCCGTGCCGGTGGGCATCAGTGAGGATTTTACCTCTATCTGCCCCACCAAGACGGCGGTTTTCCCTTTTACCCATGAGGTGCTGGCGTACCTGCGGGAGAAATACGTGCTGCACATCATCACCAACGGGTTTAAAGACGTGCAATACATCAAGCTGAAGTCGTCTAAACTAGACGTTTATTTCTCTGAGATTATTACCTCTGAGTGCGCCAACTGCACCAAACCCGACCGAAAGATTTTCCTGCACGCGCTGGAGCGGGCCGGTGTCACGGCCCAGGAAAGCCTGATGATTGGCGACAGCCTGGATGCCGATATTCTGGGAGCCATGAACGCCGGCATAGACCAGGTACTCTTCAACCCAGAGCGCAAGCGGCCCCGCCTCAAGCCCACGTATGAGATTCATTGCCTTAGCGAACTTAAGACGTTTCTCTAAGCCCCGTTTAGAGTTGGTTTCGCCAAAAGAAGCCCAAAACGGGAACTCAGGCGGTATAGGTTTTGTCTATAATTTGGTTACTTTTGCAGGCCATCGGCTGTAAAAGGCCAAGCAAGTTCTTTCACAACTGGGGATGACCGGAATTGACAGCTTGAGCAAGCTGGGTGTAAGCATGTCGGGAGTTGGCAGTATTTCCCGTAAATCAGAACTGACCGACGATTATCTGGCGAGTCTAACTACGCCATGGCTGCCTAATCTAGGTATTAGGTAATATGCCATTGTCCTGCAGCCCCTCGGAACGGTGGGAGCTGGTCACAGGGCATCGTAATGCCGTTCTAGCATAGGCTAAGGTGCGGAGTCTGTGCGAAACTAAAGCATCTAAGGTGTCTTCTTAGGCGAGTCCTAAGCCTGAAGCCACCCGAAAACCTAATTAGGACTAAACATGTAGAAAGCGCTCAAGCTTCCTTGTCTGGACCAGGGTTCGACTCCCTGCATCTCCACAATTATTGATCACAAAAGCCTGCAATGTCATACATTACAGGCTTTTGTGTTTTATGCCGGGCAACTATAGAGTACGTTTGGGATGAGGCTAACTCCTACGTAAGCTCACTTTATGACTAAGCGAGGAAGGCATTTTCAAGCTTAAGTATCTAAACGCAATTCTAATAGACCTTCTGGGGTTAATGAACCAACACTTTTGATGTCTTTTCTGGCCTTGAGTAAGCCTTGTACAAGGCCAAGGACAGCGGTAGACTTGCCACCCCTACTCCAACGAGGTAGGCAATTCTTGTTGGAAGCTGAAAGCCTTCTGGCGCAACCAGAATGTAGGACGTGGCAACAGCCGTCATGAAAACGGCCGGCACCAAGGAAACCCAGAACCATTTTCCCTCTTGAATGAGGTAGGCCGTGATCACCCAAAGGACCACAGTCGCCAGGGATTGGTTTGTCCAGGCAAAATACCGCCATACGATTCCAAAATCAACCAAGGTCAACGCATAACCGGCGGCAAAAAGGGGGATACTGATCAGGAACCGGTTACGAATCGGTTTTTGGTTTGACTTCATGAAGTCAGCTATGATGAGCCGGGCGCTACGGAAGGCCGTGTCCCCAGAGGTAATGGGTGCTGCCACCACCCCCAACAAAGCTAAGACCCCTCCTACTTTCCCCAGCAGTGAATTGGAAATAGTACTGACTACCCAAGCGGCATTACCATTCTGTTGGGCCATTACCTCATTCAACTCCTTTACGCCGCCAAAGAAGCTCATGCTAATGGCGGCCCAGATCAAAGCGACAATTCCCTCGGTGATCATAGCCCCATAGAAGATGCCTCGACCTTGTTTTTCATTGGTCATGCAACGCGCCATTAAAGGAGACTGTGAGGCGTGAAATCCCGAGATAGCTCCACATGCCACCGTAACGAATAGCATCGGGAACATGGGGAAAGCACCAGGGTCTGAATGCAGGTTTTGAAGGCTATCCATAGTAATTTCCGGAACATGCAAACCATCCTGGAACATCACGAATGAAATGCCAATCGCCATAAACAACATGGCTACGCCGAATAGAGGGTACAACTTCCCTATCAATTGGTCTATGGGGAGAATGGTGGAAAGAAAATAATACAGGAAGATGCCCCACACCCACATCGTGATGCCCCCACCAGCACCCTGAAAAAGATCATCCAATATTTTAGCTGGCCCCATAATAAAGACAGCTCCTAACATGACCATCAAAACAACGGTGAACACCCGCATGAACTGTTTCATCCCGGTGCCAAGAAAACGTCCTGTAGTTTCAGTAATACTCTCACCCCCATGCCTCAGGGAGAGCATGCCTGAGAAGTAATCGTGCACGCCCCCAGCAAAGATAGATCCTAGAACAATCCATAAGAAGGAAGAAGGCCCCCACATGGCTCCTGCTACCGCTCCGAAGATAGGCCCTAGTCCAGCAATGTTTAAAAATTGAATAAGGAATATCTTCCATTTGGGAAGAGGAACGAAATCAACACCGTCTTGCAGAGCAATAGCAGGCGTTGGTCTGTTAGGGTCAATCCCAAAAATGCGTTCCACTACTTTTGAATAAAGCTTATACCCAATGATAAGCATGATAACAGAGAGGGAAAATGAGATCATGAGTTTTTGATTTTTTCAGCTAGAGAGCGCTGTTGACAAGGGGCTGTAGCAGGTATACAATACAATTCAGTTGTATTGGCAAGGCAACATTCCACCCTAAGCGCATTATCAAACATAAGGTTAAATATTATGAATTTCAATATAAATACTTACATTTTTTCAAAAGTAGCTATTAATTATTAAA
Source organism: Rufibacter psychrotolerans (assembly GCF_016924645.1). Taxonomy (GTDB): domain Bacteria; phylum Bacteroidota; class Bacteroidia; order Cytophagales; family Hymenobacteraceae; genus Nibribacter; species Nibribacter psychrotolerans. The sequence continues at coordinate 1,645 of NZ_JAFFJV010000029.1, read as the reverse complement.
ACATATTAAAAATAAATATTGCTTTATCCTGTCCTAATTAGAGTTACTTAAAAGAATATGAGAGCTGTTCTACAATATAGGAGCCTTAACAAACTAGCATAAAGAGGGTTTAGATTTACTCAACAGAACTCAAGTGCGTTCTACAGCTTAGTATTGCATAGAGCATATTTGACTCAAATGTGAACGTTATTTAATTTTTGTGAGCTAAAACCATTACTTTATATTTTACCGGTGCCAAAACTTGCTTTTTTAACCGATATAAGGGTTTTAACAATCGGATATTCGTAAAAAATTAAATAAATTTGATAAATAGACAAAACTTATTTTGAAAGCTGCGTTTGAAGTAGCTTCCTATAATCTACAGAAATGACAAAAACTTTTTTTGCGGAGATAGAAGGTGATAACCCATCAGGGGTAGCCTTCCGGAACGTGAACCAGAAGAAAAAGATGATAGCCTATTTTGCCAACACTGGCAATGCAACCATAGCTGAAGTAGCCAAAGAGTTAAGTTTTAGTGTGCCTAAAGCCACTAGTCTTCTTGGAGAGTTAGCACAAGAAGGTTTAGTGAAAGTTTACGGTAAGGTCAATTCAACTGGGGGAAGGAAGCCAAATATATTTGGGCTAGCCCCAGATGCAGGATTCTTTCTCGGGATTGATGTGAAACAATACCACATCAATATTTGCATGACGGATTTTCAGAACAACATGGTCAGCGGATTTGAGCAGTTTCCATATCACCTGATGGATAATCAAGAGTCTTTGGATGAACTTTGCCAGATAATTAACCGGTTTATTGAAAACCTGGCCATTGATCGCGACAAAATACTAGGCATTGGTATAAATCTCTCTGGACGTGTCAACCACACCACCGGGTATAGCTACAGCTTTTTCAACTTTCATGAGGATCCCCTAAGCAAAATTCTGGAAGCAGAATTGGGCATCAGCGTGTTCTTGGAGAATGATTCCCGAGCCATGGCCTACGGAGAGTTCTGCTCTGAGAACGTAAAAAATGAAAAGAACGTGATCTTCCTGAACCTAGACTATGGAATTGGCATGGGGATGATGATCAACGGCCATCTTTACTACGGCAAGTCTGGGTATTCCGGAGAGTTTGGGCACATTCCAATTTTTGACAACGGCATCATCTGCCAATGTGGTAAAAAAGGCTGCCTTGAGACAGAGGCAGCCGGTTGGGCGCTGATAGAGATGGCAAAGGAAAGCATTTTGGCTGGTACCTCCACCTTGCTCACCAAGAATGAAAAGAACCTGGATGAATTGCGTTTGGAAGACATCATTGATGCGGTGCATCAAGACGATGTGATGTCTATTGAACTGATGGCGAAGATAGGCGATAACATAGGTCGCGGCGTAGCTGTACTAATCAATCTCTTTAATCCTGATTTAGTAATAATAGGCGGCAGCCTTTCCTCCACAGAAGAATTCATTCTTCTTCCTATCAAGAGTGCCATTAAAAAGTACTCCCTAAGCTTGGTGAACAATGACACCCAGTTGAAAATGTCTATGCTGGGCGAGCGGGCAGGGGTCATAGGGGCTTGCCTCCTAGCTCGGGACCGGCTGCTTTCCTTAGAGTACTAATAGCAAAGGGAGCGCCTGTTTGCGGCCTGTTTTTCAAAAAACAGGCCGC
>NZ_JAFFJV010000001.1 GCF_016924645.1 Rufibacter psychrotolerans | reverse complement strand
ACGTGCGCCGAGAGCGAGAAACGCAGCTCCCGCTCGTCCTCAAAATGCTTCCTGCCCTGCATCACGTTAAGGATTTGGTACTACCTCCTTAAACGGCTATCTTCAGCCAGTTGTGCAACAGGCACAACGTATAAACGTCAGCATCGGCCGACGGCCTCGCCGTCGTTTATACCAACCGTTGTATGGCATTGAAATTAAAAGAAAAGGTTAAATGACAGCTAAAGAAGTAAATGAAATAATATTCAGCTATTCAATATCGATAGCTTTATTTACTTCAATTAGTTGGTACGGCATAAACTACTTGATACAGGATTGGAAAAAGAAGAAAACCTTTTTCATCGTTAATGCTGTAATACTTTTTTTTTATTCAATCTACTTTATCAACGGCAGAATCTATCATTCTGAATTTGGAGGAGCTTTGGTTTGGGAGTTTTATTTGGCTCTTATATTATTGGTTCATAATGTAGTGATCCTAATAACTGCAATAATTATCTGCACTAAGCTAAAGAAGAAAGGAAATGTCGCCCGATTTTGACCAACAATTTTGACCAACAGAAGAAGCAAAAGAGGAATTGACGTTGCGTTTGAGCAAGGATTGACGCAAAATGCGTGCAGGCGGACGATTGGGTTTTCGGCCTGTTTTTACGAAATAAGGGCAAAAACGGATTGATAAAGAATTCGCCTAACTCTCCGTTTTCCTGTTTTCGGCCTGTTTTCCCAAAAGGAGGCCAAAAACAGAAAAGAGAAATGCGGTTGGCAAACGGCAACGAACAACGCCATACAACAACGTGTAAACCTCACCTCAGCCGACGGCCTCCGCCGCCGTTTACACAAGTACGTTGGCAATAATATTAAAAATTGTAGAACCACACTACTAGTTTGAATAAATAGAAAAATGAGTATTACTGATATTTTCGGGTCTGTGGCTATTACTGCTTTTGCCGCAATACTAGCCATTGCAGTAAATCTATTCAATATAAGAGACCGATATAAAAAGTGGAAGGATGGAAAACAAAAATCAAACTTTAAAAAAGATTATAAAGAAGAGAATCCAGATTTTGAGTTTTCTCTCATTGATGTTTCTAACCCTGCTCCAGGAAAATGTATCTTGTCTTCAAGGATTTTAAATAAGTCCAAAGAGGTTAAATATATAGAGTCCATATCTTATAACTTTCAATTTCTAGATAATAGAAAAGATTATGAGCCTAATTGCTTTTTTGTTGATGGTGAAAAATGGCCAAAGCGACTTGAAAACGGTGAACGGTTTCATGTTTCAGTAGATTTTTCTTCTTCTCTTATCAATTCTCTATATCGATACTGGCAATATGATGTAGTTGTTTATGCTGCCACTAGAAGCACTACTGGAGACCTTTTGCGCTCGAATTCAATAAGCTATAATAAACTCACTAATTACTTGCCACCCATTGAAGAAAAATACAAAAGTCTTGCTATGATTCTATCTCAAAAAACAGGGAGTCACCCAAGACATATTGAAGCCACACTCTGGCAACTTCAAATTTTCAATAGAGTTACAAGTCATATAGGGAAACAACTTCAGCAGAATCAAATCCCATTTGAACAATATTTAATTGAAAGACATGGTTTAACACCAACAATTGACCCATGGTACCATTGGGATAAAGCCATATGGGAAAAAAACATTCTGCCTTTAGAAGTTGAAGAGTATTTAAAAAGTATAATCTCGACCCAAATAAAATTTACTTCCTAATGGTCTAGTTTCTCAGTAAAAATGTGTTTTTGACCTGTTTTTAATAAATCAGGGCAAAAATGGACGGAAGGCAAAATTTAAATAGTGCGCTCGGCAAGCTGTTTTCGGGCTCATTTTGGAAAACAAGGCCAAAAACAGAAAAAAACCGTGCGGTCACCACAAAAGAAAAACAAGGGCTAACATTGGTAGCTGTTGCACAACTCTTGAGTAAAGTAGCTCTTCTTTACTTGCTTCCGTTCGTTTCTTAATTTCTCCCCGATTCTCAAGGCCAAAGAAGCCTAAAGAAGCGGCTGCAGAGGGTCTGGGCAGGGCCATGACCGCTGATTGCCTTGTTTTTGGGGTGAAGCGCAGCAGTTTCCGCAGGTTGTAGGCCGCGGCGGCCAGCAGCATTCCCTTCTGGGCCTGTTGGATGCCCCTGGTGTTGATCTTCCTCAGGCCCATGTAGTTGGTGAGCGTGCCCAGCACGGGCTCCACGGTGGCCTGCCGGAGACCTTTCATCTTTCGACCATAGCGGCTTTTCAGCCGGGCAATCACCCGCTCGTACTCCTCGCGGTAGAAGGTGACCTCCACCTTCTTCTCGTGGCCCTTGCCGATGCAGCCCTCGCGCAGGGGGCAGCCCCTGCAGTCCCTGCGGGTGGTGAGATAGAACCTCTTTTTGATGTTGCCCTTCGGCTCCACCTTCACCTTCCGGAACGTGGCCCTCTTGCCCTGGGGGCAGAGCCAGCAGTCCTCTTCCCGGTCATAGGTGAACCCCTCGGGCCCTCCCTTGTAGGTGCCGTGCGGCGGGATGAAGGCCGTCATGCCCTGCTCTTCCAACAAGGCGTAGTTCTCCCCCGAGGAGTAGCCCGCGTCCGCCAGGATATGGCTGCAGCTTAGCCCCAAGCACCGCAGTCTGCCGGTGAGCCCGCCGAGCAACTTCGGCAGGCACTGGTTGTCCTTCCTGTCCGCAAAGTCCGCCTGCACGTGGGTGATGGTGTGGTGGGAAGTATCCACCGAGAGCTGCGCCAGGTAGCAGAGCTTGCGGGCCTTGCCGGTCTTGACGGCGATGCGGGCGTCCGGATCCACGGGGGAGTAGTGGGTCTTGTTGGAGGTGCACTTGCTGCCTTTGTGGTGGGCTCCCGGTCGCAGGTTCTGCTCCAGGCGCCACTTCCGGTTGCGGTTCTGGAAAAGAATTCAATAAGTTAAAAGGCATTTATTTCTTTCTAACGGAAAGGGAACAAAGTCTGCTGCCGACTCTTATAACCCAGCCCTTCAGGAAAACTTATGGCACACCAGCCCGGAACTGACAGGCACCACCTTCAAGAAAGTCAACCAATACCATAGCCTGGCAGAAGCAGGGCAGCCGGGACCAAAGGCAAGGCAATAAGCTGGCCGAATAGGTCAATCCAGCAACTGTTTCGCAATTGGGGTATGCACTTTCCAGGGCCACATGCCAACCTTTAGATTGGCCGCAGAGATGCGCTCACTCCGCACCTGACCAAATGCAAACTGCCTACCCCATAAAAAGCTTCCCCAAAGCCTGATAGCTCTCGAGCAGCCTTTTTGAATGGGGTTCTCCGCAGAGTTTCCTTACGAAGCAACGGCCTGGTGCCAGTCGGCCTGCCCGCAGGTGGGGCACTCCTGATGGGGGGCCTGCTCTTGTTTGGTCAGCTGCCCGCAGCTGGCGCAGGCGTAGGTAGCCGGGGCGTAGGTTTGCTCCTCTTTCAGGTCCTGGTCAAACTGGGGCACCAGCGAAAGGCCCTTGCGTTCATCGGTGAACTGCATGATGGTGAAAGCCCCGTTCGCCTCCAGGTAGGTGCGCTGCACCTTGCCCAGGTTAAAGATATCTTCGTGCCTGAACTGCGCAAACAGCCGCTCGCGGGTAATGCGGGCGCGCTCCATCACGTCTAACTGCAGGCAGCCGTCTTTCACCAAGATGTCCATGTCGTCCATGACCTTGCGCTCAAAACGGGCGTCCTGGGTGCTTCGCCAGGAAATAAGGCGCTCTACCCCCACCACCACCACGGCAATGAGGACAATGGGAAGCAGCCCGCGCGAAGGGTCCATGAGGGCTACTCCGTTGGCCGCCGCCAACGACACCAGGGCCGCCATCTCGGTGCGGCTCAGCATGGAGGCCATCCGCTTCCCCATCAGGCGCATAGACAGCATGAGCACCAAGTAGATAAAGGCAATGCGGAGCACCATCTCCAGCAGGAAACTCCAGGGCGCCTCCCCCAACACGATGCGCAGCCAATCGGTGATTTGAATATCTTCTGGTCTCATGAGGCGGGGTTAGATAGCGGCAGGAATCCACTCGTTGCACGAACAGTTGGTACAGGGCTTGTCTTTTACCTGGCTGGTGGGGGCCACCAAGCCGCAGCGGGTGCAGGCAAGCTGCTCCTGGTCATAGGACAGGGACTTGAGCAGGGCCTGGTCCCTGACCGGGATAATGGGCAGGCCGGGTTTGGGGTCCTGGGCCTTTACAATGCTGAACAGGCCACAGGCCTCCATGTACAGCCTTTTCACCTGTCCCAGATGGCTGATGTTATGCGTTCTGAGGGCGGCAAACACCTGGTCTTTAGACAGGCGCGAGTTCTCCATCTCCTCAATCCGCAGCACGCCTTCTTTCAGCACCATGCTCATGTCTCCCTGGGTGAGCAGTTCTACCTTGTGGTTGCGGAAGGCAAAAAGCGTGATTCCCCGCTGAAAGACCAAGGCACAGACCAGGGCCACCACCCCCATTAAGATGCCGCGGTCGGGCAACTGCATGGGAGCCGAGGCAATACCGCCCAGGGTAACCATAACCGCCAACTCCGAAATGGTGAGCTGCCCATTCATGCGCTTGCCCATGAGGCGCAGCACAATAAGCAGAATGACAAAGATGATGATGGAACGCAGCAGCACCTCGGCCATAAACTCCCAGGAAGTATTGCCAATAAACAGGCGCTGCCAGTCTGGGAAATATATCTCTTCTTTTTTCATACCCTACAGCAATACGGGTAGTCTGTTCAACAGAGTTACCCTGATTCTAAGCGATTTAATACGGTAGTTTTTTCAGAAGTTATGCAGCGGCCGGCCAGAAACAGGAAATCTTTCGCCCGGAGTGGCCCGGCGTTTAGGGGCTATTTTCGGGAAAAAGCCCTTAAAACAGGCTCTGTTGCCCTTTGGTCCTGGCAAAGCTGCCCCTTGCCCGGCACTCTGTTGGCAGAAGCGGGTGACCCAAAGTTGTTGGGCCTTAAATAAGCAGGGCAACCCTACCTTATTGCGTTAATTTTCAGTATATTAAAGAAAGCCGTTCCAAGTTCCACCAAACAAGCCTACGCCATGGAAACCATTCTCTGCCCCACCGATTTTTCAGCGTGCTCAGAAAACGCCCTCCTCTACTCAGACGCCCTGGCCCAGCGGCTGGGGGCCCGCGTGGTGCTGCTCCACAACGTGTATGAGCCCGTCATGGTGGAGCTGGCCCCCTATGAGGCCGTTCCGTTTGTAGAGGCCATCCAGGACCCCGCCTACCGGCAGCAGCAGCAAGACAAGCTAGACGCCCTTATTGAGCGCCTGCTGCGGCAGGAGCACGAGGCGCCCGTGTACTATGAGAGCAAGATCAAATACGGCATCACCACCACCTCTATCCTGCAGGTTGCCAGGGAGGAACAGGCCGATTTGCTGGTGCTGGGCCACGAGGGCTTCCAGGAAGGGTTTGAAGACTCGGCCACGGCCTACCTGCTCAGGGAAGCGCCCTGCCCCGTGCTGCTGGTGCCGCCGCACGTTTCCTTCGCCCCTCCCCGCAAGATTGTGTACGCCACCGACCTGAAAGGCGAATCGTTCACCGACATGAGCTTTGTGTGCCAGATGGCCTCCTACTTCGGGGCCGAGCTGCAGCTGCTGCACACCCTGCCCGACGATTCGCCCGCCGCCCGGCAGCAGGCCGAGGCGGGCCTGGCCCTCCTGCACAAACGCCTGCCCTGCCCCAAGGTGTCGGCCCACGTGGAGGTCCACTCGTCCACCGAGGAGAGCATCTTCCAGTTCTGCTTCCGGCAGCAGGCCGACCTGCTGGTGGTGGGCTGCCGCGCCCGCAGCTTCTGGCTGGCCGCCTTCCACCGGGACCACCTGCAACAGATTGCCGCCCACACGTTCCTGCCCCTCCTGGTGCTGCACCACAAAAAATAAGGGAACGCCTGCGGCCCCGTAGCGCACGTTTCAGGCCTTTTCTTGCGAAAACAGGCCTGAAACGTGCGCTTTTTTTAGGCCTGATAATCAAAAACTTACTTTAACCAGGGGCGATTTACAGGGCATTTTCTTAAAAATACACCAAAAACCGGTGTGCAATCTGGGCGGCGCCTGCATCATGGGGGTACAGGGGCAGAAAGTGCTGCCGCTGTTTTGAGGGTGAGTATTTATCTGTTTCTTTATTGACGTTTAACGCCACGCCGCCGCATGTTTCTCAAGCTCTTCTCCCGCCCCACGCCGCCGCCGGACCTGGACCTGATCCAGCAGTACCGGGCGACCGGCGACGTGGCCCTGGTGGGGGAATTGTTTGAGCGCTACACCGAGATGGTGTACCTGGTGTGCCTCAAATACCTGAAGGACGAGGACGAGAGCAAAGACGCCACCATGCACATCTTTGAGCTGCTCATCACCGCCCTGCACAAACACGAGATCACCAACTTCAAAAGCTGGCTCCACGTGCTGGCCAAGAACTACTGCCTCATGCACCTGCGGGCCCAAAAGCAGCACACCACCGCCCCCTTAGACGAGCAGCTCCTGCCCCGCGTGGAGAAAACCGCGTTTCTGCCCTCTTTTGAGGAAACCGGCCCCGAACCAGAGCTGGAGCTCCTGCACCAGGGCCTCCGCCTCCTGAACCCCGAACAACGCGCCTGCCTGGAGCTTTTTTACCTACAGAAGAAAAGCTACAAAGAAGTGGCCGACCTGACCGGATACGACCTTGGACAGGTGAAAAGCTACATCCAGAACGGCAAACGCAACCTTAAAATCTACATGAACAAAAACTATGAGCAGGATTAACCTTCCCGAAGACTGGGGCCCAGACGAGCATCCTTCGCTGGAGTTGCTGCGGCGGTACCAGGCCGGGGACCTACCCGCTCCCCTTGCCCAAGCCGTGGAACGGCACCTCCTGTCCTGCGAACTTTGCTCAGACCTGGTAGAAGGCCTGGCCCTTTCGCCGCCCGCCCGGGTGCGAACCGCCGTGCGCGAGACCCGCGGGCGTTTAAAAAACCTGTTGGCCCAGAAAAAACGCAAGCGCAAGGCCTTCCAGTGGCCGGTCTGGCAAACGGCCGCCGTGCTGCTGGTGCTGCTCTTCGCGCTGGGCGAGGTGGTGTACCACCATTACTTTGACCCTACCCAACGCCGGCAAGCCGGAAAACCCGCCGCTACCGCAGAAGCTACCTGGCTCCTGAGGGGCAAAGTCCTGGATGCCGCTGGGCTTCCCCTTGCCGGGGCCAGCGTCAGGCACAGCGGTACCTCTACCGGGGTTGTCACAGACGCCAACGGAGCCTTTCGCCTGCCCCTCCAGACCACTGCAGTTGTGGTAGTAGTTTCCCACCCCGGCTACGAGACACAGGAAATACCGGCACGCCAGGAGGACCCGGCTCTGGAAGTCACCCTTCGGCCAATAGTCAGATAAATTCCATGGAACCATCCCTCTGGCAAACCTGGCAGCAAACCGCTTCGCGCTATTCAAGTCACCAGTATCTGATCAACCGGTTATGGCAGGAGTTATTGAACGCCTACTCCTCCCCCAGCCGGCATTACCATACTTTTCACCACATAGCCGCCCTGCTGCGCCTAACCCAAGCCCATGAAAACCACCTAACCGCGCCCACCCTGGTCAGGCTGGCCGTTTTCTACCATGACGCCGTGTACAGTGCCGCCCGCTCAGACAATGAAGAGAAGAGTGCGCAATTGGCGCAAGAGCGGTTATCTCACCTGGGAGTACCTTATCCAGAAACAACCCTGGTCACAGAGATGATCATGGCCACCAAAACCCACCAGGCCGGTTCCCATCCAGACCTCAACTTCCTTCTGGATGCTGACCTGTCCATTATGGGGCTCCCTGGGAAGACTACCTCCTCTACAGCCAACAGATCAGGAAAGAGTACAGCCTTTACCCAGATTTTCTGTACAACCTAGGCCGAAGGAAAGTACTCCGCCACTTCCTGCTGCAAGACTCCATTTTCAAAACCCCTTACTTCCAGACGCAATTAGAGGAACAAGCCCGCCAGAACCTTGCAAAAGAATTGCAGCTACTTAGCGCCCCTTAGGCGTAAGCTTGCGCGCGTTAACGGCTTGTTTTCCGTAAAACAGGCCTGAAACGGCATGAATACTACAAGAAAAAAGCAGGCAGGCCTCAGATATTGCCCCAAACCCGCTTACTTTAAGCAGCGGGGTACAAGACCAGCCCGCAACTGAGCAATGGCAGAAGAAAAGACCAAGACCATCCGGTGGGGCATCATTGGCTGCGGCGACGTGACCGAGGTAAAGAGCGGCCCGGCCTTCCAGAAAGTGCCCAATTCCCAATTGGTGGCCGTGATGCGGCGCAACGCCGAAAAGGCCCGGGACTACGCCCAACGGCACGGCGTGCCCAAGTGGTACAATGACGCCCAGGCGCTCATCCAGGACCCCGAGGTAGACGCCGTGTACATTGCCACCCCGCCCGATTCCCACGCCGCGTACACCCTGCAGGTGGCGGCCGCCGGCAAACCCGTGTACGTGGAGAAGCCCATGGCCCTGAACTACGCGCAGTGCCAGGAGATGGTGCAGGCCTGCCGGGCGGCCCGGGTGCCCTTGTTTGTGGCCTACTACCGGCGGTGCCTGCCCTCGTTCCTGAAAGTAAAGGAGCTGGTAGACAGCGGCGCCATTGGCCAGGTGCGGCTGGTGAACGTGCGGCTGTTCCATCCGGCGCAGCTAAACCTCAACCCCCAGGACCTGCCCTGGCGCGTACGGCCCGAGGTGGCCGGGGGCGGCCTCTTTTTTGACCTGGCCTCGCACCAACTGGACTTCCTTGATTTTCTGTTGGGGCCAATTACCGCGGCCTCGGGACAGGTAGCCAACCAGGCGGGCCTCTACCCCGCCGAGGATCTGGTGACCGGGCAGTTCCGGTTCAGGAACGGCGCGCTGGGCACCGGCAGCTGGTGCTTTACCGTTGCCCCGGCCCAGTTCAAAGACGAGACCGAGCTCATCGGCAGCCAGGGCCGTATTACCTTTCCGTCCTTCGCCCAGGAGCCCATTCGGCTGGAGACCGCCAAAGGCACCCAGGAGTTCTTCCTGCCGCCGCCCGCCCACGTGCAGCAGCCGTTCATCCAGACCATCGTGGAGGAACTCACCGGCCAGGGCACCTGCCCCAGCCCAGGCGAATCAGGGGCCCGCACCGCCTGGGTCATGGACCAGATTGTGGGCAGGTAGAGTCCCCCGCCGGCAAGCCAACCCCAGCCCACCAGGAGCCCAGCCGTTTCGGGGCCGTTTTTTGGAAGACGGCCCCGAAACGGCTGGAATTTTTTCGGGGCCCGGAAGGTTTAGCAGGAAACCGCAAGATGCAGCCTGAAGCTAAATGGAGGCGGAGACTGCTTTTCTGTTGGGTAGAGAGCCGCTGGGTTGGGGCACTTTTGATTTCCCAAAATGGAAACCCCACCGGCCAAAGGTCCAGCTCCATTAAAATTCTTTAATTTTTCGCAAGAAATGATTCAGATTTTTTCAATATCTCGTAAATATTGATATCTTGCGCAATCGATTGCACATTCTATCTGTTAAAAGATATGTTACACAGAATATTAAAGATCCATCCGAATGACAATGTGCTGGTAGCACTCACGGATTTGAAGAAAGGCGAGACGGTTACCTATGACGGCGCCTCCATTGTGTTGGTAGACGACGTTCAGGCAAAGCACAAGTTTGCCCAGAAGCCCCTTGCCGCCGGCGACGAGATCCTCATGTACGGGTCTTTGGTGGGCAAAGCGGTTAGTGACATCCCCGTGGGGGGCGTGCTCACCACCAGCAATGTGAAACACCAGGTGCACGGCTTCACCGGCAAGACTAAGACCATTGGCTGGCAGGCTCCAGACGTGTCTAAGTGGGCGAACCGCACCTTCATGGGCTACCACCGCGCCGACGGCCAGGTGGGGACCGCCAACTTCTGGCTGGTGATTCCCATGGTGTTCTGCGAGAACCGCAACGTGGACATTATCAAGCAGGCCTTCCTGGACGAGCTGGGCTTCGGGCAGCGCGATGTGTACAAGTCGTATGTGCAGCAGATGGTGGAAATGTACCAGACCGGCAACACCGAGGCCATTGAGACCCTCACCCTGCAGAAAACCAAAGCCCCTGCCCAGCGCCGCGTGTTTGAAAACGTGGACGGCATCAAGTTCCTGACCCACCAGGGCGGCTGCGGCGGCACCCGGCAAGACTCAGACATGCTCTGCGCCCTGCTGGCCGACTACATCCACCACCCTAACGTGGCTGGGGCCACCGTGTTGAGCCTGGGTTGCCAGAACGCGCAGGTGAGCATCCTGGAAAATAAGATCAAAGCCCTCAACCCTAATTTCTCCAAGCCCCTCATTGTATTGGAGCAGCAGAAAGAAGGCACCGAGGAAGAAATGATGTCCAAGGCCATCCGCCAGACCTTCCTGGGGCTGATTGAGGCCGACAAACTGAAGCGCCAGCCGGCCCCGTTGAGCAAACTCTCCATCGGGCTGGAGTGCGGCGGGTCAGACGGATTCTCGGGCATCTCGGCCAACCCGGCCATTGGGCATACCTCAGACATTCTGGTGGCCCTGGGCGGCAAAACCATCCTGTCTGAGTTCCCAGAACTGTGCGGCGTGGAGCAGGAGCTCATCAACCGCTGCGAGACCGAGGAATCGGCTGACCGTTTCGCGTCCCTGATGCGTGCGTATGCGGCTTCGGCCGAGGCGGTAGGCTCTGGGTTTGACATGAACCCCAGCCCGGGCAACATCCGCGACGGTCTGATCACCGACGCCATTAAATCGGCCGGGGCCGCTAAGAAAGGCGGTACCTCCCCTATTGTGGACGTGCTGGACTACCCGGAATACGCCACCAAGCCGGGCCTGAACCTGCTCTGCACTCCGGGCAACGACGTGGAGTGTACCACTGCGCTAGTAGGTGCCGGCACCAACATTGTGCTGTTCACCACCGGTTTGGGCACGCCCACTGGTAACCCCATCGCCCCGGTGATCAAGATCTCGTCCAACACCAAGTTGGCTGAGCGCATGCCCGATATCATTGACATTGATACCGGCCCCGTGATCTCTGGCGAGAAAACCATTGAGGAAATGGGCGAGGACGTGCTGGACTTCATCATTGAGGTAGCCAGCGGCCGCATTGAAGTAAAAGAGAAAATCCTGCAGCAAGACGACTTCATTCCGTGGAAACGCGGCGTGTCATTGTAAGCTGCCGGAGGCATAAGACTGGCAAAAGGCCAGTAGTTCACCCGTAAAAGTGAGCCCCGTACCTCATTTCATTTCCGCTTTGCGAGGGCATCTGAGATGGAGGCACGGGGCTTTTTATTTTCAATACTGAATTTTATCCAAACCTAATTTATTCACGATCAAACCTTTACCTATCTCATCCCATGAATGATGCATTAGCCCTTCCCGTTGGAACCACCCTGGACCGGTTTATCATGCGAAAGCAGGAAGACTTCCCTTTTGCCACCGGTGAGTTGTCACAGTTGTTGAGAGACATTGCCCTGGCGGCCAAGATTGTGAGCCGCGAGATCAGCCGCGCCGACCAGGACACCATGGGCAAGTTTGGGCAGCAGAACGTGCAGGGCGAGGACCAGCAGAAGCTGGACGTGATTGCCAACATCCGCTTCATCAGGGCCCTGCGCAACGGCGGCGAAGTGTGCACCATTGTGTCTGAGGAAGAGGAAGAACCGATTCATACGGGCAACTGCCACGCCAAGTACATTGTGGCCATGGACCCCCTGGACGGTTCCTCCAACATTGACGTGAACATTCCCACCGGCACCATCTTCGGGATTTACCGCCGCCTCTCCGATGGCGGGCAGGACGGTACCCTGGAAGACTGCCTGCAGAAAGGCACCCAGCAGGTGGCCGCGGGCTACATTCTGTACGGCGCCTCCACCCTGCTGGTCTACACCACCGGCTGCGGCGTGAACGGCTTCACCTATGAGCCTTCGCTGGGCGAGTTCTTCCTCTCGCACCCCGACATGAAAATCCCCGAGAAAGGCAAGCAGTACTCCTGCAACGAGGCCAACGTGAGCGATTTCCCCCTGGGCATCCAGAACTACCTGGCCTTCTGCAAGGAACAGAAATACTCCTCCCGCTACATCGGCTCCCTGGTGGCCGATTTCCATCGGAACCTGCTGAAGGGCGGCATCTACTTCTATCCGGGATCCTCCAAAAACAAAACCGGCAAGCTGCGCCTGCTCTACGAGTGCAACCCTCTGGCCTTCATCGCCGAACAGGCCGGCGGCCAGGCCACCGACGGCATTGAACGCATCCTGGACAAATCCCCTGCCGAGCTCCACGAGCGCTGCCCCTTGGTCATTGGCTCCTCTGAGATGATTGACAAAGTGCGGAAGTATATGACTTTGTAAGCCGAAACCGAAGTAAACCCAAGAAGGCGTTTTAGGGCAGTTCTATCGAAATCTGCCCTAAAACGCCTTCTTGGGTTTTGCGCCTGCCTTAACAAAAGTGTCGATTTGGAGCCATTTTGCAGCAAATAGCTCCCAAACGACTCCTTAGTTTTCACACTCTTGAAACCCTCGCTCGCCTCCGGCGAGTGTGAGCTATCGGGCGGCGTCTCGCCGCTGGGGAACTGCAATAAAATGTTCTGCAACGCGGCCAGAGGCCGCCTAATAGCTCACACTCGCCGGAGGCGAGCGAGGGAAGTTTGTTGGCACGGGGCTTTGAAGGAGTAGCTTTTGCCTCTAGGAAAGTCTTCACCTTGGGCTTATTTGGTAAGAAGCCGTTTACATTTCCCGCATTGCGGCGAGACGCCGCCAGATAGCACACACTCGCCGGAGGCGAGCGAGGGTGTGAAACCAAAAGCGTCGTTTGGGAGCCATTTTACAGAAAATAACTCCCAAACGACGCTTTTGATCAGGCTAGCACAAAGCTATAGAACTCCGCCCCTTAGCGTATACGCATCCGGGGAGCCGAACAAGGAAAAGTTTTGCAAGCCTTTCCTACAGAATATCAGAATACTTCTTGGGCTGCAGGGCGGTTTTCCAGACCCTTATGCTTTGGATCTGGCCGTTGAACCAGGAGCGTTTGTCCATGCGGGTGCCGATGGAGGTCTTGGCCGAGGCCGGGATGGGCAGGTACTCAATTTCGCCGGAAAGCTCCAGTTTGCCGTTTACGTAGCCTTTCAGTTGCTTGTCTTTGTAGGTGAGCGTCATGGTGGCCCACTCGCCTACCGGGTGCGTCTTGGTGGAGTCAATCAGGGTCAGCGCCTTGTTCTCGGTGCGCAGGAAGAAGTCGGCGTACCACTGGTTGCGGTTGTTCAGGCGCAGTTCAAACAGAAGGCGGCGCTGTCCGGTGCCCAGGTCCTCAATGTGCAGAAACCGTTGCTCCACGTTGGCAGGCCAGGCCGCATTGGGTTTGAAGACCACCTCAATGGAGAACTCCTCGGCGCCGGCAATGGGGTTGTGGTCTACCAGCAAACCATCGGCTTGTCCGTCAAAAGCCACCGCCTGCGCTCCTCCCTGGCCCTGCACCACCTTAGGATTCCCCAACACCTGGGTGGGGTGCCCCCCTACCGAAGTGAGCGATTCCAGGGGCCACTGCACCGGCTTTTGTACCGCGCAGGAAGCCAACCAACAGGTGGCCAGCAGAAAGAAAAGAGAAAAAGTAACAGGTTTCATAGCAGAGAAAAATAGAGCAAGCGTTTAAGGGCTGATTTCAGGAAAACGGGCCAAAAAGGGCCGCCGGTTGAATCAAGAAGGGCGCAGTAGCAATGGTATTTACGAGATCATGCTGCATTCAGCCTGCCTGGGAGGATGAAATCTACCCCGCTGGCGGGAGGTTCCATCACTGGTCCTTCGCGGACGCGAGCCTTCGCTGGCGCGAGCTTGTAGCTCGTGTCCGCACGCATTCCAGAACGCTCCTCCTCAGGTTGTCCTCCTGAAAGCGCCTGGTGAGCAACCGGTAGAAACGTTTCTCCCATGACTTTCTAGCTCGCCCGTAAGCTCTCTCCAAGACGACAACGAGGGTTTGGCCTCCATGGAGGGAAGCCAGAGCACGAGCTGTCTGGAAAACGGGAATCGATTCTATTCCGCAATGCGTGCGGACACGAGCCGGAGGCTCGCGCCAGCGGTAAACAGTAAAAAGCTTATGGCAAAGGGTTAACAGGGTGTTACTGCTTTACCTGTGGTTTTACCAGCCTTTCCAGCAGGTCTACTTTCTGGGCTCTTAGTTCGGCCAGCACGAGCTGGGCCATCTCGCGGGCACCCAGTTCGTTAAAGTGGGTGTCGTCTACCTTGCCTTGCGGGTAGTTGGGGTGTTCCTGGGGTTGGAGGTGCACAAACAGGAGCTTGGAGGCCTCGGGACCCAGCTTTTGCAGCAGGGCCTGGCTTTTGCGGTCCAGGTCCACCAGGGCTACTTTCTGCTGCTGGGCCACGGTACGGACAATGCCCGAGTACACCGCGTGGGTTTCCTCCATGTTGCCGGCGGCGTCAAACTTACGGCGGGCAGCGGGCGTGATGAGGATGGGCGTCACGTTTTTCTTCCGGGCCTCTGTAATAAACCGCTCCAGGTTGGCCCGGTAAGCGGCCTCGGGGGTGTAGCTCTTCTTGGTAGGTACCTCGTCGTTATGCCCGAACTGGATGAACAGGTAATCGCCGGCCTTCATGGACGAGGCCACGGGCTGCCACAGCCCTTCTTCAATGAACGTGCGGGTGCTGCGGCCGTTTTTGGCGTGGTTTTCCACGGTTACGCTGCTGTCAAAGAAATACTTGAACGGCATGCCCCAGCCCGTTTCGGGGTAGGCTTTGGTCTCTTTGATGGACATGGTGGAGTCCCCGATCAGGTACACCGTGATGGGCTGTTTCTTGTACGCCAGAAACGACATAAGCCCCAGGCAGCAAACGCCCAGAAAAAGTGATGCAAAACGCTTCATAGTCAAACAGATTAAAAAAACATGGCTACCGTACACCGGGAAAGCCTATTCAAATTACGCGAAGGAGTCGGGTGCTAAAACAAGGGGCCTTTCACGTAGCGGACGGCCCGAGGCGGTTTTTAGGGCGTTTTCACAAAAATAGCCCCAAAACCATGGCAGCCCCGCGCCTGGTTCATGGGCAGCTCCGGTTTCTTGCGTAAGCAGAGGCCTACCATTCTACCCGGGCCAGCATGGCCGAGCCGCGTTTGCAGAGCTGCAGGGCCAGGCCCCAGGGATCGCGGAGCATCACCAGGTGCGAGCCATCGGCCAGGTGCTGGTCAGAGACCAGGGTGGCCCCGGCGGCGCACAGGCGCTCCTGGTCGGCGGCCGGGTTCTCTGACACGAACGCCAGGTGCACCTGCAGCGGGTCCATGGTTCGGTACGGCGGCACTTCGCCGGGCGGGTTCAGGTAGATCTCCACCATGATGCGGCCGCTGTCATCGGCCAGGAAGGTGGTGTAGGGCGCCTCCTGCATTTGCCGGATGACCCGCATGCCCAGGTGCTGGGTGTACCAATCGGCCATGGCCAGGGGGGCTTCCACGTTAAGGGCGAAATGTTCTAATTTCATAGTTGGGTTTGTTTAATGCGGCCCGCGCTCTGCTTGACCAGGTCGGGCAGGTCATAGTACTGCAGGATTCCCTGCACCACGTTGGAGTACATGTCTTTCTGCAGCGGGTTGCGCAGGTACGCCTCATAGGTGGTGATGGCGTTGCCGATGGTGGCCTGCGTGATGCGCTCATCCAGGAAGGCCGCATGCGTGACCACCGGGCCGTACACGCCCTCCGCCTCCAGGTGCACCGGCAGGTTTTCCCAGCCTTGCTGCGCCTTCAGGTAATCCAGCAGCGTGACCACATCCTGCACCCGTTGGCCCAGCAAGGGCCGTTTCAGGTGCAGGCTCAGCACCGCGTTGCGGTATTCACTGCTCCAGTATTTGGCGTCGTTGAGCTTGGGGTCGTCTTTGGTTTCCCCTACCCCGCGCAGATCGGCAAAGACCAGAATGGTGCCGGCCGCCATTTCCTTTTGGATCAGGCTGTCGTTCTTGGCCAGGCTTTCCTTGCCTTTTTCCTTATCGGTAAGATGCACCCTAATCCTGGAGGGTTTGCCCTTGCCGGTGGGAGTGTAGACCATGGCCGGCACCGGCAGTTCGCCGGTTCGCATCAGGACCCGTTTTTCCAGCCGGTACCCTTTGCCCAGGCTGGCGTCCGTTACCTCGGTGAAAACGGGAGTAGAGTTCAGCTGCAGCCCGATGACCTCGCGCACCTTGGTTTTCAGGGCCGTTTTGTCTTGCTGGGCTAAAAACGCCTGGCGTTCACGGGCCAAGTCCTGAAACCGGCGCTGGTTTAGGGCCTGCACGGTGGCTTCCTGCGCAAAGGCGGTGTTTACCTGCCCCGAGGGAGTGGCCAGGAGGTCTTTCTCGGGCAGGCTGCCGATGTTGCCTTCTTTGATGGGGGTATCGTCCTGATAGAACCATTTCCGGAACCAGGTGACCGCCACCTCGCGCTTGGGTTGGGAGATGCCGTGCCCATCTGGCCAGACAAACAGCTCTACTTTAGTGGGTTGCTGCAGGGTGCGGTACACCTGCTGCAGTTCTTTGAAGCCCTGCAGGGTGCCCCGGTGGTCTACGAAATCATTCTCGCCAGCCAGCACCAGGACTGGCTTGGGAGCCGCCGCGATGATGAAATCGGCCATTTCCAGGTTGCCTTCGCCGGGCATGTACTGGCAGCCGTCCTGCGAGCCGGCCACCTCTATGTAGCGCTCCCGCTGGGTGAAATAGCTGCAGGGCGCGGCGGCCTTGATGCGGTCGTCAAACGCGGTGAGATAAATGGTCTGGGTGCCGCCCCCCGAGTTTCCGATGGCCCCGAAACGGGTTTTGTCCACCTCGGGGCGGGTTTCCAGGTAATCCAGCCCCCGCACGTTGTCCCACAGCATGTAGGCGGCTACGCTGGTGCCCACCAGGTTGGCGCCGGCGTTGAGCAGGGTGTGCTCGGTGGTGGCTCCGCGGGTGAGGGTCTTGCCGGCGGCATCGGTCAGCTGCACGCGCTCGCCCTGCGAGAAAGGGTCTACCGACAGCACCACAAAGCCGTGCGTGGCGAACAGCCGGGCGGTTTTCTGGTAAGACTCCGTGGCCTTGGCCGTCATTTCGTGCCCGTTTAGGAGCAGCACCGCCGGAAACGGACCCTTGCCCTCCGGGATATACAGGTTGGCGGTTACATGGTGGTTGGGGCGGCTCTCATAGGTGAGGTTCTCCACCCTAAAGCCGTTTTGTTTGATGGTGCGGGTAATCCTGGCGTTTAGGGGCTGTTTCTGCGGAAACGTGCCCAAAACGCGCAGATATTCCTCTTTGACTTTGGCCTGGTAAGCCTGCATTTGCGCCGGAGAAGCCAAGGCCTGCTCCAACGCGGCGCGGCGTTGGTCATAGGCTTCGTGCAGGTGCCGCACCAGGTAGGCGTTGTACACCGTCTGCCCTTTGAAGGGCAAAACCTGCGCCTGCGTATGGGGGCCGTTTGCCAGCGCGAGCAGCAGAAAGGCGGCGGGGAAACAGGCAGGAAGTGACTTCACAAACTTCTTCATTCTGGCCAGACGTTAGGATAAAAGTGCAATCAGCCGAGGCCGAGGGTAAGCGCAATCGATTGCGCATGGGAGAAAATAAAAAAGGCGCGCTGGCCCGTTTCTTTTCCCGTTCCCTGCCCTGGGGCTGGTCTCTGGTTCAATATCTTCACAAATCCTCAAAATAGCAAATCCCAGCCTCGCCTTGGTTGCAAAAGTGGCAACCCAATCTGGCTGCCATATACAGCAGGCGGCGGCAGTGGGGCCCTGAATCCTTCTTCCGGGAATTAGTTTTCGAGCGTTTCTGGGCAAATCGGTCCAAAAAAGACCATTCGTTTGGAAACTTTGGGCCACTGTTGTACATTATACTTAAATTATAAAAAATAATATTTTATTAATTTAATAACATAAAGGCTTAGCCGGCTTCCCTGGACTGGCGGTTCCCTCCTCCTGTTCCAAGATCCCGGCGCGTAGCCCATCTATCCTGAAACCTGAGACAGCATCATGAAAGTAGCGATATACCTGGTGCTTTTCGTATTCCTCCAATGGCCCGCCCTGGCAGCAGGAAAGCAGACCGACCGTTCACCGGAGCTCCTTCCTGCACGTGCCGATTCTGCGCGGGTGCAGGAATCTCTGAAGCGCCCTGAGGCCTACTCCGCCGCGCATCCTCGCAAAGCCTTGCACTCTGCCGCCCAGGCCCTGCAGCAAGCCCTGGCCCGTAAACGCCTGAGAAAAGAGGCGCTATCGCTCCGGAAGCTGGGGCTGGCGCACGTAGCGGCGGGGAGTTATCCCAAAGCCTCCAGATGCTTTGAACAGGCCGTTACCCGGTTCACTTCCCTGGGCGATCTGGCGGAGGCGTGCCGGCTGCTGAACACCCTTGGTTCGCTTTACGGTGCCCAAGGACATGAAGACCAAGCCCTGCCCTATTACCAGCGGGCCCTGGCATTGGCCTGCACGGCCGGCAACCCCACTGACCTGGCGCAAACGCTCAACCACCTGGGAATCCTTGCCCTCAAGAAAAAGCAGGCTGCCCAGGCCTTGGAAAAGTTTACGCAGGCGCAGCACTTCGCCAAAGAAGCAGAGGCCGCCCATGAACTGAGGGAAGCCTACGCCGGCATGGCGCAGGCTTATGGCCAGCTTTCAGACTTCAAACGGGCCTTCCAGTACCACAGCCTGCTGCTGGCTTTGCAGCAAGCAGAGGCCCCGCCGGGTACCAAGCCAAGCCTAGCCCACCTTCCAGCCTTGAAGGAAACCGCGCAAAAACAGGTTCACCTCCAGGCCTTACCACTTGGCCAGGCCTGGGGTTCTGCCGGTCTGGGGCTGGCGTCTGCCGTGCCCGGCGCGTGGGGATGGGGAGCGACTTTTCTGGTGGGGACTGCGGCTCTGCTATTGCTGGCGGTGCGGACCCGCGAAAGGGCCCTGCAGTTGCTGCGGTCTAAAAACTCCCTCATCAAGGCCCAGCGGCAGGAACTCACCACCCAGCGCACCCGGCTGGAAAAAGCCCGCAGGAAGCTGGAGAAGGCCCGGCGAAAACTGGCCCGTTCCAAGAAAATGGCCTCCTTTGGGCAGCTCACCGCAGGGGTAGCCCATGAGATCAACAACCCCATCAACTACGTGTCGGCGGGCATAGATTCGCTGCGGGTGAATTTTTCGGGCATCCGGGAGGTGGTAACCCAGTACCTGGCCCTGAAACCCGGCACCGACACCACCCCGCAACTGGAGCGGTTGGAAAAACTGAAGCAGGAACTGGAATTGGAGACCCTGCTGGAGGAGTCAAGCCAGCTCCTGAACAGCGTCAGGAACGGGGCCTCGCTCACCAAGGAGATTGTGAAAAGCCTGAAGACGTTTACCCACGGGGAGGAGGCGGCTCCGCAGCCCGTGAACCTGCACGACAGCCTGGATGCCGCCTTGGTGATCCTGAGCAGTCAACTCCGAGATAGAATCAGAGTGCAGCGTTTTTACGGCGATTTGCCCGAAATAGCCTGTTTTCCGGGCCAATTGCAGCAGGTCTTCCTGAACCTGCTGTGCAACGCAGCCCAGGCCATTAAGGGGGAAGGAACCATCACCATCACTACTGGACGGGAAGAGGACCATGCCACCATCACCATTGCCGACACCGGGGAGGGCATGCCCGAGGAGGTGATGCAACAAATCTTTGAGCCGTTCTTTACCACCAAGAAAATGGGAGAAGGTACCGGCCTGGGCTTGGCCATCACGCGCCGGATCATTGAGCATCACCGGGGAAAGATCAGCGTGGCGTCGCAGTGGGGCACCGGCACCTGTTTCACCATCTGGTTACCGCTCACCTTTCCGGCATCAGGAGCAACAACTCCTACTGTTGCGCCCTAACTGGTTCCATTGCCTTGGCTGCTTAGGCTGCCTTGACACCTGTGATACCGTTCTTCAGGTGCTCTCCTGCCCAGGTGGTTTTCTCCAAAATCCCCCTAGGAAAGGCACTCAGCCCCTCTTTCTTTCAGATTAAACCCCTGCGATGGCAACTTGTTCCTCTCCACTCAATAAACTACTTCCTATTAACTCACTACTTACCCAGATAATCTAAAAGGATCGTCTTATCAGAACCATCGGCCTTCCCTGTTAGCCAAAAACGCAATTTGGAACTGTCTTGGGAAAGAACCATAGGAAATCCAAAGTGGAAGCACCTTTTCAAGAAAGCAAAAGAAAAATACCTCTTCCCTTGCTGCGTGTTTTCACCAGCAAGCGGAAAAGCGCCTGCGACTGGTGGATGCCTCCCCTCCAACTGTCGTGACTGGACCTTCAAAGCTTTACTTTGGAAAACAACTCTAAAGCCACATGCAGGTGTTTCAGGCCTGTTTTCCGCAAAACAGGCCTGAAACGGGAGCGCAAATTGTTAGCAACAAAGGCTCGCGAATCTATAAACTTTACATATTATTTAAGATAAGAATAATAAGCAAAACATTGGCTTCGGTCACAAACGGGTTTGCTTTGGGAAGTTGATTTGCTGCTTGATCTACCAAGCAACTTTGGGTCATAAAAAAAGGGAGAAGATTTCTCTTCTCCCCTTTTTACGGTTGAGGCTAGTTGTATTGATCGTTCTGCGGGAAGTCCTGAGGATTGGTGAGCACATCCAGCTGGGCTTGCGGAATGGGCCGCAACATATGGAATGGCCTGATGTTGGGAGCCGCATCTGGGTTGTGGGCTTGCACGCGCTCAATCAGTTTATTGGTGCGTTTCAGGTCAAACCAACGCAACTGCTCCCCGGCGAATTCACGGGCCCGCTCGTCCAGGATGAAATCAAGGGTGAGCTGGTCGGCGGTTATTTCCATTTCGGCTGCTTTGCCGGGCAGGGCGGCTCTCCGGCGCACCTCGTTGAGGAACGTTACCCCCTCGGAGGGGTTTCCCTGCATCAGTTCGGCTTCGGCCACAATCATGTACATTTCGGCGAGCCTGAGCACGAAGTGGTCTCGGCGGCCCTGCTGCTGCGAAATGGTCTGCCGGGCTGGGTCTAAGAACTTCTTCAGGGACATGTACCGGTCGCGTACCCGTGGTGCCCCGTTGGCGTCATAGGTTCGGCTGCGGTCAATGATGGTGTAAGGCTTGGCGTCCTTCAGTGCATTGGGCACCACGTATTTGGTGGCGTAGATGGCGGTGTCTCCTGCTTTGAACGTAACTTCTTTCTCTTGCCCATTGGTCATGGTTACTTTATAGGTACCAGGCCGGTTAGAATACCACACCGTCTCAAAGGTAGCGTTGAAACGGGCGTCCTTGGTTTCGTCAAACAGGTCTAGCAGGTACGCCGTGGGCATAAAGCGGGAAAAGGGCCTGCCGTATTTAATATCGCGTTGCATGCCCGGCAGCTGGTCATAGGTCATCAGGAACATCAAATGTGAGTTGTTCCCACCATCGCGGATCAGAATATCATCATCAGATGAACTGGTTAATCCGTCAAACTCGCGGTTCAGGATCAGATCGGCCGTGAAGTTCACCACAAAGATGGCCTCGGTGTTCTTGATGTTGGCAATGTCCCACAAGGCGCCGTAGGTAGGCATGAGCTTAAAGCCATAGTCATTGATCACCTTTTTGGCCAGGCGCGACGCCTCGGCGTAGTTTCCGCGGAACAGGTGCATGCGGGCGGCAAAGGCCTCGGCGGCCGGCTTGGTCACCCGGCCGTACTGGGAGGTGGTTACCGGCAAATTGGCCATGGCAAAGTCCAGGTCCTGGAAGATCTGGGTGTAAAAGGCTTCTACCGGGCTGCGGTAGGCGGTGGTCTGTACCCCAATGGTCTCAGTGGTAGAGAGGTGCACGCCACCCCAGGTTTCCACAATGTGCCACAGGTAGAATGCCCGCAGGAACCGCGCCTCTCCCTCCCTGATGGGCTTCAGGTTATCGGCCAGCGGGGAGGTGGGTATTCTGGCAATGGCGGCGTTGGAGGCATTCAGCGCCGCGTAAAAACGCGTCCAGTAGAAGTTGATGGCCGAATTGGCGCTGGTAAGGTCTGAGTTGTACAGAGCAATGGGCGGATTCTCCATGCCGCTGCCCCGGGTAAAGATATCGGTCCCCAGCTCAGAAAGGGCAATGCCGTTTTCCTTGCCATACCAGAACCGCATGGGCGTGTACAATGAATTGACCAAGCTCTCCATGCCCTCCACGGTATTATAATACCCATCTGCGGTGAGGCCAGAGAGGTTCTCTTCTTTCAGGAATGAATCACAAGAAGGGGCGGCCAGCAAACTTACCGGCAACAAGATTTTATAGATTAACTTTTTCATGGGATACCCTCCGGTTCTTAAAATTCTACATTGAGACCAAACACCAGCTGTCTTGTCATCGGGAAGCTCAGGGCGCCTCCTCTTTCAGGGTCATACGGTTTGATCTTGCTGTACAGGATGAAGTAGTTTTTGGCCGTCACGTAGGCTCTGAGGCGGGAAAGCTTCAAGCCTTCAATCAGGGGCTTAGGGAAGTTGTAGGCCAGGGTAAGATCCCTGATTTTGGCAAAAGAGCCGTCTACGTACTGCAGGGTTGAGTAGTAGCGGGTACTGGCCCGGCTGGTACCGGCGTTAGGTCTTGGATAGGCGTTGGTAGGGTTTTCAGGGGTCCAGTAGTCTACCAGGGGGCCGTTTTCCAGGCCGTCTACCTTGTAGGAGTTGGCGGCCTCGCTCTCAATGGTCTGGCCCACCCGGGCGTACACCATCACAGACAGGTCAAAGTTCTTGTAGCTGAAGCGGTTGGTCACGCCCAGGGTCCAGTCAGGCACTTCGTTGCCCACCACAATCCGGTCTTCCTGGTTGATAATGCCATTGCCGTCCTGGTCTTTCACCTTGATGTCACCCGGCTTCTGCTGGTTTTTAAGGGCAGCTTCTTCTTCGCCCAACTGCCAGATGCCAATTTTCTCGTAGTTGTAGAACACGTTGATGGGGTGCCCCACGTGCAGGCCGTCGCTGCCGAAGCTCAGGTCACGTTCAATTCCTTCGCCAATGAACCGCACTTCTTCCTTGTTGCGGGCAAACGTGAAATCAGACGTCCACTTGAACCCGTTTGGCTGATCAAAGTTCACGGTGCTCAACAGGACCTCTACCCCTCTGTTCCTTACTTTGCCCACGTTGTCAATCACGCGCTCGTAGCCCGAGGTGGTGGGCAACAGGCGTTGCTGCAGCAGGTCTTTGGTGTCTTGCTGGTACAGGTCAATGGTACCCGTTACCCGGTTGTTGAAGAACCCGAAGTCAATGCCCAGGTTGGTGGTGGCGGTGGTTTCCCAGCTTAGCTTAGGGTTAGAGATAGCCCCCGGGTAGTAGCCATAGGCCGGGGTTTCATCCCAGGCATAGGTAGACCTGCCCAAACCACCCAAGGTCATATAGGGAGAAATGGCGCTGTTCCCCGAGACGCCGTAGCTCACCCGCAGCTTTAAGTCTGTCACCGCGTTCACGTTTTGCAGGAAGTTTTCTTCTTTCAGGAGCCAGGCCAGGGAAGCCGATGGGAAGTAGTCCCATTTATACCCTTCGGCCAGGACAGAGGCCCCGTCGGTACGCATCACAAAGGTGAGAAGGTACTTGTTCATCAGCTTGTAATTCAAGCGCGTGAAAAAGGAGAGCATGCTTCTTTCCACCAGATTGCTTTGCAGTTGGTACGCCGACTGACTAGCCCCCAGGTTGTGGAAGAGAAACGTAGACGAAAGCAGGTTTCTGCCCTGGGCCGAGTAGGACTCATTGGTCTCCCCCCACACACTGGTCCCCAGCAACACGGATAGTTCATGGTTTGCCGAAAGGGTTTTAGCGTAGTTGGCGAAGTTCTCCCAGGTGTACCGGGAGAAGTTCCCCAAGGAGGCTTGTGCCAGGGAAAGGCCGTTAGGACCGGTATCAATGGTGTTGGTAGCGGCAAACAACCCGTTTCTGGTGTTGTGCTGGTCAATACCAAAACGGGACGTGAAGGTGAGTTCCTTGATGGGGTTGTAGTCTACCGACAGGTTCCCGAAGAAGCGGCGGTTGATTTCATTGTTGGCGTAAGCGCCGGGTTGCTCGTCTACCAGGGCGTTTAGGGTATTGCTGTCGCCCACCGGGAACACCAGAAAATTGCCCTCATCATCGTACGGGCGGCCCAGCGGGCTCATCTTGTTGGCCTGGTTCAGGGGGTCGCGTCTGATGTCGCGGTCTCTTTGGGCGTACAGTAAGCTGGTGCTCACCTTTACCTTGTCAGAGGCCTGGTAGCTCACGTTCATGCGCCCGCTGTAGCGTTCCAGTTGGTCCATCTTGAGCAGGCCTTTCTCCTTGAAATACTCGGTAGACAGGTAATAGCTCAGTTTATCGGTACCGCCGGAAAGCCCCAGTTGGTAGTTCTGCTGGCTGCCGGTGCCCAGGAGTTCCTTGGCCCAGTCGGTCCAGATGCCGTTCCTGAAGTTCTCATACTGCGCCGGCGGCAGGATCTTCTCATCGTCGGCCGGGCTGTTCCACTCCCCTACCGTGCGGCGGGCTTCCCGTCTCAGCTGCACCCACTCCGGACCGGTCATGATATCGGCGTACCCGTTTATGGACTGAATTCCGTAATATGAGTTGAAACTAAGTTTGGCCTTGCCGGCGGCTCCGCTTTTGGTAGTGATGAGGATAACCCCGTTGGCACCCAGGGAACCATAAATGGCGGTGGCGGTGGCATCTTTCAGCACTTCCATGGAGGCGATGTCATTGGGGTTCACGTCCAGCGGACCGTCGTAGCGAATGCCGTCCACGATTACCAGCGGAGGGTTCTGCGCCGCAATGGAGCGGGTACCCCTGATGCTCAGGCTCAGACCGGAACCGGCCTGCCCGCTGTTGGTGGTCAAGTCAAGGCCCGGCACTTTTCCCTGCATCACGCCCAGGGCATTGGTCACCGGAATGGCCGTTAAGTCCTCGCCCCGCACCGAGGCCACCGACCCGGTCAGGTCAGATTTTTTCACGGTACCGTAGCCAATCACCACCACCTCATCAAACGTCTTGGAGTCGGAGGCCAGCGTCACGTTCACGGTGGACTGGTTGCCCAGGGCCACTTCCTGGGTTTTGAACCCCACGTAGGAAAAGACCAGCGTGCCTGCCCCGGAGGGCACGTTCAGGGAGTAGGAGCCGTCTACGCCGGTGGCACTGGCGGTGGACGTGCCTTTCAGGAGCACGGTGACTCCTATCAATCCTTCGCCTTTTTCATCCACCACTTTTCCCTGAACGGTTCGGGTCTGAGCGGCTGCCTCCAGTACCGTGGCAAGTACCAGTGACAGCACAAGCAAATACCGTAGTCTGAGTAACATCATTCGCATAGGTGTTATAATTAAAGTGTATTGATAATTCCGTTGAAATGCCGGGCCTGGGGTGTCATGTACCCCGGCTCAGGTTGCTCCGTCCCCTCCTGCGGGGCCGTTGAGAACAGTTGGAACCAGGCGTAAGGCAACCCGCATGTGCAACCGATTGCGCATTGCCTCACCGGCATTCTTAGTCTAGAGAACAGAGGAGGCTCGTAATCCTTTCTGTTTCAATGGGTAGTAGTGCCGCCCGCTACTGGGGGAGGCAAAATAGGGATACTCTTTCCAGCTAAAAACTGCTTTGCAAATAGGACGGAAGCAGTTCATGAAAAGTGGCCAGTGGTTAAGGTCAGGCTTGAAGAATAGCAGGCAAAAGGAGCACAAGTCAGCCCTACCCTCAGGGAAACGGGCCCTCAGTAGCCGGATGATAGAGGAACAGCAGCCTTGTTCTGGTTGAACGCCTTACAGGCAGATTGAGTAACTAAGCCTACTATTATAATTTCTTTAAGAACTACTAGTAGTACTTACTAGTTTGTCCTAAGTAGAACGGGGCAGGCCTGTAAAGGCTGAAATACTCCTCCTGGAAAGGGAGAACGCGGGCAAGAAAGTGTAACAGGGTGTTCATGGCTAGATTTGTTTGCTGTTTATGATGTAGTGGTAAAATTCACTTCAGCCTTTTGGGGGCACTTACTGCTGGTGGAGCTCTTTACCCAATCAACACTCCCCCTCCTTTTTGCTGCCACGTCGCGTAGTCAGGCGGGCGCTACCGCCAACCCGGTGCCTTTTGTTCAGCTTGCCCCACTGCGCAGGCAGGTTTGGGCAAACGATTGCACACTCACGTAAAAAAAAGAGGCTTTTGCAAACCGCTCTTTATTTTGTTTTTCACTTATAAACTAAAGTTAATTGTTATTTTCACAATACACAAAAAGAAGGACCATATTTTTCTGCGATTTTCTTAAAATCCAGCCCTAACACCTCAGGAAGCGGTTTCAATCTTACCGGGCGGCAAAACAAAAAAGGTGTTTTGGGGCTTCTCTGGCAGAAACAGCTCCAAAACACCTCTCCTTGAGGAACAAACAGGCTCCCGTTTACTTTAGCGCCTGCATGCCCTGGAACACCAGGCGGGCCACTTCCTGCGCACCCTCCGGCTGAAAGTGGGTATTGTCTTTCTGGCCCTCTGGGTAGTTCTTGTACTTGCCGGCGGGCAGGTTCATGAAGTAGCGGGTGGTCACAAACTCCTGCCCTTTCTGGGAGAACGAATCAATGGAGAGCTGCTGCAAGTCAATCAGAGGCACGTTCAGTTCCCGGGCTACGTCTTTCACCGCCTGCGGGTACGCGCCGTGCACGTTGCCAAGGCGGCCGTCTTTCCAGGGATAGTTGCGGGTCACGGGCGTAAGCAGAATGGGGTACGCGCCTTTCTCGCGGGTCTGGTGCACAAACAGCCGCAGAAATTCCTTGTACCCCTGGATGGTCACGTAACGCTCCGGCTTCTCCACCGAGGCATCGTTGTGCCCGAACTGAATCATGACCACATCATTCTTCCGCAGGTCTTTGTACACGGCGGCCCAGCGGCCCTCCTCAAAAAAGGTGCGGGTACTGCGCCCGCCCCGGGCTTTGTCCAGCAGGATGACGCTGTCGGCTTTGATGAGGTGCCGCACCTTGGCCAGGCTGTCTTTCGCCAGGAACGGCCTGAACATCTGGCCCCAGCCCATGATGGGGTAGCGCTTGTTCAGGTATTCCTCGCCGTCGTAGTCTGAGTAATCGGCCACGGTAGAATCGCCGATGAGGTACACCCGCACCACCTTCTTCTTGAAAGGCGCAAACGACATGGCCGCCACGCAGCCCACCAGAAAAAGAACCAGGGATAATCTCTTGCGCATGTACTTCTGTTTTGGAGGTGTTTTCTGGAAAAGGCCTAAAAAAGGGCAAGCTGCGCCTGCCCTTTTTTTTGTGTTGGATTACTGCATGGAAACCGCCGCTTTCCCCAGGTCTTTGCCCTTGGAGATTTGGGTGGCGGCACTGCTGAAGTCTTTGTTGTTCAGCTTCACGTTCTTGGTGAGCGGCCCCAGCACTTTCACCGCCGGCTCTTTGGTCTGGTTGAACGAAAGCCCCTGCACGTTAATGTCTTTGCTGTTGTAGATGGTGAGGGCCGGGCCTTGCTGGGTGATCACCTGCACGTTTTTCAGGGTAATGCCCGAAGCGTCTACCGCCGTAATGCCTTTCTTGGCTTTGAGGAACGCGTTCTCAATGTTCACGTTCTGCAGGTTCATCTCAGGCAGGCCTTGCAGGGCCACGGCCTCATCGGCACCGCTCACGGTGATGTTGCGCATCCAGATGTTCTTGAACGACGGGGTTTCCTCGGTCACGGGCACGGGTTTCTGCGCCTTCACCTCGCCGTTGCCTTTCTGGGCCTGGTCCATGTCGGGGGAGTTGCCGCCGTAGAACAAGTTAAAGCTGATGGCCTGGGTGGGGATGTTGATCATGTCAATGTTGGAGATCCAGATGTTCTCCACCACGCCGCCGCGGCCGCGCGTGCTTTTGAACCGCAGCCCAATGTCGGTGCCCATGAAGGTACAGTTAGACACGTGCACGTTCTTCACGCCGCCGCTCATCTCGCTGCCCACCACAAAGCCGCCATGGCCGTGGTACACCACGTTGTTCTTCACAATCACATTCTCGGTGGGCACGCCCCGGCGGCGGCCGTCTTCGTCTTTGCCGGACTTGAAACAGATGGCGTCGTCGCCCACGTCAAAGGTGTTGTTGTATACCAGCGCGTTCTTGCAGGACTCCAGGTCCAGGCCGTCGCCGTTCTGCGAGTACCAGGGGTTGCGCACGTTCAGGTTCCGGAGGATGATGTCTTCGCACATGAGCGGGTGCAGGTTCCAGGCGGGCGAGTTCTGGAAGGTGGGCCCATCCAGCAGCACGCGCTTGCAGTTCACCAGGCTCAGCAGCACCGGGCGCAGGTAGTCTTTCACGGCCTCAAACTCCTCTTTGGTCTTGAAGTTAGGCACGTTGAAATTGTTGCGGGCATCGGCTTTCTTCGACTTCTCGGTGGGGTACCAGGTTTTGCCGTCATCGCTCAGCACGCCGGTCTGGGTAAGTTTCTTCCACTGGGCCTCGGTCATTTTGCCCTTCTTCACCGGGCGCCAGGCATCGCCGTTGCCGTCAAAGGTACCCTCGCCGGTGATGGCCACGTTCTCCAGCCCCACGCCCGAGATGGGCGACTGGCAGCGGTAGGTGTCCAGCCCCTCGAAGCTGGTCTTGATGAGGGGGTAATCGTCAAAATCGCGGCTGAAGATGACCATGGCGCCGGCCTCGGCGTGCAGGTCTATGTTGCTTTTGAGCACGATGGGCCCGGTGAGCCACAGCCCCCGCGGAATGATCACGTGCCCGCCGCCCTTGGCCGCCACGTCATTGATGGCCTGCTCAAACGCCTGGGTGTTCTTGGTGATGCCATCGGCCACAGCCCCGTATTTGGTGATGGGCACGCTGTACTCGGGGAACTTGGTTTCCTTCACCTTGGGCATGTCAAACTCAATGCCCTCATAGATAGAGGCTTCTACGCTGGCGCTGGAGAAGTTACGTCCGGCGGTGGCGGTAACGGCGCTGCTGGTTGCGTCGGCACTGGCGGCCGGGGCCGAGGACTGGCGCTGACAGGCGAACTGAAAAGCACTCGCCAGGCCCAAGACCAATAAAAACCTGCTCTTTCCTACTTTCTTCATAATGGTACGTTTACTCTTTGAATTTGATGGATGGCTCCTAAAAGGAGCTTGCTGTATTTTGTTTTCTGCGTGTTTTTAGGAAAACAGCCCTAAAACCAACCTTTCATCTTCCTGATGTTCAGCCATGTGATTTACTGAACTTCCCCTCCCTTTGTCCTCCTGGAAGGATCCTTATTCTGTACTTCAGAATAACTCCTCATTCTGTCAATCTGAATGGCTCCTCATTTTGTCATCCAAAATGTCCTTACCCTGTCCTTCCCTATGCCCCCTCGTTTTGTCATCCTGAAAGGATCTTGTGGGCGAACTAGTACTGCCGTTGTCTACCGCTACTGCCGTTCGCTCCTGAGATCCTTCCAGGATGACAAGGAATGGGGTTTCTCATGGTTGTCTCAACCTCTAACTATTAAGCGCCCTTGTTTGGTGTTCACTGGGCCAATCATCCAGTCAGAGAAGCCTTCCCGCTAGCTGGTGAAAACACGCAGCAAGGATACGGGTACTTTGGCTTTGAGAGACAGGTTCTTCTGTTCTTGTACTGCCTTCAAGGCCTACTCTCTTCTGTTTCAGTCCATCCTGTTTCAGGGCCGATTTTTCAAAAACAGCCCCGAAACAAGATTTTCTCTACCTGGTGATTCTGAACCAGTCAATATCGGCGTAGCCCGAATCATTGGTTTTCTCGTCACGCAGGGCGAAAACACCTACTTTGGCCCCAATCCACTTGCCGGGAACGGCGGTGAACGGGGTGCCCGCGTTTTTGAAGGTCTGCCCGTCTTCTGAGTAGCTGAACTGGCACTTGGCGCCCGGGCTCACCTGCACCCGGAAGTGCACTTCGTTTCCGGTCAGTTTTCCCAGAATCTGCTCCTTTTCAGGGGTGCCTTTCTCGGCTTTGAGCGCGGTGTTGTAGGTGAGGTACAGGCCGTCTTTCTTGTTAATTACCTGCACGTAGCCGTAGTCCATGCCCATGACCACCAGTCCCGTGCGCTCATTCTGGAGCTTGGGGTTGGGCGTGAACTTGAGCTTGGTGGTGACGGTGAACGCCTCGGCGGGGAACTTCTGCAGCAGCAGGTTAGGCACGTCCCAGAGGTTCTTGCCGCCCTCGGGCATCTGGTCGGTGAAGAGGCGCAACTGGCCTCTGTTGGACGCGAACGCCCAAGTAGCCTTGGGGTTGGCGTGCCACTGCCACTGCAGGCCCAGCAGGTGACTGTCAAACTCGTCTGACTCAGCGGGCGTCACGATGGGGTACGTCTTGCCCACGTTGGGCTTTTTGTAGGTGAGCACCGGCTGGCCTTTGCCGTCGCCGTCCGGGTCCTCGCCTATCACGGGCCAGTCGTTCACCCACTTCATGGGCTGCAGGTGCACCACGCGGCCGTAGGCTTCCTTATCCTGGAAGTGCAGGAACCAGTCCTCGCCGGTCCTGGTGTCTACCCAGGCGCCCTGGTGCGGACCGTTGATGGGCGTCTTGCCCTGGTCCATCACTATTTTCTCCTCGTAGGGGCCGTAGATGTTCTTGGAGCGCAGCACCAGCTGCCAGCCGGTGGCCACCCCACCCGCCGGCGCGAAGATGTAGTAATAGCCGTTGCGCTTGTAGAACTTGGGGCCTTCCACGGTGGGGTGCGCATCGTGGCCGTCAAAGACCATCACGCCCTCATCCAGTACCTTGGTGCCCTCGGGGTTCATGCGGTTCACGGTGAGGATGCTCTTGATCCCGGCCCGGCTTCCGGCCCAGCCGTGCACCAGGTAGGCGTTGCCGTCCTCGTCCCACAGCGGGCAGGAATCAATGAGGCCCTTGCCTTCCTTCACCAGCACCGGCTCTTCCCAGCGCCCGGCGGGGTTCTTGGTCTTCACCATGTAAATGCCAAAGTCTGGGTCGCCCCAGTAGATGTAGAACTCGCCGTTGTGGTGCCGGATGGAAGGGGCCCACACGCCGTTGCCGTGCTGCGCCTTGGCAAAGTGCTGAAACGGCTGCTGCCGGTCCAGCGCGTAGCCCACAATCTGCCAGTTCACCAGGTCCTTGGAGTGCAGGATCTGCAGCCCGGGAATGGCGTTGAAGCTGGACGAGGTCATGTAGTAATCATCGCCCACGCGGCACACGTCCGGGTCTGAGTAGTCTGCGTCCAGGACCGGGTTCTGGAAGGTGCCATCGCCTTTGTCAGCGACCCACACCTTAGACACGTAGGCGGCCGGAGCCGCCATGCTGCCCGCAGCCGCGCTGGTGTTGGACACCGACAGCTGGGTACGCGTTTTCTGGGTCTGGCAGGCGGCCAGGAGTACTAGTAAACTTAGGGCTAACGGTTTTTTTGGGGACATATGCTTTTGGTTTTTGGCTGAACAGGTCAGCCGGGTTAATCTCTGGAGAGCGCCACACGCATGGTTTCTTTTTCATTTCCTACCTGCACTGAGACAAAGTAGATGCCGCTGGGCAGGCGGCGTCCGTTCTGGTCGGTGCCGTTCCAGCTGAGGCTGTGCGCGCCCGGGGCTACCGGGGCGTGGAGCAGGGTGGCTACCACCTGTCCGGTGGCATTGGTCACTTTCACCAGGGCCTGGCCGCGCTGCCTGGCCACAAACGCCAGCTTGGTAGCGGTAGAAAAAGGGTTGGGGTGCAGGCTGGCGGCACCCAGGTTCTTCTCATGGGGCGAGCTGGTGAGGTTGCCGGCCAGCACCAGGCTGTTCAGGTATTCTTCCAGGTTGGTGAAACCGTCATCGTTGGGGTCGCCGTTGCGGTCGTCGGGGTTGTTGGGGTTTAAGCCGCGCTCGGTTTCCCAGGCGTTGGGCATGCCGTCTTTGTCGGTGTCTTCCGGCGCCGGGGCAGATTGCAGGGTGGGCCAGCCGCCTACATCGGTCTGGCTGTCAATAATCCCGTTGGTGCTGCCGTTGGAGCCCGGGGCGGTAAAGGTTTTGTTGCGCACATTGTCCACAATGCGCACGTCCACGGCGTCGCGTTTGAGGGAGGCGCCGGCTTTGTTCAGGATCAGGTCATAGGCTTCCTGCGGCGTGTGGGTGGTCACGTTGCCCTGGATGGGGTGCGGACTGCTCAGGCGCATGGCCGCCTTGTCGGCCTCCGGCACGGTGCCGTAGCTGCTGTGGAACTGGTTGAACACCCCGTAGGCCCAGTTGTCATTGGTGGCGCGGGTGCTGCCTTCCACAAAGTTGCCGTCAATGAAGAACTTGCCCCAGATGTCGTACACCTCGGTGCCTTCGTTTTTATTCTTGTCAATGGAGAAGATGCGCTCCTTCTTGGTGGTCACCGGGCCGGGTTTGTAGTAGTTGTTCACGATGTTCACGTTCATGGCCTCGCCACCGTATATGCTGTTGTTGCCCCAGTTGTAGAACAGGTTGTTGCGCACATCTACCAGGTCAGTAAGGGCGAAGGCCTTGCCGGCTTCCTCCCCCAACCGTGGGTTGCGGCTGTCATGATGGGCCATGAGGTTGTGGTGGAACGAGGCGTTCTTGCCGCCCCAGATGCCGCCGTACCCGTGCGCCCCCTTTGAGTGGGCCGAGTTGCGCAGGCTTTCAGCAATGATGCACCACTGCATGGTGAAGTTCTCGTTGGCGTAGAACGACACGCACTCGTCGGTGGACCAGCTCATGGAGCAATGGTCCACGATGATGTTTTTGTGGAAACGGCCACCGAAGGCATCGGCCTCTTGCTGGGCCTCATCGCCCATCCTGAAGCGCAGGTAGCGTACAATCACGTTGTCGGCGTCAATGCTCACCGGGTAGTTCTTGATGGTAATGCCGTCGCCGGGCGCGGTCTGGCCCGCCAGGGTGAGGTTGGGGTTCTTGATGGTAAGGTTGGAAGCCAGCGCAATGGTACCCGACACCCGGAACACCACGGTTCTGGCGCCCGAGGCATTGATGGCGGCCCGCAAACTACCCGGACCTGAGTCATTCAGGTTGGTGACCTCTATGACGGCCCCTCCCCTTCCGCCGGTGGCGTGGCGGCCAAAACCTTCGGCTCCGGGGAAAGCCAGTTGCTGGGCCTGCAGGGGGGCTCCAAGACACCCCAAAAGGGCTAATGTGAGTAGCTTTTTTACCATCTTGTCTTTATGGGTTAGCGGTGAGTGATGTAATGCGCTTCTAAGGGTGTTTTGGGCCTCTTTTCTGGAAAACCGACCCAAAACGGGTGAGGCAATCGTTTGCACTTGTGAATAAAGGAGAACCCTCCGGCACGGCCGGCGGATTCTCCCTTAGGGGTTTATTTAACCACCTGTACCAGTTGCCCGGGCACCCAATCCCCGAAGATATTCTTCAGGGTGTACTGCTGGGCCTCTTGCTCGGTGAGTTGTTTGGACCATTTCACGCGGCCGGTCTTGGAGGCGCCGGGCCCGGTGGAGTTGTACTCGGCGTATAGCACCTGCTTCTCGGCCTCTGGCTTGTTCCAGTTGTGCCAGCCTTCGGGCTTGATGTGCTTGCCCATATAGGTGTTGAGGAACACGGTCTTGGCGAAAGGCCTCCAGGGGCGGCCCAGGTAGTACGACTTCTCGGGGGCATCGCCGGTGAGGCGGCAGTTGAGGAACACAAAGCCGTAGGGCGCGCCCTCAAGCGTGGAGGCGGCGGTCACAAAGCTGCCGCCGGGCTTGCTGAAGATCTCGCAGTTCTCAAACACGGCCGTAGACCACCCGAAGATAAAGTCCGTGGTGCCCTCAATGTAGCAGTTCTTGTAGTACTGGCGGCTCTTTTCGCCGTGCGGGTACAGTGTGTCCTGGAAGCCCAGGAAGCGACAGTTCTGGAACATGACCTTATCGCCGTCTATGCGCACGGCCACCGCCTGCCCTACCGGACCGGCCGAGTTCTCAAAGGTGATGTTCTCAGCGGTGAAGTCATCGCCGAACACGAAGAAACTAGTGGAGCCGGTGGTGCCCAGGTTCTCGCCGAAGCGGTTTTTCTTGGAGGCGTGGTCATCATAGGTGAGGATGGTCTTTTTCACGTCCTCGCCAATCATTTTCACGGCCGTCTTGGAAGCCGGCAGGGTGAGTTTCTCTTTGTAGGTGCCGTTCTTGATGTAGATGGTGGTCACGTTCTTGCGGAAGTCGGGCACGGCGTTGATGGCCTCCTGCACGGTCTTGAACTGACCGCTGCCGTCTTTGGCCACCACAAAGTCATACTTCTGGGCCTGCCCCAGAAAGGCGCAGCACACCAGCACCAGCGCCAGAAAAGATCCTTTTAGATTCATGCGGTAGCTTATTTAGAGGCCGAGGCCTTGCCCATTTCTTCAAACTCCAGCGAGGCCATGATGAACGGCGCCACGGCTTTGGGGTCATTGTCGCGTTTCTGCTCGTTGATGTAGTACTCATAGGTACCGTCGCGGTACGGGTTGCCGCCCAGACCAGCCACCGCGCACACCTGGGTGATGCTGATGGTGCCGTCGGCCTCTTTCCTGATCAGGTTTTCCAGCAGGCCGTTGTAGCCGCGCTGCGCGTTCTGGAGGTATTTCTGGTCTATGTAGCCTTTTTTAGCCGCTTTCACCAGAAAGTACGTGAACATGCTGGAGGCCGAACCTTCCAGGTAATTTCCTTCGCGGCCGCCCTGGTCTACCACCTGCCACCAAAGTCCGGTTTTAGGGTCCTGGTACTGGGCTATGGCCTGGGCCATTTTCTTGGTCACGCGCAGGATCTCGCCGCGCTGCGGATGGTTCTGCGGCACAAAGTCCAGGGCGTCTACCAGGGCCATGGACATCCAGCCCATGGCGCGGCCCCACACGTTGGGCGACAGGCCGGTCACCGGGTCGGCCCACTTCTGGGCGCGCTTCTCGTCCCAGGCATGGTAGAACAGGCCTTTCTTGGGGTCCCAGGTGTTTTTGTCCATGAGCACAATCTGCTTCACCACCTCGTCAAACAGGGCGGGCTCGTTGTACTCGGCGGCGTACTGGGCCAGGAACGGAGTGGCCATGTACAGACCGTCTAGCCACATCTGGTGCGGGTAAATCTTCTTGTGCCAGAAACCGCCCTCAGAGGTTCTGGGGTGGGTGCGCATCTGGTCGCGCAGCTCGTCCAGGGCAATCTTGTATTTGGGCTGGCCGGTTGCTTTGTGGAGCCCGATCAGGAACTTGCCCGGGTTCACGCGGTCAATGTTGTAGTCTAGCTTCTTGTAGGTTTTGATCTTGCCGTCGTCGGTGATCATGGTATCGGCGAAGGCCTTGATGTAGGTAAAGTACTTCTGGTCGCCGGTACGTTTCCAGACCCGCTCCAGGGCGCTGGCGAAGAGGCCTTGGGTGTAGTCCCACTTGGGCTCCGGCCGGAAATCGATCATCCAGCCCTGGGGGCTGCGCTTTATCTCGGAGTCGGCCATCCAGACGGAGTACGGCTTGCCCGTGGGCGAGGCAGCGGGTGCGCTGGACGTGGTGGACTGGCCAGAGCGGCAGGCCATGGTAAGGGTGGTAAGGGCAAGCAGGGCGTATTTGGCAAGCTTCATAGTGATTGGGGCTAATCTATAGGTGCTGTGTTTTAAGGGAGGTTTGCTGAAAATGAGCCCGAAACTCATTTGGTGGGGTTCCAGTGGTCATCACCGGCCAGAACCAGGGCCGGTTTGTATTTCCGGGCTTCTTTTCTGGAAAGTTGCTTAGACCATGCCACCCGTTTCTGGGCGGCGGCCCCTGGTCCGGTGGACTTGTACTCGGCGTACAGGGCGGTTTTCTCGGCATCGGGTTTGTTCCAGTTGTGCCAGCCCTCGGGGCGGATGTGGGTACCCAGCTCTGAGTTCAGGAACACGGTCTGCGCATACGGGCGCCAGGGCCGGCCCAGGTACACTTTGCTGGCCTCTGGGCTAGCGGTGATCTTGCAGTTGAGGAACACAAAGCCGTAAGGCTGGTTCTGGGGCGTAGAGGCGGCCGTGATGTAGGAGTTCTTCTTGCAGTGGATGGCGCAGTTCTCAAACACCGCCGTGGCTGGCCCGAAGATAAAATCGGTGGTGCCTTCAATGTAGCAGTCCACGTAGTACTGGCGGCTGTTGTCTACCCCGGCGTAAATGGTGTCCTGGTCGCCCAGGATGCGGCAGTTCCTGAACACGCAGCGGTCGGCCTCCACGTGCAGCGCCACGGCCTGCCCCACCGGGCCGGCATCGTTCTGGAAGGTGAGGTTCTCGGCCTGGAAGTCGTTGCCCTGCACCAGCACGGTGTAAGACGTGAACGTGTTGATGTTGCCTTTGCCGGAGTAGTCGTTCCAGACAATGATGGTTTTGTCGCGGTCCTCACCAATGAAGGAGATCCGGGTCTTCCAGGAAGAAATGACCAGCTTCTCGCGGTAGGTACCGTTCTTGATGAAGATCTCCATGCGCTCGTTGGGGAAGGCCGGAATGGCATCTACCGCCCCCTGGATGGTGGTGTGGTCGCCGCTGCCGTCCTGCGCCACCACCATCCGCTTTTGCTGCGCTTTCACGGAAAACACCGCCAAAACGCACACCAGAAAAAATCCGATCCACTTTTTCATGGGCATCCTTTTATTTCACCAGACTGTTTAAGTACACCTCCAGGTTGGTGTATTGTTTGTGCAGGGTATGGGCCCCGGCATCGGCGGCGTTGCCGGCATCCAGTTTCTGGGTGCGCTCCCAGGCATCGGGCATGCCGTCCCGGTCCTTGTCCTCGGGCGCGGCGCCGGCCTTCAGGGGCGGGTAGCCGCCCACGTCTTTCTGCGAGTCAATGATGCCGTTGCCCTTCTTGCCGCTGGTAGATTTGCCGCTGCGCACCTCGGCCACAATGCGGGCGTCCACGGCATCACGCTTATAGCTGGCACCGGCCTGGCTCAGCACGGCCTCGTAAGCCGCCTGCGCCGGCTGCGCCGCGATGTTCAGGACCTGGAAAGCCGACGGGGCCTTGGTGGAGTCTGGGTGTTCGCATTGCACGCCGCCCGCCCAGTTGTTCTGGGAGATCTGCGGGAAGCCCTCCACGTGGTTGCCGTTCACGTAAAACTTGCCGTACGGCTGCGAAGGGTTCACAATGCGGTTCTTGCGGTTGGCCTGCGTGGCCGGACCCGCTTTAAAATAGTTGTTCACCAGGTTGTAGCGGCCTTTCTCACCGCCGTAGATGCTGTTGAAGCCCCAGTTGTAGATCACGTTGTTGGTGAAATCCACCAGTTCATCGGGCGAGTTGGGCGTAGAGCTGGATCCTGAGAAACGCGGGTTGCGGCTGTTGTTGCTGGCAATGAGGTTGTGGTGGAACGTAGCGCCCTCGCCGCCCCAGATGCCACCGTAGCCGTGGTTTCCCTTTTCGTGCACCGAGGCATTCAGGCTTTCGGCAATGATGCACCACTGCATGGTAAAGTTCTTGTTGCGGTAGAAAGACGCGCTCTCATCAGTACCCCAGCTCATGGAGCAGTGGTCAATGATGATGTTGCTGTTGCCCCGGTTAGACCCGAAGGCATCGGCCTGCTGGGCTTTCTCGTCGCCCATCCTGAACCGCAAGTAGCGCACAATCACGTTGTCGGCTTTAATGCTCACCTGGTAGTTTTTGAGGGTGATGCCCTCGCCCGGCGCCGATTGCCCGGCAATGGTGAGGTCGCCGTTGTTAATGTCCAGCGGCGCCTGCAGCTCAATGTTGCCCGACACGGCAAACACAATGGTACGCGGCCCTTTCTTTCGGATGGCCTCGCGCAGGCTGCCCGGCCCCGTGTCGTTGAGGTTAGTGACCACCACTACCTGCCCGCCCCGGCCGCCGGTGGTGTATTTTCCAAACCCTTCGGCCCCCGGGAACGCCAGTACCTGGGCGGTTTCCTCCTTGGTGGAACCCGAAGCCGCGTGGTTCTCTACCTTCTGCGCTGGAACCGAGGCTACTTTCTGCGCGCAGCCTTGAAAAGCCCCCATCTGGAGCGCTAAGCCCAGGCAAGCACCTGTCACTATGTTGTTTCTGTTTTTCATGTAATTCGTTTTACTAATGTCCTCCCTTCGTACCCAACCCTGTGTTTTAATTTTACTTTCAGAACCTTAAGCTTTATTGTTTCTGGTCTTCTTTCCAAAAAGGGCCTCTAAATGCTTTGGTTCATGTATGCTTAGGAAGCTTTCTTCCCGATGTATGGCTCTACTGAGTAAAACCTACCCTTTGTCATCCTGGAAGGATCTTGGTAGCAAACGGTAGTAGCATTTTATAAAAGCCATTCTAGCTCGCCCATAAGATCCTTTCAGGATGACAGGAGAGAGAGCCTGGTGCTTAGCCCGGCTTACTTAGACACTTTCACTTTTACCGGGTTGGCCAGTTCCTCGGCGGTTCTGGTGACGTATTGCCGGAACTGCGCTTCAGACGTGATACCGTTCGGTTCTTTTTCCCAGGCCGCCAGGAAGTAGTATTGGGCCCGCCCGTTGCCAGGCTTCAGCTGTACCACGTGGCTCAAAGGGTCCTCCGGGAAACTGATGAAGTCCTGCGGGTGGAACAGCACAGCAATGCCGATGTTGTCGGCCGGGAAGTTCAGGGTTTGCGGGCCGTAGGTGTACATGAACCCGTAGCGTTTGCCCGCCTCGCCCTTGTCTGTGACCAGGGGGGCCGTTTTGTCTTTGGTGAGGCCGGTGGCAATGTTCTGGGGCTGCCCTCCCGTTAGGGTGAGCTGGTGGTTGGTCATTCTGGAACCCGCGTGAATGCTCAGCTGCGACTGCACGTTGAGTTTGTGCCCGGCCACTTGCCAACCGTAATAGTCGGTCTGGATGGACGAGTACACCGGCCCGTTCTGCGGAATCTTGCTGTAGGTGCTGTCGGTTTTCTCCACGCGCACCGCCTTGCCGTTGTCATACATGGCCAGGGAGCCCACGCCCAGGGCTTTGCCTACCTTGAGCACGTCCATGCCCCAGGGCTGCTGTTTGTGGTAAGAGTCATATCCGTCCAGCCCCACTTGCTGCAGGACCATCTCGGGAGTGGTTTTCCCGAACACATCCACGGCGTTGCGCCAGTCCAGGTAAAAGCGGTAGCCTACTTTGTCAGACTCCCAGCCCGGTCCCTCGTAGCGCAGGTAGTAAGAGTGGTCGGTCAACTCATCGGGCACGCGCAGCGAATCAATGTTCTGGAAATCGCCGCCAATGTATTTGCGGTTCTCCCAGCGCCCTCCCACTTTCTTAGACAATTCGGCCTGGGTGCGTTTAGGGTACGTGCGGTTGTTGGAGGCCGCCTGTGGGTGGTAGCTTACCGTCAGTTTTCTGGTTTCGCCGGCTCCCAGCTGGTCCAGTACCAGGGCTATTCCCTTGTTATGGGCGTCTTTGGCGTTGTACTGGCTGGGCACCTCGGTGGCCCCGTCTGTTACTATGAACGCATTTCTGTTAAAACCCGCGCCTTTCTTAGGCAGGTCCTCTTCCTTGATCATGACCAGCACACTTTCCCGCTCGCGGTTCAGGGGATTAGACACCTCCACGGTGAAGGACTGGGGAAACTCAGCGTTCGCTACTTTCTGGCTGGAGGAGCAGGCGGCATTAAACAGGAGTAGGCCCCCCAGGGCGCCGGTCTTCCAGGATACATACTTTTTTAACATAGTTTCAGGGGAAAAGAGGTAAAATAAGACTGCCCCGCCCCAGGGGCCAGCAGAATAGAACAAGTGTTAGTAATGAGGCGCGCTGTATAAAAGCGATAGGTACAGCCCAGTGGGGACTGTACCTATCGTCTTTCGTCTATCTCCATCTGGGGTCGCCGGTAGAGGCTTTGCCCGGGAAGTTGGCGTCTTTGAAGCGGAAGTCTCCGTTCTTAGGGTCCTGCCACAGGCTGAGCGAGGTACCGGAGTAGGCACTCAAGCCCGGGATGGCGAAGTTGCTGGTTGGCGCCAGCACGTAGTCGGCGGTGCTGTAGCTGTTCACGGCTTCCACCAGGGTATTGGCGTTGGCCCTCACCCCTTTCACCGACTGGTTACCGGCCTTACCGATGCCCAGGATGGTGTTCACCACTTTGATGCCGTTGGTCACGTTGTTGGTACCAGAGGTGGAGTAGTCTACCAGGTACTGGTTCATAACCGGCGACTCATTCACCGTCACGTTCTCAATTAACACAGAGGTGGAGTTGTTGCGGCTGGTGATGACTTTCTCGGCCTTGTAGATGGTGGAATTGCTAATCACAATGTTCTGGGCCTGGCTGGTAGCCACATCCACGGTAAGTACCCCGTAGTTGCCGATGCTGTCCAGCACGCTGTTGTTCACCGTGAAGTCTGTGATGATGGTGGGCTGGGACTGTAAGCGCACGATGCCTCTGAACATGCTGGCGCGCACGTTGTCAAACAACATGGTTTTAATGGTAGAGGCATTGTTGATGTTGAAGACGTACCGGGCAGTGGCGTCATTGCTGGACATGTTCACGTCTTTGAACACCAGGTGGTCAATGTTGCTACCGGCGGTCACGTTGAAGTTGCTGGTGAAGTAGATAGACGCCAGACCAGGCACGGTCAGGTCAGAACCACTGGTAATGGTCACTGATTTGTCAAGGTTCACGGTAGAGGAAATGGTGTAGGTCATGCCCCGCTTCAGGATAACGGTACTGCCGTTGGGGATCTGGGGCAGGGTGTCCTGCAACACGCCAGGTCTTTCCGTAAATCCTCTCAGGTCTACCACAATGCCGTCTAATGGCTCTTTGGTCATGAGGGAAGTGGTGCCTCTGCTTCTGGTACCGGCGAAAATCTCAGCGGTATAAGCAGTACCGGCGGCAAGGTTGTCTACAATCACCGCGCCTTCATTGAGGTTGGCTGGCGTCAGCGCCACTTCCACCGGCGTGCCGCCCCCTACTGGGGTCAACACCACCCGGGTAAGCTCGGGGCGGGAGATAAACTTCAGGCGCACGGCGCGGTCATTGAGGTCTTCGCTCTTCACCGGGTTGTCCAGGAACAGCTGCGCCCCTCTGATGCTGAACCGGGCGCTGGTGAGCCACTTAGACTCGCCGGCTGATCCTTCGGTGGCGTTGGTCTTCACGCGGGCGAAGTAGATCTCCTTTACGGTAAGCTGCTCCTCGGTTAAAGTGATCTTGGTGGTATCGGTTACCCCGGAGAACACAATGGGCGTTTGAAACAGGGTATCCTTGGCCACTTCTACCGTGTAGGTGGCATTGTCTTCTACCGTATTGGGTGGGGTCTTCCAGGTCAGGTCTACTGAGGACTCGCTGCTGGCAGCCGTAATTTCCCCGCCGGGC
The DNA here is from genome assembly GCF_016924645.1 of Rufibacter psychrotolerans. GTDB lineage: Bacteria > Bacteroidota > Bacteroidia > Cytophagales > Hymenobacteraceae > Nibribacter > Nibribacter psychrotolerans. The sequence goes on along the minus strand of NZ_JAFFJV010000001.1, from coordinate 545,279 downwards.
TGAAACATACGCATGGGCTCCAGTTCTTCGTCGTCCTCTTTACAGGACACAAACCCAAGCATGATCAGCGTCAACGCCGGAAACACTAACTGGAAAAGCTTTGAATGAAATGTTTTCATGTTTATATCTGATTTGAAATCAAAACCTGAGATTAATACCCGTAATCCTGCGTGAGCCTGAAGTTGGCGTTCAGGGCGTTGGTAGGAATGGGGAAGAGTTCCGACTTGTTTTCCTTGAACTGGCTGCCAAACGCTCTCATGGCACCACTTGTCCCATTTCCAGGATCTACATACAAAGGATTATAATGAGCTTCAGTGATCGCTGCGGCCCAGTTTACCCGGGTGTAGCCGTCTGGGGCCGTGGTGGTAGGCGCTGGTTGGTACATCACCTCGTTCACATTGCCGTTGATGGGCGTACCGTCAGGCGCCAGGCCGGCCAGCAGGTTGAAGCTAAGCGCTTCTTCGTTGGCGGTGGCCGCACGGCCCAGGAGTGCATTTGGCTTGAAGAACACGTATTGCGGCACGTTGGCATACCGCCCGGTTCTGTTCATCATCTGCTGCAACTTCTCTCTGGTCTCGCTTATCATGGTAGGCAGCAGTTTCCAGCGGTACAGGTCGTACTTGCGGATTCCCTCACCGCCAAACTCCAGCAATCTCTCTTTCACAATAGCCTGGAAGAACTCATCCTTGGAAGTGGGTGTGGTGCCCATTCTGCTTTCCCACTGGTCTACAAAGGCTCTTTTTCTAACGGCCTCGTAGGCTCCAATGGCTGCTGCGGTTGGTCCGTTCAGTTCGTTCTCTGCCTCGGCAAACATCAACAGAATATCAGCGTATCTGATCAGGGGCCAGTTGATGCCCAGGGTCTGGTTGGTCCCGGCAATGGTAGTCCAGTACTTCCTGAACTTGCCTTCCCGCATGACCATGGTAGTGGTCAGGGTCTTGTTGTTGTTGGCTTCCACCGCCAGGTACGCCAGGGTCACATCTCTTCTGGAATCACCAATTGAGTCAAACTCATAGAAATAAGTAGGCACCGCTTCAATCAGGCCATTGGCCTGCCCGTAGGTGGTGTTGGCCGCGTTAATTCTGGGGCCGTTACCGTACCCTAACTTGGTGTCGGTTCTAGCATTTCCGCCGTAGGCACCCACTTCCCAGATCAACTCAAACGTAGGGTCCAGGCGGGTACCGCTGTGCAAGGTGCGGAAGACGTTCTCATACACCGGGTTCAGGCTGTTCTCACCTCTTTGAATGATGTCCAGGCATTCTTGTCTGGCAATCTCGTAGAATTCCCGGTAGTTGGCTCTGCGCTCCATCTGGCGCGAATCCCGGCGCAGGGCGTAGCCTCCTCTGGCCAGGGCAATTCTGGCCCGCAGGCCTTTCACGGCCGCTTTGGTCACGCGGGTGGTTGGATCCCCCGACTCGGCTCTCCATGGAACCAACTCGGCGGCCTGGGCTAAATCTGCCAGCAGGCGGTCATAGATCTCATCCTGGTTGGTCTTGGCAATAAACAGGTCCGGGATGTCTGAGGATGGCTCAAACTGGGCAGGCACATCTCCCCAGTTGCGCACCAACTCATGGTAAAACTGCGCCCGCAGGGTAAGCGCCTCGCCTAAGAACTTGCGCATCATGGCCTGCTCCTCGGCGGTACCGCTGGTGTACAGCGGCGACAGCGGAATGTTCTTGATACAGATGTTGGCGCGCTCAATCCCTCTGTATAGTTGGTTGAAAGGCGCGTCAATATCGGTGTTGCCCGGGGCCACGCCGTAGTGGGCAATCCCTGTACGGCTCTGTGGGTTGTGGTCTCCCCCTACCCTGAAATCATCGGCGGCGTTGGGGAAAAGCGTGGAAATTCTGCTGCCGTAGCCGTTATCGCCCGGCAGCATGTTGTACACCCCCGTTAAGGCAGAATTGGTGTAAGACACGCTGGCAAAAACGGCATCCTGCGAGAGAACCGAGTTGTTCTCCACGTTCAGGAAATCATCACAGGCTGAAAAGGTGAGGAAGCCTCCTAGTGCAGCCGAAAACAGCAGGGACTTGATATAGGTCTTTTTCATCTCTTACTCAGTTATTGCATTAGAAAGTAATGTTTACACCACCCACAATGTAGCGGCTGCGCGGATAGGCCGCGTAGTCTACGCCAGGCGTCAGGGCATTGCGTCTGGTGTTGGCCTCAGGGTCATACCCAGAGTAACCGGTGATGGTAGCCAGGTTGTTCACAGTACCATACACTCTCAGTTTTGAGATTACCCGGGTTCTCTTCAGCAGGGCCTCTGGCAGTGAGTAGCCAAGGGTCAGGTTGGAGATTCTCAGGTAAGAACCGTCTTCAATGGCGAAGGAGTGCAGGAAATATTGTCCTCCTGGCGGTGTCCAGTACTTGGTGTTGGCATTCATGGCGGCCAGTTCGTCTGGGTTGGTCACCAGCTGTCCGCTTTCATTGTACCACTTCCAGCGGTCGTTCATGATAGACAACATGTTGTTGTCTCTGTACAGGTATTGGGTGGTAAACTCAATCTTGTTGGCGTTGTACACTTTGGCACCATAAGAGAAGTTCAGGAACAAGCTCAGGTCAAAGCCTTTGTAAGTCACCTGCTGGTTGAAACCACCAAAGAACTTAGGTTGGTTGTTGCCCAGTACTTTTCTGTCGTCCAGTCCAATCATGTCTGAGCCGTTGTCTGGGGTAAGGTCTTTCAATTTCAGGTCACCCGGCTGCGGGGCTCTGTTGCCCAAGGCAATGTTCTGGCTGTTGGCCACTCCTTCTTTCAGGGTGTAAGACCAAACATTGGTAGTAGGGTTGTGGGTGATGGTGAAATCATCCAGGGTGTAGAAGCCATCGGTCTCGTAGCCGTAGTACTGGCCTACCGGGCCGCCCACTTCCACCAGGAAGTCCTGGTAAGAGCTGGTGATCCATCCTGAAGGCCATGGGTAAGATTTAAGCGGCTGCCCTTGGGTATCGGTTCCCAGGCTCACAATCCGGTTTTTCTGGTGTGTCACGTTGAAGTTGGCAGTCCAGGTTACGTCACCCTTGTCCATCACTACCCCGTCTAATTGTAACTCCACCCCTCTGTTTCTGGTTTTACCCACGTTCTGCAGCTGGTTTTCCCATCCGCTGGTAGGCGGTGTCTTGGCCAGCAGCAACAGGTCTTTGGTGTCGTTCTGGTAGAAGTCAATGCTACCGTTGAGTCTGCTGTTCCACAGGGAGAAGTCAACCGCCAGGTTTTTGGAAACGGTGGTCTCCCACTTCAACCTTCTGTTGGCCAGTGATGCCGGCACAAAACCCGGCGTGATGGCCTCGGTGTAAGCGTACCCGTCGGTGGTGTTGGCCTCAAAGATAGATCTCCACTGGTCTGGCACAATGCGGTTGTTCCCTACGGCACCAAAGCCGAAGCGCACTTTCAGGTCGTTCAACCAGCCTTTGGTACCCTCCATGAACGATTCCTCGCCAATGTGCCAGGCCAGGGAAACGGTGGGGAAATAACCAGTCCGGTACTCAGGGGCAAACAAAGAAGACTCATCACGGCGGAAGGCGGCGTTGATTCGGTATTTCTCTTTAAAACTATAGCCTACGCTACCAAACAACGAGAACAAGGTTTCCCCGGACTCAGAAGTGGCGGCCGGGCTCTGGATCAAACCAGCCGGAGGAGTTGCCTTCTGGATACCCGCGAAAGCTTGCTCTGGGGTAATGTCGGTAGGCAACCATCTTACCTGCACGCTGTTGCTTTCATTGTCTCTTTTCCAAAGCTCATGGCCCAGCAACACGTTCACGCTGTGGTCTTCGCCAAACTTGGTGCGGTAGCTTAAGGTATTGGAGTTGGTGATGGTGTATTGCTCACCGCCCGACAGGTTCACCACCGGCTGGGCGTTGTTCTGGCGGGCAATTGCGGTAGCCGTACCATTAAAGTCTTTCCGGTTTCTCTCCGTGGCGCTGATTCCGAACACACTCTTGAAGGTCAGGTTCTTGATCAGTTCAAGGCTGGCGTACCCGTTGAAGATTACGTCATTGCGGTTGTCATAGCGCAACTCCTGGTTGGCCAACAGCACCGGACTGGTCAGGTTGGTGTTGGCGAAGAAGTTAGGGTCAAACTCGTCTACCAGGTTCTCAAAACCCGGAGAGATGTATGGTCTGAAACGCACGGCGTTACGCAAGCGGTTGGTGCTCTGCGTACCGGTGCTGGAAGTACCCACCCCTTCAATCTGCTGGCGGCTGTAGCGGGTGGTGAACCCCACCTTGAACCGGTCATTTACGGTGTGGTCAAACTTAAGGGAGGCCAGGGTACGCACGTTGCCTGAGTTCAGCATGATACCTTCCTCGTCTACGTGGTTGAGGGTGAAGTTAAAGGAGGTTGACTTGTTACCGCCGGTAACTCCCAACACGTGGGTCTGGCTAAAGGCAGAACGGCCAAACACCTCTTCCTGCCAGTCAACGGCCGGCATGTTGCGGTAAATGTCCAAGTCCTCAAAGCGACCGTAGTTGTCTCTGAAGCTATTGCGGGTTTCCTCGTTGGTGTTGCGGTTGTAGATCTCGTACTGGTATCTCACATAATCATACGGGCTCATCACATCCAGTTTGTTCACAATCTGACGCACCCCGGCAAAACCGTTGTAGGTCACCTGGGTGGGCATGTCACGGCCGCCTTTGGTAGTGATCACCACTACTCCGTTTGCCCCCCGCGCCCCGTAAATGGCCGTAGACGCCGCATCCTTCAGCACGTCAATGGACTGGATCTCCTGCGGCGACAGGAAAGAAAGGGCGTTCTCTACCTGAATACCGTCTACTATATAAAGAGGCTCGTTGCTCTGCGTGATGGAGTTACCGCCCCGCACCCGAATGGTGATCTCGGCACCGGGCTGTCCTTCAGAGGTGTTTACCTGCACCCCCGCCAGACGGCCGGCCAGGGCCTCGGCCGCGGTACTTACCGGCACATCCTGGATTTGCTTCGCGTTTACCGAGGAAACCGCACTGGTCAGTTCCTTTCTGGTCACGGGCTGGTAACCCACCACCACTACTTCATCAATTACCTTTGCATCAGAGGCCAGCGCAACGTTGATGGTGGTGCGTCCGTTGATAGGCACCTCCTGCGACTGGAAGCCTATGTAAGAGAACACAAGGGTTCCGGTACCGTTGGGCACCGACAAGGAGTAATTTCCGTCCACGTCAGTGGCATTGGCAGTGGTGGTACCCTTCAGGAGCACGGTTACGCCGGGCAGGCCTTCCTTCTTTTCATCTGTCACTTTCCCAGTGATGGTGACCGACTGGGCATAGGCGCCCACCATCGCTGAAAAGAAAAAAGCAAGCACCAGCAGGTAGCGGCTCTTCTTAAGTAATGCTTGTTGCATAAGGAACAATTTGATTTTTGATAATTTGATAGGAACACGAAGCAATCTGGCGGTTTAGCAGTATTATGCGCAACCGATTGCATATTTACTATTAATTACCATGAATGCCAAAATTTAACCCGCATTTTTTAAGAGTTTTATAAAAACCACCCCTTTACCCCGCTTGGGTTAACATTTTTATATTAGGCATGCAGCATATTTACACTTGCTCTTTGCATCATCCAAAAGATTTTTCTGGGGCAACCTCACCCAACTTATTGATAAATTTGTAATTTGCGCAAACGATTACATCAACTTATCAACCCTATGCCCCTACACCATACCACCCGCCACGCCATTCACCCCCAGGATTTCAAAGGGTACGGAACCCAGAAACTGCGGGAGCACTTCCTCATTGAGGAGCTGTTTCAGCCCGATGCCATTGAGCTGGTCTACACCTTGTATGACAGGCTCATTGTGGGCGGCGTGCACCCGGTGAACGGGCCGGTGGCGTTGGAGACCTTCCCTACCCTGCGCTCAGACTACTTCCTGGACCGCCGGGAAATAGGGATCATCAACGTGGGGCAGGAAGCGGCCGTGACCGTGGAGGGAGAACAGTATGTGCTGGCTCCTAAGGAAGCACTCTACATTGGCAAGGGCGTAAAGGAAGTGGTGTTTCACCCGGCGGCCAACGGCCCGGCCTACTTCTACTTCAACTCAGCCCCTGCCCACCACGCCTACCCTACCAAGCAGGTGCGCCTGGCCGAGGCCGAGACCGTGGAACTGGGCTCGCTGGAAACCGCCAACCACCGCACCATCAGAAAGGTGTTGATCAACTCGGTGGTGGAAACCTGCCAACTGCAGATGGGCGTGACCGAACTGAAGCCAGGCAGCGTCTGGAACACCATGCCGGCCCACACCCACGACCGCCGCATGGAGGCCTACTTCTATTTTGAGTTGCCCGAAGACCAGGCCGTGTGCCACTTCATGGGCGAGCCCGACGAAACCCGCCACCTGTGGGTGAAGAACCGCCAGGCCATCATATCCCCGCCGTGGTCCATCCACTCCGGCGCCGGAACCTCCAATTACACCTTTATCTGGGGCATGGCCGGCGAAAACCTGGATTACAACGACATGGACAAAGTAGCCACCACTGACCTGAAATAGCCGTTTATGACCCATTTATTTGATTTAACGGGCAAAGTAGCCCTGGTAACCGGTGCCACCCACGGACTGGGCATGGCCATGGCCACGGCCCTGGGCAAAGCGGGCGCCACCCTGGTGGTAAACGGCAACACCCCCCAGAAAATGGAACTTGCCCTGGAGCAGTACCGCCAGCAGGGCCTGGACGTGAAAGGCTATCTCTTTGACGTCACTAACGAGGAACTAGCCCAGGAGAACATCGCGCGCATTGAGCAAGAGGTAGGCCCCATCCACATTCTGGTGAACAACGCCGGCATGATCCAGCGGGTACCTGCCCTGGAGATGGACGTGGCCGACTTTAGGAAAGTGCTAGACGTGGACCTTACCGGTCCGTTCATCATGTCCAAGACGGTGGGCAAGTACATGGTGGAACGCCGGGCGGGCAAGATCATCAACATCTGCTCCATGATGAGCGAGTTGGGCCGCGACACGGTTACCGCGTACGCGGCGGCCAAAGGCGGCCTGAAAATGCTCACCAAGAACCTGGCCACCGAGTGGGCCCGCTACAACGTGCAGGTGAACGGCATTGGCCCCGGCTACTTCGCCACCGACCAGACCGCGCCCATTAGGGTAGACGGCCACCCCTTCAATGACTTTATCGTGCACCGCACCCCGGCCGGGCGCTGGGGCGACCCCGAGGATCTGGGCGGCGCCACTATTTTCCTGGCCAGCCGCGCCAGCGACTTCGTGAACGGGCAGATCCTGTACGTAGACGGCGGCATCCTGGCCACCATTGGCAAACCCAGCAACGAGCGCTAGGCGCCCGTTAGAAAAGACGGAATTGACTATTTGATCGTACCTATATGGCGAGCAACAAGATGGGCAGTAAACCAAAGGTGACCATTCACCACATTGCAGAGAAGCTCAACATCACCGCCTCCACGGTGTCCCGGGCCCTGAACGACAACCCCCGGATCAGCGAGGTGACCAAAAAGGCGGTCCTCAAAGCCGCCAAGCAGCTGAACTACCAGCCAAACAACATTGCCGCCGCCCTCCGCAACGGCAAAAGCTACATCATTGGCATCATTGTACCCACCGCCGACCGGGCCTTCTTCGCCTCGGTGGTGCGCGGCATTGAGGAAATCGCCAACAAGCTGCACTACAAGGTGATCATCTGTCAGTCCTATGACAACTACGAGAAAGAGGTGCAGACCATAGACGCGCTGCTGAGCGCCCGCGTGGACGGCATCATCGCCTCTATTGGCAAGAACACCGAGAACTTTGACCACTACAAGCGCCCGCAGGAAAAAGGCATTCCGCTGGTTTTGTTTGACCGTACCACCGACGCCCTGGAGGTAAGCCAGGTAGTGATTGATGACTACCTGGGCGCCTACAAGGTGGTGGAGCACCTCATCCAACAGGGTTGCCGCCGCATTGCCCACTTCACCAGCCCCAAGAAGGTGAGCGTGTTCAAGGAGCGTCTGCGCGGCTACATGGACGCCCTGCGCGACTACGAGGTGCCCTTCTCAGAGGAACTGGTCATCAAGAGCAACCTGCAACTGGAAGACGGCCGCGCCAGCATGGAGCAGCTGCTGGGCCTGGCCGAAAGGCCCGACGCCGTGTTCTCGGCCTCGGACTATGGCGCCATGGGAGCCCTGCAGGTACTCAAGGAAAACGGCATTAAGGTGCCGCACGAGATTGCCGTGGCCGGCTTCGGAAACGAGCCGTTCACCTCGTTCTCAGACCCGGCCCTCACCACCGTGGACCAGTTCAGCTTGACCATGGGCCGCATCACCGCCGAGCTCTTCTTTGAACACTTCAAAGCCAGCGCCGACAAGAAACTGGTGCCGCAGAAAACGGTCCTCAAGCCAGAACTCATCATCAGGGGCTCCACGCTACGGAACGCCCCGCCTAAAAAATAACGGGTTGTTTTGGGCCGGTTTTGCTTAAAACAGGCCCAAAACGGAAAGGCACCCTGCCCCAACCCACCCCAGGGAAAGCCCCAGGCGCTTTTCCTTTTTCCCATTGACTAATTGAGCCCCAGGCCCCGTGCCCGGCTCCCAACCTAATGTAGAAAGCTTATGCAGCACCTGAACAGAACCACCGCCAACATTGCCCAAACCAGGCCCACCAAAGTAGTACAGTTTGGCGAGGGAAACTTCCTTCGCGGGTTTGTGGACTGGATCATTGATATCCTGAACGAGAAGACCGACTTCAACGGGGCGGTTGAGATTGTGCAGCCCTTGGACAAGGGCATCTACCAACTGCTCAACCAGCAAGACGGCTTGTACCACGTGGTGCTGGAAGGCATTCAGGACGGGCAGACGGTGCAGGAGAAACGGCTGATTACCTGCGTGGGCACCTCCCACAGCCCGTACGCCGACTACCAGGAGTACCTAAGGTTGGGCGAGAACCCAGACCTGGAGTTCATCATCTCCAACACCACTGAGGCCGGCATCTGCTTTGAGGCCGCCGACGTGAACTTTGACACCACGCCCAGCTCGTTCCCGGGCAAATTAACGGCCTTGCTGTACCGCCGCTTCACGCATTTTGCGGGAGCCAAAGACAAAGCCCTCACCATTATTCCGTGCGAACTGATTGAGAAAAACGGCGAGAACCTGCGCGCCACCGTGCTGCAGTTCGCGCAGCACTGGAACCTGCCCACCGAGTTCACCGCCTGGATCCAGAACGATACTATTTTCTGCAACACGCTGGTAGACCGCATTGTGCCGGGCTTCCCCAAAGACACCATCAAAGAGATTCAGCAGGAACTGGGCTTTGAAGACAACCTGGTGGTGAAGGCCGAGCCGTTCCACCTGTGGGTGATCGAGGCGCCGGAATCGGTGGCCCAGGCCTTCCCCACCGGGCAGGCGGGCCTGCAGGTGAAATTCGTGGACGATCTTACCCCATACAGAACCCGCAAAGTGCGCATCCTCAACGGCGCCCACACGGCGCTGGTACCGGTGGCCTACTTGCAAGGCCTGCGCACCGTGCGCGAAGCCGTGGAAGACGAGAAAGCCGGTCAGTTCATCAAGGAAGCCATTTTTGAGGAAATCATCCCCACGCTGGACCTTTCCGCCGAGGAGCTGAACCAGTTCGCCAACGACGTGATCGAGCGTTTCCAGAATCCGTTCATCCGCCACGAGCTGCAATCCATCGCGCTCAACTCCGTGTCTAAATACAAGGTGCGCGTGCTGCCGTCGGTACTGGAGTACCAGAAACGCAAAGGCCAGGTGCCGCAACGGTTGCTGCATGCGCTGGCCGCCCTGATCCTGTTCTACAAAGGTGAGTACAACGGCGAGCAGATTCCGCTGAACGACACCCCCGAGGTGCTGGAGTTCTTCCAGGCCGCCTGGCAGAAAGATTCTCCCGAAGAAACGGTGCAGGCCGTGTTGGCCAACCAGGAGTTCTGGGGCACCGACCTTACCCAGGTAGAAGGCCTGGCGCAAACCGTAGTTCAGGAGCTAGGCCTGCTGCAACAGCAGGAGGCGGTAAAAGCCGTTTAACCCTACCGTTCCTTCCCTTTTGTTCTAAAAACAGGCAGCATCTTGGCAGAAGCTGTCTGTTTTTGACCTATTTTCACCAAAATACCCGGAAAACCGCCGCCCTGGCCCGCCAGCATTGGAGGCTTTCCCGGTTTGTTTTCATCTAACTACGCCAAGTACATGTCCTTTTTAGACGACAACTTCCTTCTCCAGACCAAGACAGCCCAGGCCTTGTACCATGAGCATGCCAAGCACATGCCCATCATTGACTACCACTGTCACCTGAATCCGGAGGACATTGCCAACGATAGAAAATTCAAGAACCTGACCCAGATCTGGTTAGAGGGCGACCATTACAAGTGGCGCGCCATGCGTACCAACGGCATTCCCGAGCGTTTCTGCACCGGTGACGCCGATGATTACGCCAAGTTTGAGAAATGGGCCCAGACCGTGCCGTACACCATGCGTAACCCGCTGTACCACTGGACCCACATGGAGCTGAAGCGCCCCTTCGGGATTGAGAAAGTCCTGAAGCCGGAGTCAGCCCGCGAGATCTATGACAGGGCCACCGAGATGCTGCAGTCCAATGAATTCAGTGTGCGTGGCATCCTGAAGAAAATGAACGTGGTGACCATCTGCACCACCGATGACCCGATTGACAGCCTGGAGCACCACCAGAAAATAGCCGCTGATGATTTCGGCATTAAGGTGTTGCCAACCTTCCGTCCGGACAAGGCCATGGCCATTGAAGACGGCGGCTATCTGGCGTACCTGCAGAAACTGGAGGCCGCCTCGGGTGTTTCCATCAGCAGCTACCGCAATTTGCTGGACGCCCTGCAGCAGCGCCACGACTTCTTCCACGCCCAGGGCGGACGTTTGTCTGACCACGGCCTGGAAACCATGTACGCCGAGGAATACACCGACCAGGAGATTGCCTCCATTTTTGAAAAAGCGCTGCAAAAACAGCCTTTGACCAAAGAAGAGGTCCTGAAATTCAAATCAGCCATGCTGGTGGAACTGGCTCTGATGGACCACGCCAAGGGCTGGACCCAACAATTCCACCTGGGCGCCTTGCGCAACAACAACACCCGCATGATGCGTGAACTGGGCCCAGATACCGGCTTCGATTCCATCGGGGATTTTGACGTAGCCCGTCCGTTGGCCAAGTTCATGGACAAGCTGGACAACTCCAACCAATTAGCCAAGACTATTTTGTATAACCTAAACCCGAGCCAGAACGAGCTGTACGCCACCATGATTGGGAACTTCAACGACGGCAGCACACCGGGCAAAATCCAGTACGGATCTGCCTGGTGGTTCCTGGATCAGAAGCAAGGTATGGAAGAGCAGATGAACGCCCTGTCCAACATGGGCTTGCTGAGCCGCTTCGTGGGCATGCTCACCGACTCGCGCAGCTTCCTCTCCTACCCACGCCACGAGTACTTCAGAAGAATTCTCTGCAACATGCTGGGCAACGACGTGGAGAACGGCGAACTGCCGGCCTCAGAGATGGAATGGTTAGGTCAGATGGTGGAGAACATCTGCTACCACAACGCCAAAAATTACTTCAACTTCTAAGCCATGGCTGCAGGCAAAGTCTTATCATTTGGAGAACTGCTCCTGAGAATCTGCCCCGATGGCGACGGCCAGTGGTTGCAGGAAAACAAGCTGCCGTTCTACGTAGGCGGTGCCGAACTGAACGTGGCCACAGCCCTGGCGCTGTGGGGCGTTCCCTCGGCCTACCTTACCGCGCTGCCCCAGAATTTTATCGCTGAGCAGCTGATGGGTTACATGCAGGAGCGCCAGATTGATACCAGTCCGGTGGTGCTGCAGGGCGACCGCGTGGGCCTTTATTACCTGCCCAAGGGAAAAGACCTCAAAAACGCCGGCGTGATCTATGACCGCGCGGGCTCGGCGTACGCCGACCTGAAAACCAGTGCCATCAACTGGGACCAGGTGTTTGAAGGTGTGAGCTGGTTCCATTTCAGCGCCATTTGCCCGGCCATCAACCAGAACGTCGCCGAGGTCTGCGCCGAGGCGCTGCAAGCCGCCCAGGACCGCAGCATCTTCGTATCGCTGGACCTGAACTACCGCGCCAAGCTGTGGAAGTACGGCAAAGACCCGGTGGAGGTCATGCCAGCCCTGGCCGCTTCCTGTGACCTGATCATGGGCAACGTGTGGGCCGCCAACAAAATGCTGGGCATGCCGCTGCAGGAAGAACTGGTGCAGGACATTGAGAAAGAGAAACTCCTGCAGCACGCCACCTTAACCTCAGAGGCTATTTTGAAGGAATTCCCCAAATGCAGGATCGTAGCAAACACCTTCCGCTTTGACCACGGCCCGAAGGGCATCCGCTACTTCACCACGCTCTACACCCAGGGCGAACTGCACGTGTCGCAGGAGTACGTGGTAGACCAAATCCTGGACAAAGTGGGCAGCGGCGACTGCTTCATGGCCGGGCTCATTTACGGCTTCTACCACCAGCGCTCGCCCAAAGAAACGCTGGAGTTTGCCACGGCTGCGGCCTTTAAGAAATTATTCATTGAAAGCGACGCTACCACCAGCACGGTAGCCGAGATTGAGGAAACCATCCAAGCCTATGCCAACTAAAGAAACGGCCCTGCAGGCCATCCTGGACCAAGGGTTATTGCCCCTGTTTTTCCACGAAGACCCTCAGCTGAGCCTGGAGGTGGTGAAAGCCCTGTACCAGGCCGGCGTGAGAACCTTGGAGTACACCAACCGCGGGGCTGCCGCGCTGGAAAACTTCACGTTTCTGAAAAACGAGCTGAAAACGTACCAGGACCTGCACCTGGGCATCGGGACCATTAAAACCGTGCATCAGGCCGAGGCTTTCCTCCAGGCCGGCGCCGATTACGTGGTGGCCCCCATTGTGGACCCGCAGGTAGGCAACCTGGTGCACGAGGCCGGTCTGCTCTGGATTCCGGGGTGCTTCACGCCCACAGAGATCCATGTGGCGCAGCAGGCGCAGGCCGCTTTGATCAAGATCTTCCCGGCCAACATTGTAGGCCCGGCGTTTGTGGCTTCCATCAAGGAGCTGTTCCCGGGGCAGTTGTTCATCCCCACCGGGGGCGTGGAGCTGGAAGAAGAGAACTTCCGCACCTGGTTCAAGTCGGGCGTCTGTGCCGTGGGCATGGGCAGCAAACTCATCAGCAAAGAAATCCTGGCCAACCGCCAGTTCAGTCAATTACAGGACCTCACGACCCGCGCATTGCACTTAGCCCAGACATGTAAACAATAATTTAACCGTGCCCCTATGACCCAAACAAAACAAACAAACCCAAGGCCTATGCTCAGCCAAGAAAAGATTGGCGGTTACCGGTGGACCATCTGTGGCCTGCTCTTTTTCGCCACCACGGTCAATTACCTGGACCGCCAGGTACTGAGTCTGCTGCAGCCCATGCTGGCCGAGAAATTTGGCTGGTCTAACACCGACTACGCCAACATTGCGGCGGTTTTCCAGTTTACCTACGCCATCTCCATGCTCTTCGCCGGCCGCATCATTGACCGGTTGGGCACCAAGTGGGGCTACGCCTGGGCCCTGATCATCTGGTCGCTGGCGGCCATCCTGCACGCGTACGCCGAGCCGCTGGGCCGTGCCGTGAGTCCGCTGGCTACTACCCTGGGGTTTGCCGCCGTACCGGTGTCGGTGCTGGGTTTTATGGTGGCCCGCGCTTTTCTGGGTTTCGGTGAGTCTGGTAACTTCCCGGCGGCCATCAAGGCCACGGCCGAGTACTTCCCTAAAAAGGAGCGCTCGCTGGCCACGGGTATCTTCAACTCCGGCTCCAACGTGGGTGCCATTCTGGCCCCTGTCACTGTGCCGTGGATTGCCTCGCACCTGGGCTGGGAGTACACCTTCTTCATCATTGGGGCCATTGGTTTCCTGTGGCTGGTGTTCTGGTTCTATTACTACGAGACCCCAGACCGTCAGAAAAAATTAAGCGCCGCCGAGCGCGATTACATCAGCAGCGACAGCGAGCCGGTGCTGGAGCCGGATTCCCCGGCCTCGGCCGAAAAGGTTTCCTGGTTCAAACTGCTGGGCTTTAAACAGACCTGGGCCTTCGCGTTCGGGAAATTCCTGACCGACGGGGTGTGGTGGTTCTTCCTCTTCTGGTTGCCCGCTTACCTCAAGGCTCAGTACGGCCTCACCGGCACGCAGGTGATGCTTCCGTTGGCCGTGCTCTACAGCATGACCATGGTGGGCAGTATTGGCGGCGGCTGGTTCCCCATGTACTTCATCAACAAAGGCTATAACCCTTATGAGGGCCGCATGCGCGCCATGCTGGTGATTGCGCTCTTCCCGCTGGTGGTGTTGGCCGCGCAGCCCCTGGGCGACATCAGCTACTGGTTCCCGGTTATCCTGATCGGGGTTGGCGCTTCGGCCCACCAGGCCTGGTCAGCCAACATCTTCACCACCGTTTCAGACATGTTCCCTAAAAAATCGGTGGCCTCGGTGACCGGTATTGGCGGCATGGCCGGCGGTATTGGCGGCGTGGTGGTGACCAAGGTGGGCGGCTACCTGTTTGACCACTACGAGAAACTGGGCAACGTGGAAACGGGCTACACCATCATGTTCGCCTTCTGCGCCCTTGCTTACCTCATTGCCTGGAGCGTGATGAAGAGCCTGGTGCCTAAGATGAAACCGGTGGCGCTGTAAGCCACCTATGCACATAGAAAAAAGCAGGACCCCACAGTCCTGCTTTTTTCTTGTGGCAGGCTCTCCTGCCGCCTGTTTCCCGCTCTCCCTTTTCAACCTATTTTCTGGAAAACACCGCAAAAACCAAGTCTACGCATGAAAACTGTTTTTCTGGGGTTCGCCCTGTTTCTGGGGCTGGCCTTTTCCCCCTCTTTCGCGCAACCCAGCTCCCCCTTGCGGTTGTGGTACGACAAACCCGCCTCCCACTGGAACGAAGCCCTGCCCTTGGGCAACGGGCGCATTGGGGCCATGGTGTTCGGCAACCCGGCCCGCGAGCAACTGCAGCTGAACGAGGAAACCGTATGGGCCGGCGAGCCCGGCAACAACCTCAACCTGGACCTTTACCCGGCCCTGCCCCAGATCAGGCAACTGATCTTTGACGGGAAACACAAGGAAGCCCAGGCCCTGGCCCTGCAGAAAGTACCCCGCGCCGCGCCGGCCCACAACAACTACGGCATGCCGTACCAGCCGGTGGGCAACCTGTTCCTGCAGTTCCCCGGGCATGACCGGTTCACTCACTACACCCGCGACCTGGACATTGGCCAGGCGGTGGCCTCGGTCTCCTACCAGGTAAACGGCGTCACGTTTAAGCGCGAGATGTTTTCGTCCTTCACCGACCAGGTCATCCTCATCCGGCTCACGGCCAGTAAACCCAACAGCATCACCTGCACCCTGGAGGCCGACAGTCCGCACAAGCTCTATCAGGTGAGCACCCAGGGCAGGAAACTCATTCTTTCGGGCACCTCCGGCGACGTGGACAACAAGAAAGGCAAAGTGAAGTTTCAGGCGCAGGTGCAGCCGGTGCTCACGGGCGGCTCCCTCACGGCTACGGGTACTACGCTCCAGATCACTGGAGCCACCGAAGCGCTCATCTACGTGTCCATGGGCACCAATTTCAGGAACTACCAGGACCTGAGCGGAGACGAGGCCGCCAGGGCTTCCTCCTACCTGGCCAGCGCCCTCAAGAAGAAGTACGCCAAAGCCAAACAGGCGCACATAAAGCATTACCAAAACTACTTCAACCGGGTATCGCTGCACCTGGGCACCTCCGCCGCCCGCAACCAACCTACTAATGAGCGCCTCGCGGCCTTCGCCAAGGGCAACGACCCCGAGCTGGTGGCGCTGTACTTTCAGTTTGGGCGCTATCTGCTGCTTTCCAGCTCTCAGCCCGGCACCCAACCCGCCAACCTGCAGGGCATCTGGAACGACAAGATTGCCCCGCCCTGGGACAGCAAGTATACCGTGAACATCAACACCGAGATGAACTACTGGCCCGCCGAGGTCACCAACCTGCCTGAGATGCACGAGCCGCTCTTCAGCCTGCTCAAAGACCTGGCCCAAACCGGAAAGGAAAGCGCGGCTAAGATGTACGGGGCCCGCGGCTGGACGATGCACCACAACACCGATCTGTGGCGTATTACCGGTCCGGTAGACGGCGCGTTTTACGGCCTGTGGCCGATGGGCGGTGCCTGGCTCACCCAGCACTTGTGGCAGCATTACCTGTACACCGGCGACCAGAAGTTCCTGAAGGAATACTACCCGGTGCTCAAAGGCGCGGCCCAATTCTACGCCGATGTACTGCAGGAAGAACCTTCCAACCAGTGGCTGGTGGTGGTGCCGTCCATGTCGCCGGAGAACGCGCACCAGAGCGGGGTTTCCATTGCCGCCGGCACCACCATGGACAACCAACTGGTGTTTGACGTTTTCTCCAACGCCCTTAGGGCGGCGGAAGTCCTTCGTACCGACCAGGCCTTCGCCGATACGCTGCGCCAACTCCGGAGTAGGCTGGCTCCCATGCAGATTGGGCAACATAACCAACTGCAGGAATGGCTGCACGACTGGGACCGCCCCACCGACAAACACCGGCACGTATCGCACCTGTACGGCCTGTTCCCCAGCAACCAGATCTCGCCTTTCACCCACCCAGAGTTGTTTCAGGCCGCCAAAACCTCGTTGGTGTACCGCGGCGACAAATCCACCGGCTGGTCCATGGGCTGGAAAGTAAACCTGTGGGCCAGGCTCCTGGACGGCAACCGGGCCTATAAATTGATTGAAGACCAACTCACCCCGGCCGGGGTTGAGGCCAAAGGCGAAAGCGGAGGCACGTACCCCAACTTGTTTGATGCGCACCCGCCGTTTCAGATAGACGGCAACTTTGGCTGTACCTCCGGCATTGCCGAAATGCTGCTGCAAAGCCACGACGGTGCCCTGCACCTCTTGCCGGCCTTGCCAGAAAAATGGCCTTCGGGCGAAGTGAAAGGTTTGGTGGCCCGGGGAGGCTTTGTGGTGGACCTGCGCTGGGAAAATGGCAAAGTGATCGCCCTTACCCTGCACTCTGAACTAGGCGGTAACTGCCGCCTGCGCGTGGGCAACGGCCTGACCCTGAAAGGCAAGGGAGACCTGCAGCCCGCCCAGGGCACTAACCCCAATCCCTTCTACCAGTTGGCTGCCATTAAGACCCCGCTGGTTTCGCCCAAGGCAACGGGGCAAAGGCCCGCCGTGCCCGCCACCACCCTGCTGGACTTAAAAACCGAGAAAGGGAAAACCTACCAGCTCATTGGCCGGTAAGTAAACTGCATGGATAGCTTCTGAAAGGGTACGCCTGGTCCGGTCAACAGCCAGGCCAGGCGTACTGCTTTGGGTAGGTTTCTGTTTTGGGGCGTATTTTAGAAAAAGGCCCTGAAAACAGGATTGGTCAATCCAGAACAGATTAGAAGCAAAACAGGCAATTCACCAGACATTTCCACAAACATTTATCGCATTTATTACCAAAAACCATATCAGTTTTCACATTACCTTTTATATTTGTTAATCACCTAAAACTGTGCCTGCCCCGAAAAGGCGCCTTACTTTGAGGACAGTTTACCACACCACTACTACTAGCAAACTATGGATGGTTCTTCCAACAGCGCCCTGCAAACCTATGACAAACACGTAGGGCTCAAATTTCAGTTGTACAACAGCTTGTTCACGTCGCTGCCGTTTCACCGGGTAGAGAAAACAGGCGTGTTGCTTTCCATTTTCCTGCTGCACTGTGAAGAAGGATTTGCCAAGGAGGCCAGCCCGGCCGACATCATCGGCACGTTCTTCAGCCAGTACACGCCCTACCGCACCCAGCAGGAGCAGATGGATTTGCTGTTCAGGTTTGTGCAGTACGCAGAGCGGCAGGTGGTGCTGTTTGACGCCCTGGAAGACGCCTCCTTCAAAGAGATCCATGACATGAGCGGGGCGGGTACCCTCAAGCACCTGCAGGCCGAAGTGGAGCAAACCCAGACCCATCCGCAACTGAAAGAAAAGCTGAAGGACTTCTCAGTGCGGCTGGTGCTCACGGCCCATCCCACTCAATTTTACCCCAGCGAAGTGCTGGGCATTATCAATGACTTGTCTAAGGCGCTGGTGAGCGACAACACCTCGCAGGTGAACAGCTACCTGCGGCAGTTGGGCAAGACCCCGTTCTTTAAAAATGAAAAGCCGTCGCCGTATGATGAGGCAGTGAGCCTGATCTGGTACCTGGAGAACGTCTTTTACCAGTCGGCAGGGCAGATCATGTCCTTCCTGAAAAGCCAGTTTCCCGAGGCGGTCTCGGGGCAGAACCCGCTGATCCGCCTGGGTTTCTGGCCCGGCGGCGACCGGGACGGCAACCCGTTCGTATCGGCTCAGATTACCCTGAAAGTGGCCGAGGCCCTGCGCGGCGCCATTATCAAGTCGTACTACCAGGATGTGCGCCGGCTCAAGCGCCGCCTTACGTTCAAAGGCGTTTTAAACGAGCTGGTCTCGCTGGAAGAAAAGCTGTACAACAACTTGTTCCTGCCCGGCTACAAAGCCGATATTACCCGGGAAGACATCCTGGCGCCGCTCCAGCGCATCACCGACATTCTGATCAGGGACCACAACGGCTTGTTCCTGAACCTGGCCGAAAACCTGGTGCGCAAAGTGGAGGTGTTTGGCTTGTACTTCGCTTCGCTGGATGTGCGGCAAGACAGTTCGGCCCATACGGAGGCCCTGGAAGCCATCGCCTCGCAAACGGAGGCGCTGCCGAAAGACTACCCGCAGTTGTCTGCCGAGGAAAAGATAGCGGCCCTGCTGAACGCCAACACCACCGTAGACCCCGCCCGGCTGGAGAACGAACTGCACCGCGACACGCTGGAATCCATGCAGGCCATGAAAACCATTCAGGCCATCAACGGCCAGGAAGGCAGCCACCGCTACATCATCAGCCACAGCACCAGCGTTTTGGACGTGATGGAGGTGTACGGCCTGTTCCTGCTCAGCGGCTGGCAGCCCCAGGAACTCACCGTGGACATTGTGCCTTTGTTTGAGACCATTGACGATCTCAGGAATGCCCGTGCCGTGATGCAGGCGCTCTACACCTCTGCCGTGTACCGGCAGCACCTTGAGCGGCGCGGCAACATCCAGACCATTATGCTGGGCTTCTCAGACGGCACCAAAGACGGCGGGTACCTCATGGCAAACTGGAGCATTTACAAAGCCAAGGAAGAGCTGAGTTTGCTGGCCCAGCAGCACGATCTGCAGGTGGTGTTCTTTGACGGGCGCGGTGGTCCGCCCGCCCGCGGGGGTGGCCGTACGCACCAGTTTTACGCGTCTATGGGCTCTAACATCGCCAGCAAGGAGATTCAGCTCACCATTCAGGGGCAGACCATCAGCTCTAACTTCGGGACCATTGATGCGGCGCAGTACAACATGGAGCAGCTCATGCACGCCGGCATTAGGAACGCGCTGTTCACGGCCCGCGAGACTACCCTTACCCGGCAGGAAGAGCAGCTCATGCAGCAGCTGGCCGACGAGAGTTACCAGGCCTACAACACGCTCAAGAACCTGCCCAACTTTCTGGAGTACCTCAACTACGCCAGTCCGCTCCGGTACTACGCCGAGGCCAACATCGGCAGCCGTCCGGCCAAGCGCAAGCCCGGCAAACTCAACCTGAACGACCTCAGGGCCGTGCCCTACGTGGGTTCCTGGAGCCAGCTGAAGCAGAACCTGCCCGGGTACTACGGGGTGGGCGCCGCCATGCAGAAACTGGAAGACGCAGGCCAGTGGAGCGCCGTGGAGCAGCTGTACCAACGCTCCTTGTTCTTCCGTACCCTGATCGGCAACTGCGAGATGGCCATGACCAAGTGCTTTTTCCCGCTCACCGCTTTCCTGGCCAGGCACCCGCAGTACGGCGAGCTCTGGAAGATGATTCACCAGGAGTTTGAGCGCACCAAGCAGTACGTGCTGCGCCTCACGGGCAACACGCACCTCATGGAAGACAAACCGGTGAACCGCCTTTCCATCCAGATGCGCCAGCGCATTGAGTTGCCGCTGCTCACCATCCAGCAGTACGCCCTTACCCAGATCAGGGAAATGGAAGAGCAGGAAACCTCCACCGCCGACAAGGGCAAGTTTGAAAAGCTGGTCATGCGCTGCTCCTTCGGGATTATCAACGCTGAGCGGAATTCTGCGTAGGTTTTCAACGCCCAAAAACAGAAAGGAGCAGCTTTGGCATAAAGCTGCTCCTTTCTGTTTTTGGGCTGTTTTGGCCAAAAGGTGCCCTAAACAACGTGATCAGTGAACCGGCTTCTTTCCAATGTTAACCCTACATGGCGCGAAAGTTATTCCGTGCCTGGTTGATTGGTTAAAAAAAGACCAGCAGTAAGACGCAGAACCTTCCCCTTTCGTTTTCCGTGCATTTTCCCGAAATCGGCCTAAAAACAAACGGGTGTGAAGGATTTAGCTCCAGAATTTCACAATTTGGAAAATAAGCGCGGCGGCCAGCCGGGCCGTTTGGCCATCTACGTCAAACGCGGGGTTCAGCTCTACCACATCTACCGTGATCACCTTGCCGCTGGCCATGATCTCCTGCAGGATAGGGAGCACCGCCTGCGGGGCCAGGCCCAGGGCGTTGGGCGCGCTTACTCCCGGCGCATACGCGGCAGCAAACACGTCTAAGTCAATGCTAAGGTACAGCTTGTCTACTTTGTCTGTAAAGGCTTTGATTTTCTGCCGGACGGCCTCGGTTAAGCCGAAGTGCAGGTCCTGCGCCTCTACGTACTGGGCACCCAGGGCGGCGGCGGTCTCAAATTGTTTGCGGGTGTTGCCAGACTCCTGAATGCCCAGGCAGAGGTAATGGAACTCCTTTCCGGCGGCCGCCAGGTCATGGGCTATCTGCAGGAACGGGCTGCCCGAGCTGGGCTGCGGGGCGTAGCTTCGCACATCAAAGTGGGCATCCAGGTTAATGATGCCCAGCTGTTCCCCGTCCTTCAGCTGCTTCTGGATTCCAAGGAAATGGCCATAGGCGGTTTCATGGCCCCCGCCCAGAACAAGGGTCTTATATCCCTTTCTCAGCAAGAGTTCCACTTTTCGGCCCAGTTGGCCCTGCGCTTCCTCCAGCCGCTGGTTGGCGCAGAGGATGTCGCCGCCCCCAAACAGCTGCACCCCCTCGGGCAAGTGATCGGCCAGGGCCGACATGGCCAGCCGCAGCGCGTTGGGGCCACCCGCTGCGCCTACCCGGCCCTGGTTTCGCCGTACGCCCTCGTCACAGCTGAAACCCACAAACGCAAAATCTCCATTCCCGTCGGCCACATCCCTGGAAAGGTCCAGGAGTTGCACCACCTGGTGCCACCGCAGGCCCAGCACCCCATCCTGCGTGTCTGTTCTTCCCTTCCAGGTGGTTTTGTCTGATGGTTTGTACATAATCGTCTGCCTTAGGTGCTAAAGAGAGCCAATAATTTTCTATCTTAACTTCGCTCCTCCCGTTCACCCGACCAGAAAATTACACCGGCATTATATGAATTTATTCTATACTATTCTACAACAAGCCAAGGAAGAAGACAAACCCGTAGCCCTCCGCCTCCACGCGCCCGAAGGTCCCAAACTGTACCTGGGCTACCTGCTGGACTACAACGAAGAAACCATTAGCCTGCGCTCGCTCACCCAGCAGGGCTTGCCCAACGGCATCCTGATTCTCAAAACCTCTGATTTGTTTGGGGTAGACTTTGACGATATTTTCCTGCGCCGGCTGGAGACCAAGGGAAACAACCTCCGGAAGATCTACGCAGACACCGCCGTGCCGGCCCTGTTCCACATTGGCAACTGCAGCATGGTCGAGATTCTGGTGCAAGCCCAGAAAGAACAGCAGCTCATTTACCTGTACCTCTACCAGGACCTGGGCCTGTACGGCTTTATCAAGGAAGTCACCGAGTCTGAGTTCCTGATGGAAGTCTACAGCAGCTATGGCCAATACGATGGCCTGTCGGTGCACCAGATTGAGAACGTGAAGAACATCAACTGGGAAGACGAAGACACCCGCATTGTCCGGATTCTGCTGGACGCCCAGAAATCAGTGAATTGATTTTGCCTGGTTTTGCCAAAAATAGGCCCAAAACAACTAGCGCAGAAAGCTTTACACCCGTTTTCCTCTTTTCCAGACCTGGGTGGGTTTGAGTTTGCCCTGGAGGTAGAGGATCTCCTGGTATTGGTCCGTGGGGAAGGCTATCAGGTCGGCCAGCTTGCCGGCTTCCAGGCTGCCGCGGTCCGGTAGCCGGAGGGCGTGCGCCGCCCGTACCGTGAGGCCGGCCCAGGTTTCGGCCTGGGTGAGTTTCTGGGCGGCGCCCAAGAGCGCCGCCTGCAGCAGCAAGTCGCCCATGGGCGCTGAGCCCGGGTTCCAGTCGGTGGCAAGGGCCACGCAAAGGCCCTGGTCCAGCAGTTGCCGGGCCGGCGCGAACGGCATGCCCAGACCCAGGGACGCCCCGGGCAGCACCACGACCACCACGCCCGCCGCTTTCAAGCGCTGGATTTCTGCCATTCCGCTGGCTTCCAGATGGTCTGCGCTGAGGGCCTGCACCTCAGCCGCTACTTTGCTGCCCCCGGTGCTGAACTGGTCGGCGTGCACGGTAACGGCAAAGCCCAGTTCCCGGGCCAGCTGCAAAAACCAAAGGGCTTCTTCCTCAGAAAAGGCGGTGTCTTCAATGAAAATGTCTACCCGTTGGGCCAGCCCTTCCGCTTTGACTTTTGGCAAGAGTTCCTCCACCACCTGCCGTAAGTAGGCGCTGTTCTGCGTGAACTCCGGCGGCCGCATGTGGGCGGCCAGGCAGGTAGGCACCAGGTCCAACGGGTGGCTTTGGTCTACCTGCCGGATGGCTTGCAGCATCTTGAGTTCATCGGGTACCGTGAGGCCATAGCCACTTTTCACCTCGCAGGTGGTCACCCCTTCAGCCAAGTGGCGGTTGCAGCGCTGGGTTAAGGTTTGCACCAACTCCTGGAGAGAGGCAGCCCGGGTTTTACGCACGGTATCCAGAATGCCGCCGCCGCTGCGGGCAATCTCCAGGTACGATTTTCCGGCCACCCGTAGGGCATAGTCCCGGGCCCGCGAACCCGCGAAGCAAAGGTGGGTGTGGGCATCAATAAGCCCCGGCAGCAAGACCAGGGGCTCCTCCAGGACCTGCAACCGGTATCCATTCTCTTGAGCGGTTTGCCGTAGTTGAGCATAGGGCCCAACCTGCGCAATCTTCTCGCCCTGCAGCAGGAGGCCGGCTTGCTCCAGGACTTCCAGTTGGTCATCGGGTAGAGGACCGGCCAAGGGCAAACCGGCCATGGTCACTAGCTGAGTGAAGGGTCCTAGTAAGGTAAAGGCTTTAGGGTCTGGGTGCATGCACGTGTGAGTTAAGAAGCGGCTTCGCCCGATGCAGAACGAAGCCCCTCTGTGGGGAGCAGGGCCGTTTTAGGCCGAGTTTCAGAAAAACAGGCCAAAAAGGCGCAGGGTGGGTAAGTCTCAGGGCCTTTCCGGCGGTAAGTTATACATCCAGGCCAAATTCCCGGGCATTCTGCTGGGCGGTTTCATAGCCGGCATCGGCGTGCCGGTAAATGCCCAGGGCCGGGTCATTGTGCAGCACGCGGCGCAGGCACCGGTCTGCCCGTTCAGAACCATCGGCTAAGATCACCATGCCGGCGTGCTGGGAGTAGCCCATGCCCACGCCGCCCCCGTGGTGGAACGACACCCAGGTGGCCCCGCCGCAGGCGTTGGCCATCAGGTTCAGGAGCGGCCAGTCAGACACGGCATCGGAACCGTCTTTCATGCCCTCGGTTTCGCGGTAGGGCGAGGCCACCGAGCCGCAGTCCAGGTGGTCGCGGCCAATCACCAGTGGGCCTTTCACCTTGCCCTCGCGCACCAGTTGGTTGAACAGCAAGCCCGCCTGTTCGCGCTGGCCCATGCCCAACCAGCAGATACGGCTGGGCAAACCCTGAAACGCTACTTTCACCCTGGCATGGTCCAGCCAGTTCTTCATGTGCACGTTCTCGGGGAAGAGATCCTTCAGGGCCTCATCGGTGACCCGGATGTCTTCAGGGTCGCCGGAAAGCGCCACCCACCGGAACGGACCCTGGCCTTCGCAGAAAAGCGGCCTGATGTACTCCGGCACAAACCCGGGAATCTGGAACGCGTTGGCCTCGCCGCCTTGCTGGGCGAATGCGCGCAGGTTGTTGCCATAGTCAAAGGTGCAGCTGCCCCGGCGTTGCAGCTCCAGCATGTAGCCCACGTGCCGGGCCATGCTTTTGAGGGAAAGTTGGCGGTATTGCTCGGGGTCCTGCTGGCGCAGGGTGAGGGCCTGCGGCAGGCACATGCCGTGTGGCACGTAGCCGTTTACCGGGTCATGGGCCGAGGTCTGGTCGGTGAGGATATCCGGCGTGATGCCGTCGCGGACCAGGTTTTCCAGCACGTCGCCAATATTGCCCACCAGGCCAATAGACACGGCCTCGCCTTTGTCACGGGCGGCCAGCACCAGGCGCATGGCGTGCTGGTAATCATAGGTCATGGTGTCCAGGTAACGGCTCTCCAGGCGTTTCTTGATGCGCTCCGGGTCTACGTCCACGCCCAGGAACGTGGCGCCCGCCATGGTGGCGGCCAAAGGCTGCGCCCCGCCCATGCCGCCCAGGCCGCCGCTCACCACCAGCTTGTGCCGCAGGTCACCGCCAAAGTGCCGCCGGCCGCAGGCGGCGAACGTCTCATAGGTGCCCTGCAGAATGCCCTGGGTGCCAATGTAGATCCAGCTGCCGGCAGTCATCTGGCCGTACATCATGAGGCCGCGCGCACGCAGTTGGTTGAAGTGCTCCCAGGTGGCCCAGTGCGGCACCAGGTTGCTGTTGGCGATGAGCACGCGCGGGGCCTCGGCGTGGCTCCTGATCTTGCCCACCGGTTTCCCGCTTTGAATCAGCAGGCTCTCGTCTTCCTCCAGGGTGAGCAGCAGCTCCACAATCTTGCGGGCGTCCTGCGGCGTGCGGGCCGCCTGCCCAATGCCGCCGTACACCACCAGCCGCTCGGGGTCTTCGGCCACGTCATGCGAGATGTTGTTCAGGAACATGCGGAGGGCCGCCTCGGCGGGCCAGTTTTTGGCGTGCAGCCTGGGCCCCTTGGGCGAAAAGTACACCGGATGGTTGGCATAGGTTTGGATGAATTCTTCCACAGACATGGCAGAACTGGCAGACAGAGCGGTGAAGGGCATCGTAACGGTTTCCATGGGACTATAGAACGTTGTAGGTGAGAAAGCAGGGACAGGTTCATGACCTGGGGAACGGGCATGAACGAAATTATCCTTTAAGATAAGACTATTTTCACCTATGGGGCAAGGAATAGCTCTCTAATAAATAACAAAATAAATCAATTTAATATTAAAAGGAACAAACCTTAATCCCGGTCACTTACCTTTAGCCAACATTTTTTAGCACTTAGTTGCTTTCCCCAAGCCCGGTCTGTAAAAATACCTCCCCAGCAGGATGGTCGCCTCCCCGCCCAGAAGGAGGCCGCCCACCCCACAGCGCCCAGCCTGGCCCGGTACCCGTTTGGGGCCAGTCACGTAAAACTCAGCTAGAAAGACTACCTTTGCAGCGGAAATATGGAAGAACAGAAAAACAATCCGTTACACGGAAAAACCCTGGAGATGATTCTGGTGCTGCTGGTGGACCACTACGGGTGGGAAGAGCTAGGCGACCGCATCAAGATCAACAGCTTCACGCACAACCCCAGCATTAAGTCAAGCCTCACGTTTTTACGTAAAACCCCCTGGGCCCGTAAGAAAGTAGAAGACCTGTACCTGAAGACGTTCGCGTGAGCCATCGCCCGGCCTGCCGGGGCAGCGCCGTTCCTTTTTCATCACCCACAGACCAGTACCCAGAACCAGCATTCGTATGTCAACAGACAATAGCACCCGGTTAAATAAATACATCGGCGACTCAGGCTTCTGCTCGCGCCGCGAGGCAGACCGCTACATTGAGGAAGGCCGGGTCACCATCAATGACCGCACCGCCCGCAAAGGCGCCACCGTGAAACCCGGCGACAAGGTAGCCGTGGACGGCGAGCCCATCAGGGCCAAAAAGCCCAACGAGCGGGCCATCTACATTGCCTTCAACAAGCCCACGGGCATCACCACCACCACCGACCCCAACGACAAGAAGAACATCATTGACTTTATTGGGTACCCCAAGCGCATCTTCCCCATCGGCCGCCTGGACAACGCCTCAGAAGGGCTCATCCTGCTCACCAACGACGGCGATATTGTGAACAAGATCCTGCGGGCCGACAACAACCACGACAAGGAGTACGTGGTGATGGTGGACAAACCCGTGAACGAGGAGTTTCTCACGCGCATGGCCAACGGGGTACGCCTCACCGAGGGCGTCACCAAAAAAGCGGTGGTGAAGCAACTGGGTCACAAAGAGTTCAGGATTGTCCTCACGCAGGGCCTTAACCGCCAGATCAGGCGCATGTGCGAGGCCCTGGGCTACCGGGTTGAGCGCCTGAAGCGCGTGCGCATCATGAACGTGAAACTGGCCGATCTGCCCACCGGGCACTGGCGCTACCTCACCGCTGAGGAAATGAGAACCATCAACGAGCTCATCGCGGAGTCTTCCAAAACCGAGGAGGCCTCTACCTGGGGCAAGGAACCCGCCAAAGCTCCGGCCCGCGCCGGCGGCAAGGCCAAACCAGAGGAAGACGATTTTCTGGAGGAGTTTGGGGTAAAGGTGCACCGCGTGGCCCCGCCCCGGCCTAAAGTAAACGAGTACGTGAACCCCAAGGCCAAAGCCAACCGCAAACCTAAAAGCGCCCCCGGCAGCGGCCCGGCCCGCGACACCGTGGGCGGCAGACCCCCTAAAGGCGGATCATCTAAAACTGCTGGTCGCGGCACCGGCACCGGCAGGCCTACCGGCGCGGCGGGGGGCAGAACCAGCAGACCTGGCCCCGACCAGAAACCCAAAAGAAGCACCGGCACCAGAGGGCGCGGCCGACGCTAAGCCTCGCCACTTTAGACAAGCGTTTAGGGCCTGATTTCTCCAAATCAGGCCCTAAACGCTTTTTAGCCTTTGGCCCAGGCGGCGTGGCTCTGGGTGAACAGGTTTATCGCCTGTGGTCATGGGCTTGCCTCCTTCGCGCAGAACCCCTTTCTTCGCAGAGCAGCTATTCCCTGCCCCTCTCTTATGACCACCGGCACCTATGAAGAAAAAGCCCTGCAGGAGCTCCGGGCGTGGCAGCAGGAAATGCTGCGGGAGCCTTCGCTCTTCAACCATCTTACCCGGGGCATGCAACAGAAGATCAACCGCTACATCCCCGAGAAGGTACACCAGGCCATCACGGCCACCATCAAGCAGATGATCAGGGCGGTGCTGTTTGGCGCCAGGCACACCACCCGCCAGCCCGTGGCCCAGGCTGCCCTGGAACAAACCGAGGCCGCCGTGCTGGACCGCATTGCCTTCTACAAGAAAACGGCGGCCGCCGAAGGGGGCATCACGGGCGCGGGCGGCATTCTGCTGGGCCTCGCCGATTTCCCGCTGCTGCTGGGCCTCAAGCTGAAGATGCTGTTTGACCTGGCCGCCCTCTACGGCCACCCCGTTGACGATTACCGTGAGCGGGTGTACCTGCTGCACATCTTCCAGCTGGCGTTCAGCAGCCAGCAGCAGCGGCGCGAAGTGTACCTGCAGATGGTAGACTGGGAAACCCAGAAACTGCACCTGCCCCAGGACATCCACCAGTTTGACTGGCGCACCTTCCAACAAGAATACCGCGATTACATTGACCTGGCCAAACTGGCGCAGCTGATTCCGGTGATTGGCGCTCCCGTGGGCGCCGTGGTGAATTATAAACTGCTGCAGAAACTGGGCACCACCGCCATGAACGCCTACCGCATGCGCTGGAGAGAGCAACGGCACCTGGGGCAGGCGGGCTCCCCGGGACTTAGCCGGCTTTAACTTCTTACAGGCTACACTTTCTTCCGCCCAGGGGCGATAAGGCCACCGGTTTTTGGTGTGTTTTCTTAGAAATCGCCTAAAAACGGGCAGGGCACCCCAATCAAAGGCTCTTGGCATTGTGCTACCCAACGGCACCGTAACCATTAAAATCTGGTACACGTTGCAAGAACAGGTGGGCCCGCCAGCCTTGGCCTGCCTAAGAGAATTACAAGTTGAGCCTTAACCCTACTGCTATGAAAAAACTTCTTCCGTATAGTCTTGCCACGGCGGCTATACTATTGTTCAACTCCTGCGCCACCAACCCGGTAACCGGCAAACGCGATATCAACTTTGTGTCTGAAGACCAGGAAGTGGCCATGGGCATGCAGGCCGACCCGCAGATTGTGGCCCAGTACGGCCTGGTAGAGAACCCCACGCTGCAGCGCTTTATCCAGGAAAAAGGCCAGCAAATGGCCGCCGTTTCGCACCGGCCCAACCTGAAATACGAGTTCAAGATTGTGGACTCCCCCATTCTCAACGCCTTTGCCGTGCCGGGTGGCTACGTGTACTTCACGCGCGGCATCATGGCGCACTTTAACTCAGAGGCACAGTTTGCCGGGGTGCTGGGCCACGAGATTGGGCACATCACGGCCCGGCACTCGGCCCAGCAGCAAAGCAAGTCTACCCTGGCGCAGGTCCTGCTCATGGGCGGCATGATCGCCTCGCCCACCCTGGCGCAGTACGGCGATGTGCTCTCGCAGGGGGCCGGGCTGATGTTCCTGAAATTCGGGCGGGACGATGAGCGCCAGTCCGATGAGTTGGGCGTGGAATACTCCACCAAGATAGGCTACGATGCCAGCCACATGGCCGATTTCTTCCAGACCTTGCAGCGGCAGGGCCAGCAAAGCGGCCAGCAGGAATTGCCGGGCTTCCTGTCTACCCACCCCAACCCCGGCGACCGGTACAACACCGTGCACCAACTGGCCGCCCAGTGGAAGCAGAAAACCAACGCCACCAACCTCAAGGAAGGGCGCGACAGCTACCTGCGCATGATTGATGGCCTCATCTACGGCGAGGACCCCAAACAGGGCTTCGTGGAGAACAGCGTGTTCTACCACCCAGACCTCAAGTTCCAGTTCCCCATCCCCACCGGTTGGCAGTACCAGAACACCCCCCAGCAGGTACAGATGGCTCCGCAGGACGGCAAGGCGCTGATGTTCCTGCGACTGGCTCAGGGCACCTCTCTGGAAGCAGCGGCCCAGAAGATGCTGCAAGACAACCAACTGCAGGCCGTGGAGTCAAGGCAAGTAACCGTGAACGGGCTGCCCGCCCTGGCGGTAGTCGCCCAACAGGCCGCCCAGCAACAACAGCAGCAGCAAACGCAGCAACAGGCCGAACCCATTCAGGCCCTGAGCTACTTCATCCAGTACGGGGGGAATATCTACAACATCACGGGCGTGACTACGGCCTCGGCCTTTAACACCTACTTCCCGACGTTCAGCGGCACGGCCCAGAACTTCCGGCAACTTACTGATCCGGAGAAACTGAACCGCAAACCCGAGGTAGTGCGCATCAAAACCGTCCGCACCCCCGGAACCCTGTCGCAGGTACTTCAATCGTTCAACGTGCCCAGCAAACGGTTCGAGGAAATGGCTATCCTGAACGGCATGCAACTCTCTGACCGCATCGCTGCCAATACGTTGATTAAAGTGGTAGAGAAATAACCGGTTGCGTGGTTATGAGTTAAAAAGAAGAGGCCGCTCCAGATGGGAGCGGCCTCTTCTTTTTGGTTATGCTTATCTCTGATAGGATAGCCTCCGTTTTAGAACTGTTTTTCAAAGAACAGCTCCAAAACAGAAACCATAAAGATTCATTCGCTGGCGCGAGCTTGCAGCTCGTGTCCGCACGCATTCCGGATACTACTACTTTGCTCTTATTCTGTCATCCTGAAAGGATCTTGGTTGCGAACCAGAAAGGCGGATAGCGAAGTGCCATTACAGCTCGCCCACAAGATCTTTCCAAGATGACAGGTGGGTGGAGGAAAGCCTTATAAAACTAAGCTCCTATACTTTAGGAAGCAAGAAAGACTTTCAGGAATGCGTGCGGACACGAGCTGCACGCCCGCGCCAGCGAACCAACCCAATTATGGCGCGGAAGTTACTTCCGTGACTTCTTAATGAATACCTGCAAGTCACGGAAGTAACTTCCGCGCCATAGTAAAGGGTTTTTAATTGCATTTTAGAAATCAAGCTAAAATCAGTAGCTGGATTGACTCAAAAATCCGCTACTTCACAGAAGCCGTTTTCCACCTAAACAGCAACAACCCTGCCCCGAAGACCACTACCACACTCCCTAACAGCTTTACAAAGCCATTTACCGCTGAATCCACGTCAGGCGCACTGGAAAAGCTATGTCTGGGCTCCCGGGCAAAGTCAGCGGGGGTGAAGGTGATCTGCCGGAAGAGGAACGGGTAATAGAACTCCCGAAGCGAGTCATGGTAGCGGGTGGCGCTTTGCAGGAACTGCACGTACGACGGCAGATCTGAACCTGCCATGGCGTTGAAAATTCCCTGAACGTTCACGGGTACACTCAGCACATTCAGTTTCTGCACCAGTTCATGCCGGGCCAGCAGTGTTTGCTTGTATTGGGTAGCGAGGTCTTGCACGGCTACATCGCCCAGGTGGTGGAAAGCGTAGTACCAGCGCCACACAAAGCGCTCCTTGATTTCGGTGGTGTCGCGCCACTGCGGGTACAAGGCGAAGAACTTGTCCATGGTCTCGCGCTTGGGTTTGTCCCAGCCGCCGTGCACTACCTCGCGCTGTTGAATGGTAAGCGCCAGCGCCTGCGGTATGGGTTGCTTGATGGAGACGTACACGTTCAGCAAAGCCGGAATGACAATGGTGAGCAACAGCCACACGCCCAGCAAGGTTACCGCATTGAAAGCCGAGTTCTTCTGCAGCGCCGCCACCAGAAACGCTACCGCAAACCAGAAAAAACAGTACAGCATCACCACGCCCAGCCAAAGCGCCACGCGTCCATCGGGCAGCACCTTTCCCCAGATCATGGCCAGGATGGAGAGCAGCAGTCCTAAGCCCAGCACCACCAGCATCCGGAACGTGAGTTTCGCGCCTACGATCAGAGGTAAACTGATGGGCTGCGACAGCAGTAATGGCAGCGTGCCCTGCTCCTTTTCTATGGACAGGATGTTAAAGCACAAACCAATGATGAGCAGCGGAAACAGGTACACCAGCACAAACGACAAATCGAAATTACCCGCCAGCACCTTCTGCGGATTGATGTTCTCGGTATCATACAACTGGGACTGCAGGTTGAGCAGGCGCAGCTTGATGTAATATGGGTTCACATCACGCTGGCCCAAGGCCAGGCTGGCCCAGGAATCTGGGTGGTGCACCGCGAAGGTGGAGTGATAGTAGCCAATGTCCCCGGCATCGGTGCCTTCGGGGTACTTGGCTTTCAGTTCCTCCACGTTATGCTCTGTCAGTTTCTCCAGCCCGGCAATGTTCTGCTGCTGCCGCTGCACCTCGGTGGTGCCGTAATAGATGCCGTACAAACCTGCTAGTAAGGTGAGTGTGACCAGGATCAGCAACCCTTTATCGGCTCTGAAGTTGAGCCATTCGTATTTGATTAGTATCCAGAACTTCTTCATCCTCTACACAATTTGAGTTTTATGAACGAGGCGCATGCCCACGGTGCACACCAAGCATAGCCATAAGACC
Organism: Rufibacter psychrotolerans; assembly: GCF_016924645.1. Classification (GTDB taxonomy): domain Bacteria; phylum Bacteroidota; class Bacteroidia; order Cytophagales; family Hymenobacteraceae; genus Nibribacter; species Nibribacter psychrotolerans. The sequence continues at coordinate 513,679 of NZ_JAFFJV010000001.1, read as the reverse complement.
AGTGCTGTTAAAGAGAGCAGATGGTGGCGCAGTGCCCAGTGCACGGGCGGTGTCTCGTAGGTGAAAGGCTTAAACTCCTTCCAGGTGTCGGAACTGAGGCGGGTGGTTTTGTCATGGTACTTCAGGCGGGTGGCCTGGATGTGGTTCAGTCCTTGGGCCAAGTGGTAGCGGTACTCCTCGGCCTTGTTCTGGAAGTGGAGGTAGTGCGGGAAATCAGAGCTGGCCATGCCCATAGACAGGTGCCGCACCGCCAGGTACGGGTTCAGGAAGGCCGCCAATTCTGAGATGCGGTTCTGTTTCTGGAAGGTGCCCGTGAGTTTCTCGAAATGCTCCCGGTATACCTTTGTGCTTTGCTCCTCCCCCACGGCCATGATGATGCCGTCCACGTTCACCGGTAGTTGACTTACCGAATCTACCCCGTACTTCCGGAGCAGGTCTTTTTTGAGCGCCTCGGCACGGGCATCCTGCGAGTTATGGCCATCAATGCCTTTGGCCACTTCCTCGTGCACATCAGCATCCATCTGGGCTTTGGTGGGTGTAGTGTAGAGCGTGTTGCCCAGGTTAGCCGAGGCTTTGGGAATGATCACGCAGCACAAAATCCAGATACCCAGCAGGGTGACCAAAGAGGTGCTGGAACGCTGGTGCAGCGCCGATACCACCACCGACAGCACAATGAAGATGAAGAAGTACACCAGGTAAAAGGCCATGAACAGCAGCAAGCGCCAAAGCATATCTGGCTGCAGATCCAACCCGTTTTGCCCGAAGAGCAATCCTCCTGCCAGCAGCAGCGCCGGCGTCACCACCAAGGCCACGGTTTTGCTGTAGCCCGCAATTTTGGCCCAGGCAATCTGCCGCGGCGACACACCCTGACTCAGCAGAATCTTGAGCGTACCCGTCTCCTTCTCCTGGGTAAACGCCCCAAAGCACAGGAAAATAATGAGCAGCGGCAGCAACATCTGCAGTACAAACGCCACCGTCATTTCCCCGAACCGAATGAGCGAGGACGATTGCTGCGCCTGACTGAAATTGGCGCTGTTTTGCTTGTGCGCCTCCATGAACACCGAGGCCCCGGTAAAGGAATCCAACCCGAAATCTAGAAAACTCAGACTAGACTTAGGCCGGAACGCAAAGGAACCGTAATGCGCCATGCGGTGCGGGTGCCGGTCGGCTGAGTTATGGAACTGGTGGTTTACTTCTTCCTGTGCCACCTGGCGCTCCTGTTGCAGGGTGTGGGAACTGTACAACCCCACCACCGTAGCCGCCAGCAGCAATAGCAGCACCAGCATACTCAAGACCACAAAGCGTCTGTCGCGGAGCGTACTGATGAATTCTTTTTGGGCAATGCTTTTTACCATCTTTATGCGTGCATGTAGTTGAGGTACAAATTCTCCAGTTCGTTGGCGTTCAGGTCGGCGGTGCTTAGCACATCCACCAGTTCGCCTTCGTGCATGATGCCCACGCGGGTACCCACTTCTTTTGCCCGGAAAATGTCATGCGTAGCCATGAAAATGGCGGTGCCCTGACTGCTCAATTTCAGCAGCAGGTCAGAGAACTCATTGCTGGCTTTGGGGTCCAGGCCCGAGGTAGGCTCATCCAGCAGCAGCACTTTGGCGCGTTTCGCCACCGCAATGGCAATACCCACCTTCTGGCGCATCCCCTTGGAATAAGCCCCCACTTTACGCGTAGCTGCCTCAGAAGGTAGCCCCGCCTCTATCAGGTACTGCATCAGGCTCTCGGGGCTATAGTCAAAACCGGCCAGGCTGCTGAACAAAGCCAGGTTCTCCAGTCCCGTGAGATTGGGGTACAGCATCACGTTCTCGGGGATGTAGGCCAGGTACTCTTTTACCTTGAGTTGATTGGTGGCCACTTCCAGCCCGTTGATGTACGCCGCCCCTGAAGTAGGTGTGATAAAGCCTAAGAACAGGTTAATGGTGGTAGACTTACCAGCCCCGTTCTGGCCCAGCAGGCAGAAAATCTCCCCGGGTTCAATCTGCAGGTTCAGGCCTTTCAGCGCCAGTTTGTCCTGGTACTGTTTCTTGAGTTGTCTTGCTTCTAAGGCAAATTCCATATGGATCATTGTCAATTGTCAGTTGATGATTGCTTTTTGTTTTGGGGTTGTTTTGGGATAAATGTGATGGAAACGAGAAGAGACCTTTCCCTGCTATGGCGCGGAAGTTACTTCCGTGCCTTGCTCAGCTGTTTTGTAAGTCACGGAAGTAACTTCCGCGCCATAGTGGGACCTCCTTTGAAATCAGCAATATTTGACCTCCTTTGTAAACACCCCTCTTTATCTCCCCTCAAGGGGAGAGTCTGCGCTTAGTAGAAGCCTTACATGTTTTCGGCCTGATTTCTCAAAAGCAGCGGCTAAACACACCTCTACTTCTTCGCATTACATTAAATGGTATACCCTACCGTGGCGATGAAATTTCGGGGGGCGCCGGGGCTGGCTCGGAAGTAGTCGTAGCCGCCCACGAAGTAGCGCTTGTTTAGCAGGTTGTTCAGGTTCAGGCTGAGTTTGAATTTGTTCACCTGGTAGAACAGGGCGGCGTTGGCAACGGTGTAGCTGGGCCAGTAATCCCAGATGAGTTCGCCGGTGTTCACAGCGTTCACCTGTACTTCCATGCGGCGGCGGCTCACGTGGTTTCCGCCTACTGCCAGGCCTAGTCCGTTGAGCACGGGAGAAGTAAAGGTGTATTTGGCCCAGAGTCCGGCGGTGTGTTTGGGGGCGTTGGCGGCTACCATTCCGTTCTCGGCGGCGATGGAGGCCACCAAAATCTCAGTGTGGTTGAAGGCGTAGTTGGCGTTCAGGCTGAAGTTGGGCAACACATTCCCGGTCACTTCTGCTTCCACACCCTGGGAGCGGGCTTTGCCGTTCTGGCGGTACACGGGGTTCCCGGCTTCATCTACGGTGCCGGTGTTCACCAGCGTGTGGCGTTTCTCAATCTGGTACAGCGAGATGGTAGCAAATAGCGCTTTCTGGAAGAACTCGCCTTTCAGCCCGGTTTCCAGCTGGTAGCTTTCCTCATGGCTGAAGGGTGCATCGCTTCCGTAGCGCTCCGGGAACTTGATAAACTGCGGATTCACGGGCTTAAAGCCCTGGCTGTAACTGGCGAAGTAGTTCAGGTTGCCCAGCAGCTCATAAGTCAGCCCCACCCGCGGTAACAATATGTTCTGCTTCACGCTTTCCTCGCCGGTGCCGTAATCCCGCTCATCGCGGAACATCTCGTACCGCAGGCCCAGAAGCACGCCCAACCTTGAGGTCAGGTCTAGTTGGTCCTGCACGTACACGCCCGTGGTGTGGTACACTGAGTTGATGTAGTCAATGAAGAACTGCGGCAGCGGCCGACGGATGTAGTTGCTGGTTTCCTTGATCTCGTAGACGGGGTTCTTCAGGTCTAAGGTCAGCGGCACTTTTTGTTCGTTCACCAGTTGCTCGCGGGACTCAAACATGGTGCTGTTCGGGTCGGTGTCAAACTTCACGTAGTCCAGCCCAACTACCAGTTTGTGACTAACAGATCCGGTGTTGGCGGTGTAGGCAAAGTAGCCCGAGAGGTTATCGGTGTACTCTTTGGCCCTGCGTTCAAAGTACCGCAGGTTCATGACCGTGTTATGCGGCGCATCGGCGAAGGTGTTGAGCGTGCGGTGCTCTTTCAGGTCTTCTGCGTAGGCAAACTTCATGTAGGCCAGGTTGAACGAAAGCCGATCAGAGAATCTATGGTTCAGGGAGGCGTTCAACGACAGGTCGGTTACCCGGAAGTGGTCGTTGGGCTGGCTCACGGTAAAGGTAAACGGCAAGGCGAACAAGTCTCCGCCCTGGATGGGCAAACCCCGGTCCAAGTACCCGTTGAAGTGGCTGAACACCAACTCGGCATTTAACGTGGTGTTTGCGGTGGGCCGGAACGTAACGGTTGGCGCAATGATGAAGGAGGCCCTATCGTTCACGTCCCGGAACGTTTTGGTGTTCTCGTACCCCACGTTCAGGCGGTACAACAAGGTTTTGTCTTCGTTCAAGGCACCGGTAAAATCCAGCGTAGCGCGCATGGTCTGGAAACTACCCACGCTGAAACTTACCGCCTTCCGGTCTTCCTCCAGCGGTTTCTTAGTCACCATGTTGATGGTGCCGCCCGGGTTGATGTCCCCGAACAGTGCCGCGCCCGGACCTTTCAGTACTTCCACGCGCTCCAGGTTCACCGTAAGGGGCACCCTGAAAAACCCGTTTCCAAAACTATAGCCGGAGCGCAGTCCGTTCACCAACCGAAAACCGCTTTCGTAGCCGTTCCTAAAGCCGCGCACCGTGAGGTCATCATAGCTGGAGTATTGGTTTACGCCCGCCACGTTCTTCACCACGTCGTTCAGGGTAAAGGCCTGCTGGTCTTCAATGAGCTCTTTGGTGACCGTGGAAATGGTCTGCGGCACGTCCATCACCAACGTGGCCGTCTTGGTGCCAATGAAGCTGTACTCGCTTTTATAGGTAGTCTCTTTCCGGCCCAGAACCTCCACTTCCTGCAAAGCCTGGGAATTCTGCTTCAAGGCAAAAGCCACCACCACTTCAGGGTTATTACCGGAGATGGTGATGGTGCGGGACTCGGTGGCGTGACCCATGCCCAGCGCCAACAAACTGTACGTACCGAAAGGAACATGATGGAGGTGGAAAGAACCATCGGCCGCGGTGATGGTCGCAAAGGCGTTGTTCTCTTTCAGGGTGACCGTGAACCCTTCCAGCGGCTCGCCCCGGCTGTTTTTCACGGTTCCCGTAATGTGGCCTTCGGTCTGGGCAAAGGCATGTAGCTGGCACAACGCCAGTACTATCAAAAATAAGTACTTTTTCATGTAGAGAGAGGGATAGCAGCAAGCCGGCAGAGTGGTTGCCTGCGCCTGGCTTGTGCGGGTTTCTTGAAATGATTACTGGATGTGCCCGATGTTGAAAAGGCCGTCGCCCGCCTTTACCGGCGGATTGAAGATCTTGTAGAGAATGACGCCGTCTACAGGGCAGAACACATCGGCCAGGTGGTTCCCGAAAAGGTCGGTGGTGTAGCCTAGCCGCATACCCTTTTTCACGTAATCGCCGCTGGTAAGATCACTGTAGAAAAAGCCGGTGTGCTTGCTTTCCACAGTGGTGCGTTGGCCCACCATCACCGGATGGAGCACCGTGTTGGGCTTTCCTTCCAGAATGGTCAGGTGGCGCATGAGGCTATTCAGGGCAGCCAACACCTGCTGCACCGTTTCTTCCTCTACCATCCCCATGCGGCCGCACTCAATGTCCACGGCCGGAATGTTGCGCTTGGTGGCCTCCCGGGAACAGTAGATGGAAGCTTCGGTTAACGCCTGTTCATTCCCGAACTGCACAATGAAATCAAAGCCTAAGCTAAGGGCCATGTGACGGGCTTTCTCCGAGACCTCGGGCATGTTGAAGTAATTGTAGTAGCCGGAATACGGGCGCAGGTCCCCGTTGGCATCGCCGTCGTGCACGTCAATAAAGTAATCACAGCGGGCGATGATGTCATTGGAGATAATCCAGGCAATTCTCTCAGAGCTGGTGCCTTCTTTTTTGCCGGGGAAAACGCGGTTCAGGTTCTTTCCATCCAAAGGATTTACCCGCAGACTGCGGTTCAGAAAAGCCGGCACATTGGCCATGTGCACCAGAATGACGGTGCCGCTCATCTGCGCCGGGTCTAACTGTTTGCTTAGCTTCTGGGCAGCCATGATGGGCGCGTATTCCAGCCCGTGCACCCCGGCCGTGATGCCCAGAACGGGTCCTTTTTTAACTCCGTGGAAAACCGTAACCGGAATAACCGTGCTGTCCTGCGCCGTGATGACGGGCAACAGAAAGCTCTGTTTTGAGCCTGGTTTTATCTTTTCGCCCTGGAACTGGAATGCTTTTACCTGGGCATGGGCGGATAGGTGGAATGTGAAAAAGAAGAAGAATAGAAGAGGTAGATTTCTCATAAGAAACTCAAATCGTAAACGGTAGACAATGCCGGGCTTTGAGTAGCCACGCGCGTCTGCTTTTCTAAAATCAAAAAGGAATGCAGGGGCATGACTTACCAGGACGGTAAGCGCCAGAAGCTGCAAAACAGAAGAAAGGGCACAAGCTGCCGGTCAGGCTTTTCCTGGTTCAGAAAAGACCCGCTAATCCCATTTCTGGGCGAGAAACACTAAAAGGTATTCCCGCGCAGAGACGGCTTTTCACGGCACGAAAAAACAAGACGTGTCAGTACACACTGCTCCGGCACAGGCAAAAGCAGTAGGTAAAAAGCCAAGAAAAGGGTGAAAGCAGGCGAGTGCCTGGGTTTAGGAGATGCGTTGGGGAGGTCCCCGGAGATCTATGTTGTTGGGATAGGTAAACTTCCAGGCGAAGGTAAAGCCTGAAATTCGGGTACTGATTGGGGGTGCTGTAAACGGAACCTCTAAGCGAGGGAATGAGATAAGATCGGTGGGGCCGTATTCTTTGACTTTACAGTGCTGGTGCGCCTTCTCCACGGTATGCTCCGCATCGGGCAGTTGTTCATCATGCGCCTCGGTATGCTCGTGATCATGCAGCGCCAATAACGCTGCCTCCGGTACCATTACCTGGCAAAAGAGCAGAAGCAGAAAACTAGCGATATAGGGCTGAAGACGGAGCATTCTTGATGAGACGTGATCCTGGCCAAAGCATCTAAAGAACACAGAAAGGATTATGCCTTTAAACAGATGCCAGCTCAAAAGTGGATCTACTTGTGCAATAATAAGGCACTAATCTCCTAAATGCAACTTTAGGCAAGGATCATTTCCCTTTTTGCCCACTTTGCGGAAAACGGGCCTAAAACTCAATTCCTGAAATTCTGGGTGATCATCAGGCGCCTATCGCTGCCCTGTAGAATACCTATGCCTACCCGGCCAAACCGGTCGCGCAGAATGTTGGCCCGGTGCCCCGGTGAGTTCATCAATCCTTCGTGCGCGATGGTTAAGGTAGGGGCAAGCGCCAGATTCTCGCCGGCCAAGCGGAACGGAACGCGGGCTTTCCGGATACGGTCAAAAGGACTCCAGCCCTCGGGGGTGTAGTGGGAGAAATAACCGCGGCGGAACATGTCTTCGGAATGACGGCGGGCCACGGCCCGGAGGAGCGTATCTGCCCTCAGCGGCTCCAGGTTTTCCTTGGCGCGTTCCCGGTTTACCAGTTCCAGCATCTCGGCCTCCAGATCGGGCCGGGGCTTCATGCGGGTTACTTTGTACGGCAGCTCAATCATCTCCTGCGAGCCCGGGTTTACCGTGAGTTTCTGCATGGTGCGATTGGCGGCTTTCTCAAAGATGGGCGCGAACGCCATCTCGGCTTTTTCTGTGTAAGACGCCATGCGGGTGGCCAGGGCACTCTCCTGCACCTCGTCTTGCACGTTCTCCGGCAGCGGGAAAGCCGTGAGCAGGAAAACCACAATGGCGGCAGTCACAAAACCGTTCAGCAAACCCGGCAACAACCCTAGCACCTGGTTGCCTTTATGCGTCTGAATGTGGCGGGGAAACCTGGAAAGTACCCACTCGGCAAGTGCCTGAATGCCTAAGCTGGCCACCATGGCCACCAGGAAAAAAGAAAGCGGCAGGAGCCACATCTCGTTCCAGTCTACCAGTTTCTGCAACCACTCGGCCACGTAGGGGTAAAAAGTGAGCCCTATGAAAAGGCTGCCTACCCAGCGCACAAAATCCAGCACGCCGTACAAAAAGCCGCGGTACCAGCCCGTCCAGAGGTTGGTCAGGAAAATAAACAGAAGCAGGAGGTCAATGTAGTTCATACCGTCTTGTTATGCGTGGGAAGGGTTAAACAGGAATTTAGGACCCGGCGCCAGCTTCTTTTACCGCCCCCTCCGCTTTTCTGTTGCTCCCGCACCGGCGTTTCGCCCGGGAGAAAATACGGATTTTCGGCACATCTCTCGCTTCCGCCGTATAGGAAATCCTAACGCTAACCGATATGAGCAAGCAGCAAGTGATTCATGACGAAGACGATCTTAGGTTCTACATTGCGCTGGGCGAGGAAGAGGCCGAACTCACCTACTCCCTCACCGACAACGAAGAACTGGACCTGGACTACACCTACGTGCCCGAAGACCACCGCGGCCAGGGCCTGGCCGATGAACTGGTGAAAACCGCCCTGGAGTACGTGAAAGGCAACCAGCTCAAATTCATTGCCTCCTGCCCCGTGGTGGAAGCCTATGTGAAACGCCACCCCGAGTACAAAGAACTGATGGTGGATATTTAGCAGAGCGGTGCGTCTGCTCCCGAGGAAAGCTCCGGTTTCAGGGCTACTTTTCTGAAAAGAGCCCTGAAACCGGAGCTTTCTATTTTCATCACCGCAAAGGCCGCTCTTACATGAAAGACGATCTAAAAAGTTGTAGTACCTTCGTCTTTTACTTGAGAGTACGCTTACATACATGAAAACCATCTCCATCATAGGAACCGGTCTTATTGGCGGTTCGGCGGCTATAGACATCAGAAAGGCAGGATTTGCGCAGGAACTGATTGGCGTGGACCAAAACCCCGAAAACGCGGCCAAAGCCCTGGAACTAGGCATTGTAGACCGCATCCTGCCGCTGGCAGAAGCCGCCGCCGTGTCTGATGTGATGCTGGTGGCCATTCCGGTATCGGCTATTCAGAAACTGCTGCCTTCCCTGTTGGACATGGTTCCGCCGCAAACGGTGGTCATTGACCTGGGTTCTACCAAAAGCCTGCTCTGCGAGGCCGTACGCGAGCACCGCCACCGGGCCCAGTTTGTAGCTGCCCACCCCATTGCCGGTACCGAATACTCGGGGCCCACCGCCGCACTGGAAGGCTTGTACCAGGGCAAAATGAACATCATCTGCGAGAAAGAGCTTTCTTCTGAGCACGCCCTTTCTACCGCCGAAGAACTGTTTTCTTTGCTGGGCCTCAAAACCATTTACATGCAGCCCGAGGAGCACGACAAGCACGTGGCCTACGTGTCTCACCTCTCGCACGTGAGCTCGTTTCTACTGGGCTTGACCGTGCTGGACGTGGAGAAAGACGAGCGCAACATCTTCACGCTGGCAGGCTCGGGTTTCGCCTCAACGGTGCGTCTGGCCAAAAGCTCCCCCGATATGTGGGCGCCCATCTTTGAGCAGAACGCCCATTTCCTGAGCCACGCCCTGGCCGAGTACATTAAGCACCTGCAGCAATTCCATCAGCACCTCTTAAACGGCGAGACCGATCAGCTGTACCAGATGATGCAGCAGGCCAACCAGATCAGGCCGGTGCTGGATGGTATTGCCCAAGTCTCGCCGGTGAAGTAATCCAGTTTTAGGGCTGTTTTCTGGAAAGTAGCCCTAAAACGGGTGATTTGCACTGGGAGCACGTCCAGAAAAAACTCCTCCCCGGAAATCTGAATTTGGGTTGTTTTCCTGGAAATGGGCAGAAAACAGCCTAAACCTGCCTTTTTGCGCTTAACCTCGTTCGCCTGGTCCCGTACTACCTTTTTCACACGTAACCAGAGCACCATGGTCATCACTGATTTTCTGAACAAGATCAAAAAAGAATGGGAGGTACTGAAGGGCCAGGATGCCAAGGACAAATTCTTCCAGAACGAGAACTCCTTTGAAGATGAGGCCACGGCCCGGCGCGAGTTTGCGCGCACCAAGCAGAAACTGTTCGACGTGAACCGCTGGTCCACCCTGGAGGGCATCAATTCTACCTTCCAACTGTACGATGCGCAGGGACACCCTACGGCCCGGTCCAGGGTACAGCTGGGCGACTACGTGCAGATCATTCTGCCCGCCACCAACATTGAGAACTGGGTGACCGTCATTGAAGTCACCGAGGAAGAAGATGCCGCACAGTTTGTTGTTCGCCCGTGCCCCAAACCGGAGCCCCAGAAACAACCCCAGGAAGGCAGTGAGGTAAAGCACTTTTTCACCGATGAGGCCACCAGCACGTTCCGGGTACTGCGCGAAGGAAATACCATCTACGGCTTTGAGATTGGCCGCGACGAGAAACCCAACAACCAGGGCGACCAATCGGGGGGCCGGGGCCTGTTGAACACCTTGATTTCAGAAGGCGGCTGGGCCGGTTTTCAGGATCTGCAGTGGAATAAGATTACCCGGTATTACGTGCACCTGGAGGAAGGGAAAGCGTAAGTTACGCTTGCTTTGCCTCTTTAGCTGATGCAGGCACTCCCGGTTGCCTGAACAACCTTTCCATTCTCCAGTTTCAGCATCCTGGTCACGCAGTTCGGGATTTCTCGTTGGTAATGCGTCACGTAGATGAGCGTGGTGTTGCTGTGGGCGCAGATGGCCTCCATGATCTGCTGGAAGCGGTGTTGCTGCTGGGCATCCATCCCCTGGCAAGGCTCGTCCAGGATCAACAACGGAGGATTCTTGATGAGGGCGCGGGCCAATAAACAAAGCCGCTGCGTGCTGGCCGGCTCCAGCCGAAGATTCTTTTGCGCCTCCTGCCCTATTCCCAGCAACTCCAGCCACTTCATGGCTTTGGCGGCATTCTCGGGCACGCTTTTTTTGAACAGGCCCAAGGTATCGTACAGGCCAGACTCTACTACCTGTAGACAGGTCTGCTGATACGGGAAAAACTGAAACAGCTCCGGTGATACAAACCCGATTTTCTTTTTGATGTCCCAGATGGTTTCGCCAGTACCGCGCTTGCGATCAAACAACGTGATGTCTTTGGAAAATGCCTGCGGATTGTCGCCGTTCAGGAGGCTGAGCAAGGTAGTTTTACCAGCACCGTTGGGTCCCAGCAGCGCCCAGCGTTCGCCTTGCTGTATCTTCCAGTTCACTTGTTGGAGCACCGCTTTTCCACCGTATTCCACCGACACATTTTTCAACTCCACAATGGTGTCAAACTCAGAGGGCAATTCGGAGGACAGCAACTCTTTCAGTAAGTTCAGGTCGATGTTCTCGTGGGAATCAGGTTGGAAGCCATTTTGGTCAAAACTTTTCCTGGCCTGGGCCGACACCAGTTTCCCCTGATGCAAAACCACCACGTGCGTGATAGCCGGGGGAACTTCATCTGCTGTCGTCGCCATTACCACGGTCACGCCGGAGGCGATAATCTGGGTTAGCAAGTGGTTAAAGTTCGCGCGGGAAGCCACGTCCAAACCGGTGAGCGGCATATCCAGGAGCAACAGTTTGGGATTTTTTAGCAGGGCCGCCGCCATCAGCAAACGCTTGGTCTCGCCGTTGGATAGCTTGATCAACTCCTTCGAGAGCAACTCCTGTAAAGCGAAAGTCTCCACCACTTGCGCGTACGTCCAGTAGGCATCTCCCTCCTCTACTGGACGGGTAGAACTCAGGTAATCTTCCACCGTGGGCGCGTCCTCCACATCGGTGGCGTGGTAGCGCTGCTGATAGTAGAAGTTGCTGCTGTTGGTGGAGAAATTCTTGAAGGAATGGCGTTGGCCCACTTCGCTGATTAAGTCCTTGAATGTAAAAAGTGGGTCAGAAACGGCATGCTCCTGCACATACTCCTGGTAGAAGGCATGCGTCACTTCTCCGCCCACCACGCTCAGTTTTCCGGCGATGGCCTGCAGCAAACTGGTTTTCCCCGAGCCACTCTCCCCTACCACGGCCCAGTGCTGGCCTTTCTGCGCCTCAAAGGAAAGATCCCGGAAAATAACATGGTTCAGGTGACGGACCGTCACATTACGTAGGGAAAGGAAAGGCGATGACATGAAGGTTGGCAATGGTAATTCCTCTAAAATAGCAGGTTTGCCGCGCCTAACCTAGCCTTTTCTGCTCTTCTTGTTTTACGCCCTAAATCAGAAAATCAGGCCTGAAACAAGATTATGCTAGGGTATGCCCATTGCACCCGCTTTAGCCTGACATCACGATTTTTCATTTGCCTATACTATTCGTTACTATTTACACCCTCGCTCGCCTCTGGCGAGTGTGAGTCATCGGGCGGCGTCTCGCCGCTATGCTTAAATTGAATGAACTCGCAAGTCGGTTCACGGTGGCCAGAGGCCACCAAATAACTCACACTCGCCAGAGGCGAGCGAGGGATGGGAGTAACGTAATTCATCAGCCTTGACGCAAGTAGACACCTTCCTTTTAGGCCTGTTCTCGTGAAAACAATTCAGAAACAGAAAAGCCTTATGCCGATAGATACACACAAATGGGCTGCAGAAACCTAAGGATTTCCGCAGCCCATCACATGAGAAAAGGGAACGCTATACTGCCTGCGATTGGGTGTACACCTTCCCAAACCGGTCAGTCACTTCAATTTTGATTTGCTTGGCGCCCGCCGAGGGTTTGGCCCAGAACAAATGATCGGTCATGGTTGGGTCTACCCACTTGTGCTTGGCGGGAAGGTTTGGCCCGGCGTGCAGTTGCACCGAGAGCGGGTCCAGGCCCACCTCCTGCTTCATTTCGCCTTTGCGCATTCCGTCTTCAAACCACTCTACTTTCCACTCCGGGTCCCAGTTCCAGACGTTCACCACCACTTCCTCGGGGCGGTCCTTCACCGTGCCTTTCGGGTAGATCCTGAACTGGTGGTCGCGGTCGTGGCCCACTGATTTGTAGTACCATTTCAGCTCCGAGCCGTTCACCTCGTACACCCCGTAGCCGCTGGGCGAACCATCGGTACAGATGGGGCCGGTCCACCAGGCACCGCACACGGCTCCGTGGGTGTGTTCAATGATGTCGCCTTCTATCACTTTCTCGCAGATGTGCGTGTGTCCCGACATGATGTGGGCTTTGTAAGGCTTCAAGAGCCGGTACAATTCCTTGCGGTTAGACACCACGCCGCCCAGCGATTCGTCTTTGAGCTTCATGCGTCTTTTCTCCCCGCTGTTCACCGGAATGTGCACCGATACCACCACCATGCTGCCGGGCTTCACATAACTCAAGTCCTGCTCCAGCCACTGCAATTGCCGTTCCGTGAGGTACCCGATGTAGCGTTTGGCCGTGCCGATGAAGAAGACATCGTCCAGCACCACGTAGTGCACCTCGCCGCGGTTGAAGGAGTAGTACGTTGGTCCGAACAGCTTTTTGAACGTATCACCAGAGCCGTCGTCGGTGCGGGCGGTGAGGTCCATGTCGTGGTTCCCGATGACCTGGAAAAACGGAATACCGGAGATCCCGATGGCTTTCTGGTAGTCCTCAAACAGCTCAAACTTATCCCACACCAGGTCGCCGCACCCGATGCCGTGGAACAGCGTGTCTTTGCCGTAGCCGTCCACCAGTTTCTTCAGATCCGGCGCCGATACGTTCACCAGTTCCTCGGCGTCTTTCTTGTTGATCATCTGCGGATCGGCCCACACGACAAAATTGTGTTTGGTATCGTCCTGCGCCAGTTTCTGCAGCTCAAAATCGGCGGTGAAGCTGGACTTACCGGCCGGAATGGGCTGGTAGAATCTGGCCACGCCTTTCTCCTGAGGAATCTCGTAGCCGCGAGGCACCGAGATGTACACAAACTGAGCGGTGGCGTTGCTTTCCAGGGTGTACCGCCCTGATTTATCCGTAGTGACCAGGTTGATGCCATCGGTGACCACTACGCCAGGAATTCCTTTGCCTCCCGCCTGCACTTTGCCTTTGATGCCCACCGCGGACAGATCAACTTTCTGGTCGGTGGCTTTTTTGACGGCTTGCGCCTGCACAGCGCCCATAGGCAAGGTTAAACCAAGCCCCAGGGTACCTAAGCTTTGGAGGAATTTTCTTCTAAACATGTGTGAGAATTTGATAGATGGTAAGATTAGGGGAATGGGCCTTGAAACAGGCCTTTAAGTTTTAATCAGAAGGTTGCCGTTTTATGCCTTCTTTGGGCAAAACAGCCGTAAACCGCAACGGTGAACCAGAATGGTGGCTTTTGGTAGCCAGCAAGCAGGAAGTAGCACGAAGAGTAGCCCGCTACTTGGAGGTCAGTTTACGTACTTTCTCCAGCAGGATTTCGGGCTCGTTGGTGGTGATGAAATCGGCTTTGCGCTCCAGAAGCCAGTCCATCATGTCTGGAGCGTTGACTGTCCAGACGTTGACGGTGAGGTTCAGGGCGTGGGCCTCCTCTATCCACTGCGGATTTTTCTTCACCACGTTCTGGTGGTAATCGAAGCCGTACATTTTGTCTTTAGCAAGCTCGGCGGGAGTTTTCTCGCCGTTGAGGTACGCCACCTTGGCCGAGGGTTCCAGTTCCATTACTTTCTTGCAGATGGCATAGTCAAAGCTGATGTAGTCTACCCAACCCTGCGCTTTGTGTTTCTGCACCGTTTCCACCACTTTGCGGGCCAGGGCCTGCCCCCGCTCCTTGCTGATACTAGACGGTTTGATCTCCAGGATCAGCTTGGTTTTGTTCTGGTTTAATCCGGCTTGCAAATAGGCCTCCAGCGTGGGCAAATATTCACCGTTCGGCAGCTTCAGTTTGGCTAGTTCAGCGGCCGGGGTTTTCTCAATATGGGTGCCGTTTACATCGTGGTCATGGTGCACAAACAGCACCGAGTCTGAAGACATGTGCACGTCAAACTCGCTCCCGGCGCAGCCCAGCTTGATGGCGTGCTGTAGGGCGCCGATGGAATTCTCCGTAGCCCCGGTGTTCTTCCAGGCGCCGCGGTGGGCCACCACCCGGTTGGTGATGAATTCGTCTCTGACAATGCGGAAGGTATCCTGGACTGTGTTCTGCCCATGCCCTACGGCCAGCACAACCTCCACCCAAGGATCAACGAGGGGTTTCTTCAGTTTTAAGGTGTTGTCTTTGCCCAAGGTGAATAGACTGGCTGATTTTCCTACCAAGGTCACCTTCGTTTTGGACGCGGGTGCCAGCACTACTTTCCCCACCTCGGTGGAGCCGGGTTTGAAACTGTAATTGGTAAGGCTGATGTGTTCTTGTGCCATCGCATGGACTTGTACTCCTAGGAGGAAACTAAAAAGAAGCTTGATAGGAAGTACGTTTTTCAGAGGGAGCTTGATCATAGCAGATTTCTGTTAGGGTATAGTTTGGGAAAGCCTGCTGCTTACCAGAATCTGGAAACGCAGCAGGCTTAAGCACTTAATTCTTTGGTAAAAACAGCAAACTTATTTTTCCCACCAAACCTTGGTATTGATGTCATCGGTGCCCATCATCTCCACGGCTTTTCTGTAGTTCTCTGGGTTGTTGGTTTGCACAGTAGTGGGGTATCTGAAGCGCACCGGCACCACTTTGTTGTTCATCATGGCATTGGTGGTGGGCAGTACCGGGAAACCTGTGCGGCGGTATTCAAACCACTGCTGATAATCCACAAAGAACAAGGCCAGGTACTTCTGCAGCATGATCTGCTCAAACGTGCCGTTGTACGCCGCCGCCGGGTTGGTGAAGTAATCTGCGGGCAGCACGGCTCCCCACTGCTCAATGGCGGCTTTTACGCCTTTTTCATAGGCAGCTTTGGCATCGCCAGGCACAATGCCTTTCTGGGCCAGTTCCGCTTTGATAAACTCCACCTCGGCGTAGGGCATCATCACGGTGATCATAGGCGTGGTTACCAGGGCAATGTTGAACGTAGAGGGAGCAAAGTTGAACTGGGTGTCGCTTCCTTCATACCCACTGGGAATACCCCTGTAGCCAATCTGGGTTTTACCGTCTTTAGAGGTTGCCTTGATAAAGAACTTTTCCAGACGGGGATCATCCAGGGCGTTCAGGTGATCAATGAAGAAGGAAGACGCCGCCCTACCGGTTCTGAAGTCTACGGCCCGTCCCCAGGGGGATACCATGGGCGGAATGCCAGATATCTGCAGAATGGCCGCATCTGCGTTGGACGTGAATACCGGGTACTTGGTAGGGTTGTTAAGGATTTCGGCCATCTTGGCCGCAGCGTTCATTTCTTCTCTTTTGGAAACCCTCAGCAGCAACCTCAACCGAAGGGAGTTACAGAACTTACGCCATTTAGCCACATCTTTGTGATACAAGATATCATCCCCGTAGATCATGGACTTGACCGGATCAAACAAGGTACTGGCCCTTTCCAGGTCGGCGAGAATTTTGGTGTAGATCTCTTTCTGAGTATTGAAAGCAGGATACAGAAGCCCCTCTTCGCCCCGGCTGGCATCTTCCATGGGCACATCGCCAAAGCTATCTGTCAGTAAAGAGTACCCCCAAGCGTTTAAGGTCAGCGCAATGGCTTCGTAGTTAGGATCACCAGCTATCACGGCCGCGTCGTGCATTTCTTTGATGTTGGTTAGCCAGCGGTAGTAGGTGTTCCAGGTGGAGCTGCCGGAATTCTCCGTGACATCATAGCGGTGAATGCCGCCCGAAGCACTGGGGAACGGAAGCGCCACCTGCATGAGGTCAAAGGTGAAGTCATCGGCCCGGTTGGCGTTGAAGCTGTTCATCTCATAGAGGATGGGGTTGAGCAAGGTGCCGGGGCTGATCAGTTCAATCCGGTTAGGGTCTGTGTTGATCTCCTCGAAATCATCGGTGCAGGCGGTAGTGAAGCACCCAAAAGCAGCGAGTAAAACAAAGGTCTTCTTTATAGATATCATGGTTCCTGGTTCTTTGGAAGAACTGCCCGCCGGCAAAGCAAGACCGCCGGGAGTTCTGTCGCTTTTTTGTGAATGACTAATCTCTGAGGGGTTTTAGAATTTGAGCGTCACGTTCATGCCCATGGTTCTGGTAGAAGGCATCTGCCCCATTTCAATACCGGGCATGATGTTGCTCCCGTTGAGGGCCGCCGTTTCTGGGTCAAACATGGGGAAGTTGGTGAGCATGGCCAGATCGCGGCCGTAGAGGGCAATGCTGGCGCCGTTGAGGAATTTGGTTTTGCTCAGGAAAGAGGCAGGTAAGTTGTACTCCAGACGCACTTCCCGCAGCTTCAGGTAAGAGGCGTCAAAGGAGTTAGACTCCACGTTGGCGCGGCGGTAATAGCGGGTGTAATAGTCGGCGGGGTTTACTTTTTTAGTATTCTGGGTATAGGTACCATCGCCGTTCAGCACCACGCCGTCGCCAATGATGTAGCCTTCCTCGCGGCCCATCAAAGTGTGCTTCAGCTTGCCTTGCTCAGACATTTTGTGGTGGGTCTGGGAATAGACGATGCCTCCGTAAGAACCATCCAGCAGAAAGCTGAACCGGAAGTTTCTGTATTTAAATTCGTTCAGGAAACCGCCTTTCCAGTCGGCGTAGGCGTTGCCTATGTATTGTACTTCGTCTGGATAGGCGGGTAAACCGCTCTCATCGTACACAATCTGGCCATCGGGGCTTCGCACAAACCCGAACCCGTAGATGTCACCGGTGGTACCGCCCACTTTGGCAATGATGGAGGCCTGGCCACCCACGCCCAACACCTGCTGGTCTTCAATACCATCGGCCAGTTTCAGCACCTTGTTGCTGTTCTTGGACCAGGTAACCGTAGATCTCCAGGAGAAATTGGGGAGCTCTATGGGTCTGGCGTTCAATACTAATTCCACCCCTTGGTTTCTCACTTCCCCCGCGTTCAAGACGGCTCTGGTGTAGCCGGTGGTGGGGTCAATGGGAATCTCCAGGATCTGGTTTTTGGTGTAGTTTCTGTACACGGTGGCGTCAAAGCCAAGGCGACCGGTGAACAGCATAAACTCTAGCCCTGCCTCATAGCTGGTGGTGATCTCAGGCTTGAAATCTTTGTTGTAGAGGGTGGTGGGCACAGACCCGGAGCCCGCAAACTCACTCTGGTTGTAGTATTTTCTGGTTCTGTAGGGGTCCGTATCATTTCCTACCTGGGCAGCAGACATCCGCAGTTTAGCAAAAGAAACAGCCGTAGGCAATCTGAACAGATCACTCAAGATAAAGCTGGTGCTAATGGAAGGATAGAAGAAAGAGCTGTTTTGAATGGGTAACGTACTGGACCAGTCATTGCGGGCAGTGAGGTCCACAAAGATCTTGTCTTCAAAAGAGAAAGCGGCCAAGGCGTACAAGCTGTTCACTTTCCTGTTTCTATGATGCGTGGTCATCATGGGGGTGCTCAAACCATTTGACAGCTTGTACACCGCCGGACTCACCATGCCGTCAATCACTCCATCCGTACCCCGATACCGCTGGTTGCGCAGGTTCCCACCTACCGAGGTTCTCACATCTATCCTGCTTCCTAGCTGCTCTTTGTAGGTCAGCAAGGCGTCTGTATTGATCTCAAAGTCAAAGATGTTCTGCTCTTTGTAGTAGCCGTACGGGAAGTTGGCTGAATTGAACGGGCGGCGCATGCCGCGGTCCTCGGCCGTTAAGTCAATACCCGAGCGAACCATCAAATCCAGCTTGGGGGAGAACTCATACGTAGCCGCTATGTTCCCAACGGTTGAGTAGTTGTTCAGCGAGTTGGTCATCTCATACGCGATCACGTACGGATTGTCTATGTACGAGCTGAACGGATGGATCTGCTCCACTTGCTCTCGCCCATTCTTCCACCTGGGCTTGTACCAGGCCAGATCCACATTGGGGTTCTGGAAGATCATAAAGTACGCAATGGACTGGTTGCTGTACCCTGTACCGGGCAGGTTGTCGCTCTTTTTGTTGGTGAAGTTTACTTTGGAAGTAAACTTCAGTTTATCAGAAATGTTGTAGTTCAAGCTCAGGGCGGCGGTTAAGCGCTCATACCCGGTGTTGGGCATGATCCACTCGTTTTTGGAGTGCGTGATGGAAGCCCTGGCCGACCCGTGCTCTCCCCCGCCCTCCAGCGCTACGTTGTTGGTGAGGGTGTACCCCGTTCTGAAGAACCCCTTGATATTATCTTTGTAAGGTCTCCAAAGTTGCCTTTCGGCCGATTGGCCTTCCAGCGTAGGGTCATACTGGTAATAATACTGGCCGTTGAATTTAGGCCCGAACGCACTGCTGGTACTGCCGGTGTTGGCGCCGTCTTCAGAGGCCCCGTAGGAGTAATAAGGCTCCCCATCCTTAAAGGACTTGCCAGTGCCCTGGCCATATTCATACTGGTAATCGGGCCATTTAAGCACATCATTGAAGCTGATGTTGGTGTTCACCGTAACGCCAATGCCCTTGGTGCGGCGTGAACCCGATTTGGTGGTGATGATCAAGGCTCCGTTGGCTGCCCGGCTTCCGTAAAGCGCTGCGGCGCTAGGGCCTTTCAGGACGGTGATGCTTTCAATGTCATTCGGGTTGATGTCGGCAATGCCGTTCCCGAAGTCCACCGGAATGTCCGCACCGGAGCCAGCCCCATACGCATTGTCTACCCCCGAGCTGGTCATGCCGCTGCTCATGGGCACGCCGTCTAACACAATGAGGGCATTGTTTCCGCCCGGGTTCAGGGAGTTGTCGCCCCGTAAACTGATTCGGGTAGAGTTCACCGGTCCCGAGCCCGGAGAAACCAGGTTCAAACCGGCCACTTTTCCAGACAGGGCCTGCGCGAAGTTGTTGGGCATGGCATCGGTCAAGGCTTCGCTGGTGACCGTCTGCGTCGCGTATCCCAACGCTTTCTGCTCCCGCTTAATACCAAGGGCAGTTACTACTACTTCATTGAGCTGCTGACTGTCCTGCACCAGGTTTATGGTAACCGCTGCCTCGTTCTGCGTGAAGGTTCTTTTGAGGGAGGTGTAGCCCACAAACGAGAACACCACTTCTGCGCCCTTAGGCACCTGGATGGAGAAAGAACCATCAGCACCGGTGGCGCCTAGGGCTGTTCCGTTGGAGGTGATCACCACGCCCGGCATGGTGCCCATCTCGGCGGAAGAAACGGTACCCGAGATTCTGACTCTTTCGGTTTGCTGGTTGCGCAGTGCCACAATGGTCTTGGCCTGCTGGGGCACGTTGCCGGCTGCGGGATTAGTTTGGGCCAGAACGGTCTGGGGGGATAGGTGAGCCTCCTTCCCCACTGATTCCGAGGTAAGATTCTGCGCCTCTGCCAGGGGAGGCAGGGCCAGCAATGAAACCCCCAAAAGCAGCGTGCGGGGGCTCAGGTTTATCCTCTTGGTAGAAGGACGTAAACGTTGTCTCATGGTGGAGTAGTCTGTTTATGGTAAGTTAGAAAGTGCCGATGGTGACGGGTTGACCAGCGGGTGACGGGCAGAAAATGGTAATTTTCCTATAAGCAAGACGCCCTTGGTTTTGACACTTCAAAAGTAGTGGACTGGGGTGTTTAAGGCCGACTTGGGGCAGTTATGCTTTTGTAAAGCTTCTATTACCGCAATGTTTTGTGGGTTTATAACCCATTGCATTTGTTTCAGGCTTGTTTTACCAAAAACTTGTATAAACCGGAAAAGGCAGTGAGATGCTGGATGAAGCTTGAAGAATGAACGGAAAATGCGGTAAAAGAGCAGAAAGCGTTTTAGACCCGTTTTGGACAAAGTAGGCCGAAAAGGCAGTAACGGACACACCCGCCTCCTCATGACGCTACGTGGCGGCTGGTGGGGCAGCATGGCGGTTCTGGTATTGGCCCATTATGGCGCGGATTTACATCCGTGACTTTCTGAGCAGTATCAATTAGTCACGGAAGTAAATCCGCGCCATAGAAAAAAGAAGACACTCCAGAATGCCTAATCTGCACGAGTACTCATCTCCCTACTCCCTTCAAAGGGGAACCGAATGCGTAGTACCTGAGAGGAAAATCGACAACTAAAATTCGGCACTTGAAAACTGGAACTGTGGGCTTGCTCTGTTCCAATCTTAATTCCTGATTATGGTGCCTTTTCTGAAAAACACCCTTGAAACAGACCGGCGCTGAAAGCAGAAAACCCCGCTCCCTTTTCAGGGGCGGGGCGTTCCGTCAACACAACACTAAATAAACAGACTAAAACAAACTATACTGGCTCTTACACAAACATATTCAGGAAGTCTTGCCGGCCGTTGAGGTACTCGTAGGCAAAGCCTTCTTCCAGCATGCGCAGCTTAATGCCTTCCACGTCATGCGGCTGTTTTACCTCTACCCCAATAAAGACCGGCCCTTTTTCCTTGTTGTTCTTCTTGATGTACTGGAAGTGGATGATGTCATCCTCGGGCTGCAGCACGTGGTTCACGAAGGTGCGCAGGGCGCCGGGCTTTTGGTTGAACGTGACCATGAAGTAGTGCTTGAGGCCCTGGTGCTGCAGGGCGCGCTCCTTGATGTCTTCCATGCGGGTGATGTCATTGTTGCTGCCGCTGAGCACGCACACCACGTTCTTGCCCCTGATTTCTTCGGCAAACGATTTCAGGGCCGAGATGCTCAGGGTGCCGGCCGGCTCCAAGACCACACCTTCCTCGTTGTACATCTTTAAAATATCCTCACAGACCTGGCCCTCGGGCACCAGCACCACTTGGTCCAGCAGTTCGCGGCAAATTTCAAAGGTGATTTCGCCGGGGCACTTTACTGCGGCCCCGTCCACAAACGAGTCAATGGTGTCCAGGGCCTGCCGCTGCCCTTCCTTGATGGACTGGTACATAGACGGCGCGCCCAGCGGCTGCACCCCGATGAGTTTGGTGTGAGGACTTACTTGCTTAAACACGCTGGACACCCCAGAAGCCAGGCCACCGCCGCCAATGGGCATGAACAGGTAATCCACGGCAAAATCAGCGTCTTTAAAAATCTCCAGCCCCACGGTGGCTTGGCCCTCAACAATGGCCAGGTCATCAAACGGCGGAATAAAGGCGCTGCCCCGCGCATCACAGAACTCCTTGGCGGCCTTGAACGTGTCATCATACGTGGCCCCGGTGAGCACCACCTCCACCATGTCCTTCCCGAAAAGGCGCACTTTGTTCACCTTTTGGGCGGGCGTTTGGGCGGGCATGAAAATGTAGCCCTTGATGCCCAGCAGTTGGCAGGCATAGGCCACCCCTTGCGCATGGTTCCCGGCGCTGGAGCACACAATCTCGCGCTCCCTTTCCTCAGAGGACAAGGAAGAAATCTTGTTGTAGGCTCCTCTGATCTTGTAGGACCGCACCACCTGCAGGTCTTCGCGCTTCAGATAAATCTCGGCCCCGTAGGTCTGCGACAACCACAGGTTTTTCATGAGGGGCGTTTTGTAAATCACTCCCTTCAGGTTTTTGGCCGCCTTCTCTACATTGCCCAACGTGACTACGTTCTCTACTGACGCTAACACTTTCTGCATGGTGATTCTGGTTGGCCCCACCCCAACGCCTCCCCAGCGAGAGAGGCGGTACGGCAAGGCGTTTTGGGGCTGTTTTCTGGGAAACAGGTAATTTATTCGCTGGCGCGCATCTCCAGACGCGCACCGGCATGGAATTATGTTTTCGGCCTGTCTTGGAGAAAACAGGCCGAAAACGCATCTTCTATCCTTCGCCCTCCTAAGTAAGGGCGAAAACTTATCTTCCGGAGCGGAGCTTTCTTACGGTAGCCCCGGTCTGCCATAACTCAGACTCACGGACTTCTTTCAGCTCGGCCTCCAGTTCCTGACGGTAGCCCGGGGTGGAACCCCGCTGAATGGTACGGGCGGCTTCCTGGCCAGAGGCCACGCTGTCGTACAGTTCGTTCAATACCGGCAACGTAGCCTCGCGGAACTTGCCTTTCCAATCCAAGGCACCGCGCTGGGCCGTTACCGAGCAGTTGCTGAACATCCAGTCCATGCCGTTCTCGCCCACCAAAGGCACTAAGCTCTGGGTCAGTTCTTCCACGGTTTCGTTGAACGCTTCAGACGGCGAGTGGCCGCGCTGGCGCAACACCTGGTACTGGGCCTCAATGATACCCGCCAGGGCACCCATCAACACGCCGCGCTCACCGGTCAGGTCAGAATACACTTCTTTTTTGAAATCGGTCTCGAACAGGTAGCCAGAGCCCACGCCAATGCCCATGGCAATGGCTTTCTCGTAGGCTTTGCCGGTGGCATCCTGGAACACCGCGAAGGAGGAGTTCAACCCGCCGCCTTCCAAGAACAGACGGCGCAGGCTGGTACCGCTGCCTTTGGGCGCCACCAGGATCACGTCCACATCGGCCGGGGGCACAATATTGGTCTGCTCCTTGAACGTGATGCCGAAGCCGTGCGAGAAGTACAGGGTCTTGCCCGGCTTGAGTCTTTCTTTGATGGTGGGCCACACGGCAATCTGACCGGCGTCTGACAGTAGGTTGCAGATGATGGTGCCGCGCTCCACGGCCTCTTCAATGGAGAACAGGGTTTCGCCTTCCACAAAACCGTCTTGCTTGGCTTTCTCCCAAGAGGCGGAATCCTTGCGTTGGCCCACAATTACGTTAAAGCCATTGTCCCGCATGTTCAACGCCTGGCCTGGGCCCTGCACGCCGTAGCCAATCACCGCAATCACTTCGTTTTTCAGAGTTTCCTGGGCTTTTGCCAACGGATATTCATCGCGGGTTACCACGGTTTCTTCTACACCGCCGAAATTGATCTTTGCCATTTTACTGTTTGCTAATAAGGGTTATAAGTTGATTTACACATCTAAAAAAAGCACTTCTGCGCTCTTTGCGTTTTTGCCCTCTTTTCTAGAAATCAGGCCAAAAACGACTTTTACTTTTTCTTGTCTCCGGCGCGAGTCTCCAGACTCGTGCCGATATGTGGTTGGAGTCTCCGGACTCCCTATTATCTCCTTGTGGTTCCCGGCGAGTCTGGAGCGTTCGCTTCATCTTTTGTCACGAGACTGAAGTCTCGCGCCAGTTGGAAATGCCTTCTTCTTGTTAGTCACGGAAGTAACTTCCGCGCCATAGTCTGTTTTTTGCCTACTTTCTGAAAATCAGGCCAAAAACAGCTTTGTAAACTATTCTTCCACGCAGCAGAATTACATGGTGAACACCTTCTCGCGGCTGTTCAGGAATTCGTTCTCTACCACGTCATGGCCTGGTTCTGCCCGCTCAAACTCACGCAGTTTGCGGTTGAAGCCGTCACTGTCTTTGATGATGGCGATGCGGGCGCTCCGCACGAATTCAATCAGCCCGAACGGCTGCAGAATCTTAATGAGGTTGTCGGTTTCCTCGCGGTGGCCGGTGGTTTCAAAGACGGTGTAGTCTTTTCTGATGACCACCACGCGGGCTCCGTTTTCGCGGAGCAAACGCTCTACTTTGGCTTTTTCGGCCACAATATCTGTAGGCACTTTGTAAAGCGCCATCTCCTGCCAAATCACGTCCTCGTTGGTGTTGAAGTACACTTTGAGCACCTCTACCTGCTTCTCAATCTGGCGGGCAATCTTGCTCACGACTTCCTCGGTCTCGTGTATCACGATGTTGAAGCGGTGAATTCCCTCAATCTCGCTGGGCGAGGTGTTGAGGCTCTCAATGTTCATCTTGCGGCGCGAGAATATCATCGCGATGCGGTTGAGCAACCCAATCTGGTTCTCTGTGTACACCGTGATATTATATTCCTGCCGTTCTATTGGCGCTTGCTCACTCATCTCTTTCTTGGTTTAGCAAGGTTATTTCAATCTAATTTCACTCACGCTGCAGCCCTGCGGCACCATTGGGAACACGTTGTTCTCTTTGGTCACCATTACTTCCAGCAGGAAAGAGCCGGGGTTGCTGAGCATCTGCTGCAAGGCTTCTACCAGGTTTTCGCGCTGGTTGATGCTGCGGCCGGGTATGCCGTAGCCTTTGGCCACCTGCACGTAATCTGGGCTGGTGATGTCTACGAACGAGTAGCGGCGCTCATGGAACAGCTCCTGCCACTGGCGCACCATGCCCAAAAACTGGTTGTTCAGAATCAGGATTTTCACGTCAATGCCGCTCTGCATGATGGTACCCAGTTCTTGAATGGTCATCTGCATACCGCCGTCGCCAATCACGGCCACCACGGTTCTATTAGGTGCCCCAAACTTAGCCCCGATGGCGGCTGGTAAGGCGAAGCCCATGGTGCCCAATCCGCCACTGGTGATGTTGCTGCGGGTGTGGTTGAGTTTGGCGTAGCGGCAGGCCACCATTTGGTGTTGCCCCACATCGGTGACAATAATGGCTTCGCCTTTGGTGAGTTCATTCAATTGCTGAATCACCTCGCCCATGGTCATTTCCTCTGAGGTTGGGAACAGCTCTTCACGTATCACCGCGTCAATTTCTTTCTGCTCAAACTCCCGGAACTTGGCCAGCCACTCGGTGTGCTGTTTGGTTTCCACCATTTGGGTGAGCAGCGGCAAGGTTTCTTTGCAATCGCCCCACACGGGCACGGTGGTTTTCACGTTTTTGTCAATCTCGGCGGGGTCAATGTCCAGGTGGATGACTTGGGCCTGCTTGGCGTATTTGTCCAGACGGCCGGTCACGCGGTCATCAAAGCGCATGCCAATGGCAATCAAAACATCGCACTCGTTGGTCATCACGTTGGGACCGTAGTTGCCGTGCATGCCCAACATGCCCACGTTCTGCGGATGGTCGGTGGGCAACGCACCCGCGCCCATGATAGTCCAGGCCGCGGGAATCCCGGTTTTCTCTAGGAAAGCCTTGAATTCCTGTTCGGCGGAGCCGAGCATCACGCCCTGACCCCACAGCACGAACGGCTTCTTGGCTTTGTTAATCAACTCCGCCGCCTGGCGGATGTATTCTTTGCGCACAATGGGCTTAGGGCGGTAGCTTCTGATGTGGTCACACGGCGTGTAGCCCTGAAACGCGAACTTCTGCAGCTGAGCGTTTTTGGTAATGTCAATCAAGACCGGACCGGGACGGCCGCTGCGGGCAATGTGAAACGCCTTGGCCAGTACCTCTGGAATTTCGGTGGCATCGGTTACCTGGTAATTCCACTTGGTCACGGGCGTGGTAATGCCAATCACATCAGCTTCCTGAAACGCATCAGTACCCAGCAAATGCGCGAATACCTGACCCGTAATGCAAACCAAGGGCGTGCTGTCAATCAAGGCATCGGCGAGACCAGTCACTAAGTTGGTAGCACCGGGGCCGCTGGTAGCGAACACTACGCCTACTTTGCCGGAGCTTCGGGCGTAGCCCTGGGCAGCGTGAATGCCGCCTTGCTCGTGGCGCACCAGTATGTGTTTCAAGTCACATTCAAAGTCATAGAGGGCATCATAGATGGGCATGATGGCCCCGCCCGGATAGCCGAAGATAGTATCTACGCCTTCCACCACGAAGCCGTGCAACAGCGCTTGGCTACCGCTCAACTGGGTGTCTGTCTCAGGCAAGGCTGGGGCTTGTTTCTCTTGCGTTAACATAGGCTTCGTCTTGTAAATCGGTGATACAACCGTGGCTGGCATCACTTACCGTTCTAATGTATTTCAATAGCACCCCGCTCTGCACGTTAGGGGCTGGTCTTCTCCAATTACTTTTCCTGATGGCCAGTTCAGCCTCGTTCAGCTGCACGTCAATGGTGTTGGTGGCGGCGTCCAGCACAATCCAGTCGCCGTCTTCTACCAAGGCAATGGTGCCGCCGTCATAGGCTTCGGGGCTCACGTGGCCAATCACAAAGCCGTGGGTACCACCCGAGAAACGACCGTCGGTGATGAGGGCTACTTTATCGCCTAAACCAGCACCCATAATGGCTGAGGTGGGTTTCAGCATTTCGGGCATACCCGGACCGCCTTTGGGCCCCACGTACCGAATGACGACGACCTGACCCGGTAGAATCTTTCCGGCGGCGATGCCCTCATTCAGTTCTTCTTCAGAGTTGAACACAATGGCCGGGCCCTCAAACCGCAAACCTTCTTTCCCCGAAATCTTCGCCACGGCTCCTTTAGAAGCCAGGTTGCCGTATAGAATCTGAATGTGGCCGTCTGATTTAATGGGGTTGGAAAGCGGTCTCAACAAGTCCTGTTCCGCGCCCAGCGGTTTCACATTTTCTAAGTTCTCCGCGAGGGTTTTGCCTGTGACGGTCAGTAAATCACCGTTCAGCAATCCGGCTTCCAGCAACGTTTTCTGTACCGCCGGTACGCCGCCCAACGCGGAAAGGTCTTCCATGAGGTACTTGCCGCTCGGTTTCAGGTCGGCGAGAACCGGCACGCGGTTGCTCACGTCCTGGAAATCTTCCATGGTCAAATGCACGCCCGCGGCATGGGCAATGGCAATGAGATGCAACACCGCGTTGGTAGAACCACCCAGCACCGTAATCATGACCAAAGCATTCTCAAAGGCCTCACGGGTTAAGATGTCTCTGGGCTTGATGTCTTTCTCCAGCAGGTTCAAGATGTAGGCTCCGGTGTCAAGCGCTTCCTGGTTTTTCTCTGCGCTCACGGCCGTAGAAGAGGAAGAGAACGGCAAGCTCATGCCCAAGGTCTCAATAGCGGCCGCCATGGTGTTGGCGGTGTACATTCCGCCGCAGGCACCTGGTCCCGGGCAGGCGTTCCGGATGATGCCGCGGTAATCTTCGTCTGAGATGGTGCCGTTCAGTTTCTTGCCGTAGGCCTCAAAGCAAGACACAATGTTCAGTTTCTGGCCTTTGTACTCACCGCCTTTGATGGTACCGCCGTAAATCATCACCGACGGGCGGTTGAGGCGCGCCATAGCAATCAAGGCACCCGGCATGTTTTTATCACAGCCTACCACCGTGGCCACCGCATCATAGTAATGCGCACCGGCCATAGCCTCAATAGAATCAGCAATCAGTTCTCTACTCACCAAAGAGTAGCGCATGCCTGCGTTGCCGTTCGTAATCCCGTCGCTCACGCCAATGGTGTTGAACCGAAGGCCCACCATGCCGTTGGCCTGCACACCTATTTTCACGGCATCGGCGAGGCCGTTCAAGTGCATATTGCAGGTGTTTCCTTCAAAGCCGGTAGAGCAGATGCCCACAAACGGTTTGCGCAGGTCTTCTTCTTTCACCCCTGACCCTATCAGCATGGCCTGAGAGGCCGGAAGGCTGTCGTCTTTGGTGTAAATGCCGCTGTATTTATTTAACGCCATGGCTGGTAATTCTTTGTGATTCTTGATGTTGCTGTAAAAAAAGAGCCTTTCTACCGGGCGGGTAGAAAGGCTCCCAAAGGTTGTATGGGACCTATCCTACCCACCTTGCGGCAGAGGACAAATGCTAATAATGTAAATGACCGACCGGTGTCGCATCTGTATTCTTTTTATTTCTGTTTTTGGTCTGTTTTCTGAAAAACAGGCTAAAAACGCACCTTTATTCCTTGACTAGCGCGAGTCTCAGGACTCAAAAACTTCTATTTCCTGTTTTCGGCTTGTTTTTAGAAAAACAGGTCGAAAACGCAATTTTAGATGATGGTGCTCAAGCCCAATTCCAGGTTCTTCAGGTGCCGGAAACACTCGCCACCCTCCTGCACGTAGTCAGCGATGAAGCAGCCCACTTGCTCAGTGGTATAAGGATTATCGCTGTTCAGTTCAGGGGTCAATACCTTTCTTCGGAGGGCATAATCCACACCTTCTTTCACCAAAGTCGCCTCATCATACATTCCGAAGTGCTCCAACATCATAGCCACTGACAAAATGGTAGCAATAGGGTTGGCAATGCCTAAGCCTTTGCCCTGCGGGAAGGAGCCGTGGATAGGTTCAAACAACGCGGCGGTCTCTCCTACTGAGGCCGAAGGCAGCAAGCCCAAAGAACCGGCAATCACCGAAGCTTCGTCTGAGATAATATCCCCGAACATGTTCTCGGTGAGAATCACGTCAAACTGCTTGGGGTTCAGAATCATCTGCATGGCAGCGTTGTCCACAAACAGGTAATCAACCGCTACGCTCGGATATTCCGGGGAAATCTGCTGCACTACTTCGCGCCACAGGCGAGAGGTTTCCAGCACGTTGGCTTTGTCTACCAAGGTCAGTTTGTTGCGGCGCGTGGTAGCTGATTGGAAGGCCAGGTGCGCAATGCGCACAATTTCCTCGCGGGTATAAGTGCAGTGGTCATACGCTCCATCGGCGGTACGGCCTTTCTCCCCAAAGTAGATACCGCCAGTCAGCTCGCGGTAAATCAGCATGTCAGCCCCTTGAATGCGGTCTGCTTTTAAGGGCGAATGCTCTAATAGCACGTCATAGGCGGTTACCGGACGGATATTGGCGAACAAGCCTAAGGATTTTCTCAGGCGCAACAGCCCTTGCTCCGGGCGTACTTTGGCAGCGGGGTTGTTGTCATATTTCGGGTCCCCGATGGCGCCTAACAAAATGGCATCGGCCTCAAAGCAAGCTTGCAGCGTAGACTCCGGAAGCGGGTCGCCGGTGGCGTCAATGGCACAGGCACCCATGAGTTGCACGTCTAGCTCAAACTGGTGCCCGAAACGCTCAGACACCGCCTCCAAGACTTTCAGGGCCTCGGCACAAACTTCCGGCCCGATTCCGTCGCCGGGTAAAACGGCTATTCTTTTGGTTAATACGCCCATGGTCTGTTGCTTTCGTATTGTTCTATCGCTTCTTTCTGGTTCACTAAAAAATCAATGTCATCATAGCCATTGATGAGGCACTCTTTTTTGTAGGCATCAATCTCAAAAGAGATTTTTTCTTCCCACACCGGCACTTCCAGTTCCTGGTTCACCAGGTTCACTACCAACGTGGTCTGCGGGTCTTGCTCAATCTGGGCCAACAATCTTGCCAGCACCTCATCGCTCACCTGCAGCGGTAACAGGCCATTGTTCAGCGCATTGCCTTTGAAGATATCAGCGAAGAAGCTGGAGATGACCACCTTGAAACCGGCATCATAAATGGCCCAGGCAGCGTGCTCACGGCTACTACCGCACCCGAAGTTTTTGCCTGCCACTAGAATTTTTCCGCTATAGCGGCCGGTATTCATGACAAAATCCGCTTTGGGCTGACCAGCATTGTCAAAGCGCCAGTCTCTGAATAAATTCTCCCCGAAGCCTTCGCGCGAGGTGGCCTTTAAAAAGCGGGCCGGGATAATCTGGTCGGTATCTATATTCTCAATCGGCAACGGAACCGCTGTGGATTGAAGCACTTCAAACTTTTCCATCTGACTAATTCAGGTATTGGGTGATGTCCACAATCTTTCCTTCCACGGCGGTGATGGCCGCCACCAACGGGCTGGCCAGCAAGGTGCGGGAACCTGGTCCCTGGCGGCCTTCAAAATTGCGGTTAGAGGTAGACACGCAGTAAGCACCGGCCGGAATCTTGTCTTCGTTCATGGCCAGACAAGCGCTGCAGCCCGGCTCCCGTAGCTCAAAACCAGCTTCGGCGAGCACTTTGTCTATGCCTTCTTCAATGGCTTGTTTCTCTACTTGCTTGGAACCCGGCACAATGATGGCCTCTACGTGCGGGGCCTTTTTCTTGCCCTGCACAAACCTAGCCACCTGGCGCAAATCTTCAATGCGGGAGTTGGTGCAAGAGCCAATGAACACGTACTGAATCTCTTTGCCCAGCAACGACTCACCCGGCTGGAAACCCATGTACTGCAATGATTTGCTGTAGCTGGCTTGCTCACTTACTGGCACCTCCGTTGGAATCAGGGCGTCAATGGCCATGCCCATGCCCGGGTTGGTCCCGAACGTAATCATGGGCGCGATGTCGGCGGCGTCAAACGTCAGTTCTTTGTCAAAGGCGGCTCCTTCTTCGGTGAACAAGGTTGACCAGTAGGCCACCGCCTGATCCCAGCGCTCTCCCTTCGGCGCGAACTCGCGACCGTTCAGGTAATCAAAGGTGGTTTGGTCAGGGGCAATCATTCCGCCGCGGGCGCCCATTTCAATGGACATGTTGCAGACGGTCATGCGGCCCTCCATGCTCAGGTTGCGGAAAGCACTGCCCGCATATTCTACAAAGTACCCTGTTGCTCCACCGGTACCCAGCTTGGAAATCACGTAGAGAATAATGTCTTTGGCCGTTACGCCGGGTCTCACGTCCCCATCAACGGTGATGCGCATGCTCTTGGGTTTGCTCAGCAGCAAGCACTGGGAGGCCATCACTTGCGCTACCTGGCTGGTGCCAATTCCGAACGCAATGGCGCCAAAGGCTCCATGGGTAGACGTGTGGCTGTCGCCGCACACAATGGTCATGCCCGGTTGGGTGATGCCCAGTTCCGGCCCCATTACGTGCACAATGCCTTGCTTCTCATGCCCCAGGCCGTACAATTCAATGTTGTGCTTGGCGCAGTTCTCGGTGAGTTTATCTACCTGAAACCGGGACAGCGGCTCCTGAATAGGCAGGTGCTGGTTCTTGGTAGGTACGTTATGGTCGGCGGTAGCTACAATCTGCTCTTTGCGGAACAGCGGCAAGCCGCGCGCCTCAATCTCATCAAACGCCTGCGGACTGGTTACTTCATGTATGAGGTGACGGTCAATGTAAAACACATCTAACCCACCGGGAATGGACTTCACTACGTGAGCGTCCCAAATCTTATCTAATAATGTCTTTGCCATAGTTGTCACGTTTGTCATCTGGTAAGGCTGCTCTCTTCTACTTTTTCCTTCTCACTTATGCCATGTACTTTCAAGATGACAGCGGGTATTTAATTTGCAGAAACCAGATTGTCCTGCTCCACCATTAAATGGAGGTCTTCGTCTACTACTTCTTTCTTTCTGTCTGCTACTTCCAGGAAGGCGGTATATGCTTTATCTAAGGCTTCTTTCTCCAAAGCATAGCCCAATTTTTGCATGCGGTACGCCAGGGCAGCTCTGCCGGAGCGGGCGGTGAGCACAATGGAAGAATCCTCGGCCCCTACTTCTTTGGGGTCAATGATCTCGTAGGTCTCACGGTGCTTGATCACGCCGTCCTGGTGAATACCGCTGCTGTGCGCGAACGCGTTAGCGCCCACAATGGCTTTGTTGGGCTGCACTTGCATGCGCATCATGTGTGATACTAGGTGCGAGGTCTCCGTCAGCAGGCGAGTATTCACGCTGGTATCCAGGTTCAAATAAGGGTGCTGGCGCAGGATCATGACCACTTCCTCCAGGGCCGTGTTACCCGCGCGCTCTCCTACCCCGTTGATGGTGCACTCAATCTGGCGGGCCCCGTTAACGGCCCCCGCGATGGAGTTGGCGGTGGCCAAGCCCAAATCATTGTGGCAGTGGGTAGACAGCGTTACATTCTGCACGCCCCGCACATTCTCGTACAGGTATTTGATTTTGGCGCCGTACTCATTGGGCAGGCAATAACCGGTGGTGTCGGGGATGTTCAGCACGGTGGCCCCGGCTTTGATCACGGCCTCGCACACCATGGCCAGGAACTCATTGTCGGTGCGGCCGGCGTCTTCGGCGTAGAACTCCACGTCTTCCACAAAGCTTTTGGCCAGTTTTACCGCGGCCACGGCCCGTTCAATGACATCGGCCTGGGTGGTGCGCAGCTTGAACTTTACGTGTGATTCAGAAGTACCAATACCGGTGTGGATTCTGGGGTAACGGGCCGGTTTAAGGGCCTCGGCAGCCACCCTGATGTCGTTCTCCACGGCGCGGGTGAGGCCGCACACGGTGGCCTCTCTGGTTTGGGCCGCAATGGCACGCACCGCCTCAAAGTCGCCGGGGCTGGAAACCGGGAAGCCCGCCTCAATCACATTCACCCCCAGAAGCTCCAGTTGCCGCGCAATGACCAACTTCTCCTCCATGTTCAATTTGCAGCCGGGCACCTGTTCGCCATCGCGCAACGTTGTATCAAATATTTGTATCTTCTGAACTGACATTGTTTATTTGGCTTCTTGTTCTGATACAAAGAAGTGCGTACTAATACTAGATAGAAAAACAATTTTACCCGCGCCTACTATTTCCAAGCACTGCATTCTAAAAGACAACCGCCTAAAAATCAATATTTTACCTCTCTTTCACTTACAATGCCCAACCAAAATATTGATCCTGTTTTTCAATTAATCAAAGCCCTCACCCCCTCAGAGAAACGGCACTTCCGGCTGTTCACCAACAAGAGCGGCTCCAGTGAGGATTTGAAGTTTCTGCAGTTGTTTGACGCCCTGGACCAGCAGGAAACCCTGAACGAGGAGAAGATCTTAAAGCAGGTGCCCAGCATTAAGAAGGCGCAACTAGCCAACCTCAAGAACAACCTGTACAAGCACCTGCTCTCCAGCCTGCGCACGTACCACGCCCCGCAGAACCTGGACATCCAGCTGCACGAGCAGCTGGACTACGCCCGGGTGCTCTACAACAAGGGCTTTTACCAGCAAAGCCTCAAGCTGCTGGACAAGGTGAAGAGCACGGCCCTGGAGTACGAGCTGCCGCACATTGCCCTCACGGCCATTGACTTTGAGAAGCTGATTGAAAGCCAGTACATCACGCGCAGCCTGAGCGGCCGGGCCGAGGACCTGAGCCAGGAAGCCACCCAGGTGGCGTCTCACCTCTTCCGGATGCACCAGTTCTCCAACGTGGCCCTGCGGCTGTACGGGCATTACCTTAAGGTGGGCCTGGCCAGGAACCAACAGGACCATGAGGCGATTTCGGCCTTTTTTCAGGAAAACGTGCCCCAAATAGACCTGCGCACCGCCGGCTTTTATGAGAAGCTGTACTACTACCAGGCGCACGTGTGGTACCACCTCATGACCCAGGACCTAAAAGCCTGCTACCGCTTCGCCCAGAAGTGGGTGGACCTGTTTGATGCGTATCCGCACATGAAGGAGCGCCGGCCGGTGCTCTACATCAAGGGCATGCACAACCTGCTCAACGCGCTCTACAACCTGCTCTACCACTCTAAGTTTGTAGTGGTGCTGCGCCAGCTGGAAGAGTTTGCCGATGATCCCAAGCGCCGCTCTAACCCCAACATTGACACGCTGCTTTTCCTTTACATCTATACCAACAAGATCAACGCGTACTTTCTGGAGGGCAAGTTCACCGAGGGGTTGCAGGTGATTCCGGGGGTGCTCAAGAACCTGGAGGGGTTTCAGGCGCAGCTAGACCCGCACCGCATGCTGGTGTTCTACTACAAGATTGCCAGCCTCTACTTTGGCAGCGGCAACTTCAAGAAAGCCATTGAGTACCTCAACAAGGTCATCCACCACCGCAACACCAGCCTGCGCGAGGACCTGCAGTGTTTCGCCCGCATCCTGAACCTGATTGCGCACTACGAAGCCGGCTACGACGATGACACCCTGGATTACCAGATCAGGACGGTGTACCACTTCCTGGGCAAGATGGACAACCAGCAGCAGATGCAGGTAGAGATCTTCCGTTTTCTGCGCAATGTGGGAAATATCGCCCCAAATCAGGTGAGGGAGGCGTTCAAAGACCTGAAGGAACGTCTGATGGCCATCTCAGAGAATCCCTACGAGCGGCGGCCCTTCCTGTACCTGGACATTATCTCCTGGCTGGAGAGCAAGATTGAGAACGTGCCCGTGCAGGAGATCATGCGCCGCAAGGCCGGCCGGTTGAAATAGGACCTGGATTTCAGCAGCTGTTGAGAAGGAGCAGATTTAGGTGTAGAGGGGCTATATAGGTTGGTGGATTGAATCAGCTTTGATGGACCATTCCGTTGGCTCGTGGGATGTAGCTGGGGTAGCGAGATGATCTGAAATTTCTTTGGCCGAAGAGTATACATCCTAACTCCCTTATATAGAACCGATGTAGGGTTTCTCCTTTTTCATCTATAAGGGCTACATCTGGCGCAAGCGTCCGCTGGTGCCGCCGTTTCAGGGCTACTTTTCAGACAACCGCCCAGAAACAGGGAGCTTTGTACGCGCAAGGCATAAGCGGCGCTTGCGCCAGGGACAAAACCAAAAACGCGAAACAGCTTTATTTTCAAAAATATGCTCTCTCCATAAATCAGGTTTAATCCCGGTTTAGAAAGGCATTTTGTGCTACCTTTAGTCTTTTCCATCACCTACTTGTCAGCACATGAAGCAGCAACCAAGCCTCTCAAAACTCTTTCAGGCACCCTTTGCGCACAGGAAAAGCTACCGCTGGTTTCCGGTAGTGGGCATGGTGCTTGCGGTAGCCCTGCTGGCCGCCTTCAGGACCGCGCCAGACCCCAAGGAAGCAATTCTGCAGCGCATCAAGCCTCCGGTTATTCCTAACAGGCAGTTCAACATTACCCAGTTCAAGAGCGCTTCGGCCAACGGCACCAACTGGAAGCCGGCCTTTGACAAAGCCATGCAGCAGGCAAAGAAGAGCAAAGGCGGGCGCATTGTGGTACCGGCGGGCACGTACAAGATCAACGGGCCCATTCACTTCCAGTCCAACACCGAGCTGCACCTGCAGGAAGGGGCTGTGCTGGTGTTCAGCGCCGAGGCCGACCATTACCTGCCCGTGGTGAAAACCACCTGGGAGGGCACCTTCCTCTATAACTACAGCCCGTTCATTTACGGCTACCAGCTCAAGAACGTGGCCATTACCGGCAAGGGCACCATCAAGGCCGAGGATGCCCAAAGGTGGGCCAAGTGGCGCGCCCAGCAGAAGCCCGCCCAGGACGAGAGCCGCGCCATGAACCACCAACGGGTACCCATTGAAAAGCGGGTGTTTGGCAAAGGCCGGTTCCTGCGCCCGCAGCTGATCCAGTTCTTTGAGTGCGAGAACATTCTGGTGGAAGACATCAGGATTGAGGATTCGCCGTTCTGGTGCATCCATCCGGTGCTGTGCAGGAACGTGATTGTGCGCGGGGTGCAGTTCAACGCCCATAACCTCAACAACGACGGCATTGACCCCGAGTTCACCGAGGATGTTTTAATTGAGAACATTTCCTTCAACAACGGCGACGACAACATTGCCATCAAAGCCGGCCGCGACCATGACGGGCGTGCCTCCAAGCGTAGCAGCCAGAACATCATTATCCGTAACTGCCGGTTCATGGGTTTGCACGGCGTGGTCATGGGCAGCGAAATGTCGGCGGGGGTGCGCAACGTATACATTGAGAACTCCACCTTCGCGGGTAAACTCAAGCGCGGGCTCTACCTCAAGTCCAATGCCGACCGGGGCGGCGAGATTGCCCACATCTACGCCAGCAATATCGCCTTTGGCGAGGTAGAAGACCTGATCATGATCACGTCCAAGTACAAGAACGAGGGCCAGGGCTACCAAACCGACATCCACGACATCCACTTCAACAACATCACCTGCCAGAAGGCCACCGGCTACGGCATTACCGTGGAGGGCTTCGCCGATAAAAAGGTGCGCAACCTGTTCTTCAACGGCATCACCATTGACACGGTGAACATTCCGGTGAGCATTGTGAACGCCGAGCAAGTGGAGTTGCAGAACATCTGGCTGGGCGGCAAGAAAAGCACCGCCTCTGTTGAATAACAAGTTGGTTTAGGGCCTGTTTTCCGGAAAACTCCGGCCAAACAGCCAGGGCCGGCTTCGCGGTAGCAGTGAGGGAAGTGCCTGGCACAGGTCCACAGCAGCGGCAAAGGGCTGGTTTCCGGTGAGAATCTTGTTTTTCACCGGATTTCAGGAAAACAGCCCT
The DNA here is from genome assembly GCF_016924645.1 of Rufibacter psychrotolerans. GTDB lineage: Bacteria > Bacteroidota > Bacteroidia > Cytophagales > Hymenobacteraceae > Nibribacter > Nibribacter psychrotolerans. Next base: position 477,663 of record NZ_JAFFJV010000001.1, on the reverse strand, counting down.
AAAACCTGGGCGGCTGGCCCTTAAAAACAGAAAAGCCTGCGTTTTTGGAGACGCAGGCTTTTTTGTTTTTATACGCATGGGGCGCTAGGCAAAGGCCCGGCCCTTCTGTTCGGTGTAGAGGCGGCATTTCCAGAGTTCCAGTTCATCCATGGCCAGCTTGGCCATGTACTCCAGGGTTACCTGGTCTTCGGGGGTAAAGTCGCGCGGGGTTCTGTCCACCACGCTCACTGAGCCCAGGGCGAAGCCGTCATAGGTGGTCAGGGGCGCGGCGGCGTAAAAGCGGAGCCCAAACTTGCCGGCCACCAGGGGGTTGTGCTGCAGAAAGGGTACTTTGGAGGCGTCTTTGATCACGGTAGCCTCTTTTTTTAGGATGGACAGGGAGCACAGGCCCACGCCCCGATCCAGGGCGGTTTCCCCGTCCATGCCCACGCTGCCCTTAAACCAAACTTTGTCTGCGTCTACAAAAGAAACCAAGGCAATGGGTACCCTGAACATGTGGGCCGCCAGGGCCGCAATGTGCTTGAAAGCCCCTTCGGTTTCAATCTTTAAAATCTGGTAATCGTGTAGTCTTTGAACCCGATCAGCCTCATTGTCTGGGATGATCTCCATGCCAAAAGTATTCTTCATTGCCATAAAAACTTGACGCTCCTACTTCTCTTCTTGATGTGGGGACACCTGCTATACGTATAGATAAGCCTATGGTTATAAAAAAAATTACACTGCTTACCAAAATATTTCAAAATACACATATTTTGCGGCAGCTATTTTTCGTTTAGCGCTGTTTCCCAACCGGTTACCGGGCTGCAGTTCCCCCGCACTTTTCAATCTTCAAACAAAAACCATTCCTTCCTTGCCACTTTCCTCCGGTCTGGCCCAACTTTTACCAGAGAGGCTGTTTTCTGCGCCTAGCTTCTGCCCGCTCCTGTTCTGGGCAAGCTTCTATTGTAGCGCCCGTTCTGGCAAAGAGCCGTAAACAAAAAAAGGAGCCGTTTTAGGGCTCCTTTTCTGTTTTGGGGGTGAAAACGGCGGTTACGCTTGCTTCACTAACTGAATCTCGGCGTTCAGCCTGATTTCGTCGCTCACCACCACGCTGCCGGCCTCGGTCACGGCGTTCCAGGTGAGGCCGAACTCCTTGCGGCTGATCTTGCCGGTAATGGTGAAGCCGGCCTTGGTCTGGCCGTACGGGTCTACCACAATGCCGCCGAACTCCACGGCCACAGTCACCGGCTTGGTGGTGCCCCTGATGGTGAGGTCGCCGTGCAGTTGGGCAGTGTCCTCGCCCGTTTTCTCGTAGCGCTGGCCCACGAACCGAATCTCGGCGTGCTGCTCGGCCTCAAAGAAATCAGCCGACTTCAGGTGCGTGTCGCGCTGCTCGTTGTTGGTGTTAATGGAGTTCACGTCGGCGGTGAAGAGCACGCTGGAAGCGGTAGCGAAATCATCGCCCTGGGTCTCCACTTCCACGTTGAAGCGCTGGAAGTAGCCGGTCACGGTGGTGATCATGAGGTGTTTCACTTTAAACTGCACTTCGCTGTGCGTGGGGTCTAGCACCCATTTGGTAGTTGCCATAGTGGTAGGTTTGGTTTACTGAAGCTTGTTGGTGACAGAAAGGCCCCTTGCAGGAACCCGAAGCTCCCCGTTTGGGTTGGCCTTAATTAATGTACCTACATATATACACGTTCTGCCCCACTCCTGCAAATCTGGTTCTGGTTTTTAGTGCTTTTCTGGAAAAACAAGCCCAAAACAGGAGGACTATTCCGCGGCTGCAGCCTGTTTCGGGGCTGGAGTTTTCTGGGCGGCGGTGATCTGGCGGGTGAGCTTCTGGATGTCGGCTGAGATTTTCCGGATGAACTCCAGCTGCTCGGCCAGCAGGCGGTCTTCGGCGGAAAGAGTAGGCAGGGTCTCGGCGGCAGGTTCTGGCGCCTCGTGTTCGGGCTCCGGGGCCTGGAACTGGGGCGCCAGCTGCCGGATGGCCTCGGTGAGGGAAAGCTGCGCCCTCCGGATGGGCCTTAGGAACGGCTTCGGGTAGCCTTTGGCCCCGGTGGCCAGGCGCTCAGACACCACGTTGGCAATGTAGGAAGACAGCACGTGGTTGAGCACCACAAACTCGTAGACCTGCTGGCTGTTGCGCTGCTTGCGCTTGGGCTCGCCGGACATGCGCTGGAACGCCGCCGACAGGTTGGCCGACTTCACGTACACCTCCTTGCGGGCCAGTTTGTACTGTACCTCGGCTATTTCCTGGCCCGCCAGCCCGTGGGCCAGGACCTGCAGGTAGTTCAGGTTGGCCTCCAGCACGCCCCGGGCAAAGCGCCCCACCTGCTGCGACTCCCAGTTGGGAAACACAAAGTAGGTGGCAGCAAAGGCAATGGCGCAGCCCACCACAGTGTCAATCACGCGCTCCTCTACAATGGCCAGTCCCCCGGCCCCCAGAAAGCTGAACAGGATGAGCATAAAGGGCGTCATAAGAATCACGCTGAGCACGTAGTTGATGCGCTGCACGGTGTAAAAACCGGTCATGAACAGCAGCAGGAACAGGAACTGGGCCGTCTCATTGCGCACCAGGTACAGAATCAATAGCCCAATCACACCACCCACCAGGGTACCCACCACCCGCTCCACGTTGCGCTGCTTGGTGAGGCTGAAGGCGGGTTTCAGGATGAACACCACCGTGAGCAACACCCAGTAGCTGTGCTGCCCGTACGGGAAAAACTTGGTGAGCACGTAGGCAAAGAGCGCCACCAGGGCCACCCGCAACGAGAACCTGAACACCGACGAACCGAACGTGAGATTGTCCAGGAACAGCCGCGGCGAAAAGTTCTGGTGCGACACAAACTGGCCAAACTCCAGCGTGTGGGTCAGGCTGGCCCGATGGGCGGCCTGGGGGTTGTGGTACGATATAATGTCTGCCAGGCGCTGCGCGATGGTTCTGATGTTGACCAACACTTTCTTCAACACCAGGGTGCTGGTTTCCTCCAGTTGGTTGTCCAGGGCGTCAATGGAGGCTTTCAGGTGCTCCAGCTTCTGCTGGAAGTCCGGCCGATGGGTGAGTTTCAGGTTGGCCTGCATGGCAAAGCCGATGTTCTCCAGCTCATCGGCCAGGTTCTCCACAAGCCCGGAGATCTGGTCCAGGATGCCGGTGGGCCCAAACTTCTCCAGGATGGTGGCATAGTCATAATGGATGGCGGTGATCTGCTCGTACAGGTCTACCAGGTCTACAAACGTCATCACCAGCTTGCGGCCGGTGTCGGTGGACTCCTTCACAATCTGCCGGGTCTTGAACAGCACCTCGCGCACGGCGTCCTGCTTTTCGCTCACCACAATCTGCTGGGTCACCAGTTTGCGGTACTCCTGCTGCAGGTTGGCCTGGGGCCGGTAAAAGCCCGCCTTGATGCGCAGGAAGTTGGCCACCTCCAGGATGCACTCGCCCAGGGCCTGCTGCGCGGGCCGGTACGGCATGATCTGGAACGTGAGCAGGCTCAGCAGCAGGTACCAGACGCCCCCGCCCAGCACCAGCAACCCGTAGGGCAGCACCTGGTTAAGGGCCAGCGGCCGGTCCATGGACAGGATGAGCACCAGCAACCCGGCCAGGCCTATGAGGGTGGCGCGCATGCCGTACACCTGCCACATGGAAAACACAAAGCTCAGCACGAAAATCTCCAGGCCCAGCGTGACCGGGTGCAGGCGGGCAAGCACCGTGCACCAGGCCACCACCGCACACACGCCCATGCACACCAGCATGCCGTTGCGCCGGTGCACCGCCGGCCCCGGTGAATCGGCCAGGCTGGTGCCCAGCGCGCCCAGTGAGATGGTGATGCCCGTCTGCAACTGGCCCAGGTAAGAGAACAGCAGCGCGGGCAGCAGCACCCCAATGGTGATCCGGAGGCCGTCTGAGAAATTCTGGCTGTAAAAGAAAGACTGTAGCTGCCTGATCTTCCGGTTCATGCTTACCTGCGTGTAGGGGTGAAAGGGTGGTTGCGTCACGGGTTCCGCTCTGGTCCGCCGGCGGAAGGTACTCTGTTCTGCCTTTGTATGGGCAATTTTTTCGGGCACCGGGCCCACAACTTCGCACTTTTTGCGGTTTTGGCGCCGTTTTTACGGAAAAAGCCCCAAAACGGCGGAACGTTTGGGAGCTTAAACGTAAGTTGGGCCAGGCAGGATCATGCGTACCCGGGCTGCCCTACCCTATCCCAGCGTTTTGGGGCTGATTTTCAGCAATAAAGCCTGAAACGCTTCCTCGAAATTTCTGGCGGCAGGTTAATTGGGCGGGCTTATTTTGCGCCTGTTTCAGCCCGCGTTCGTACACTGTCTGGTTCACACCCTTGCTTCCATCCCAAAATCCCTCTGTACCTTTGCGGCATGCGTACCTCTTCAGAAATTGACCTAGTAGTAATCGGGGCCGGGCCCATTGGGCTCACGTGCGGCATTGAGGCCCAGAAAGCCGGACTCTCTTACGTGATCCTGGACAAAGGCGCCCTGGTGAACTCGCTCTACAATTACCCGGTGACCATGACGTTCTTTTCCACCTCAGAAAAGCTGGAGATTGGCGGGGTGCCCTTTATCTCAGACAACCCCAAGCCGCGCCGCAACGAGGCCCTGGAATACTACCGCCGGGTGACCCTCAAGTTTAACCTGAACGTGCGCCTGTTTGAGGAAGTGCTCTCGGTGGAGAAGGTGGGCCCCAGGTTTGAGGTGCAGACGGCCAAGGGCTCTTACCGGGCCCGCAAAGTGATTGTCTCCACGGGTTTCTATGACCTGCCGGCCCTCATGGACGTACCCGGCGAAGACCTGCCCCACGTGACCCACTACTACAAAGACCCGCATTACTACGCCCTGCAGAACGTGGTGGTGGTGGGCGCCAGCAACTCCTCAGTAGACGCGGCCCTGGAAACTTACCGCAAAGGCGCCCGCGTGACCATGGTGGTGCGGGGCCCCGAAATCGGTCGGCGGGTGAAGTACTGGGTCAGGCCCGATATTGAGAACCGCATCAAGGAAGGCAGCATCAAGGCGCACTTTAATTCCTGCATTACCGCCATCAGGCCGGGCGAAGTGGATATCCAAACCCCAGACGGACCTGTCACCCTGGAGAATGACTTTGTGCTGGCGCTCACGGGCTACAAACCTAACTTTGACCTGCTCCGCAAGTTTGGGGTAGAGCTCTCCCCAGACGACAAGCTGTACCCGCAGCACAACCCCCAGACCATGGAAACCAACCAGCCCGGGCTGTACCTGGCCGGGGTGGTCTGCGGCGGCATGGACACCCACCTGTGGTTCATAGAGAACTCCCGTGACCACGCCCAGAAGATTGTGCAGCACATTCTGGAACAGGACCGCACCAGCTCTTTCTAAGCCGTTTAGGGCCCTTTTCCCCTAAATCGGCCCCAAAACGGCACGGCTACCCGTGAGCACGCGTCCCTCCTGCCTTTTTCCTCCAGGTACCGGCAAGGCCGATTGTTTTCACCGTCACGGCTGTATTAGAACAGATGGCGCAAAGGTTCTCACGCTTCCGCCTTACGAATTTCAGGCCCTCACCCATGTCAGGCCGCAGCCTGAAGAACCAAACCCAGGTGCTCTGGCCAATGTAGCCACCACCGTTCCCTCGGTCTGACCCTGACAGACCGAAACCTCGCCGGAATTCCCGCCCCACTCAGGTGAATCTGTCAGAGAAAACAACCCAGAAATGCAGCGCAGGCCCAGGAAACCCGCAAACGGGGTTGAAACCGTTTGCCCCTGCAAGGCTCTGATCAGACCGGGGCACACCGGACATGAATTCACCCTGCGTGACCATAGCTTCTCCGTTTTGGGGCCCTTTTTTCCAAAGCGGACTGAAAGCGGTTGATTTTCTCCTCTAAGGAAAACTTTTTCATGCAAACTCCATACTAGTATCTGTTGCTTTCCTTTAGGCTACCATGCGTTTCTTTGTTTTACGGTTCAAATGGTTCTTACTTTGCAAAACCGAATGAACATTCAATAGACGGATGGCGAGAAACGAGATGGCGATGATGGCTGAGAAGAAGAAAGCGATTCTAGAAAGTACGCTTAAGCTAATCAAGGAAAACGGCTTCCATGGCACGCCCATGAGCCAGGTGGCAAAAAAGGCGGGCGTGGCGGCCGGCACCATTTACCATTACTTTGACAGCAAAGACACCTTAATCCAGGAATTGTATACCTACACCCAATACAGGTTGCTAGATGCCATCAAGGAAAACAGCCGCGAAGACATGGATTACAAGGCCCGGTTCTTCAGCCATTGGATCAGCCGGTGTATGTTCTACATCCAAAACCCCAATTCACTCTTCTTCATGGAGCAGTTCGTGAATTCCCCCTATGTGCAACGCTGCTCTAAAGAACAGGATGAGCGCTTCCAGAAAGAGGTCATCCAGTTCATAGAGTCGGGTATTGAGAACAATTACCTGCGCCCCATGAACCCACGCCTCATGCGCATGATGATCTACAGCAGTGCCCTCACCGCCGCCAAGCTTCACCTGTCTGAACAGCTCACCCTCTCCCAGGCAGACCTGCAGCAACTGGCCCAGATGGTGTGGGACGGCATTAAAAAAGACTGAATCCCTTTTACTTACTCCTAACTATATTATCCATGAAGAGAATCAAGCTTCTGGTGTCTGTTGTCCTGGGATACCTGCTGGTGCCCTTGGGGGCAGCGGCACAAGGCGGTACCACCCAGAGTCCCCCCAGCGGCACCCTCACCCTGCAGCAGTGCGTGCAGTACGCCCTGCAGAACCAGGCCGAGGTGAGACAAGCCCAGATTGAAGAAGAAATTGGTGAGCGCCAGATCAGGGCGCAGTTAGCCGGCTGGCTGCCCCAGGTAACGGGCCAGTTCTCGGCGGTACGCAATATTCAGCGGCAACGCAGCGTGTTCGGTGACCAGGTCATCACCCTTGGCCAGAACTACACGTCCAACGTGCTGCTGCAGGCCAACCAAACGCTGTATAGCAATGACCTCTTGCTGGCCTCCCGCGCGGCGCGTTACACCCGTCTTTCCCTGGACCAGAACACGCGGGCCAGCAAGATCAACACTGTGGTAGACGTGAGCAAGGCCTTTTACAGCGTGCTGCTCACCCAGGAGCAACTGCGCATCCTGGACGAGAACATCACCCGCCTGGAAAAGCAGTACCGCGACGCCCGCGCCCAGTACGAGCAGGGCCTGGTAGACAAAACCGACTACCAGCGCGCCAGCATCACCCTGGCCAGCACCCGCGCCGACCGCAAACGCGCCCAGGAAACCATCAAGGCCCGCGTGGCGGTGCTCAAGCAACTGATGGGCCTCCCGGTAGAAACCAACCTGGACCTGGCGTATGACTACAACCAGATGCAGCAGAACATACAGGTAGACACTACCCAGCAGGTGGTATACGCCAACCGGGTAGAGTTCCAGCAGCTGCAGACGCAGCGGCAGATCCAGCTTCTGAACACGCGCTACTACCGCTGGGGCTTCCTGCCCACCGCCTCGGTGTACGGCAACTACAACCCGCTGTTCTTCAGCAACAACCTCTCTGATCTCTACAGCCAGGTGTATCCCACCTCGCAGGTAGGCCTGCAGTTGAGCGTTCCTATCTTCCAGGGGGGCCGAAGGCTGCAGAACGTGCGCATCTCGCGCCTGCGCGAAGAAAGCATCAACGTGGACCTGGAGAACCTGCAGCGCGTCATCAACACCGAGTACCAGACCGCCCTGGCCAATTACAAGAGCGACTATACCGACTGGCTCACCCTGCAGAGCAACAACCAGCTGGCCGAAGAGGTCTACAACGTGATCAGGCTGCAGTACAACGAGGGCATCAAGACCTACCTTGACCTGATTGTGGCCGAGACCGACCTGCGCACCGCGCAGCTGAACTATTACAATGCCCTGTACAACGTGCTGTCCAGCAAGCTGGATGTACAGCGCGCCCTGGGCACCATTGCCGTTGAATAATCACCAGAACAGAAAAACACTTCCCTATAAAATGAAAAGAACGTATTCCCCATTGGCGGCGGCCGCCCTGTTTGCGACCATGCTGGTATCTTGCGGTAAAAAGGAAGCTGCCCCACAGGGCGCCATGATGGGCGGCCCCGTTCCGGTGAACACCTATACCGTTAGCCAAGAGCACGTGGTGGGCACAGATACCTACCCGGGCACCGTGGTGCCGCTCAACGAGGTAGAACTGCGCCCGCAGGTAAGCGGCTACATCTCCCAGATCTTCGTGAAAGACGGCCAGCGCGTGACCAAAGGCCAGAAGCTCTATGAGATTGACCGCACCAAATACATGGCCGCCTACCGCCAGGCCCAGGCCAACGTGCGCAGCGCGCAGGCCAACCTGGACCGCGTGCAGAAAGACCTGGAACGCTATGAGAACCTGGCCCGCCAGGACGCCATTGCCCGCCAACGCGTAGACTACGCCCGCGCCGACGTGGAAACCGCCCGCGCCCAGGTGGCCGTGGCCCGGGCCCAGGTGGCCAGCGCCTCCACAGACTTGGGCTACTCGGTCATCAACGCGCCGTTCAGCGGTACCATTGGCATCTCGCAGGTGCGGGTGGGCTCGCAGGTAAGCCCCGGCCAAACCCTGCTGAACACCATCTCCTCAGACGGCCCCACCGGAGTGGACTTCGTGATCAACGAGCAGGAGTTGCCGCGCTTTAACCGCCTGCGCCAGGGCAAGCAGCCCGACTCGCTCTTCACCCTCACCCTGTCTAACGGCACGGGCTATCCGCACACCGGCAAGCTCACCGCCATTGACCGCGCCGTGGGCCTGCAGTCTGGTACCATTACGGTGCGCGTGAGCTTCCCCAACCCAGACCGCCAGCTCATTGCCGGCATGACCGTGAGCGTGAACGTGCTCAACCAGGACATTGGCCAGCAGGTTACCATCCCGTACAAAGCCGTGACCGAGCAGCTGGGTGAGTACTTTGTGTACAAAGTGCAGGGCGACTCTGTGCAGCAGCAGAACGTGTTGCTGGGCACCCGCTTCCAGGACAAGATTGTGGCCCGCGAAGGCTTAGAGGCCGGCGACGTGATTGTGGTGGAAGGCATCCAGAAACTGCGCCAGGGAGCCAAGATTCAGGTAGGCGCGCCGCAAGCCGGAGGCGGTGCCCCGGCTGGTGCCAGAAAATAATGTTTAAGAGGCTATTTCAGAAACAACATGATATCTGATGTATTTATAAGAAGGCCCGTCACCGCCATCGTGATCTCTATTGTGATCGTGCTGGTAGGAACGTTGGCCATGATGAACCTGCCCGTTACCCAGTACCCCGACATTTCCCCGCCCACGGTATCGGTATCGGCGAACTACACGGGGGCCGATGCCCAGACGGTGGAGCAGACCGTGGCCACGCCCATTGAGACGCAGGTGAACGGTACGCCGGGCATGGCCTACCTTACCTCCACCAACACCAGTACCGGCCAGATGAACATGACCGTGACCTTTGAGGTGGGTACTGACATTGACATTGCCACCCTGGACGTGCAGAACCGCGCCAGCATTGCCGAGCCCAGCCTGCCCGAAGAGGTGCGCCGCCTAGGGGTAACCGTGCGGAAACGGAACCCCAGTATCCTGATGGTGGTGGGGATCTACTCGCCCAGAAAGACCCACGACGTGCAGTACCTGGACAACTACACCAACATTTACGTGAAAGACGCCTTGCTGCGGGTAGCCGGGGTGGGTGACGTGACCGCCATTGGCCAGGACTTCAGCATGCGCCTGTGGCTGCAACCCGACAAACTGGCCCAGTACAACATGAGCCCTAACCAGGTAGTGGCGGCCATTCAGGAGCAGAACATGCAGGTGGCGGCCGGTACGGTAGGCGCGCGGCCGCAGTACAGCTCGCAGGCGTTCCAGTACCCCATTACGGTGAGTGGCCGCTTGGCTACCCAGGAGCAGTTTGAGAACGTGATCATTCGCACCAACCCGCAGGACGGTTCCCTGGTGTACCTGCGAGACGTGGCCCGCGTGGAGTTCGGGCAGTTTGACTATGGCCGGCAGGCCACCATCAACGGGAACCCGGCCGCCATGATGCTGATTTACCAGGCCCCGGGCTCCAACGCCGTGGCCACCGCCGAGGGCATCTACGCCACCCTGGCCGAGATGAAGAAATCCTTCCCCGCCGACGTGGACTACATTGTCTCCTTTGAGTCAGTGACGGTGGTGGAGGTGTCCATCAACGAGGTGGTGCACACCCTGCTGGAGGCCCTGGTGCTGGTAATCATTGTGGTGTTCCTGTTCCTGCAGAGCTGGCGCGCTACCCTGGTGCCTATCCTGGCCATTCCGGTGTCCATCATCGGTACCTTTATCTTCTTCATTCCGCTGGGCTTTACCATCAACACGCTTACCCTCTTCGGGTTTGTGTTGGCCATTGGTATTGTGGTGGATGATGCCATTGTGGTGGTGGAAGCGGTGCAGCACTACATAGACCATGAGCGGCTCTCGCCGCGCGAGGCTACCCGTAAGGCCATGAAAGACATCACGGCGCCCGTTATTGCCATTGCCTTGATCCTGGCGGCGGTGTTTATTCCGGTGGGCTTTATCCCGGGTATTGTGGGCCGTCTGTACCAGCAGTTCGCCATTACCATCGCCATCTCAGTATTGATTTCGGCCTTTGTGGCCTTGACGCTTACCCCGGCGCTTTGCTCGCTCATGCTGCGACCCATGAACGTGAACCGCGAGTCCAGAGGGTTGAACAAGTTCTTCTACCGGTTCAACAACTGGTTCGCCAGAACCACGGAGTCTTACTCAGTGGGCGTGCGCAAGAGCATCAAAGCCGCCCCGCTGGCCCTGATTATCCTGGCCTGTATCTATGTGGGCACCGTGGGCTTGTTCGCCAACAAACCAACCGGCTTTATCCCTACTGAAGACGAGGGTCGTTTGTTCATTGCGGTGGAGCTGCCAGAAGGCTCCTCGGCCAACAGAACCCAGGCGGTGCTGGAAAGAATGGCGGGCATTCTCAAGGAAGTGCCGGCCATCAGGAACGCTACTTCCATCTCCGGCCTCAACGCCCTTAACTTCTCGTTTAAATCTAACAGCGGTACCTTCTTCATTCAGATGCGGCCCTGGGAGGAACGGCAGGAGGAGGCCATGAAGCTGCAAGGCGTGATGGCCGAACTGAACCAGCGCTTTGCCGCCATCAAGGAAGCCAACATTGTGGTGGTGGCGCCGCCGGCCATTCCGGGTCTGGGGCAGTCGGGTGGTTTCAGCTTTATGCTGGAGCAGCGCACCGCCGGCGACATTAAGGAGATGGAGCGCGTGATGGGGCAGTTCCTGGGCGCGGCCAACCAGCGCCCCGAGATTGCCATGGCTTACAGCTTCTTCAACACCCGTACGCCGGGCTACCACGTAGACGTGGACCGCGAAAAGGTGAAGAAACTGGGTCTCAACCTCACCGATGTGTTTGCCACCATGTCGTCTTACATGGGGAGCCGCTACATCAACGACTTTACCCGCTACGGCCGTAACTTCAGGGTGGTGGCCCAGGCCGATACCGCTTACCGCATGGACATCCAGGACCTGAGCCAGTATTACGTCCTGAACCGCGTGGGCGAGTCGGTGCCGCTGAGCGCGGTGGTGTCTACCCGGGTGGTGGAGAACCCGGCGGTGATCTCGCACTACAACCTGTTCCGGTCCATTGAGATTTCGGGCAGCGCCGCCCCGGGCTACAGTAGTGGACAGGCCCTTCAGGCCCTGGAAGAGGTAGCGGCCCAGGTGTTGCCGGCCGGCTATGGCTATGACTTCTCAGGCCTCAGCCGCGAGGAGCTGGCCGCGGGGAACAGTACCGTCTACATCTTCTCGCTCTCCATTGTCCTGGTGTTGCTGTTGCTGGCCGCCCTGTACGAGAGCTGGAGCGTGCCGTTCTCCATCCTGTTCGCCATTCCGCTGGGTATGTTCGGGGCTATTCTGGCCCTCACCTTCCTGCCTAAGCTGGACAACAACGTGTACGCCCAGATTGGGATGATCACCCTGATTGGTCTGGCCGCCAAAAACGCCATCCTGATTGTGGAGTTCGCCAAGGAGCGGGTAGACCGCGGCATGGACCTGATTGAGGCTACCATTGAAGCCGTACGCCTGCGTCTGCGTCCCATCATCATGACCTCGCTGGCCTTTATCCTGGGGGTAGTGCCGCTGGTGCTGGCTTCGGGTGCCGGGGCGGTGTCTAGGCAGACCATTGGCTGGGTTGTGATTGGCGGTATGTTGGCGGCTACGTTCCTGGCCATCTTTATTGTGCCGGTGCTGTACGTGGTAATTACCCGCGTGGCCTACGGCAAGAAAGGCCTGGCCGCCCTGCGCGAGCGCTACAAAGACGTAGACTTTGACCATTAATCCTTCTTACCTGTTCTGGGGCTGTTTTATCTAAAACAGCCCCAGAACAGAAAACCGCCTCTAGCCTGTTTGGCCGGAGTTTAGAGACCTTTTCCCGTAACAAGAAAGCCCTGGCCTGGTAGCCGGGGCTTTTTACTAAAGAACTTACCCATGAGCAGGCTTTCACCACAGAACCCGCATACAAAACAACATCCGCTTCCGTTAGGCATTGCCGTTTACCAACTGGCCGGCGGACTCATTGGCCTGGGGCTTTGCCTTAAAATGATTCCGGCCCTGCAGAACCCGTCTGCCTCTACCTGGGTGGGCATTTTTGCCGCTGCCGTGCTGTACATCTTCTCCATTCTGTGCGGCTTCCTGCTCTTTAGGCAGACCCGCCTGGCGTTCAATCTCTCCCTGGCCAACCAGATTTTGCAGGCCTTCAGCTTTAGCATGTCTGGCCTCACCTACAACTTTGTGGCGGGGCTTAAAGTGGGCGTGGGCATTGATTTTCTGGAGAGCTGGCTGTTTAAGTTTCGGCTGTCCCTTTCTTCGTTCAGCTTCAGTTTTGGAGCGGGCGCCGGCGTGGCGTTTGTCACGGTCAACGTGCTGGCCCTGGTGCTGGTCTACCTGCTGGAGCGGTCAAAGGACAGACTTTATGCCTGAGCCGCCCCTGTTTCTATAGTTTGGGCGCACCGTTTAGGGTCTGGTTTTGGAAAAACAGCCCTGAAACGGGAGCGCCGTTTTGTGCCGTCCCTTCCTTCCGCTTGCGTGAGCGCCTTGCTCCACTCCGGTTAACACTCTCTGTTCCTTCCCTTTAGCTTCCCCTCTCCCGGGACCGTCCGTTTTTGGCCTGTTTTTGCCAGAACGCCGCCAGAACGGGTTACCGCCAGAAATACGGCCTACCCCGGCAAGCGCCGCCCCGGGTGCGCCAGCCTCCCCTTACCCGCATATTTTTTTTTCTGCCGCAGATTAACAGTTTCCCATTTACACCAGCATTTTTCTGGATGACTTTGATATTTTAAATATGATGACCTTAATACAAAATCAATTTCACATCCATACATTAATCATGCTATTAAATCAGCAACTAACCAGTTGATTTTTTAGATTTTTCTCTATAGCTTACTCATTCACCCTTGCCAAACTCTACAATACAAACAAAGGAATGAATCAAGCTGACGAACGTACTAGAGGGTTATATACGCCCGAGTTAGAGCACGATGCTTGCGGCGTTGGTTGTGTGGTAAACCTAGATGGTCAAAAATCGCATGCCACTGTAAAAGACGCCCTTACCATGTTGAAGAACATGGAGCACCGTGGAGCCACCGGTAGTGACCCCGAAACCGGCGACGGCGCGGGCATCCTGGTGCAATTGCCCCATGAGTTTTTCAAGAAGGAACTGGCCGAATTTGCCATTCAGCTGCCCCCGCAGGGCAGCTACGGGGTGGGCATGGTCTTTTTCCCGGCCGTGTATGAGGTAAGGGAAAAGTCCCGCAAGATCCTGAACAACTGCCTGCGCAAACTGGGCCTGAGCCTGCTGGGCTACCGCCTGGTGCCGGTGAACGGCCAAGTGCCGGGCCACGGCGCCAAGGCCGTGGAACCCTACATTGAGCAGGTGTTTGTGCAGCCGGTAGACCCCACCATCATGGGCGAAGACCTGGAGCGCAAATTGTTCGTGCTGCGCAACCTCATCAGCAATGAGACCCGCAAAAGCGTGCGCGGCGAGAACGGCACCTTTTACATCGCCAGCTTTTCTTCCCGCACCATTATCTATAAAGGGCAGCTCAAAACCAACCAACTGGAGAAGTACTACCATGACCTGCGCCACCCCGATTTTAAATCGGCGATAGCCGTGGTGCACTCCCGCTTCTCCACCAACACCTTCCCTAACTGGCGCCTGGCCCAGCCGTTCCGCTTTATCGCGCACAACGGCGAGATCAACACCATCAGGGGGAACGTGAACAAAATGAAGTCCAAGGAGGCGCTCATGTCCTCGCCCCTGTTCACCGAGGAGGAGATGCAGTGGCTGTTGCCGGTCACCAACCCCGAGGACTCCGACTCGGCCAACCTGGATGCGCTGGTGGAGCTGCTCACCCTGTCGGGGAGGCCGCTGCCGCACGTGATGATGATGCTGGTGCCCGAGGCCTGGCAGAACAACCCGCACATGGACACCTACAAGAAGGCGTTCTACAAATACCACGCGGCCCTGATGGAGCCCTGGGACGGACCCGCCGCCCTTTTCTTCACCGACGGCACCCAGATTGGTGCCACCCTTGACCGCAACGGCCTGCGCCCGGTGCGCTACTGTCTCACCAAACAAGGCCGCCTGATCATGGCCTCGGAGGCTGGCGCCCTCACCGTGGCCCCCAGAGACGTGGTGAAACGCGGCCGCCTGCAGCCGGGCAAAATGCTGCTGGCCGATATCTCCGCGGGCCGCATCTACGAAGACGAGGAAATTAAAGCCATTGTCTGCAATGACAAGCCGTATTTTGACTGGATTCAGAAAAACCGCATCAAACTGCGCCTGCGCCCCGAGCCGGCGGTCTTGCTGGAGCCCTGCACCCCAGAAGAACTGCGCCAGCGCCAGAAAGCCTACGGCTACACTCGCGAAGACCTGAAGATGCTGGTAGAGCCCATGGCCGCCACGGGGTATGAGCCGGTGGGCAGCATGGGCTCCGACACGCCCCTGGCCGTTCTCTCGCAGCAGAGCCAGCACGTGTCGCATTACTTCAAGCAGTTCTTCGCGCAGGTGAGCAACCCGCCCATTGACTCCATCCGGGAACGGCTGGTGATGTCGCTCTTCACCCGCGTGGGGGAGTCCAGGAACATTCTGGACGAGACCGAGCTGCACACCCGCCAGATCCATATCTCGCAGCCCGTGCTGGATCCCGTGGAGTTCCAGAAACTGATTTTCCTCAAGGAAGAAGGCTTTGACCATGAAATCCTGGATGCTACCTTCTCTACGCGGGAAACCGGCAACCTGCAACGCGAGATTGACCGTATCTGCGCCGAGGCCGAGGCCGCCGTGCGCGCGGGCAAGAAAATACTGATCATCTCTAACCGCAACATCCAGGCGCAGCGGGCGGCCATCCCGTCGTTGCTGGCCGTGGGCGCGGTGCACCACCACCTCATTGAAAAACGCATCCGCACCAAGACGGGGCTGGTGGTAGAGGCCGGCGATGCCTGGGAAACCCACCATTTCGCCACTATCATTGGGTACGGGGCCAGCGCGGTGTACCCGTTCCTGGTGTATGATACCATCAAAGGCCTGCACGACCAGCAGAAACTGAACAACGCGCAGCCCTACACTCATTATTTCCAGAACTTCATCTACGCCGTAGACAATGGCCTGCTCAAGATCTTGTCTAAAATGGGCATCAGCACGCTGCAGAGTTACCAGAGCTCCCAGATCTTTGAGATCCTGGGCCTGGGCCAGGAAGTGATTGAGAAATGCTTCAAGGGCACCACCAACCGCCTGGAAGGCCTTAACTTTGAGGACCTGGAGCGGGAAGCGCTCACCAAACACCAGTCGGCGTTCCCAGACCTGGAGAACCTGCTGGAGTCGGGTGGGTTTTACCAGTGGCGCCGCGACGGCGAGGAGCACCTGCTCACGCCCAAGGTGATTCACCTGCTGCAGAAGTCCACCCGCCTCAACGATTATTTACTGTACAAAGAGTACTCCAAGTCCATCCGCGAGCACCAGCAGCAGACCACCATTACGCTCCGCAACCTGTTTGAATTCCGGAAACGGCAGTCGGTGCCGCTGGACGAGGTGGAGCCGGTATCGGCCATCCTCAAGCGGTTCGCCACGGGCGCCATGTCCTTCGGGTCTATCTCCTACGAGGCGCACAGCACCCTGGCCATTGCCATGAACCGCATTGGCGGCAAGAGCAACAGCGGCGAGGGCGGCGAAGACGAGGCTCGCTACACGCCCAAACCCAACGGCGACTCAGAGATGTCACGGGTGAAGCAGGTGGCCTCTGGCCGCTTTGGGGTCACCAGCCACTACCTGGCCAACGCCGATGAGATCCAGATCAAGATTGCCCAGGGTGCCAAACCGGGGGAAGGTGGACAGCTGCCCGGTCACAAGGTAGACCACTGGATTGCCCGCGTGCGCTGCTCCACCCCTGGCGTGGGCCTGATCTCCCCACCGCCGCACCACGACATCTACTCCATTGAAGACCTGAAGCAGCTCATCTTTGACCTAAAGAACGCCAACCCCAAAGCGCGTATCAACGTGAAGCTGGTGGCCGAGGCCGGCGTAGGTACCATTGCCTCGGGCGTGGCCAAAGCGAAAGCCGACGCCATCATGATCTCGGGCGCCGACGGCGGCACCGGGGCCAGCCCCTTGAGCTCCATCCGGCACACCGGTCTGCCCTGGGAAATTGGCCTGGCCGAGGCGCACCAGACCTTGCTCAAGAACAACCTGCGCAGCCGCGTAGTGCTGCAGACCGACGGCAAGATCCTGACCGGGTATGACCTGGTGGTGGCCACGCTGCTGGGCGCCGAGGAATACGGGGTAGCCACGGCCGCGCTTATTGTGGAAGGCTGCATTATGATGCGTAAGTGCCACCTGAACACCTGTCCGGTGGGCATTGCCACCCAGAACCCCGACCTACGCCAGCTGTTCACCGGCGACCCAGACCACGTGGTGAACCTGTTCACCTTCATGGCCCTGGAAATGCGCCAGATCATGGCCACGTTGGGCTTCCGGACCATCAACGAAATGGTGGGCCAGTCACAGGTGCTGAAAGTAAGAACTGACCTGAACCACTGGAAACTGAAGAACCTGGACCTTTCGCCCATCTTCCACCAGGAGTACGTGGCCCGCAACGTGGGCAGGTACAAGCAAATTGAGCAGGACCACGAGATCAGCAAAGTGCTGGACAAGAAACTCATCCGCGACCTGAAGAAAGGCAACACGGAGGTGGAGTACCGCATCATCAACGTGGACCGCTCAGTGGGCACCATGCTCTCCTATGAGATCTCGCGCAACTTCGGCAAGTTTGGTTTGCCCGAGGATAGCTTCAAGACCACGTTCTACGGTTCGGCGGGGCAAAGCTTCGGGGCGTTCCTGGCCCCGGGGGTTACGTTCAAGCTCTACGGCGAAGCCAATGACTACCTGGGCAAAGGCCTCTCGGGCGGCAAGCTCATTTTGCAGCCGTTTAAAGAAAGCGAGTACCTGGCGCATGAGCACATCATCACGGGCAACGTGGCGCTGTACGGGGCCACCTCGGGCAAGGTGTACATCAACGGAATGGCCGGCGAGCGCTTCTGCGTGCGCAACTCGGGCGCCGAGGCGGTGGTGGAAGGCATTGGCGACCACGGCTGCGAGTACATGACGGGCGGCAAGGTGCTGGTGCTGGGCGCGGTGGGCAAGAACTTCGCGGCCGGCATGAGCGGCGGAATGGCCTACCTCTACGCCCCAGACCCCAGCTACGTGGAGCAGTGCAACCTGGACATGGTGGGCCTGGAAGAGCCAGACGCCCAGGACCTGCTCTGGATGGTGCACAAACTGCAGGAGCACGTGGCCTACACCGGCAGCGTGCTGGCGCAGGGCTTCCTGGAGAACTGGGAACACCACCGCCAGCACTTTGTGAAAGTAATGCCGCATGACCTTAAAAAGGCCATGCAACTAGAGGTAAAAGAAGCAGAAACCGAAAAAGCATTGGTATAATGGGAAAGCCAGATGGATTCTTAAAGTATAACCGCGAGGTGCCCGGCACCCGTGACCCCAAAGCCCGCATCAACGACTCCAACGAGATTTACCTGCCGTTTCCGGAGGACAAGACCCAGCAGCAGGCCTCGCGCTGCATGGACTGCGGCATTCCGTTCTGCCACAACGGCTGCCCCCTGGGCAACCTGATCCCCGACTTCAACGATGCCGTTTCTGAGGGCGACTGGGAGCGGGCGGTGCGCGTGCTCTACAGCACCAACAACTTCCCCGAGTTCACGGGACGCATCTGCCCGGCCCCCTGCGAGAGCAGCTGCGTGCTGGCCATCAACAAGCCGGCCGTGGCCATTGAGCACATAGAGAAAGCCATTGCTGAGAAGTCGTTTGAGCTGGGCCTGGTGAAACCCCAGCCGCCGCAACAGCGAACCGGCAAGAAAGTGGCCATCGTGGGCTCGGGACCGGCCGGTTTGGCGGCGGCGGCCCAGCTGAACCGGGCGGGCCACAAGGTGACCGTGTTTGAGAAAGACGAGAAAGCCGGCGGCCTGCTGCGCTACGGCATCCCTGACTTCAAGCTGGAGAAATGGGTGATTGACCGCCGGCTGGCCGTTCTGGAGGAAGAAGGCATCAAGTTCAAGCTGAACCGCAAGATTGGGCAAGACACCACCCTCAAAAAGCTCTACCGCAAGTATGACGCCGTCTTGCTCTGCATTGGAGCCACCAAACCGCGCGCCATCTCCATCCCGGGCAACCACCTCAAGGGCATCCACTTTGCCATGGATTACCTGGGCTTGCACAACCGCCGGGTAGACGGGGCGCAGATCGCGCCGGAGCAGGACCTCAACGCGTTTGGCAAGCACGTGCTGGTGATTGGCGGCGGCGACACCGGCTCCGACTGCGTGGGCACGGCCAATCGCCAGTTTGCCAAGTCCATCACGCAGCTGCAGTACCGCTACATGCCCAGCACTGAGCGGCACCCCACCAATCCCTGGCCCGAGGTGGCCGTCACACTCTCTTCCTCCTCTTCGCACGAGGAAGGTTGCGAGCGCAGCTGGGGCTGGCTGAACAAGGAATTCATTGCTGATGAAAACGGCCACGTGAAGGGCCTGCGCGTGGTAGAACTGGAATGGAAAAACCAGTCTGAGTACACCGAGAAGCCTAACAGCGAGAAGATCCTGCCCTGCGACCTGGCCCTGATTGCCATTGGCTACGAGCGTCCCGAGCACGATGCCTTCACTGCCAATTTCAAGTTTGAGCTGGACCGCCGCGGCAACTTCAAGCTGAACGACTGGCAGACCAACATCCCGGGCATTTTCTCGGCCGGCGATGCCTGCCGCGGCCAGTCGCTGGTGGTGTGGGCCATCTCTGACGGGCGCGAGGCCGCCCGCGCCATTGACGTGTACCTCATGGGCGAGTCTGAACTTCCGTCAAAGGAACTCTCCAAATACCAGTTGTTCTAAAAAAAGGCCAGCCGTTTAAAGGGTGGGCCCCTGCTTAAAGCCTTTGTTTCGTTTAGTTGTTGGGACCCCGTTCTTGTCTTTGGCAAGGCGGGGTTTTCTAGTTGTGGCTGCATTTCTGTGCTGTTTTGGTGAAAGTGGGCAGAAAGGCATCGGTGGAGACCCTCGTAGGAGCTGCGCACACGACGAGCCGGAGTCCTGAGTCCTGAGTCTTGAGTGCTGAGTCCTGAGTAGGGAATATGTTTTTAGTTTTTGTAAAAAGAGGTCAGGAACGTGGTTTAACCCAATTCCCCTCCCAGGAGGGGAATTGGGTTAAACCCGGTTTGGGGTTGTTTTGCCATAGGCAGTGGCGAAACGTGAAAGAAATACAGTTTAGTGACGAGAAATCTGCTCCATCGTTTGCAAACAGCGCCTTCAGATTCTTTTTAGCCATGGGAGCTTATTAAGAGTTACTTTCTCCTTAAAGTAGCTGATAACTCCCCTCCTGGGAGGGGCAGGGGGTGGGTTCAATTACGTTCCAGCACACGTTTTCCCAAAAGCCCCTAAAAACCCGTTCCCCACTCAGGACTCAGGACTCAAGACTCAGGACTCCGACTCGTCGTGTGCGCTGCTCCTGCGAGCGTCTCCGCCAATCTCGTTTTATGCCCGCTTTCTCAAAATGTAGCCAAAGAACGGAAAAGAGCGCGCCTGGCACGTAAAAGGGTTGCCATCAACCCCCAAGCCATGAAGACCAGAGCCCATTCCTACTCCACCAACGGCATTCACCTGTACACCGTAGAAGCCGGCCCGGCCGAGGGGCCTACCATTCTGTTCCTGCACGGGTTCCCGGAGTTCTGGTACGGCTGGAAGCACCAGCTGGCGTTCTTCGCGGCGCAGGGCTGGCACGCCGTCGCTCCAGACCAGCGGGGTTACCACCTGAGCAGCCGGCCCCACGGGGTGGACGCCTACACCATTGACCAGCTGACCCAGGACATCGCCGGGCTTATTCCGCAAATCAGCCAGGGCCAGGTGGTGCTAGTGGGGCATGACTGGGGCGGCGCGGTGGCCTGGAACCTGGCCCTGCACCAGCCGGCTCTGCTCCGGCAGCTGGTGATCCTGAACATGCCCCACCCCAAGGTGTTTCATGCGCACCTCACCCGCAACCCCAAACAAATGCTGAGGAGCTGGTACGCCGGCTTTTTCCAATTGCCCTGGGTGCCCGAGGCGGTGAGCAGCTCGTTTGACTTTAAAGTGCTGGAAAGCACCATGACCGGTTCGGCCCGGCCGGGCACCTTTTCTGCCCAGGAACTGGAGGCTTACAAAACCGCCTGGAACCAACCCGGTGCCCTGGAAGCCATGATCAACTGGTACCGGGCCTACAAGTACCACCCCATTGCGGCAGACCGCAAAATTGACCTCCCTACCCTCCTGCTCTGGGGAAAGCAAGACCAGTTTCTGGGCACCGAATTGGCGGAACCCAGCGTAGACCAGTGCCGCCGGGGGCAACTCGTCTTCCTGGACCAAGCCACCCACTGGCTGCACCACGAGGAGCCTGACCGGGTAAACCACTTGATGCTGGAATTTCTTCAAGGCTAAGCCCGAAATCCCGAGGACCATGGCGCAAACAGACCCAGGCTCTATCAGTCCCGAGCAACTTCTTTTTCTGTTTCAAGGCCGAAATCCTGAAAACAGCCCTAAAACTGGAAGCCATGCTCATTGGCTTGACAAGAAAAACAAAAAACCGCACCTCAAAGAAGTGCGGCTTTCCCATCATTCATTAAATCAGTTGTCTCTTAGTTTCGGCCGCGCTGGCTGCCGTCACGGCCCGTAACGGTACCTTGGCGCGAAGAAGTTCTGGGAGCCGGTGCCTGGGCGGGAGCGGAACTTTGCCGGCTGCGCTGCTGGTACTGCCCGGCCCCAACCGGTTCTTGCCGCGACCGGGTCTGGTACTGCCCCTGGCTGGGGGCCTCGCTCCGGCGGGTAGAATAACCATCCTGAGTTCGTACGGAGGAACCATAGCCGGTGGAGGCATCCTGCACGGCAGGCGCTGTTTCTATTGGCCTGGAACGTCTTGGTGAATAGGTTCCCTCTGGGCGCGATGGGCGGGCGTACTCCCCGGTAGTAGCTGGCGACCTGCGCCCGCTTTCTCTTGGGCGGGTACTTTCTGCGGTGCTGCGCTGCTCGGACGTGGCCTCCACGCCAGACCGGCTTCTGGGAGTGGAATACTCCTCACCGCCCGGCCGGCGGCGGTTAGCCACATTCTCCTCACTTTCGCGGCTCCGGTCTACGCTGCTGCTCCGGTCGCTTCGGCCTACGGTTTCCCGGCTTTCGGTGAACCGGGAGCGGGACGTGTTGTCACGGGCAATTACCCGTGAAGGGGCTTCCTCGCGGCGGGCATTCACGTCGGGGCGGTAGATCCGGACGGAGTTATCCGCCACGGATGCCCTACCGGGCCGGCTGTCGCGGTCTACGCGGTACACATTCACCTTGCGGTTAGTAGCGCGCTCAATGTCTTGCCGGCGGGGTCCGTACACGTACCGGTGGCGGTCGCGCTCATAGTAGTTGTTGATGATGGTGGTGTTGTGGTAGATGTTCACCACCCGGGTTCTGGGCACGCAGTACTCATAGATGCGCGGGCTGGTGATGTACATGACCGGCACAAACACCCAGCGGGTGGCCGGCACCACCACGGTTACGCGCGGCCCCATGGGAGCCCAGCCGTAATAGCCGCCGCCGTTGCGCCAATCTACCCAGGCCGGTCCCCACTCATGGCCGGGCACCCACAGCCAACCGTAAAAATCGTCATAGTACCAGCGGCCGTAGTGGAACGGCGCCCAGCCCCAGTCATAGTCAGAGACCCAGGTGTTGCCGTACTCGGTCATGACCCAGTGGCCCCGGGTAGCATAGGGCTGAAAGTCCCGCTCCACGTTGGGCGACCACACGTAGCCGTACTCGGGGTCCCGTATCCAGCGGCCGTGCCGGTCTAATTCATCATAAAACGTCTGGAAAGACACCTGGTCTCCCGGACGTGCCGCCTGCGCCTCTGGGGAGGCTGCCAGGCCCAGGGTCAGGAGCAGCAGCGCTCCCCAGACCCCCAGGTTATTGATAAAGGTTTTCATGTGTACTGAAGTTAAAAAATATGGGCAGCGGCCTCTTGCCGGGAGCCAGCAACGGCCCCCTTGGTAAGCAATCGGAGAGAAGACTCCCCCTATCTGGTTTTAACCAAACATCTTGCCAAAACATAGAAAAACGCTATACTCCCGCAAATATAATGCTGCGCGGTAAGCCTTTGTTTCTGAAACGCTTAGCGCCGAGCCCTTCCCTGCTCAGCCATCCAGCTGGTGGCGGCGGACTACCAATAGAATTATCTGTAGTCTCTGCGGCTTATACGGAGTATTCTGTACCTGTATTATAAGACTTTTCTTACCTTTGCACCCACAGTGCATCTATCAGCGAAGGGGCTGCTGGTGCATACCTAAACCAGCAGCGCATTGCCTTGAACTTCTACTTTTTCAACGCTCCCGCTCCTCCGCACCTGGAGGCTTTTAGGGAGGAGTATTCTCTGCAGAACCTGAGAAAGCTACGGCTAGCCTCCACCCTTACCTTGCTGGTACCCTGTGGCATTGTCATGCTCCCGCTGGCCTTCCCTTCGCTGAACCGCATTCCGCACGTGGGCTTCTTCCGGGGCCTTAACATCTTTTTGGCCTTTGCCTCCGCCCTGGTGCAGGTGCTGGCGCATTTTACCCTTAAAGACCAGAAAACAGCCCCAAAACCGGTCTGGTGGGCACAACTGCTCTGCTTTTTATACGCGTGCATCTTTATCCTCTGCTGCCTGGGCATTACCTACATTGCGCAGGGCAACCCCAAGAACACCTTGACCATGTACCTGCTGGGCCTGGTCACGGTGGCCTTCCTCTGGGACTTCGAGTATGACGGCAGCCTGGCGCTGGTTTTGTTTGCGGCGCTGGCCTTTACCGGGGTGCTCCTGCTGACAGACCTTCCGCCAGACCAGGTACTCCTGAACCAGTGCATGTCCTTTGTGATCCTGACCTGCTTCTTTGTGCTCTCGCGGGTCATGTACAGCCACCGGGCCACCCATTTCCTGCAACTCAAGGAGATTGAGCAGAAGAACCTGGAGATCCAGAAAGTGAGCCGGGCCAAGTCTGAGATCCTGGGCGTGGTGGCCCATGACCTGCGCAGCCCCTTCAACAACATTGAGATGCTCACTACCCTGCTGCAGAAGCCCACCAACTCACCCGAGCAGCAGCAACAATACCTGAACCTGATCCAGACCAGTTGCCAGTCGTCGCGGCACATCATCAATGAGTTGCTGTACCTCTCCCGCGAGGAGCAGCAGGACAGCATTCCGCTGGAACGGCTCAACCTCTGCCGTTTGCTGCAACAGGTGCAGGAAGAGTGGGAAACCCAGTTGCAGGGCTCACGCCGCCTGCTCCTCACGCACCCAGACACGCCGCTGTACGCTCACCTCAACAAGGAACGGTTCCAGCGCATCATGAACAACCTGCTCTCCAACGCCGTGAAGTTCACCCCCAGTAAGGGCCAGATCACCATTGGCTTGCGGCAAGCCGATAAAAAGCTGCTGCTCACCATAGCCGACAACGGCATTGGCATCCCCGACCAGTTTAAGGCGCAGCTCTTTGACCGGTTCTCCAAGGCCCGGCGGCGCGGTCTCCAGGGCGAGAAGTCCACGGGGCTGGGCCTCAGCATCTGCCGCCAACTGGTTGAGCAGCACGGCGGCTCCATTGCCGTGGAAAGCCAGGAACAACAAGGCACCACCTTCCATATTGTGCTGCCGGCGGTTAATTAGCGAGTAAGCATCAGGAGGATACAGGAGGTATCAGTTGCGGCCTGTTTTAGAGCCATTTTCCCAAAAGTGGCTCCAAAACAAGTAGGGGGAAGGGACCACACAGAAAAAGCAAGCGTGGTCACTTGCTTTCTCTGCGGTACTCCTGGTGCTCGGGTTACTTAGCTGTTCCGGGCTCTTCTGGCCTGGTCACGCTGGCCCTCTCTGCCTCCTGACCGGTCGCCGCGTTTGGCTTGCAGCTGCTGGCGGTCTTCCTGGTACTGGGTGTACTGCTTTTTGCTCAGGATGCCTTTCAGCTCTTTCTCCCAATTGGTGCGCAGCTGTTTCAGTTGCTCCCGGTGCTGGCCGTTGCGTTCGCTGCCTTTGGCGAAACTGCCGCGCAGGCTTTGCAGTTGCTGGGCATGCTTCAGGTTAAGCGCCTGCAGCTTTCTTTCCTGCGAGTTGCTCAGGTCATACTTCTTGGTCAGCATCTGGGTGCGGCGGGTGGCCACTTGCTCGGGGTCTAGCTTCTCGCGTTTGTCTTGGTTCCGGCGGAAACCATCGCGGTCACCGCGGCCCTGCTCCGTTCTGTTGGCTACTCTGTCTCTGCGGGGCGCATCCTGCGCGTAAGAGGTTCCGGCTACCGCCAGACCTAAGGCCATCATTAAAAAATACTTTTTCATTTTAGTTTAGGGTTTGGGTTTCTGGTTGATCTCCGGGGTAATTGCCCCGGTTGCCAGACCATTTGCAAAGCAGGTGCCAGAAAGAGCCCCCAAAACCCGCTTCCGGCGCCAAACGGACAAACCCCACCGCGAACCGGACAAAACCCGCCGGTGAAACGGCCCATCTATTTTAGGGTGTTTCCCGGAAAAGAGGCCTGGAACCCAAACTGCCGCCTCTCTTTAGTAGATGCACCTGGAGAGGTGGAGATAAAACCCGGCTCCCGCTTCCCCTTCGGGCTGGACGTGCCTTTGTTTTTCACTTCGCCAGCCAGTTCAGGAACAGGGGGCTCTTGGCTTTGCTGACGATGATCTCTTCCGGGAAGGGGATGGTGAGCGACACGACCAGTTTGCGCCCCAAGTGCTGGGCCGCCTCTTTGATGGCGTTGCGGTTAACCAGGAACTGACGGTTGGCCCGGAAGAACTGGTTGCCGCAGAGGGCTTCCATCTCCTCCAGGCTCTGGTTAAGGGTAAACCTGCGCTGGTCAAACGTGACGGCGTGGGTGATCAGGTGCTGGGAATAGCACACGGCAATCTGGTCAAAGGGCAGCGGAATGATCTTGTCGCGCTGGTAGACCAGCACCGAGGTGGGTTTCGGGGCCGGGCGGTTGTCCAGGAGTTGCAGCAGGGCCTGGTAATCTGGCCTGGCGGGCGCGAGGCTTTCTTGCAGTTGCCGGTATTTCTGCAGCGTTTTCGCAATGGAAGCCTTGGTGAAGGGCTTCAGGATATAATCAATGCCGTTGGCCCGGAAAGCCTCCAGCGCGTACTCGTTGTAGGCGGTGCAGAACACCACGGGTTTGGTGAGGGACACGGCCTGGAAGATTTCAAAGCTCAGCCCGTCGCCCAGCTGGATGTCAGCGAAAATAAGATCGGGCTGCGGATTTGTCTGGAAATACGCCACCGCCGCTTTCACCGAGGGCAGCACGGCCTCAATCGTGGCGCCGGGCGCCACTTCCAGCAGCGTATCGGCCAGGTCCTCGGCCGTGAGGGGTTCGTCTTCAATGATGACTAGGTTCATGCAACAGCAGCTTAAGTTCAACCGTGAAATACTGGTCTGTCTCCCTCACGGCAATGCCGGTGCCGCAGATGACCTGGTACCGCTCAGACAGGTTCCTGAGCCCGATGCCCGAGGAGGCCTCCAGCGTCTGTTTGGGCTTCTTGTTGTTAGTGACCACAATGGTGTTGGGCTCCTGGTAAGCAATCTGGATGGCGAGGGGCTCTTCTACGGTAAAGGCGTTGTGCTTGATGGCGTTTTCGGCCAGCAGTTGCAGGGAGAAAATGGGCAGGTAGCCCGTCTGCAGGATAGAATCCGGCAGGGTAATCTGGTACCGGAAGGCTTCTTTGAACCGCACTTTCTGCATCTCCAGGTAGTCTACGCAGAGTTTGAGTTCGTCCCTCAGCGGAATAACGGTTTCGTTCCCGGAGTTGATGGAGGCCCTGAGCAAATCGGCGAGCCGCACCAGGTACTCCTCCGCCTCGGGCCGCTGCTTCTTGATGAGTGATTTAAGGGTAGTGAGCGAATTGAACAGAAAGTGCGGCTGCAGTTGGTGCTTCAGGTGCTGGTGTTGCGCAATGGCGTGGTTCATCTTGAGTTGGCTGTTCTCCACGGCGATCTGGGCGCTTTTGCGCTGCAGAATGATCAGGTCTATCAGCACCAGGATAATGACGTTGTTGGCGAGCGCCACCATGAGGGGAAAGATGCGGGGCCGCCCGCCGTCTGCCAGCACGTACACCAGGGTAGAGAACCCGTAGTACACCACCACCGCCAGCAGGCAGCTGAGCCCGTACCGCAGGTAGTTTTTGGTTTTCCCGGCCCACGGCATCCGGGAGAACCGGCTGTACAGGTACAGGTTCATCAGCCAGAAGCTGAACATGAGCAGGAAGACCCAGAGCGCGGTGAGGGAAGCAGCGTCCTGCGAGGATGAAAACGGCCCGCCGGGGTGCATCCTGAAGGCCCGGGAGGGCCGGCCTTCCAGAAAGAACGGACGCCGGGCGTTGATCATGGGAAAGAGGCTGATGATCCCCCACCCCAAGGAGGTGATGACCGCCAACCGGAACAGTCCTTTTTTATCTGAATTTGGCTCCAACATGGCTAAAACTACGGTTATACTGTAAACGGGCGGGCGAGTTGGCAGATCTGCCCATTTTCCAGGCCTGGAAAATGGGCCACCCTCCCAGCGGGCCACTGGCACACCAACCTGCTGCGCGAACGGTCCTGCACGCCTGCAGAAAGCAGGCATATTAACGGGGAAGACCGCCCAACGGCGCTCAGCCCGAGTGGGCTCCGCTGCCTGGCTGGACTTGCCTTTTCCGGCCCCAAAAATATTTTTTCAGGAGAGGAACAGATTTTGGGGTTCTTATCGTTGTACCTACAAGAATCACCTCTTGAAAAGATTATGGGAGTTTACTATCATTTTTGAGATTCTTGTAGTAAATTCAATAAATTCTTCCAAGAATTGATGCTGTTTTAGAAGGGGAGAACAGACCCAACGAAGACAGGCCGGCCTTACCACGGCAACCGCTTCTTGCCTGTTCTAATCAGGAGTTATGAACTTTACACCAATGAGATTTACCACACTTTCTTCGATTGCTTCCTTATTGAACGATTTGATTTCCAAATTAATTGGCCCTACCCTGCAGCCTGTGCCGGTACCGGTGCGGCAGCAATCGCGCTAATCGCCGGGGGCCTACCCGTAGGTTGGGCTTACCCCCTACCCTTTTGGCTGTCATTTTCCACTAAACCGTTCTGAATCCCCGCGGCCCTGGCTGCGGGGATTTTTCTTTTTGTTAGCTCCAATAATTCCTCCGGCAGAGTTCTCTAAACGGTGCTGGCAGTGTTTTGCGGCCATTTTCCTGAAAAGGCCTGTAAAACAAGGGCAGTCAAGCGCTCCTCAGGCGTGCACCTTAGCCCAGCCCCGGCAACCTCCTGTCTGGCGAGTCCAGGACCCAAGTTCCGGCAAGGCCTGACGCCCTTTGGTACGGTTTCTGCGCGGTAGCTTAGTTCTTACTAATTTTAGTAATTTCCGGCCCGAAACCCGCTCCAAACAGGTTTTACCGGGGTAATTGCCTGGAAGCTGCCTGCGCTGCCCGGTACCTGCGGCATTTCCTGGGGCCTTATCTTCTGATAACCAGCAACCAATGAAATATACATCCTTTCTGCTCAGTGCCCTGCTTTTCTCCGGCGCGGCATTCTCCCAGTCGCTCCAACTGGACAAGGGGGTCTCCAAACAGCTGAAGACCGTAAAGCCTGAGGCCCTCAAAGGGCACATCCGGTACCTGGCCGATGATAAACTGCAGGGCCGCCAGCCGGGCACGCCCGGGTACCAGATGGCGGTAGACTACGTGGTACAGCAGTTCAAGGGAATGGGCGTGCAGCCCGCCGGCGAAAACAACACCTACCTGCAGACCGTGCGCATCAGAAAGGCCTTTACGGGCAAAGACGCCACTTTAAGCCTCACCACTGCCCAGGGCACCCAGCACCTGGTACAGGGCCAGGACTTCACTATTTACCCTAACCCGCAGCATGCCTCCATGACCGTGGAGGCCCCGCTGGTGTTTGCCGGCTACGGCATCACGGCCCCGGAGGTAGGCTATGACGACTACGCCAATCTGGATGTGAAAGGAAAGATTGTGGTGATCTTGCGCGGCGCGCCCAAAAGCTTCCACTCCACCATTGCCGCGGCCAGCATGCACTTTTCCACCATCCTGCAGAATGCGGTCAACCACGGGGCGGTGGGCGTGATGGTGGCCAACCCCAATCCTAATCCCAGGCTCACGGTTCCTAACCTGGCCGCAGGGGTGAACAGCGTCATGCTCCCCGACGGAAAAGTGGCCGCCTCTGGCAGCTATGTCTCAGACCAGTCCAGGCTGTTTGCGTACGTGAACGCCGCCACCTTCCAGACGCTGCTTAAGGGCGCCGGGCTAGACACCGCCCAGGTGGTGGCCTCCCTGAAGAACGGCACCCCTGCCTCCGCGGCCCTGCCCGCCCGCCTGTCGGGGCGGTACACCTCCACTTACCGCGACTTTGACTCTTATAATGTAGTGGGCAAAATCACGGGGTCAGACGCTACTCTGCGCGAGGAGTACGTGGTGCACAGCGCCCACCTGGACCACATGGGCATTGGCACTCCCGTGAAGGGCGACTCAATCTACAACGGGGCCCATGACAATGCCTCGGGCGTGGCCAGCGTGCTGGAGATTGCCAAGCTGTACAGTAGCCTGAAGGAAAAACCCCGGCGCTCGCTCCTGTTTGTGCTGGTAACCGCCGAGGAAATGGGCCTGCTGGGCTCAGCGTACTTTGCCAGGTACCCCACCGTGCCCAAGCAGAACATTGTGGCCAACATCAACACCGACATGCCCACCCTGATTGCCCCGCTGCTTTCGGCGGTGGCCCTGGGGGCAGAGCACTCATCGCTGGCCAAGCCAGTGGCCAACGCGGCCGCCTACCTGGGCATTGCCGTGGAGGCAGACCCGGAGCCCGACCAGAACCGGTTTATCCGCAGCGACCAGTTCAGCTTCGTGAGCCAGGGCATCCCGGCCTTGCACATCAAGTACGGCAACAAAACCAAAGACGGCCAAAACAACCTGAACAAGCAGGTGGAGGTCTGGCGGGCCTCGTTCTACCACAAGCCGCAGGATGAGCTCAACAATTCCTTTGACTTTGAGGCCGCCAAGCGCTACGTGCAGCTCAACTTCCTCATCAGCTACCAGGTAGCTCAGGCGCAGGAACGACCTACCTGGAACCCCAACGACATCTTCGGGCTGCGCTACAAGAAATAGCCCTCCCTTCTTGCCTTATGATAGTTCTCCCGTTTAGGGGCTGTTTTCTCAGAAACGGCCCTTAAACGGGAGATTTGCGTTAAAGCATCCGCCAGCCTCGTAGGCGCCGGACCGGCCGTCCGTTTTGGGGGCGCTTTCCCAATTTCAGGCCAAAAACGGGGTTTACTCCTTGGGGTCTGGCGGCTGGCGGCTTCTGGTTTGGGCAGACGCGGCTTTCCCGGCCGGGCAATTGTTAAAATAAGAAGAAGTCCTTGTAAATTACTTTTCGGCCAGTATCTTCGCGCCGGTTTTAGCCCTGCCGCTGGTGAAATAACCGGCCAAACGGCTCTTTCCGCACCCCTTCTACCCTAACAAACCACTGACCTGCAACGCCTTAGGCGCCCCTGTGAAAAATTGCGAGAAATCACCAGAAATTTAGTTCTCAAAATTATGAACCAAAGAAACTAATCCCTACCTTTGCAGCGTTCTAAAGTCAAATAAGGAGGATTACGTGGCACAGTTAACCCAGGAACAGAAACACTTAATAGAGAAAATAGGCATTTACCATGAGCAGCAGGGCCTTCCGCCAGTGGTGGGCCGTATCATGGGGCTGTTGTACGTCTCTGACCGGCCACACCTGAGTTTTGAGGAGATTGTTGACACCCTGAACATCAGTAAAAGTGCGGCCAGCAACGCCTTGAACCTGCTGCTGCAGATGCGCCTGTTAGAGTACACTACCTACCCCGGAGACCGCAAGCGCTACTTCGGGGCTTTGATGGACAACTGGTATGAGGAAGTGATTAACAAGATGGAGTCTATCTTGGGCTTCAGCAAGTTGCTCCGTCAGGCCAATGACCTTCGCGGAAACTCCAACCCGGCCATGCACGAGAAGGTGCTGGAGCGGATTGAGTTCATGGAGTTCCTGTCACAGGAAGTGCCCATGCTGCTGGAAAAGTGGCGCCAAGGCCGGGGCCAATAATTTTTTTGCCCGCTTGGTTCTCACATATCAGAACTAAAAAGATTGATCAAAACAATTTAACCAATCCTACAACCGTGAACAAAAAGCATTACCTGCTGAGTCTCCTGCTCTCACTAGTGGCGAGTTTCAGTTATGCGCAAAGTCAAACCACCGGCAAGGTGATTACGCTGCAAGAAGCGCTGACCTATGCCACTACCAATAACATAAGCATTCTGCAGGCGCAGCTAGATGAGCAGGGCGCCGAGTACCGCATCAAGGAAACCAAAGGCTCTGGCCTGCCCCAGATCACCGGTACGGGCCAGGTGGCGGTGTACCCGTCTATTCCCACCCAGCTGTTGCCCGGCGAGATCATTGGGCAGCCCGGTACTTATGTACCCGTGAAGTTCGGTCAGAAATACAACACCACCGGCGGCTTGGAGCTGTCGCAGCTGATCTTCAGCAAATCGTACTTTGTGGGCCTGGAGGCCGCCGCCACCACCCGCGACCTGTACCGCCTGCGCACCCAGATGAGCAAGGAAGACGTGCTCTACAACGTGAGCTCGGCCTACCTGCAGGCGCTGCAGACCAAGGAGCAGTTTAACACGATTGAGGCCAACTACAACCGCCTGGTGCAATTGGAGAAGATCCTGACGCTGCAGTACAAGAACGATTTCGCCAAGAAGGTAGACGTGAACCGCATCACCGTGAACAAGACCAACCTGGAGAACCAGCGCGAGACCCTGGCCTCTGCCTATGAGCAGCAGAAAAACGCCCTTAAGTTCTTCATGGGCATGCCCCTGGACCAGCACTTTGACATTGCCGCCGACGCTAACCTGACCAACACGGTGCTTCCGCTCACGGTAGACGCCAATGAGGTACTGGCCCAGCGCACCGACTACCAGGCCCTGCAAACCCAGAAGAAGCTGTATGGCCTCAACGTGGAGAACATCAAAGGCCGCGCCTTCCCTACCCTGGCCGGATTTGGGCAATATACTTACAACGCCCAGCGCCAGGAGTTTAATTTCTTTGACAGAAGCAAACCCTGGTTCAACACTTTTGTGTTAGGCGTGCAGCTGAACATTCCCATCTTTGATGGTTTCCAGCGCCGCAACCAGATAAAACAAGCCGAGCTGGATGTTAAGCGCACCGATCTGGACATGCAGAACCTGGCCCTTAACACGCAGATGGGCTTAGACAACGCCCTGAAGCAGATCAGCACCAGTGAGCTGGCCATCCAGAACCAGGAGCGCAACGTGCAGCTGGCGCAGGAGGTGTACAACACCACCAACAGCCTCTACAAAGAGGGCCTCTCCCCGCTCACCGACCTGCTGGAGGCAGAGGTAAGCCTGCGCGAAGCCCAAACCAACCTGAACAACGAACGCTTGAAATATAAAATCTCGCAGCTGAACTACATCAGAGCCCGCGGCGAGTTAAAGAACCTAATCCAATAACCTCTTTTCTGTACACCTAAAAAAATGAAAAAACTAATCTATATCCTGGTTGTTGTTGCTTTGCTGGGTGCGGTAGCTTACACGCTCAACAAGAACAAAGAGGAAATGACGGCCGCCGCCGCCGTGGCCGAAATCAAGAGCGAAGCCATTCCGGTGACCTTAACCGAGGCCCAGACCGCCAAGCTGGACAAGTCGTTCACCGCGCAGGGTAACTTCCAGCCGGTGCAGAGCCTAAAGCTGCTGTCGGAGACCTCAGGCCAGATCCAGCGCGTGCTCAAGCGCAAAGGCGACAGAGTGCGGGCCGGTGAGCTCCTGATCCAGGTAGAGGACAATACCATGAGCGCCAACCTGGCCACCGCCCAGGCCAACTACCAGAAAGCCCAGAAAGACCTGGAGCGCATGAAGAACCTGGCCGCCGGAGACGCCATCACCAAGCGCCAGCTGGAGGAAGCCCAGATCAACGTAGACGCCACCCGCGCCCAGTTGGTAGCGGCCCGCCAGAACCAGGGCAACACCCGCGTAACGGCCCCCATCAGCGGGGAGATCAACGCCATGCACATTGAGGTAGGCTCTTACCTGAACCCAGGCACCCCGCTGTATGACATTGTGAACGTAGACCGCCTGAAGCTGAACGTGAAGGTGTCTGAGTCTGAGGTGCTGCTCATTAACCGGGGCCAGAAAGTGAAGGTAACCGCCACTGCCGGGGGTGCCCAGCAGTATGACGGCACGGTAACGGCCATTGGCGCCCAGGCCGACCCTACCCTGAAGTATGACGTGGAGATTGAGGTGAAGAACAGCGCCAACAACAACCTGCGCGCCGGTATGTACGGCACCGCCTTTTTCCCGGTAGCCGATCAGCGGGATGCCATGCTGCTGGCCCGCGAAGCCATTGTGGGAAGCATCCAGGACCCCAGCGTGTGGGTAGTGAAAGACAACAAAGCGTACATCCGCAAAGTGAAAGTGGGCACCGTTACCCAAGACCAGGTAGAAGTGCTGGAGGGCGTACAGCCCGGCGAGAAAGTGGTGCAGTCTGGTCAGATCAACCTGCGTGAAGGCATTCAGGTGACTACCCTCAAGTAATAAAGACAAGTAGCTTTTCTTATTCAGAAGAAGTTTAGAAAATGAATATAACCAAATTATCCATACAGCGGTCAACCTTGGTGGTGGTGGTCTTTACCGTACTCACCCTGCTGGGGATTGTCTCCTACCAATCGCTCAACTACGAGTTGCTGCCTAAGTTCAGCCCGCCCGTGTTGACGGTGACCACCCTGTACCCCGGTGCTTCGCCCAACGAGGTGGAGAACTCGGTGACCAAGGAGATTGAAGATGTGCTCTCCTCTCTGGAGAACGTGAAGGAGATGAAAGGAACCTCGCTGGAGAGTTTCTCCATTATTACGGTGCAGCTGAACCAGGGCACCGACGTGGACCTGAGCTTGCAGGACGCCCAGCGGAAGATCAACACCATTCTGGCCCAGTTGCCCGAAGACGCGGACCCGCCCACTCTGAACAAGTTTGACTTTGACGACTTGCCCATCATCAAGATGGGGGCCACGGCCAACATGCCGGCCACTGAATTCTTCGACCTGATTGACAACAAAATCAAGCCCGAGCTGTCCCGCGTGCCCGGTATGGCCCAGATCAAGATTCTGGGTGGTTCTGAGCGCGAGATCAAGGTGAACATTCAGGCGCAGAAGCTGGAAGCCTACGGCATCTCCATCCTGCAGGTGCAGCAGAAGATCAGGAACTCCAACCTGGACTTCCCTACCGGTAGAATCAAGAACGAGAACGGACAGACCCAGCTGCGGTTGGCCGGTAAGTACCAGGACCTGAACCAACTGCGCAACCTGGTCATCAGAGACGACCAGAACGGCGTGGTGCGGTTGTCTGACCTGGCCGAGGTGCAGGACACCCAGAAAGACGTGGACGTGTTGAGCCGTATCAACTCCAAACCGTCAGTGGGGATCACCATCCAGAAGCAGTCAGATGCCAACGCCGTGGAGGTAAGTGCCCAGACCAAGGCCGCCCTGGCCAAACTGGAGCAGACCTACGCCAAGGAAGGCCTGAAATTCAACATCGCCACAGACTCCTCAGACTTTACCCTGGAAGCGGCTGACTCCGTGATCCACGACCTGGTGATTGCGGTGTTCCTGGTGGCGGCGGTAATGCTGCTGTTCCTGCACTCGCTGCGCAACGCGGTCATTGTAATGGTGTCTATCCCGGCATCCTTGATTGCCACGTTCATTGCCATGTTCCTGCTGGGTTACTCCCTGAACCTGATGTCTTTGCTGGCGCTCTCGCTGGTGGTAGGTATTCTGGTAGACGACGCCATTGTGGTGATTGAGAACATTTACCGCCACATGGAAATGGGCAAGAACCCGGCCCAGGCAGCGTATGACGGTATCCGGGAAATCAGTGCCACCGTTACCTCCATTACCCTGGTAATTGTGGTGGTGTTCATTCCTATTGCCCTGTCTTCCGGTCTGGTGTCTGACATCCTGCGGCAGTTTGCCGTGGTAGTGGCCATTGCCACCATGATCTCGCTGTTCGTGGCCTTTACCCTGATTCCGCTCCTGGCCAGCCGCTTCTCCAAGCTGGAGCACGTGTCTGACAAGAACCTGTTCGGGCGCTTTATCCTGTGGTTTGAGCGCCTGCTGGACAGAATCATTGAAGGCTTCACCGGCGCCTTGAGATGGGCCTTCAACCACAAGTTCATCACCATTGCGGCCACGTTTGTGTTACTGGTTGCCTCGTTTATGCTGGTGCCGTTCGGCTTCATCGGGAACGAGTTTATTCCGGCGGGTGACCGCGGCGAGGTGAGCTTGCAGCTGGAACTGCCCAAAAATGCCACCGTGGAGCAGACCAACTTCGCCACCAAGCAGGTGGAAGAATACCTGCGCGGTATTCCGGAGGTTACCCGGGTGTTTACCACCGTGGGTACCACCGCCTCCTCGCAGCAGGGCCAGACCTCGGCTTACCAGTCTGAGCTTACCGTAGCCCTGGTAGACGTGAAGGAACGCGCCTTCAGCACGCAGGAGTTTAGCCGACGGGCCAAAGCAGACATTGAGAGCAAACTGCCCAACGTGGAGGTAACGCCGGTACCGGTAGGTCTGGTGGGGAACGCCCAGGCGCCTATCCAGGTGGTGCTCTCTGGCCCTAACCTGGACACCCTCATTACCTTCTCTAACCAGGTTACCAAACTGGTGGAAGGCGTGGAAGGAACCGTTGACGTGGAAGTGTCTGTGGAAGGCGGTAACCCCGAGATTGAGGTAGTGGTGGACCGCGACAAGATGGCGAGCGTAGGCTTGTCTCTGGAAAGCGTGGGCGCCGGCATGCAGATGGCCTTCTCCGGAAACACCGACGCAACTTTCCGCTCGGGCACCGAGGACTACGACATCAACATCCGTCTGGATGAGTTTGACCGCCGCAACGTGACCGACATTGCCAACCTGTCTTTCATCAACAACGAAGGCAAGGTAGTGCGGCTGGGTCAGTTCGCTGACATTAAGCAGTCTACCGGTCCGTCGCAGCTGGAGCGTACCAACCGCGTGACCTCCCTGAACGTGAACTCGCAGGTTATCGGGCGTCCGTCCGGTTCCGTGGGGGCTGACATTCAGGCCAAGATGGCCGAGATCAGAGTGCCCAACGGCGTGACCGTTGACTACGCCGGTGACCTGAAGAACCAGTCTGAAGGGTTCGGTACGCTGGGGATTGCCTTGCTGGCCTCCATCATCTTCGTGTACCTGATCATGGTGGCCCTGTATGACTCCTACGTGTATCCGCTGGTGGTCTTGTTCTCCATTCCGCTCGCCATCATTGGAGCCTTGCTGGCCCTGGCCCTGGCCGCCCAGTCATTGAGTATCTTCTCCATTCTGGGTATTATCATGATGATTGGTCTGGTAGCCAAGAACGCCATTATGGTGGTAGACTTTACCAACCAGATGAAGAAGGAAGGACACCACGTGAAAGACGCCCTGGTGGAAGCCGTGCGGATTCGTTTCCGCCCGATCCTGATGACCACCCTGGCCATGGTGATTGGTATGTTACCGATCGCGTTGGCCGGTGGCTCAGTGGCCGCCACCAAGAACGGCCTGGCCTGGGCCCTGATTGGCGGTCTGAGCTCGTCCATGTTCCTGACCCTGATTGTGGTACCGGTGATTTACTACCTGTTTGACCGCGTGCTGGCCAAGTTTGGCCTGGACAAGCAGACCGAGATTGTCCTGGTAGACAAGACCGCCGAGGAACTGGAGCGCGAGACCGCCGAACTGGAATCCAAGAAAGAGCAGCACGGCCACCCGGCCCTGGTGTAAAGAACCTAATCCAAAGTACCAATAATTGAATAGTGAATGATGAACAAAGGCGGGCGCATATTGCGCCCGCTTTTATCACTTTCATCAATGATACTGTTTCCCCTTTTGCACTAAGGCGCACAATGGGTAATTTTGCGTCCCTTTTCACCAAAACACCCCAAAAACCGGCAGAGCCTCTGTTTTTAGCCGGGGGTTTGCCAGAAAAGGCCACCTAACCACTAGTACCTGATCCTTTATAGAAAGACGTTTACCAACTTTATGATACCTGCTTTACCAGTACCTTCCATCTCACAGAGGGTGGTCAAAATCATCAGCAAAGTAAAAGAAATCAGGCCGTCACGGCTGCGCACTTCTTCCAACCTGAGCAAAGAGCTGGGGTTTGACACCGTTGACGTGGTAGACATTATCTGGGAACTGGAGAAGAACTTCAAGATTGTGATCCCAGACGAGGTGCCGTTCAACACCGTGGGCGACTTTGTGGAGTACGTTTCCAGCCAGACCAAGAACTAAAGGGCCCTCCCCGCCAGCACCAGACCTGAACCGGGTGTTTTGGGGCCGTTTTGCCCAAGACAGCCCCAAGACACCCGTCAGGACAAACTCTCAGCCTTAAAGCCGTTTTGGCTCCCTTTTCTGGAAAACGGCCGCGAAACAGGCGGCACCTACTTACTTTCCCTGCTGGCCTCTTCAAACCCAACTGCCCGGCCTGAGCGGTCCTGCCACCGTTTAGGAAGACCGCGAGATGGTCATCCGCCCCCATTTCCATGAACCCTGGGGCGAGCAGTTGGCGCAGTCCAGACAGCCGGCCTCTAAACTTTTCAAAATCAGCTTTTTCAACCCGTGAACACTATCATTCAGTATACCGTAGATTAGTTGATAGTGTCAACTAGTTTCTGCTACTTTGCAGAGGTAAAACCCTAAGGCAATGAACGAGGCAGCGCATCTTGGCTTACTGATAGCCCGCACCGGACTGGTGCTGGGCAAGGCAGTGGAGAAGGAGTTTGAGAACTCGGGCCTGGACCTTACCTACCAGCATTTCGTTTTCCTGAACATCCTGTCTAAGAACAACAAACTCATTCAGCAAGACCTGGCCGACATTGTCAAGATTGACAAATCAGCGGTACTGCGGGTGATTGCCGCCCTGGAGGAAAAGCAACTGGTAGAACGAACCGGCGACACCTGCGACAGAAGGAAAAAGACTTTGTATCTCACGCCACTGGGCAGGTCTCTCCTGAAGAAGTCCCTGCAAATAGAGCACCGGGTCAACACCAGACTGCAGGAGGGGTTAACCAAAGAAGAAGTAGATACTTTTGTTAAAGTTGCCTTGCATTTAAGACATAAAATTTAAAATTTTTTATACATTTAGTTGACCGTATCAACCATCTAAAGATCAGATAGTTGACCGCGTCAACCAATTATAGCACTACCTTTCGCCGGCGCTTCTGCCAAGCACCGGATAGATGAAAATCTGCACTTGCGGCAATTAAAAGAGATTGTAAATGTCTGTTTATATGACAAAAAAATTAAGCGAGAGACTGGCCAATCGGGAGAAGGGTGCTCCAGAGAAAGCCGGGGAGAAAGCCAGAGAGTTAGGCGCTTATCCTTATTTCAGATCCATTGAATCGGCCCAGGATACTGAGGTAATCATTGAGGGGAAAAAGGTGTTAATGTTCGGTTCCAACGCGTATCTGGGCCTTACCAACCACCCCAAGATCAAAGAAGCCGCCAAGCAGGCCATTGATGATTACGGCACGGGCTGCGCCGGTTCCCGGTTCCTGAACGGTACCCTGGACCTGCACCTGGAACTGGAAAGAAGGCTGGCCGCTTTTGTAGGCAAAGAAGCCGCCCTGGTATTCAGCACCGGGTTTCAGGTAAACCTGGGCGTGGTTTCCAGCTTAACCGGCCGCAACGACTACATTCTGCTGGATGAGTTCAACCATGCCTCTATCATTGATGGCAGCCGCCTCTCCTTCTCCAAAGTGCTGAAGTACCGGCACAATGACATGGAAGACCTGGAGCGTAAAATCAGCAAACTTCCTGCCGAGGCCATTAAACTGATTGTGGTAGACGGCATCTTCAGCATGGAAGGCGACATTGTGAAACTGCCTGAGATAGTAGCCATTGCCCAGCGGTACGGCGGCAGCATTATGGTAGACGACGCGCACAGTCTGGGCGTGATTGGCGAGAGAGGTGCCGGAACCGCGTCGCACTTCGGCCTCACCGATCAGGTGGATCTGATCATGGGTACGTTCAGCAAATCACTGGCGTCTTTGGGTGGTTTTATTGCTGCCGATCACGAAACCATCCTGTACCTGAAGCACCACGCCCGCTCTCTTATCTTTAGTGCCAGCATGTCGCCGGCTTCGGTGGCCAGTACCCTGGCGGCCCTGGATATTATTGAGACCGAACCAGAATGGATGGACCGCTTGTGGGCGAACACCCGCTATATGACCAAACTGCTGCAGGAAGAGGGATTTGAGTTAGGCCCCACGGAGTCGCCTATCATTCCTATTTATGTAAGAGACAACTTCAAGACGTTTCTGCTCACCCGCTCGCTGCAGGACAAAGGTATCTTTGTGAACCCGGTAGTTGCCCCGGCCGTGCCGGCAGACTCTACGCTCATCCGTCTGTCTGTCATGGCTACCCACACCTTCCCACAGATAGAGGAGGCGGTAAGCAAGCTTTCCGAATCTTTCAGAGAACTGCAGATCAACCTTAAGCAAGAAGTGTATGTGGCAAGTAGTGCCCGTTAACTCTAAGCAACTGCTCAAAGCCTTCATAGACTTTCCGCACCAGCTTTTTAAAGGGGACCCTAACTACGTCCCGGAGCTTTTCATTGCCCAGCGTGATTTACTCACGCCCGGCAAGCACCCGTTCCATGAGCATTCCACCGTGCAGCCTTTCCTGGCCTACGAGGGAAGCAAAGTGGTGGGCCGCATTGCCGCCGTGCTCAACCGCAACCATAACCAGACCAACGGCCAGAAAGACGGGTTCTTCGGGTTCTTTGACTCTATCAATAATCCGGAAGTAGCTACCCTGCTGTTTACCCAAGCCGCCAAGTGGCTGAAAGAACAAGGCGCCGAGACCATGATAGGGCCGGTAAATCCTTCTACCAACGAGACCTGCGGCATGCTGGTGGAAGGCTTTGACTCTCCGCCGGTGGTCATGATGACCTACAACAAGCCCTATTACCTGGATTTGCTGGAAAAGGCGGGTTTGACCAAGCAGGTAGACTTGATTGCCTACCAGTTCACCGAGCACTACAACGAGCGGCCTTTCCGGATGACCAAAGTGCTGGAGGAAAGACTAGGGCGAAAAGGTATTCAGATCAGGCCCATCAACCTGAAGAATTTCAAGGAGGAAGTCACCAAGATCAGGGAAGTCTACAACAAGGCCTGGGATAAGAACATGGGCTTCGTGCCGATGACGCCGCATGAGTTTGACCACATGGCCAAAGACCTGAAAATGATCCTGGACCCCGATTTCTGCATGGTAGCCGAGCATAACGGCGAGATTGTGGGCTTCTCTTTGTCGGTGCCGGACATCAACCAGATCCTGATCAAGGTAAAGAACGGACGGCTGCTACCCACGGGCATTTTCAAGCTACTTTTCCAAAAGAAGAAGATAAACGGCTTGCGCATTATTGCCCTGGGCGTGCTGGAAGGTTACCGCAAACTGGGCATTGAAGCCTGCTTCTACGGCCACGCCATGGAGCAATTCAAAAAGAAGAAAATGAAAGTGGCCGAAGCCTCCTGGATTCTGGAGAACAACACCCTCATGAACCAGGGCCTCCTGAACATGGACGCCAAACCCTATAAGAAATACCGCATCTACGAAAAGGCGATATGAAGGAACGTGTACTGATAACGGGATCCAGTGGCTTTGTGGGCTATCACCTGGTAGAGGCCGCGGTGAACGCAGGACTGGACGTCTTTGCGGCCGTACGTCCGTCCAGTGCCGTAGACCACCTCAAGGCCTTCCCTATTCAGTACACCCAGCTAGACTTTACCAGTGTGGCCGCCCTGCAGCAGGAACTGGAAGAAAAACAATATACCTACATCGTGCATGCCGCTGGCATTACCAAAGCGAAAGATGCGCAGGAATACAACAAAGTAAACGCAGAGTACACCCAAAATCTGGCGCTGGCCGCTGTACAAGCCCAGATTCCCCTGAAGAAGTTTGTCTTCATCAGCAGTCTGGCCGCTCTGGGGCCGGTATCCTACCAGGAGACCCAACCCATTACAGAGGAGACTTCGGCAAAACCCGTGACCAACTACGGCAAGAGCAAACTGCTGGCCGAACAATACCTAGCCCGGATGAAAGAACTCCCTTTGGTGGTGCTCAGGCCCACGGCGGTGTACGGGCCGCGGGAGAAGGATATTTTCATTCTGTTCTCCACCATCAGCAAGGGGCTGGACCCTTACATAGGCAAAGGGAAGCAGCGGCTGAGCTTTGTGTACGTGAAAGACCTGGCCAGGGCGGTGATGCAGGCCCTGCACCTGGCAGAAAACCACTTGAGCTACAATATCTCAGATGGGAAAAGCTATGACCGCTACGCCCTGGCTGATCTTACCAAGCAGGCGCTCCAGAAGAAAGCCCTTCGGTTTCACCTTCCACTGGGACTGGTCAAAGTGATGGCGACGGTGTCTGAGCTGCTGGCCGGAAGCAAAACCCCAGCTTTGAACCGGGAAAAGATAAGCGAGCTCATTGCCGAAAACTGGAACTGCAGCATCTCTCGCATTCAAAGAGATTTAAATTATACCCCTGAATACGATCTTGAAAAAGGCCTTTTTCAGACCCTTCACTGGTATAAAGTAAATAAGTGGTTATAAACAATTGATGTACCTTAACTAAGTAAAATGGATCACCAAGTAAAAGACGCGAACGGACGTTTAGGAATTCTGATGCCAGGTTTGGGAGCGGTGGCTACCACCCTCATTGCCGGAGTGGAAGCTATCAAAAAAGGCTTTTCACAACCGGTAGGTTCCCTTACCCAAATGGGCCGCATCCGGTTAGGCAAACGTACCGATGACCGTTTCCCCCTCATCAAAGATTTCGTGCCGTTGGCAGACCTGAACAATATCGTATTCGGCGGCTGGGACGTGTACTCAGACAACGTGTTTGAAGCGGCGGTGAACGCCAAGGTGCTGGAGCCCATGCTGCTGCACTCCATCAAACCCGAGCTGGAAGCCCTGGTTCCTATGAAAGCGGTGTTTGACAAAGCCTACGCCCGCAACCTGGACGGTACCCACGTGAAAGAGGGCGCCAACAAGATGGAGCTGGCCGAAATGCTGATGGACGATATCCTGAACTTCAGAGAAGCGAATGACTGCGACCGCCTGGTGATGGTATGGTGCGGCTCCACCGAGATCTACATCGAAGAATCTGATGTACACAGATCTGTGGCTGCTTTTGAGGAAGGCCTGCTCAACAACGACCCGGCCATCGCCCCGAGCATGATCTACGCCTATGCGGCCATCAAGTCCGGGGTGCCGTTCGCCAACGGCGCGCCGAACCTGACCGTGGACATCCCGGCCCTGGTAGAACTGGCCAGAGAGAACGGCATCGCCATCTCCGGCAAGGACTTCAAAACCGGCCAGACGCTGATGAAAACCATCCTGGCTCCTGGTTTGCACGCCCGCGCCTTGGGGGTGAGAGGCTGGTTCTCTTCTAACATCCTGGGGAACCGCGACGGCTACGTGCTGGACCATCCGGATAACTTCAAGACGAAGGAAGTGTCCAAGCTGAGCGTGCTGGACGAGATCTTCCGTCCGGAGTCAAATCCTGAGTTGTATGGTGAGATGTACCATAAGGTGCGCATCAACTACTACCCGCCGCACGGCGACAACAAGGAGAGCTGGGACAACATCGATATCTTCGGGTGGCTGGGTTACCAAATGCAGATCAAGATCAACTTCCTGTGCCGCGACTCCATCTTGGCGGCTCCGCTGGTGCTTGACCTTGCCCTGTTCACCGACCTGGCGCAGCGTGCCGGCATGAGCGGCATCCAGGAGTGGCTGTCTTTCTACTACAAGTCGCCGCAGACCGCCGAGGGCCTGGCACCGGAGCACGACATCTTCAAGCAATTGATGAAGCTGCAGAACACCCTGCGCCACATGATGGGCGAAGACCTGATCACGCACCTGGGCCTGGATTACTACCAGGATTTAGTGGAAGCTCTGTAAGTATACTATGATTCAACTACACAAACTCATTTCCACCAGCTTAGGCATAGGCTATGTGGGCAAAGGCGGGGGCACGGTTGCGGCTGTGGCAACCTGTATTGCCTGGTATCTGTGGCAGGGCGGTGGGAATGAGCTTGTCTTCTGGCAAGCGGGCGTCACGTTCCTGATCACGGCACTGGGCGTCTGGTCTGCCACGGAAGTGGAACCCTACTGGGGCAAAGACGACAAAAAAGTAGTGATAGATGAAGTGGCGGGCATGTGCATCAGTCTCCTGTTCGTTCCGGTTCAGCTTCACTACGTGGCGGCGGCGCTGGTCTTGTTCCGTTTTTTTGATATTGTGAAACCCTTTTACATAAGAAGAACAGAGAAGTTAGCCGGTGGTTGGGGTGTGATGCTGGACGATGTGCTTTCCGGAGTTTACGCTAACGTGATCTTACATCTTTGCCTGTACTTCGACCTTTTCTAAATGCTCACCTTCCTGAAGTCCCAAGCGGCCTCCCTTATAGCCTCGGGAGTCGATTTCTTGGTGACGATCCTCACCGTGGAACTAGTAGGGCTCTGGTATGTAGGCGCTTCAGTTCTGGGTACTATTGCCGGCGGAGTCACGCACTTCACCCTCAGCAGAACCTGGGTCTTCCATGCTACTCATAAACATTTACCTACCCAAGCAACCAAGTATTTTATTGTATGGAACGGAAGTCTGTTGCTCAACGCCACGGGGGTGTTTGCTTTTACGCACTACCTGGGTCTGAACTACATCTTTTCTAAGGTTTTCGTGTCCCTGCTGGTAGGTTTCTTCTACAATTACATTCAACAAAAGAGATATGTATTCAAGTAAGAATGTATATGTCAACCCTTTACATATACTTATTTGCTGCTTGGCCTTTCTAGCCTTTGGAGCAAACTTCAACCCAACTCAGGCCCAGAGTACCGCAACGGTGGTGAAGGGCACCATTAAAGATGCAGTGACCAAGGAGCCGCTCATTGGAGTGTCCATCTTTATTCCGGGCACCAGTGTGGGCACCACTACAGATATAGAGGGAAATTACTCCC
Source organism: Rufibacter psychrotolerans (assembly GCF_016924645.1). GTDB lineage: Bacteria > Bacteroidota > Bacteroidia > Cytophagales > Hymenobacteraceae > Nibribacter > Nibribacter psychrotolerans. Next base: position 434,046 of record NZ_JAFFJV010000001.1, on the reverse strand, counting down.
TCAAAACCAACCAATCTGAAAGCAAGGTTCAGTTTACGTACGTGGGCTATAAGTCCAAGACGCTTACCATTACGCCTGGCCAGACCCAGGTCCTGAACGTGCAGCTGGAGAGTGACGCCAAGCGGCTGAAAGAAGTGGTGATCAAAGGCCGAAGCCGCAATTACAGCAACAAGAACAACCCGGCGGTAGACCTCATCAGGCTGGTGGTGGACAACAAAAACAAAAACCGCCTGGAGAGCTATGATTATGTGCAGTACCAGCAGTATGATAAACTGCAACTGGCCTTGAGCAACAGCCCCGAGAAGCTGCGCAACAACATCCTGTTCAAGAAATATGACTTCGTTCTGAAGAACATAGATACCACCAAAGTGGCCGGAACGGCGGTATTGCCCCTGTACATGCAGGAATCTATTTCCCGGCAGTTTTACAGAAAAGACCCCGAAAAGAAGAAGACCATTGTAGAGGCCGAGAAGAAAGTGGACTTTGGTGAGTTTGTGGTGATCAATTCCTACGTGAAGCACATGTACCAGGACATTGACATCTACAAAAACAACATCACCATTCTCACCAACCAGTTCCTGAGCCCCATCGCCGATCTGGCGCCTACCTTCTACCGCTTCTACGTCACCGATACCGTGGTGGTAGACGGCCAGAAACTAACCGAGCTTTCTTTCAGCCCCAAAAACGAGACCGATTTCCTGTTCACCGGCAAGTTGTACGTAACCATGGATGGCAATTACGCCGTGCAGAAAGTAGACATGGAAGTGGGCAAGAAAGTGAACATCAATTGGGTGCGTGACCTGCACATCAACCTTGATTTTGACCGACTGCCCAACGGACGCTATAACCTGAGCAAAAGCGTACTGAAGTCTGAGTTTGCCGTGACCCAGAACAGCAAAGGCGGCGTGTACGGCGAGCGGACCGTTTCTTTAAAAGACTTCCGCATCAATGAACCCAAACCAGACGGGTTCTACGAAGGCGAAGCCACCGCCAAGTTACCTTTAGCTGAGAAGCAGGAAGAAGACTTTTGGGCCGCCAATCGGCATGACAGCTTATCCCTGTCAGAGGCCAACACCTACCAGAGCATTGACAGCCTTAGAAACAACCGTTCCTTTAAACGGACGCTGGACTTTGCCACCATGTTCATTGCGGGTTACAAACAGGCAGGTCCTTACTTTGAGATCGGCCCCGTGAACACGTTTTACAGCTTTAACCCGGTAGAGGGCTTCAGGCTACGGGCGGGCGGCAGAACCACTACTACCTTCAGCAAGCGGGTGATGCTGGAAACCTACGCCGCCTACGGGTTCAAAGACGAAAAGTGGAAGTATTTTCTGGGAGGCACCTACTCGCTGTCTAACCGTTCCATCTTTGAGTTTCCGGTGCGTGCTTTGCGCGTGAGTTACCAAAAAGACACCAAAATCCCGGGGCAGGACCTGCAGTTTGTGCAGGAAGACAATTTCCTGCTTTCCTTTAAACGCGGTACCAATGACAAATGGCTCTACAACGAAACCTACAACATTGACTACCTGCACGAGTTCAGAAACCGCTTCTCGTTCAGGGTAGGTTTCCGGAACTGGGAACAGACGCCGGCCGGTAGCCTGGTGTACCGCAAAGCCATTGATCCTTCCTCGCCGGAGGGAACTCCGAACGATGGCACGGCCGGTTTGGTGGAGAACCTTACCACCTCAGAGTTCCGGCTGGAACTGCGCTGGGCACCCCACGAGGAATACGTACAGGGCAAACTGTATCGCTTCCCCATCGTGAACCGCTACCCGGTATTCACTTTGCGGGCCGCGGCCGGAGTCAAAGGCCTCTTCAACGGAGACTATGATTACCAGAACGTGACCCTGAACATTGCCAAGCGGTTTTATATGTCTCAGTTTGGGTACTCAGACGTGGTGGCCGAGGGCGGCTATATCTTCGGGCAGGTTCCGTTTCCGCTGCTGGCCATTCACCGGGCCAACCAGACGTATTCTTACCAGATTCAGTCTTATAACCTGATGAACTTTCTGGAGTTTGTGAGCGACCAGTACGCCAGCATTAACATAGACCACTGCTTCAACGGCTTTATCTTCAACAAACTGCCCTTGATCAGGAAAACCAAGCTGCGCGAGTTTGCCACCCTCAAAGTGCTGTACGGCAAAATAAGAGAAGAAAACGACCCTAAAAACAACCCAGACCTGTTGGCTTTCCCGGCGTACGCCACTGGTTTGCCTACTACCTACTCCCTGGAGAAAAAGCCTTACGTGGAAGCCAGCCTGGGCGTGGGCAATCTGTTCAAATTCTTCAGGGTAGACGTGGTGAAACGCCTGTCTTACCTGGACCACCCAGATGTCTCTGAAATTGGCATCAGAGGCAGGTTTAAATTTGATTTCTAAGCATTCAAAGAAGCATGGAGAGCACTCTGCGCAAAAGCACCCTCAGAGATACCTTACAGAAAGGCATCTACAAGATTATCAATCCGTTTGTTAAGTTTATCATCTCGTTGGGTTTTACGCCCAACACGGTTACCATCACCGGTTTTCTGCTGAACATTGGCGTAGCGGTGATCTTTATCCTGGGCGGCGAAAAGGGCAACCGCGGCGACCTGGACTACGTGGGCTGGGCCGGTTTCTTGATTCTGTTCGCGGGTTTGTTTGACATGCTGGACGGGCAGGTGGCCCGCATAGGCAAGATGAGTTCTTCCTACGGGGCTTTGTTTGACTCGGTGGTGGATAGATATTCTGAACTGATTATGTTCCTGGGCATCTGCTACTACCTCATTGCGCATCATTATTTCCTGAGCTCGCTCCTGGCGTTCATTGCCATGATCGGGTCCATGATGGTGAGTTACACCCGGGCCCGGGCCGAGGGGTTAGGCGTAGAATGCAAAGGCGGCCTGATGCAGCGCCCCGAGCGGGTGGTGCTCATCGGGCTCTCCTCCATCCTCTGCGGCCTGTTGGCCTCCTGGATTGGCGGCGAGTATAAAGTAGTGATTCCGGGTACCCGTATTCTGGTGTTTGAGACCATGACGGTGTTCACGTTCCCGCTGGCGGTATTGGCAGTCCTGACCAATATCACGGCTGTCAACCGTTTGCTGGACGCGAAAAAGGCTTTAGAGGAAAGAGAATTTATTGAAGAAGCAGACTGTTTAGTGTAAGATGAAAAGGATTCTCTTTTATTGCTTGGCTGTGGTGTTGTTGGTGGGCGGGAGCGTTTTACCGGCGTTTTCCCAGGAAACGCTTAAAACCAACAAGGGCCAGGAACTGCCCACACCCAAAGGCATTTCCAACATGCTGTTCTACGTGCAGCGCGACCCTAACACCAACACCGTGGTGTACGAGTGGAACCTGAACAGCAAAGGCGTCCCCAACGAGGATGAACCCGTAAAGATTTACTGGATCAGATACGCCGATGGCGGGAAAAAGCAGGACCTGAACTTCATCCAGCGGAAGTTTGCCTACGGCCTCAACGTAAGGAAGATCAATGCCGAAAAGTACGAACTGAAGTTTGTGAGTTACGGCAAGCGCGCGTTTTACCTGCAGAAAGGCCCCGATGGCAAGTTCCATGTGTACACTACCATCAACCAGAAACAGGCCGTGGTAGACCGTATCTTTGTACGCATTGAGGGTGGTTCCTTCTGGGTTCCCAACGTGGTCTACGCTGAGTTCAAAGGGCGGGAAACCGCCACCGGAAAAGAAACTGTAGAACGGTTCAAACCATAACGAGTTTAGTTGTATGAAAAAGAACTATGTCTCTAATTCCACTGAATCAACCAGAATGTTCAAGGCCGACTGGATGGAGGCGCTCTCAAAGGTGCATTTCACGGTGCCGCTGTACATCTACATTCCGGTAATTGGTTTCCTCATATATGATGCCCTTTTCCGGCAGCACCTTCCCCTGCTTTCCTTTGTGGGGTACTACGCGCTGGGGCTGGTGGTCTGGACCTTGTCTGAGTACCTGCTGCACCGGTTTGTGTTCCATTTCGTGCCCAAGGCGCCCTGGGCGCTGCGGCTACACTTCATCTTCCACGGTGTGCACCATGACTACCCCAACGACGCCAAACGCTTGGTGATGCCGCCCTCGGCCAGCATTCCCATGGCTACCATTCTGTACTTCTTTTTCCGGCTGTTCCTCAGCGGAGGTCCGCTCCACGCCTTCTTCGCCGCTTTCCTGACCGGGTACCTGGTGTACGACATCTCGCACTATGCCCTGCACCATTTCAACTTTAAAAACGAGTTCTGGAAAAAGCTGAAGAAACACCACATGCTGCACCATTACTCAGATTCCAGCAAAGGCTACGGCGTAAGTTCCGCGCTGTGGGATAAGGTTTTTGACTCTGATTTCATCAAAAAATAACATGCGTACTACTACCACAGTAGCGAACAAAGAAGAAAAAAGCGTTTCTCTTAAAGCAACCCTCTGGATCACCGGCATCTCGCTGGGATATCTGCTGCTCTCTTATCTATTGATCGGGTTTAAGGTAGACCAATTGCTGTTGGTGGGCCTTTTCACCTCGCTGTATTACCTGTCGCCCACTACCCGCAAGTTTGCGCTGGGCTTCACCATTTTTGGGGTCTTCTGGATTCTGTATGACTACATGAAAGCCTTCCCTAACTACTGGTTCAACCCAGTACACATCCAGGACCTGTATGAAGCCGAGAAAGCCCTCTTCGGGATCACCTACGGAGGAGCGCGGTTAACCCCGAATGAATTCTGGCTCCAGCACCACAACACCGTGCTGGATGTCCTATCAGGTATCTTTTACCTGTGCTGGGTACCGGTACCCATGGGCTTTGCCGCCTACCTTTTTTTCCGGGACAGAACCCAGTTCACCTACTTTTCGCTTACGTTCCTGCTGGTGAATCTGCTGGGCTTCGTGGCATATTACCTCTATCCCGCCGCCCCGCCGTGGTACGTACAGTTACACGGGTTTGAGTTTATCCCCAAGACCCCAGGCAACATGGCAGGTTTGGCCCATTTTGATGCCTTCTTCCAGATAGACCTGTTCCGGGGCATGTACGCCAAAGGCTCCAACGTCTTCGCCGCCATGCCTTCGCTCCATTCGGCCTATCCCCTTATTGTGGTGTACTACGGCGTGAAGAACCGCCTGAAAGTGGCCCGGGAAGTATTCGGAATTATTGCGGTGGGCATCTGGTTTGCGGCCGTGTACACCTCCCACCACTACATCCTGGATGTACTGCTCGGGATTCTTTTCGCCTTCGCGAGTATTGTACTCTTCAATTACCTGATGGCCCGACGAGGACCCACTTACCGGGTGGTGCAGCAGTTTATCAACGCCATTGAGTAGCTGCCACGGCAATAGAGTAACTGTATTTCAATCGGCCACAAAAAAAGGCACCTGCGTTTAGGGGCTGTTTTCAAAGAAACAGCCCCTAAACGCAGGTGCCTTTTTTTGTGGAGCTGCCCTCGCTCGCCTCCGGCGAGTGTGCGCTATGGGGCGGCCTCTGGCCGCGTGGCGGGCATTCCCGAGATTCTGTGAGGCACGGAAGTAAATCCGCGCCATAGGTAGCTATTGTAATGACATAGTCAAGCATAGCGGCGGGACGCCGCCCCATTTCTCACACTCGCCGGAGGCGAGCGAGGGAATGTAGGTACTTGGCTCAATTTAGATGAGGTGACTGCAACAACAGGTATTCCTAACCAGCAGGGCCTTCCCCACCCATGGAGAAGGCCCTGCTGGTTTAAGCCCCTTTTCAGGAAAACAGCCCTAAAAGGCAACCCAGACAAACAGTCTAGAACCAGGATTGAGGCGGTCAGCCCGGAGGCAGATCAAATACCAACGGCAAGCCTGCCTCATCCATCAGGCACCCTGCAGGATGGTTTCAATCTGGGCTAGTTCATCCTCAGAAAATTGGGTGTGGTGCAGGCACTGCAGGGAATCTGTGAGTTGGGCGGGGGTGCTGGCGCCAATCAACACCGAGGTCACGCGCGGGTCTTTCAGGAGCCAGGCCAGCGCCATCTGCGCCAGGGATTGGCCCCGTTCCTGGGCCAGGGCATCCAATTGCCTCATCTGCTCCACCCTGCTCGGGGTAATTTCTTCTTCCTTCAGGAAACCGTGCGGCTTGGCGGCCCTTGACTCGGCCGGAATGCCCTTGAGGTACTTGTTGGTCAGCAGCCCCTGGGCCAGCGGCGAAAACGGAATGCAGCCTACGCCCTCCCGCTCCAGCAGGTCCAGCAGGCTTTCCTCCACCCAGCGCACCAACATAGAGTACTTGGGCTGGTGGATAAGACAGGGCGTGCCCAGTTCCCGCAGGATCTGGATGGCACGGGTGGCCTCCGGGGTTTCATAATTGGAGATGCCCACGTACAGGGCCTTGCCCTGGCGCACAATAGCATCCAGGGCACCCATGGTTTCTTCCAGCGGGGTGTTGGGGTCGGGGCGGTGGCTGTAGAAGATGTCCACGTAGTCCAGCTTCATGCGCCGCAGGCTCTGGTCCAGGCTGGAGATAAGGTACTTGCGTGACCCCCACTCGCCGTACGGCCCTTCCCACATCTTGTACCCGGCCTTGGAGGAAATGATCAGCTCATCGCGGTAGCCCCGGAAATCCTCGTGCAGGATCTTCCCAAAGTTCTCCTCGGCCGAGCCGGGCGGCGGCCCGTAGTTGTTGGCCAGGTCAAAGTGGGTGACGCCCGCGTCAAAGGCTTGTCGCAGGATCTGGCGCGAGTTCTCCAGCACGTCTACGTGCCCGAAGTTGTGCCACAGGCCCAAAGACAGGGCCGGCAACTTAAGGCCACTGTTGCCGCAGCGCCGGTACTCCATAGAGGCGTACCGCTGGTGAGAGGGGGTATAAGGCATGGGATTGTTCCATTAGTGAAAGCGGTAAAATACGCCATATTCGCGCTTCTGCCAAACCTCCAGAAAAGGCGCAACCTTTGGTAACCGCTTACGTATGGTAAAGGTTTTTGTGATGTTAAGGGAAGAAAGGCAGAAGAAGCGCCGCGCAGGTCCCGGTTTTCTTCTTGTAAACAAAGAAATTTGCCCCTTTCTTAGACACAGACCAGCACCTAAGAAGCATTCATTGGCTTTCAGCAGAGATCATGGATACAGAAACTTTAGAGATAATTGAAGACCAGCCCGCTCCCCAACCACAGCCGGAAGACCGCTACCGTCTCCTGATTGAGAACGTTACCGATTACGCCATTTTCCTGCTGGACCCCACTGGCCACGTGGCCACCTGGAACGCCGGGGCCAGGCGCCTGAAGCAGTATGAGCCGCAGGAGATCATTGGCAAACACTTCTCTAACTTCTACACCTCTGAGGCCAAGGACACCGGGTACCCCGAGTACGAGCTGCGCGAAGCCATGAAGCTGGGCCGGTTTGAGGACGAGGGCTGGCGCGTGCGCAAAGACGGCTCAGTGTTCTGGGCCAACGTGATCATCACGCCCGTGTACAACTCCCAGCGCGAGCACATTGGCTTCTCCAAGATTACCCGCGACCTCTCTGAGCGCAAGAAAGCCGAAGACGACCTGTTCAAGGCCTACGAGGAGCTCAAGGAAAGCGAGGAACGCTTCCGGCTGCTGGTGGAGGGCGTAACCGATTACGCCATCTTTATGCTGGACCCCGCCGGCAACGTGGCCACCTGGAACGCCGGGGCCAAAAACATAAAGGGATACAACGCCGGGGAGATCATTGGCAAATACTTCTCTAAATTCTACAGCCGGGAGGCCATCCAGAGTGGGTTTCCGGAGTACGAGCTCCGCAAGGCCCGGGAAGACGGGCGCTTTGAGGACGAAGGCTGGCGCTACCGCAAAGACGGCTCGGCGTTCTGGGCCAACGTGGTCATCACGGCCATCTACAACTCCAAACAGGAGCTCATTGGCTTCTCCAAGATCACCCGTGACCTTACCGAGAAGAAAAGGCTGGAGCAGCAGCTTTTCCAGATCCATGAAGACCTGAAGGAGAGCGAGGAAAAAAGCCGCCTGCTCATAGACAGCGTGAAAGACTACGCCATTCTCATGCTCAACCCAGAGGGCTACATCACCAGCTGGAACACCGGCGCCGAGCGCATCAAAGGCTACAGCCAGAAGGAAATCCTGGGCAAGCACTTCTCCATCTTCTACCCGCGGGAGGCCATTGAGAAAGGCTTTCCGCAGTATGAGCTGGTCACCGCCCTTAAAAACGGCCGCTTTGAAGACGAAGGCTGGCGCATTAGGAAAGACGGAACCGCTTTCTGGGCCAACGTGGCCATTTCGCCGGTGTATAACTCAGAGCACCGCCTGCTGGGGTATGCCAAGGTAACCCGCGACCTCACCGAGCGCCGCCGCAACGAGGAGCTCACCCAGAAAAACCAGGAGCTGGTGCGCATCAACAATGATCTGGACAATTTTGTCTACACGGCCTCGCACGACCTGAAATCGCCCATCACCAACCTGGAGGGCCTGCTCACCGCCCTGAAGGAAGACCTGGGCCCCGACTGCGGCAAGCACCAGGACCTGCTGGGCATGATGGAGGGCTCCATTACGTCGCTGCGCAAAGTGATCTCTGACCTGTCTGATGTCACCAAACTGCAGCAGGAACGGGAAACCCCTGAGGTGGTGGACCTGAAGGAAATGGTGGACGAGGTGAAAACCATTCTTTCTGAAGAACTGAGCACCAGCGGCGCCCGGGTAGTAACCGGCGCCATGGCCTTTGATACCTTTCGCTACTCCCGCAAAAACCTGCGCAGCGTGGTGTTCAACCTCATCTCCAACGCCGTGAAGTACGCCGACCCGCAGCGTAGCCCAGAGGTCATTATCCAGTCCAGCTTCTCTGGGGCCGGGGAGTACGTGATCACCGTCACTGACAATGGTCTGGGCATTCCGCAGCACCAGCTGGGCAAGATTTTCTCAATGTACAAGCGGGTGCACGATCACGTGGAGGGGTCGGGCATAGGCCTGTACCTGGTCAAGAAAATCCTGGAAAACACCGGCGACCGGATTGAGGTGGACAGCGAGGTGGGCAAGGGCTCTACCTTTAGGGTGTATTTCTCCCCTAAGGGCAACGGCAACAAAATGTAACCGCCCTTTTTTGCCCACTCCGGTCACCCGGCAAGCAGACACCATCTTTTGCCCTGCCTTCCTGAAGGGAATATCAGGCAGGATTCGCTCCCCAGATCATTTCAGGAGGGCAGGGCAAGAGGCAGAATGGAACAAATATCTACTAAGGAGCCCTCAATGGGCTCTTTTTTTGGGCCTATTTTTTACAAAACACCCTCAAAATAGGTAAGCCGCTTGGTGAGTTTGGGGCGCACTTCTTCCTTGTTCTGGCGCTGGTCTTTGTGGCCCTGCACGTGGTCTTCGCGCGAGATCCAGGCTTTGAAATCTTCTTTGCTTTCCCACTTAGACACCAGCACGTACTCTACTGTGTGCGCGTGCGCGCGTTTCCAGATGTCAAAGGAAATCAAGCCAGCGGCCCCGTGACTTTCCTCCAGGTCGTGCCGGCACTTTTGGGCCAGGTATGCTTCGTGTTCAAGGTCGGTCTCAAAGCTGGCGTTTACAATGTAGGTGCTCATGGTTAGGTAAGATTAGCTTTACCCTTGAAACGTAGCTACCCTTGCGGATATTCCCCTGGCAGGGGCCCTTGCCGCTATCCTGGAGGGTACCCGGGTTGGTTTAGCTGAGTTTGCGTTTGAACAGCTCCAGCGTCCGGTCCCAGGCCAGTTGGGCAGCGGCCTCGTTGTAGCGGGCCGGCGAGGTATTGTTGTTGAAGGCGTGGTTGGCTCCCTCGTACACGTACAGCTGGTACTTCACGTTAGCGGCTTTGAGGGCCTGCTCAAACGCCGGGATGCCCGCGTTCACCCGTTCGTCCAGGCCGCCGTAATGCAGCAGCATCTCGGCTTTGATCTTCGGCACATCAGCGGCCTCGGGTTGGCGGCCGTAGTAGGCCACGGCGGCGTCCAGCTCCGGCGAGTGCACCGCCAATTGGCCCACCAGGGCCCCACCCCAGCAAAAGCCCACCGCCCCGGTTTTGCCGTTGCCGTTCTTATGTTTCTGCAGGTACTCCAGTCCTTTCAGGAAATTGGTGAGGTTCTGCTGGGCGTCCAGTTTAGAGAACATTGCACGGGCCTCGTCCTCATTGGCGGGCGTTCCTCCGTGTGGCGAGAGCGCATCGGGCGCCAGAGCCAGATAGCCCGCCTGCGCCACCCGCATGGCCACATCCCGGATGTGCGGGTTCAAGCCCCGGTTCTCATGAATCACCAGCACGCCACCCAGTTTCTTCCCGTTTTTAGGCTGCGCCAGAAACCCCTTCATGGTTACGCCCGCCGCCCCGGCGTAAGAAATGTCCTCGGTCTGGAGGTTTTTGTCGTCTACCGTGGCCGCCTGCGCGTAATTGTTCTCCAACAGGGGCAGCAGCGACATGGCCAGGGTAAGGCTACCCGTGAGTTTGGCCAGTCGGGCGATGAATTCCTTGCGGGTGAGCGGAGCGTGGGTGTACTCGTCAAAGAGGTTGATGATGCGCTGGTCCATGTCCGGGTTGGTGATTAGTTGTTAGTTGGTAGTGTTTCGTTTTTAGAGGGAAGAAGTTAACTATTTTTTATTGTTTTAAGGCTACTTTCCTGAAAAGACCCCAGAAACATACCTTTGAGTACTGGCGCGAACGCTCCAGACTCGGGCCTCCCGGCGCTGGGTAGTCTCTGACTACTCTCGCTGCCCCGCAGCGACAGAACGCAACTGAGTCATCAACAGCTGTTATTCCTCCTTCTTTGCCCAGAAAGTTACTTCCGGGCCTAACTGATTTCGGCAAGTCCCGGGAGTACTTTCCGCGATATGGGCTATCCTTCAACTTCAATACAGTTCCTCAAAAGACCTCGTAGTGTCCGGAGGACCTGCGAGCGTCTATGCCAAGGCTTTTCCTCCCCGCTGAACAGGAGCCCGACTTGCCCAAGCCATGGACCAGCCGGTGGTTCCCGGCGAGTCTGGAGCGTTCGCATGATCCTGCGGCACGAGACTGGAGCGTTCGCGCCAGTGGTAGACTATGCCTGAAATAAAATGCGATTTCGCCTAGAAGCTTTAACACATCGCCAGTTATAAACTGGCGGTCAAGATTAGCCACAAGTTACGCTAGCGCTACACTTGCGGCAGGTTTTGGCAGGGTGTTTTGGGGCTATTTCCCGGAAATCAGCTTAAAAACTCTGGGTGCTTTACTGGCAGAAACCAGCCGATTGGTGCGTTTGGCCCGTACAATACGCATCTTTAGCGCACGAAACTCCTTTTATTTGACTTAAACCATTACATGTCTGCCCCTCATTTAGAACGCCGCCTCGGCCTGGCCCAAGCCACTGCCATCAATATGATTGACATGGTGGGCATCGGCCCGTTCATTACCTTGCCCATGGTCATTGGCATGATGAACGGACCTTATTTTCTGTATGCCTGGATGGCGGGCGCGGTGCTTTCCATTGTGGATGCCATGATCTGGAGCGAGCTGGGCGCGGCCTTCCCGAGGGCGGGCGGCAGCTACAACTTCCTGAAAGAAGCCTACGGCGGGAAAGGCATGGGCCGGTTCATGAGCTTCCTGTTTGTGTGGCAAACCATGATTCAGGCCCCGCTGGTGATTGCCTCGGCGGCCATTGGGTTTGCCTCTTATTTCTCGTATTTAGTGCCACTTACAGACATCACCTCAAAACTGGTGAGCGGCGGGGTGGTCATTCTGATTGTGGTGCTGCTCTACCGAAAGATTGAATCCATCGGAAAAATCAGTGTGTTGCTGTGGGTGGGCGTGCTGCTCACCATGGGCTGGATCATTGGCGGCGGACTGGCGAACGGAAATTTCCTGCAACCGCTACGCGACATGAACGAGGGGCTCACGGTTAACTACGGTTTTGTCGCGGCCATTGGGTTTGCCAGTGTAAAAACGGTGTACAGCTACCTGGGCTATTACAACATCTGCCATTTAGGGGCCGAAATCAAGAATCCGGTCCAAAACATCCCGCGCAGCATGTTTTATTCCATTGCGGGCATCGCGGCGCTGTACCTGCTCATGAACATCAGCGTAGTGAGCGTGGTGCCCTGGCAGGAAGCAAAGGAAAGCGAGTTTGTGGTGAGTCTGTTCATCCAGCGGCTGGCCGGCAACACGGCGGCAACGGTGGTCACGGTGCTCATTCTGTGGGTGGCCTTCGCCTCGGTGTTCTCCGCCACGCTGGGCTACACGCGTATTCCGTACGCTGCCGCCGCCGATGGGGCTTTCTTCAAGGTCTTCGCGCGCTTGCACCCCACCAAGCATTTTCCGCACGTGTCGTTGCTGTTTTTGGGTGCGGTGGCCTTTGTGTTCAGCATGTTGTTCAGGCTGAGCGATGTCATCAGCGCCATTCTGGCCATGCGCATTCTCATTCAGTTCATGGGGCAGGCGGTGGGCTTGTTGCTGCTTCGCAAGAACCGACCAAAAGAAGATTTCCCGTATAAAATGCCGCTGTTCCCGCTGCCGGTGATTGTGGCTTTGTTCATGTGGGCGGCCATTCTGCTGTCTACGGGCACTACCATGGTGATCTCGGGCTTGGTGGTGATCTCGCTGGGCACGGTGGTGTATTTCATCAAAGCGAAACTGAACCAGGAGTGGCCTTTCAGAACCAATGCTGCGGCGGAAAAACTGGAGGAACATCGGTCTTCTTAGAGCGCTTTTTGCGTCCGGTTTCTCGCCGGGGGCGTACATTCTATTTTCCACGTTCAGCTAAAACTCAATTGATATGACCTATAGAGAACTGGGCAACACCGGAGTAAATGTATCGGCCATTGGCTTGGGCTGCATGGGCATGAGCCAGGCCTACGGCACCCGCGACGATGCCGAATCTATCGCCACCTTGCACCGGGCACTGGAGCTGGGCATCAACTTCTGGGACACCGCCGATGTCTACGGCCCGCACCACAACGAGGAACTGATCTCGCAGGTGCTGGTGCCTAATCGTGACAAGATTTTCATCGCCACCAAGTTCGGTTTCAAACCCACCGAAGATGGCGGCATGGCCTTTGACGGTTCCCCGGCCTACATGCGCACCGCCGTGGAAGGCAGCCTCCGGCGCCTCAAAGTAGACGTGATTGACCTGTACTACGCCCACCGCGTGGACCCCAACGTACCCGTGGAGGAAATGGTAGGTGCCATGGCCCAACTGGTGCAGGAAGGCAAAGTACGGTTCCTGGGCTTGTCCGAGGCCTCGCCGGCCTCCATCCGGAAAGCGCACGCCGTGCACCCCGTCACCGCTGTGCAGTCGGAGTACTCGCTGCTCACCCGCGATGCCGAGAAAGAAGTCATTCCGCTGTGCCAGGAACTGGATATTGCGTTTGTGCCGTTCAGTCCCTTGGTGCGCGGCCTGGTGACCAACACCGTGAGCCTGGAAACCCTCCCAGATAACGACATGCGCAAGTCCCTGCCCCGCTTCAAGAACGAAGACAACTGGGACAACAACCAGAAGCTGGCGCAAGCCTTCGCGGAGTTTGCAGCAAACAAAAATTGCACGCCCGCGCAGTTAGCCCTGGCCTGGGTGCTGGCCCAAAGCGAGAACCTCATCCCCATTCCGGGCACCAAACGCCGCAAATACCTGGAGGAAAATGCCGCCGCCGTAGACATTCAGCTCACCATAGAAGACATTCAGGCGCTGGAAGATCTGCTCAAGCAATATCCGCACGTGGGCGAACGCTACAATCCGGAGCAATACAAAATGGTGAACCATTGATTTTTCACCCGAAACCATCTTTCAGCTGTTTTGAGGGCAATTATGATGAATGAAGAGCAAAGACGCCAGAGCCGCATCACCTACCTGAGAAGGCAGCAGGATAGAAGGCATTACCTGAATGACTTTCTGCTCTCCATTTCAAGAATCGCCGAAAGGCCCATTCTGGCCACCGCGGTGCTGTCGCTGGAAGAGACCCACGCCTTGGCGCACAAGCTTTACTTCAGAGACTCGCAAAACCCGGTGTATAGCGTCACGTTCCCGTTTTCGCAGGCCGAAAAGCTCCGGAAGATCATCTCCAGTCTGAAGCCGGAAGTCACTGATCCCAAGACCTATTTCGCAACCGGCCGGTTCTATAAATCTTTCTTCCTGCAGCTTGACAGCGCTTTCGCCCTGGAAAACTTTGAGGAAATCATTGAACTGGACACCAACACCTTTTACCTCTACCATAAAGACCTCACCAACGGCCTGATGCTGGACAGCAACGAAGAAAACTGGACCGAAAGAGGAAAAACGCAATACATCTGGACCTACGGACTACGGGTGTGGGGCAAGGATTGGGTAGAAAAGATCCATAAAGCCTACCATAAACATGCCTGAGCCAACCCGGCCCCTTTCCTGCCGGGTATACCTCTTTAGAACAGCAAGCCTCCGCCAAAACGTAGCGGAGGCTTGCTGTTTTGGGGCTGTTTCGCCAAAAAGAGCCGCAATTCGCCCTTTGGCGGGAGAGGATGTCTGGTGGCCTTGATGCCATTTTTTGCTTCACCGGTCCCTCGCTCGCCTCTGGCGGATGTGTCGCTCCCCTGCCGATGTTGGCTCACTGGAACAGCATTCCTGGATCTGCCATGAACTGGGCCTGGCGGCCGGAGGCCACCCAATAGCTTACACTCGCCAGAGGCGAGCGAAGGAAGTAGGTGTTGGAGGCTTGCTGATTCTTGGCTGTTTTGGGGAAAACTGGCTAAAAACAGCGCCAGGGAAGTTCACCCTGGGAATTGCGCCGTTGGTTGCCCCGTCAAAAGCATTACGGGTGTTTCTGTCGATTTCTGTTTAGCAGAACGAATAAAAAGGGCAGAGGCAAGGCACTGCCTTGTCCCTGCCCTTCCGTTGAACTGCATCTGGCAACATGCTGAAGCCGGGTAACGTGATGCTCCTAGGGCACAACCACAATCTTGCCTTTGGTGTGGTGGGTGGCAATCTGGTTCAGGGCTTCGGCGGCTTGGTCCAGGCGGTAGGTTTCGCTTACGTGGACTTTGAGTTTGCCGGCTTCGGCCTGTTCGCGCAGGATCTCCAGCTCGGCGGCGTTGGGTTCCACAAACACGTAGTGAAAATGGAGGCCTTTGTCCAAGTCTTCGCCCCGGTTCAGGATGGAAACCAGCGTGCCGTTGGGCTTCAGGGCTTTGAGGCTTTGTTGCAGGGTTTCGCCGCTGGCGGCATCAAAGATGAGGTCCACGCCCTCGGGGAAAATCTCTTGCACGGCCTGGCCCACATCAGTGCCGTTGTAATCAATGGTATGGTCGGCGCCCAGTTCTTGCATGAAAGCGTGGTTGCGCTGGCTGGCTACGCCGATGACCGTGGCGCCCGCGTTTTTAGCCAGCTGGATGCCCAGGGTCCCGATTCCGCCGGAGGCGCCCAGGATCAGCACGCTTTGGCCCGGCTGCAGATTGCCGGCATCAAACATAGACTGGTACGCGGTGAGCCCCACCAGCGGAATACCGGCGGCTTCCTCAAAGCTCAGGTTCCTGGGTTTGTGGGCCAGGTAACTTTCGGGGAGCACGATGTACTCGGCAAAGGTGCCGTGCTGCACCACGGGCCGGCGGGCGTAGGCGTACACTTCATCGCCCACCCGGAAGCGACGGGCACTGAAGCCGCGGTCTTCCACCACACCCGCCATGTCCCAGCCCAGAATGGCGGGGAAATGCACGGGCAGGAAACTGCTCAGCCATCCCGCCAGCACGGCGTTGTCTACAGGGTTCACGGCGGCGGCTTTCACGCGCACCAGCACCTCGCCCTCCTTCAGTTCCGGTATGTCCAGTTCTCCTACTTTGATTTTGTCTGTGCCTCCAAATTCCTCGTAGAAGGCCGCTTTCATTCGTTTTGCCATGGTTTTATGCATTTAACTCCCAATACTATTGCGCTCTGTTGTACTCCTTTTGGCCGAACTTGTTTTCAGGTCTGGGGGCGCGGACTTCAAGGGGACGCCGCTGGCCGGGAGGGGTTTTGGACTTGTTTTCCGGAAAAAGGGCCCAAAACCCGGGGCAGTTTTCCTGCCCTCGGCAGCCCGGTAGTCCGTTCTGTTTAGTACCTTTACCTGAGGACCCCTATTTCCAACCCGTCGGGGAGCGGAGGCTCGGCCCTGCCCTCCCCGACATTTGCACTGATGTAGTATGAGCACCCCTATAGAATCTTTAGAACCCAAAGCCTTGTGGCAGCACTTCGCGGCCCTGAACGCGGTACCCCGTCCGTCTAAGAAAGAAGAGCGCGTGATCAAGTTTATCCAGGACTTCGGGAACAGCCAGGGTTTTGAGACCCTCACCGATGAGGTGGGCAACGTTCTCATCCGCAAGCCGGCCTCACCGGGCATGGAAGACCGGCAAACCGTAGTCCTGCAAAGCCACCTGGACATGGTGCACCAGAAAAATGCCGATACCGAGTTTGACTTCAACAGCCAGGGCATAGACATGTACGTAGACGGCGACTGGGTGCGGGCCAAAGGCACCACCCTGGGCGCCGACAACGGCATTGGCGTGGCCACCATGATGGCCCTGCTCACCTCCCAAGACATTGCGCACCCGCCGCTAGAGTGTTTGTTCACCATTGACGAGGAAACCGGCATGACCGGGGCCATGGGCCTGAAAGGCGGCCTGCTCACCGGCTCTATCCTGCTCAACCTGGACACCGAGGATGACCGTGAGCTTACCATTGGCTGCGCGGGCGGCGTAGACGTGACCGCCACGGGCGTGTACAATGAAGAAAAGATTCCGTTTGACTTTGCCGCGTATCGCCTCAGCATCACCGGCCTTACCGGCGGCCACTCGGGCATGGACATTCACCTGGGGCGCGGCAACGCCAACAAGCTCATGAACCGCGTGCTGTACCAGGCGGCGGCCAAGTTCAACGCCCGGGTGTACAGCATAGACGGCGGCAGCCTGCGCAACGCCATTCCGCGCGAGTCGTTTGCAGAGGTGGCTGTGCCAGAGGCCAAAGCCGAGACTTTTGAGCTGTTTCTGGAAAAACAGGCCGAGATCCTGCAGGCGGAATACGCCCTCACGGACCCTAACCTGCAACTGCAGGGTGAGCCCATGGACCTGCCGTCGGCGGCTATCTCGTATGATTTCCAGAACCAGCTGCTGCGGGCGCTCTACGCCTGCCCCAACGGCATTTACCGCATGAGTCCGGCCATTGCGGGCCTGGTGCAGACCTCTAACAATCTGGCGCGCGTGCTGGTGAAAGACGGGGCCTACACCATCCAGTGCCTCACCCGCTCGTCGGTAGACACCGAAAAGTTTGACCTGGCCCACGCCATCCAGAGCACCTTTGAACTGGTGGGCGCCACCGTAACCCAGAAAGGCGCCTACCCCGGCTGGACCCCTAACCCCGAGGCCACCATCATCAAGACCATGACTACCCTGTACCAGGAACTGTTCCAGGAGGCCCCGCACGTGAACGCCTGCCACGCCGGCCTGGAGTGCGGCATCCTGGGCACGAACTACCCCCACATGGAAATGATCTCCTTTGGCCCCAACATCACCGGCGCCCACTCCCCCGACGAGAAAGTTCAGATCAGCTCGGTTCAGAAGTACTGGAAGTTCCTGCTGGAAACCCTGAAGCACATTCCGGTGGCCGCCCCAGCGTCCTAAGTCACCCCAGAAAGCCCGCCGTACCGCTCTATTCAAAAGAGCCTGTACGGTGGGCTTTCTGGTGGGTAGGGTTATGATTTGACAGTGCCTCCACCTTCATTTACTTGTACTACCATCCCTCGCTCGCCTCCGGCGAGCGTGAGGTATCCTGCGGCTTCTGGCCGCGTTGCGATCATTTCCGAGGTTCTGTAAGGCACGGAAGTAAATCCGCGCCATAGTTAGTCATTGTAATGATATTGTAACGACTAGCGGCGAGACGCCGCCCCATTTCTCACACTCGCCGGAGGCGAGCGAGCGAAATGCTGAAGATGTACCTGAAACGTGTCAAGGCTTATGGTTCACGGCAGTTACAAACTGCCTAAATGGTAGGTCCAAGTCACAGACTTGCCCCTTGAGGAATGTGAACCCACCCCTGCCCCTCCCAGGAGGGGAATCCGCCTTGCTGGGGAAGCAGTCACTGCTTCTGTCTCTTTCCCCTATTCCAGTCTTTCGGCTGAGCGCCTAGCGCTCGACCCGGTGCCGCGCATGCGGCAGGCCTGAGGGCCAGGCGAGAGAGCACAGCGCGAGGGCGGAAGACGGGGCCCCGCGGCCGTGAGCGCACCAAGTTACCTATGGAAAGAACCGCTTATAAGTCAATAGACAAGCGGAAGCTACGCCAGCGATAACAAAGTAATCCATTAGCCCAAAGACAAACTGCGCTTCGCCAGCAACGAAGACCTAATAAGCAAGAAATATATTCAAAGGCAACTAGATACAACCAGGGCCATACCACGTATCCAAACCGTACACCAAAAACAGTAACCCAGAACACCATTCCACCACAGTATGTCTGACCAACCCCAGTCCCACGCAGAGAACCTTCCCCAGTTTAGCCCGCAGGCAAAAGCCACCCTTTCCCAGTTACAGCAGCAGTTTAACGCCAGCATCCAGACCATTGACCAACTCAAGGCCCGGATGGCAGAGAGGGCCAGGGTCACAGAGATAATTCGGGGGCGGGTGCAGCAGGAGATTCACCCCCTGGTGCAGCAAATGGTGGCTAGCCGGGTGGCGTTGGTGAAGCTACTGGATGATGCCTACCAGACCCAGGACTTTCCCAGGCTGGAACGGGAAAAGCTGGCCACCTTTCTCCGGGAACAGACCATGCACCTGATACACCACTACCAGACTGATGAACTGGGCGATATTCTGCAGCGGTACTCGCAACCGGCAGACCCACCCCACCAAGCGCCCGCCCAGGTCAAATCTGAAACCCAACACCTGCTCAAGCAAGTGCTGGGCTTAGACGTCAACCTGGAGGACCTTGCCGACATGGAGGCGTTTCAGGCCCGTTTAGACCAACAGATGCAGGAAGAGCAGGAACGGCGCGAGGCCCAGCGGGCCCATCGGCAGAAAACAAAGGCGCAGCAGGCCAAACAAGCCAAGGCGAAGGTGGAGATGGAGAGCATCAGCAAGGCCAGCCGACGCCTGTACACCACCCTGGCCAAACTCCTGCACCCCGACCGGGAAAGAGACCCCGCCGCCCGCCTCTGGAAGGAAGAAGCCATGAAACAGGTGACCCTGGCCTACCACCAGGATGACTTTTTTGAGTTGCTCCGGCTGCAGATGGAGTTTATGCACGAACAGGAGCAGGTACTTGCCCAGGTACCCGAGGAGCAACTGACTTACTACGTAAAGTTGCTGCAGGAGCAGATTCAGGAACTGGAAGACGAGCAGAGCAACTACTACATAGGTCCCGAGGCGCAGCTGTACCATGATTTTGGGGGTACGCCCAAACAGATAGAAGCCAAGTTCAGGAGCGCCAAGAAAGGGCTGCGCGAGGAGATCAAAGACCTGGAGGTGGCCCTGGGCACGTTTCAGGACCCGGCAGCGGTGCTTGAGTTTCTGAAAAGCCTGAAAAACCACTGAAATTGGGCATAGGTCGCCTTGCATAAGCAACTGCTTTTCAGTATCTTTCTTGTAAGCCGTTCCAGAGGGCGCCTGGCCGCTTTACCCACCGTTGCCCGGCCTCAACCTACCGTTTGTTTTCTGCGTATATAAGTACATAACTATCTATAAGTTTCTACATATGGTCACAAACGACGAATCATACCGCAACGAGGCAGAATATAGATCCAGAGGAAATTGGAACGAGATCAAGGGCAAGATGAAAATGGCCTACGGGGACTTAACCGATGACGACCTCGCCTATGATGAAGGGCAGGAAGATAAGTGGCTTGGCAGGCTTCAGCAGAAGCTTGGAAAAACCGAGCATGAGCTTAGAAATTGGTTAAGAACGCTGTAAGATTCCCGGTTCCAGTAAAATCCCCTGCTTGGCCTGTTCGGTAGAGCGGGGATTTCTGTTTTTACCTCTCATGGTTTCGCGCCTTTTGGCAAGCAGGCCCTGCATCCCGCACGCCCCACTCCTGCCGGGTAACACGCCTCTCCCCTGTTCACGTCCCACCCAGCTAACATCCTACAATTCTCTCCCTAAAGCGCGTATTTCGTATTTGCCTCTGGTTGTTCTGCCCAACGGCGGATTAAAGGGCTGGGTGATACACTTTCCCCGGCCTAACATCCTGCAACGTGCCAGAAGGCTTTAGTTAGGACTTGCTACCGGATTACCTTTCGCTGGGTCTGCTACGCCCTTTTACCCGTTGAGTCTTAGGCAAAAAAGAAGCCCGCTCAGGGTTGGCGGGCTTTGCTTTTGGGGAGTAGAATGGGAGCGGCTTACTTCAACACAGCTTCATGCTGGGGGCCTGAACTTAGTTTCACAAAAGTTTTGTAGGCTTCCTGCTGTTCTACGGAAAGTGCCTCCAGCAACGTAACTGCAAGCTTCTCATTCACCATTTTGGCATCTGTTGCAGAAGAGGTTAGCTCAGCCAGTCTTGCCAGTTCCAGTTTTCTGATCTTCAGGTACTCTGCTTCGTTCAGTCTAAGGGCGTTGGCAATTTGCCGCGACAGGTTGGTAGCAGGAGGTGTATTGTCAGCGAACGACACACCGGCGGAGGCAAAAGAAAGGGCGAGGGCTAACACAAATGTTTTCATAATGCAATGGTTTTCTTGTTTTTGTCTTGTTTACACAAAGTTGGTTTATTTAAACCTTAAGTGGTTGAATATTAGACAAACACCTGCTTTTACCAGCCAAACCTGTACAATACCTCGCCTTATTTATATTTAAAGCAGAAAACACCGCCTAAATCTCCTATCTTCCCACCCCGAACTTCCTTTCCCAACCAGGTAGTCATCGGTCGTCTATACCATCTAACTGACTCACCGAATGCCTTTTGGATTGGAACCGAATGGAAGTCTGGCTCTCAGTTATACGCCTAAAGATGAAAACCAGGGAAGTTTTCTTACTGCAGGCTGCAAGGAAGGACAAGGAAGTTCTGGACCAAGCCGTAAGGCTTAGCCTAAAACGGCACCGTACTTTCAGATCAGAAAGGTACTGCAGCAATCTCCCTTTGAGAAGGGGCTATAAAGTCGAAAACCAAAGCAGATATGAGTTCTTGTAGAAGCAGGAAGGCAAACGGCCAAAAGTGCTGCACGCTAAAAACGGCAGAAACCAACCACTACTCTCCTGTTACAAGAAAGCCGTAAATTCCTCCAAAGGCACTTGGGTGACCCTGAACAAGAGAAAAACAAGGAAAAGAGCGGGTTGACTCACAGGCCGCTTTGGTTCTTCCAATTGCCCTGAATGGACCTGCATTGAATGCCTGTGGTGCAGGCACACGCCACCCCACACAGCGGATATTTCGCGTTGTAAGTCTACCCGAAGTGAAAGTACTATAGAATGGAAAGCACGTTCTCCGGCGGACGGCCAATCACGGCCTTGTTGCCGTTAATGACAATGGGGCGCTCTATCAATACCGGGTTTTCCACCAACACCTGCAGCCACTCGTCGGGGGTAAGGTGCTGGCCGGCGTATACTTCTTTGTAAAGCTTCTCGCCTTTTCTGATAATGTCTTCGGGACCCAGTTTTAATTTGGCCAGCACCTCTGCCAATTCTTCTTTGGAGGGCGTTTGGGTAAGGTAAGACACAATCTGTATTTCCTGACCTTGTTCCTGTAAGAGTGCCAGCGCCTGACGGCTTTTGCTGCAGCGGTTGTTGTGGTAGATGGTTACCATAAATCAGCAGGGTTTAACTGGCACAAAAGACGCAACTACCGCCAATAATTCCTAAACCTCTTAAGCTTATCAGCTCATCACCCCTTCATGATGCGCTCTTTGGCCATTTGTTTCCATCCTTGCGGCCACTAGTCGGTTCTTCCTCCTAAGACCAAACTCCTGAATAGAATACCTATTGGGTAACGTGACAGCGGCAGAAATACTTAGAGGTTCCAAGCCTACCGCCAAAGCTAAACCAAAGTACCTCAACAGGTTAGTAAAAAGTAGGCAGCAATACTTGTATCCAAAACCTTTACCCTATTTAAATCCAAACCATTTTCCCTAAGAAATAAATACCCTGCATAATTGTCTTTTTACCTTTCATCCGCGCTTGGCAACTTTAGTAAGCTACTTCACCTTTCTATAAAATAGCCTATAAAAGAAAAGTTAATTAAAAATTTTCCTGCTATTCACTCATCTTTTTCACTATTCATGGAGTATAAAACTAAACAGAGAAAGAATAGAAAAACATAATATTACAAAGTCAGCAGCTAAGAAAAACCACTCATTATACTACCCTATGTAATTGATAAAATCTAATATAGTTGCATTTATTGTCAGGCATTATGAAGCAAACCTTTACCCCGTTAAGCAAGACCAACTGCTATGAAATAAGCTTATACCCCACCGAGCAGATTCTACAGTTAACCTGGACCTGTACCCCCACGGTGCAGGAGTACCAGCGCGGTACCATCTACTTCCTGGAACTGATGCGCCACTACCAGGCCAAGAAGCTGATCTCTGACTGCAGCAAGCGCGGCAACCCTACTCCGCCTGACCTGCTCTGGCTCTCGCACCACGTGGTACCCGCCCTGTGCGAAGAAAGGGTCCTGCAACTGGCCCTGGTGGTACCCCACAACCCGCACCACGCCCGCAACCTGGAGAGCTGCCTCATTACCTCGCAGATGTGCTACGAGCTTCAGTTCTTTCATTCTGCCCAGGATGCCCTGGACTGGATGCGCCCGGGCCCCGGTTCCTTCGGCGGCAGGGCTGTGGCCTGAGGCCGAACAAAATCAGTTTCCAACCAGACCAAGACTTCTAACGTCACTTTTCGCCTGTAAAATTGCTTTTGGGTTAGCAGGCGCGTTTTTAGGGTATTTTTACCAAATCATCCAAAAAACAGCTGGTGGAGTTCCTCCCGCCGATCTCGTAGCGTCGTTACCCTGTACCGACGTGGTTCTGCGCCCCCACAGCGGTTCAACCCACCATCCACTGTACCACAAATGCCTGGAAAGCGAGGTTTGCCGGGGTTCGCGTCGTTGCGGAGGCGCTTTTACGGGGAGGAGCCACGTCGGTACAGGGTAACGACGCTACATTTGGGCTGTTTTCTGGAAAACGGCTCCTAAACGCACCTTTCCTCGGCAGTTCCAAAAAATATTCCACACTAACTGTCATATTTTAGCGGGCGGCGCCACTAACCCACTGAACCCGGCCCTCACCGCCATGCCCCATGCTGTAGAACTGCTTTTCCTGGAGTTACTAGAGACCGACAAGGAGCGGATTTTCCGGATTTGCCGCTCTTACGCGCAAGACCCTGAACAAGCGCAGGACCTGTTCCAGGAGACCGTGCTGCAAATCTGGAAGTCGTTGCCCACGTTCAGGGGCCAGGCGCAGGTGCGTACCTGGGTGTACCGAGTCACGCTCAACGTGTGCCTGCAGGCCCGCCACAAAAGCCAGCGGGAAAAACGGCAGACTGTAAGGCTGGAGGGTGTGCAGTTCCAGAACCTGCCGCAGGCCCCCGCCGAGCCAGATCAGGCAGAGCAACTCCAGGCCCTGCACGCCTGCATCCAGAAACTCAACGACACGGATCGCTCGCTGGTGCTGCTGTACCTGGAGGACCTGCCCTACAAAGAGATAGCTGCCGTCACCGGCCTCACCGAAAACCACGTGGCCGTGAAGATGAAGCGCATCAGAGAGAAACTGTTCACCTGCTTACAACCTACGCTATGCTAGACCAGGACCTGAAAGACCTCTGGCAGAACGGCCAGGCGTACCCCCGCATCCAACTTAACCAAGATACCCTTATGCAAGAAGTAGCCACGCATGCCGAGTACATGGAGGAGAAGATCAGAAAACGGGACCGTCGCGAGATCTGGGCCGCCCTGTTCCTGATTCCGGTGTCGGTGGGGCTGGCCATCTGGTTTCCGCAGCCGCTGGTAAAACTTAG
Organism: Rufibacter psychrotolerans; assembly: GCF_016924645.1. Taxonomy (GTDB): domain Bacteria; phylum Bacteroidota; class Bacteroidia; order Cytophagales; family Hymenobacteraceae; genus Nibribacter; species Nibribacter psychrotolerans. Next base: position 410,233 of record NZ_JAFFJV010000001.1, on the reverse strand, counting down.
CTGGGCGCTGACCGTGGTGTGCTGCCTGTTCCTCATCTACCAGTTAAAACGCGGCGCCCGCCACCGGGTCACCAACTTCTCGGTGCCGCTGGATGAGTACCTGCACCAGTACCGCCTCTACCTACTGGAACAGATAAAGATGCTGCGGCGGGTGGCGTTCTGGTACGTGCTGCCGTTTTCGGGCTGCCAGCTGCTGTACTTCATTGGCCTGGGGAGAGACCTGCCCCACCTCGCCATCAACATTGTGGTGGTGGGCATTATCAACTACGTCATTTACCGGTACAACCAGAAAGCCGTTCGGGAAGATCTGCAGCCCCTGCTGGAAAAGGTAGACCAGGCCATTGCGGCCCTTGAGGCCAGGTAAGGCGGCTCTAAGCTGATTTCGGGCCGATTTTCCAGAATTACGCCCGAAACAGGCACCGCAACGGAAAAGACTGCTTGCCAGGGGTGGCCTGCTGCCTCAAATTCTTGCCGTGAGACAAATGTCCTTTCGGGGGGTGGCAGAAGCCCGTAAGTTTGCAGCATGGAAGAGCAGTTCTTTACCGAGTACCGCACCAGAATAGCGCAGTTCATGCAGGCGCACGCTGCCCTGCGGGACCAGTACCAGATCACCGAGGTGCAGTTGCCCGCCCAGCGGGCGCTCCTTACCCAAGGCACCGCCCCCACCGGCGTGTACATCCTGGCCTCGGGGCTGGTGAAGGTTACCCGCACCACCGCCGCCGGGCAGCAGTTCACCCTGGGCGTGTTTGGCCCCGGCGAGGTGGAAGGCGACGTGGAGGCTATTTTGCACATGCCACATTTCTGCACCGTGCACACGCTTACGGCCTGCACGTTTTATTACCTGAGTGCTGCCCGCTTTCTGCAGATGCTGGGCCAGGAACGGGAGTTCAACCTGCTCATGCACCGGTCCATGGCCTCCAAAATGCTCAACACCTCGCTGCAGTCTTCCATCCAGAGCACCAACCGGCTCATCTATACCCTACTGATTGTGCTGCGCGAGCTTTCCCGGCTCAACGAACTGCAGATTTCCAAACCGCTGCTCACCGAGCTGCTGGGCACCTCGCCCCGCAACCTCAACCGCCTGCTGGGCCAGCTGGAAGACGAGCAACTAATTCAGGTGAAAGGCACCCTGGTGGCGCACATGAACCGCAAAGGCATTGAAAAAAGAATAGAAACCTATGACTTCGAAATACAATAAACAAGTGATTCCGGTGGAAGGTTGGGCCCGCGAGGCGCAGTTCCGCTTCTTCAGAGACTTTACCCAACCGTTCTTCAACGTGCACACCCAGGTAGACCTTACCCCGCTGTACGTCTACTGCAAGCAGAACCAGGTCTCGGTGTTTCTGGCCTACCTGTACGTGACCCTGGAGGCGGCCCGCGCCACTGAAAGTTTCCGGCTGCGCCTGGAGGGAGACCAGGTGGTGCTCTATGAGGGGGTAGACCTGTCCACCACCATTCTCAAGGAGAACCAGACCATTTCGTTTGTGAGCCTGCCCTACCAAGACAACCTGCTGGATTTCTGCACCCAGTCGCGGGAGATCATCAACCAGGCGAAAGGGAGCAAAGACCTGTTCATTGGCCACCAGGGGCCCGACCTGCTGCACCTCACTACCCTGCCCTGGTTCAAGTCCTACGGCATGGAGCACGCCACCTCGGTGCACCCGCAGGAGGCCGGGGTCCCCAAAATCGCCTTCGGGCAGCTGGACCTGCAACCCGACAGGGTGGTGCTGCCCCTCAGCATTGCCCTGCACCACGCCCTCGCCGATGGCTACCACCTTCACCTGTTCCTCCAGCAAATGCAGGGGTTTATCAGCGCTTTCTCTTTTTTGAATGAGTGATGGAGTGATTGAGTGAATGAGTGAATAAATAGGAAAGGTGGGCTTAGAGATAGACACGCAAGTGGGTGGCGAGTGCAAGCGCCTCCGCATGATGGGTTTAGATGTTTTCTTAGTGTATAGACTTAGTGTACAGAGAACCTAAAAAAATGGGCTCCTTTTCCAGACGAACGGCAAAGCCTCTGTTTTAGGCCTGTTTTCCAGAAAATAGGGCTTAAAACAGAGGCTTTCTTTTGGCCCGCCCCCATCCTTTCCCGCAGCAAATCCGTTACAACTCTCTCATTCAACCTTCACTCGTTCAATCATTCACTCAATCACGCATTCACACATTACCACCATGACCCAACGCGAAGTAACGGATCAAGACAACCTCACCTGGACCTGCGTGCAAGCCTACGCCGGGCTGGAAGGCAAAGCCGCCGAGAAAGCCGCTGAACTGACCGAAACCCAGGAAGGCAACGTAACCGTGGTCTGCACGCCCAGCGGCCAGGCCCAAACCGTTCGGCTGGAGCTTTCCAGAGACTGGCTGGAGAATCTTTCAGACGAGGACCTGCTGCAACAGATTGCGCAGAACCGGTAGGCCCTGCCGCCAACCCCAGACCAGCGCAACCCTGCCCACCGGGGCGCCTGGTTTAGGGGGCTTTTGATAAAAACAGGCTAAAAACCCTGCTGCCGCAGCAAGGTGGGCAGGCGGGAATGTGGTTGGGGAAAGTATTTTTCCTAGCTTTAAGGAAGCGTCTTTCAGGGCGCTGTCTTACCTCTCACCACACCCTGCAAACATGAACAAACGCCTTACCGTCTTCCTGCTCCTTTGGTGGGCCAGCCTTACGTGGGTTTCGGCCCAGGGCACCAACCCGCTCATCCAGGTCACCGACCTGCTCAAGATCAAACAGATTGGGGCCGTGGCCCTCTCGCCCGACGGGCGGCAGGTAGCCTACACCGTGACCAGCATTGAGCCAGACCCGGCCCAGAAACACGAGTACAAGTACATGACGCAGCTTTACCTGCAGCCCAGCAACGGCAGCGCCCCGGCCCGCCAGCTCACCTACGGCGGCAGCAGCGCCACCCAACCCGCCTGGAGTCCCGACGGCAAGCAGCTGGCCTTTGTGCGCGTCACGGAGGGCAAGCCGCAGATTTTCCTGCTCTCCTTCGCCGGGGGCGAACCCCTGCAGCTCACCACCTTTAAGTACGGCGCCAGCCAGCCCCGCTGGAGCCCCAACGGGCAGCAGATCTTGTTTACCTCGGGCCTGAAGCTGAACGAACTGCTGGCCGACTCGCTCCTCAATCCTGGCCGCGACCTGCCCAAATGGTCGTATGAGAAGCCCGGTTTCTTCCAGAACGAGCACCTGCGCCCCAACGCGGCCAGGCCCAACCCAGACGGATCGCTGGCCGAGGTGCGCAGTTATCTGGACCAGAACGAGAAAGACAACAAAGCCAAGGTGATCAACCAGCTCGCCTTCCAGGAGGAAGCCACCACCTCGGCCAACGTGAACCTCTCTCACATTTTCCTCATGGACGCCAAACCGGGGGCCACGCCCAGAGACCTCACGCCCGGGTTTCTCTCCAGCTCCGGGGCCCACTTTGCCGGTAACGGCAGCCAGGTGGTGTTCCAGGGCAACGCCGATGAAACCACCAATCCTGCCCGCGCGCAGGAAAGCGCCATTTACGTGGTGAACACCAACGGCACCGGCCTCAAGCCCCTGGTGCACAAACCGGGCAGCTCCTTTACCAGCGTTTCGGTTTCGCCGTCTGGCAAGTGGCTCGCGTTTCAGGTGAGCCCCGTGGGGCAGGTGGCCGTTCCCACCCTGGCGGTGATGCCCCTCAACGGAAGCACGGCCTCCTTCACCCTCATCTCCTATGACCGCAACAAAAGCAATCTCACCTGGGACGAGAAAGACAAGGCGGTGTACTTTACCTCCCCTTCCAACGGTGGCGTAATCCTGAACCGCGCCGACCTGCAGAGCAAAAAAGTAACCCAGCTCACCGATTTCAACAGCGGCGTGGGCAGCTTTGACCTGAAGAAGAACCAGCTGGTGTTTGTGAAGACCGAGGTGGCCAACCCCAATGAGCTCTACGCGGCTGCCGCCGATGGCAAGAAAGCCCAGCGCCTTACCTCGTTCAACCACGACTGGGTGAAGGACAAAAAGCTGAGCCAGCCCGAGAAGCACACCTTCACCAACTCCATCGGTCAGACTGTGGAGTACTGGGTCATGAAGCCCACCAACTACGTGGCCGGCCAGAAATATCCGCTGCTGCTGGAAATTCACGGGGGGCCAACCGCCATGTGGGGCCCCGGCGAAAGCAGCATGTGGCATGAGTACCAGTACTTCACCGCTCGCGGCTACGGGGTGGTCTACGCCAACCCGCGCGGCTCGGGCGGCTACGGCGAGGCCTTCATGCGGGGCAACGTGAAAGACTGGGGCGCCGGCCCGGCCAGCGATGTGCTCACCGCCCTGGACAAAACCGTGGCCGAAGGCTGGGCTGACACAGCCCGGCTGGCCGTGACGGGCGGCTCGTACGGCGGTTACCTGGTGTCCTGGATTCTGGGGCATGACAAGCGCTTCAAGGCGGCCTGCTCCCAGCGCGGCGTGTATGACCTGAGCACGTTCTTCGGGGAAGGCAACGCCTGGCGGCTGGTGCCCAATTACTTCGGGGGCTATCCCTGGGAAGCCCAGCACAGGGCGCTCATCCAGCGGGAGTCACCGCTCACGTACGTGGAGAACATCACCACGCCGCTCATCATCTTCCACGGCGAGAACGACCTGCGCACCGGCGTGATCCAGAGCGAGATGCTGTACAAGAGCCTCAAGATCCTGAACCGCCCGGTAGAGTACGTGCGCCACCCCGGGGCCACCCATGAGATTACCCGTACCGGCAACAACCGCCAGCGCATAGACCAGATGCTGCGCACCTACGAGTTCTTTGAGCGCTACCTGCAACCCAAACAACTGTAGCCTGTTTCAGGGGCATTCTGCAGGAAACAGCCCCAAAACAAATCGGCCGCTCTGGTATTCCAGAGCGGCCGATTTGTTTTAATATGAAATGTAGCAGCAACCCAAAACAGTTAGTTGAGCGATGCGCGGTGCGAACTACGTTGCTTTTTAAGCAGCCTGCACTGGCTGCAGGGCCAGTTGCCTCAGGTGCGCAATGTGCGACAGGATGGCGGTCCTGGTCTTGGGGTACTCATGGTAAGTAACGCCAAACTCCGCGCAGGTTTTCTTGATGATCTCACTGATGGCCGGGTAATGCACGTGCGAAATGCGCGGGAACAGGTGGTGCTCAATCTGGAAGTTAAGCCCGCCGGTCAGCCAGGAAACCACCTTGTTCTTGGTGGCGAAGTTGGCCGTGGTTTTGAGTTGGTGCAGCGCCCACTCGTCTTCAATGCGGTTGGTGGTCTGGGTGGGCATAGGAAAGTGCGCATGCTCTACCGTATGGGCCAGCTGGAAGACAATGCTCAGGACCAAGCCGGTAAACATGCCGTAGATCAGGAACCCCACCAGCCAGGGCAGAAACCCTACCGTGTAGATTGGCACCACCACAAACAGCACAAAATGCACTACCTTGAAGCCCCAGAAAGACAGGTGGTCTTTGCGGGTCATTTTCTTGAGCGGAATATCGCCCACTTTCTGGGTAAAGTACTTCACGTAGTCGGTGAAGAAGATCCAGTACAGGTAGAGCATGGCGTAGGCGCCCCAGAAATAGAAATGCTGGTAGCGGTGAATCTTCAGGTGCTCCTGGTTTTCGCACAGGCGCAGGAAGGGTTTGGCGTCCAGGTCATCGTCTACCCCGTCAATGTTGGTGTAGGTGTGGTGGATGATGTTGTGCTTGGTGGTCCACATGTGGATGTTGGCTCCTAGCACGTTAAGGGTAAGCCCGGCCCACTCATTCACCCACTTTTTCTTGCTGAAGCTGCCGTGGCCGCCGTCGTGCATGATGTTGAAGCCAATGGCGGCAGTAACCCCACCCATTAAGATACATTCCAGCACCGCCAGCCAGGCCGGCGGCGTGAAGAACACCAGGTGCAGGTACAACAGCACCATGCCGGTAAGCAGCACGGCGGCTTTGATGTACAGGGTATAGTTTCCCGTAGGGTGGCTGCCCGCCTCAGTGAAGTAGGCGTTGGTACGGGCCTTTAGTTCTGAATAAAAGGAGGTGGAGGGGGCAATGAATTTTGGCGTGGCCATACAGACGATTTAGTTGAAACAAGGCTACAGAGCTCTCTCAACGGCAATCGTCAATCAAATCCATAACATTCTTGTATAAGTAACGAATGATACGTACGTATTAATTCATCCGATACAGATTTACGCGGGTTTATTTTAGAAGACCAGCCCCTGCCCGCGGCAGAGCACCCAGGCTTTGGCCTGCAGCAATGCAACAGGGAACCAATAGCCCGGAAGGCGCTGGGCGTGGGTGGCCAGGTACTGGCTTACTCTTCTTTCTTTTTCTCAGGCGGAGTAGAAGAGAAGTTGCCGTTCTCGTCAACGTACATGATCATGTCGTCTAAACTGCCGCCGGCCGAGTTTTCTTTGCGCTCCTGCTTGCGCTCTTCTTTGTCTTTTTTCTTTTTGAGTCTTTTCTGCTCTAGTTGTTTTTTCAGGAAACTGTTCTGTGATCTTGCCATAGAGTGGTATAAAATGAAATAATAAGCCTACGCGCCCTGCCTACTCAGGGTTGGTGCCGGGGCGGTGCCGGCATGAAAGAAAGTCAGCCTGTCCCAGACCAGGGCGCCAGCGCTTACTGGTGGTTTCTGGGGCAGAAACACGCCAATCAAGGGTCTGGAATCAGGTAAGGAGGTAAAGCCGGTCAGATGTAGAAAAGAACAGATGAGGGGCTTTGGCGGGCAACACCTACGGCGTAGGTGTTCAAGGATTATCAGAATGCTTTCCGCCGGGGGCAGCCCTGGGCGGGAGAAAGGAGATAATGATTGCTTTCCGGTACAAAGGTACGGTTATTCAAGACCAAAACCTACAAAAGCGCATAATCTCTCTATATTTTACTTAACCAAAATAAAATTTAACTTTTTCTAGCCAGTTCTGAACTAATGCCTACCTTTGGGCGTAGTAGCTGTATATTTAACAACATTATGAATCAAGGAACAGTAAAATTCTTCAACGACTCTAAAGGGTTCGGCTTTATCAAAGACAACAATTCAAATCAGGAGTACTTCGTACACGTTTCTGGCTTGGTAGATGAAATCAGAGAAAACGACGAGGTAGTCTATGATCTTCAGGAAGGAAGAAAAGGACTAAACGCCATCAACGTAAAGCGTGCTTAGTCTTTCGCTATAAAGACATATTGCCAAAAGCCCCTCCTGCACGGAGGGGCTTTTTTTGTGCGGCTACCCGCCGGGAGGCAGGAATCGGCTTTGGGCTTGCGCACCGGCCTCCGGTACGTTTCCGGGTTATTTTACGGGAAAGTGAACGAAACCAGGCCGGCGTATGTCATAAGGGTACAATGAACAACAACATGAATCAAGGAAAAGTAAAGTTCTTTAATACCGAGAAAGGCTTCGGTTTTATTAAAGACACCGCATCAAATCAGGAGTACTTCGTGCACGTTTCTAATTTGATTGACGAGATCAGGGAAAACGACGAGGTAACTTTTGAGCTGAAAGAAGGCAAAAAAGGACTAAACGCCGTTAACGTACAACTTGCTTAGTCTTACAATATAAAGACATTGAAAAGCCTCTCCGGTTGGAGAGGCTTTTTTTATGCGTTTTTGCCAAAGTAGCCCCAAAACAGGGCTTACTGTCTGGCCGCCGGCAGCAGCCCATTGCTCTGCAGCCAATGCAGGCCGCGGTCAAACCAAAGATCCTGGGTGGTCTTGTTGTTCATCCCAAAACCGTGGCCTCCGTTCTGGTACAGGTGCATCTCGGCGGGAATCTTGTGCCGGAGCAGGGCCTGGTAGAACACCACGCTGTTCTGGGCCGGCACGGCCTTGTCGTCTGAGGCGTGCACCAGAAAGGTGGGCGGCGTCTGCGCGGTCACGCGTCCTTCGTTGGAGTAGGCCTTCAGTTTTTCGGCGGGGGCTTGCTTGCCCAGCAGCATCTCAAAGGAGCCCTTGTGGCTGATGGCCGGGTCACTGCTGATGACCGGGTAAATTAGCATCATGAAATCTGGCCGCAGCGAAAGGTTTTCTGGGTTGGCAATATGGGCCTGGGCAAAGTGCGTGCCGGCCGTTGACGCCAGATGTCCGCCCGCCGAAAAGCCCATGATGCCCACCCGCGCAGGGTCTACGTTCCATTCTTTGGCCCGTTTGCGCACTACCCGCAGCGCCTGCTGGGCATCCTGAAGGGGCGCCAGCTCCGGGACCGAGGAAACGGCCGCGTGGGGCAGGCGGTATTTCACCACAAACGCGGCCACTCCCTGCTCGGCAAACTTTTGGGCCACATCGGTGCCTTCGTGGCTGGCGGCCAGCTTGGTGTAGCCGCCGCCCGGGCAAATGATGACCGCGGTTCCGGTGGCTTTTTCTTTGGCCGGCAGAAAAACGGTGAGGGTGGGTTGCCGCACCTTGGTGACGCTCACGGTACCATCGGCCCTCACCTCGCGGGCTTCCTGGTTGGGGCCGGGCACTTCATTGGGAATCTTGCCTTCGTACAGCGGAAGTTCCAGGGGTTTGGTCTGGCTCACGGCGGCAGAGCCAACCAGGGCCAGGGCCAGCAAGAAGAGCAGTTGCTTCATTTTAGGGGAGATAAACACGGGAAGGCTGTTTTAGGGCTACCTGGGGAAAAGCAGCCCTAAAACAGCTTCCAACTTTATTCAAAAGTAGAAACGGGGTACTTAGAGGGGGAAGTTCTCATCGGCGGTGGGGCCGTACATGCCGGGCACCGGAACGTCCAGCAAGCGCAGGTACACCGACAACTGCCCCCGGTGATGGATGATGTGGTTCATGGCCAGGGTGCGGATAAACACCTGCCGGGGCGCCGAAAGGATCACGTGCTCCCCGTGGCGCAGGGTCCAGGTTTTGGCAATCTCCACCACGTTGGTGTCATTGAGTGCCTTCACGGCTTTCTGGTAACTATCCTCAAACAACTGCATCAGCTCCTGGTGGGTAGTGCCGTCAAAGGGAGTGTACTGGGTTTTCTGGAAGTCATGCTCCTCGGTTTGCAGCACCCTGGCAATGAACATGCCCGGCAACTCGGCCACGTGGCCCGCCAGGCGCTTCAGGGTCATGCTTTTGGCGTGGGGCTTCCAGTCAAAGTGTTCCTGGGGTACCCGTTCCAGCATTTTTCTGGTGTTGGCGGCCTCTTGCTCAAACTGCCGCAGTAGTTTGTGGTTCAGTTCCATAGTTTGTCTGTGGTTGGTGGAGGTTTGGTAAGTTAGAAAAAAGAACGGGAGCAGAAAACAAAATTCCTGCTCCCGTTGCGGCGGCTTTCCACCTGTGCTTAGCGTACCTCGCCCATCAGCTTCCGGATGAAAAACCCGAGGCAAAGCAGGGCCACCCCTATGCCAGCCGACCACAGGCCAATCTGGTTCAGGATGGTGGCGTAGTACGGCAACGACAAGACCGGATTATCCACCACCCCGGCCGGCACGCTCATGAGGGCCCCAATCTTGCTGGCCAGGTACTCGCCAATGGCGCTGGCAAAGAACCAGATGCCCATCATGAGCGCCACAATCTTGGCCGGCGACAGCTTGGTGATCATGGACAGCCCGATGGGCGAAATGCAGAGCTCCCCGCAGATAATAAAGAAATAGCCCGCCACAAAGGTGTACAGCGGAATTAAGCCGGTGGCCTGGTTGGTGGCGCAACCCAGGTAAAACACGTAGAAGCCCATGCCCATGAACACAAACGACAGCCCGAACTTGCTGGGCGTGTTGGGCTCCAGGCCCCGGCGGTTCAGGAAGGGCCACAGCCTGGAGAACAGAAAGCTGAGGGCAATGACCCAGGCCGGCGGCAGGAAGTTGTTCACCGCCAGGGCGGGCAGGTCAACCCCCGCCACGTGCATGTCCACGTTGCGCATGGCAAACAAGTTCAAAGAGCCGGCATTCTGCTCGTAAAACGCCCAGAACAAGGTAGAGGAAATAGTCAGGATAAGGGCCGCGAAGAGCTTGTTGCGCACCTCGGTGCCCATGGTAAAGGCGAAGGTCAGGATGTACACCACCGAAATACCGCCCAGCCCGAACATGATGTAGTCCATGAGTTCATAGCGGTGGAAGAGCGCCACAATCAGGGGAATCACCCCAAGGGTGGCGCCGTAGATCACTACTTCCTTGCTCAGGCCGGCAAACACCGGCTTTTTCAGGTCCTCGGGGTGGGGCGGCAAGCCCCGGTGCTGCAGAGACTTCCTGCCCAGGGCAAACACCACCAGGCCCAGGATCATGAACAGCCCCGCCAGGCCAAAGCCATAGTGCCAGCTGATCTGCTGCCCCACGTACCCGCAGAGCAAGCCGCCCAGGGCCGCGCCAATGTTAATGCCCATGTAGAAGATGGAGAATGCGCTGTCCTTACGCGGGTCATTGTCACTGTAGAGGGTGCCCACCAGGCTGGAGATGTTGGGTTTGAAGAAGCCGTTGCCGCAGATGATGAAGGCCATGCCGTAGAAAAAGCTCCAGTCCTGCGGCAGGGCCAGCACCAGGTGCCCAATGGTCATGAGAATACCGCCAAACAGCACGGCCTTGCGGGCGCCCAGGAACCGGTCGGCCATCATGCCGCCGAACATGGGCATGGTGTACACCAGGGCGGCGTACGAGCCCAGGATGGCGTATCCTTTGGGTTCGTCAAATTTAAGCTCAGAGATCATGAAGGCCAGCAAGAGGGCTTTCATGCCGTAGAAAGAAAAGCGCTCCCACATTTCGGTGAAGAACAGCATGTAGAGCTGCCTGGGGTGTCCCTGGGCGGTGGGCGCCTGCGGGATCTTAGGTTCGGTTAAATCCATATCCGGAAGGAAAGAAAAATCATTGGGTAATCAACTCGGCAAGATAAGGGTAATCGCCGGAAATTGAAGCCCCTTTGGCCCAGGCAGGCAGATGAGCGGGAATGAGCAGGCTACTTTATGGAAGTCCTCTGCCCGGCTATGTTTTGGAGTTGTTTTGGGAAAATCAGCACAAAAAAAGCCCTGCCGCCAAGAGCTCAAGGAGAACCTCCTGGCGGCAGGGCCATCAAAGACATTTAAACAGAAAACCGGTTTGCCGGGCGGAGCTTGTGCCCGGAAATTACATGGCTACCCGCTTCCGGAGCTCGGCCAGTTCCTGCTTCAGCTCTTCCACTTTGTTGGCTTCTGACTGGTGGTCGCGCTTGAGCTTTACCTCTTTTTCGCGGGCCAATTGCTTGTGGTTCTTAAACTCCTCGGTGAGCTCGTCGTAGGCCCGTATTTTCTCCTGGGTCACGTTGTTGCTGTTCTTGTACAGGTAGGCGAACACGGCGGTCACAATGCCCAACGCCACAATGGCCAGCAAGCTGATGATGACGTATACCTGCTTGTTCATGTCAAGGCCCAGCACCGACAGGCTGGCCACGTCATGCGCGCCCTGCTGAATCTGTCTGTCTTTCTGGGCATTTACCTCCTGCAGGGCCTGTACCTGGGCTTTCTGCTTCTCCAGTTCCTGCTGGGTGGCGGCCAGCTTGGCGGCGGTTTCCTTGGCGGCGTTCCTGATGCTTTGCTGGCGGGCCCTGAGCGTGTCCTGCACGTTCTGGAAGAAGGCATCCAGGTTGGCCTGCTTCACCACTTTGTACGGCTGGTTGTACTGAATCTGGGTAGAGGAACGGTACTTCAGGTTGCTGAACTGTTGCTGTAGCGTGTAGTTGGCGCGGGTTTTGGCCGGAGCCGGGGTCTGGGCCTGGGCAGCGGCCACTACCAGAACACTCAAAAGCAGGGAGAGGGAAAAAGCTTTCATAAAGGGAAGATTAGCGTCTACAATTCCAACGGTTAAAGCTAAAATTAATGATTTATTGCCACCGCGAAAAGCCCAACCGCAATACTTTCTGCCTGAAAGCCGCTAATTCATCCTTACTTCTAACCAAAACTACCTCTTCTTCTACTTTTAGGGCAATTTCCTGAAAATAGGGAATAAACGATATTTCTCCCTTTCCCCAGGCCCATCCACAGGTACTTCATTGGGTCCGGGCGGTACCCAAAGGGGAGCCTCCCGGCGAGTGTCCGGGGGAAAGCAGCGGGTCTTTCGCCTTTGGCGGATGGGAGTTTTAGGGCCGTTTTTTAAAACTTGGGGTAAAACCAGCCGGGGGCGGGAAGCATCTGCAAGGTTTCTGCCTAGCTTTGCCCCGCAACTTACAGACCAGGCGCATGGCGTTCAGACTTCCTTTCTTCTCTTCCCCGGCCAAACTGGCTTGCGGAGCGTACTTCAGTCCCGGCGAGGCGTGTTTGCAGGCCATCTTGCAGAGCATTCAGGCGGCTACTTCGTCTTTGAAGATCTGTGTGTTCACCATTTCCGATGACCGCATTACCCGGGCCATTCTGGCGGCCCACGCCAAAGGAATCAGCATCCAACTGGTCACCGACAACGAGAAACTCTACGACAAGGGGTCAGACATCAGGCAACTGGCCCAGGCGGGCGTTCAGGTGAAGGTAGATGCCTCTTCTAACCACATGCACCACAAGTTTGCCATCATAGACCACCACTACGTGCTCACCGGCAGCTACAACTGGACCCGAAGCGCCGCCCTGTACAACCATGAAAACGTGCTGGTCACCGCCGACCGCCAGGTGGTGCGGGGCTACACCACCGAGTTCAACCAGCTCTGGGAAAAGATGGTGTGGTTTACCCAGGCGTAACGGTTGGCTACTTCTGCAGGCTCCCCTTAGCTGGCGTACCTATGGGCCGGGGCGGGCTGCAGTTGCCGCAGTTTCATGCGCACCAGGTACTCGCCAAATAACACATCGCCGTAGGTAGAGCAGTTGTCCAGGATAATGCCTTTGGTGCCGCCCGGGGCCACTACGGTGTAGAGCACCGCCACCTTGTGCGTGCCGCCGCACCGTTGGAACCGCTGGCAGGTGTCAATCTGCACTGCCTCGGGGCAAAAGACCTGGTCTAGTTCCCGGCACTGCCAGCCCTGCGCACAACATTCAAACACATGCACAAACCCTTGCTGGCGGTAATACGCCAGCGCCTCCTCCAAATCACTGAATCGCTCCACTTGCATGCTTTCTCGTCTCTTTCTTTTCTACTGTTCTTAGTTAAACTCTCCGGCCCTTTCCTGCTGGCTCACCCGGCGTACCCGCCTGTTTGCGGCAGCAGGCCCAGGGGGCTCTACCCGGGGGCAGGCCGGGGCAACCTGGGGTACTACTGAAAAAAACTGACTTAGTTGCAGTAGCGCTACCAGCCTGTGCTGTTTCTGGCTCAGGTTCAGGAGGGTAATTTTTTCCACTACTTTTCTGAGCAGGAGCAACTGACTGATGAAATGCCCGAACCCCAGCCGCTGCACGCAGGCCAGGTGGGCACAGTCTACCCAGAGATGGTACTGCCCGGGCCGTTGCCAGAGCAAAGCCAGCCGCTGGTCGGCCGCATCCACGTCATCCTGCAGTAAAACCACCAATTTACCCGCTATCTCCTCTACCTTAATCTTTTGCATATGTAAGGGTTTTACCATCCATTCTTTTCAGGGGGTGCTGGTACGCTTCCTGGCCACCTGCTTGGCCGGGCCGGGCTGCCTGGGCCGGGCAGACCACCATTTGGCCTGCTTCCTGCCGCTGACCGAGGCCGCAGAAGGGGGCCGCCAGCTTTTGCCGTGCTTAGGATGTACCATCATAGACGTTGAGTTTTAACCAGACACAGCCCCGGGCACCAAAACTTCTAATTGTTCTATTTGGGGGCATCCATCAAGCTGTTATACGCCCTAGGGGCATTGGAAAGTGCCGGAACAAACACGGCAATTGGGCTGCAAAAACACTGAATTTTGCCCGTTTCGCGTAAAATAGGCCTTAAACGCCCTGTTCCCTCCTTTCCCTGGCGCTGGCCCTTCTCCATTGGTGGTTGGGGCCTCTGGCCCCCCGTAAAGCAGAATCCGTAAAAGTTCTGGTATTATTTCAGTATTTATCAAGCGAACTGCCCCTCCTCCGGCCCGTACATAAGGGCGCCCTGGCCCTGCGCCAGAGGGACTAAAACAACACATACATGGGAAATAATTGGGTAATTGCCATCCACGGTGGTGCCGAGAACCAAAGCAAGGAGGAATTGGGCGAAACCAAACAAGCGGCATACGAGCAAGGGCTGGAAAACGCGGTCATGGCCGGCTGGCACATCTTAAAGGAAGGCGGCAGCGCCGTTGACGCCGTGGAGGCCGCCGTGCGAAGCATGGAAAACAACCCGCTGTTCAACGCCGGCAAAGGGGGCAGCCCCACCAGCGAGCACACCCACGAGTTTGACGCAGCCATCATGGACGGCAAAACCATGAAAGCCGGCTGCGTGGCGGGTGTTCAGCACGTGAAGAATCCTATCTCGCTGGCTAAAACCATCATGCAAGACTCTAAACACGTGATGCTGTGCGGCCCCGGGGCCGAGGAGTTTGCCAAGCAGCACAGCCTGGAACTGAAGGGCGACGCCTACTTCCTGACCGAGGAAAAGGAGAAAGCCCTGAAAGAAGCCCAGAAAGAGGAAGCCACCACCGGCCATGATACTGTGGGTGCCGTGGCCCTGGACATGCACGGCAACCTGGCCGCCGCCACCTCTACCGGGGGCCTGGTGAACCAGCTTCCGGGCCGGGTGGGCGACTCCCCCATTGTGGGCAGCGGCGTGTACGCCAACAACGAGGTCTGCGCGGTTTCCTGCACCGGCGACGGCGAGGGCATCTTGCTGGCCAACACGGCCCATGAGGTGTACGCCCTCCTCAAATACAAAGGCCTTCCGCTCAAAGAAGCCTGCCAGGAGGCCCTGCACGTGTACGCCGACCGCATTGAGGGCGACCGCAACTTCATCGCCTTAGACCCTCAGGGCAACGTGGAGTTCAGCTTTGTGACCAGCCTTATGTTCAGGGCCTGCAAACAGGCCGATGCCCCCACCTACGTGGGCATCTGGCGGGAAGACACGCCCGGCCGCCAGGCGGAAGACCAATAGCCCTCTCCCCCTGAAAACCCACTGAAAGCGTTTTAGGCCTGTTTTCACAGAAGCAGGGCTAAAACGCTTTCCTTTTCGGATCCCTTGCCAAGAGCCTGTAAGAAAGAGTATCCCTTGGGGTGCCCTCCTCCCCCAGGTTAACTAAATGAAAGTGTAGAACCAGACGTGAACGCCTATGCAGACAAAGACAGCCCCCAACAACTACCCCAAACAACAAAAGACAGACTGGGAGCAGGTGCGCGCCCAGTTCAATCTGGGCAAAGAGTACATCCACCTGGCCGCTTCCCAATTTCTGGCCTCGCACCCCAAGCCGGTGCGCGAAGCCATTGACCGTTACCGCCAGGCCCTGGACCAAGACCCGGAGCTCTACACCCAGGAGCAGGAAAACGATCTCATGCAGCAAGCCCGGGAAGCGGCCGCCCGCTACTTCGGGCACCCAGAACCCGACAACATTGCCATGACCGACAGCACCACCATGGGCCTGGGCACCATCTACGCGGGGCTGGGGCTCAGCAAAGGCCAGGAAATCCTCACCACCGAGCACGACCATTACTCCCACCATGAATCCATCAGGGGCGCCACGTACCGCACCGGGGCTACTTACCGGCGGGTGCCCATGTATGAAAACCTGAGCGAGGTTACCCCAGAGGAAATGGTAGAGGCGATCATGAACGCCATCCAGGACCAGACCCGCCTGGTGGGCATCACGTGGGTGCACTCCAGCACCGGCCTGAAAACGCCCGTCGCCCAGATTGCCCAGGCCATTGCCCGGCTCAACCAGTCGCGCGACGAGGACCATAAGGTGTTGCTGCTGGTAGACGGCGTGCACGGCTTTGGCATTGAGCGCGAGACGTTCCAGGAACTGGGCTGTGATTTCTTCGTGTCGGGGTGCCACAAATGGACGTACGGGCCGCGGGGAACCGGCCTGGTGGCCGCCACCACCCAGGCCTGGCAGCACGTAACCCCCGTTATTCCCAGCTTCACCGAGGTAATGGACGTGGTAATTGCCGAGGAAGAGCGCCCCAGCCAGATGGACGGCAAGCAGATGACGCCGGGCGGCTTCCATTCCCTGGAACACCGCTGGGCCCTCACCCAGGCCTTCCAGTTCTTAGAGTCAATTGGCAAGGAGCAGGTATGGGAGCGGGTGCACTACCTGAACCGCCTCTGCAAAGAAGGGCTCGCCGCCATGCCCCACGTGACCCTGCACACTCCCCTGTCCGATGAGCTTTCTGCCGGCATTATTGCCTTTGAGGTAGAGGGCTACAGCACCCAGGACACCGTCAAGCACCTGCTCCACCACAAGATCACCTGCACGGCCGCCCCTTACCGCACCTCCTACGCCCGTTTCACCCCCGGCATTTACAACACCCCTGCGGAAATTGAAAAAGCGCTGGAAGTAGTGTACGCCATGAAATAACCTTCCCTTGTTACCCAGGCACCGCGTTTTGGGGCTAGTTTTCCCGAAACAGCCCTAAACTGCGGTGCCTGGGAAAACGCCTAGGCAGTCGCCTTTCACTCCCGCGTGGGGTCAGCTCAAATGCCTCGGGTACCGGAGCAGCGGGAGCCAATGCTCCCCCACGCCGGTGAACTCCAAGGCTAACGGGTCGCACAGGCGCTGGTCAGGATGCTCCAGCGGCAACTTGAAAAGGTTTTTCCAGAAATGTGGGTAGAGTGTGACGCTAGGGCCACGGGATTACAGGCGCACCTGGTCCTTCAAGGAAGAACTCCTGCCCTGTATAGCGTGAGGGATAGCATCAGGCCCTGCGCCTGGCAGGGGCCATGGTGGAGAAGAAATAAAGGGAGAGTTTGGGTTTCTGCACTTCCGCAATGCCCTGTTTGGTGATGTAGTAATACGTAGAGGCTGCCCCTACCCTGCTGCTCATGAGATAGCCGTGGTTTTCCAGTACCTTGCAGCATTGCAGCACCCTCTCCAGCGGCAAGCCCGTTTTCTGGCTCACGCCCACCGGCGACACCGGCAAATGGACCGGTGAGGCATCGCCTTTCACCAATCCGTAAATTGCTTTTAACACCTTCTCCTCCGCTTTCATACCTCTCCTGTTAATTGCTTCCATTTCAACGATGTTGCCTTGAAATGGTTGTATAAATACTGAGTTTTGTTCACGTACTTATCCAAAAAGCCCGCACCTTTTTAGGCCCGTTTTTAGTAAATCAGCTTTGAAAAGCAACAGCCCTCGCTCGCCTCCGGCGAGTGTGAGAAATGGGGCGGCCTCTGGCCGATGGGCGGGAGAGTAGTAGTTGGTTGGCTTTGGAATCAATAATCGGGGAATGCTCCTGGCGGCTAGATGCCGCCCCAAAGCCCGGACACGCACTCATATTCATTTTAATCATGCACTCCTTCCTCACCGCCTAGCGGCCAGAGGCCGCCCTATTTCTCACACTCGCCGGAGGCGAGCGAGGGAATGCTTGTAGAAATACCAAACCTCTTTTTAACCCATTTTTTAGTTTTTAACCAGTTTTCCAGAAAAGGGCGCAAAAACGGGTCAGGCGCGTTCGGCTTCGGCTTCGGCGTCGGTATCGGATTGGAAGTGGCTGGTTCCGTTGTTTTTGGCGTTGGCGCTGGCCAGCAGTACTTTCCTGATGCGTTCAATGTGGACTTTGAGCTCTTCGGCGCGCTCTTCCTGGGTGCTGGCCCAGTACTTGCTGCCTCGTTTGCGGTCCTGGTCGGCCATGGAGCTGAGCATGGTGCGGCGCTCTTCCAGCATGCGCAGGGCTACCCACATGGTTTCTTCCAGGGCCTCCATGTTACCGGTGAGGTAACTTTCTGGCGTGAAGGTGTGGCCCGCGTGGCAGCGCAGGTGGCCTAAATGCCCGTTTTTCACTTCCCAGAGGGCGCCGCCGCAGTCGGGGCAGGTGAGCGGCACCTGGGGGCCCATGACGCCCATATCATCGCTGAGGCCGTTGCCCTGGGTCATGACCCGTTCGGCAATGGTGGCTTCGTACCTGATGTCTTCGGGCACTTTGTGGTCGGTGGAGGCGGGAACGGACACCAGCTCCCGCAGCAAGATTCCCATCTCGCTCACCGGCACGGTGTAGTCCACCTCCATCTCGTTCATCACGCTCTGGGGCATGTCGGGGTACTCGGCCTCGGCGGGCAACTGCACCATGGTCAGGCCGCCGCTGCGCTTCACCGCCTGCATGCCCACGGTGCCGTCTTGCAGCATGCCCGTGAGAATAATACCAATCACGCGGGAGTCATACGCCGCAGCCGCCGACCGGAAAAGCGGGTCTATGGCCGGGCGGAACAGGTTTTCGCGCGGGCCCCGGGTCACCAGCATGCGCCCGCGCTGCAGCAGCAGGTGGTGGTCCTGAGGGCAGAAGTACACATGCCCGGGGGCAAAGGCCTTCTCATGCTCGGCCACCTCACAGACCAGCTGGGTGCTGCGGTTCAGGCGGTCTACCAGAATCTCGGCGTTGGAGTTGCGGGCCAGGTGCTGCACAATAAAGATAGAGGCCGGTAAATTGCCGGGCAGTTGCTCCAGTAGCTTGAGGAGCACGGCCATTCCGCCGGCAGAGGTTCCAATCACGATGATGTCGTGGTGGTTGGGGCTGGTTGTAGGGCTAGGTCGCATCAGAAGTAATACGCACGGCGCATGAAAACAGCCATGCTTCCCCCGGCCTCTTTTCGGGCACCGGTAAAATCAGGAAGAAACAACCGCAGGGCGCCGTATTAATACGGCATTTCTGCCGGTCTCTGGCCCCAAAGTAGCACCGGGGCGGCAAAAGTGTGTAAATTGGGGTTAAATGTTCCCTTCGCCCCAAAGGGTGAAATATTAAAACCACCAGGAGGCTGCAAAACCAACGCAGCCTTTTACTTTTACACCTTTCTCTTTTTCCCATGGCTCCTAAGAACGTCCACCCTTCCCCTGCTGCCCCAGAAACCCCGGCGGCGGCTTCCCGCCCCGCGAGCCAGGCGCGCCCAGGGGTGAAAGAGCCTTTTCTGGTGGTGGGCATGGGCGGCTCGGCGGGGTCTTTGGATGCGTTTGAGGCTTTCTTTAAACACGTGCCGGCCAGCCCCGGCATGGCCTTTGTGGTGGTGCCGCACCTGGCCCCCGAGTACAAGAGCAGCATGGTGGAGATTTTGCAGCGCCACGCCCCTTTGCCCGTGGTAGAGGTGCAGGACCACCTGCCGCTGGAAAACGAAACGGTCTACGTGGTGCCCCCTTTGCAGGAGACCGAGCTGGTGGAGGGCTTCTTTAGGCTACGCGCCCCTACGTTGCCCGCAGAGCAGCGCAAGCCCATTGATTTTTTCTTCTTCAGCCTGGCCCGGGAGCTGCGCGAGCGCGCCGTGGCGGTGGTCTTCTCGGGGGCGGGCACAGACGGCACCCTCGGCCTCAGGGCCATTGTGGAGAACTACGGCATGGTAACGGTGCAGGAACCAGAGACCGCCCTGGTAGACAGCATGCCGCGCAGCGCCCTTAAAACCGATTTTGTGGACTACGTGCTGCCCCCCGAGGAAATGCCCGCCAAGCTGCTGGCGTTTGCCACCAGCCCCAGCCAGGTGGGCCGCATGCTCACAGACAGCAAGAAATCGCTCCAGGCGCTGCAGAAGATCTTTTACCTCATCCGCAGCCAGACCGGGCATGATTTCTCGCAGTACAAGCGCAACACCATTTTCCGGCGCATTGAGCGGCGCATGGGCCTGCAGCAGATCAAGCAGCTTGCCCAGTACGTGCGCTACCTGCAAGACACCCCAGCCGAGGTGGAGCTGCTCTTCAAGGAGTTCCTGATTGGGGTTACCCGCTTCTTCAGGGACCCCGAGGCCTTTGAGCTGCTCAAGAACAAGTACCTGCCCCGGCTGCTGGAAGACAAACGGGACGGCGACACCGTGCGGGTGTGGGTGGCCGGCTGCTCTACCGGCGAGGAGGCCTACACCATTGCCATTCTGCTGCAGGAGTGCATTGAGCAAAACGCAGAGATCCGGCACCTCAAGGTGCAGATCTTTGCCTCAGACATTGACCCAGACGCCATTGAGCGGGCCCGCAACGGCTACTACCCAGAGAACATCAGCGCAGATGTGTCGCAGGAGCGGCTCAAACGCCACTTCGTGAAGATAGACAGCCAGTACCACGTGCGGAAGGAACTGCGCGAGAAGATTGTGTTTGCGGTGCACAACATTACCCGTGACGCGCCCTTCACCAAACTAGACCTGCTCACCTGCCGCAACCTGCTCATTTACCTGGCCCCAGACCTGCAGCGCAAGGTGTTCCCGGTGTTCCATTACTCCCTGCACCCCAACGGGCTCCTGCTGCTGGGCTCCTCAGAAACCATTGGGGGCTACCAGGACTTATTTACCCCGCTAGATACCAAGTGGAAGATCTACCAGCGCAGTGAGCAGGCCCTGCCGCTCTCGCGCATAGACTTTCCTTTTTCCTTTGCTACCACAGAACCTGTTAAACCATTGCCAGAACCAGCCACTGAAGTGACGCGCGAATCTACCATGTCTTCGGCGGTGCACCGGATCATGCTAGATCAGTTTGCCCCACCCTCTGTTATTGTCAACCCCAAGGGCGATATCTTTTACATACACGGCCGCACGGGCCGCTACCTGGAGCCCGCCCCGGGGCAGGCCAAGTTCAACCTCTTTGACATGGCCCGCGAAGGCCTCACCTTTGAGCTGGGCAACGCCATCCAGAAAGCCAACCTGCTGCGCGAGACGGTGACCGTTGCGCCCGTGCAGGTGCGCAATGAACTGGGCACCCAATCCATCAGGCTGACGGTGCGGCCCCTCACCGAGCCCGAGATCCTGAAGAACTTCTTAATGGTGGTGTTTGAAGACCTGCCTACCGAAAAGAAGAAAGCCCGCCGCACCAAACCAACCCAGGAGGAGATAAGCGAGAAAGACGAGATTATTTCCCAGCTGGAGCTGGAGCTGCAGTTTACCAAACAACGCCTGCAAACCACCGTGGAGGAGATGCACTCCTCGCTGGAAGAGCTCAAGTCTACCAATGAGGAACTGCAGAGCGCCAATGAGGAGCTGCAAAGCACCAATGAGGAGTCTATGACCAACAAGGAGGAACTGCAGTCCCTCAACGAGGAGCTCATGACCATTAACCTCCAGTACCAGACCAAGACCGAGGAGCTCCTCAACTCCAACAATGACATGAAGAACCTGCTGGACTCCACCGAGATAGCCACCATCTTCCTGGACCAGCACAACAACATTAAGAACTACACGCCGCAGGCCACCCAGATCTTCAACCTCATCAGAACAGACATTGGGCGCTCCATCACGCACATTGCCTCTAACCTCAAGTACCAGGACATCACCAAAGACGTGCGGGAGGTCATGGAGAAACTGCGCAGCAAAGAGGTGCACCTGCAAACCGCCGATGAGCAGCAGTGGTACTCCATGCGCATTATCCCGTACCGCACGGTAGACAATTTCATCAACGGCGCGGTGCTCACCTTCACCAACATTACCGCGTACAAAGAGATGGAAGCCAGCCGCGACGCCACCAGCCTGTACGCCACCGCCCTCCTTGACCTCATGCCCCAGCCCCTGGTGGTAATGGACCACCTCATGCGGGTAGAAACCGCCAGCCAGGCCTTTATTGACCGCTTCAAGCTTATTCCTGAGCAGATCAAAGGGCAATGGCTCTACCACCTGGGCAACGGCCAGTGGGACATTGCGGCCCTGCATGACATCATGGACCAGGTGGTGCTGGAGGGCAAAGACCTGCACGGCCAGCTGCTGGAGCATGACTTTGCCCTGCTGGGCTACCACAAAATGCGCCTGCACACCCGCCGCATTGCCTACAAGAACAACAAAACCTTTAAGATCATCTTAACCATAGAAGTGCTGGAGGCGTAGGCCCTAAGCGGGTTTTAGAGCCCTTTTTCAAAAAATACCCCTAAAACCGCCCCACCGCTGCGGGCCCGGGCCAGGAGCGGCCAGGACTTTGCCGCCGGCTGCGGGGGCTTCCGCCAGGGCACCAGGGCAAAGAATGGTTTCACATAGTAACGGTAACGAAGAGCTGGACAGGAATGGATGCAAACAGCCAGGCAACCCCGCTGGGGGCCCATCAGAACTCAAAACTGCGCTCCAGGGCAGAGAAGCTGCAACGGCTGGTCACCCTGGAGGAAGCAGAGAAAATGACCCCGGAAGAGGTGCGGTCTGTGATACAGGAGCTGCAGATCTACCAGATTGAGCTGGAGATGCAGAACCACCAGCTGGCGCAGACCACCGCTGAGCTGGAGCAGGCCCACCTAAAGTACCTGGAGCTCTATGACACGGCCCCCTTTGGCTATCTCACCCTTACCCAGGACGGCGTGATTGAGGAAGCCAACCGCCGCGCCACTGAGCTGCTCCACCTGCCCCGGCTCCATCTGCTGGACAAACGCTTCAGCCTGTTTGTGCAACCAGACAGCATCTCAGACTACTACGCGCTCTTCAGGAAAGCGCTGGAAAGCCCCACCCAGCACCGCGCCGACCTGAACCTGGTTCCCGTGAAGGGCGAGCCGTTCTGCGCCCAGGTAGAGGCCGTAAGGCTTCCGGAGGAAGAGGGCAAGCAACCTTTGCTCCGGTTTGTGTTCCTGGACATCTCTGAGCAGAAAAAAGCCAGCAAAGCCCTGGAACACAGTGAGCAACTGCTCATCGGCATTTTCAACAGCTCCCTAAACGGCATACAGGTATTCAAGGCCGTGCGCAACAGCAAAGGCGAGATAGATGACTTCAAGTGGGTGCTCATGAACCACACCGCCGAGAAGTTCATGCAGACCACCTTTGACCGGCTGCAGAAAACGACGCTCACCCAGGAGGCGCCCGAAGAAATCACCTCGGGGCGCTTTGCCCGGTACGTGCAGGCGGTAGAAACGGGCAGCCCGCAAACGTTTACCGCCCATTTCAAGAAAAAAGACCGGGAACACTGGCTCAACTGCGTGGCCATGAAGATGGACGACGGATTTGTGCTCACCACCGAGGACATTACCCAGCAGCACCAGGCCCACGCGCAACTCCAGGAAAGCCAGCACCTGATCAAAACCATGGCCGAGGCCATGCCCGATTTCCTGTACGTAGAAGATTTAACCCTGGGCCGCAACGTCTACAACAACCGCAACTTCCTCGCGTTCCTGGGCTACACCCCAGCAGACATCACCGGGCACCCGCGTGAATTGCTAGACACCCTGTACCACCCAGAAGACGCCGCCCAGATTCTTGACCGGCACCAGCGTTTTGCCCAGGTGAAAGACGGCGAGTTTCTGGAAGCCCACGTGCGCATCAAGGCCAAAGACGGCGGCTGGCGCAACATTCTCTTCCGCGAGACCGTGTTCAAGCGCGATGCCGCCGGCAAACCCACCCAACTGGTGGGCGTGGCCATGGACCTCACGGAGCGCACCCGCCATGAACGCGAACTGCGCCAACTGCACCAGACCGTGAGCGGCATTCTCAAGAACCTGCCGGTGATCTTATGGCGCATCTCCCCTGAGGGCGTGATTGAGGAAGCCATTGGCTCTGGGCTAAGCTCGCTGGGCTACCAGGACCATGAACTGGAAGGCACCTCTATGTACACCCTGAACCCCGCCGTAAAACCGCACCTGCAGGCGGTGCTGGCGGGCGGCAAAGAAACCTTTGTGGGCGAGACCGAGGTCAACGGCCAGAAAATCTACAAACAAAACTTCTTTTTCCATGATGCCACCACCGGCGGGGCCATTGGCTTCTGCCTGGACGTGACCGAGCAGAAAAAAGCCGAGGCCGAGGCGCGGCACCGCACTTTCCTGCTAGACCAGCTCCTGCAGAACCTGCCCCTGGTACTGGCCGTTATTGACCTGGAAGGCAACTACCTGGAGGTAAAAGGCCAGGGCCTGCGCAGCCTGGGCATCCAGGACAATGCCCTGGTGGGCAGAAGCATGTTTGAGATTTTCCCCATGCTCCGGAACAACATCCAGGACGTACTCAACGGGCAGGTAAAGAGCTTTACGGCCAGCTTCCCCTACAACGGGCAAACCGTACATTTCCAGAACTTTGGGTTTCTTGACGCACAGCGCGAGATTGGCATTGCGTTTGGTATAGACATCACCGAACTTAAAGTAATGCAGGACAAGCTGATGACGGAGAAAGAATTCTCAGACAAACTCCTGGAGAACAGCATAGACGGTATTCTGGCCATAGACCAGCACCGGGCCATCACGGCCTGGAACAAAACCATGGAAACCATCTCCGCCAAACCCCGCCAGACCGTGCTGGGCAAGCCGCTGGTGTCTTTGTTTGCTCCTGAGTACCATGAAAACGTGAGCCTGCACCTTTGCCGGGTGTTGCAGGGGCACCGCATCACGCTGCAGGAGATACCGGGCCTGCAAACCAACCGCGCCTATGAGGTAAACCTGGCGCCCTTTCTAAACGCAGACAAAGAAGTAATTGGCGCCCTGGGCATTATCCATGACATTACGCTGCAGAAGCAACGCCAGCAGGAAGAAACCCAGTACCAGCTAGACCAGCAGAAAGCCGTGGCCAATGCGGTACTCACCGCCCAGGAAGAAGAGCGCAAGCGCATTGCCGAGGCCCTGCACAACAGCCTGGCCCAGCTCTTGTACGCCGCCAAGCTTAACCTGGAAGACCTCATCCAGCCTGATGAGGCCAGCGGCGCAGTGGCGGTGCCAGACGTGGCCTCGCTGCAGCGGGTGAGCGGCTTTCTGGAAGACGCCATCAAAGAAACCAGAACCCTGGCCCATGAGCTGATTCCGAAGGCTTTGCAGGATTTTGGCCTGAAAACGGCCCTCCGTGATCTTTCGCACCGGCTGTCTACCCCCAATTTCACGGTGCAGTGCGTGGTCTCTGGGTTTGAGCAGCACCAAGCCGGTTTGCTGGAGACCGGCATTTACCGCATTGTGCAGGAACTCCTCAACAATGCCATCAAACACGCCTCGGCCACCGAGGTCTCGGTACAGGTAACCGACAAGGGGCACCAGATCATGGTGCGGGTAGAGGACAACGGCGTGGGCATGCGCCCGGGAGCCAAGCCCAAAGCCGCCGGCATGGGCCTCACCACCATCCAGAACCGGGTCAAACTCTTACAGGGCAAGATGAAGATCCACTCCTCCCCTGAAGAGGGCACCGCCGTTACCATTACCCTGCACCGCTAACCGCGGCCCCACCACAAGCCGCCGCCCCGGTGCCCCTGCAACAGATTGCACAGGCACCGGGGCGGCGGCTTATAAGAGATAGCTGGGGCTTACTTGGCCTGCAGCGCAGCGTCTTGCTTGGAGGGCACAATGGTCATGAGCAGGTGCAGGCCCAGCAGCTCAAACACATTCTTCACGTGGTCGCTCATGCCGTACAGCACCAGGTTGATCTGCCTGGCCTCCAGGGTACCCAGGTGCGAGATAAGGACGCCCAGCCCGGCCGACGAGATGTACGAGAGCCCCTCGCAGTCAATCCAGAGCTGCTCAATGGGCTTGCCAATAGCCACCTCCATCTCTTTGTCCACCTCCAGGCACGTAGAGGCATCCAGCTCCCCCTTCAGGCGCAGGATATAGGCATGGGCTTCTTGTTCTATGGCTATTTGCATGGCGTTTCTTTTTTATAAAGTAAGCCAATTGCGCGGGAAATGGGCTTACGGGAATGTTACCGCTTCTTTATGCTTTTGCGCAGCGCATACTCAATGGCAGAGTCAAGGGAGTCTACCACCACAATCAGGGAATTGAAGCCAGAGCTGTTCACCATCTTCTGGATTTTCTCGTTCAGGTTAAACAAGACCAGCTCCATCTTTTGCTCATGAATCTGCTGCACATACGGAAGCAGGGACCGCAAGCCTGCCGGAGTCCCTTCGGTCACCGCGGCGAAATCAATCAGCAGGTTCTTCCGTTGGTGCTGGAACACAGTCTGTAACTCTTTCTGCATCACCTCGCCAGACACTGCATCCAATGATCCGCGCAGCGAAACCCAAACACCGGCATCGGTCACCTTTGTTGTAATTTCCATTGGTTTGGGGCAGCTTTCCCATAAATGGCAAGCTTTTGTTTGCGTAGCTAATCTATTCAAATATAACTATATGTAAGCCGCAATGAAAGGTATAAATTACCCTTTTTTACAAATAGGTATTTATACTGAGCCAAGGAATTAACCTCAAAAATTACCCGCCCAATGGGCCTGTTCTGGCCTTTTACCCGTATAATAGTTTATCTTGCATAGCCTCTGCCAAACATCACCCCAATTACCCTGACTTATAACGCACCAGGCATCTATCAAAATTGAAGGTATGATAAAAGTAATTCTTGTAGATGATCACACCCTGATCAGAGATGGGCTGAAGTCTTTGCTTAAATCAGAAAGGTCAATTCAGATTATTGGCGAAGCCGAAAATGGCCAGCAACTGCTGGACCTGCTGGAAACCGTTACCCCCGACGTGATCATGCTGGACCTGAACATGCCGGTCATGGACGGGTTTGAGACGCTTCAGCGGCTGCAGCAATCGCACCCCAAGCTCAAAGTCCTGATCCTGACCATGCTGGACCAGGAAAGCTACGTGCACAAGGTGCGCTCAGCGGGGGCCAAGGGCTTTGTGCTCAAGACCGCCGGCCGCGATGAGCTGGTCCACGCCATTAAGACCGTGGCCAATGACAACTCCTTTATTTGCTCTGAGGTGGCCCTTAACCTGCTCAACCGCGCCAACAACCAGGAGGAAGCCACGGCCAACGGCGGGGTGAAGAATAACCCGGAGCTGTCTAAGCGTGAGATGGAGGTGCTGCGGCTGATTGCCGAAGGCTACACCAACGCCGAGATCGCCGACAAGCTGTTTGCCAGCAAGCGCACCATTGAGTCGCACCGCCAGCATTTGATTGAGAAGACCAAGGCCCGCAACACCGCTACGTTGATCAAGTACGCCATCCAGCAGGGCCTGATCGACTAAAATAGGACTATCTACAGCAAAGCCCTGTGTTTAGGGGCCGTTTCCAGAAAAACGGCCCCTAAACACAGGGCTTGTTTTATGCCGTATGCGGCTTAAGATTCTAGCCGGGCGGTCCGGCTGCGCGGCCCCCGGCAGGCGGCAGAAGAATCTGGACACGCCCCGGTCTGGCCCCAGCCTGGCACAGCCTACCCTGGTCAGCCTGACAGGGATCAATAAGCCGGAAACCGTAGGCAGGCCGCGTTAGTTTTTCTTCAAGGCCGGCAGTTTAAACACCTTTTTGCCGGTTTGGGGAGCCTGAATGTACATTTGCCGCAGGGCCTTTAACCTGGCCAACGAGTCATTCACCGCGCTGTTGTCTACGGGCAGCAGCACGTTGTTTTTCAGCATTTTCTCAATTGGTTTACCCACCACTGCCTTTTTGCTTGAGGAGTTCATAAGTGTAACGTGAGAACGTATCTTCTGTCTATGTACCAACAACGAAAGTAAGGCATGAGCTTAGTTCTCACAATAGGTATTATATGAATCTTCTAATCTATTTGTTGCACTACGGGTTAATTATTATCTTTACTTAACTAAAGTTTATGCCCATGCAACCAATCCTAGGCTTTCTGTTTTTCTTTCTGGGGCTCATTGCCTCCTTTATTACCTGGCTCCTGTCTCTGTTTCTGGGGTAGCAACCCGCCTGCAGGCCTTGCCGTAGGCGGCCATACCGGCATCGTCAACGCTCTCTGCCACGGGTAGTGCTGCTGGGGCCAAAAAAAAGCAGTACTTTTGTACCCCCTTTTGCCAAGGCACGTTTCTAAAGCAAAAGTTTACAAAGCTACCCTCATGCCCACCACTTCCCCGGCGGTTTCTTCCATACGCATCATGTCTCTGATGCTGGTCTTGGCCCTGGCATTACTGAGCGTAAAATTTGGCGCTTACTTTCTCACCAACTCCAACGCCATCTTAACCGATGCGCTGGAGTCTATCATTAACTTTGTGACCGGCGGCGTTGCCCTGTACAGCGTGTACCTGGCCGCCAAGCCCAAAGACCAGGACCACCCCTACGGCCACGGCAAGATTGAATTTATCTCCTCGGGGCTGGAGGGCACGCTCATTACCCTGGCGGGCGTCATTATCATCATCAAGTCGGTGTACAACCTGGTGTACCCGCATCCCATCCAGAAGGTAGACGTGGGCATCTTGCTTACCGCCCTCACCGGAATCATCAACTATGCCGCGGGGCGCTACCTGGTGAAGCGGGGCACCCAGCACCACTCCCTGGCCATCCTGGCCAACGGCAAGCACTTGCTCTCAGACGCGTACTCCAGCCTGGGCCTCATTGTAGGACTGGCCTGCATCTACTTCACCCAGATTGTCTGGCTCGATTCTGTCATCGCCATCATCTTCGGGTCGTTTATCACCTATACCGGCTACGGCATTGTGCGGGGCTCCATCTCGGGGGTCATGGACGAGGCCGATCACCAGCTCCTGGAGCGCATCATTACAGTGCTCAACCAACGCCGCCGCGAAAACTGGATAGACCTGCACAACATGCGCGTGATCAAGTACGGCAGCCAGCTGCACATTGACTGCCACCTTACCCTGCCCTGGTACTTCAACCTGCAGGAGGCGCACCATGAGGTGGAGCTCCTGCAGGACATGATCAGCCAGGAGATGGGCAACATAGTGGAGCTGTTCGTGCACCTGGACCCCTGCCTGCCCCCGCTCAGCTGCCGCCTCTGCACCAAGTCTGACTGCAAGGTAAGGGAACATGCCTTTGTGGGCCGGGTAGAATGGACCCTGGACAACGTGAGTGAAAACCAGCGCCACGCCCTGTAAGCGCTTCCGCCCGGCACCGGCCTCTTGGAAAAGGCTGCCCTTTGGTTAGCGCTGAATTTGCCTTGGCAGCGTCAGGTAAAAGAAAGGGAATCCAGCCTTTGCCACTGCTCCTTCCCTACACCGGACTTCTCTTGTTTTAGCGGCTTTTTCCAGAAAACTGGCCTAAAACGGGTATCCTTCCAGGTGCTTACGCGCCAGAAAAGAGGCGTTTGCTCAGGCAAAAAATTAACGGGTAAAAGGAGGTTGCGCCTGCGGCGAAAATCCCCGGAATTTACTATTCCCGCTCTTTGGGGGGAGACTGCTGCAGCCATAGGTCGCTCACAATGGCATAGTGGTCTGAGAGGTTCTGCCGGATGGTTTTGTAGCCGGTGCCCACCATTTGCGGGTCATGCAGCAGGTAATCAATGCGCAGCACCGAGAAGAGCCCGTTGAAGGTGTTGCCCAGCCCCCAGCCGCTTTCCACAAAGGCGTCTTTCAGGTTTTTGCTAATCTTATTATAGGTGTAAGACGCCGGCGGATCATTGAAGTCTCCGCACACTATCACGGGGTAAGGGGAGTTCTCAATGTGGTCTGACACTACCTGCACCTGGCTGGCCCGCTTGGTGGCGCCCACCTGCAGCCGCCTGATGATGTTGCGCGACGCCGTGAGCTTCTCGTCACTGGTGGGCTTGGCGTTGGGGTTGCCCAGGAACTCGTAGTCCTCGCGCTTGAACCGGTTAGACTGGAAATGCACGTTGTACACCCGCACGGTGTCTTCGCCTATCTTCAGGTCTGTAAAGATGCAGAGGTTGTTGGTCTCCTCGTTGAACAGGATGTTGCCGCGCCGCACCACCGGGTAGGTACTGAACGTGGCAATGCCCCAATGGTCACTGTTGCGCAGGGTCTCAGTATAGGCTACGTGGTGGTTGGTGGCTTTCTGCAGGTTTAGGAGGGTGTCCAGGTTGTTGCGCCCGGCCTTGGACGAGGTGTAGAACTCCTGGAAACAGAGAATGTCAGGGGTTTCATCCTGCACCATCTTAAAGATCTTGTCGCGGGTTTTGGGGTTGCCGGTCCAGTCGTAGAGGTCAAACAGGCGGGCATTGAAGCTGAGCACCCGCAGCTTCTGGGCCTGGGGCGGCACCTGGGTCTCAAACAGGTTAAGCTGTACCTGGGTCTGCAGGTTGTCAAAGCCCACCAGCACGGCAAACAGTGAGATAAACAGGGCGCGGCTTTTGACCAGGAGCCAGTACAGGATAAAGAGCAGGTTTACCAGCAACAGCCCCGGAAACGCCAGGGCCACCAGGCTGGCCACCCAAAATACCCCCGGGTTAATGTAAGAGGCCAAGTGGGAAAGAAGTAACAAGACAGCCGCCCCTATGTTCAAAAACACAATGAGTTTAAACAAGAAGCTTCTTTTGATTTTCTTCCCAGCCACGGTACTTGTATGAGTAAGGGTCTTGCCCATGCCTAAAGATACGAAGAGCCTATCTGTTTTAGAAAAGTTCTGTTTAGAAAGAAGGCTACTTTCTTCCCCCGCCCAGATTGCCAGGCAGCCCCGGTTGGCCGGGCGCCCCAACACTATAACAGGCTTTTCGGGGTTTTATTACCCATACAGCCCCCAAAGCGTTTTCTTCCAAAACCCTGCCCTGCGTTCTTGGCCTGCTGAGAAGGGAGAAGCTCCTGAGTAATAGCCCCGACAGCCCAAAAGCCTTAACCCGGCAGATGGGTTCCCCCTGCGCGAAGTACAAAATCAGGAAAACAGCGCTTCCCTACCCGCAGCGGCGGAAAGTTAGAACATAGACAGTTGTTTGCCGCCCCGGGGCGTGAAGGCGGTCAGGTCATACGGGGGCATCTGCCGGCCTTTGAAGTGCCGGTGCATGGCTATCTTAAAAAGTGCTCTGATGGTGTCGGCCCACTTGCCTTCCCCGGCCATGCGGCGCCCGAACTGGCTGTCGTTCAGGGTACCGCCGTGGCAGGCTTTGATCTGGTTCAGGACTTTGTTGGCCCGGTCTGGGTAGGCTTTGTAGATCCAGTCCTCAAAGGTTTCGCCCACGGCTCCGTTCAGCCGCACAATGGTATAGGCCGCCGACAGGGCCCCCGCCGCCGCCGCGGCTTCCAGAATAGCGGGCACCTCGTGGTCGTTCAGGCCCGGGATGATGGGCGCCACCATCACGTTCACCGGAATGCCCGCCGCAGACAGTTCCCGCACCACCTGCAGGCGTTTGGCGGCCGTGGCGGTGCGCGGCTCCAGTTTTTGCCTGAGTTCTTCCTGCAGGGTGGTAATGGAGACGTTCACGTGCACCAACCGGTGCCGGTGCAGTTGGGTCAACAGGTCCAGGTCGCGCAGGATCAGGGCGTTTTTGGTAATGAGGCTCACCGGGTGCTTGTAGTGCAGCAGCACCTCCAGCAACTGGCGGGTAATCTTCTTTTTGGCTTCTATGGGCTGGTAACAGTCGGTATTGCCGGCCAGCATGATGGGCCTTACCACCCACTTGGGGTGCTCCAGTTGCGCCCTCAGCACCGCCGGGGCGTTCTCCTTCACAATAATCTTCTGCTCAAAATCAAGCCCTGCCCCAAAACCCCAGTAGGTGTGCGTGTTGCGGGCGTAGCAGTAGATGCAGCCGTGCTCACACCCCTGGTAAGGATTCATGGAATACACCAGGCCCAGGTCGGGGGAGTTGACCTCGTTCACTATGGTTTTAGGGTGCTCCTGAAAGAACTGGGTCGCGCTTTTCTGCTCCCAGGCTTCGTCCAGGCCCTCCAGGTGTTCCACCACGTACTCGCTCTTCAGGAACGGATTGGTGGGATTGTACTGGGCTCCCCTGCCCTTGCTCAGCGCCCTGTCTTGCAGCGGCTTGTTCTTGTGCCCGTGTTCTGAAGCTCCTTGTTCCATAGCTAAATCTATTAGCTATTTCTGGGTTTTACAACTAAAACCAATCTTATTAGCAAACCAGGGTACTTTCTTAAAAACTTCCTCTTTTCCAGGGCAGGGCATGCCTGGTTGCTCTTTTTCCGGAGGAGTGGGTTTACGCCTTGGCAGATAAGGGTTTTACCGGCGCAACGGCTACGTATTTATACGTATTTTTATGAATTTTTGAATAATATTTTAGACTTACCACGACTTACTAAATTGCAATCTCGTACCAAGGGCATGTATACATTATTCAACCTTAACCTTTCACTTAAGCTATGAAAATTAACGGATTAAATTGGGGCGCTGCGTGTGCTCTTGCTGCGATGATGGCATTCACCTCTTGCGGAGGAAGTGGCAACCAGGAGGACCAGGCGAATGGCACCACCACAGATAACACCTCCATTGACAGCAACACCATGGACAACGGCGCCGGCACTACCACTGACATGAGCACCGACACCATGGGCGGCACTACTGCTGGTACCACTGGCACCACCGGTACTACCGGTACCACCGGAACTACGGGCGGCACCACCACGGGTACTACCGGTACTACGGGCACCACCGGAACAACAGGTACCACCGGCACTACCGGTACAACTGGTACTACTGGAACCACCGGCACCACTGGAACTACCGGTACTACTGCCGGCACAACTGGTGGCGGCACTACCGGCGGTGGCACCACCGCCAGATAATACGCTTGGTAAGGGAAACTACAGCTTGCCTGTACCCCCACCAAAACAAAAAGAGCAACCAGCAGTGGTTGCTCTTTTTGTTTTGGTGGGGGAAACGCTACGGGCATTTTCTGATCTGCGCCCTCACCTCGCCCAACGAAACCCGCTGCCTGGGCGACCCAAATTCTGTGTGCAGGTAATTGATGATGTTGGTGAGGTCTGCCTCAGTGAGTTGTTCATTGCCGGGCATGGGTTGGTTGTACTCCCGCCCGTTCACCACGATGGTTCCCTGTATCCCTTTCCGGAGGAGGCAGGCCAGGATGTCGCGGTTCTTCTCCACGTAATCTGAGTTCACCAGGGGCGGGATGATGCCACGCAGACCCTCGCCGTTCTCCAGGTGGCAACTGGCGCAGTGCCGCCCGTACAGCAGTTCGCCCTCATCGCCCCGCTCTGTGAAGCAGCCCGAGAGCGTTAGCCCCAGGCCCGCCACCAGCAAAAGGCTCCGCAGGAGGAAAGACAAACGCTTAGTTCCCATGCTTCTCAGCGAGCAGCAGGTCCATGTCTTTGAGCAGTTTGTCTACGTCCTGCTCCTTGGTGCCGTCATAGTGCCCGCGCAGGCGGCGCTGCTCATCTACCAGCAGGAAAGCCCCGCTGTGGGCGTAACCGCCGGCCACGGTCTTGTCTTCCATGGCCGTGGTAAAGTAATGCTGCTGCGCCAGGTCCAGGATGGTGTCGCGGTTGCCGGTGAGAAAGTGCCAGGTAGCGCTCTTCACCCCCAGGCGGTCGGCGTACTCCCGCAGCACGGCTACGGTGTCATGCGCGGGGTCAATGGAGTGCGAGAGCAGCACCACCCGCGGGTTGTCTTTGTACTTCTCGTACACGCGCAGCATCTGGCTCTTCATTTTGGGGCAGATAGACGGGCACGAGGTGAAAAAGAAATCGGCGACGTAGATCTTGTTGGCCACCGTTTGCTGGGTCACCATCTGGCTGTCCTGGTCCAGGAACGCGAAGTCTGGGATGGTGTGATACACGGTGTCTACCTGCGGTTTGCCATTCACGGTAGTGACCTTAGGTTCCCGGGGACCCAGAATAGGTAATTTTTTCTCCTCCGGCGATGAGGTGCAGGCCGTGGCCAGCGCCAGCCCGAGGGCAAGGGCTAAAAGGGTATTCTTCATTTGGTGGGGTTGCTGTACTGCGTGCGCAGAGAATCGGCCGTTCGCAGGCTCTGGGCAATGGCGTCACGCACCTTTTCAATCTTTACTTTTTCCTGCTGCAGGTAGGCCCGGGCTTCCTGGGGCTGCTTGTCTTCGGGGTTGCGGTAGGCCCGCATCCACTGCATCATGGCCTCGTCAGACTGCTCCAGGCCAGTGATGCCCCGCGAAAGGCTCTGCCGCGCCGCCGAGTCCTGCCCCACTCCCGCTGAGTCTCTGAGGTAGGCCAGTTCTTTCCGGCTGCTGTACAGGGTGCCCATCTGGGCCATGGCCGAGTCATGGAGCGCCAGCACCTCCTGCTGCAGCAATTCTGCTTCTTTCTGGGGCGAGGGCGAGCAGGCAGCTCCCGCCAACGCCAGGGCAAGCAGGCATAGCAATGAGTTCTTCATGCACAAAAGCGTTTAAAAACGCAAAGGTAGAACCTACGCCTATAGAACGCACAGCTTTCCGCCAGATTATCTTTTGGTAGACCAGCCCACGGTTTTCCTGCCGATTCAGAAAAACAGCTCCAAAACGCTTTTCTGTTCTCTCCTCCTGCCGCCTTTGGGTTTTCTGGCGAAAAGGCATTTCAAGCCCTTTTTAGCCAAAAGAGCCTGAAAACAGCGGGGAGAGCGACCTTGTGCCGCATGGCCGCCCCAAGGAGCAGGCGCCCCCACAAAAAAGAGGCTACCGGTTGGCAGCCTCTTTTTTGTGGGAAAAGCTCATTTGGGCAAAGCCCGTCGCTTAGAAAGTAAAGTCATCACCAGCTGGTGGCCGGCTTCCCTGGGTTCTTACGTGGCCACTCATGGGGTCATAGCGGCTTTCGCGGTTCTCGCGGTCCCTGAAGTCGCCGTCGTAACCCCAGCTGAGCGAGCCGGCGGAGTTGCCGTAGTTTTCGCTGCGCATGCCCTCGCCCTGCTGGTTGTAGTGTTCCCGGCGGCCGTGGTTGTAGTCCATGTTGGCCCCGCCTTCGGCCCTAGACCGGCGGTCAAAGCCTTCGCCCAGGTAGGTTCCGCCGCCAAACTGCTGGCTGTACTCGCCCCGGTTGTAGTGGGCCTGGGCGCTGTCGTAGATTTCATAGCGGCTGTCATCATCGCGGCGCGAGATGTCATTGGTACCCAGCCTTCTTACCGCACCGTTGGAGCCGGCCCGGTCGGCGGGTTCCCAGCCGCGGGTGTTGTCGGCACCCCTGCCGCCGGCGCGGCTGGTACCGTCGTACTGCTCGCGCTCGCCTTCGGCGAAGGAGTTGTGGTCACGGTAGGCCCCGTACACCTGGCGGTTCACGGGACGGCTTTCTTCGCGGCCGTGGCCGCTGGCCCAGCGGTCTCCGCCTTCATTGCGGTGCGAGCCGTTGCCCGAGGAGCCCCAGCCCTGCGCGCCGCCGTAGCTGCCCATGTTACCGAAGTTGCGGGTAGCGCCTTCCAGCCCGTTGTTGTCTTCGTGGGCGCCCATGTTGTCAAAGCGCTCGCCGCGGCGGTTGGGGTCGCGGCCATAGTCGCGGCTCAGTTCATGGTCGCGCTCGCGGCGCAGGTCTTCGTTGGAGCCCCGGTAATTGTTGCTGCGGTAATCCCGGTCGGCGCTGCGGTCATTGAAGTTCTGGCGGTTGAGGTGGTCATACTCGCCCCGGCGGTCGGTGTCCTGGCGGTAAGCGCCGCGGTACTGGTCTTCGTCTGGGCGGCGGTTATGGTCTCGGTTACGATCGTATTGATCTGATCTATGGTCTCTGTTCATGGTGTTAGACGTTGGTGTAACAAACAGTATATCTAAACGGCAAGAAAGGCCTTGCGGTTTTGGGGCCGTTTCTGCTGGAACAGCCCTAAAACCGTAAGGCCTTCGCCAGGGGGTTATTTGGTGCGCAGGTTGTTGGCGTTGCTGCCGTCCAGCTCGGTGGTGTCTTCCTCGTCCTCGGCGGCCACATTGCCTTCGGCCAGGCGGCCTTCGGGCTCATGGTCCAGGAAGTCTGCCTCCTGGGCCTGCAGCGGGCTCCCGCCCAGGTCTGGCTTGGCCACCTGGTCGTCCTCGGTCTTGGCCCCGGTGAAGGGCGATGGGTTGCTGTCTGGCAGCCGTTTGCTCTCGTCTGCGTTGGTAATGTTGTTGTTTTCTATGGGCATGGTCTGTACGGGTTAAGGGCAGCTCCTGTAGCCGCTTTCTTACGTGTACGCGCGCCCGGCATAGGGTTTGTTTGAAATTTTTACGGGCGCCGTTTTGGGGGTTTTTTTTGGTAAAACAGCCCCTAAACGGGCGCCGGGTGCTTTGGGGTCCTTATTGCTTAGTTCTCGCTGAAGGGCTCCAGCTTGATCTTCTCAATCATGAGGTATTTCTTGAACTCGTGCAGCATGCGGGCCATCTCTTTGTCCTGCTCCTCCATCTGCTGCTTCTCGGTGTCGGCCAGGTGGATGGCGGCCCGCAGTTGCTCCAGGCTAACGGCCATGTGGTCACGGGCTTCCTGGGCGCGCTCCCGCAGCGTCTCCTCGGTTTCCAGGGCACTGATGTTGGTGTCCAGCTCTTTGAGGCAAAGCTCCAGGAAGGGGATCATGTCCCAGGGGTTGTTGGGGCGGTTCCAGGTGAACTCAATGTTGCAGCGGCGGCACCGGTAGCGGTTAGACTTCCAGCCCAGCTCATTGGTGGCCACGCCGGTCTTTTTAAGGTGGTCAGATTTGGAACAGCTGGGGCACTGGGCATGGTCTTCAATGATGCGCTTGAGGGCCTCGTGCTTGTCCAGCACCTGCTGCCGGAAGTCTGCGTGGTTGTAGATCTTCTGGGTGAGGCGCTCACAGGCAGCATTCAGTTCCTCGTGCTCCTGCGTCAGAGCGCCCTCGGCGGCCAGCCGATCTCCCCGCTTCTTGAAAAAGGTGATGAGCTTGATGACTTCCCGCTCGTTTTCAGTGATATGCTGCTTCATGTAACCTGGGCTGATATTCTCTGGTCAAAGGTAAGAAAAAAACATACCCCTGCGCCCTGCGCGAATGGGCCTGGGAGGTTATAATGTAAGGTGCAGGCTTCGTGGGCAGGGTAGACCGAGGCCCCTTCGCTTGATGGTTTCTGAAAACTGGTGCAGCGGATGGGCTGGGAATGCGTCTGCGGAAAAGCCAAGAGAGGACAGCGCGTAAAGGCAGATGGCGGGCTTTCAAGATCTGGGCAGCGCCACTTTTGGCAGAATACTATCCGCCACCTCCCCCATTTACCTGGTCAGGATTTGCCTTCTACACCAGCCGAAGCACCAGAAGCAGCGTTACAGAAATCTTCGGGCATAAAAAAAAGCCTCTTCTTCCCAACGGAAGAAGAGGCTATGATAAAAGAAGGGGCCGGCGAGGCAAATGTCATTGGTATCTGTAGCATATCCCCCAATAAGCATCAGAACTTTTGACGCTCCTGCCAGGCAGAAGTGCCCCGCCGCCCCTTGATATCTTCTCTTTCTTGCTCAACAAACTGTCTTTGTTGTTTTAACTGTGTCAAAGGTAATAGGTAGTTTTTCACCTGCGTTTTTTATTCGGTGAGGCCTTCTGCCTGCCCGATGAATCTCATGTTTTTCCCGATGAACCTATTCTTCCATCGGGCAAGCCCCTGCAAGCTTCCCTCTTTCTTCCCTGCCCCTCCACATCGGCACCGGTTTTTGAGGAGCATTTTCAGCTTAGGCCAGAAATCTTGCCCTCTGTAAGAACTAATAAAAGGCTAAAACACCAGCAGGAAGCCTCTTTCTCATCCTAACAATTACTTTCTTTAAAATTTAATATTTTTATTAGAATACAATTCTTTTACATTTATCTTAAGAATGAAACTAATTCTTAATAAGTAGTTGTTACCGGCCCTGAAACCACTTTTACAACATCATTTTTCTAGCACCGGAAAGACGGAGATGTGAAGGAGGCAAAAACAACACCTAAGGTTAGTACAATATAAAATCACTATATATGAAACAACTATACTTCCCAACCTACCTTTCTTTTTTCACAAAACCAAATTTTCCTACCCCCACAGGAAAAAGTTTTGGACACCCCGCTTGCGGGGGCATCATAGGTCAGACTTCCCCTAGGATAAAGTAATTACCTGAAGCGCAAAGCACCGGTTGCCGGGCAGAATCTGCCTGCGCCTAGCTGTTGCTTGCCCTTTAGCAAATTAGTGTCACCCTTTGTTTCCCTCTATACCTGGCACCATGTCGCCTTTTCAGAAATTCTTTCAATCACTGGGCTTTTTGTTCCTGTTGAGCTTTGCCTCCTATGCCCAAAACTGTCCCGACCAAGACAAGCCCCACGCCTCCCTGGCCGATGCCAATGAGGAAAACTTCACCCGCTGCAGCTCCATAGGCGGCTCTGTGGAGTACCACCTCACGGTGGCCAACACCTCCAGCACCGCCGCCACCAATGAGTGGTACCGCATAGACTGGGGTGACGGCAGTTCAGACCTGTACCCGGCTACGTTCACCACCGCCACGCACACCTACAAAACCCAGGACAGCTTCACGCTGAGGCTCACGGTGAAAGGCAAGGGCCAGTGTGAAGCCACCCAGGAGTACTCGGTCTCCAATGGCAGCACGCCCGGGATTGGTATTCAGAGCCCCAACAACACCTCCGACTGCTCCCCGGCCACCTTCAGGTTTGGCATTACGGGTACCAGCCAGAACGGGCCCAACACAAAATACGCCATCTGGTTTGACGACGGCACAGACACCCTGTTCTTCGACCAGAAAAACCTGCCCTCCACCATTGACCATACTTTTGCCAAGTCGTCGGAAGGCAAGCCGAAGGGCTTCTCCATGTACGCCATTGCCTACGGCTGTATTCCCAAGCAGGCCGAGGTTAGCGGGATCATCATTTCCACCAAGCCCTCTCCGGGCTTCAGCGTTACCCCAGAGGGCGCACTTTGCGTGAATCAGGTGGTAAAGGTGAACGACCAGACCAAGAACGGCTATAACGGCAACAACATAGGCGGCAACGCCAGCGGGTACCGCAGGCTCTGGAACATTACCCCTTCCACCGGCTGGGAGTTTACCAATGCCACCCACGCGGCTTCGGTGAGCCCCTCCATCCGGTTCAAACAAAGCGGCACGTACCGCATCACCCTGGCGGTGACCCCTACCGGTTCCAGTACCACCTGCCTGGGCGATTCCATCTCCAAGGTTATCACGGTTCAGGATCTTCCTGACGCGCCCGTAGTGCCGCCGGCCACCATCTGCGCCGGCACCAAAGCCACGCTGAAGGCCCAGGGAGACGCCCCGGTCTACAACTGGTACGCATCCGCCACCGCCACCACACCCTTGGCCTCTGGCCCTGCGTTCACTACCCCTGTTCTTACCAAAACCACCACGTATTATGTTGAGGCCGCCCTTAACGGAGCCTGCGTCAATCCCACCAGGGTACCTGTGACGGTGACGGTGCAGCCGTTGCCCGTAGCCCCCACCGCCAAGGCGGTCACCCTCTGCGCGGGCAGCGCCACCACCCTGGAGGCAACCGCCACCGGGGGCACTCCCTACTGGTATGCCACGCCTACGGGCGGAGACACCCTGGCCACCGGCAGCCGGTTTACCACCCCCGCCTTAACCGCCACCACTACCTACTACGTGGCCACCCTTTCGCCGGAAGGCTGCTTCTCTGCGGCCCGCACCCCGGTCAAAGTAACGGTACAGCCGGTGATCTCAGGGAACACCATTAGCGCCCCGCAGACCCTTTGCCAGGGCGCCACGGCCGCAATCCTTACGGGTCAGACCGTCATTGGAGGTTCCGGCACGTACACTTATGCCTGGGAAAGCAGCCTGAACGGAGAAGATTTCACCGCCGCCGCTGGTACCAACAACAAGGCCTCGTATGAGCCGGGTGCCGTGCCGCACACCACCTGGTTCAGACGCAAGGTTACCTCCGGAAGCTGCACCAGTTTCTCGGCCCCGGTCCTGATCACCGTGGTTCCGCCGGTTACCAACAACACCATTTCACCCGCGGAGCAGACCATTTGCTACGGTACTTCCACTACCCTATCGGGCTCCCTGCCTGCCGGTGGTAACGGGGGCGCCCCGAGCTACCTCTGGGAGGTGAGCACCACCAGCGCCACGGCTGGCTTCAAGTCGGCCGAAGGCATTAACAACGAGCAGACTTACCGCACCGGGTCACTTACCGCCAATACCTGGTTCCGCCGCCTGGTGAACATCAATGGCTGTGTGCAGGCCTCGGAACCCATCCACATCACCATCAACACCTTCTCGTTTCCGCCCACACTGGCCAATGCCACCATCTGCAGCGGCTCCAGCGCTACCCTGACCGCTACCGCCCCGGGCGGACCGTACGAGTGGTACACCAGCCCCACCAGCGGCACGCCTTTCTTCACCGGCGACCAATACGTGACGCCGGCGTTGACCGCCAATACCTCTTATTTTGTACAGAGCCGGGCCATTGGCAACTGCTCAGAGGTACGTACCGAGGTGAAAGTGACGGTATTACCAGTGATCTCCAACAACACTATTCAGGGAGAGCAGGTAGTCTGCTCCGGCAGTGCCCCTACTCCTCTGACGGGCTCTAAACCCGCCGGCGGAAACGAAACGCCGGAGTTCCTGTGGCAAATCAGTACGGATGGCCTTACCTACACAGCGGCTCCGGGCACCCGTACCAACCAGAACTACGCGCCTCCGGCACTTACCCATACCACCTGGTTCCGCCGCAAAGTAACCATGGGGCCCTGCGTGGAGTATTCCAGCCCGGTAAAAGTGGTCGTGACCCCGGTGCTTACCCCGGTGACCATGCCCGCTGATGTGGCCATCTGCGACAACACGCCGGCCCCGGTGATTGCGGCCCCGGAGGCAACCGGCGGCAACGGCACCTACACTTACAAATGGGAAAGAAGCCTTACCAGCGCTACCGCCGGGTTTATTGAGGCCCCGGGCGTGAACAACGGCGTAACCTATGCGCCGGGCGCCCTGGCCAGCACTACCTGGTTCAGAAGAATCACTTACTCAGGAAACTGCCAGTTAACCAGCTCTGCGGTGAAAGTCACCGTGCTGCCGCTCCCGGCGCTGCCCATTACCCGAAACGTAGCCACCTGTGAGAACGCCACCGCCACGCTAACCGCCACCCCGGCTGCCACTGGCCAGAAGATACTCTGGTTTGATGCGGCCACCGGCGGAACCCTGGTGGGCGAAGGCACCACGTTTACCACCCCGGTCCTGCAACAAAACACTTCTTTCTACGCCCAGGCGGTAAGCGCCTCCGGCTGTCTTGCGCCCGGCAGGGTAGAAGTACGCGTAACGGTTTCGCCGCTGCCGGCCGCCCCGGAGGCCCTGACCACCACGGTGTGCCATTCTGAGCAGGCCATCCTGCGGGT
Organism: Rufibacter psychrotolerans; assembly: GCF_016924645.1. Taxonomy (GTDB): domain Bacteria; phylum Bacteroidota; class Bacteroidia; order Cytophagales; family Hymenobacteraceae; genus Nibribacter; species Nibribacter psychrotolerans. The sequence goes on along the minus strand of NZ_JAFFJV010000001.1, from coordinate 369,629 downwards.
GAGCCAACCAGGCACCGACGTGACGTATGAGTGGTTTGCCGCCGCCACCGGCGGAACCGCCCTATTCAGAGGGCCGGCCTACACTACGGTCGCCCTTACCAAGAGCACCACCTTCTATGTGCAGGCGGTGGTAGGCGGTTGCGCAGGGCCCAGAACGGCCGTGCAGGTAACCGTGCAGGACCCCGTTGCCAACAATACGCTTTCGGGCACGCAGGCCATCTGCGCCGGCACCGGCACCACTACCCTTTCGGGCACGCAGCCAACCGGCGGAACCGGCACCTACCAGTACCAGTGGGAAAGCAGCACCGACGGCGTCTCGTTCTACTCCATCAGAGGGGCGCAGGAAGAAAGCTACACCCCGGGCACCATGTACCAGACCACCTGGTTCAGAAGAGTAGTGAAATCGGGTACCTGTGTTCCGCACGTGAGCCCTGCCATTAAGGTGACGGTGAGCGAGTCTATCATCAACAACTTTATTCAGGACAACCAGGTAATCTTTATTCACACCAAACCGGCCGCCTTTACCGGCACCACGCCCATGGGCGGAACCGGCACCTACCAGTACCAGTGGGAAAGCAGCCTGGACGGGGTAACCTTTACTGCCATTGCGGGGGCTACCGGCAAGACCTACGCCCCGGGCGCGCTGAGCCAGACCACCTGGTTCCGCCGGGCGGTGGTATCGGGCGGGTGCCAGGTCCTGAGCAATGTGGTGAAAGTGACCGTGAACGGCGAGATCTCGCAGAACACCATCCATGAGGACCAGACCATCTGCACCGGCATGGCGCCTACCACCCTGGGCGGCACCCTCCCTGTTGGCGGCGACGGCACTTTCAGCTACTTCTGGGAAATGAGCACCAGCGGCCCGGCCAGCGGCTTTGTGACCGCTTCCGGCACCGCCAACACCCAGAACTACACCCCGGGCCCTCTGACCCAGACCACCTGGTTCCGCAGGAAAGTGAGCTCCGGCACGGTGACCCATGTTTCCAACGTGGTGCAGGTGACGGTGTACGCCACCATTACCAGAAACACCATCTCTACCAACCAGACGGTTTGCATGGGCACGGCGCCCGCCCGCCTGGTGGGCACCCAGCCTGAGGGTGGCAACGGTACCTTCTCCTACGTGTGGGAAAGCAGCACCAGCGGCCCAACCAGCGGGTTCGGCACGGCCTTCGGGAACAGCACCGAGCAGCATTACGCGCCGGGCGCCCTGCAGCGCACCACGTGGTTCCGCCGGAAGATTGTATCGGGTGGCTGCGCCATGGCCGAGAGCAACGTGATTCAGGTGACGGTGACCGCACCGCAACCGCCCGCCGCCCAGGATGCCTATATCTGCGCCGGCTACACCGCTACGCTGAGCGCAGTGCCGGGAGTACCGGGCGCGGTGGTGGAATGGTTTGACAAGGAGGAAGGCGGCCGTATGCTGGGCTCAGGCCCAACCTTTACTACGCCTGTCCTGAAAGAAACCACCACTTACTACGTGCGGTCAGTAGTGCAGAACTGCGCCAGCGTGCGCCTGCCGGTACGGGTGCACATTCCGGCCGCCACCGCCAACGCGGGGCCCGACCAGAACCTTGTCCTGGGCCGTTTTGTGGAACTGGCCGCCAGCGGCGGTCTTACCTACAGCTGGTCGCCCAGCACTGGGTTGAGCAACACCCAAATCTCCAACCCGGTGGCCAAGCCCCTGCAGACAACCACCTACACCGTAACCGTGACCACCCAGGACGGCTGTACTTCGTCAGATGAGGTGACCATTACCGTGCTCAAGCCCATTGAGGTGCCCAACGGCTTCACCCCCAACGGCGACGGCATCAACGACGGGTGGGAAGTGCCCAACCTGAACAGCTACCCCAATTGCCAGGTGGAGATCTACAACCGCTGGGGCAACAAGGTGTTTGAGTCAATAGGCTACGAGCAACCGTGGGACGGCCGCATGAACGGGCAGCCCCTACCCGCCGCCACTTATTACTATGTCATCCGCCTGGGCGGCAATGAAACCCCATTAACCGGTAACGTCACCATTATCAAGTAAGCCAGATGAAGAAGCTTGCCACCATCGTATTCCTGTTTGCCCTGTGGGCTCCGGCCATGGCGCAGCAGAAAGCGCAGTACAGCCAGTACCTGTTCAACAACTTTTTGCTGAACCCCGCCCTCTCGGGGATTGAAAGCTACACCGATGTGCGGTTTGGGACGCGCCGGCAGTGGGTGGGCATTGAGGGAGCCCCCGTGAGCTATTACGTGAGCGGGCACTCGTCCTTCGGGACCAGCGACCGCAACTCGCCCAACGGGCCCGGCACCGGCAAGGGGTTCATTCCCCGCATGCCGTCCAAGAACCCGCGCGCTACCCGCTACCACAAGGCCCGCGCGCACCACGGGTTCGGGGCCATGGCCCAGGTAGACAAAACCGGCCCCCTGAGCACCACCAACGCCAGCCTCACATACGCGTACCACCACCCCATTACCCGGCGGGTGAACATGTCGGTGGGTTTGTTGGGGGGCGTGGTGCAGACGCGGCTGGATGCCAACGCCATCCGGCTGAACCACCAGCAGGACCCCACGCTGCGGCCCGGCACCATGAGCCGCACCAACTTTGACCTGGGCCTGGGCACTTGGGTGTACTCAGACTACTTCTACGTGGGCGTTTCGGCGGCCCAGCTGCTTACTACCCGCATCTCGCAGAGCGAAGGCCCGCTTGAGGCGGAGCAAAAGCTGCAGCCCCACTTCTTCATGACTGCCGGCTACCGCTTCAGGGTCAGGTATGACTTGTCGTTCGAGCCCTCGGTGATGCTGAAGCTGGCCAGCCCCAGTCCCCTGGCGGTGGACGTGAACGCGAAGATGACGTACGCCAACCGGTTCTGGGCGGGCGTCTCTTACCGGCACGGCGATGCGGTGGCGGCCCTGGCCGGGGTAAACGTGAACCACGTCCTGGACTTTGGCTACTCGTATGACCTCACCACCTCTGGATTGAACAGCGCCAGCGCCGGCAGCCATGAGCTGGTGGTGGGCATTAAGCTCCGGAACAAAGCCCGCGTGCTCTGCCCTGAGTGGCTCTGGTAACCCCTGAGGTTGCATTTTTACCACCCTGTTTCAGGGCCGTTTTCCTAAAAACGGCCCTGAAACAGGGTGATTTTTTTAGGGCAGTTCACTCCCCGGCAGCCCAGTGCCACTGCACTGGCCCGGCTTCCTGCTTTAGTGCTAAGCCGGGTCATATTCCCAAACCACCACCCTGTAAATTGAACTCTGAAAATTTTCTGGTTTGAATCTGCTCAGAAAAAGCGCATTTGCGCAGATTGGCTCAACCCTGGCAGCAAAGTAGCGTAGATAGAAGAAACTTTAGTATAAGATATTTCCAAGACCCTTAACCGTACACACCAAACGCTTCATCTACAAGATTTCAGGTCATGAAAAAGCTTTTTCTTTCTTTCTGCTTGGTTGCTGCCTTCGCCTGTGGCGCAGCGGCACAAACTGCTCCCAAGAACGAGGCGGTAGAGAAAACCTCTGCTTCGGTTTCCCGCTTAATGGTTGAGGCCATGGGGTTGAATGAGAACGAGTACCTGATGATCCGGAACTTAAACCTGGAGCGTTTGTCCAAGGCCGCCGAGGTGGCCCGAAACGAGGATGCGGAAAGCCGGGAGGCCCGGCTGCGGGAGATTGACGAGGAGTTTGAAAACAAGCTCTTCCGGATTCTGAGCTCCCGCCAGGTAGAAGCCTACGCCGAGTTCAAAGCCAAGCCCGAGGGCAACTTCTTAACCCTGGTGCAGGAAGTAACTCCTAACGCCAAGAAGTAACCTCTCTCTATATACCCTTACACCAGCAGAGGCCCCACTACCCGGGGCCTCTGCTGGTTTTTGCTTGTTTCAGGAGCGGCCGAAAGGCTTTTAGGGTCCCGCCGCAAGGCAGATCACCCCGTAACGGCCCGGCCAAGGGGAAATAGCTGCTCCAAAATGACTACCTTTGGCCGGGCGGCGGCCATGAAAGGCAAGCTACCTGTAGCTTGCCCAATCAGCGCCGGGCCCTCTGCCAGGGCCCCTTTCAGCCGTGGCACCGCAACGCCGCCGAGGTAGTTTGCCCCGCCGGCCCAAATATCCGTATACGTTAGAAAACACGCACCGCGGCTTCTGCCAACCAGGGGTCGCTTACAGTACCTGCTTATGGAATGGTTTAAAATATACAACCCCAAGGCCATGAACTCGTTCCAGTTCATTGCCGTGACCGGACTGGTGATGTCGGCTTTGGCGCACCTGTTCCTGCACCTGTGGGGCAAGGAAGTAGAGTCGTTCAACTACCTCTACCTGTGCTGGGGCGTGTTGTTTGTGTTTGGCTCCATCCAGAACCTGCGCGCCAAACCCGAGGACGACGACCACCATCACCACCACCATCACCATTAAGCGCTTGCGGGCGGGCCCTGGTTGTTGAGCTCCAAAGGGCTCCTGTTTGGGGGCCATTCTCCGGAAAACAGCCCTAAAACAGCCGCTTTCCGCTCTAAAGTTGCGCGGGAGCGGGTTCAGGGCTATCTTACTGGTCTTAACTTGCACACCATGACCAGAGAAGAAGCGTTTCATATCTTACAACAATACACCAAAGGCGAAAGCCTGCTCCGCCACGCCCGCACCGTTGAACTGGTACTCAGGGCGTACGCCCAGAAATTAGGACAAGACGTGGACCAGTGGGGCAACACCGGCCTGCTGCACGACGCCGACTACGAAGCTTTCCCAGACCGGCACCCGCACGTGATTGTGGACTTGCTGCGCGAACGGGGCGAGGAAGAAATGGCCCACGCCATCTCGGCGCACTACAGCCACTGGGGCGTGGCCCACGAAAGCCTTCTGGACAAAGCCCTGCTGGGCTGCGACGAGATTACCGGGTTTGTGGTGGCCTGTGCCCAGGTCAGGCCGCAGCGGCTGGTGGGGCTGGAGGCGAAATCGGTGTTGAAGAAGCTGAAGCAGGCCAGCTTTGCCGCCTCGGTAGACCGGGGCGAGGTGCGCCTTGGCGCCGACCTCCTGGGCGTAGACCTGGCCGCGCACATTGACTTTATCATCCAGACCCTGCAGCCCCACGCGGAAGAACTTCAGTTAACGCCCGTGGCTACGCAGGCCTCCTAATGCCGGCGCAGGCCCCCCCTTTTTACCATATGACCTTTTTAGAAGTAGCCGGAATCACCAAGCAGGGCGAAAAAGAAGCGGTGCTCACCAACATCAGCTTTACCCAGCAGGCGTTCCAGAACATTGCCGTGGCCGGCGAAACCGGCTCAGGGAAGAGTACCCTGCTCAAGATCATCGCCGGTCTGGTACAGCCCGATGCGGGCCAGGTCCTGTTCCAGGAAGAGCGGGTAAAAGGACCCGCCGAGAAACTGGTGGCCGGCCACCCGGGCATTGCCTACCTGTCGCAGCAGTTTGAGTTAGCCGAGTTCCTGCGGGTAGAACAGGTGCTGCGGTACGCCAACACCCTGCCGCAGGAAGAGGCCGATGCCCTGTATGAGCTCTGCCACATCCGGCACCTGCTCCAACGCAGAACCGACCAGCTGTCGGGCGGCGAACGCCAACGGATTGCGCTGGCCCGCCTGTTGCTCACCTCGCCGAGCCTGCTCCTGCTGGACGAGCCCTTCTCCAACCTGGACACCGGCCACAAGAACACCCTCAAAACCATTCTGCACGACCTGGCCGAGGAGCTGGACATTACCTGCCTTATGATCTCCCATGACCCGCAGGACACGCTTTCCTGGGCAGACCAGATCCTGGTGATGAAAGACGGCCAACTAGTACAGCAAGGCACCCCGGAGGAAGTTTACCGGCAACCTGTCAATACCTACGTGGCCGGGTTGTTCGGGAAGTACAATCTGCTGGCTCCAGACCAAGCCTTGGCTATTACCGGAGCAACAGCAAATAGTAATAACGGTAAAAGCCTGTTGCTGCGGCCCGAGGATTTGGTGCTGGAAGTAGAGGAAAAGAAAGGCAGTTCTGCCACCGTAAATAAGGTCACGTTCTTCGGAAGCTACTATGAGGTAGAGACTACCGTAGAGAACTTTCCAGTAGTGGTAAGAACCGGCGTGCGTTCCCTGGTCCAAGGAGATACCGTCTATCTGAGACCTGCCTCGTCAGACCTTTGGTATTTGTAGATTGGTCAATGCTGCTTCATTGATCGCTCTGCCAAACACCATAGAGCGGATCTCTCTGGCGCGGAGGTTACTTCCGTGCCTTGCCCAAACCTATAAAGGCACGGAAGGAACTTCCGCGCCAAAGTAAATACTGTGATACTATTTCATCGTTTAGGGCTTGTTTTCATGGAAACAAGCCCTAAACGATCTTTTACTTTGCGTATTCCGGTAGGCAGGAGCACTTTACCTACTTACACGGTGGCCACCCGGAAGGGCTTCACGTCTACTTTTTCCCAGACTTTCTGGAGGAGATACGGCTCCTGGGCCAGGTACTGCTGCACGGCAGCTTCGTTTTCAAACTCCACCACCAGGGTAGAGCCTATCATTTTGTCCTCGGGGCTCAGCATGGCACCCCCTAAGATAAAGTTGCCGGTAGCCTTGAGCTGCTTCACCATTTCCAGGTGGGCGGGGCGGGTGGCCATGCGGCGGTCCAGGGCTTGGTCGTCGGTGTAATCAAAGGCGGTGATGAGGTATTGTGGCACGGTCTGTTCTGGTTTGGTTCTGGCTCTAAGTTACAGAAATTAGCCTAAATCGCACCGGGGCCTTAAAAGCATCTGCCCCTGCCTGGCTGCGGCGGCCGGTTTTCTGTTTAGCCCGGTTTTCCTGAAAACGTGCTTGAAACACCGGCAGGAGCTGGGCCACAGCGCCTAAATTCCATCATTTTAGGCCGAGCGTTGAAAATAAGGGGGCATTTACAGATATTCGCCGGCAACTTACCACAACCTGTTTGTATGAAAAAACTCCCCCTCCTGCTCCTCCTTTGCGGCTGGCTCACAACCGCTACCACCGGACTGGCCCAATCGTTCCGGTACGCCTTTGTCACTGATACGCACGTGGGCTCCCCCAACGGCGTGGCCGAAGAAGACCTGGAACGCACCATCGCCGACATTAACCAGCAACCCAACATTGACTTTGTGCTGCTCACCGGCGACATCACCGAGATGGGCACCGACCAGGAACTGAAAGTGGCCAAGCAGATCATCAGCAAGCTCAAAGTGCCTTACTATATTGTGCCCGGCAACCATGACACCGGCTGGTCAGAGTCGGGTGGGGTGAGCTTCATCAGGGAGTTTGGTTCCGATAAATTCGTGTTTGAGCACCAGGGCATCAAGTTCATTGGCTGCGCCTCGGGCCCGTACGTGCGCATGTCAGACGGGCACATTCCCCGCGATGCCACGGTTTGGTTAGACAGCGTTCTGGCCAAAACGCCCAAGAATCAGCCCATTGTGTTTGTGAACCACTACCCGCTGGACAACGGCCTGGACAACTGGTACGACGCTATTGACCGCCTGAAGCAGTACAACACCCAGTACACCATCTGCGGGCACGGCCACCAGAACCGCGTAGCCGATTCTGAAGGCCTGCCCGGCACCATGGGGCGCTCTAACCTCAGGGCCAAAGCCGCCGTGGGCGGGTACAACCTGGTAGAGATGCGGCAAGACTCGGTGTTGTTTGCGGAGCGCACGCCCGGCGTGGGCACCAAACCGGTGTGGCGCCGCCTGGCCCTGGGGCCCCGTGACTACTCCAACGGCAAAACCTACCCGCGCCCTTCCTTTGCGGTGAACCAGACGTACGCCTCCACCAAGAAAGCCTGGAGCTACCACTCAGACGCCAACGTGATCTCTACCCCGGTCTACACGCAGGGCCTGGTGATCTTCGGGAACAGCGTGGGCAAAATAGAGGCCCTCAACGAAAAAGACGGCACCAAGGCCTGGACGTTCCAGACCGGCGGCGGCGTGTTCTCCTCCCCTGCGGTTCATAAAGGCCTGGTGATTTTCGGTTCGGGTGACGGGCACATTTATGCTTTAAAGGCGAAATCAGGGAAACTGGCCTGGAAAACCAAGACGGGCGCCTCGGTGCTGGGTTCACCGCTGGTAGCCAAAGGCGTGGTGTACATTGGCGGCTCAGACGGCAAGTTCAGGGCCCTGGAAGCGGCTACCGGCCGGGAGAAATGGGCCTTCAGCGGACTGGAGGGCGCCGTGGTGAGCACCCCGCTGCTGTATGAAGGCAAGGTGATCTTCGGGGCCTGGGACCGGCACCTCTACGCCGTGAACCAGAAAGACGGCACCCTGACCTGGAAGTGGAACAACGGCTCGGCCAACCGCATGTTCTCGCCGGCCATGTGCATTCCGGTGGCGCATGACGGCGTGGTGTACATTGTGGCCCCAGACCGCTTCATCACGGCCATTGACAGCCAGTCGGGGCAAACGCTGTGGCGCAGCAAAGAGGCCACCGTGCGCGAGTCGCTGGGCCTTTCGGCCGATAAAAAGCTGGTGTACGGCAAGACCATGCAAGACGAGGTGGTGGCCTTTGAAACCGGCAAGACGGCCCCCAAGCTGGCCTGGAGAATGAACGCCGGCTTTGGGTACGAGCACGTGCCCTCCATGCTGATTGAAAAGGACGGCGCCGTGTTCTTCGGGACCAAGAGCGGCGTGGTGTACAGCATCAACCCGCAGACCCGCCAGGTGAACTGGGCCCACAAGATTGACAACTCCATGGTGAACACCGTGAACGTGCTGCCCAAGCGCCGCCTCCTTGCCGCCACCATGGACGGTAAGGTGGAACTGCTCACCTACTAGCAGCCTCGCTTTTCACATAACTCTAAAGCCTCTTGCTTTCCGCCCAGCCCGGCGGAGGGCAGGAGGCTGTTTTTTAGCCGTTTTCCCGGAAGTAGGGCTAAAGCAAATATTTCTGGCTCACCCGGTTAAACCTTCGGGGGGCGGGTTTGTCAAAAGACCACCCGCCCGGAGACGAGAGAGAGGAAGGCATGGACATTTCTCTGCGGCAGGCTGGTTCATCCCCCTTATTTGCCACTCCGGTTCTATGGTCTATCTGAAACAGCTTTCCCCCCGAAGCTTCCTGGGGCTGCTCCTGCTCCCCGCCCTGGCACTTGCCCCTGCCTTTCCCGCCCAGGCGGTGACCGCCCCCGCCGCCGTTACGGCCCAAACCAGCGGCAGCCCGCTGAGCGGCTCCGTACTGGATGCCACCACCCGAAAACCCGTGGACTTTGCCACCGTGGCACTGCAAGACAAAACCGGCAAACCCCTCAACGGCACTTCCTGCGACGAGGCCGGCCGCTTCACCTTCCCCCGGGTAGCGCCCGGGGAGTACAACCTGGCGGTCTCGTTTCTGGGCTACAAAACCAAGGTGTACCCGGTAACGGTGCAGCCGGGCGGCGCGGCGGTGCAATTGGCCCCTGTTTTACTGGAGTCTGACAGCAAGGCCCTGGAGGAAGTGGTGATCACCGGTGAGAAAGACCTGATCCAGGAAACCGACGATGGGCTGGTGTACAACGCCGAGAACGACATCACCAACATTGGCGGCACCGCCGCCGACGTGCTCAAGAAAGTACCCTCGCTGGCCGTGGACATGGACGGCAACGTGGAGATGCGGGGCAGCACCAAGATCAAGATCCTGATCAACGGCAAGCCCTCCACCATGCTGGCCGACAACCTGGCCGATGCGCTGCAACAGATCCCGGCGGACATGATCAAGTCGGTGGAGGTGATCACCAGTCCCTCGGCAAAGTACGAGGCAGAGGGCACGGCGGGCGTGGTGAACATCATCACCAAACAAAGCGCCATTGAGGGCATGACAGGCCAGGTGACCGCCACCGCCGGCAACCGCTCCAACAACCTCAACACCCACCTGAACGTGCGCCGCAAGAAGTTTGGCCTCAGGGCCAGCGTGGGCGGCAATTTCAATGACCGCGTGGGCGACTCAGAATCAGACCAGGTGTACTTCCGGGAAGAGAACCTGATCCAGACGCCCACCAAGCTGATCCAGCAAAGCAGCACCTTTGAGAACAACGGCCGGTCTATCTTCTCGCAGCTGGGCGGCGACTATGACTTTAATGAGTCAAATAACCTGAGCGTGAACGTGCGCCTGAACCGCTCCCGCAACCTGGGCGACCGTTCGCTCACCACCCGCCAGTTCACGCCCTCGGGCGAGGAACAGACCGGCAACTTCCGCTTCCGGGACATTGACAACCTGAGCCAGAACCACGGGTTTGAGACCAACCTGCACTACCTGAGACGCTTTAAGCGCAAGGGCCAGCAACTGAACCTTATTGCCATGTTCAATACCCAGCGGCAGGAAAGCGACTACGGCCTGGTGGAGACTAACTTTGCCGAAACCGTGACCCGCCTGGAGCAGAGCACCAACCGCAACCAGAACCGTGAGCTGAATCTTCAGGTAGACTATGAGCACCCCTTCGCCCGGCTGGGCCGGCTGGAGGTGGGCGCCCGGGCGGTTCTGCGGCACTCGGCCAGCGACTATGACTTCCTGATTGCCCGCGAAGCCGGGGCCCCGCTGGTGGAAGACCCGGGCCGCTCCAACCTGTTTACCTATGATCAGGACGTGTATTCGTCTTACCTGTCGTACACGCTGCGGGTGAAGAAGATGTACACGTTTCGGCTGGGCGGCCGCTATGAGTACACCCAGGTAACGGGCGACTTTGCCACCAACCGGGTAGAAACTGCGCTGGACAAGCCGTTCCACAACTTCATGCCCAACGTAATGCTGATGAAGAGCTTCAAGAACAGCCAGCGGCTGCGGCTTAGCTACTCCATCCGTATTCAGCGGCCGGGCATTGGGCAGCTGAACCCGTACCGCAACGAGAGCAACCAACTGAACATCCGGTACGGCAACCCGGGCCTGGATGCGGAGCTTACCCACAACACGGAGCTCAACTACAGCTGGCTGCTGAAAGCCGTTAGCCTGAACGCCTCGCTGTACTGGCGGCAAACCAACAATGACATTGCCCAGTACCAGTTCCCCATCAGGGAAAACAATGACACCCTGCACACCACCTACGCCAACCTGGGCAAGAACGCTACTTACGGCACCAGCCTTTCAGCTTCCTTGCGGTTTAACCAGAAAGGGCAAGTGGGCGTGAATGCCAACCTGTTCTACAATGACCTCAACAGCTTTTCGGGCCGGTACGCCATCCGGCGGGCGGGCTTTATGTACAACCTCAGCGGCAACGCCTCTTACCGGTTCATCAACGACTTCAGCGTGCAAACCTCGGGGTCGTTCAACTCGCCGCGCATCTCGCTGCAGAGCCGCAGCACCTACAATTACTCGTACAGCCTGGGCCTGCGCAAGGAGTTCTGGAAGCGCAAAGGCGGGGTAAGCCTGAACGTGGAGAACTTCCTGTTCAGCAACAACACCATCCGTACCACGGTGAACAACACCAACTCCAGCAACTTTAACCGCAACAACCAATACAACCGCATTGTGCGGCTGAGTTTTAACTACCGTTTCGGGAAAATGGAGTTTAAACGCAACAAGGCCCTGGAGAAACTCTCCGGCGAAGGCGGCGGGCGCAAAGGCTAACCGCCAGCGGCATCTCACAGGTTGGGCGAGCTCCTCGTGCCTCCAGGGCCAGGCAAGCAAAGGCTGGCTGGGCCGGCATTGGTCAGCTTTCTTGCAATCTGGTTGCGTATACGTACTTTCGTGCACCTTTAAGTAACTGCGCTATGACCAACAATGACATTATGAAGAAACTGCGCGTGGCGCTCCAGCTGCGCGATGACGATATTGTCCACATCCTGAAACTGGTAGACTTTGACGTGACCAAAAGTGAGCTGAGCGCCATTTTCCGGAAGGAGGACCACCCCAACTACAAACCCTGCGGCGACCAGCTGCTGCGCAATTTCCTGAACGGCCTCATCATTCACCTGCGCGGAACCCCCGAGGAAAAGGAAGCGGCCAAAGCCCCCGCCCCACCCCGCAAACCCACGTCTTACCCGCCCCGCCGGAAGTAACCGGAGCCTCCATTCTTCCCAGCCGTTTTGGCGTTGTTCTGCAGAAAACAACTCCAAAACGGCTTTTTTATTTAGGTAGGATTTGTTGTTTCTTTAGAAAGCTACCATTTTCCCTTTCACCCGTACTACAGATTAAACCCGGGCAACTTGAAGCGTTGCCCAGACCCTCAGGCGGGGAGCCAGGCGGTGGGCACCATACGGCGCAACCCGGCGAGGCTCCCAGAGTACCGGCGCTTACCTCTTCATCCACCTTCTACCACCAAATCTGCATGGAAGCACTCAGCCTTGACATTACTGATGAAATCAAAAACCTCAACCAGAAATTAACCACAGCCTTCAACCAGGGCGACACGGCGGGCGTGGCCAGTCTCTACACCAAAACTGCCCAACTGTTACCCGCCGGCAGTGACACGGTGGTGGGCCGGGAAGCCATTGGCCAGTTCTGGCAAAACGCCCTGAACGGGGGCATCAAAGGCATGACCCTGGACACGGTAGAGGTGGAAGAACTTGAGCAGACCGCTATTGAACTGGGCCTTTACACCCTCACGGGCGAGGCAGGACAACCCCTGGACCAGGGCAAGTACATGGCGGTCTGGAAAAAGGAAAACGGCGCCTGGAAAATGCAGAAGGACATCTGGAACAGCAACCAACCCACCTAACGCAGTCACCCCTTTCCCTATAAATTTAAGGAACGCCTTCTTTCGGCTGCCGGACAAAATAGAACTCCCGGTAGCTGGCAGAAGGCGCTTCCTGCCTACTTGTATGCCCCGGAACTCCTGTACCAGCAGGACAAATCCATTGGGCTGGCCATGCTGCATTCCCTGAGAACCACTTTTCGGGAAGACCTGCACCAGTTGCCGCGCCAGCAAAGGGCCCAGCTGATTGAACAGCACCTGGCGGCGCTCTCCTCCCATCGCCGCGTCAACGTGGCCTGCGTGCACAAACTCCACCTCACAGACGAGTCGCCCTGCATCCATCTTTCCAACACCGGCAAACCCCTGCACCACCATGACCAAGTGCCCTGCCTGCACGTGGCCCACCTGGAGGGAGATACCGTGCTGGTGAAAGAAGAGTAGGGTGCAGCGCCTTTCCCAGGGCTCAAGCAATTTCCCATTTTCCCTTCTTTTTGGGCAAAACAGGCTTAAAACCCACACATTCCTTTTCCTGAAGACCCGCCTTGGGGAACCGGAGCCTGCGCGCAGCCCAATGAACAGAACAGTATGCCGTCGGGCGCGTAAAACCACCGAGCGTCACCTGTTAGCGGCGCCTACAGCATGAACCTTACCCCCTACCACTATGAATAGAATCTTAGGACGATACGCCCCCCACCTGTATGCCCTGCTGCGGATTGTGGCGGGCATCATGTTTGCCCTGCACGGCACCCAGAAACTGTTCGGCTGGCCCGGCGACAAAGGTCCGGTGGAACTGGCGTCTCTGGCGGGCGTGGCCGGAATCCTGGAACTGGTGACCGGCGTCATGATTGCCCTTGGCTTTTTCACCAGTTGGGCGGCGTTTGTTGCCAGCGGCGTGATGGCGGTGGCCTACTTCATGGCCCACGGCTCGCAGGGCGGGCTGCCCATTGAGAACCAGGGCGAACTGGCGGTACTCTACTGCTTTTTGTTCCTGTACATGGCTGCCCAGGGCTCGGGCATCTGGAGCGTAGACAGCAGCCGCGGCCCCAGAACCACCATGCGCTTTTAAGGCATTTTAAGCTCCGGCCACCAGATGAACGGGCCGAACGCAGCAGCGGGCCGTACCCAGGAGATTCATCCGGTACGGCCCGCTGCTGCGTTCCTACCTCCTATCTTGCTGCGTTAGCAGTCACAGGTAAAGTCACGGCTGTTGTATTGGTCAGAGGCTACGTCGCCTACTTTTACCAGGTGCTCAAACGGGATCTCTTCGCCGGTGGCCAGCTCAATCTGCAGCCGGCCCTCCTTCTCCTCTAACTTCTTAATGAGCGCCGTCACAGCCAGGTACTCGTTCAACTCCGTGCGGTACTGAATCTTCAGGAATTTCTTCCGGGTCACGGCCTCGTTCACGGCCTGCAGCAATTGTTCGTCCATGGTCTGGTTTGCTTGTGGTACTTACCAGGTATACGGCCCTGCTGTTTTTGGTTTCTTTTCGTGAAAACGGGCCCAAAACCAAGCGGCTGCCAGCTTCGGCAATCAGGCAGGTTTACCTAGCTACTCTATTTCGTCAGGCGCTTGCCAGTTGTTGCAGTACTTCTAATACTCCGTTCTGACTGTTGCTTTTGGCCTGAAAGCGGGCGGCTTCCTTTATGTCTGGGTGGGCGTTTTCCATGGCGTAGCTGTAGTAGGCCTTCTGGATCATCTTCAGGTCGTTGAGGTAATCCCCAAACACCATGGTTTCCTGGGGCGTGATCTGGTATTTCTCCTGCAGCACCTCCATGGCCTTGCCCTTGTTGGCCTGCTTGTGGCAGATGTCCAGCCAGATGCTGCCCGAAACGGTTACCTGCAGGTGGGCCCTTTCTTCCTCGAAATACAGGTTGCTGTTGCCCTCGGCCCCGGCCAGGTCACAGATGGCGATCTTCAGGAACTGGTCATCGGTTACCTCCAGCAGGTTGTCTACTACGGTGACGGCGTCATAGTACAGCTGCACTTGCTGCATGAAGTGGGGCGCGGTGCTTTCTACGTACGCCGATTTCTTCCCGCACAGCACCAGGTACACCCCCGGAATGGTGCGGGCTTTCTGCAGGAGTTGCCGGGTAACGGTGGGGTCCATGGCCTGCACCAGGAGCTCCTGGCCCTGGTATTCTACGTAGCTGCCGTTTTCGGCGATGAAGATGACCCTTTCCTTCACGGGCTCCAGCACGTTGACCAGGTTGTAGTACTGCCTGCCGCTGGCGGCGGCAAACAGGATTCCCTTTTGCTGCAGGGCTTCAAAAATGGGGAAGAAATCGGGGGAAAGCTGGTGCTGGGGGTCTAGCAGGGTGCCATCCATGTCAGTGGCCACCAGCTTGATGGTTGAAAAATCCATAGGTACGCGGTTCCAGCCGGGCTGGGAAAAAGATTTGGTCTGCAAGGTAGGAAATACCGCGTACCGGCCCTGAAAGTTGTGTGATTTAGTTTAGGATAGCGGCTTTGGGCCCGATTCTCAGAAAATAGCCCAAAATCAGGTCTTTGATGTTAGCGCACCGGGCGGCTCAGGGCAAAAGATGGTCTAAGGAACCTGCGCTTAAAACCCAACGGCCCTGCCGGAACCTTCTTAGGTTTCTGGCAGGGCCGTTGGCGGGCTATGCTTGCGCTGTGATAGGTTCGGGCTGGTTGCGCAGGAATACCCTGAAGGTGCTGCCCTCGCCCGGTGTGCTGTCTACCTCAATCTTGCCGCCGGCATTGTCTACGATGCGCTTGACCATGTACAGGCCCACGCCCGAGCCTTCTACGTGGTCGTGGAAGCGGCGGAACATGGCAAAGAGTTTCTGCTGCTGCTCGGGCTCCAGGCCCAAGCCGTTGTCCTGCACGGTGAGCACGAAGAAATCGGCGTCCAGGCGGCAGGTGATCTTGATGGCGGGTGGCCGCTGGGCGTGGCAGTACTTGATGGCGTTGGAGAGCAGGTTGTACACAATGCTGCGCAGGTTCTTCTCAGAAAAGGAGAGTTGCGCACAGCCGGCCAGGTCGGTCTCTATCCGGGCCCCCGACTTGACAATGATCTGCTCCAGGTCCAACTGCACGCCGCGCACCAGCTCTTCCACGTTCACCAGCTCAGAGGCGTGGGCGTGGTCTTTCTGCAGCTTAGAGATCTCGGTGAGGTTGTAGATGGTCTTCCTGAAGCGGTCAATGGCACCCCGCATCATGGTTACAATGCGGCCCAGGTCTCCCTGGGGCTGGCTTTCGGGCGGCAGCTCCAGCAGGAGCTCTTCCAGCAGCATCTCAATGTTGGAGATGGGGGCTTTAAGGTCGTGCGAGGCCGTGTAGATGAAGTTGTCCAGGTCTGAGTTGGTGTGGGTAAGCTGCTGGTTGGCCACCTGCAGCCCTTTGTTGGCCAGGGCCAGTTCCTGCGCCAGGGCAATGGCCTCGCGCTCGCTTTTCTCAATAGCCTTGCGGGCCTCCAGCTGCTCAGAAACATCGGTGACCAGGGCATAGAAGCCTACCACCTCGCCGTCTTGCAGGTTGGGGACAAAGCTGGTCTGGGTGTGTTTCCGGAAACCCTCGCGGTAAGGCATGGTGGCCTCGTACCGCACCAGTTCGCCCGCCAGGGCCCGGTGCACGTACCCCTGCACGTTGCGGTAGGCTTTCTCGCCCAGCACCTGAGCCACGGTGCGGCCCAACAGGTCCTCGGTCCTGATGTTGAACCAGGTCTCGTAGGCCTTGTTGGTGAAGCGGTAGCGCTCTTCCTTGTCAATGTAGCTGATGAGCACGGGCAGGGCGTCTGTGATGAGCTGCAGCTCGCGGGCGCTGCCCTCCACGGCCTTGCGGGCCTCCACCAGTTCGGTGACCTCAAAGGCCAGCACCAGCACGCCGTCTACCTCGCCCTGGGCATTGCGGCGGGGCTGCTGAATGTACCTGAAATAGCGGTTCTCCAGCACGCCGTCCTGCGCGCGGACCAGCGGAATGAGCATCTCCTGCTCCTCGCGGGTGATGCCGGTCTGGTACACCTCCCGGAACCCGCGGTACACCTCGCTGTCCTTTATCTCGGGCAGGGCCTCCAGCAGGGGTTTGCCCAAGAGCTGGCGGTTGGGGGTCATTTGCTGGTAGATGGGGTTCACCAGCTCAAACACCAGGTCAGGGCCGGTGAGGATGCAGATGGCTGCGGGGGCGTGCGTGAAAAGGTGTTCCAGGCGGTTTTTCTGCTTTTCGGCCTCGGCCTGGGCCTTGCGGAGTTCCTGGGTGCGGCGTTCTACCCGGGCCTCCAGTTCCTGGTTGAGAACTTGTAGCGCTTCGGCGTTTTTCTCCACCTGGCGGCGCGAGCACACAAACTCGGTCACATCCAGGGCGAAGATGAGCATGCCGTTTACCTGCCCGTGGGTGTCATAGAGCGCCTGGTAGATAAAGTTCCAGTAGATGTCCTCGGGGGCTTGCCCCTCGTAGCGGGCCACCGGAATGAGGACTTCCTTTCCCTCAAAAGTTTCGCCGGTCTCCACCACGTTCCTGATGATCTGGGCCACGGGCTGGTCCTTGAGTTCGGGCAGGGCCTCAAACAAGGGCAGGCCCATCAACTGCCGGCCCGGGAACAGCTGCTGGTAGGAGGTGTTGAGCACTTTGTACACCAGATCAGGGCCTTCCAGCATGGCCAGGGCGGCGGGGGCCTGCTCAAACAGGCGCTCCAGGCGCAGGCGCTGCTGCACGGCCTGGGCCAGGGCGGCCTGTTCCCTTTCCCGGCTCTCCTTCAGTTCCTGCCTGGTCTTCTCGCGCTCGGTCACGTTCACGGTTTCGTGCAGAATGCACTGCACCTTGCCCTGCTCATCCAGCACGGGCGAGTTGGTGGTGATCCAGTGGCGTTCCAGAAAGCGGCCCGGGGCTTGCGGGTCTGGGATGTCATAGCGGAAGACCTCCATGTGGTGGGTCTTGCCGGTGGCCAGCACCTGCTCAAACGAAGCCCGCAGGTTCTTGGTGGAAGCGGTGATTTGGTCCGGATTATCTGGAAAGACCTCAAAAACAGGCCGGCCGATGATTTCCTCCCGCACCGTGAGCGTCTCGCGCAGATACATGTCAGAGGCCCCCTGGATGGTAAACTCAGGGGTCACGATCAGGATTAGCCCAGGCAATGCTTCAAAGATCCTGCGGAAAGGCAGGTTCTCCTCTTTTGCGGTGTCCTCAATGAAGGAGGATGGCATGTTGCTCATGGATTAGACTGGGGTATGGCTCAGGAATGGTACCGCTATACGTATAGAGGCACCAAAAGATTGCTTAATCAGGCAACAATATGTAAAATCTTCCCAATACTTTTCAACAGGTGGGCCCTCGTTTTCTTAACCCCTTCTGCCTCAAAATACTACCTATTTACTCCCCGCTCCAGTCCCAGACTTTTTGCCCGCTACAGGTACAGTTTGGCCCCCAGCGCCAGGTTAAAGATCTTGCCCGGGCTCAGGTACCTGGGGTTGGTGATGTACGAGATAAGGTATTCGCCCATGGTGCCCGCCTCATAGTACGCGGCCAGCCGGTTGACTTTTTTTACGCGGGTAAAGTTCACCTGCCCGCCCGCAAACAGGTAAAAGTTTAAGGCGGTGGAGAACCGGTAGTAGGAATTGGGGTACCGGCTCAGGTAGCGCTCAGAGGCAAAGAATTCTTCGCCGAAGGTATAGCCCAGTTGCACGCCCAGCGTGATGGGTTTCCAGTCCACGGCCTTGAGCCGGATGGACCGGTAGGGCAGAAACGTAGACTTTACTGCCAGGGTGAACAGGTCATCGCCGCCGGCAAACTTGGGCAGGTACCCCAACGACAAGTCTGTTTCCAGCTTACTGTTGAAAGCCTGCCGGCCCACCCCCACCGAGATTAGGCCAATGTCACCGGCAAACTGGGCCTTCACGTAATAAGGCGAGGGGTTGACCACGGAGTCTTGCGGGAGCGTTTGGGCGGCGGCGCGGTGGGCGGGCAGCCCCAGGGCCAGAACTAGCCCCCATAGAAGAAGAAAGCGCTTCATGTTAGTAGGTAATCCTTTCCAGTTGGTACCCGCCCTGCCAGAGCTTGAGGTAAGTGAAGCCCCGCTCCTTTACATAGGTGGTGACGTGGTACAGTACGTTGCCGTCATATTTGGCCTCGGTTTCCCAGCCGTGGCGGTGCCCGTGCAGGCTGAGGGGCACCCGCTGGCTGCGGGCCAGGGTCTGGTGGTACGGCAACTCCAGGGCTTGGTCAAAGTCACCGTCAAACGGGGGCACGTGCGAGAGCACCACCGCCTGCTGCCAGCCCTCTTCGGGAGACGGGCTTAGCTCGTTGGCCAGCCACTCCAGGTCGGGCACCTTGCCCCGGAAACCGTCTTCGCGGCCGTTGGTGTCCAGGAGCACAAATTTGGTGTGGCCGTACACAAAGGAGTAGTTGAAGGACCCGAACATCTGCCGGTACACCTTGCGGCCGTTGCCCAGCATGTCATGGTTGCCGATGACGGTGAGGTAAGGCCACCTAAGGTCTTTCATGATGTCATGCACCCAGCGGTACTCCTGTGACATGCCAAAGTCTGAGATGTCGCCCAGGTGCACTACCAGGTCAATGCGCGGGTAAGAGTTGGCTTTCTTCACGAAGTCCTGGGTGGCGTCATAGAACCGCTGGGTGTCGCCCATGAGCAGCAGGTGCAGGGTGTCCCGGGGCGTTTGGTCCTGTAGCCTGAGCAGGTTTTTCTGGGTCAGGTCTTTCTCGCTTTCCCGCAGGGTAATCTGGTTGGGATGGTACTCAAAAAGTCCCTCGCAGGAGAGCAGCAGGAGCAGCGGCAGGTAAAAAAAGAATGGTAAAGGTTTACGCATATGAGCGGTACTAAAGGGTAAGAAAACCGGCAAGCCTCTTTCCGGACTGCAGGTCTGAGCGAACCCGCCAGGCCTCGGAAAAGAGGCTACTGACGAGTGTGAAAAGTTATGGAGCGGTTTGGCGCAGCCTTTACCGGGCGGGTTTGGCAAGGGCGGCGGTCACTTCCTCGCCCGTGGGCGAAACAGCAGGCCCGAAATAGTGCGTGAGCACGCCCTGTTCGTCTACCAAAAACTTGCTGAAGTTCCAGTCGGGTTGGTGTTGGTTCCAGCCGTTCTGGTTGGCGTGGGTGAGCCACCGGTACACCGGGTGCTGGTCTGGGGCCTTCACCACCTTGCTTTTTTTGGCCAGCGGAAAGGTTACCCCGAAGTTGACCTGGCAGAACTGCGAAATGGTCTGGTCATCGTCCTGCTCCTGCTCCCTGAAATCATTGGCCGGGAACCCAATCACCACCAGTTGGTCTTGGTGGCGCTGGTAAAGTTCCTGCAGCTCCTGGTACTGGCCCGTGAACCCGCAGTTGGAGGCCGTGTTCACCAGCAGCACCTTTTTGCCCCGCAGCTGGCCAAAGTCCAGGGGCTGGCCGTTGTTAAGCACCGCCTCCAGGCGGTAGAAAGACTCGGCCGGGGCCACCCGCTGTTGGTTCTGCAACACCTTGCCGCGGCTGGTTGCTTTTGACAACCGCATGATCAAGGGGTAAAGCGTTTTTAAGATCTTTTTCTTTAAATCCATTGGAAAAGGTAGGTGAAAGGTGGAGGCAAACCGGGCTGCTTCTGGCCCGCCGGAACAGGTTCTCTTACGGTTTAGGCCTGAGCCTGTTCGCCAGGAAGGCGAGCGTCATGGCCCAGGCTTCCTGGGCGGCCTGCGGATGGTAGCTTTCGCGCTCATCGCAGTGGAAGCCGTGGTCTGCGTAGGAGATCACGGTGTTCACGTACTCTTTGCCGGCCGCCTGCACCGCGTTGATGATGAGGTCAATCTTTTCCTGCGGAATGTGCACGTCTTTGCCGCCCCAGAAAAACAGGTGCGGGCCGTGCAGGTGCGCCGCCTCCTGGGTCAGCGTGTGCAGCCCTCCGCCGTAGTAAGACACCCCCGCGGCAAGGGGCAGCACCGCGTTGGCCAGGAAAGCCACGCGCCCTCCCAGGCAGAAGCCAATGCTGCCAATCTTCTCCGGCAGCACCTGCGCCTGCTCTTGCAGCCAGCCGTGAACCGCGCGCAGGTCGGCGGTGAGGCCTTCCTGGGTAATGGCCTGGTAGTGCGGCATGATGGCGGAAAAATCGGCGTAGCTGGCTTCCAGGCGATGTACCGTGCGGTGGAACAGGTCGGGCGCAATGATGGCGTAACCTTCCTGGCACAGCCGCTCGGCAATGCTTCTGATGTGGCCGTTCACCCCAAAGGCTTCCTGCAACAAAATAATACCCGGGAAAGGACCCGCGCCCTCGGGCAGCGCCACGTAGGCGTCCAGGGAAGTTCCGTCCGCTACCGGAAGGGTAATGAAATCATGGTTGGTCATACAGCAACTGCGTTGTAGTAAGTAATAGCCGCTTAACAGTTTCACCGGGCCATCTGAGTTAGGACCGTTTTCTGGCCTTTTTCCCCTAAACCAGGAAAAAGAAGGATTGGCTTTTCAGGAGAGTCCTTTGACGTCTGGGCTCCCACGTTTGCGGTTTTATCCTTGCCGGGTGCAAAAATACACCGTCTCTTCGCTTTTACAGCAGCCGGGGCGCTATCCTAAAGCATAGTGGTACGGGCTGGTTCCTCTGGGTTTGGCAGGGCAGGCGCTTGGCGTTTGGGGCCTCTTTTCGGGCAACTGCCCGAGAAACACAATCGCGGGTACTGCCCTCTCCACGCTACCTTGCCTCTACCCTATCGTCACAAAGCTCTCTTTTACAGACAACTATCTGCCATAAGTCTCGTTTTAAAGGCTGCAACTACTCATGCACCAAAATAGATACAACTATGAAAAAGATATTTTTTGCGGCCTTCTTGGCCGCCGCCTTTCAGGTAAGCGCTGCCCAGGCTTCCGCGCCGGTAGCCCAAACCGCACAAGACACCACGCAGGTAAAGAAAACCAATAAAGAGCGGGCCAAACAAGGCGCGCACCAGGTGGGGCACGGGGCCAAGTCGGTGGGCAAGGGCACCAAGAACCTGGCGGTGAGCGGCGCCAAGGCCACGGCCAAGGGCGCCAAAAAAGCCGGTAAAGCTGTGAAGAACACCACTAAGAAAGGCGTTCAGAAAGTAGACGAGAAAATTGATTAGGCCCTCCCCGTCGGCCTGCAGAGAGCCTTACCCCCGCGGGTGAGGCTTTTTTGTGCCCGTTCCGTTTTGGGGGTCTTTTTGTCAAAACCGGCCCGAAACGCGCGTTCCCGCTGCTGCCTGCTGGGCGGCGGGCGGTAAACCGGTCTTTTTGCTGTACTTTGCCCAATGAGGCCGCTGGCACACCGTACAAATACTTAATTATCAATCCGCTAGCAAACTCAATTACGCTAGTCTCGTTTGCCTGTAAAGTGCCTTTTAGGTGCGGCAAGGGTACTTTAATGCAAAAGCGTCATGAAAAAAGGACTGAAGATTGGCTTGCTGGTGTTGCTGGGGCTGGTGATAGTAGCCGGCGTGGTGCTGGCCACCACGCCCACGCGCAAGTTACTTTCCCTCTTTGCCCCCAAGATAGACCGCCTGCGCATCACCGACACCCGCATCAATGAGGAAACCGTGACCATGAACGTGCTGGCCCGGGTGGAGCCCTCACTCCTGTCGGGTTTTGTGGACAGCATGGTGTACAAGCTCAGCCTGTTCGGAACCAAGATTGCCGAAGGGCAGAAATCGTTTGAGCGGGCCGAGCGGCAGGGCAATCCCCAGACACTTAAGCTTCCCATGACCATGAACCACAATGTTACCCGCGAGCTGGTGCGCCGCCAGGTGCAGGAAGGCGAAAAGGTAAAGGCGCAGCTGCAGATCTTCAGCGACGTGCCGCTGCTAGGCCAGCGCCGCTTCCTGGTTGACACCGACCTGGACATGGTGATTCCGGCCCTGCCCGGCGCCGAGGTCACCAACCTCACCATCACCGACTTCGGGCTGGACGAGATGGAGATGGTCATGACCATGCACCTGGACAACCCCAATGAGTTTGACTTCTACATCCGGGACATGGACATGACCCTCCACTTCCCCGAGAAGATGACATCGGTGGGCGGCACGGTCAAAGACTACCTGGTCAAGGCCCGCAGCGTGACCCCCATTCAGATTGCGGCCACCTCAGACGTGAAAAAGCCCCTGAAAACCACCGTGAAAACCCTCACCGGCGACCACACCTGGCCTTACTCCATGAAAACCCACATGGTCTTGGAACCCAAGAGCGATGTGGTGGGCAGGGTGGAGATGGACGCCGTGAAAACCGGCAAAATCAACGTGGTGCACCAGGTAAAGAAGATCATGGAGACCAAGAAGGAAGAGAAGAAAGCCGAAAAGGAGGAGAAAAAGCAAGCCAAAGAAGCCGAGAAAGCCACCAAAGCCCGTTAGCCGGTTTCAGACCGGTTTTCCCAAAAACAACCCAAAAACAACAGAACCGGAAGCGCAGCTTTTCTTCAGGCATTCCATGATTTTAGACTTCCCTCTGTTTGCCAACTGGTGTACGCCTCCCCTTAAAGCTCAGCCTCGTGCGCAGCCTCGCTAGTATGTAGCCTTTCGGCTTTGGCTCTTGGGGATTTAGGCCCGATTTCTAAAAAAACCTCCAAAACAGGCTTATTCCGCTATTTCCAGCTTGTAGCCCCGGCCGTGTACGGTGGTGATTTTCAGCGAGGCATCGGGTTGCAGGTATTTGCGCAGGCGGGAGATGAACACATCCAGGCTGCGGCCCACAAAGTACCCGTCATCTTGCCAGAGGCGCTGCAAAATCTCCTCGCGGCGCAGCAGTTGGTGCGGGTGCAGGGCGAACAGGCGTAGCAGCTCGGCCTCGCGGTGGGTGAGGGTGTGTGTCTGGCCGGCCACGTGCAGCTGCTGATTGTTGAACTCCAGCGAGGAAGCCCCAAACCGAAGGAGGTCCGGGGACCCACCGTCAAGGGGAGTAGCCGCTGCGGAGCGGGCCGTGCGCCGCAAGATGGCTTTCACGCGGTACACCAGTTCCTCCAGGCCGAAGGGTTTGGTTAGGTAATCGTCACAGCCCAGTTCAAAGCCTTGCAGGCGGTCGGCTTTCAGGGCTTTGGCCGTCAGGAACATGAACGGCACGTCTACCCCGCGCTGGCGCATTTCCCGGGCCAGCGTGAAACCGTCCAGTTTGGGCAGCATCACGTCCAGCACGCACAGGTCATAGCCATTCTGGGACACCGCGGCCAGGCCCTGCTCGCCATCGGGGCAGAGCGAGACGGTGTAGCCCGCGCTTTCCAGGCTGTCTTGCAGCAAGAACCCCAGGCTGGGGTCGTCTTCCACGATTAAGATGTGCGCCATGTTACCTGACCACCGTAAAGTCTGCAATTGCTTTTTCTTGCCCGTTCACGATCACCGAGACCCGGTGCCGGCCCGGGTGGTAGGTGCGGGTAGTGATATACCGGAAGCTCTGCCGGCGGGTCACCAGGACTTCCTCGCCGGGGGCCACCCCGCGCTCGCTGATCTTGAACACTTTGCGGGCCAGCGAGCCATTCGCTTTCTGGTAGTACACGCCGTATTCCAGCCTGACCTGCTGCGGGGTTTCCGCTAGATTTTTCAGAAAGAAGGAGAAAACCAGCTCCTGGCCCAAGGCCACCCGGGGCGTGAGTACCTTGAAATCTGCCACTTCCACCGGCGCCTCGCCCCCAAACCCGAAGTACTGCAGCGCCTGCGGGTGGCCTTGTTTGAGCAAGGTGCGGCAGCCGTGTTTCACTACCGCGTCAACGGCTTTGCTCTGGCCCTGCCAGCTGGTCAGCAGCTGCAACACCAGGTCAGGATGGTCTTTGGAGATGTCGTTGAGGTGGTTGGCCACGCTGCGGCGCACCGAATCGGCAGGGTCGGCTTTGAGGTTTTCCAGGATGGGCAACAGGGGCGCGGGGTCCCGCTTGAGGAACGGCAAGGCCATGGCCCAGGGCAACCGCGGACGGCTGCCTTCGCTGGCGAGCCTCCTCACTGCCGGGTGTGCATGCCCGGACCAGGCCAGCAACTGCGCCAGCATCCGGTCGGGGTATTTCAGAATGAACGGCCGCACGGCAAACTCACAGCTGATAAACTGCGTGATGCTTTCCAGGGCCTTAAGGGAGGTCTCCGGGTCCTCCAGCCCGTACAGCTCCACGTAATCTGGGAAGAACATGAACTCCACGTGCTGCACCGGAAACTGCCGCTCCCGCAGCTGCTCTATCACCTGCCCAATCGCGGCCACTGCCTCGGGGAAGGCCGGGGGCATAAACCGGTGCAGTACCTGGGCCGTATGGCGCATGCGCTCCTTTAACTCCTTGCTTTCCCAGCCCTCGGCAAAGATCTGCCGCGTGAATTCCTCCTGGTCAAAACCCGGCAGTACCCAGGCCAGCACCTGGCCGAACTGGTCATAGAACCGGGGCGAGTAAACTTCTTTCAGGGGCGTGGGCATGGCAAGGGCTTGGGGCGTTTGGGGGCTAATTTCACAAAAACCCGCCAAAAACCCCAAGCCCTTGTCACATGACCTTCAGGAATTGTCTCCGGAACGGCTTTATTGGTTTAACGACTCAAACCAGGGCAGCACGTCCAGCATCATGGGCTCGATGCTGGTACGGTGCGTGCCGTTCTCAATGGGGTGCAGGGTAACCTGGGTAGCGCCCTGGGCCCGGAACCGGTCATACGCCGTCACTGTGGTCTGGTAGAACACGGCCTCGTCCTGGGTGCCGTGATACAGGCGGGTGGGTGCCTGGGGTGTCCAATCCAGGAGGCTGTTCTGGGTGAGGGCCTGCTTCAGGGCGAGCTCGCCGGTTGGGCTGCTCAGGTTGGCGTAAAAGGTGGGCGCGAACAGCTGCGAGGGCGTGGTGGTGAGTTCGCTGTTGATCTGCTCCCGGTCTCGGGTGCCGTCTAACAGGCCGGGCAGTTTGCCGGCGTAGGGCTGCTGGAAGAAATCGGTGAAGGGGCGGTTCCAGCCGTAGGTGACGTTGTAGCCGTGCAGGATCAGGGGCAGGAAAGACGGCTCCACGTACGTGGGCACCGTGGCAATGGTGTTCATCATGCCTATCAGGTCATAGCCCCCGGCCCCGGCGGCCACCGCCGTGAGTTCCAGGTCATGGTCGGCGTCGGCCTCCATCTCTTTCTGGGCGGCCAGGGTCACGTACCCGCCCTCTGAGTAGCCCACCAGGAACAGGTTGTCGTTGGTGGCAATCTGCTGTTGCTGCAGGTAGAACCTGGCGGCCTTGAGCATGTCTACCACGGCGGCCGCCGAATGCTCCTCGTCATAATAAGGGTGCACCAGGTCTTTGGTGGTGCCGTACCCTATGAAGTCTGGGATCACCGTCACGTAGCCCACCGACCCGAACAGCTCAAACCCCGAGAAGCCGGCCGGGAAATTGGAGGGCGCATCGGCATCGGCGAAGATGGTGCCGTGCTGGGCGCTCACCATGGCCGGTGCTCCGGGCGTGCCCTTGGGGATGCAGAGCAAGCCCGAGGCCTGCACCCGGCTCCCCTTGTAGGTGGTGTTATAGACAAACTCAAAGAACTCTACGTCATAGTCCAGGTACGCGACAAAGTTGGTGAACCCGGCTGCGGTGGCGTACACCTGCAGGGCCTCGTTGGGAATGGTGCCCAGGGACTTGGCCGAGACGAAATACTCATTCTCGTCTGGGGTGGGCTCCTCATCGTCTGAGAGATCGCAGCTACTGAGGACAACCAGCGCCAGCACCAGCCAGCGCCACGTGAGTAGGTTCTTTTTCATAGTTGAACGGGTTAGGCTATACCATGCTTCTTTCATTTTGCAATTGATAATCAAGGTATTAATTATTTCCAGCAGAAAGAAGCAAAATGCAACTAAATACAGGTAAAATCCTTCCCCTGCCTGGAACAGACCCGCTTCTATAGCCACTCTACAGGCAGGCCGCCGTCTGGCCCACCATGAAACCTTTGAACGAGCGAGAGGACGGGCCTGAGGTTTTTGGCTGGGTAGCCTGCGGGGAACGGTTCACCTGAGCCCCACTTTACCATACCTTAACATTGCCACCAAAAAAGGTAACAATTTCTTTACACTGCTCTACCCGCTAAAAAGTACCTTGTCTTACTAAAAGCACGGGTATGAAAGTAGTACGGGTACATACATTGCTGACCGACCTGGAGCCCCTGATGGAGGAGGTGGAAGTCATGACGGGAGGTTACCTCACCGAAGAGCAGACCATTTACTGCCAGCGCCTGGAACTGCTGGGCACGCCGGCCGGAGAGCCCCCGGTGAAGTTTTACGTGGATGAGAACGACCGCCTTTTTGCCTTTCACTACGCCCGCCGGCTAGACCTGCAGAAAGCCATCTGCGCCGTAGATTATTTTCCCCACCACTGCCCCGGGGAAGTCAGCAAAGTCTCTGGCCTGCTGCTGGCGGCCATCAGAAAATAGCCCGTTTTCCTGAAAACGGCCCTAAAACAGCCTCACCGCACCGGCAGCACCAGCCGGAAACAGGTGCCCTGCTGCTCGGCGCTTTCCACGGTAACCTGGCCGTGGTGGGCTTCCATGATGGCTTTGACGTAACTCAACCCCAACCCGAAGCCTTTCACGTTGTGCACGTTGCCGGTGGGCACCCGGTAAAACTTGTCGAACAAGAACTTCTGGAACTCCTGCCGGATGCCCACGCCCTTGTCGCGGATGCTGATGAGGATGCCTTGCTCTACATCGCGGGTGCTTACCTCAATCTCCGGGGCCTGGGGCGAGTATTTTTCGGCGTTGTCAAGCAGGCTGTAGAGGGCGTTGGCCACGTGCAGCTCATCGGCGTGGATGAAGGGATTGGTGGCCTGCAGGTCCAGGCGCAGGTGGCCGGCCCGTTGCTGCAGCCGGGGCGTGAGGTTCTGGCCGGTTTGCTGCAGCAGGGCGTGGAGGTCTACGGGTTCTTTCTTCAGGGCTAGTTCCCGGCTTTCCATGGTGGCCATCTGCAAGACGCGTTCTACCTGGGCCCGCAGCCGTTCGTTCTCCGCGTGAATCAGGTCGTGGTAGCGGGAGAGCCGATCGGCGGGCAGCGTTTCGGCGCGTTTGCGGAGCACCTCGGCGGCCAGCCCAATGTTGGTGATGGGGGTTTGCAGCTCGTGAGTGAGGTTGTTGATGAAATCGGTTTTCAGCTCAGAGAGGCGTTTCTCGCGCAGGATCTGGAGCATGGTATAGGCGAAGAACAGCACCACCAGCAGCAGCGCGCCCGTGCTGTACCACCAGAACTCCATCTCCTTAAGGATAAACGAGGTTTTGCCCGGAAACACCACCGCCAGGTTGTACAGTGGCACGCTCCCCTCCCGCGCATGCCTGATCACCGGCGCCTCTGGCCCCGCCGTGGAGCGCTGCGGGGCCGCCACGTACTGCCCAAACATGAGGGTATCATCCAGGCTGTTGTAGAGCCCAAACTCATAGCGCTCCTGCAACTGCCGTTTGGCAAGTTCCTGCTCCAGCAACTTGCTGGCCTCCGCGGGGTCTACCGGCGCGTTCAGCTCGGCCACAAAGAAGTTGGAGGCCACCTGTTGCACCGGCCTGGCCGAGGCTACCGGCTGTGGCGCCCGGGCCAGCAGTTGGTCAGCTACCTGCGTGAGGGCCACCTGCACGCTGTGGTTGAACGCCCGCTCCTGGGCATTGTAGGCTTTGTGCAGCCACACCAACTGGGCACTCAGCAGCGCCACCAGCGCCACGCACGCCAGCACCAGAATGGTCTGAATTTTCCGTCGGCTCATAGCCCTAAAATAGGCAATTTCTACGGCTCTTCTACCCCGTTAACAAGTCGTTAACATCTTTTTACAATCCATTAACCAGGGTCTGTTCCGGGAGCCAGTATGTTTGTAGAGAGGCAGATTGGGTGGTTTGAGTAACAAATTTTCAGAAATACGGCTTGCTCTCTACCCTCTGTGAGAAATTGGGCGGCCTCTGGCCGCGTTGCGGATTCCCTGTTTTCCGCCTGTTGTTGGAAAAACAGATTGAAAACAGGCAACCTCCGCCTGAAGCAAGAACAGATGAACCATTCAATATTTTCCCCAACGCGGCCAGATGCCGCCCGATGGCTCACACTCGCCAGAGGCGAGCGAGGAATAAATGGAAGGAGGAGAATATCAGCCTTGATACCAACTAAAAGAGATTTCCGATTGGCAACCCATAACCCAGTACACCCATGAACACCCTTACCCAAACCCTTAGCAAGCCTGGCACCCGGCCAGCTTTCCTGTTCACCAAACGGCAGTTTACCCCCTTGTTTCTGGGCATTGCGGTGATAGTGGTAGGGTTTATCCTGATGGCCAGTGATCCTGCGCCGCACGGGTATGGCTTTCTGGGGCTTACCCTGGGGCCGCTGCTGGTGGTAGTGGGTCTGGTGCTGCCGTTTTTCGGGGTTTTCCGGCAGAACGGGCCCAAAACGCAGGAGCCGCCTGCCGCCTGGCGGGTGTACCGTAGGGTAGATTTGGCGCTGGGGGTGGCGGCGGGACTCCTTGCCTTAACCGTGTACGTGCTCACGCTGGAGCCCTCCACCAGTTTCTGGGACACCGGCGAGTTTATTGCGGCGGCGTACAAACTGCAGGTGCCGCATCCGCCGGGCGCGCCCCTGTTCCTGCTCATCGGGCGGCTGTTTACCTTGCTGAGCTTTGGCGATACGACCCAGGTGGCCTGGTGGATGAACTTCCTTTCGGCCCTGAGCAGCGCGGCCACGGTGTCGTTCCTGTTCTGGAGCATCACCCTGCTGGCCCGGCGCTTGCTGCCCCTTCCGGCGGATGGTCCCACGCCCGTCCAACGTGCCCTCCTGCTGGCCAGCGGGGCCGTGGGGGCGCTGGCCTTCGCCTTCACCGATTCTTTCTGGTTCAGCGCGGTGGAGGCCGAGGTGTACGGCATGTCGTCGTTCTTCACGGCGGTGGTGGTCTGGGCCGCCCTCAGGTGGCAGGCCGAGGCCGACCAACCCGAGGCGGACCGCTGGCTCCTGTTTCTGGCCTACCTGGTGGGGCTGTCCATTGGCGTGCACCTGCTTAACCTGGTGGCGCTGCCGGCCCTGGCGCTGCTGGTGTACTTCCAAAAATACCAGCCCACCAAAGGGGGGGCGCTTCTGGCCTTAACGGTGGGCGGCGCTTTGGTCTTGGCGGTCATGGAAGGCGTGATTACGGGGCTGCCCTCGGTGGCCGGCTCTCTGGAGGTGCTCCTGGTGAACAGCCTGGGATTGCCGTACGGCGCGGGTGCAATCGTATTTCTGCTCGGGCTCTGCGCGACCATCTGGTACGGGCTGCGCTGGACCCGGAGGACCGGACGAGTGCTGGGGCACAACGCCCTCATCGCCTTGGTGCTGGTGTTGGTGGGCTACTCGTCTTACCTCATGGTGCCCATCCGGTCTAGCTTCAACCCGCCCATTGATGAGAACAACCCCGAAAACCTGCTTTCCTTTGTCAGTTATCTCAAACGCGAGCAGTACGGTAGCCGGCCGCTGCTTTTTGGGCCGCAGTTCAACGCCCAAGCCGAGAGCGTGGCGAAAACCAGCCCCATTTACGCGCCAAAAGACGGTCGGTACGCCGTGGTAGACCATAAGTACGAGCCCGAATATGCAGACCGAGACCAGACCCTGCTCCCGCGCCTGTATTCAGACCAGCCGGTGCACCTGCGGGCGTACCAGTACTGGGTAGACGTAGAGCAAGGGCAGCGGCCCACGTTTGGGCAGAACCTGAGCTTCCTGTGGCACTACCAGCTCAACCACATGTACTGGCGGTACTTCGGGTGGAATTTCGTTGGCCGCGAGAGCGACGTGCAGCACGCCGGGGTGCTCTGGCCCTGGGAAAAGAAATCTGATGCGCCCTCGCCCCTCGCGGAGAGCAAGGCCCGCAACCAGTTCTTCCTGCTGCCGTTGCTGCTGGGCGTTTTGGAGCTGTTTTTCCAATTCCGGCGCAAATCCACTGATGGTTGGGTGGTCCTTTTGCTGTTCTTTTTCACCGGCATGGCCATTGTGCTGTACCTGAACCAACCGCCCGTGGAGCCCCGCGAGCGCGATTACACCTTTGCCGGCTCTTATTACGCCTTCAGCCTTTGGATAGGGTTGGGCGTGCTGGTCTTGCAGGCGCTCTTTCAAAAACTGCTCAGATCCGAAAGGCTCTCGGTGGCGGTGGCCACGATACTCTCCCTCTCGGTCCCTACCCTGTTGCTGGCCCAGGGCTACGATGACCACGACCGGTCTGACCGCTACCACGCCCTGGATTCGGCCCGAAACCTGCTTAGCTCCGTGGCACCCAACGCCATTCTGTTCACCAACGGCGACAATGACACGTTCCCGCTCTGGTACGCTCAAGAGGTGGAAGGTTTCCGGACCGATGTGCGCGTGCTGGTGATGACCTACCTCAACACCGATTGGTACATTGAGCAGGCGCGGCGGCAGGTGAACGCCTCGGCCCCGCTGCCGGGCACCCTGCCGCTGGAGCAGTACGCCTTCAGCCACAACAACTATCTGCCCTACGTGCCTAACCCCAGCGTGCAGACCAGCGGCATGGACCTGACCCAATACCTGGCCCTGCTCCGGCAGAACCACCCAGCCCTGCAGATGCAGACGCAGGACGGCCGTACCCTTAACACGCTGCCCACCAAGCGCCTGCGGCTGGCCGTAGATAAACCAACCGTCCTGCAAAACGGAACGGTCTCCCCCGAACGGGCTAGTCAAATAGCCGACACGATGGAATGGGAACTGCACGCCGGAGCCCTGGAGAAGAAACACCTGTTCATGCTGGACGTGATTGCCACGAACCAGTGGCAGCGCCCCATCTACTTTGCCAGCACCGGTTCTGAAACCGCTGAACTGGGCCTGCAGCCCTTTCTACAGCTGGAAGGACAGGCCCTGCGCCTGGTGCCCGCCCGCAACCCAGATCCGGAGGCCGAGGCCTTTGTGGACCGTTCCCGCACCCAGGCCAGCCTGCTGCAGAAATTCCGTTACACGGGGCTAAGCAACCCAGACCAGCCGTATGAGGAAAATTTTGTGAACCAGATAGTACCCGTGTACCGCCGTGCCTTCGCCGCCCTGGCCTCGGCGCACCTGCGGGCCGGCGACACGGCCCAGGCCCGCCGCGTGCTGCAAGCCTGCCTGCAACTGATGCCCGACCACGGCGCTCCGCACAACTTTGAGAGCACGGTGTTGGTCCTGCCCCTGGCCCAAGCGGGGCTGTTGAAAGAAGCGCAGCAACTGACCCAACTGCTGGCGCAGCGCTACAGCGGTTTGCTTGCTTATTACGCCGGGCAGCCCGCCTACTTTGAGCGGGAAAAACAACTGAACCTGTTCGGCTTGCAAAACCTGGTGCAGGCGGCCCATGCCGCCCAGTTGCCCGGGGCCGCCCGGCTGGAGGAAGTTTTCCTGCGCCATTACAACGCCCTCCGGCCCTGACATTGGAGGAAGTAGGGTGAAGCCTTTGAGTGCAATCCTTGCCGTTCATCGGTTCAGGGGTTATTTCTCCAAAACACCCCAAAAACAAACAGGGCCCAAGGAGGGGGAAAGCATTTTTACTTTCCCCCTCCTTGGGCCCTGTTTTTAAGCCTTTTTTCCTGAAAATGCCCCTAAATGACTACCGCAATTTGGCGTAGGCCCGCTTTAGGTTAAGCGCGAGAAGAAACCGCCCTGCGCGGCGCGCTCCTCGTCCAGCGCGGGCAGGGAGAGCACGGGCAACACGCTGTCCAGAACCAGGCGCTCGGCCGGGCCACTGCCGAACAGACTGTCCAGGAAAGACCGGTTTTGCTTGGCTACCACCAATAGATCGGCCTGCTTGGCCTGGGCGTACTCCTCAATGCCGGCGGCGGTTTTAGGGTTGATGACCCGGGCGAAGGTGAGGGCGGGCACTTCCAGC
The DNA here is from genome assembly GCF_016924645.1 of Rufibacter psychrotolerans. GTDB lineage: Bacteria > Bacteroidota > Bacteroidia > Cytophagales > Hymenobacteraceae > Nibribacter > Nibribacter psychrotolerans. The sequence continues at coordinate 337,369 of NZ_JAFFJV010000001.1, read as the reverse complement.
TCCCATTTGGAAGTGAACACCTGCCACCGGTCCTGGCTTTGCTGCGAGTCTGGGTCTTCCTGCACGTAGAGCACGGTTACCTCGGCCCGCAGGAACGTGGCCAGGGCCTGCAGCTCGCGCAGGTGCCAATCGGCTTCATGGTAGGGGTCGGTGGCGTACACCAGGCGGCTGAAGCCCTTGAACTGGCTGTGCCGGGGCACCGCCAGCACCGGACAGGCCGCGTGGTTCATGACGTAAGAGGTATTGGTGCCCACCCAGCGGTCCAGGGCCGAATCGGCGCCTTTGGTGCCCATGACCACCAGGTCAATGGCCTGGGCTTTCAGGAAATCAATCACGGTGTCCATGCCCACGCCCCGGAGCAGTTCGCCCTGGATGTCAAGGCCGGGGGCGCTGCGGCGCACGTCTTCCACCAGGGTCCACAGGTTTTCCTTCATGAGGCGCTCCCGGTCGTGCTCTGCCTCCAGCTGCCCGGGGGTGTAGAGCGATGGGTCGGCCCAGGTGAGGTCCGCAACCGTGGTGGTGGTGCCGGGCGCCTCCGTGGCGAAGTAGAACGTGTGCACAAACACCAGGCGGGCGTTAAAGCCCCGGCACAGCTCTACGGCGTAATGAATGGCGTTATGGGCTTCGGGGGAGAAATCGGTGAGGATCGCGATTGTTTTCATAGGTCAAGCAGGTTAGGTAAACGCGTTGGTCTTTTTACGTACTGCTTCTGCCCAGATATAGTTTCTTTTGAATATAGGCGCCCCACCGCTGGCCCCTCGGCCTGCCGCCAAAAAAAGGCCCCTCAGTACGGGATCTGCATGGCCTGCAGCAGGCGGTCTTCCAGCTCAGAGAGCTCGCAGTACCCGCGCGAGATAAGCCGGGGCCCCTGCGGATGGTCTAAGTACACGCTGGGCAGCGTGCTCACCCCCATCTCCTCTACCAGCTTGAACTCCTGCTGGGTTTGTTGGAAAATCTCATCGGTCTCAAACACGGCCAGGAACAGGTTCTCGTCAATGCCGAAGGGGCGCACCACCTCCACCAGCACCGCCGGATCGCTGATGTCCAGCCCATCGGCGTAGAAAGCCGAGTGGAGGGCCCGCAGCACCTCCAGCGACAGGCCGGGCCGCAGCCGGCGTACCGTGAGCAGGGCGCGGCAGGCGGGCTCGGTATCAAACACCGGCTCCCGTTGCAGAAAGAAGCTATAGTCAAAGGGCAGCTGGGTTTTGCGCTGCGACCGGTGCCAGCTCACCGCCATTTTATCTTTGTCGGCCGGGGTGAGCGGGTCCTGGGCGTAGGGGCGCAACCCACCCACCAGCACCTGCACCGAGAGCCGCCCGAACCAAAGGGCCTTCAGGCGCCGGACCACGGGGGTGAAGCCGTAGCACCAGGCACACATAGGATCTGTGACGTACAGCAAGAGCGGATTTTCGGGGGGATGTTGCATGCGTGTTTTTCCAGGTTTCCCTCTTTTACCGTGAACCAGGCCGTAAAGGTTTACGGCCTGGCTGCCCGGGTCAGGCTTTTCGGCCGTCCCGGCACCGGCGTTTCAGGGCCGAATTTGCGAAAACAAGCAAAAAACCGCTACTCCTGGTAAATCATTTTCACGGTCATGCCGCCGTCAATGACCAGGCGCTGCCCCGTGATGAAACAGGCTTTGTCTGAGCACAGAAAAAGGGCCGCCTGGGCGATGTCCTCGGGCGTGCCCACCCGCCCCACCGGATGCTGCGCTTTGTCCTGCGGGCTGTGGTTGGGCTCCTTCTTAGCTCCTTCCTTCTGCCAGAGCCCGGTTTCAATCCAGCCCGGACTGATGGCATTCACCCGGATGCGCTGCGGCCCCAGGCTGACCGCCAGGGAGTGCGTGAGCGCCTCCAGCCCGCCCTTGGAGGCCGAGTACCCGAAGGTATCGGGCTCAGACATGAAGGCGCGGGTAGAGGAAATGTTCAGGATGGCGGGGTGCAGGGCTTTCTCCAGCAGGGGCAGGGCGTACTTGGCGCACAGGAACGGCCCCCGCAGGTTGACTGCCAGCACCTGGTCAAACTCTTTCATGGGCAGCTGGGCCAGGGGTTTGCGGGCGGGCGAGGCAATGCCCGCATTGTTGATGAGCACATCCAGGTGCCCGTATTGCTGGCCAATCTGCTCCATCAGGTGCTGCACCTGGTCTTCCTGGCTCACATCACAGGGGTAGAATTCGGCTTTCAGGTACTGGGCTTCCAGCCAGGCCAGCGCATCGCCCCCTGCCTCAGGGTCCAAATCGGTGATGATCACCCGGGCCCCTACCCCGGAAAAGGCCTGCGCCATGCCGCGCCCAATGCCCTGCGCCCCACCCGTGATCAGGACAACTTTATCGGTATAGTACTGCTGCATCTCTTCTGCGTTTTGTGCCTGTATTCGGGAAAACCGCCCGGAAGTTGTATCTGGTGCTTCTCTGGCAACGAGAAAGGTCCTGAGCCGTTTTCCCAGAGCAATTTTGCAGCACGTTTTCTAACCCAACGCCTGACGGCAGTTACAAACTGCCCACTTGGTAGGTCCACCTCACAGACTTGAACCATGCAGAATGTGAACCCACCCCTGCCCCTCCCAGGAGGGGAATCCGCCTTGCTGACAAGCATTGCAATTCCCTCAGCACCGTCACTGCTTCTGGCTATTTCCCTATTCCAGTCTTTCGCTTGAGGGCCAGGTGAGAGAGCACAGCGCGAAGGCGGAAGACGGGGCCCCGCGGCCGTGAGCGCACCAAGCAACCTATGCAACAACCCAGCTCATAAGTCCATAGACAAGCGGAAACTACGCCAGCGAAAGCCAACAAATCCATCAGTCCAAGGCCAACCGGCAGAAACGCCAGCATTATCCCAACTCCCCTCCGCTTACTTTTTCAAACAAACCCCGTTAAAGAACAAAACACTCAGCAAGCAACCACCACAAGCAATAACTCTATGAAAACAACCTCTATCTGGCGGCAAGATGCCCACCCCACCCCCTACCCCACCCTGCAAGGCGAACTGGAGACCGATGTTGTTGTGATAGGAGGCGGCATCACCGGCATCACCACCGCCCACCTGCTGGCCTCGGCCGGGAAACGGGTGATTGTCCTGGAAGCCCTGAAAGTAGCCGAGAGCACCACCGGCTACTCCACCGGGAACCTGTACGGCTACGTGGGCCAGTACCTGCAACTGCTGGAGAGCAAGTATGACCGGCAAACCGTTGCGGCGGTAACCGCGTCCAGAACAGAAGCGGTGAACCTGATAGAGCAACTGGTGCAGCAGCACGGCCTGGACTGCCACTTCAGGCGCGTTCCGTTCTATTTCCTCACAGAGCACGAGGCCGAAGCAGGTTTCGTGCGTAAGGAAGCGGAAGTAGCCCAGGCCATAGGCTTGCCCGCCCATCATGACACCGCCTCGCCGCTGCCCTACCCCATTGCCGGTGCCCTGCGGCTAGACCACCAGGCGCAGTTCAACCCCATGGCTTACGTGCAGGAACTGGCCGCCCGCACCGCCGGGTCCAACTGCCAGATCTTTGAGAACAGCAAGGTGCTGAAGGTAGACGAGGGGCAGCCGCACACGGTACACACCCAGCACGGCAAGGTACGCGCCCGGCAAGTGATCCACGCCACGCACACACCCAAGGGCATCTGGTTCCTGCACACGCTGCTGGGCCCGTACCGCGAGTATGCGCTGGCCGTGAAACTGAACCAGCCCTACCCCGAAGGAACGTTCTGGGCCTTCCACGCCGGGCACCACCACTCCCTCAGACCGTACACCAACGACCAGGGCGAACACTTCCTGCTCATTTTGGGCGAGTCGCACAAGGTAGGGCATAAGGAAAACAACCAGGAGAACTTCCAGAAGCTGGAGCAGTACGTGCGCGAGCGGTTCAACGTACAATCTGTGGAGTACCGGTGGGCCGCCCAGCAGTACAAACCCGCCGACGGGATTCCGTACATCGGCCGCCGCGACGAAGACTCGGAGATTTACGTGGCCACCGGGTTTGAGGCCGATGGGCTCACCTACGGCACCATGGCCGCCATGCTGCTCAGCGACCTGATCCTGGGCCGGGAAAACCCTTACGCCGCGCTCTACTCCCCCACCCGCCACAACCCCAGGAAGGCCGCGGCCAAGTTCCTGAAGGAAAACGCCGACGTGGCTTTCCAACTGATCAAAGACCTGCCCTACCGCAGCCAGGTGGAGGAGTTGGCCGACATCGCCGCCGGCGAAGGTAAGAACATTGAGATGGACGGCAAGAACTACGGCGCCTACCGCGACCACTCGGGTCACCTGCACGTGGTGTCGGCGGTGTGCACGCACATGGGTTGCCTGGTGCACTTCAACAAAGCCGAGACCAGCTGGGATTGCCCCTGCCACGGCAGCCGGTTTGATGTGGAAGGAAAAGTGCTGGAAGGTCCCGCCATCTATGACCTGGCCAGGATGAAAGGCAGCCCCAGCACAACCAACAGGTTCAAGAAAGCCACCTCGGCCCTCTTCGTGGGCGCTGCCGCCCTGGCCGGAGCGTACTTCCTCAGAAAAGCCTGGAAAGGCAACGGCAAACCTATCTTCAAGAAAGGCACCAAACGGTTCTGATGTAGACAGTTAACTCTAATTGCTATTCGCAAACGCAGCCCCTGCTTCAGGCCTGTTTTCATGAAAATAGGGCCAAAACAGGGGCTGGTTGCTTTTATGAAAGTGTGGTTTCTTTCTTCATTTCAACATCTACCCTGCAACGCCCTCCACCCACTTTACCCGATACTCCCCTCCTGGGAGGGGCTGGGGGTGGGTTCACATGTCCAAGCATTCTTTTACCCAAAGCCAAAGTAAGGTCATTACCCTATCAAGCCTGCGCAGCATCGTCCAATGTCCAGAATCCACGTGAATGGCTGAGCCCTTGCGCCAGTTACAAACTGGCATCATGGTAACCACAAGTTGCGCTGCGCTAAACTTGCTGTATGAAAAGTAGGGATGAAAGTGGTAAGACACATACTTGTCCAGAGCTTTCAAAGGTCTTCCATTTTCGGCCTGTTATTATAAATACCGGCTAAAAACAGCTGCTGCTCTTACTTCACCAGGTTATACCTCACCCCCAAAAACCCTCTGATGCCCTGCAGGGAAGCGTAGTTGTAGCTGGGGTCAAAGGTGTAGCCGTGCGGGTTGGCGATGGGGTCGTCCATGGTGCGGTCAAATGGATCAAAGGGGCGCATGATGGGGTTTTTCGGTACGAAGTTGAGCAGGTTCTTTGCCCCGCCAAACACTTCCAGCCCGTTCGGCCATTTCTTGGTGAGCTGTACGTTTACCAGGCTAAACCAGGGCGAGTACTCGGGCCGGTAATCCTGGGGCAAAATGGGCAGGCGCATGGGGCCGGTGAAGGTGCCGGTGAGGTCTACGGTGAAGTTACCGGCAAACGTGTAGCCCGCCAGAAAATTCCCCGACCACTCCGGGGCATGCAACTGCACCCGCTTTACCAGCGGCCCTTCGCCTTCGGCCTCTTTCTGGTATACCTGCATATAGGTCACCCCCGCCATCAGTTTAAGAGGACTGTAAAACGAGAACTCAGAGTTGAGCGTGATGCCTTTGGAAACGGCGTGGCCGCGCAGGTTAGAATAGATGATTTTCTGCGGATCTGCGTCAAAGTCCCCGATGATCTTGTTGCTGAAGCGGGAGTAGAAAGCGGTTACGTCTACAGTCACCAGAAAGTCCTGGAGCGGGGCCTGCCAGATATAGTTGAGGTTGCTGTTGATGGATTTCTCGGGCTCGAGCGCCTCGGTGATCACCACCTCGCGGGCACCGGTGAGGGCGGCATGGTCCTCAGTGAAGAGACTCACCACCCGATAGCCCGTCCCGAAGCTGGCCCGCACCGTATGCTGCGGCCCCGGCGACCACTTGTACGCCACCCGGGGCGACTGGATGTGCCCGTGCCGTTTGTCATAGTCGTAGCGGTAGCCCAGGAGCAGTTTCTGTTTGTCGGTGAGGCTCCACTCGTCCTGCACGAAGACGCCGGGCAAGGGCGTGGTCACGGGTTGGTTTTGGGGGGTTGCTTCCTTGGCGGAGGCTGTGGCGGGCGTGTTGTCATCATAGTGGGTGTAGCGGAACGAGGTACCCAGCAGCAGGTTGTGGCGGGGCGTGAGCGGCTTGTCCCAGTACAACTGCCCGAAGGCTACGGTCTGGTCGGCAAGGAAGGGCGTGGTGCCGTAGAACGAGTTCTGCTGGTGCCGGTTCAGGGAAAGCTGGGCCATCAGTTTCTCGGGGAAAGGCAGCTGGTACTGACCAATCAGTTCCCAGCGCTTGGTGTAGATGCTTTCGCCGTACACCTGGTCTGAGCCGCGGTGTTCCCTGGACCAGTTCATTTGCCCGCCCCATCGGTCTTCGTACACGTAACGGGCGGCCACGCTGGCCACGCGGTTCTGGCTGCGCTCAAAATCCCATTTGTTGAATACAGAGACCCGCTGCTGCAAGGTGACATCGGTGAAGCCGTCTTTATTCTTATCCAGCGGATTTTGGTAATGGAAGTAGTTAAGGCCCAGCAATCCGTGCGCCTTGCCCGCCTGGAACTTCACGCCCAGGTCTGAACTAATCTCGCCCCAGGTGGTTCCGAATACTTCGGCGCTCACCCTGGGTGCCTTGAGCGGACTTTTGGTGATCACGTTGATGATGCCGCCCATGGCCTCTGAGCCGTACAACGAAGCCGCCGGTCCCTTCACCACCTCCAGCCGTTCTACCAGACTGTTGGGGATGCCGTTGAGGCCGTACACCGTGGAAAGGCTACTCACAATGGGCATCCCGTCTATGAGAATAAGCGTGTATGGCCCCTCCATGCCATTGATGTGGATGTCGCCGGTGTTGCAGACGTTGCAGTTGAGCTGCGGCTGCACGCCGTTGATCAGGCCCACGGCCTCAAACAGGCTGGGCGTGGGATTTTTCCTGAAGAACGTGGGCGTGTATACCTCCACCGGCACCGGACTCTCCAACCGACTCACCTCTTTCATGGTGCCCGTCACCACCACCTCGTTCAGTTTACCGGCCATGGGCCGAAGGTGCACGGAATAGCTGGTTTTCCCCGGCTGCAGTTGGATGGTATCATTCTGGTAGCCCAAAAAGGAAACCACCAGCCGGGCGTTACTCTGGTTCTGCGGAAGCTTGAGCGAGAACCTTCCTTTTTCATCAGCCATGGTCCCGAGGGTGGAGTGCAGCACGCTGATGTTGCAGAACCCCAGCGGTTCCCGGGTTTGCGCATCTTTTACGCTTCCGGTTATGGTTACCTGCTGGGCAGCGGCAACAAAGTGTAGAAAGCAAGCAAGTACGGAGAGTAGCTGTTTTCCCATAGTCAGTGTTTAATAGGCTTAAACATATTTTTAGGTAAACCTAAAAATAAATTACGAACTATTATTTGATAAGTTTAGGCCTATTTTATCACACTTAGCTTAAATGAGATACAAACCAGTTGTAGGTGCAGGAGGAGAGAGAGATAGATGGTGGGTGCAGTAAGCGTGTTGTTGTAGTGAAAGGTATTGGGTGGGGGACGGTTGTTGACCCACCCCCTGCCCCTCCCAGGAGGGGAGTATCGGGTAGAGTTGGTGTGTATGTGCGAAGAAGAACGTGGCGAAAGTTCATGCAGCTGTTCACGTTATGTTCGTAGCATATTTTAAAGAATAAACTTTCTTCTAAGGGCATGAAGCTGCCAGCAGTAGTGAACTATTCCCCTCCTGGGAGGGGTTAGGGGTGGGTAAAAAGAAGCCTGCCCATGCGCCGCACCATCATCCCATATAAGCCTTATCTGAAGGAACTAGCCAGGAAACTCCGCCAAAACAGCACACTGGCCGAAATACTCCTCTGGAACGAACTGAGGAACAAGCAACTTCTGAGACTGGACTTCGACCGGCAAAAACCCTTGGATCGCTTCATTGTGGATTTCTACTGCAAGGATTTACAACTGGCCATTGAGATAGACGGAGAAAGCCATGATTACTCCTTCGCAGAAGATGAACTTCGGCAGCAACGGCTGGAGAGGTTGGGCGTGCGTTTCCTCCGGTTTTCTGATGAAGAAGTAAAGCAGGACATGGCCAACGTGCTGCGCACGATTGAGATTTGGGTGGAAGAGAATGGGCTGCAGTAAGCTTCGGGATGCGGGTTGAACCCACCCCCTGCCCCTCCCAGGAGGGGAGTATCGGGAATGCGTGGTCTGAAGATCCGTTTTGTTGGCAAGGACTGAGTACTGAAAGCATCAGCAGACACGTGAATTGTGATACTGGTCATATCAGATTTCATCCATCTCCCCAAACACAACACCAAACCAAAAGTCACCAGTCATTCTCCCCCACCAAAATCATTCTCCCGCACAAAGAACGTCTCTCACAGCAACTCCCCTCCTGGGAGGGGCAGGGGTGGGTCTCAGGTACACCAGCGAACCCTCTACCCCTTAAAAAGTAACTCCCTACTTCAGAGCTGTTTTCGTGAAAACAGCCCCGAAACAGGGAGTACAAACCAAATCGTAAACGTCTACTTCTTGCCTCGCTTCTTGCCTTTTTTCTGGCTCTCAAACTCCTCTACCTCTTTCAGCAAACTCTTCAGATCAGGTTTCACCTCGGCAGAGAAGTCAATGGTGGCGGAGTAGTCTTCTTTCTGGATTTCCAGCACCTTGATGGGCTTGCCCAGGTAACCTTCAATCTCGTCCAGAATGGGTTTCTCCTCGGGGCTGCAGAACGAGACGGATTTTCCTTTCTGGGTGCCCCGGCCGGTGCGGCCCACGCGGTGCACGTAGTTTTCGGGCACGTCGGGCAGATCATAGTTCACCACGTACTCCACGCTGGGAATGTCAATGCCGCGGGAGCTCACGTCGGTGGCGATGAGCACTTTCACGTCGCCGCGTTTGAAGCGGTTCAGGGCGGCCAAGCGGTCTTTCTGCTCTTTGTCGCCGTGCAGGGTCTCGGTCTTAATGCCCACGCGCTCCATGGCCTTGTGCACCCGCTCGGCCCGCACCTTAGTCCGCACGAACACCAGAATCTTGCTGCCCTCGTTTTCCTTCACCACGCGCTCCAGAAAGAAGCGTTTGTCGTCCATCTCCACGTACGCCACCGAGTGGTCCACGTTTTTGGACACGGGGTCTTTGGGCGAAATCTGGATTCTAATGGGCTTGGTCACCAGCGAGTACGCCAGGTCTTTGATGTGCTCGTTGATGGTGGCCGAGAAGAACAGCGTTTGCCGCTTGCGGGGCAGGTGGCGTAGCACGTCCCTGATGTCTTTGATAAAGCCCAGGTCCAGCATATGGTCGGCCTCGTCCAGGATCAGCATTTCCACGCGCTCCAGCCGGATGTGCCCTTGGCTCACCAGGTCAAACATGCGGCCCGGGGTGGCCACCAGCACGTCAATGCCGTCTTCCAGCTGCTGAATCTGCGGCCCCTGCTCCACGCCCCCAAACACGCTGAACGTGTTTACCCGCGTGTGCTTGCCCAAGGTCTGGAACACCTCGGTGATCTGGATGGCCAGCTCGCGGGTGGGCACCATCACCAGGCACTTGATGCCGTCGCGGCGGCTGTACTGCTTGCGCTCATGCAGCATGTGCAGCACCGGAATGGCAAACGCGGCGGTCTTGCCGGTACCTGTCTGGGCAATGGCCAGCACGTCCTCTCCCTTCAGGATGGGCGGAATGGCCTTGAACTGGATATCGGTGGGTTTCTTGAAGCCCAGTTTCTCCAGGGCTTTCTTAATGGCGGGGTTGATATGGTAATCGTCGAATCTCATGGGTGATGGGGTTTCGGCCAGCGGCCGAGTAGAAGCAATCTCTCTTTGTACGAAGAGTACAACCAGAAACCAGCTGCAAAGGTGCGATTTCTTTCCGGCATTTGCAGGGGCCGGCCGCAGAATACCACGCCCGGCCCCAGATAAAGGCTTGCACCTGGGCCGGAACCTTATTTCGGGGCCATTTACCCGACAACGGGCCCAAAACACCGGGCATAACACCTGGCACTTGCGGTCGGCTCTGGGGGCGCACCCCCTCCGTTTAGTTTGCCCAGTATCCCTGGGGCGGATTGCGGAGTTTGGCGGAAAGCGCGTAGCTGGGTCTTTTCCCCGGGATCTTACCTGTTGGGGCTTGTACTTGGCGCCTGCTGCTACCACCAAGTGCTATAAACTGCCAGAGGAGCGGGGACTGGCTGCGGGGCGGTGGGCTGCATTATATAGGTATTTGCTAATGTTTTAGATATTCGTACTTTGGGCCTGTTTTCCGGCTGTTTTCCCTAAACTTTTCCCAAACCGTATGAAAAGCATTGCAGCAAAAGGCATGGTCCTCCTCTTCGGACTTACCATTGTTTTCCATCTTCTGGTGTTGGCCTCGGTGATTCCGTATACCATTGTGGGCGGCGGCCGCATCACCACGCAGGAAGAGATGTACCAGCTGGAAACCGCGGCCCTGGCCCTGAACGTGCTGTTTTTCTTCATTTCCCTGCTGCAGGCGGGTTACCTGCGCCTGAACGTGTCTCCCCGGCTGCTCACCGGCGCCATGTGGGGGATGTTTGGGGTCTTTCTGCTGAACACGGTGGGCAACCTGTTTTCCAACAGTCCTTTAGAAAAGCTGATCTTCACTCCTGTTACGCTCATCCTGGCGGTTTTCTCCGTGATACTTGCGGTTAGCCCGGGCAACAGAACGGTGTAAGGCTACCGCCTACCAGGCCAGCGGCGCGTCCTGCTCTTTCAGCTTCTCCCCACCCTCTCCAAGCTATTTTAAGCCTGTTTTCTGGGAAACGGCCCTAAAACATTGGTGTTTCGCCGGCAGGCTGGCGGCAGCTCTAGCTTTTTCCAGGGTTAATTTGTACTTTCATACAGGAATCAGGAGGCCTTTTGGGGCAGATTACCTGACCGGCTCCTCTTCTCCCTGCGCGAGAAACACGTTTACGCCCCCTCTCCTCCCCACGTCCCTGCCCCTCCGGTAGAAAGAGCTTTCCCCTGCCCTTTCTTGACGCAATGTTCCCAGCAGAAAGTGGAGCTCAGAAACCACGGCAAAAACGAGGCGTTCCCGAAAAGCCAGACGAGTAGGAACCATCTTTATCCTGTAAAGAGATGCCCAAGTACGTGATTGAACGGGAAATTCCCGGGGCCGGCCAGCTCACCGCCGACCAACTGAAAAGCATTTCCCAGACTTCCTGCGGCGTGCTCCGCAACATGGGGCCGCAGATTCAGTGGCAGCAGAGCTACGTCACCGGCGACAAGATTTTTTGTGTCTACATCGCCCCAGATGAGGAGGCCGTTCGGGAGCATGCCCGCCAGGGCGGATTTCCCGCGAACGCAGTCCATCAGGTTGCCACCGTCATTGACCCAACCACCGCCGAATAGATCGGCAGAATTGGAGCCAGGCCAATAGGTTGGACGTGAGGACTGGCCTTCCCGTCTGACTTACTACTCCTCGCCCAACAGCTTCTGCTCTGGTGGGCCAGCTAGTTTTTGCCCGGTTTTCTGGAAAGTAGCCCAGAAACGTACCAACCTCCGCTCAAACCTTCCGCATACGGCTATGGAGAACGCTCCCACTATCTTGGTGACGGGTGCTACCGGCAAACAGGGCGGGGCAGTTGCCCGGCATTTGCTTTCCAGTGGTTTCAGGGTGAAGGCCCTTACCAGAAAGCCCGCTTCGCCCGCCGCCCGGCAGTTGCAGCAGCTTGGGGCCGAGCTGGTGCCCGGCGATCTGGACCAACCAGCTTCCTTTGGGCAGCACCTGGCCGGAGTGGCTGGGGTCTTCAGCGTGCAGGCATTTGAGCAGGGCCCCGAAAAAGAAGTACGGCAGGGCATTGGTTTGGCAGAATTGGCGGTACAGTACAGCGTGCCTCATTTCATCTATTCCTCAGTCACCGGGGCCGATGCACACACGGGAATCCCGCACTGGGAGAGCAAGGGGAAAATTGAGCAGCACCTCCGTGGTACGCAGCTCTCATACACCATCCTCAGGCCCGCTTCATTGTACGAGAACTTCTTGCTTCCGCCGGTGGCCAGCAGAATCAGGAAGGGCAAGCTGGTTTCCCCGGTCAAGAAGGAGGTAGTCCAGCAATTCATCAGCGCGCAGGACATCGGGAAAATCAGCGCCCACATCTTCTCCCACCCTGCGCCCTACCAGGGCAGCACCATCACCCTGGCCGCCGAACAACTCACCCTTGCCCAGGTAGCCGCCATCTTCTCAGAGGTGTTGGGCAAGGAGGTCCGCTACCAAAAACTACCCATGTTCCTCACCCGCTTGTTCATGGGCCGGAATTTATACAAGATGTTCAAGTGGGTGAACGAGCACGATGCCGTGTTCCTGAAAGACCTAGCCGCCTTCAAAAAAGAACACCCCCACCTGAAAAGCCTGCGCGATTGGATACAGGACTATTTTGCCACGGGTTGAAAGCTTCGGGTAAGAAAGCCTTCCTTCTCTCAGTAGTCCGTTACCTGCTTATTACCGGAAGTATCAGCCCGGCTGATTTTATCAAGGAGAGATTCGCCTGTGCACGGATCCCGGTGCTTCTACAAGGCCCCACTACCCTCCAAACGGCACAAGGCCCCACTTTTCCCTGGAGGAGAAAACGGGGCCTTGCGGTAGAGGGGCACACCATGTGTACCTGAGAATGGGAGAAGATTCTCCTCTCAAAAGGAGAATCTAAGTTAAAAAGCGCGAAAGGTACCTCTCGGGCGTCCTTAGCGAAAACTTCTCCCGGGGTTCGTCTACTACCTAAATACCGGCTTGGGGAACCGCAATCTCGTTGCGTTCGCTTTCATTGCCCACCCGGTCAACGGCGGAAACGGCTACTTTCAGGAGCGGTTGCGGGGCGCCGGCTTTGCCTGGCAGCGCCCGGGTCAAGGTAAAGGACCGGTCTTTCCGGGTCAGGACTTTGTAGTTCCAGGCCTGGCCGTACTGGTAGTAGAGCACCGTCCGGAAGGCGTCTTTCTCATCTTTGGGTACCCAGACCACGCGCACCGAATCGCCCTGCACCTCGGTGCTGACGCTTGGGGCCTCGGGCTTTTTGTCATCCAGCCACAAACTGGCGGGCACCAGGGCATCGTTTTTATAGGGACCCTTCAACAAGGCCTGGGCCATGGGCGGGTTCTTGGTCACCGAGGAAATGCTCCAGTGCACCACGCCTTTGCTGTTGGGCAGCATGCCGCGGGTAATCATGATCTGGCTCATGATCTCCTGCACGTTCCCGGCGCTGCTGTCGCGGCCCACGCTGATGCCGGGCCACAGGTGGCGGCGGAGTCGGTTTTCCTGGTCCCACCAGCCCAGCAGCACGGGGAAACTCTGCGGAATCTGGTTTATTTTCCAGTACAGTTGGGGCGAGAAATAGTCTATCCAGCCTTTGTTGAGCCACAGGCGGGCATCGGCGTAGAGTTGGTCGTGCTGGTCAAAGCCTTGCACCGAGGCGGGGTAGCCCGGCCGCCAGATCCCAAACGGACTCAACCCGAATTTCACGTGCGGTTTCTGGGTTTTAATGCCTTTGTACAGCCGCTCAATGAACTGGTTCACGGCCTGCCGCCGCCAGTCACCCCGTGACAGCGTGCCGCCCGATTGCTGGTAGGCTTTCCAGCTCACGTCATCGGGGAAATCTTCTTCGCCGTTGTAAGACGGGTACGGGTAGAAGTAATCGTCAAAGTGCACGCCGTCAATATCATAGCGCTTCACCAGGTCCATCACCACGGCGTAGGAATGGTCCTGGGTGCCTTGCTGGGCGGGGTCCAGCCAGTGGTAGCCTTCTTTCAGCTGCACCACCAGCTCGGGCCGCTTCTTCACGATGGATTGCTCACTGATGGGGCCGCCGGCGGTATGGTGCGCCCGGTACGGGTTGAGCCACACGTGCAGCTCCAGCCCCCGGTCATGGGCGGCTTCGGTCCAGAACTCCAGCGGATCATAGTAGGGCTCGGGTGCTTTGCCCTGCTGGCCGGTGAGGTAATACGACCAGGGCTCCAGATCACTTTTGTAGAGGGCATCGGCCTGCGGCCGAACCTGGAAGATCACGGCGTTGTAGTGGTGCTGCTGCAGAAAATCCAGCAACTGAAGGGCTTCGCGCTGCTGTTCCTCGGTGCTCAGGCCGGGTTTGCTGGGCCAGTTGATATTAGCCACGGTGGCCACCCAGGCGGCCCTGAATTCTTTCTCAACGTGGTAATTGGGCGGGGCGGGGCTTGGCGCGGCAACCTCCTCCTGTACGGGGACTTTTGTGGAGGAGCAGGAGGGCAGGAAAAGGCAGGCACTGGCAAGGGCCAGCAGAAAGCTTCTGTACATGGGGGCTTGGGTTAGAAGGTGGGCGTTGGGTTCATAAGAAGCGGCTAAAATATGCAGCAAATCCTATGTCATGCAACCCGCGCTGGGGCGGTTCTCCTGGAAAGTCCCACCAGTCAGCCCTTGCCAGGCGCACGCTCTGGTTCTGCCCCTAAGCCAACCAGTGCCGCAGGCTTAGCTTGCCCCCCTCAGGTGGCCCGCGCCCCACCAGCAAGGTTTTGGGGCTGTTTTCCGGAAATCTGCCCTAAAACGGTTGTTTACTTCTTCAGGCGCACGTAGAATTCCCTCGCCCTCAGGGCTTCCTGCCGGCTTTCCTTGGGTTTGCCCAGGCGCCTGAGCAGGGTGGCGCGGTGCTGGTGGCACAGGGCCGCCACGTAAGAATCTGGAAACGATTTGGCCGAGCGGGTGAACAGGTCATAGGCTTGCCGCATGGAGGCGGTGTCTTTTTTCTGCCGCAGCAGCTGGAGGCCGGCCTGGTAGTCCTGGAGCCAGCGCTTGGCAGAGGGGCTCATGCGTTCCGCTTCCTGGGCGGCCCTGAACGGCGGCAGCGTGTGTTTGGAGTTCTTGGGCAAGATGGGCGGCGGGGTCTTCCTGAAAAACGCCTCCAGGGCCGCCACGTACGCTAGGGCCTCCTGCCGGTTGTACTCGGGCTGCTTTAAGCGGGCTTCCTCGGGGGCGTGGGTAAAGAACGAGGCCTCGGCAATCACGGCCGGTATGCCGTAGCTGTCGCGCAGGACCTTGGCCCCGGCGGTGGGGAAGATGGTATGGTCTGAGGCGATGGAACTGGGCACGTTGGTCTTATAATGGTGCTTCACCAGGGCCTGGGCAATGTTTCTGGCCAGGGCAACGCTCCCCCGGTTCTCTGCGGCGTAGCCATGGTAATAGATAATGGGGAAGTTCACCGAAGAGTCGGCGGTGGCGTTGTGGTGAATGGACAGGAAGACCTGGGCTTTGTTCTGCCTGGCCAGCTGTACCCGGTCCTCAAAGGGCACGTGCTGGTCCTGTACCCGCGTCATGAGCACGGTGGCGCCTTTCTCTTCCAGCATTTTCTGCAACAGCAAGGCCACCCGCAGGTTGATCCACTCTTCGCGCTCGCCGGTAGGCCCAACGCGGTAGGCATCGGTTTGGGCGGTGCCGCCGTGCCCGGCATCCAGGCAAATGATCTTACCGGCCAGGGGGCTCCTGGTTTTCTGCCCGTTTCCGCTGAAAGCGACCAAAAACAGAACGCCCAACAGGGGCAAAAACAGGGAGGAGAAGCGCATAAACGGGTTACTTTATCAGTTTAGGATCAACGTAGGTGCCGTAGCGGGTGGCGTTGCCCAGGCGCCAGAAGTACTGGTACAGTACCTTAGAAAGATCTTCCACCACGCGTTCTGCCTGGCCCGGCACTTTGTAGTTCTCCATCACAGCCACGGCGTACGGCCGCTCGGGCAGCAGCACCAGGGCCCACTCGGTGGAGACGCCGTTGAGAATGCCCGGCTTAAAGGCCAGGGGCACGTGGGCGGGCAGGCCCGGGGCCAGCCGGCTGGTTTCACGGTTGGTCTTCTGCAGGATGGCGACAATCTCGGCCGAGGTTTCTTTGCTGAGGAACTCGCCTTTGTAGAGCAGCTGCAGGAGGCGGGCCGCCTCGGCGGGCGTGGAGATGTTCTCCTCGCCCCTTCCCGAGGCCGCCGCCTGGATCATCTTGCGCTGCACGCGGGTCTGCTTCAGCCCCATGGCCTGCAAAGAGGCGTTGATGTGCTTCATGCCCACCAGGTCTATGAGCGCATTGGTGGCGGTGTTGTCGCTGAGGGCGATCATGAGCACGGCCAGGTTCCGGATGCTGAACGCCGTGGTGTCTGGCAGATCTTTGATGATGCCGGTGCCGCCCACCACCTGCCCGGGAGCAATGGGACGCAGGTCGGTGAGCCTGAACTTGCCGTTGTGGGCCTGCCTGTACACCTCCAGCAAGATGGGCACCTTGATGGCGCTGGCCTGCGGAAACACCGCCTGGGCATTGAAGGAAAAAGCCTCGCCCGAGGTGAGGTCCACGGCCACCAGTCCGGTCACGGCCGGCGAGGCGTCAATAATGGCTTGCAGTTGCTGCTGGGTTTTCTGCCGGAGCACGTCTTTGGGTTGGTTCTGGGCCTGGGTCGTCACGGTCATCATCAGAAAAACAAGTGGAAGCAGGCGCATAAGGTAGTTCATAGGCGATGGCACCAAAAAGCATCTTGGGGTGTACGTTGCCTCAAGGTAGGGCTTACGGCCTGAACTTCAAAGATACCCTGCGCCCCATCTGCCGGAATTTGGGCCCAAACGGGGCTGGCTCTCCTCACATAGGCGCCCCAATCACCGAGAGCACCCCGTTGGCCAGGCAGTCTTTCCAGTAGGTAAGGAAAGAGCGCTCAGTCCTGCGCTGTACCTGGATGGAGCCCTGGCGCGGGGCTTTGCCATTCTGCTCGCTGTCTGACTTCAGCACCAGTTTATCGGCCAGCACCGACTTGAGCTTCCGGCCCAACGACTGCTTGCGTTCCGGCGATTTGTTGAGCAGATCTACTTTGAAGTCATCATACTGCAGCTGCAGGAAGCCTTTGGCCGAGGTCTTGTTGAGCTCAACCCTGAACGCACCCCGCTGCACGTACCCGCTTTTCACGCGCACAAACATGCTGGGCTCAATGACCGGGTTGAGTATGGCCGGGTTGCCCCGCCCAATGGTGCCCTCAATGGAATGGTACCCGTTGGGGTCTAAGAGCGGCAGGCGTACGGTGGCCTGCAGCAGCGCCTTGCCCATGATGAAGCCCTTGGCTTTCAGGATTGCGGGAGTTTTGTGCGAGATGAGGTCTTGGTCATTGGTGAGGTTGGTGATGGTAAAATCAATGTCGCTCCCCGTGACGTACCCCGTCCTGAACGCCTTCTCAGACAGTTCCTCGTAGCGCACATACAGGTCCTTCACTTCGGCGGTGCGCACGTTCAGGCCAAACGGCAGCTGCTGGACCAGGTCGTGGGGCAGGTAGCCCTGGCCTTTGGTTGGAAAGTTCTTGCCGTCTTTGAACGTCTGCACGGTGGGCTTCAGCACCTGCAGGGTTTCCATGTACAGGTTGGAGTGCCGGAACAGATTTGCGAAATCCAGCTTGCGCATGCGCACCTCCGGCACCTGCACCCTGAACCTGGTTACCGCCTCGCCCGCCCTGCTGGACATTTCGGCCGCGCTGCGCAGCGGAATCAGGCACACGTTCTGCAGCCCCGCTTTCCGGTCTTGGGTAGAAAAGCTGATGGTGCCGCCCTTTACCCGGTAATCACCGCCGGGGAGGTTGAAGGTGCCCCCTTTGGCGCTGAAGGTGACGTACTCGCTGTAAAAGGCCCGGGCGTTGTCGTGGTAAGAGGTGCTGTCCAGCCTTGTTCCGTGGGCCCGCAGTTCAATGTCTTGCAGGCTTAGCAGGCTGTTTTGGGGTTGTTTCTCTGAAAAAAGGTGGAAAACGCCCTCACTGACCTTGATCTCCTGGATGGTCATCTGTTGGAACTGCGGTCCCAGTTTCTGGTGCAGCGGTTTTGAGGCGGTATCTTTCTTCATCTGCCGCACCCAGAGCTCGGGCTTTTGCAGCTCCACCGTGTGTACGCCCAGCGGGCCTCCCATCAGCAGCTTCACAAAGCTGATACCCTGCACCGTGACCCTTTCTGCCTTGAGGCGGCTGATGCTGGCGGGGGCCTTGGCCGGGTTTTTTTTCTGCAACTGGTGCCACACGGCACTGTCTGGGGTAAGCTCCAAGCGGTCCAGAGCGGCCGAACCGGCTAGCAGCGAAATGTCCACCGCCCCTAACTGCAGCGCGTACAGGCCCCCAGATTTGGTGCTTACCTGCTTCTTCAGCTTGGCGGCGGCCCAGGAGTCCAGGTAATGCGCCACCACGCCCAGCAGTACCGCTATCACCAGCACCACGGCCCCGCCCACCAGCCAATACTTTCTCTTGCCGGCGCGCTTCTTTATCTGCTTTTCCACGGTTGTACAATCATCACAGAGCGTGTACGGGCTCCGTTTGAATTTATCTGGTCCCGGGCGGGAAAAAAATTGGGGCGTCCGCTGGCGTGGGGAGGCGCCGGCAGACGCTCGCCTCCGGAGCGTACCCGGCCCCGGAGGCGAGCGGCTGCCGGGCTACTTTTTATAAAAGCGGCCTAAAACGGGCAATTCAGCCACGGGGGCACCGCAGAATGGGAGGCGTCTGTTATCTTTAGGCGCTGGTACAGCCTCTCACCCAAACTACGCGTTATGTTACCCCACCAACTGCCCCCCGACAACGACCTTGAAGAAGAATACTACCGCGTTTATTTTGGCAGCGACGCCGAGTACTATTTGCACAAACTGGCGCAGTACCGGCAGGGCACCAGGTTCACGTTTAACATAGGGGCTTTCTTTTTCGGGATTTTCTGGATGCTGTACCGAAAGCTCTACAAAGAGGCCCTGCTGGCCATGGTGCTGATCGTGGTGCTCTCGCTGCTGGTAGAAAACCTGACCAAAGCCCTGGGGCTGAACCAAAGCACCACCACGTTGGTGAACAATGCGTTCACCATTCTCTGGAGCACCTTTCTGGGCTTTGTGGGCAACTGGCTGTACCTGCGGCAGGCCCGGGCGAAGGTGACCAAAGTACTTGCGCAACAACCCAACGAGGAGTTGGCGGCGGCCTCGCTGCAGCGGACAGGCGGCATTACCCTTATCCCGCACATTATTGTGGCGGCTTTTATCCTGCTGGGGCTGCTGTTCTTCCAGTTCCTGAGGCCCAACTAACTCTCTGTTTTGGGGCTGTTTGGTGAAAAACGGCCCTAAAACCGGAGATTTCCATGCTGTTGCCCACTAAGGTGCCATACTTCCCCTAGATCAGGTGCCCTGAAGTTGAGGCAGGTGCTCTTCTGTACCGCTTTTGTTGGAGTTCCAGTGGGTGATGACCTGCCCTTCTCGCCCCCTATGAGAGCCCCTTCTCGCCCGCCACAGTCAAACGGGGCAGGCTTGCAGCAGGCAGCTGTGGCTTCCTTCTATTTCTGGCACAGATTGGGTTAGCTGAAGGGGCGCAAATGCCAGCAGGCGGTTACAGGCCCCATAAACTTCGCATCTCTTCTCTTTATATTTCCCTCCTATCTTGGCAATCCTATCGCTTTTATCCAGTCAGCGCCACAGCTTCATAGAACAAAATCAATATTTATTTTACTTATGTTTACAAAAAGTTAGTTATTATAATTAATATTATATCAGATTATACTTAACTTTGATACACTTTAACGGGATAAGGACCTTTCCTCCAAGCTTTGTCCCGGGTGCAGGAGTTTTTAAGGGAGTTAGCGGCTGTCCCACTGCTGGTTGGCACTGGGGTCTTACCCAGAGGCTCCCCTTCTGTAAGAGGGTGCACCGGCGCAGGCCAACAGCCCATGCCCGGTAACACCCATGGGCTATCCTGGAAAGTGTTTAAGACTATACACTACATTATACGCAAAGACATTACCCCCTATTGATATACCATACTGTACAACATAGCACTCCATGCAGGACATTACCACCCACCAAACTGTTACACCTACTCCGGAGGGACCAGAGAAACCAAGCATCCTCTACGTAGATGACCAGGAAGACAATAATGTTGTTTTTAAATCCACCTTTCGGCGGTACTTCAAGGTTTTTACCGCCATGTCGGGGGAAGAAGGCTTACGCATCATCAACGCTGAAGACATCCTTATTGTAATTGTGGACCAACGGATGCCCAAGATGTCGGGCGTTCAGTTCCTGAAGAACCTTCCTGAGCACAAAGACGCCGTCCGGATCATAGTTTCCGGCTACCCAGATACCAATGCCATCTTAGACGCCATCAACAACGCCAACGTATACCGGTACATCATGAAGCCCTGGGACAAGGAAGCCATGGTGCGCATGATGCAGCAAGCAGTGGAAGAATTGAAAGCCCGCCGGGCCAATGCCACCCTTATTGCCGAACTGAAGGCCAGGATAGAGGAGCTGGAAAGGGAGATAGAAGCCTTAAAAGCTGAGGGCTGCCTGCTCAGGGACGGCACCGGCGACCAGGCCGGCCCGCGCCAGAGTTAGAGGGAGGATGTTTCTGAACCGGCAGCTAAGTAGGCGGACAAGCAGGGCACATTCTTGGCAGCCAAAGTGGGACAGGCCCTTACAGGAAATGCGGCAGGGGTAGCAAAATGGACAAGGGCCCAGCCTGGGGCAGCGCCTGAGTTGGAGCAAACGCCAGTTTTTGTAGAAGGGTCCTTGGCATGAAAGTTTAGGACAGGAGTGTACCCTCAGAATGCTCCCACCCTGTTTTGGGCCTGTTTTCCCTAAATTCCCTCTAAACCGCCGGACCGGCAGCACCTTCCTCCTACCGCAGGCTTGTCTCAAATTGGGAAAATAAGTTCATTTTGAACATAAGTCGCCTCCGCTTCCATTTCCTTGCAGGAGTACCATCTTGAAACTGTATCCGCTTTTACCCGGCCGTATAAATACCAAAAACCACCTTTAACGATGCATTATGGGCTTTTTTTACCCTATGCTGTTCTTTCTCAAGAACACCTTCGTTATTAATTTGTAATTAATTTAATCTAAACTATCACTTATACAAGCAAAGGCACGATTTTAACTAGGTATTTCCCGAAGGAGCAGCAGTGCCGTAAGCGCTTCTAAAGTAGATGGAAACGCTTCATCCTCAACTTGGAGCCTCAGCCGCTGGCTGCAGCCGGCCTGCCCTTTAACCATAAGGTACTAACTACCTGCGGGTCTTGCCGTGCTAATTCTTAGACCAAGCAGCGCATCATATTCAATCTTAGCCAGGAATGCAGGAGAATCATTGGGAAATAAGTAGCAAAACCAGCTACTGGGGGTGGAATCTGAAAGAACTGTGGAGCTACCGGCACTTGGTGGCCAGCCTGATCAGGCGTGAGTTTCTGTTAAACTACCAGCAAACCGTGCTTGGTCCGGTCTGGATCCTGATCCAACCCATCATGACGCTGATTACCTATGTGGTGGTGTTCGGTAAGGTGGTGGGGATTCCCACGGGCTCCATTCCGCCCCTCTTGTTTTACTTCTCGGGCATCGTGCTGTGGAACCTGTTCAACGACAGCTTCTCCGGCACGGCCTTTACCTTTAAAGAAAACGCCCACATCTTCAGCAAGGTGTATTTTCCCCGGCTGGTGATGCCTATCTCGGTGGTGAGCACCCACTTCCTGCGGTTCCTGATGCAGCTGTTCCTGCTCGTCCTAGTCATGGTGTACTACTGGCTCTTCAGGGATATGCCCCTGCCGGTAACGCCTCTGCTCCTCACCCTGCCCGCCATCATTGTGGTGATTGGCGCCATAGGTTTGGCGTTGGGTCTGTTCTGCTCTGTGGTCACCGCCAAATACCGTGACCTGGTGAACTTCATCAGCCTGGGAGTGCGCCTGTTCATGTTCATTACCCCGGTTATTTACCCGATGGGGGCGGTGCCGGAGAAAGTCCGTTGGCTGGTGGAGATAAACCCGCTCACGCCCTTGTTTGAGCTTTTCCGGTATGCCCTGCTTGGTGAAGGAACCGTGACGGTGCCCGGCCTTCTCTACAGCGTAAGTTTTGCCGCCATCAGTTTGCTGGCGGCTACCCTGGTGTTCAACAAGCAGGGCGATAAACTCATAGACATTGTTTAAGCGCAAGCGGCATGGCCAATACCATCATAGAAGTTGAGAACCTATCAAAGCTATACAAGCTGGGCACCATTGGCACGGGCTCTCTCAGGCAAGACCTGCAGCGCTGGTGGAACTCCTCGGTGCTCAAGAAGCACGATCCCTTTTTTGACCTGCAAGACGACGCCCCCGCCAACGATAGGCAATTCCTGTGGGCTCTGCGCGACGTTAATTTTGGGGTTGACCAGGGAGATGCCCTGGGCATTATTGGCAGCAACGGCTCGGGTAAATCTACTCTGCTCAAAATCATCTCCCGCATTGTGCGCCCCACCCAGGGGTACGTGAGGGGCAGAGGAAAGATCAGCAGCCTGCTGGAGGTAGGAACAGGCTTTCACCAGGAGCTGACCGGCCGGGAGAACATCTACATCAGCGGCTACATCCTGGGCATGAGCAAACCCGAGATCAAGAGCAAGTTTGATGAGATCGTGGCCTTCTCTGGCATTGAGAAGTTCATTGATACGCCGGTGAAGCGCTACTCCTCGGGCATGTACGTGCGGCTGGCGTTTGCGGTGGCGGCCCACCTGGAACCAGATATCCTTATTGTGGATGAGGTTCTGGCCGTGGGCGATGCCGAGTTCCAGAAAAAGTGCCTGGGCAAAATGCGCGAAGTGTCGCACGGGCACGGCCGAACCATCCTGTTTGTGAGCCACTCCATGCAGGCCGTCAACAACCTGTGCAACAAAGCCCTGTGGCTGGACAAAGGCCGCCTGCAGGAAATAGGCGACGTAACCGCCGTGGTGAACAAGTACATCAGCAAGGTGCAGAAGAACATGCTCAAACAGGAATGGGATACCCCTGCAACGGCCCCCGGCAACGACCTGATCAGGTTCAGCAAACTGGAGCTGATTCCGCACCTTGACCACCCGGGCGCCCCCCTGGACATCCGCACTCCCATCACTGTCAAGTTCCAGTTCTGGAACCTGGCGGAAGACCAGGAGTTAAGCGTGGGGCTGCACCTGTTCTCCTACGGGGGCGAATGCATTTTTGACGTTCCCTCCCCTTCCATTCAGTGCCAGAAAGGCTTGGTGGAGGGCGAGTGCCTCATACCGGGCAACCTGCTCAACGACGGCTCTTACTACATTTCCCTCATCATTGTGAAAGACACGTCGCTTGACCTGTTTTACTTTGAGGAGTGCCTGTCTTTTGAACTGGAAGACTTCAGGGGAGACATTAAATGGTTTGGGAAATGGATGGGCTCCGTGAGGCCCAAGCTTCCCTTCAGGATAGAACAGACCCTCCCAGAACTTGTTTAGCCCATCAATTTACGCACGCCCCATGAACAAGCATTGGCCCTATCATATCACCCACCTTTCGCTGGACAAGTCCATCTCGGTGCCGCCCCTGCTGGGCAAGAACCAGGGAAATTACCTGGTGTTCTGGTGGAAGAACCTGCCCCTGGGGCATCTGATCCTGGGCCCTAACGCGCTTACTTCTGAAGCCCGGTACTACGCCCAACTGCTCCAGGCCATTAAACCTGCCATTGAGCGCTACAATACCAGCTCCCTGGCCTGGGAGCAAGCCCTGCTAGCCAAAAACTTTCAGGAATGGAAGAATTGCCTGGAGCCTATTATGGAGCCTCACACGGCAGCACCAGTGCCGGCGCAGGTTCCCGTTTCGGTGGTCATCTGTACCAGGAACCGGCCCAAACAACTGCAGAAATGTCTGAAACAGCTCAAGACGCTGGTCTGCTTGCCGGAGGAAATTATTGTGGTAGACAATGCCCCCTCAGATGACAGCAGCCAAAAGGTGGCCCAGCCCTTCAGGGAGGTTACCTACGTGCGGGAGCCCCGCGCCGGGTTAGACATCGCCAGAAACACCGGCATACAGCAAGCCAGTTGCCCCATTGTGGCCTACCTGGACGATGATGTGGTGGTGCATCCGCTGTGGGTGTACCAGGTCTGGGACACCTTCCAGAACCCCGGCACCGCTGCCATGACAGGCCTGGTGCTGGCGTCTGAGCTGGAGACCGAAGCGCAATACCTTTTTGAGAAACACTGGAGCTTCAACCGGGGGTACACGGACAAGGTCTTTGACGCGCACTTCTTTCAAAGCCAGCTCACGCTGGGCCCTCCGGTCTGGGACATCGGGGCGGGCGCCAACATGGCCTTCCGGAAGTCTGCGCTGGAGGAGGTAGGCTACTTTGATGAGGTCCTGGACGTGGGCGCGGCCGGCTGCAGCGGCGATTCTGAGATGTGGTTCAGGCTTCTGGCGCACGGCCACGCCATTCACTACAATCCCAGGGCGGTAGTGCACCATGAGCACAGGAAAGACCTGAAAGGCCTGCGGAAGCAGATCTTTTACTACATGCGGGGCTTTACTACCGCGGCCCTGCTGCAGCAGCAGCAAGTGCCAACGGCAAATTACCAGCGGCGCCTGTTCAGGGTAATCCCTAAACACTACTATTTGATGGTGGTAAGAGGGTTTCCCAGGTACCAGGACCGAAACCGAACCCTCTGGGCCGAAATCAAGGGGATCCTATCTGGGTATAGTTTCTACCTCAGAAACCGGAAAAAATCCACCATCCGGCAGGAGAAGCCGGTAATGGCCCCGCCCCTGGCCCCAATTGATCTGAAGACCTCCTTGCAGTAAGTTATTCCAGTAACAAACGCCCTTACCCTATGCTACAGCAGGCCTCCATCCAGACAGAAAAGACAGCGCAGGAGCACCAGCTAACGATGCCTTTAGTATCGGTGGTGATTCCGTGTTACAACCACGCGAAGTACCTGCCGGAAGCGTTCCAGAGCGTATGGCAGCAGGACCACCCCGCCGTTGAAATCATTGTGGTGGATGACGGCTCTGCGGACAATACCCGGCAGGTAGTTGAAAGCACGCCAGGCGTTAAATACGTCTACCAGGTAAACCAGGGGTTGTCTGCCGCCAGAAACACCGGCATTAAACACGCCAAGGGGGCGTTCCTTGTCTTTCTGGACGCAGATGACTGGTTGCTGCCCGGCGCTATCTCCACAAACCTGGAGTACCTGCAGCAAGACCCCAAGCTGGCCTTCGTGTCTGGGGCGCATATCAAGGTGTTTGAGAAGGAGGGCCTGCGCAAGGACGAAGTCTGGGAAGTACCCTCCCACCACTACCGCCAGCTCCTGCAGGGCAACTACATAGGCATGCACGCCACGGTCATGTACCGCCGGTGGGTATTTGACGAGTTCCTGTATGACAACTCCCTGCGCAGCTGCGAAGACTACGACTTGTACCTCAAAATCACGCGCCGGTACCCGGTGGCCCACCATACCAGCAAAGTGGCGGCCTACCGGTTGCATGACACCAACATGTCGGGCAACATCCCCAACATGCTGGCCTCCGTCTTACAGGTGCTGGAACGGCAGCACAACCAGCTGGCCACCCCGGTGGAGCGGGCGGCTTTTGCCAAGGGAAAAAGTATCTGGAAAGAATATTACTGCCGCCTGCTGTACCACAAGGCGGCCCGGGAAAACTCTTTCTCTTCGGCCGAGGTCCTCACCTTCATCAAGCACCAGCCCTTATTATTCATCAAATTCTCGCTTAGGAAAGCCGCCATGATCAAGACCTTCATAAAAAAAGCAACTCCGGCCTTCGGGCTGAGACTGTTACACAAAGCCGGGCTGTACAAAAGCCATCTTCCGGCGGTGGGCAGCATCGTTTTCGGCGACTTTGGCCGCACCACTCCCTTCAGCAGGGAGTTTGGCTATGACCGGGGCGGCCCGGTAGACCGGTATTACATTGAGAACTTTCTCCAGAAGGAAGCCTCCTGTATAAAGGGCAGGGTCCTGGAGATTGGGGACAACGAGTACACCCTGCAGTACGGGGGCAGCCGCGTCACCAGGAGCGATGTGCTGCATGTGCATGAGGGCAACCCCAAGGCCACCCTTATTGGCGATATCAGTGCCGCACCCCACATCCCTGACAATTCGTTCGACTGTATTGTGCTTACCCAGACCCTGCACCTGATCTATGATTTCAAGGGGGCGCTGGCCACCTGCCACCGTATCCTCAAACCCGGGGGCGCCCTGCTCCTGACGGTGCCTTACGTCACCTCCATTGACAAAGACGAGTGGGGTTCTACCTGGTACTGGTCTTTTACCGACAAGGCATTGCGGAGGATGATGGCGGAGTCTTTCCCCAACGGCAAGGTGGAGGTGGGCTCGTTCGGGAACGTACTGGCCGCTTCGGCTTTTCTCTACGGCATGGGGCGCTCAGAAATCTCCCGGAAAGTGCTGGACCAGTATGACCCGCAGTTCCAGGTCATTAACACCGTAAAAGCGATTAAAGCCTGATTTCGTGAAAACAGCGCTAAAACGCCTCTATAAACGGTACTTTGAAAGCAAGGCACTGGTGCTCATGTACCACCGCATCGCGGCCCCGGAGGCAGACATCTGGGACATTGCCGTAAGCCCAGCCCACTTTGAGGGTCACTTACAGGTGTTGCAGAGCCTGGGCTGTATGGTGCCGCTACAGGAGCTGGTGGAGAACGTGCAACGCGGAACGCTGAAGAAGAACAGCATTGCCCTCACCTTTGACGACGGCTACCTGGACAACTTCCTGACCGCCAAACCGCTCCTGGAGCAGTATGGCATACCGGCTACGTTCTTTGTTTCCACGGGCAATTTGGGGAGTGCCAAAGAATTCTGGTGGGATGAACTGGAGTACCTGCTCCTGTTTGCCCAAACCTTGCCGGCCCAGTTTACCCAGGCCATAGCGGGTGAAACAATCAGCGCGGCTCTGCCCGGGGAAACCCACTTAACGGAGGCGCTCCGGCAGCAACACACCACCTGGAACGCCTGCCTTGCCCCGCCGCCCAGCCAACGGGCCCGGCTGTTCTTCCAGGTCTGGCAAGCCCTCAAACCCTTGCCCGTTACCGAGCAGGAAAGACACCTGCAGAAGATCAGGGAATGGGCCGGGGTGTCTGCGCCAGTCTCGCGGGCAGATTTTGTGAGCATGTCGGTTCCCCAACTGAAGGAGCTGGCCGCCCACCGGCTGTTTACCATTGGCGCCCACACGGTCCACCATGCCGCCCTGGCGTGTCACGCCCAAGCGTTCCAGGAGCAGGAAATAGCCCAGAACCGGCACCAACTGCAGGTCCTGACGGGCCAACCCGTAGACCTGCTGGCCTACCCTTACGGCAACTACAACGCAGAGACGCTGCAGGTGGCAGAAAAACTGAACTTCAGGGCGGCTTTTACCACCGAAGAGCAGGTGGTGACCAAAGGGGCGCACCCGTACAGAATGGGCAGGCTCCAGGTACCAGACTGGTCCCCTGCGGTGTTTGCCCGCGAAATAAAAAAGGCTTGGGCGTTGGTTAAGAGTTAACAGGAGGTATATGCACCATTTCAGCAAAAGCCAACCACTGGTTTCCGTGATCATCCCGTTCCTGAACGAGGAGCGTTTTCTGCGCGATGCGGTGGAAAGTGTTCTAAAACAGGATTACCCCCACTGGGAGCTCCGGCTCATAGACGATGGCTCGCAGGACCAGAGCACCCAGATTGCCCAGGAGTATGCCGCGCGCTTTCCTGGGCAGATCTTTTATCATGCGCATGAGCACCATGCCAACAAAGGATTAAGCGCCAGCAGAAACTACGCGATCAGGCAAGCCAGGGGCAAGTACATTGCCCTGCTGGACGCCGATGATGTCTGGCTGCCGGGCAAACTCTCTTACCAGGTGGGCATTGTCCAGCAGCACCCCGAGGTAGCCATGATCGCCGAAGGCTCTGTGTACTGGTATAACTGGGCAGATGCCTCCAAATCCAACGTGACCATACCCGTTGGCGCCCCGCCAGACCGGGCCTATCCCGGCTGCCAACTCTTCCAGTACCTGTACCCGCTGGGGCGCGGTGCCGCTCCCTGCCCGTCTGGCCTTTTCATTGACAAAGCCGCTTTTGACCGGGTGGGCGGATTTGAGGAGTCGTTCAGGAAAGAATACGGGCTTTATGAGGACCAGGCCTTCCTCAATAAAATCTATCTCACAGAAACGGTGTACGTCTCATCAGCCTGCCACAACCTGTACCGCCAACGGTCCGGGTCTATTGTGGACAGCGTACATGCCGATGGAAAGTACCACACTGTGCGCCAGTACTTTTTAACCTGGTTTGGCGCTTATTTGCGGAAAACAGGCCATAAAGACAAAGCGGTTCAGGGTCTGCTAGCCAAGGCCCTATACCCCTACAAGCACCCCCTGCTGCATTTGATCACAGATAAACTGCCCGGCACAGTTCTACGCCTGGTCAAGCAAAGAGTATAACCAAACCAGCGCAACCATGCCAGCACTAACGGTCCTGATGCCGGTGTACAATGCCGAGAAGTTTCTGCGGGAAGCCATTGACAGCATCCTGCAGCAGACGTTCACGGACTTTGAGTTCCTCATCATTGATGACGCCTCCACAGATAACAGTGCAGCCCTTGTCAACTCCTATGAGGACCCGCGGATCAGGTTTATCCAGAACCCCAGCAACCTGGGCATCTCGGGTACGTTGAACAAGGGAATTGAGCTGGCCGCCTCCCCGCTCATCGCGCGCATGGACGCCGATGACATCAGCCATCCTGACCGCCTGCAGAAGCAGGTGGCCTACCTGCAGGGCCACCCCCAATGCGCCATGGTTTCCTCGTTGGTAGAGGTGGTGTCTGAGGAGGGCGAGGTGCTCCGCACCGATCACTTCATCAGCGAGTACTTCTATTACAACCTCACGTTCATCTGCTGGATCTATCACCCCACGGTCGTGTACCGGAAGCAAGCCGTGGAAGCGGTGGGCATGTACACCGTACCCTACGCCGAAGACCATGAGCTGTTCTGGCAACTCACCCGCCGGTTCCCCTTCTACAACCTGCCCGAAGTGCTGCTTCAGTACCGGGTAACCAGTCAAAGCCTGCACCAGGTGTTGCGGAAGCAGGAATACGCCCTTGCCCAGCACGAGCAACTGCTCCGCAACTTCCGCTACTACGCCGGGGCCGAGTTTTCGCTCCCCGCCTCGCACCTGGATTGTTTACAGCACAACTTTCAACCCCTGTTGGCGGAAGGAGATGTCACCAGTATTCTGCAGTGCCTCCACCACCTGGATGAGATTACGGCGGGCATTCTGGCCAGGGAGAACGTGAACAGGAACGAGCGTGCCATCAGGGAAGCGGCGTTCTACAAGCGCAAATACATTCTGCTGTACTTCTTCTACCATTTGCCCAAACGGAAAGCCGTGGAACTACTGATCAGGGACCGCAAGTTCCCGCTGCTGGCGCTCTTGCTCCTCACCATGGTGTCTGGCAAGATAAAGGCGCTCTTTTGAGACCTGCATTGTTACATTCTTAGTCTTAAACCAATTATTTACAAGCTTTTATTCAGAAATGCTGCCAAACTATCTCTGACACCCTGCCCTAGAAGCCGCGCCCTGCTTCTTCTAAGCACCCGTTACTGCTGATAGCACCAGCTTTCTGCCCCATTAAGCAACCTCAAACCGTCTACCTTGAAACACCCTTTGTTAATAGCGCCTGATATAAAAGCCAACAACTTTGATGTGCTGAGATTTCTGCTGGCAGTAGCCGTTATCTACAGCCACTGCTACGTTATTTACTACGGCAAAGCAGTAGACACTGAGCCCTTTATGCGTTTCTCAAACAACCAGGTAGATCTTGGCAGTGTGGCCGTTGACGGCTTCTTTGTTATCAGTGGGTTTCTGATAGTGCGTAGCTTTCAATTCAGCGCCTCTCTTATAGATTATCTGCAAAAGAGAGTCCTAAGAATCTATCCGGGTTTTCTGGTGGCTTTCACCCTAAGCATGCTGCTTCTGGCACCCCTGGGAACCATTGACAGCGCCCATCCGCAAGGCAATTTCGGGGCGTATTTTCAAAATTTCAGGGAAAAACTATTTGTCCTGAACCTCTTGACCTTGCAGACGCAGCAGGCGCCCTGGGCCTTTCAGGGCAACCCCTTGCCCAACATGGCCAATGAATCTCTCTGGACCATTCAATACGAATTTGTCTGCTATTTGCTGGTACCGGTTCTGGCGGCCCTGGGCCTGTTTAAGAGGAGGTGGTTACTGCTGGTCTTGTTCGTGCTGGCCTATACCCTCCTTGCGTTGCAGGACTTTGCCCAAATACTTCTTTGGGAAGGGTATCAGGGGAAAGTGCTCAGTCACCCGCTGTACTTACCCAAGTTCTTCACCTATTTCCTGGCTGGGGCTTGCTTTTATGTGTACCGGACCCAACTGCCAAGAAACACTGGGTTGCTCCTGTTTTCTGCGGCGGCACTTGTTCTGTCCTGCGTTATGCTGCCTGCTTTCAATCTGGTTGCCCCGCTAGCCGGGTCGTACCTGCTGTTTTACCTTGCGTATTTCCCGGGCATCAGGTTTCCACACTTTACCAGAAAGGGAGACTTCTCTTACGGGCTCTACCTGTACGCCTGGCCCTTACAACAGCTGGTTATGGCGGTTGGGGGCGAGCGCCTGAGCCCGGGTCTGCTGTTTGCATTTTCCATGGTGTTCACGTTTATGGCAGCCTATGCCAGTTGGCATCTGGTAGAAAAGCCCTTCTTACGGCTAAAACAGTATCCCTCTTCCCTGGCGGTCAATTCTTTGCTTAGATTAACCGCCGTTTTCGCCAAAAAGCAACGTTAACCTATACCTACCCGAAACAATTTTATTACAAACTGTTACCTATTTAATGTAATTACATAGAGTAAAACTTAGATAATTCTATTATATTCAACGTGTAATACCAACATTGCTTCACGGTATCCCCCATCCTAAGGCAGTTTATTTAATTAGTAATTGTGCTCACAAGAATACCAACATCTCCGCCTGCAATTTCACCTGTTTCTGTCAAAGGAAAGAGGCCGCTTTGGTCGGTCATGATCCCGGTTTACAACTGCTCTAAATTTTTGCCCGAAACCCTGGAGAGCGTGCTGCAACAGGTACTGCCCGAGGAGGAAATGCAAATTGAGGTGGTAGATGATTTCAGCACCGACGAGGACGTGGAAGCCATTGTAAAAAGGGTGGGCAAGGGCAGGGTGCAGTACTACCGCCAACCGCAGAACGTGGGGAGCCTGCGCAACTTTGAAACCTGCCTCAACAGGGCCAAAGGCCAGCTGGTGCACTTGCTGCACGGGGACGACCGCCTCAGGAAGGGTTTCTACCAGAAGATGGGAGAACTGTTCACGCGGTTCCCGCAGGCCGGGGCCGCCTTCTGCCGGTTCAGTTACATGGATGAAAACGGGGAGGTAGATTACGTGCAGCCTGCCGAAAAACAGGAAGACGGCATTTTGGACAACTGGCTCCTGCGCATTGCCGAACGCCAGCGCATCCAGTACGCCTCTATTGTAGTGCGGCGGGAGGTGTACGAGCACCTGGGCAGCTTTTTCGGGCTCACCTACGGCGAAGACTGGGAGATGTGGGTGCGCATTGCCAAGCACTATCCCGTGGCGTACACCCCGCAGGTGCTGGCAGACTACCGCAAGCACCTCAGTTCCATCTCGGGCCAGAAATTCCTGAACGGCCAATACCTGATGGACATTGCCCACGCCATGAACCTGATTCAGGACCACCTCCCCGAGAACCAGCGGAAGGCCGTGCTGGAAAGATCGCGCCATGCCTACGCCCACTACGGGGTAAGCGTAGCCAACCGCATCTGGCACGCCACCCACAACCGCCGCAACGTACAGGAGCACATCAAACACACCCTGGTCATGCACCATGGCGGCTTCAGGCTGTACCTGAAAATCATCAAGATCTACCTCAAGATTGTGACCAACCGGGCGTAACCCCTCGCCCATTCACGCAGCCCTCAGCCCCTCCCCTTTACAGGCAGGCGCCTAAATGGTTTCCAGCTGAAATTTGTGATTAAGGAGCCTGGGAAAGAAGGCACTCAAGATCTTATTGCAGCAAGTACTCCTTCATGCTACCAATAAGCATGCCCTTAGTTTTTGGCCAATTTCAATGGAAACTGACCAAAAACTAAGGGCATTTCTGTGTAGGACTTGCTGGTGCCCTTGAAAAACCAGAACGCTTTTGCTCACCAGGGCGCATCTAAATAGTACGTTTCCGGCCTGTTTTACAGAATTCTGCCCCAAATCCAATCGCTCCGCCACCCAGACTGTTTCCCAGACCAGTAACCC
The DNA here is from genome assembly GCF_016924645.1 of Rufibacter psychrotolerans. Lineage (GTDB taxonomy): Bacteria > Bacteroidota > Bacteroidia > Cytophagales > Hymenobacteraceae > Nibribacter > Nibribacter psychrotolerans. Next base: position 305,424 of record NZ_JAFFJV010000001.1, on the reverse strand, counting down.
GAGGCAAAAACGTCAGGGTCACATTCAACCTATTCCTGATCACACTCCAGGCCCCGCTAGCGCCCGACTATTTAAAAGATTATTCTGCATCCACAAAAGGTCATTCTGCTCCACCTTAGGGCGCAAGCTTGAAGAGGGACACCGCCGCATCTTTCTCCCGGAAGGCCTCAGGCATCCGTTGGCCCATGCCAGAAATGACTTGTTCTACGTTTTGGCCCACCTGATACGTGGGGTGGTAATACCAGGCAGGCTGCTCCACGTACCCGCCAATGTTTATCCGGAGGTAAGAGTCATAGAGGAACCACAGCCGGTCATGTCCCTTGGCCTGTGCAATGGACGGGGCTAGTTTCTGCAGATACTCGGCCTGAGTAGCCGAGGTGATTTTCAGGTCTTTGCCTTCAATGGCTGTGAACTTGAGGTTGTACGCCTCTTTGTAGTAGAGGTACGCGTGCCACATGTTCCAGTAGACGTACACCGCATCGTTGGGTTGGTAGCGGTCATTGATGAACAGCAGGGCTTCCCGGCTCTTTTCCTTGTTGAGGAAATGGTCTGGCTGGGAAACTTCCCGCAGGGCGTTGTACACTAGCGGGGCCACCAGCGCCGCCACCAGCAGGTACTTCACCGCCTGCCGCTCTGCGCACCAGGAAACCACGGTTTGGGCACCATACACCATAAACAAGATGAGCACAGGGGCCAGAAACAGGACCAGACGCTCATAAAAGGGATAGAACTTCAGGCCCGAGGCCAACAAGGCCAGCCCAAGCGGGAAGGCTAACACCGCAAACTTCCGGAAGTTCTTTTTGGGCAACAGGGCCACCCCCAGGGCCAGGAGCAGCAAAGGGAGAAAGCGCAGCACCACAAAAATGGCCGGGGAGGCTACGGCGAACTTAAACGTTTGCCCCAACGGGTTCTTCACCAACTCATTCGCCTTCAGGAAAAACCATTTGGGCAGGGAGGCGATTGAAGCAACGGGTAAGTAGGCCCGGCAATACTTCTCAAAGAACACGGTGAGCCACTCAGAATCCTGGTAGCGGCCCAGGAACAGCAGGTACACCGTAGCGAAGCTGCACAGCCAAAGCCCGAAAGGCAGCACGAACCGGAGCGCTGCCTTCCAGCCTTCCTCCCGCAGGGCCTGAAGCCCAACGGCTCCGGCTATACCCGCCAGGACAAAGATCGCGGAGTAGGAGAACCAAACCAGCACCGCCCCGGCCAGGCCCCAACCCAGCAGAGAACCTTCTCCCCGGTGCCACCGCACGTACAGGTACAGGGCAATGATGGCGGCCAGCAGCTCTGTACTGTATTGCTTGGCCTCCACAGAATGGTAGATGATCGGCGAAGCCAAAGCGAGCATGGTCACGGCCAACAGGGCAGCCCAGGGTTTAAGGAAATGACGCGCCACCGGCGCAAACACAACGGGTGCCGTCAAGCCGCACAGCAAGGGAAACAGCCGAAGGGCCATTTCTCCTTTGCCAAACACCTCCACCGACAGTCTTACGGCCCATAGAAAACCCAGGGGTGCCTTCTGCTCATAGGCCAGCGGCTGGGAGGCCAGCTCCCAGAATCCCATCTTCACCAGGCTGACGGCCAGGTACAGCTCATCGCGCCAAAGCGACCGGTTGTCCACAAAGTGGTAAAGCCGGAGGAAGGTACCAACCAGGAGCACCAGGAAGGTGAGCAGGGGAATGAGCTGCCGTGAGCGGGCCTGGTCGGGATGAGTGACAAGAGGCGCTTGTACGGCTGCTCTGGCAGTAGGCGAGGCAACCGTTTTGTAGGATAGAGACATACGCAGAAGCGGCTTTGCTGTTTGTTTGTAGAAGATGTTCCCTTAAAAGCGTATTTGTCACCAGAAGAAACGGGTCACGTATTCCAATGGCTAAAGTTTAATGGTATATAGAATAAGCCTGGATAACAGTCAATTATTCAGGCAGGAGCAAACTAGGCCAGGTACTTGATCCTAACTGCTGAGGGCCTAGAAACCAGAAATTGCTGTCTGTGGTTTTGGGTAAGTGGAAAAAACAGTTCCAACTAACACCCGTATGGCTTCAACAATGGTACCAAATAAGTAAAATAAATATTATTTTTATTACAATTATTTATAGCTAAATCAAAACCTAACACTCAAGTATGAGTTTGCCATGAGTCTTAGAATCGGTGATTAATTGTTAATCAGTTCGCTTACAATGATTTACCCAACCACTCTCCTCGGCTACTTGTAAGCTTTAGAGGATTACTTTATTTAAGGCTATTGGCAGGCTGAAAAACTAGCCTAATTTTTGCCATACTAAATCCTGTTTACTAAATATTGTATCTACATAGCTATACCCAAATGCACCAGGAACCCTCTCCTAATTGGGAAAAGATAAAGGCCGTAATTTTTGATGTAGACGGCACCCTCTATACCCAGTCAAGACTAAGAAAAAAGATGTTGTTGGCGTTAGTGCGCTATTATGCCGTGCGGCCCTGGCGTATCAAAGACCTGGCAATCCTGTACCATTTCAGGGTGGAGCGCGAAAAGAAAGCCGGCTTTTCCTTGGGGAACATTGAAGCCGCGCAGTACGAATGGTGCGCCGAAAAAGGCAGTTTTTCCATTCCCAGAATCAGGCAGGTCATTGAGCATTGGATGTTCCGTTTCCCAAACCAATACCTTAAAGCCTGCATGTACCCGGGCACCAAACTGTTTTTCACGGCCCTTGGCCAAAACGGGCTGAAAACAGGAATTTACTCTGACTACAAGGCAGCCGATAAACTGAAAGCGATGGAGTTGAGCGCAGATATTGTGGTCTGCTCCACCGACAAGGAAGTGGATTGCCTGAAGCCCAATCCCAAAGGGCTGCTCTACATTGCAGAAAAGCTGGGCGTGGCGCCTGCCGAATGCCTTTTCATTGGTGACCGGGTGGAACTAGACGCCGCCTGCGCTATGCAGGCCAACATGCCCTACCTGATTGTGGAGAAAAAGCCATTCAAGCAGTTTGATTTCTACTCCAACCTGGAGAAAACCCTCAACCGGCACCGGCAGGCAACAAGGCAACCCACCCTCCGGCTTCAGCCTGACGCCGTATAGGCTGCGTTCTTTTATCCTTTCTCAAACGTAAGCCTGGGCTACTCCTTTTGCCGCCCGCTAACCTTGGAAACATAGAGGGAAACTTCAAGACCAGCTCCTCTTAAGCCCAGCAGGCAAAGGCGCCTGAGGGGTCTGTTAGCCCATGTCCGACACCTTGCCGGGTGTGGTTCTTCCAGATTGGGAACGGCACTATCAAATTGGGAATCGGGGCTGGCCCCTCCTCTTCTCAATTTGAGAGAAAAATCACCAGACTGGGAATACCTAGCTGGCCACTCTCTGGTGGGGCAGACTTTTCCTAACAACAATTAGGCTGCTACAGCACATCTTAATCAGGTCAATGCCAATCTATATTATTTTTTAAATATTTTACATAATCTTGGCACGATTTTGAACATATAATTGAAAGTATCTAATATCTATTTTACTTATTCTATAAAACTAACCTATTCTACAGCCCTTAAAGGCTGCAAACAAGCAAACACAAAAACAAAGAACTAGCCTATGAACCCCACCGTTACTTTTCCAGAACCACCTAGTGCGGAAGCAACCGTCCGCAAGGCTGGTTTCAAAGAGTATGTTGCCATTACTCGCCCTGACCATTGGTTCAAAAACATCTTTATGCTCCCGGGCATGCTCTTCGCCTTTCTGGTGTATGACACCACCCTGGACTTAAACCTGCTGCTCAGGATAGTGGTGGGTGTGGTGAGCACCTGCCTGATTGCCTCCGCCAACTACACCATCAACGAGTACCTGGATGCCGAGTTTGACCGGTTCCACCCCGAGAAAAAGAAGCGGTCTGCGGTAGTAACGGTGCTGAGCGCCAGGTTTGTGTACCTGGAGTACGCGACGCTGGCGGCCATAGGCCTGGCCCTGGCCTATTACATCTCGCTTCCTTTCCTGGCACTGGAGGCCTTCCTGCTGTTCATGGGCATCATGTACAACGTGCGCCCCTTCCGCACCAAGGAGCGGGTGTACCTTGATGTGCTGTCTGAGTCGGTGAACAACCCCATCAGGCTGGCGCTGGGCTGGTTTATCTTTGTGCCGGCGGCCCTCCTGCCCGACAATCTGCTGAACCCGGCCTGGGCCTTCATTCCGCCCAGCAGCATTATTCTGGCGTACTGGATGGGCGGTGCCTTTCTGATGGCCACCAAACGCTTTGCCGAGTACCGTTACATCAACAACCCCGAGCTGGCCGGCCTTTACCGCAAGTCTTTCCAGAAATACACTGAAAACAGCCTGCTGATCTCCATGTTCTTCTACGCCCTTACCTCGGCGTTTTTCCTGGGTATTTTCCTGATCAAGAACAAGATAGAGCTGCTGATCAGCTTCCCTTTCTTTGCCTTGCTGTTTGCCTGGTACCTGCAGATTGGCTTGCGCAAAGACTCAGTGGTACAGGGCCCCGAGAAACTGCACAAGGAGAAAGCCTTTATGCTGTACGTGGTGCTGTTCACCTTCCTGCTGATGGCCCTGGTGTACGTTGACATCCCGGCCCTGAACTGGTTCTTGAAACAGTCCTTCTAAGCGCCTTCTACAATACTGAGCACCCGCAACCAACCGCATACTAAACGTTCCTTCAAACATGAAACAAGCGTCATATGACCTGGTGGTAATAGGCACTGGGTTTGCCTCCACGTTTTTCCTGCACAAGTACCTGAGCAAGGCCCCAGCCAGCGCCAGGGTGCTAGTGCTGGAGAAAGGCCACTTTTACCCGCACGCGGAACGGGTAAAGGAAAGAAAGGGCGAGAAGACGCCTTACGCCAAACTGAACCCCGAAGCCCAGGAAACATATGACAACCACAACCCTAAGAAAAGGTGGATGTTCACCCAGGGTTTTGGCGGAGGCTCCAACTGCTGGTACGGCTGCACGCCGCGGTTCATGCCCTCAGACTTCAGGATGAAGACCCTCTACGGCGTGGCGAACGACTGGCCCCTGCAGTACGATGACCTGGACCCTTACTACACCCAGGTAGAGGAACTGATGTCCATTTCGGGGCCAGAGATTACGCCGTTTCCTAAAAAAACGCCTTATCCGCTTCCGCCGCACGTGTTTACCACCGTAGACCGAATCCTGCACAAGGAGTACGGCAGCCTGTACATCAACCAACCCACGGCCCGGGCCCGGGTGGCGGTGAACGGGCGCGGAGCCTGTTGCGCCAGCGCGGTATGCCACGTGTGCCCGGTCAACGCCAAGTTCACCATTGAGAACTCCAACATGGGCGTGTATGAAGACCCACGGGTGGAATTGCTCTACGGCGCCCAGGTGTACAGCCTGGACCTGGAGCAGAACGTGGCGCGCAAGGTCAACTATGTAAAAGACGGGAAAGAGTACCATGTGGCCGGCGAGGCCATTGCCCTGGGCACCAACGCCATGTTCAACGCCAACATCCTGCTCAACTCCGGCGACACCAACCCTTTCACCGGCAAAGGCCTGGGCGAGCAACTGGCCCTGGAGGCCTCGGTGTACCTGGACAACCTGGAGAACGTGGGCGGCAGCACCTGGGTGAACGCCAACGGCTACATGCTCTATGACGGGGCCCACCGCAAAGACGCGGCCGCCTGCCTCATGGAATCAAACAACGCGCCTTACATCCGGATGGAGCGCGGCAAATGGCGCCATCTGATCAATTTCAGGATGATTTTTGAAGAACTGCCCGAAAACCGGAACTACGTGGCCACCTCACCGGACCGCATGCGGCCGGCCGTGCACTTCGCGGGCCCGTCTGACTACGCGCTCCGGGGCATTGAGCACATGAAGGAAAAGTTGCCGGGCCTGCTCTCCTGCCTGCCCGTGGAGAAGATTGAGTATTCTTCGCTCATTGAGTCTGAGGCGCACATCCTGGGCACCACCCGCATGAGCGCCAGCGCGGCCGAAGGCGTGGTAGACAAGCACCTGCTCCACCACCAGTACCGCAACCTGTTTGTGCTGGGCAGCGGCAGCTTTACCACCTTCTCGCCTGCCAACCCTACCCTTACCTTGTCGGCCTTGTCGCTCCACGCCGCTGATCAGGCGTTTGGCAAAGCCAGCAGCCTTGTTTAGTGAAAGAGAGACCTTAAGAACTTAGACCAATATCCACCAGATAGAACGGTATGAACAGAAGAAATTTTTTAAGGGTGACCAGTCTGGCCGGAGCCGCAACCATTGCGCTCCCCAGTCTTGGTTATATGACCACCTCCCTGAAAGATGCCGCGGTTGGGGTGATCATCAACGAGCTGAACTACCTGACCCTGGACCGGGCCGGAGTGGAGCAGTTTGTGGACGATTACCTGAGGGGGCATTACATCAACTCCAGCCTGAAGGCCCAGTTCAGCCTTATCTCGTGCTATTACCTGGGCGGGAACGTGACCAAGTCGCTCACCATTCCCAAGCTGGTGCAGAGCTATCTCATCTCCACCGACTTTTTCCTGAACAAGATGGATGAGCGCCGCACCATCAAATACATCAACCGCAACATGCCCTACAAGCTGCCCTGCTACAATCCGTTTTCGGCGCTGTATTACCCGCAGGCGGCCTCTTGAGGTGGCGGCCCCAACCCGTTTCTGGCCCTTTTCCGGGAAATTGGCTCCAAAACAGGCACCGGCATGAACACGGGCGGCCAACGGGGTGAAAAGATTGAGAAGTGACCAAAGAATGGCGGTAGCCCCTGCAAGGCCGCGCCTGAGCGTGCATGAATACTTTAATCAATTTGAAAAGAGATATGCCTATATGACTACACCCACCCTTTCCTTTAGACAGGCCTTTGCCGCCCAAGGCATAAATTACTACAGTTTTCTTAATGAATATGCGTCTCCGGAGAGATACGCATCTTCTATCTTAAAATACAAGATCTTCTGCTGCGTCTGGGCTATTGCGTCTATCTTCCACATGGCCAATTACAACGGCTTCACCCTAGACTTTACGTTCTTCCTGCTCACCAGCGCCGCCATTGCCCTCATTGCCAAGCCCTCCTCGGTGGTGCGGCTGCTGATCTTTGCCACCATCCAGATCTTCAGGGTGGGGCTGGACCTGCCGGGCACCAGCAACCACTGGCTCCTGACCGGCTTTGTGAACGTTACCATCCTGCACTCGTTCCTGTACCTGGTCATCAAGCGCCGCACCTTTTACATTGACAAGGTGGAGTTTCTGGAGACGTTTACCCCCCTGATCAAGATTGAGGTGATTGTGCTGTACTTCTACGCGGTCTTCCACAAACTGAACACCGGCTTTCTGGACACGGAGTTTAGCTGCGCGGTGCGGTTCCTGCTGGTGCAGAACAACTATTACAACATCCTGCCCTCAGACAAATCGCTGCTCATCCTCAACATTTACGCCACCCTGGTCATTGAGTCGTTGATTCCCCTCATGCTCTGCATCAGGAAGACCCGGTACTTGGGCATCTTGCTGGGCCTGGTTTTCCACTTTATCATTGCCTACAATCCCATCAACGGGTTCTATGATTTCTCGGCCTTTGTGTTTGCCCTGTACTTCCTGTTCACCAGCAACAGCTTCAGCAACAAGATCTACACGCTCTACACCAAGGCCATCCGCCGGAAGGTGGCCCTGAAGAACCAGCTGCTGCAGTTCAACCTGGTCAACTTTATCCTGTTCACGTTCTCCATCGTATTTGTGCTCATGCTGATCTACATCTACAACAAGGCGTTCCAGGACTATTTCCGGCACATTATCTGGACCACCTTTGGCCTGGGCTACATCACCGTTTTTATTTTGTCTATGCGGGGAAGGGAGAAGGAAGAGCCTAAAACCTTCTCGGTGGCCCACTACTCGCTGCTCCTTATCCCCATCATTGTATTTGTTAACGGCCTGTGCCCTTACCTGGGGCTGAAGACAGAATCTTCGTACGCCATGTTCTCCAACTTACGCACCGAGAACGGGATCACTAACCACTTATTAGTACCAGCCAGCCTGCAAATATTTGACTATCAGAAAGATGTTGTTGAAATTGTCTCTTCAACGGAGTACCACCTGCAAAAGAAAGCCGACGAGAAGAAACTGGTGCCGTACTTCCAGTTCAGGAGGTTTGTGCGGATGGAGAGGCCCGAATACGTGGAGTACATCCGGAACGGCAAGCGGGCTACCTTTGAACTGAGCAAGGCCTCGGCCAGCCACGAGCTGTTTCAGAAGAGCAACTACTTTCTGGAGAAAGTGATGTACTACCGTGACTTTGAGAACAGCGTGATCCAGGATTGCCGCCACTAGCCCGGCAGAAACACTCCCGGGAGTCTGACCTTTGCCCCCAGCACGAAGGCTCTTATTGCATCCCCTCCCGTTGCGATAAGAGCCTTCCAATTTGAACGCCACCAGGACTTGTGCCTGCCCTGTCAAATGGCCGTGCAGGCAGTAACCAGCTTGAATAACAAATTAAATAATCCATTCTATCACGCTACGCCACACCCTAAAGCATCACCAAGATGACCCTAAACTTTCAGATTAATCCTGCCCGCATCTTTGCCGTGTACCTGAAGATTCTGGTAGCCGTTATTTTCATGAGCCTGGTAGCGGTTTCACTGGACTATTATTTCAAGAATGTGGAGATCAACAAGCAGATCTCCTCCAGCTATACCTTCAATACTTACGTGGTGGGCATGTTTGACAGCAATGGCGAGAAAAACATACCCACGTACTTCTCTACCGTGAACCTGTTTGCCTGCGCATTCCTGCTTTTCCTGATTGCCAGGGTAGTGAAGGCCTCCCACACGCCTACCTACCACAACCGGTGGAACCTGCTGGGCTTTCTGTTTGTCTTCCTGGCCCTTGACGAATTGCTGATGCTGCATGAGATCATGGGTCTGCCGTTTATTGTGCTCCTCAAAGTTCTGAACGGCGGACAGGAGATTGCCTTGGTACGGTTCACCGGGTTTATCCCTTACCTGCTGGTGCTGGCGATCTCATTTTTCTACTTCGTCAACTGGTTTTTCTCCCTGCCCCGGCAGGTGATGGTGGGCTTTATGGTGGCTGGTAGTTTGGTGGTTTTTGGGGCAGTGGGCATGGAACTGGCCGGGGAATACTCGCGGGAACTGTTCGGGAAGTACAGCTATCCGTATAAACTGCTCACCACCCTGGAGGAATCTCTGGAGATGCTGGGCATCATTTACTTTATCAGGACCCTGCTGGTGTTCCTTAAGCTGCAGCATGACGCCCTGGCCCTGAAACTGAACTTCACCTCCAGTACCGCTCAACAGGAAGCAGCGGCGCCCCAAAAAAGCCACCAGGCAGTTCCCAAAGCCTCCAAAAACCTGCTGGGCAAGCAACCGGTGTAAGGAAACCATCTGGTAAAACCCGGTCCAGGTCTTGGGTATGACCAAGCCCTGCTTTCCTCAGAGTTCCTATTGCCAGTGGCAGGTGCCGGAGAAGCACCCTTGGATTTTAGCCTGTTTTTGTAAAAACAGGCTAGAATCAGTCCCCTCTCCGCTGAGGTTGGTACTAATAACAACCTAGGTTTCCCTTAAGCCCAAAACGCCCTTGGCCTGTTTCAGGACCAAGGGCGTTTTGGGCTTAATTTCCTTAAAACTGCGCAAAAATGGAGGGGCTGTACCGTCCCAAACAAGATTGGCGCACCTATATTTTAAACGCTTTGCTGAAGGTAGCAGGAGGAAGCAATGGCAGGTACCTCGCAGCTGATCTGGGGCTCCGCGGCTAGGGCGGTTGTAACTTCAACCAAAGAGATTAGCCTTTGAACACGAACAATTTTTTGGTGATGAAATTGAACACCGCCACCAGAATAATGGCCAGCACCTTGCTGTAGGTTGGGTCCAGCAGCACTTGTTCCACAAACAGCCACAGGAGGCACTGGTTCAGGAAAAAGCCCGCCACCGAGAACAGCACGAAGGCCACCAACTCCACCCGGGAAGAATACTTGCCGCTTTTGAAAACCCACTTTTTAGACAAAAAGTAATTCAGCAAAATAGCCAGAAAGGTAGAGAACGGATTGGCGACCAGATAATCTACCCGGAAGTAGTCGCTCAGGAGCACAAACAGCAACAAGTCAACGCCGGCACAGAGGGCCCCCACTAAGATAAACTTTCCTAATTGCCAGAGCTCCTTTTGCTTTGCGGAAGCGGTAGACAGTTGTGTGATCATAAAGCAGTAAGAAAAGACAAACATTTAGGGGTACAAAGAAGGCCCACCATCAGCAGACAGAAGGCCATCTTTACCCTTGGTTGGAGAAAACTTGCCCCGGTGCCGTTAGGCTACCAGGATATTCTTTCGCTTTTGCACCTCCGGGGCGGGGTTTGCCCGCTCGGTATCTGCCGCGCCCTGTGACTGAGGGCCCACCGCAATGTTGATGGTGATGGTGTTCAGGCCTTTCTGGTGTTCCAGGTGCTTAATCAAAGCGTGTATGAACAGAATTACGCCCAGCATTTCCAGGGTTTCTTCCACCGTGGTAATGATCTTGTAAATGGCCAACAGGTCATGGCTTACAATGAGCCCGCTCACCATCTCCATTCCAACGGCACCGGCCATAAAGATCACGCCGGCCAGGAAAAATCCCGACAGGGTTTTACCGGGCAGTGAAAGCACGAACCTGAAAAAGTAAGCCCCTACTCCCAGCAGCACCAGAAGGTACGGCACAAACCAGGCGAAGTGCAGAAAGCCAAGGTTCTCTTGCTGCAGATAATTCTGCAACAGGGTTCGCATGGGCTTGGCAGAAATCTCATGCAGGGCAAACAGCTCATCCAGGGCCAACCAGACAAACACGCAGCCCATGAGGTACCATTTCCTAAAATTCTGCGGATGAGTGCTCCTTTTCACATACTTAGAGATGGTAAAGAGCAGAAACGCACTGATCAGCAGATTGAGGGTGGAAAAGTAAGAAGGCACGTTCCGCTCGCCGTCAAAGTAAAACATGCCCGTTACGTACGTCTGGAAAGTATACCTTGAGGTAATCTTGGAAGTGGTGTAATTCTCAAAATAGTATTCAATGGAAAGCACCGCAAGGTTCAACACCAGCAAGACACCAAGGACCTTCAGGAAGAACCTTAAAACCGCACCTGACTTTAATTCATAAAAATTTTCCATGCATTTTAATTCTTTATAGACGGGCTGAATGCTTATCCAAGGCCCGGGGTAAAGCAGGCGCCCCGAACTGGTTCAATATTTATATAGCAAAACCTAATATACAGATTATTATATTAACTAGTACAATAAACTTAGACGCGCCTGGCAGTAGTAATTTTTCCTGCCTCTGGGCCACAGCGCTAAGAGGCTGCCTTGGAAAACCTGTACTTGATGATCTTCACAAAGTCATCGTTCAGGGGTAAGCCCGCCAGGGCCTTTACCGCGAATTTAAGCCCGTTGCGGTAGTCTTTTTCCCTGAGGGAGTTCTTGGTGTTGGTCATCATTTGCTCGTGGTAAATGAGCTTGTCCAGCTTAAGGGTAAGTTTCTTGACCAGGAGCAGTTTTTCGTTTTTGCTTAGTTTCCTGAAATCACCCGTAAAAAGCGCATTGAGCCTGGGGTCTACTCTGTCTTTGTAGTGCCAGTAATGGTTGATAAAATCACCCGACTCAGATAGCGTGGAGGTGGCGTTCAGGACTACGGTAAACGCCAATTGCTCACTGATCCGCCATTGCGTCTTGAGGTAAAACTCATCTGAGAGGGCAAAGATATCTGGGATGTAGCGCTTCATGCAGTTGGGCATGCCTATGACGCCGGCGTTCCAGACATGCTGGTGCCGGTGGAACTGCTCCTGCTTCTCCCCTATCCTGAAAGTCTTGCCCTCAATCAGTTTTACAAAATCCCGGGGGAACTGCTGGGCATCCAGGGAGCTGGTGCTTAGCCACCGGTACACATGAATCATCTCCTCAAAGGAATACTCCCTCAGGTGCATAAAGCTTTGGCCCGGCACCAGCTGGCCCAGCAGGCTTTTAGGGTTAGAGATAAAGAAGGTATCGGTGTCAATGTACAGGACATCATCCTGGGGGTAGGCCTCAAAGGTTTTCTCCACCACTGATATCTTGAACCGGTAAATTAGCCCAGACTTTTTGGTGCTCTCCTCAATCTCGGCCTGGGGCACATACACATAGGCCACGTTGAACTCGTGCAGGTAGGGTTTGAAGTAGTCGGGGTTATCGGTGTAGATAATCACGCGTACGTCTTTCTCCTTGGGGTCATACCAGCTAAAAAAGCTTAACACAGAGAAAAGGGTCCTCTTAAACTCCACTTCCTTCCCGTAACACAAGAGCGCTATATTTTTCATAGTCGGGCTGCTTTGATTTTATACTTTTTATGATTCTGATTTATCAACTAGCTCTATTCTTTGTTCAAGAGCTTAGTAAGGGCTCCTCTTGCGCCTACCCCGCCATTGTCGGACATCTCGCCAAGCAATCACCAGGCGGGGCTTAGTTCAGAAGAGACCGGTAAAAGGCAATGGTCTGGTCGGCGATAAGCTGGGGGTGTAAGGAGTCTATTAGGGGAGTTGCCGCCTCAAGCCTTTCAGCATCTTGTTTTATTTCCTGCATGCTTTCCTTCAGCACCGCTGGGGAGATCTGCCCCTGGTACGTCTTGATCCAGCGGGGGCCCACCTGCTGCTTCAACTCCCGCAGGGCCCAAAGATCAGGCGCCAGCGTGGGCTTATGGAAACTCACGTTGAGCAGGGCCGAACCAGAGTTGAAGATCTTGTTGTAGGGCGTAACCACCACGTCTGCTCCGTTAAAGTACAGCTGCAAATCTTCATCTTCCACAAAGGAGTCTATGAACAGGATGCCGGGTGCGTCCTGCAGCACCTGGGCCAGTTCCTCGCGCACATCTTTATGGACACTGCCGGCAATAAGCAACAGCGCCTGGGGGCACCCCAACGCCTTATAGGCCTTTACCAACCCGGTTACGTTCTTGTATGCCCGTATCTGGCCCAGGAACAGGAACACAAACTTGTCGGGCGGAATGGCCAGCCTTCTACGGGCCTCCAGCTTGTCTACCTCATTTGTGTAATAGCCCTGGTAGTGCGGGTGATTGATATGGGCGAACTTCTGATGCCCGTTATGGGTGGCCTTTTGCCTGATCAGCTCCAGGCCAGATTTGTTGAGGCTAATAAACCCATCTACCCTGCGGTACAGAAAGGCATTCAATTTTTGCTGCAGCGCCGGAAAGTTTCCCTCATGGTCTTCCAGGTTGTGCACCGTCCAGACTACTTTCTTCCCCAGGAGCTTGATCAGGTTAACGAACAGGAAGAACACGTTCAGCCGGAGTCCCGCTTTCAGGAAGCTGCTGCCGTAGAGCACATTAGTGGGCCAGTGGATGTGGAATATCCTGTACTTGCGGGAAAACCCGAACTGCAGGCTTTTTTTAACTGAGAAGTCATATTCATAGATCCCATGCCCCTGCCGCTCAATGTTGCTGTAGAGAATGTAGTTGTAGGGGTTGCCTTTTCTGGTGGAATAGGCAGGGCACGCCAGTATACCAAAGCCTTTCATCAGTTATACACTTTTTGCTGTTTGAGAACCTTCAGGTACAGCATTTCTACCAGGTACTTCTTGTAGGCAGCCGGCATGAAGGCGTACATAAGCGAGCAGTAAATCAAGGCCCCCAGCACAATCAGGGAAGCCAAGCGCACCAACAGCATGCTGCCCGCCATGAGGTCTGCCACGCCTATGAGCACCCCGGCCATGACCAGGGCAGAGAACAGTGGCGGCAGAATGGCCTTTACATAGCGCTGCCAGCTGATACCGGTCAGCATGAGCGCAAAGCGCACCGAAACGGGGTAAAGCAACACGGCCCTCCCGGCAAAAGCCAGCGCGGTGGCCAGCAGACCGAAACGGGTGAAGATGATAAAGGCCACCACATTGGAGATGGCGTACAGAAAGGTTAACCGGGTTTGCCACTGCGGTTTGTTCTTGGCCACCATCACGCTCTGGTTGTAGTAGCCAATAGACGTAAGAAAACCCATGACCGTCACCACCTGCATGATAGGCACCGATTCAAGCCACTTTGCGCCCAGAATGAGCAGGGTAATGTCTTTGGAGAGCACGGCAATTCCTATGAACACCGGGGCAGTGACCATGGCGGTGAGCGTGGTAGAGTGCAGGTACATGCGGGCCAGGCCCTCGTCATCATTCTGCAGGTTGGCAAACGCCGGCATGGACACCCGCAGCAGCGCCGTGGAGATCACCGTGTTCAGGGTGCTGGAAATTCGCTTGCCAGTGGTGTAGATACCCGTGGAGACTGGCCCCAGGTAATACGTAACAAAGAAGATGTCACTGTTCTGGTTGGCGGCGTTGCTCAGGTTAGACAAGGCAATGTACTTGCTGAAGTGCACGATCTCCTTCAATGAACTTCGGGACACCTTGATGCTAGGCCGCCAGGCTGTTGTAAACCAAAGCAAGCCCAGTTGGGTCACGGCGGTGGTCAGCTGCTGCGCCAGCAAACTTACCACCCCATAGCCCTGCAAGGCCAGAATCACCCCAATTCCGCCACCCAGGGACACGGAGATCAGAGACCTGATGGCAATGGTGCGGAAATCCATGCGCCGCCGCAGCCACACCTCATGGATGCTGGACAGCCCGGTGGTTAAGATAATGAAGCTGGTGGCCCGCATGACAGTGGCCAGTCCCTCAGAATCGGTCAAGTCCTCAAAAAAGTTAGCGGTGCAGATCAGAAACAGGAAGGCCGGCAACGAGCACCCCAGGCAAAGCCAGAACGCGGTGTTATAGTCTTCCTCCGTAGGGTCAGCTTTTCTGATGATGGCCGTGACAATACCGTCATTGATCACCGCCACAAAGATGTTCACAAAGACCAGCGAAAACGAAAGAAGGCCAAATACCTCCGGATGGAGGATTCTGGCCAATACAATAAAAACACTGAGCGTTACGGCCTGACGAAAGAAATTGTCGGCAATAGCCCAAACGGTGCCTTTCAGAAAACTTTTACCCGCATTGTTACTCATTTTGGCTTATTTCTCCCACAGGTCAATTGGAAAAGCATCTAACAGTTTCTGGGGGGCAAAGACGGGGGGCGCCATGCCGCCCATTTCCAGGGCCTGGGCCACCGACGTCGCAAATTCTATGTTGCCACGGCCCGTTCCCTGCAGGTAATCATTATACTTGAACAGGTTCTCGGTCTCGGTGAGCCTGATGTAGCACGCCGGTATGCCAAAAGCCTCGGCAATGATGAGTCCATGCAGCGAGCTGGCAATCACAAACTCGGCTTTCAGGATTTCCTCCACGCATTTGTTCCAGCCCCAGGTAGGCGAGATCACGTTCTCCAGCCGCAGGTTCTTGGCGATTCTCAGGTCATGCAGGTTGGGCACCACCACGTAGCGTTTCTGGGCTTCTTTTTTAAATCTGCCCGGAAAAATATGCGGAAGCAGCAAGGCCGGGTCACCGTACACCTCGGGCACCTTAATGCCCCGCTTCTGCAGAAACTCCCTGGTCAACGGCCCCCTTACCGCCCGCACGTCCAGGTCTGAGAACGTATGCTCGGCCACGTCCACTTTCCCGTTCAGGCCGGTGCCCCAGATCACGTCATGGTCAGCGGCGAAGTGCAGCACAGAGCCAATGGCCAGCATGGTACGGGGGCTGGCGGTTTCCTCTTCCAGCAGGTGGTTCCGGTCGGCCAGGATTTTCGTCACGATCACCTTAGACAGGTGGTCGCCAAAATTCAGACTACCATCAAGGGGCTTCCAGTAGAATAAGTTAACGTGGTTGAAGTTGATGGTTTCTGGCTTTGCCTGGGGCTCTGGACTAGAAAAGGTGAGGCGTCTGAGGATTCTTTCAGAAAGGGGCATAATATTTTTCAAGGTTGTACTCAGGGATATCACTCCCTCTGTATGCGTTGGAATGCGTTATTACTTCATTTCAGGGCCGTTTTTTTCAAAAGGCAGCCAAACTGCGCATGGCTCATCCACCTGCTCGGACGGGCGGCCGGGCTCCTGCCCTGCGGGGCCTCCACTGGCAGTAACCCCGGTTCACAGTTGTTCAGCAATGGTGACTACTATCTTCACCCTCACTGACACCCCGAACATGACCAGCCCGTAGCAGAACACTTTCTTGAGGATCTTCCTGAATTTGTTCCTGGCCTTGGCCAGGTAAATGCGGGAAGAACTAATCTGTGACTGCCCGTTCCAGGGCGTGAGGCTCAGGTAATCAAAGAACAGCGACTGGTAATAGGTATTGTAATTGTATGATTTGTAAATGGGCTTGGTAGACATGAAATGGATGATGCAAGGCTCCTCATGGTCGCCGGTGGCGAAGTAATTCCACAGCACGTCCAGCTCCAGCCACTTGTCGGCCAGCACTACGTTAAGCCCGTACTGGTCCGGGAAATTGGCGTAGCTTTCATTCACCTTGATGCAGTCCAGGATTTTACGGGTAAGGTCTGCCTCTTTCCACTTCTTCACGTCTATGAGCAGCAACCCGGTGTTGAAGTACTTTGCCTCGCCGTCCAGGTTCAGCTCCTTGTAGTTGACCACCCCGCCCCAGCTGCAGTCAATGGTTTTGATCCGCTGGTCCATCACGGCCGCAATGATCTTGTCCTGCATGTCCATGGTCCAGAGCTGACTGATGTCTGCCTGCACAATCATGTCCACGTCCAGGTAGATCACCCGCTCTATGTGCGATGGAATAAAATGGGAAATAAAGAACCTCATGTAGATGTTCAGGGGCCAGGAGCTTCTGTCCAGGGGCAGCTCCACGCCGGCCGGAATGGCATTCTTCATGCTGATCCAGTGCAGCGCGCTCACCTCTGGGTTAATGGAAGACTCCAGCTTCTTTTTGGTCTTGTCCATTACCCGGTCTTCCACCACATAGAAGTCTAACCGCTCCCCAGTTTTGTGGTTCATCTCAATGGATTTGATGAGCGCGGCCAGCAGCACGATGTAATGATCGTCTGACACCACGACAATAGAGATAGGCCCAGAACCTTCCATAGGGGGATAGTTAACTCTCTTTTGCTCTAACATCACCTCAACATCACCTTCAGCTGTATCCATTCTACTAAACATTTGCGATGATTATCAAGATTTTACTAAAGGTTATTGCGCAACAAGCTGCGACTGACCAATACACTCCAGCAATACCGCCGCTACATTCTCCCAGGAGAACTCCCTGGCAAACTCAATCCTGCTTTCCTGCTCCTGCCGGCTGTCTTCGGCCAGGGCCATTTCTATCTGGGCAATAAACTCGGCGGGGTTGGAGGCCAGATAGGTATGCGACTGGAACACTTCGCGCATGGTGTTGGTGGAGGTGGCCACCACGGGTTTCCCCATGGCCAGGTACTCCACTATCTTCAGCGGAAAGTTGCTCCTGGTAATGTCATTCACGATTTGCGGATTGATGCACACATCAAATTGCTTAAGGTAGGCCGGCACCTGGCTGGTGTGCTTTACCCCCAGAAAGTGCACATTGGGCAGGGCATGCAACGCACTCTTCCTGAAGTCCTCGTCTTCCTTGCCAATGAACACAAAGCTCCAGTGGGGCCTTTGGGTGGCAAGCCGCACCATCAAGTCCAGGTCCAGCCTCAGGGTAATGAGCGCGCCAACATACCCAATGATGGGGCCCTTGATCGCTTTCAGGTCCTGGGGAACTGTTTTGCTCTCGGTATGGAGGTATTGCTCCACGTTAAACCCGTTGCCTATGTAGTAGCTGTTGGCGTTGTATTTCCTGGCCCTTTTTGTAAAATCATGCGAATTACACACCACGGCATCTGACTTCTGCATCAGTTTGGGCTCCAAAGACGCTCCGTGCTTTCGCCAGTAGGGTAAGCCCAGGGTGTAATCCCGGTCCAGGTAGATGTATTTCTCAGGCTTGAGGAGTTCCTTCAGATAATAGCTCCGGAACATGTCTTTGTCATTGATCAGGATGAACCTGTCAAACCCCAGCGTATCTACTGCCTCCTGTATATCCTTGGCCAGCCTACGGTTGTTCACCCAGTTCAATGCGGAGAAAACGGGCGTAAACGGCACCCAGTTGATTGATTCAATGACCCGGGTGGGGTTCAAGGCCCACAGGGTGGTGTCTAGCTGCACAAGTGGGTTTTTCTTTTCCCGGATGGCCCTCAGGTGGGCCTCCACGTACTCGTCGTTCCTGGAGGCAAGCGTGGCCCTTCTGTCTACCGGAGAGTTCACGTACAGCACGTTATGATGCTTCGCCAGTTCCTTCGCCAAACAGGTAGACGTTGAATCCCGGTCTGTGTTGATTCTCTGGAGGCTTACAAAAACGAAGTTCATAACAAATGGATTATAAAAAACTCAGGTTACTTCGCGGGCTTTCTTAGGAAGCCCGGGTGCTGTTATCGGGCAAAGTGTATATCAAAATTGTATTTGACCTGCCGGTAGATGTCGCGCCCTAAAGAGATGAGCGGGCTCTTGCTCTGGCGCCAGCTGCTGCGCTGGATCGTGCTGGGCTCCTCGGCGGAATTCTTCTGCAGAAACAGGCTTTTGAAATCATTGAAGAACAGGCCCTTCCCTTTTTTCTGGATAAACGAAAGGCACATCAGGTACTCAGCCTTGTCTGATTTTATCCCCTCCACGTACCTGCCGAACTTCTGCAGGAAGGTAGACCGCCTCAGGTGCGGGTGGTCTGTGTAGTAGTAGATCTTCCGGTAGTTGGTGTACCAGGGCTTGATGCTCATCCTGGAGTACCCCTTTTTGTAGGGGGTCAGATACGGGTAAGCTGAATACGCATAGAACCTCACGATATCCAGTTCCTGCTCCTGCCGCATGAGGGCCAGGGCGTCTGGAAAGTGCGTTTTAAAGGCGGGCAAGGGCACAAAGTCTTCCTGCACGTACAGGGTGTAGGGCGTCTTTACGGCTTCCTGGCCTTTGTTGAGGTTATGGGCCAGGCCCTTGTTCACCGGTGACGTGATCAGCCGGAAAGAGTAAGTCTCCTGTAACTGGCGTATGGCCTGCAGATGCTCGGGTTTGCTCCCGTCATCAGACACCACTACCTCGCCAAACCTGCAGCCCAGTTCCTCATACGTTCTCAGGAGGCGCTCCAACGAGTTGCTACGGTTGTAGTGGGTGATTAGCAGGGTAACGTCCTCAAAAATGCTCAGTCCAGTATCCATTTGTCTAGTGCCGTTATAGGTCAAGTGCGCGGTAATGGGGTGATAGATTATCGGTTAAACATGCTGATGTTCTTAGGCATGCGGGAGTTGAAGTGGTTTTTAAAGCGTTTCAACTCCTTTACAACCCGGGCCTTGAGGGCTTGGGAGAAGTTGCCGGTGCGCTGCAAGGTACGCGGCCCGGTCCAGACGCGGGCCTTGTTGGACCTTACCTGCTTGATCTTGCCGTACTTCATCAGGCCCAGGCAAAGCTGCCCGTCATCTCCCCAGAAATTGGTTTGGATGAACCCTACCCGCAGTCCGTATTCCTTCACGTAGCCCATGCTCAGGCCAAACGTGTTGTAGTAGGGCCGTTTAATGTGCCTGATTTCAGAGATCACGTCCTTCAAAGACTCCAGAATAAAGAGCTTCCAGCGCGGGAAACCGGGCTCGCTCAAGAAGGAGTACCGGCCGTACACGCACATCACTTTGGGCTGCATTAAAACCTTCACCATTTCATCTACCCAGCAAGAGGGGTAATAGCAGTCTGCGTCGGCCAGCAGGATATACTTTCCGGCGGCGTTTTCCTGGCCAGTTTGCCGGGCTGGTCCGCACCCCTGCTTGGCCTCAAACAAGGTTTTCACATGCAGGCGGTCAATGGTTTCCTGGGTCTTGTCTTTGGAGTTGTTGTTGATGACGATGATTTCAAAAGGAAACCGCGTTTTCATCTTTGCAAGACTTGCAATGCACCTTAAAATGTTCACCTCCTCGTTCCAGGCAGAAATAAGGATGCTTACCAGGGGGCTTTTGCTCTGGACCAGGTCTAAGTCACGGTTGATCTTCTCAAATACAGATGCAGGAATGTCCTCGTATTTCTCATAGGAAAACTTCAGGTCATCTATCCAACCGGGCTCAGAAAAAGCTCTCATAAAGTGATTCATTTAACTAGTACAGGGTATGGTCTTCTCAAAGTCACTGGCCTGCTAGCAGGCTAGCACAACAGTAAAAAAATTTAATCAAATATATATTAAATTATACTTTATTTCTATGTAAAGTTTAAAGTTATATCAGTTCTTGCTGAACTACAGTCTTTGCCACCAGGCTCTTTTGAAGGGACTTCTCTGAGGCCCTTTTCTTGCCTTGGGTTTGCCGGGCGGTAAACATCAACTCAAGGGTGTGCTTGAGCAGGCGGTACTTGAGGTACAGCCACCTCAGTAAAAGAATGGGAGGCTCCTTTTGCTGTTTCCACTGCGGCCGGTCCATGGTGCTGGGCTCATCTGGGGAGTTCTTCTGCTCAAACATGCCCGTGAAGTTCTCAAAGAAGAGGCCTTTTCCTTTGTTCTTGATAAAGGAAAGGCACATGTCAAACTCAACCTTGTCTCCCCGCCTGCCTTCTTTGTACCGGCCGAACTTCTGGCAGAACGTGCTGCGCCGTAAGTGCGGGTGATCACTGTAAGAGTAAAATTTAAGGTGATTGGTGTACCAGGGCAGGGGTTTATAGAGCATTTCTGAGAATCCTTTGCCGTGTGGCTTGAGGTAGGGGTACTTGAAATAGGCGTAAAACCTGATCAGGTCCACGTCATCGTGCCGGCTCATGATGTCCAGTGCTTCCTGGAAATGCGTCAGGAAAGCGGGCTTGGGGATAAAATCTTCCTGGATGTACAGGGTGTACGGGGTCTTTACCGCATCCTGCCCTTTATTGATGTTGTGCCCCAACCCCTTGTTGCTGGGGCTGGTAAGGAGCTGAAAAGAAAAGGCCTTCTGCAGCTGTTTCAGCACCTCCAAGTGCTCGGGCCGGCTGCCGTCATCTGAGACAATCACCTGCTCAAAGCTACACCCAAGCTCCTGGAACGACTTCAGCAGCCGCGCAAGGGAAGTACTCCTGTTATAGTGCGTGATCAGTAAAGTAACATCCTGAAAATTATATCTAGCACTCTCCATATTTGCTAACTTCAGAATGACAGCGTTGTTTCCAATTAATGAATGGGCGATTCTCAATGCTCAATTGCGTTAGGCTTTAACAATTTCTACCTCCTGGGGTTTGTATGCTTTTTCCCACGCTGCGGTAAGGAAGTTGTACCGTTTCAGAACCCGGGCCGGGTTCCCCCCCACAATGGTGTAGGCGGGCACGTCTTTGGTGACCACGCTGCCGGCGGCCACCACTGCGTGTTTTCCTATGCGCACCCCGGCGGTGATCACCACGTTGGCCCCTATCCAGCATTCATCTTCTATCACAATCTCAGCGGCACTGCAGGGCTGGTCTTTGATGGGCATGGTCACGTCTTCATAACCATGGTTCAGGCCAGAGATCACCACATGCTGCGCGATGATGACATGGTCACCTATGGTAACCGGCCCAATCACCACCCCATACAACCCAACAAACGTGTGGGCCCCAATGGCCACAGGCCCCATGCCGTTGTTGATGACAGCGTAGTCTTCCACCACCGAATGATTGCCCACACTGAAGCCATTGAACGGCAGCACATCTAACCGGGCGGTAGACCGGAACACGGCATTGTCTCCCTTGCGGTGGTAAAAGGGATTTATGAAATTCCTGACCCACCACCGGGGCCTTGCCTGGTTCCTGGGCATGAGCAGGTACAAAGCCAGTGCTTTCAGCCGCGCGTTTGTCTTTATGGTCTGTAGGATGCTCAAGGTGGTCTAACTTACATTTTATACAATACCAACAATATATATAAACTAAATTAATTAGTCTATAACTTCATACTGCCTAACCGCAATTTTGGGTTCCACGGTGCGGTCTGCTTTCTCCCAGGCAGCCGGTTGGGCATTTCTGAGAAACCTGAGAAAACCCGCAAAAACGGCCAGATTCATCAGCGTGAAATAAAGGGGAAGCACCAGCAGCTTTACCTTGCGCCCAGCCGACGCGGCCTGCCAGCCTAACCAGGAGAGCGTGTAGAACAGCACCTGCAGCACAAACAGCCCCGTGTAAATGCCCCCTTTTTGCCAGGCCAGCCCTAAACCGAGCGGCAGCAGGAGCGCCAACATCAGCGGGGCCAGGCTCCAGCGCAGCACCCTGTGGGACACGTACAGAAAGGTGACCAGGGGCTGGTGGAACGGGTTCAGCAGGGCGCCCAACCGAAACATGGACTGCCACCCGCCGGCACAGATCCGCACCTTGCGCTTCATTTCCTCCGCAATGGAGGCCGAGGGTGTCTCTGAGGCAAACGCCGCAGGTTCATACACCACCTTATACCCTTGTTCCACTATCCGGAGCGACTGCACAAAATCATCCAGGATGGTGTCTTTCTCCAGCGGCTGGTACAGGTCTGCCCGAAAGGAAACCAGCTCCCCGGCGGCCCCCATCAGGCTGTAAATCTCAGAGTCGCAGCGCTTCAGGAAAGACTCATACTTCCAGTACAGGCCTTCGCCGGCGCCCGGGGCAGAATCCAGAGCCAGTACTTTCTTTTCGCCAGACACGGCCCCAACTTGAGGGTTCTGGTAATGCTTTACCATCTCCCTCACCGCCTCCTGGTTCAGGTAGGAGTTGCAATCCGTGAAGATGACATAAGGCGTCTGGACAAACTGCATGGCCCGGTTCTCGGCCAGGGCTTTCCCGCCTCGCACGGGGGAGTGCAGGTGGAGCAGCTCCGGGTACTCGGCCAGCACCTCTGCGGAGCTGTCGGTGGAGCCGTCGGTAATGAAGATAAGCTTCAGCTTCTCTTTAGGGTAGTCCAGGGCCAGGCTGTTGGCGATCTTGCTCTCCAGGATAGAGGCCTCATTGTAAGCCGGCACCACCAGGGTAACCTCAGGCTCAAACGGCTGCAAGGCCAGCGGCTTCCTAAAGCGGGAAACGCATTTGGCCAGGCCCCAGGCTACCACTGCATAGCCGCAGTAGGTATAGAAAACCACCGCTGCTGCTATCCAGAAACATATTTCCAGAACTTCCATACAGATTCTTTAACAATGAAAACTTGTTGGTCCTTGGGGTGAGGCGCTAATCGTTTCTCTTGATGTTCAGCCCGCTGAAGAACCCAATTACAAGGAACACCAAGGCGGGGAAGGCGAAAATTTCAAATGGCATAGTATGGATGGTTTAGGAGTTACACGTTAATTTCTGAGGAAACCGACTTTACTTGGTGGGGGGTTGACAGGAAAGACTTCTTGGCTTTCTTGATCTGGAACAAGGCCTTCACCATACAGAAAAGGGCGTAGGGCAGTTGAAGCAAGGCCTTCCCCAGCCTGTCGCTTTTGTAGAACCGGGCGGGCAGGGCAATGAACAGGGCGGCGCTCAGCATCACCAGCAAGGTAAACCAGAACCCGGGCAACGGCCCGAAGGGGATTAGGAGGGAAATCAGGAAAAACAGCCCCAAAACGCCTATCAGCAGAATTCTTGGTACCAGGAACGCCTGCACCACTTTGTTGAAGAACTCCACGTTGCCGCGCTTCAGCAACTGCACCACGCCCTCCCAGGCGTACTTTTTCAGGAACTCCACCTGGGCGGCAATCCACCTGGTTCTCTGCTGGGTGAACACCCGTGCGTTCTCTATTTTCTCATCATACACCAGCACCTGGTCTAGGTAGCAGATTTTTTCCCGGTCTTTCACAATCCGGAAATCCAGCTCCTTGTCCTCGCCCACGGTTTCGCCAATGCCGGCCAGCAGTTCTTTGAGGTAAGAAAAGCTGAACGCCATGCCAGACCCAATCAGGGCCGAGGACATGCCAATGGCGTAATGGCCTTTCCGGTAGATGTGGTTGTTGATTTCCTCGTTGCAGGCGTCCAGGAAGGCGAAGGAGGTGTCTATGTTCTTGGCGGTTCGGTGGGCCTGCACCACCAGGTACCCGGCCTCAAAGGCTTTGTTCACCTCCTCCAGGAAATCTGGTCCCATCAGGTTGTCCACGTCCAGAATGGCCGCAATGTCATACTTGTGCTCGGGCAGGGCATCCAGCGCCGCCGCAAGGGCTTTGCCTTTGGTGCTTTTCTCAAAAAACACCTCAATAACGTCTACCCCGCTCGCCGCCAGCTGGGTAACCGTCTCCGGCTCCAGCCCATCGGCTATCACTACCACGTCAAAGCCGCCCCGGTACGTATGCCGCAGAGCGGCCAGGCTGGTTTCCAGCACCACCTCATTGGCCTTGTAGGCCGGTATGAGCACGCAAAACCGTCTGTACTTCTGCACCACCACCTGCAGGGGCTTCACGGTCAGGTGCCCGGCCAGCGCGAAGAAAAGCAAGTAACAGCAATTGAATAGAAGAAAAGCGCCAATGACATAAAGGAGGACGTCCAGCACTTGTACTATTGTGTTCATTCCTGAATCTTAAACGGTGGTTGTGATAAGCCTCTCTTAGCTGTTTCTGGGGTGTTTTGACGAAAGAGGGCTAAAAACGCTGGGGCATTGCCCCCTCATAGACCTGGTGGGCGGCCACCTTGCTCTGCAAGATCCGTTCATGGATGTTGCGGGCCGTGGCATGCCACATCAGCCCCTTCAGCAAAGCCCTCAGATGGTGCCACTCCAAGCGCAGGGTGAACTCCAGCACTTTCTTGGGCAGTGCCGCCAGCATGAAAATCAGCAGGCTGGTCAGGAAAGCGATGCCGTGGACATTCCTGCGGAGAAAGAGCAGACGGTTTCTGTTCATGTAGTAGGTTTTCAGGACCGAGGCCTTCCCCACCGAGATGGACTCTTTGTGGTATACCTTTGACGGGCCCACGTAATGGCAGGTGTACCCGCCCCGTTTGATCATCTCGCACCAGTCCAGCTCTTCATAGTAGAGGAAGTACTGCTCAGGCATGGGACCCACCTCTTTGATCACCCGCCGGGGCACCATCATGGCGGCTCCGTCGGCCAGCGCGGTGCTCCTAACCCCGTCATACTGCCCTTTGTCCTTCTCCAGTTGCCCCACGGTGATGCTCCGGCCGGTCCAGGGGTTGATGCCGGAAGAACCGGCGTACTGGATCAGGCCTTCGGTACCGTAGTACACCAGCTTCGGCGAGGCGATGCCCGCCTGCGGGTCTGCCTGGAACAACTCCACCAGGGGCTCCAGGAAATCGGGTTCCACCTCGGTGTCGGTATTCAGGAAGAGCACGTACTCCCCCGTTGCGTACCCTATGCCCAGGTTGTTGCCCCCGGCAAACCCCAGGTTCACCGAGGACCTGATCAGCTTCACCTCGGGGTACAGCTCCTTGATGATGGCCGGGTCGTCTGACGGGGAGGCGTTGTCTACGATGATGATCTCAATGTTGGGGTAACTCACCTTCCGGAGCGACGCGACCATTTCGCAGGTCACGGCCGCCTGGTTGTAGTTCACCGAGACAATGGAGACTAAGGGTTTACGCATGAGCTTCCAATGGTTGGGGTTCCAGTTGCTGGGCCTCTTTGTCGAGCCGCGGCCCCTGGAAGATAAAGGCCCAGGAAACGTAGATGATCATGGAGGAGGGCATCATGTTCATGATCTCGTTACTGTAACTACTGATGATGATGCCGGTGAAGCCCGCCGTGAGGGCGGTAAGTTTGAATTTGAGCCCCTTGTCCTTCGTTCGCCAGACAATCCCGCAACTCTTGCCGATGATGTACATCATGAGGCTGATCCAGATCACAAAGCCCGGCGTACCGTACTCTGCCCAGATCTTTACCCAGTAGCTGTCTGGCGGAATGGAGGCCAGGTAGGTCCCCTGGTTGTAGTTACGGCCGGTGAAGCCAATGGCGCCCACGCCGCCCCCGAACGGATGCGAGTCAAGGTACCGCTGAATCTTTACCTGGTTGGTAAGGCGGGTGTTGAACGAGGCATCGTGGGGTCTCAGGGCAGAGCGCATCCTTCTGATCTCAAAGTGGCTTTGCCCAATGGTGGTGAATTTCAGGAAGCAGAACCCCGTTACCACCAGCGTGATCGCAATAATGGTCACTTTGAAGTTCTTGTTGATGAACACTACCACGCCCAACCCAATGAAGATGGTGAACAAGGCCCCCCGGGTACCGGAGATGGATTCGCCGTACAGGAACGCCATGGCGGCCAGCGCGCACAGGACTCTCTTCCAGAGTTTAAAAGGACCGAAGGCCAGCACCAGCGCCACTACAAACAAGTGGGCCTGCGAGGCGCCAAACTGGCTGGCGTCTGTGTAGAAGGAGAAGGCCCGCAGCTCGCCAAAGATCACGTGGGTGACATAGCCCGAGGTAGCCAACCAGGTCTGCTCTGCCTGCGAAAGCCCCAGCTTGATCTGTTTCACGCCGTTGAGCGTGGCCAGCAGGGAGAAAGCGATGATCAGGATCAGGAAGGTGTTCAGGTCTTTGTTCTTGTTGAACACCAGCATGCAAAGCGGCACCGCCAGGATCCACAGCAAGGTGTATCTGAAATCCAGCATCCAGCCCAGGATGTTACTGCTGGCCGGGTTAAAGAGCTGCAGAATGTTGATCATCATCCAGCCGAAGCCCAGGACACAGATCTCGTTCTTGATGTTGGCCCACTCAAACTCTTTGTTTGTATGGAACAGCACCGACAGCCAGGAGAGCACCAGCAAGGTTTCAATCACGTACAGGTACGGGAAATTACCAATCTCGCGGGCCAGTAAGTTGAAGATAAAGCAGTAGCCCATGAACGCCACCAGGCCAACTTTGGGCTCCTTGAAGATAGAGAAGACAAAAGGCAGCACCAGCAGGACACTTAGTATCAGACCTGGCATGAGGAAGCCCATCTGGGCGGTCAACCAGCCAATACCCACTGCAGCCAGTATTCCTAGGGGAAGTAAGTAATTAAAAGCTCTTTTTTCTGAAGATAAGTGAAGTTGCCTCATGGTAGCTTGCTTTTGTACATGTAATCATCCAAAACCTGGCGGGGTTTTGAGAACCCTTCCCTCACCCCTGTACTTTTGGAGGCGGCGGTGAAAGGAAGGGTTCTTTTGGGAAAGCTGTTTTGGGGATGTTTTCCTGAAAACAGCCGTTAAACGGTTTCCAGGGCGGGTAAGCTCTTAGGTGACTGCAGTGCTTTCTGCTCTGGCTGCGTGTGCTTAGGACGTACCACCACCATTTCTTTGGCGTAGTCTGGCTGCACAGAGCTTAGAACTGTCTCAATGGGTGCGCTGGTCACCTTCCGGATGTTCTCAAACATGGTCTTATCGGCTTGCTGCCATACGCGGTTAGCCTTCACGGTCAGGAGCACCAGGTCAAGATGCTTGAACAGGGATACCGGGTAGGTGTCTTCCAGCACGGCCGGGAATTCCACGATCACCACGGTGTTGCTCATGAAGGTCTCGCCGGCCAGGTCGGCAATGCTGGCATCGGTCAGTACGCCTTCCAGCGGCGCGTAGAAGCTGCAGTTGGCCTCGGCCGGAATCTGGCCCTTGTGGCTCTTAGGATACAGCACCTGCGTTTCAATGCCCATGGAGATCAGGTTATTGGCCAGGGTGTTGCACAACACGGTTTTTCCTTCGCCTGACATGCTGCTCAGCACCCCTACCACAAACGGATAGGCCGAGTCTTTTTGCTTCATTTTCAGGATCAGCTGCCGGGCAAGCTGGTCTTCGGCGTTCTGGGCCAGTTGCAGCTGCTTAGAGCTGGTGGAGTTGGTGGCGGGCAATACCCCGAAGATAGGGTACTCAATCTTCTTGGCGGCAATAGAGGGCTTGCGCAGTGACTCATCCAGCAGCTCGTGGGCCAGCAGACCGCCCAGGGTTAACAGGAACACACCCATGGACCCGAACAGAATAAGCAGGATGCGGGTCAGCTTGGTGGGGCTGCCGGGCATGAAAGGAGGGTCAATCACCTTTAACTGAGACGTAATCTCAATGTTCTGCTGGTTCAGCTTGCTTTGGTTCAGTCCCTCCAGTTTGGCCAGGTACTCCTGCTCCGCCATGGTCACATCACGGGTAAGCTTTCTGTTCTCCGCTCCCAGCGGCATCAGCTTCTCGTACTCCACGGCGTAGGCCTCTCTGTGTTTGTTAACCAGGCCCCGCTTGCTCTTCAGTTCCTCCAGCAGGAACGTGGTTCTTACCCAGTCGGCCAGCAGGTTGGTGGTGGGCAAGCCTTGTACGGTGTGCGTGTTGTCATAATGCTTGTCCACGGAGCTCAGCATTCTTTTAGACAGATCATCGGCCTCTTTTTTCAGGGCGTTCAGTCTGTTTGCCTGGGCGCCGGTGGTCTGGCCTTTGTTCAGGAGTTCTAACTCGGCTACCTCAGTAGTGATCTTGGCGAGTCTGCCCTTCAGTTGCAGCACTTCCTGGCTGTACAGGTTAGGAATGCCTCTGGCCTTTAGGCTCTGCTCCAGTGAACGCAGCGTTGACAAGGCACCCGCATACTCAATCTCCAGATCATTGGACTTGCTCAACAGCGTATTTTTCTCAGTGGTGGTAGAGCCCACCTGCGAGTTGTAATCTATGATGTTGTTGGCCTGCTGGAAAGCCAGTAGCCGGTCCTCGGCCAGTTTCAGTTTGGTGAGGGCGCTGTCGGTCGCCTTGGTGAAGTAATCCACCACCGACTCAGACTGGGCAGTAAACAAAGATCTGTGCTTCTCCAGGAACAGTTGGGTCAAGAGATCCAGGGTGTTCTTGCACTGGGCCGGGTCACCTGAGTAGTAAGAGATCTGCAACAGGTCGCTGTCACCAATTCTTTTGGCTTCTAGGGTTGAGAAAGCGTCGGCTGAGTAGCCCAGCTCGCCTGAGTCAATGAGGAGCTTCACCGGGTTGTCACTGCCGGAGTTGTAGGCTTCCGCCACGTTCTTGGCGGTTTCGTGCAGGGTTGCCCCAACCAGCCTGGCCTTCACGGAGCCTGGAACAAACTCCTGCAGCTTCTGGTAGGCCTCCTCGCTCAGGATATTAGGGTCATGCTTCTTCAGCATGATGTGGGTGGCGAAAAGCCGGAACCCTAGCTCTTTTCTGATATCGCGGGAGTCAATGATGGAGATCAGGTTGGCAAAGCCGTCTTTGGCCACTTTGTACTGGGTGGTACTCTTGGTTACGTCGCTGAGGTTGTACCCAGACGCGATACCGGTGTAAATGGTGGTGTTAGAGGTGTACTCGTCATCCTGGTCTTTGGTAAAGAAGTAGATAGACGCCGCCGTTACCGAGGTCACTGCCAGGAGCAGGAACAGATTACGGGAAATTAGCCTGAAAATGTCTTTTAGTTTCATTTGCTTTGTATTAAGTCGATTAGTCTCTTTCCAATTGTTTCTTCCATCATTAATAGCTGTGTCTCATAGTTCACCTTGGCTTGCTTGAGGGCAACCGCCGAATTGGTGTAAGCTTGCTGCACATTAGACATGGCATCAATCTGTATTTCACCACTCTTGAATTGCTTCTCAGCAAGTTTGTGTGTCACAACCGCTGACTGGTAGGCTTGCTGCTGTAGTTCCAGTTGAGATTTGGCCAACACCAGGTTCTGGTACAGGGTAATCACCCGTTGTCTGACCGCCCGTTCGGCTAACTTGCGGTTACCTTCCGCCTGGGCGATTGCCAGATCCTGGCTCTTGATTTGGTTGTGTCGGCTGAGCAACTGGCCTAAGGGCAATGACATGGAAAGTCCCATATTGTATCTGGCCCGAAGAGGAGCGTCAAAGGCGTTGAAAGAGTTGATGGGTTCCCCGTTCAGGCTCCAGGCATTCATGCTGCCGTAGGTATACGCAGAGTTGATGGAGAAACCGCTGTAGAAGTTTTTACGGATGATCTTGCGCTGCTCAATGGCCTGTAGTCTCACGGCATCGGCGTTTTCCAGTTCAGTGGCGTTGGCAATGGCGGCCTGCGTGAGCAAAGGAAGAGCGTACTCTGACACAAAGAGCTTCTTCTCCCAATCAGCGGCCTGCTTAGGGTCGCTCTGGGCCAGCACCAGCATTCCTTGGAAGGCCAGCAGAACTGCAAGGGTAAACTTTTTCATATTCAACATTAGATTTTACACATTTTCTTTTTGAAATAAGGCGGGTATGGTTTTGATCAGGATGTATAGGTCCTTTTTAAGGGAAAATTTCTTAGCGTATTCAATGTCTAAAGCTTTTCGCTCTGCCTCTGACATGCTTCCTTGCCCCCGCTTGCTCACCTGCCACAAGCCGGTGATTCCGGCGGGTGCTATAAACCGGGCGGCATACTCGTCGGTGGTGATCCTTTCGGCCTCATACACCGGGAGGGGCCGGTTCCCTACAATGGACATGTCGCCTTTGAGCACATTGTACAACTGGGGCAGCTCATCCAGGCTGGTGTTCCGGAGAAACATCCCGAACCGGGTAATTCTGGGGTCATTGGCAATCTTGATAAAGGCGGCACCGGTTTTTGCTTTTTTGGCCTGGAAATACTGCTTCTCGCAGATGATCTTGCCCTGCTCGTCAATCAGTTTGTTGCCACACTCTGTCCCGTTCTCTGAGCAGGCAGCGCAGATGGCCAGCAGATCGGTTACTGTCTTGCTTTCCGTTGGCTGGTACTGGTTCAGGTCTTTAATGGAATCCAGCAACTGATCAGCGTCTTGTCTCATGGATCTGAACTTCCAGAATTTGAAGATCTTGTACCCGGTGCCCACTCTGTAGGAGTAGTAGAAAGCAGGGCCTTTGGACTCCAGTTTTATCAAGACCACAATCAGCAGCAGCAAGGGCGAAAGAAACAGCAGCGCCGAGGATGCTACCACCACATCAAAGATTCTTTTCCCTATGGGGTACCGGTAGGCGTACACGCTGTCAACCGGGGCCACTACCTCTTGGCGGTTTGCCAAGGCCAGGTACTTCATCCGGGTTTTTACTCTGTCCATATCTGGTTTTCGATAGAAGATGTCTGAAACACCGGCGGCCATCAGCATTCTCTGCAGCGCCGGGGAAACCACATCATGCGCTAACCAGATCACGGGCATGGGCCGGGAGAAACGCGCCTTGATGGTTCTTAGCAGGTTGATGCCAAGGGGGGAGTTTATGGTGGCCGCATTGATGATAATCTCGTATTGATCGCCTTTTTCCAATGACCGTAAGAATAACCTAGGGTTGTCAAAATGCTTTACTTCAAAATCTGCGTCTAGCGCAGTTTCAAATTGGCAAGCCTCCTGAACGTCTGGGGAAAGGAACACAACCCTTGTCTTCATGGCCCTTAGGAAATCTTTACCCTTCTTAATACATTCTCAATCCGGACTTCCAGTTCTTCAGGATTGAAAGGTTTTACCATGTAATCATCTGCCCCGGTTTTAAGGCAAAGGATCTTGTTTCTGGTTTCTTCCTTACCAGACAGCATGATCAATGGAATGTCCTTAAACAGCGTGCTTGCCCTTAGTTGCTTGATAAAATCAAGGCCGTTCATAAAAGGCATTTCAAAGTCCGCAACAATGGCATCTATATGGTTCCCTTCCTCCAGCCAGGACATAGCCTCTTTGCCGTTTGACTTAACCACAACCTGATAAGCCCTTGAGAAGTAGTGTTCCAATATCAACCCGATTGAAGGCTCATCATCAACTATTAATAAAGATTGCTTCATCTTGTCTTTTTTTTACAAATTATATGAAACAACCGTGCCAAAGTGGTTTGTATAGCAATTAACAAGGATAAAATATAAATCAAGGAAATTTACCCTAAAACGCTTCCCATTTTGAGAAACCATGTGTTATAATGGGAAGCAATGGAAAGGCAGAGGGTACAGAAAGGGACTAGCAGACCCATAGGAACTGCAAGCACCCGTTGTGCTTGCTTGTCGCTCACTGGGAGCTCATGGCTGTTCAGGAGCTAGCCTACAATGGCACCAGGAGGTCTTGCCAGGGTGAAAGCAAAACAATAACTACTGTCAGTCAGGATGTTAACTCAAGCCAGGCAATTAATGAACAGCCTCTTCCCTCTACCTTGGGACTATCTCAGAGAGGCTTTAAGAGAAATTACCCATCCTTGCTGGAAGGATTTGCGCTGCCTTCGCCTCTACCCTACGTTATGGCCTGGCGAGGCAAAGCCAGAAGTAAGGACAATGTACTAAGGATAGGCGAATCTGCCCTAGGCATGATGCATGGCCAACTCCTCGGTGAACACATCCACTACCTTCTGGGAGGTTTCCCTGACAATTTCCATCAACCTTTTCAACTCATACGGGTTGGTAGTGGTGTTAGCGATTTCCTCTATCTTCCGCATCGCCTCAGCGGCCTTTACAACCTTAATATTGCCGTAAGTAGACTTTAAACTGTGGGCGATCAAGGAAACCGTTTCCCAGCGCTCCTGCTGAATGGCCTGCTGCAACTTGGCCAGCTGGGTGGGCACTATGTCTACAAACAGCTTCTGCATCTTCCTGATAAAGACCTCATCCTTGGCCATATCACCCAGCCCGGAGAAATCATAGAGAGGATTTGGCTGGTTGGCTTTATCTGCGGGCAGCAATGACTGGTGCTTTAGATAATTACCGGTATTCTTTGAGATGCAGAGGAACAGGTCAAAGGCATGGTATGGCTTCTTGAGGTAATCTGTGAAGCCGTATTCTTTGAACCGGGCAGGATCAAGATTGGCTGAATTGCCGGTAAAGGCCACAATGGGCGTTTGGCGGTTAGGACCTTCTGATTTCCGGATTAAGGAAGTTGTCTCCAGGCCACTGATGCCCGGCATTTCAATATCCATGAGAATGAGGTCATAGTTCTTCTGCGCGGCCATGGAAATACCTTCCTCACCCTGGCAGGCAACGTCTAACTTGGAATTCCAGTTTTGAATCTGGTACTTCACCAAAGACTGGCAACTCTCATTGTCGTCTACCAGCAGAAGGTTCAGTTCCTTCAGGTGGTCAGGGTGCAGGAATTTACCAAGCGAGGGGGCTTGCACCCGACTAACCGAAAAGGGCAACACAAACTCAATGCTTGTGCCCTGACCGGCTTTGTTCTCCAGCCATACCTTGCCTCCCTGCAGTTCAATCAACTTCTTACAAGTATAGATCCCCAGGTCAAACCTGGGGTTCTTGCCCGGCTCCTCAGAGGCAAGGGCTATTTCTGGATGAAAGAACTCCCCAAACCCCTCCATGCTTTGGTCAAAGCCCAGGTTGTTGATGGAGAAGTGTAAATACAATGCTTTCTCTACCTTCTCTTTCTGGAAAACCGAGACAACGATATCCTTGCTTTTGGTATACCTAACGGCACAGTTAATGAACTTAACCAGTATGAGATTCAGGTTAGCCGGGCTGAGGTCCACCAGCGGCAGTTTGGCCACGGGCTGCGAAAAATGGATGCTCACATCCTGCTCGGCTGCCTTGAGCGAGAGCAACCGCACCGTGCTGTCCACCAACTCTACAATGTCCACTGTCTCGGTATCAAAGGCGAGGGCCCCTGTCTCCAGTTTGGTGTACTCCAGAATATCTTTGGGCACGTCCAGCAGGTGGTCAGAAATAGACAGGAGTGAGTTCAGGTATCTTTTCTGGTCTTTGCTGATGAACGTCTTCTTTAAGAGTTTCACCAGGCTTATGATGGCATGGATGGGCGCCTCCAGCTCTTTGCTGACATCGGCCAGGAACCTTTCTTTGGCGGTAAAGGAGCTCTCTGCTATTTGGAGGCTTTCTTTCAGGTTGGTTATTTCCGAAGACGTAGAGAGCAGACAGCGGAGACCATCTTGCTGCACAATCGCTTTCTTTACCGTCAGAAACCAAGCTCCCCTGCCGTCTTCCATTTTAAAAAACTCCTCAATCCGGCACTCTTCCTCTGACGCAATCACCTCCAGGTCCCGTTCAAAGGAGAAATCAAAGTCTATGCTCCCTCTCTCCAGCAAGTCTTCCAGACTACATTTATGCATTTGCGCATAAGCCGTATTTGCCCATAGAATCTTGCCCTGTGCATCTTTGACATACGTTGGACTGGGGCTGTTCTTAAAGATTTGCTCAATTGAGTACATAGGCTATAGAATATATGTATGCACCCTGCCCCTCCACTAACCAGGTAGTGCCGGGGCAGGCTCCCTTACTTTGATTAATTAGTATGTATGTATTTCTAAGCTGCTGGCCCCTCCGCTACCCCATTATGTGAAAAAGGGGTAATTTCCGAAAAAGACCCTAAAAACAGCTTTTACTATCCTTTGTACTGCCCTTTACCATCGAACTCCTTACCGCCGGTGCTCTGGAATAAGGACTTCTCCTTTCTGGATCATTCTGTAAATGGTTGATTTTCCTACTTTCAGTTTATCAGCCACATACACCACATTGTAATTATATTTATCTAAATACTTTTGTACAATCTCGTAGATATACTCATCCAACGTTTTCTCCTCTGAGGAGGCAGCACTGATGTTTGCCTGCAGTTGGATCTCATGCTCCGTGATGACGTGCGAATCTGCCAGTACCGCGGCCAACTCCACCACTGCCTTTAATTCCCGCACATTGCCCGGGTATGGGTGGTTTAACAGCTTTTTCTGGGCACCGGCTGAGAAAAACTTTTCTTCCAGGTCATTCTGTTGACAGTAATCTTTCAGGACTTTGTTGGCAATCAACAAGATATCATGCCCTCTTTCCCGCAGGGGCGGTAACTGCACCTGAACCCCCAGTAACCTATAGAACAAATCTTCCCTGAAGTTACCTTTTTTTACTTCATCAATCAGGTTGCGGTGCGTGGCGGTAACAATACGCACTTCCACCGGAATGCTTTTGTTTGACCCTACGGGCGTCACCTCCCTTTCCTGCAGCACCCGCAGCAACTTGGACTGCAGATTGATGTTCATTTCGCCAATCTCGTCCAGAAACAGGGTGCCCCCGTTGGCCTCCTCAAACTTACCCACCCGCCTGGAGGTGGCTCCGGTGAAGGCGCCTTTTTCATGGCCAAACAGTTCGCTCTCCAGCAGCTCAGACGGCAGGGCGGCAATGTTCACGGCCACAAACGGCATTTTAGCCCGCTTTGAGTTTTGGTGAATGGCTCTGGCAATGAGCTCCTTTCCGGTGCCTGTCTCACCGGTAATGGTTACATTGATGTTGTTCACCGCCGCCTTTTCCACCAACTGGAACACCTTCTTGATGGGCTCAGAAGACCCCACCAGTTCGCTGCCCAACGAGTATTTTTGCTTTACCTCGTTGCGGAGGGTCTCCACTTCCTGGCGGAGGGCTTTGGTTTGCTTGATTTTTTCAATGATGCTCCAAAGCCGTTCCTTGGTTTCATCGTTCTTCACGATGTAATCAAAAGCCCCCATCTGCAGCAGGCTCACCGCCTTGCGGATATCTTCCTGCCCCGAGATAATGATGACATATGATTTAGGACTCTGCCGTAAGATTTGGGCCAGCACCTCTTCACCGGTACCGGAGGGCAAGTGGTAGTCAAGGGTAATAATGTCCGGCGCTTCTGCCAACCGCCCCATGAATGCATCAGCAGCGTTAAAGATTTCAACCTGATGGTCAGGGTTCAGTGAAAGATGATAGCTTAAGAACTGCGAATACCAAATATCATCTTCAAGAACGAATATCTTAACGGGTGAACCATCTTTAAACTCAGACATGCAGGAGGAAACTATTAAAAGAACAATTAACCAATCAACCAGTGCCAATTTATAAAAGAATTATGACAATTTTAATGACATAAACACATTTATAAAGTACTTTTTGTTCTTTGCTTAGTAGAATGCGCTTGGTGTACCTCAACTAACAATTTCCCTGCCAGATCTTGCCTCTGCATTGGCCAGAAGTATCTCTCAGTAAGCCGGTAAGGTTGAAACGTGAACGGTTGGAAAATAAAGGAGGGTTACGGTAGAGAATACGGGGAAGGAGGATTGCCGAGGATTGGGGGCAGAAACATCACCGGCAGAAGCCATGCTTGCCTCTGCCCACGCTAGGGCGGGGTGAAAACCTTACCAGTGCCTATTGCACCCAGGACCAAATGGTTTAGCCTTATTTTCAGGAAAACAGGAAGAATACCGGGCAGTGGCTTTCATACCCTCCCTGGTATCATTCCTGTTTCCTGGCCATCAACTTTGGTGGCATAAGACCAAGCGGATAGCGCAACAAAGCTAGAGCGGTTAATTATACACCTTCTGGTTCTCTAACAGCTGCAACAGTTTGGTAAGGAGTTCCTGCGGCACAAAGGGTTTGGAAAGGTAGTCCTGCACTCCTGCTTCCACAATTCGTCTGCGCTCCTCTTCATTACCGTTTGCGGTTAAGGCAATAACGGGCACCTGCTGACCGGCTTCCCGTAACTTGGCTACAGCATTGAAACCGTCCAGCACCGGCATGTACAGATCCATCAGCACCAGGTCATAAGAACTGGTATTGATTTTCTCCAGCGCGGTTAGCCCGTCCTCGGCGGTGTCTACCTCGGCATGCCAGCTGGTGAGCAGCTTGGTAGCCACGGTCTTGTTCATGACGTTATCATCCACCACCAGGATCTTCACGCCCCGCAACTTGTTGCCAGTAACCCTGCTGCTGCTTACCCTGGGCACCGTCACCAAAGACGACTGGGGCTTGGTGTACCTGAGCCGCACGGTGAAAACAGACCCTTTGCCAGGGGTGCTCTCCAGGGTAATGCTGCCCTTGTGCAGGTCCACCAGGTTTTTGGTGATGGCCAAGCCTAAGCCAGAACCGCCAAACATCCGGTGGGTGGCAGGGTTTGCCTGTACAAAGCGCTCAAACACCCGCTTCTGCTTTTCCAGCGGAATGCCAATGCCGGTATCAGCGATGGAAAACTCCAGGACCCATTCTTTATCGGTCTGGTAGATCACCTCCACGCCCATTTTCACCGATCCTTTCTCGGTGAACTTGATGGCATTGCTCAGCAGGTTGTTCAGGATCTGCATCAGCCTTACTGGGTCGCCGGCTACCTCGTCGGGGGTACGCGGGTCAATGGAGAGCTCATAGCTCACCTTTTTATCAGAGGAGCGCAGGCAAAGCGCCTGGTGGGTGTTCTTGAGCAGATCCTTCAGGTGGAAATTCACTTTCTCCAACTCTACCTTACCGGCTTCAATTTTTGAGAAGTCCAGGGTGTTGTTCACCAGCGCCAGTAAGTTCTGCGAGGAGAAGTGGATGGCGTTCAAGCTGTCACGGTGTTCCTCCTGGAAGCTTTCCTCCTGCAACAACAGGTAGGTAAGTCCCATGATGGCGTTCAGCGGGGTCCGGATTTCATGGCTCATATGCGAAACGTACTCGGCTTTTACCCGGGCATTTTGCTCCGCCTTTTCCCTGGCGTTCACCAGGGCCTGCTCTTTTTCCACGTATTCGGTGACCTCCTGCACGGTGCCCACCAGTTTAACCACACCGTTTGGTTTGCTGATGGACTTGCCCTTCACCCGCACCCACGTTGGCTGCCGGCCGGGCAACTCCAGGGTGCAATCCAGGCTCTTGCCCGTTTCCAACAGCGCACGCCAGGCTGCCGCCAGCACGCTTCTGTCTTCTTCCCGCAGGTAAGGGAACAGGCTGCTGAAGGCACGCAGGGGCGTAGCAGAAGAAATGGCGAACACTTCATGGACATAGTTGGTGCAGAAGAAGGCACCCGACTCTACGGCGTACTCCCAGAACCCCGCCCCCAGCAATGACTCCACTTCTTCGCTGAGCACCCCGGTCTGGTGCAGGTCTTTAAGCCTCTTGTTGGGCTTCTCGTGCAGTTGCACCTTCTCAAAACTGGCTGGGAAGCCATCCAGCACAAAACTGCCGGCGGCGTCATACTCCTGCAGACAGTACGGACGGTTGCTCTCCAACACCTGCGAAATGCCAAAGGAACGACCCTCGCCGAAGAGCTTGGCCACCTTTTCGCGGCACACGTTTAGCTCTACCCCTGCCTTAGACACGGCCTCCAACGCGCTCATGAGGGCCACTGGTTCTGTTACCCCCAAGGCCTTTCTTTTCCACTCCCGGTCTGTAAGCAAGCCCAACAGTTCTATCCCCTGCTCTTTCAACGCCGACAGGAATGACTCCAAGGCAAGCCTTAAAGTCTTCAGGGTCAACGCGGAAGGACTAGGGGTAAAAAAAGCACCTATCTCATTCAATAAATCAGAATATTCTGTTTTTCTATGGCCTTTAGCTAATTTAAGTGACAGCAACTGCTTCATTCCTTGAGATTCATTAACGGAGATCGGGGCAGACTTCATAAACGTAACATTTACTTATTCTTATGACCAAGATACAATCAATTATTACTTTAATCAATTATACGGCAAGATTTTTAAAAATAATCATGCTCCGTTTATCCATTTATCCATAATAAATCATTTACAACTTAGAATATTCATATACTTTTAAATACTCCATTTTAGCGCCGTGATTTATAAAATTTACCAAATTCTGCCTGTAGCCCTGCGTAACTGATTATTTCTCAAGCCCAAGCAAACCGGCAAGGTTTGATTTACAAATTCATAAAGCGTCCCGGAAACGGGTGCAGCTCCTATATTGTAAAAGTCTATATTTCCCTCTCCTTGATTTTTCTAAAAAAAACCTGAAAACATTTTTCAGCGGGGGCGGTAGCTATCCCAGCAGCAGACTGTCGCTAGCTTTTCCTGTGTCTGGTCCTCTGTTTGGGCCGGCGCATCAGGAAACGTTGGTGCACTTGTAAGGGTAAGGCAACTACCCATTCATCAGCTCACGGGAAGAACACCTGGAGCCAGTGCCTTCAAATTTAAGCCATCTGATGAACGGATGTGGGGGAAAGATTTAAACGTAACCTAAGCCCTAAAGTTTAGCTAAGGCTACTCAATTAGAGTCGCGCTTTTCACAGCGTCGGGCAAAATCAACCGGTGCGGTCAACTTTTAGACAAGAGATAGAGATTACCCCAGCCCTTAAAGCCGGACCCAGTTGTCTGATATTTCCGGAACCCGATGTTCACGACTGACTGCCCGCCTAGGTATGAGGCAAGTACGGCAAAGCACAAGGGCAGGCGCCCTACTTTACATGACAAGGCAAGCTTTAGAAAGAAAGGGGGGTGAACGGTAAAAGAAAGGAGGATAGAGAAAGGCTCCTGACCAGAAGCCAGGCCACAAAGGGAAAATTAGTCAGCCACAGAAGCTGTTTAGAGGTGAAAACCAATCTTACCTGCTTTTGCCCCACAGGGAAGAGAAGCAGGCACTTAGGTACTTTGCCCCATGCATTTTGTAGGCGTTTTACCAAAAACACCCAAAAAAAGGATAGCAGCCACTTTGCCCCATTCCTTTACCAGTGGTTTACCGCCAAAGAAAACCCGAATCCACTGATTTCTGCAGCGGCACCTAGTAAATCACTAGTCTTGAGGCCTTGAGACCTAGATCAAGGAAGTAGTTTAAGTTGATGGCGGGCATCTTGCCGGAGGTCACTTCCTGTTTGGCCTCAGCCAAGGTATACACTACCCCGTTGGAGGGATCAAAGGCCCCTAGCGCCGTATGCCGGCCTTCCCGTTCCCCCTTCCTCAGGAACCTGATGGCAGAGTACAGGTCGGTGAAGGTGTGCTGGATGACAACCCCGTATCGTGAGGCCACCGCTATGATCTGTTTGGGTGAATCCATAATGAAACATTCCTTTCTTACATATAGAGATAATTTTCTGGCAAAGGCCTCCACGTGGCCCCTGCCGCACCTGGGGCTGATTCCTGGCCCGCTTTTACCTAAGCCCATCCTTCTTGTGCATAGAGCTCCAAACTGACGCAGGCAAGGTTTACGGCTCCAATGGGCTTACCTAGATTCCTGCTTTCAGCGGATAGCCCATGCGGTACAGTCATTGACCATAACTAATGTTTGTTACTGCTATGGAAGATATCTCCCCTTTCACAAGCCGGCCGGGTTCCCGTAACGTCTACACCTTATTATATTGGGAGGATTCTTTTACTAGAAGGACAAACCAGACAGCGCCTATTGGGCTCTGCTGCGCCTGTCCAGGAGCAGGTACCGGGAACCTGCCCCTGGGCCCTCTTTTCCGCTACTGCCCCATCAGAAACACGGTCAGGGTTCTGGGGCCGTGCGCCCCAAGTACCAGGGACTGCTCAATGTCGGCGGTTTTGGAGGGCCCGGCAATGAAGACGCCATACCCGTACTCGGCGCTCCCAATGCTGGCGTAGGCATCGTGCATTAAGGGCACCAGGCGGTCTTTGGGCAACAGGATGGCCAGGTGCTGACAGATGAACGGCACCACGCGCAGGCCCAGCACCTCCTCCGTCACCCAGCAAGCCCCGTTTTCGGCCACCCCAAAGTGCGCCTCCACAATGGCCAGGTCCACGTTGGCCAATTGATGCCGGTTTCGGTCTTCCAGCAAAGTGGCATCGGCGAAGGAGGACAGCTCCGGCACCCGGGAGATGATTCGGTGGTTGGCTTTAAAGTCATGGAACAGAATCTCCTGCACCTCCTCATAGCCCTTCACCCGGAACACCCTACTCCCGATGCCAACGGCCACCTGCGAAAACTTCTCCACCAGGTCAGGAGCCTCCAGTTGAAAGGTTGGTACCTCGGGCAGCGGCGTCAACGGAGGCTGGTTTTGCGCCACGGCGGTCAGGATTTGGTCTCTGCTACTCATGCGGTTTACGGTTTTTGCGGTACCACTCGCCAAACGACTCTTTGGGCGGCTGCGGCATTTCGCGGTGTTTGTACCAGGGGTTCATCTTATTGCTCACCAGGAAAGGCACGGTTTTCATGAACCACCGCCCCGCCTTCCCCGACAGCGTAAACGTCTTTGGAGAAGACAGCACCAGGTTCATGGCCTTCATGCCCACCGTCTTCTTCGGGTCGGCGTAGCCTTCCCGCACAATCACCTGCCGCCATTTGTAGAGCTGGTTGTGGATGTCAATCTTCACCGGGCACACGTTGGAGCAGGAGCCGCACAAGGTGGAGGCAAACGGCAAATCGGCGTGCTTCTTCATGTCCAGGTTGGGCGCCAGGATGGACCCGATGGGCCCCGCCACCGCCGACTGGTAACTGTGTCCGCCGCTCCTTCGGTACACCGGGCAGGTGTTCATGCACGCCCCGCAGCGGATGCACTTGAGCGAGTTCCTAAAATCTTCCCGCCCCAGCTGCACGCTCCGGCCGTTGTCCACCAGCACCAGGTGCAGTTCATGCCCGGGTCTTGGCATCTTGAAATGGCTGGAGTACGTGGTAATGGGCTGGCCGGTGGCGCTTCTGGTCAATAATCGTAAAAACACCCCTAAATCGGCGCGGCGCGGAATCAGCTTCTCAATGCCCATGCTGGCAATGTGCACATCGGCTAAATGCGCGCCCATATCGGCGTTGCCTTCGTTGGTGCAGACCACAAATTCACCGGTCTCGGCCACGGCAAAGTTCACGCCCGTTAAGGCGGCCTTGCGGGTCAGGAAGGTCTCGCGCAAATGCTGGCGGGCGGTTTCGGTGAGGATCTGCGGATCGGCCACGCCGGCCTGGGTGCCCAGGTGCATGTGGAAAATGTCGCCTATCTCCTCTTTCTTGAGGTGAATGCAGGGCAGCACAATGTGGCTGGGCGGCTCTTTGGCCAGTTGCACAATCCGCTCGCCCAGGTCAGAGTCAATCACTTCAATGCCGTGCTGCTCCAGGTAGTCGTTCAGGTGGCATTCCTCCGTAAGCATGGACTTGCTTTTCACCATCTGGGTGACCCCGTGCTGCTGCAGGATGGAATGCACAATCTGGTTGTGTTCCCGGGCATCGGCGGCCCAGTGCACCGTGATGCCGTTGGCCTGGGCGTTGGCCTCAAACTGCGCCAGGTACTGGCTCAGGTTAGACAGCGTATGGAACTTGATCTGCGAGGCCGTTTCGCGCAGCAGTTCCCAGTCAGGGATGGCGAAGGCGGCGCGGTCGCGTTTTTCCCGGATAAACCAGAGTGTTTCGTCGTGCCAGTTGACGCGGGGCTCGTCCTGGTTGAACCTATGGGCCAGGGCCGCGTGGTCTTTGGTGGGTTCCGTCTTCATCAGCCTATCTCCTGCGCGTTTAAGATCTCGGCGATGTGCATCACCTTTACGTTGCTTTTCTGCCGCCGCAGGATGCCTTCCATGTGCATGAGGCAGCTCATGTCGGCGCCGGTGATGAACTCCGCCTCGTGCTGCAGGTGGTCTGCCACGCGGTCCTTGCCCATTTTCACGGAGACGGCCTCCTCGGCCACGCAGAACGTGCCCCCAAAGCCGCAGCACTCGTCTTTCCGGGACAGCGGAATCAACTCCAGGTCCTGCACCAGGCGCAGCAGTTTCTCGGGTTTGGAAAAAGTGGGGGCCACCAGCTCCGACATCTGCGACAGGTGCAGCCCGCGCAACCCGTGGCAGCTCTGGTGCAGGCCTACCTTGTGCGGAAAGCGGGCGGGCAGTTGCTCTATTTGCAGGACATCGGTCAGGAACTCCACCAATTCGTAGATTTTCCCCCTGATGGCCTGGGCCTGGTCTTCCCGCTTCTCAGAGTGCAGGTGGTCTTTGACGTGCAGCACGCAACTACCCGAAGGCGACACGACGTAGTCAAACTCCGCGAAGTTCCGGACAAACAGCTCGTTGCAGTCTTTGGTGAGGTGCTCAAACCCCGAGTTGGCCATGGGCTGGCCGCAACAGGTCTGCCGCATGGGGTACACCACCTTCACGCCCGCCTTCTCCAGAAGTTCCAGCGTGGCAATGCCCGCGTTGGGGTAAAATTGGTTCACGTAGCAAGGGATAAAAAGCCCTACCGTCATACTAAGCCTCCTGATGGGTTACTGCGTAAAACTTTAATTCAATAAGGTCATTGGGCAGCGGTTTGGAGTTCCAGATGGGATGGATGGCCATGGCCGTACCAATAGCCGTTGCCTGCGCCAGCGAGGCGGCGTACACCTCCTTATCAGGGAAACAACTGGCCAGCAGGTTCATGTAGATGGCGTTCTTCCCGAAGCCTCCGTCCACAAAGATCCGCTTCACGCCCGTGCCCCGCAGCACCAGGTTGCTGGAGACCACCTGCTGCGCCACCAAGTCCAGCATAAACTGGTGGTACGCCTCAATGCCCGACGAAAAGGCGGCCAGGTCCCGCGCGGCAAACCCAGAGGTGGGCAACGCGCTCCCCTGCTCCTGCCAGCCGGCGGCTTGTTTGTGGCGCTGCTGCAGCCGGTGTATGATCTCCGGGTCGTACTCCATGGTTTTGAAGACTGCGGTGCTCATGTCAAAGTGAATGGCGATGCGCTTCATCTCCTGCTCGTGCTCGTAGCCGCCAAAGAACCTAGAGGCCTTCACCGGCTTGCCTTTGTACTGCAGGTAGCTCAGGCAATCCTGCTTCAGTTCTGCGGCAGTGAGCGGCGAGGTGTTGAACGGGTTGAGCGTGATGCACCAGGTACCGGTGGAGATAAGCGCGAACGGCTCCTGGAAATTCACCAGGTACGGGATCAGGGCCGCCGAGCTGTCGTGCAGCCCGATGCCTACTTTGTAGGTGTTTCCCGGAAAAGAGGCCGGAAACGCCTCATCGGCGCTTTTCAGGGGGGCCAGCTTCTCCCGCACGCCCTCCTCCTTTACCCAGGCGTGGTAATCGCCCGTGGTGAAATCCCAGAGGTTGGTATGGCAGCCCACGCTGGTGAGGTCGGTATAGAACTCCCCGGAGATGAGTGAGCTGAGGTACTGGGGCAGGTGCAGCGCGTACTTCACCTGCCGGAACACCTCGGGCTGCTCATACTTAAGCCGGTAAAGCTGCATGCCCGAGTTCAGGCTGCCCAGCACCGGCGAGGCGGTTTCCTTGGAAAGCTTCTCCTCGCCGCCGTAGGTGGCGTAGAACTGCTTTTTGAGATCTGCCGGGTAGGGTTTCAGGTAATTGTAGAGCGGGGTGAGGGGCTGGCCCTCCTCGTCTACGTACACGAAACTGGCCCCGTACGTGGCAAAGTTGATAGCCCTGACCTCAAACTCAGGGCGCTTGAACACGTCGCGCAGCGAGTCAAACACCGACAGCCGCAGGCTTTCCAGGTTCTCACAGGGGTCACCGTCTTCATCCACCGTCTCTATAAACTTAGCCGACCGCTCGTACACTATCCGGTAGTGCTCGTCAAAGAGGAACAGCTTTTTATTTGTCTTGCCTACGTCAAAGATGGCGATTACCGGAATCTTCTGCATGCCTGAATGAATTGACTGATGGAGAGAATGAGCGATTGAGAGAATGGAAGCAAATGGTACGCTTGGTTCTCTCAATCAAGCCAATATGTTGTTAGTAAAGAAAAACGCTTATAAACCTGATGAAACGGTTTTAAGTCCTCTTTCCTGCACCAGGTTCTCGCGCACTTTCAGTTGGCGGTACAACTGTAAAGCGTTCACGGCCCCGCCCGCTCTCAGCTGGGCCTCGGCCACCAACGGCCGTACGTCGGTGCGGAACGCATCCTGCAGGATTTCCTGGGCGCGGGCCACGTCATTCTGCTGTTGGGCCTCATGCAAGGCCACTCTGTCCACAATCAGGGACTGCGCGTAGGCG
The DNA here is from genome assembly GCF_016924645.1 of Rufibacter psychrotolerans. Taxonomy (GTDB): domain Bacteria; phylum Bacteroidota; class Bacteroidia; order Cytophagales; family Hymenobacteraceae; genus Nibribacter; species Nibribacter psychrotolerans. The sequence goes on along the minus strand of NZ_JAFFJV010000001.1, from coordinate 261,227 downwards.
ATCATAATGGCCTGCACCGATTGCAGCAGGTCTTCCAGCGGGTCTTTCAGGTTGTGCGAGGCGTCAATCATCCAGCCCAGGTCGGTGGCGTGGTTCATGCCGCGGGCGTCCATGCCTTCCACCAGCTCGTTGAAGATGAGGAACAACTGGTAGGGTTTGATGCTGCCGGCGGTGAGGTCATCGTCTGAATACTTGGAGTCGTTGAAGTGGAACCCGCCCAGCTTGCCTTCCATGAGGAGCAGGGCAACAATCTGCTCAATGTTGGCATTGGGCAGGTGGTGGCCCAGGTCTACCAGCGTGTAGGCTTTGGGGCCCAGTTTGTTGGCGTACAGCAGCGACTGCCCCCAGTCGCCCACGGTGGTGGAGTAGAAGTTGGGCTCAAAGGCCTTGTACTCTACGTACACTTTCCAGTTGTCGGGTAGGGCGGCGTACACTTCGTGCAGGCACTCCAGCGTGTTCTGGAACGCCTTCCGGAAATTCAGCTGGCCCGGGAAGCTGGACCCATCGGCGAGCCACACGGTAAGGGACTCAGAGCCCAGCTCAATGCCGTGCTTGATCACCTCAATGTTGTGGTCAATGGCCTGCTGGCGCACCGCGCGGTCCACGTGCTGCATAGACCCAAATTTATAGCTCTGCTTCTGGCCCGGCTGGTCCTGGAACGTGTTGGAGTTGACCGCGTCAAACTTGAGGCCATACTGCGCAGCCAGGGCCCGGGTGGCTTTGTAGTCCTGCGGAATGTCCCAGGGAATGTGCAGGGAAATGGCGCCGCTGGACCGGTTGAGGGCGTGCAGCAGGCCCACGTCTTCAATCTTCTCTTCCAGACTGCGGGGTTCGCCCCCGCCGGAGAACCGCCCGAAGCGGGTGCCGCCGGTGCCCAGGGCCCAGGAAGGGATGGCAATCTGGAAATCCACCAGCTTCTGCAGCACGTCTTCCACGTTGGAGAGGCCTTCGGCCAGGAACTCAAAGCGGCGGGTGTGCTGGGCCTGCTGGCGGTGGTTGAACTCGTCTATCTTATATTTCTCTAGTTGCATGGCTTTGTTTGGTAGTACCTCACCTCCGGCAAAGCAGAAGGCTTGGTGAATGCGTTTAAAGGTCGTTTTTCAGAAAACAGTCTAAAATCAGGATACGCTGTACTACAATTGGTCCACTTGCACTCCAATTGATTGTCCTCCTGAAAGGAGCTTGGAGCCGAACAGTTTTACTGGCAACAAATGCTTTTCTGGTTCGCTGCCAAGATTCTTTCAGGAGGACAGAAGCAGTGAAAGCTTCTTCAATTTGGAATTCTACCTAATGTAAGAACTCTCGCTTGCTTGTATTTTAGGACCGATTTTAAGCAAACAGCCCCAAAACGAAGCTTCTTCTATCTGGGGAAGGCCATGGCCACGCCGCCGTCTACGTTGAGCATGTTGCCGGTGGATTTGCTCAGCAAGCCGCCCACAAAGGCGAAACAGGCATTGGCGATGTCCTCGGGCAGGATGATCTGGTTGAGCAGGGTGCGCTTGGCGTAGTAGGCCGGCAGTTCCTCCACGGTGATGCCGTAGGCCTTGGCCCGGCCTTCGGCCCAGCCGCCGGCCCAGATGTTGCTGTCAGAAATCACCGCGTCGGGGTTCACCACGTTCACCCGTATTCCGTCGGCGCCCAGCTCGGCGGCGTTGAGGCGGCTCAGGTGCAGTTGGGCGGCCTTGGCACTGCCGTAGCCCGCGTTGTTGGGCCCGCTCACCAGGGCGTTCTTGCTCACAATGTTCAGCACATCGCCGCCAATGGCCTGCTTGCGCATCACCTCCGTGGCCGCCTGCGTCACGAAGAACTGGCCTTTCACCAGCACATCGTAGAGCAGATCCCAATCCTTCTCCTCATGGGCCTCAATGGTCTTGGAGATGGACAAGCCGGCGTTGTTGATCACGATGTCTACCCCCCCGAAGGCCAGGGCCGCCACTTCAAACGCCTCCTGGATCTGGTCTTCCTTGGTCACGTCCAGGGTGGCGGTGGCGTACGAATCCTTGCCGTACAGCTTCCTGAACTCCTCGCCGGCGCCTTGCAGCCGCTCCTCGTTCATGTCGTTGAGGATAACCACGGCGCCTTCCTCCACAAATTTCTTAGCGATGGCCTTGCCAATACCGCCGGCGCTGCCCGTAATCAGGGCAATCTTGCCCGAAAGTGCTTTAGGCTTGGGCATGCGCTGCAGTTTGGCTTCTTCCAGCAACCAGTACTCAATATCAAAGGCTTCCTGGCGCGGCAATGAGGTGTACTCAGAGATGGCCTCGGCGCCTTTCATCACGTTAATGGCGTTCACGTAGAACTCAGAGGCCACGCGGGCGGTCTGCTTGTCTTTGGAGAACGAGAACATGCCCACACCCGGGTACAGGATGATGACCGGATTGGTGTCCCGGATGGCCGGGCTGTTGGGGTGCTTGCAGCCCTCATAGTACTGCGTGTACATCTGGCGGTATTCCTCAAAAGCAGGCGCTAAACGCGCCTTTAGGGCCTTCACGTCTGAGAGGTCCTCGCCGGGCTCCAGGTCCAGCACCAGCGGGCTGATCTTGGTGCGCAGGAAGTGGTCTGGGCAGCTGGTGCCCAGGGGCGCCAGGCGGGCCAGGTCATTGGAGTTGATGAACTCCAGCACGCGGGCATCGTCGGTGAAGTGGCCCACCATGTGGCGCTCACTGGAGCAGAAACCACGCAGCACCGGTGCCAGGGCAGCCGCCTGCTGCAGGCGCTGCTCAGCCGGCAGGCTCTCTATCCTGGCTCCGCCAAAGGCCGGGCCGTTCTGGGCGAAGTTTTCCTCCAGGTACTCGGCGCACTGCTCAATCACCTCCAGGGTGTTCAGGTAGCTTTCATAGGCGGTGTCGCCCCAGGTGAACAGGCCGTGCGAGCCCAGCATGATGCCCCTGATGCCGGGGTTCTCGTCCAGGCACTGGCGCAGCTGCAAGCCCAGGTCAAAGCCCGGACGCTGCCAGTCTACCCACCCAATGGTGCCGCCAAACAGCTCCTGGGTGATGCGTTTGCCGTCTTTGGCCGCCGCAATGGCAATGGCCGCGTCTGGGTGCAGGTGGTCTATGTGCCGGAACGGCAGGAACCCGTGCAGGGGCGTGTCAATGGACGGTGCCTTGGAGGCCAGGTCAAAGATGCTGTGGTTGAACAGCTCCACCATCTCGTCTTCGTGCTCTATGCCGCGGTACACCTGCTCCAGGCTCCGGAGGCGGTCTACGTACAGGGCCGCCAGGCCGCTCTTCTTCAGCGTACCTATGTCGCCGCCCGAGCCTTTGATCCACATCACCTCGGTATCCTGCCCGGTCAGGGGGTCCTTGGCCGTAGTTTTGCAGGAGGTGTTGCCACCGCCGTAGTTTGTCAGGCGCAGATCAGCGCCCAACAGGTTAGAGCGGTAGATCAGCAACGCTACCTCATCGCCCTCCAATTCGGCCGCCTTGGCCTCGTCCCACAGATAGCTCACGTGCTTGAATGTGGTGTTCGTCTTTACTTCTGACATATGACACAAAATGAAAGTGTAGATTATTAGACTTTGCCTCCCTGGGGAGCGCCTATGGTTGAGTGTTTTAGGGTTGTTTTCTTGAAAACAGGCCGAAAAGGCCCCTGTGCGTTAGAGCGAGTTGCCGATACCTACGACTATGATGGAAACCATGATCACGGCCACGCCGGCCAGAATGGTGCGGAACGTTTTGCCTTGCACGCCCTTCCACTCGCCCAGGGCAATGCCCCACACGTTGGAGATCAGGATAATGAAGGCCATGTGCAGGATCCAGGAGCTGGCGCCGTTGCCCAGCTTGCTTTCGCCCATGCCGTAGAAGAAGAACTGCATGAACCAGGTAACCCCGGCCAGGGCCGAGAACAGGTAGTTTCTAAGGAGCGGGGTGTTTGGCTTGGCGTAATCGCCGAAGGTTTTGTTGCGGGCGTTCAGGATCATGCACCAGATAAAGTTGGTGGTAAGCCCTCCCCAGAGAATCACCACAAAAGTGACGTTGTTCTGGAACAGCGGGTTGCCCCCGTTCTGCACCGCTTCCAGGGCCATGGGCTTGCCCGCCTCAATGCCGTAGTTAAAGCAGGCGCTCAGGATGCCCGAGATGATGCCCACCGTGAAGCCTTTTTTGATGTCAAACTCCTTTACCCCCACGGCTTTCTCCTCGGTGGTCAGGTCTTTTTCCTTCATCATGCCGGCCCTGCCGCTCACGGCAATGCCCACCAGACAGATGAGAATACCCACCAACACTACCTGCCCGCCGGTGCTGTTGAGCATGCCGGTGAAGGTCTCGCCGGTGCCGTTGCCCACCAGGTCTCTATAAATAGGCGGCACCAGGGCCCCAAACGCCGAGGAAAAGCCCAGAATGAACGTCTGCCCCAGAGAAACGCCCAAATAGCGCATGCCCAACCCGAAGGTAAGCCCGCCAATGCCCCAGAGCAGGCCCATGAGGTAAGTCCAGAAAACGGTGCTGGCATCAGTACCGCTGATGATGCCCATGAAATTAGGCACGGTGAGCCAGGCCGCCACCAACGGGGCCAGGAGCCAGGAAAAGACCCCTCCTACAATCCAATACGTTTCCCAAGCCCAGCCTTTTACCCGCTTAAAGGGAATGTAAAAACTACCAGAGGCGAACCCGCCAATAAAGTGAAAAATAACGCCAAGAACCGCTTGCATAAAATGGGTTTACTGATAAGATGACTCAAGATAGAATAGTGTAAGAGAAACACTATCCTGTACTGTCATGCCAGACCAGGAATTGCAGGCGTTATTTGCGGCTTTATTATCAGAAATCCGGCCCAAAGCCGCGTCACCAGCCCCGTAAGTGGTTGCTCCCGTGGAAGTAGCATCAGGAAAGAGTGCCATTTTGGGTATTTCTACTGACTCGGGTATTTTCCTATAGTTCAATTTTGCGGATAGGTCCAGGCCTGCAGCGCTTCTGATCGGAGAATTTGCCTAGAATTACCCCTTGCAGGCAGTCCTTGCGAAAGTGCGGCTTAACGGGTAATTAGTGCGTTTTAGAACTTCTGCTCACCGCTTTAAAGCCATCATAACTTTTCTAGTAATCAAGGATTTGGCTTCTATTTTTAAGGAATAACACCAACAGATAGTATCCTTCTTTTTACGCGGAAGGTCAGGCTCAATTACTGGGTGAGTTTCCTGAATTCAGCTTTGGTGACTGTGAAAATAGAGCCGTGGCGCATGCCTTTGGGGAAGGAAATTTTGTCTGAGATATCCTCCCAGTTTTCTAAATCTTCTGACTGCACGGCACCCATGCTGTGGTCGCGGTATTTGTCAAAATAAACGATCCATTTTTTCCCCAGCCTGAGCGTGGTAGGGCCCTCTGCCCAGTAATTTCCGGTAATGGGTGCGCTGGCGGCGCTGTAGGGGCCGGTGAGATTTTTGCTGTACGCCACCTTCAGGTTTTTCTGGGCCGGCTCGCGGGTTTCGTCTTTCAGGAACATGACGTACCGGCCGCGGTCTGGCACAATGGTGGCGTCAATCACGTTAAAACCGGGTTCGTAGAGCAGTTGGGTGGGGCTGAAAGTCTTGAAGTCTTTGGTGGTGACGTAATACATGCGGTGGTTGTAAGCTTTGTCCAGCTGGGATTGGGTCTCAGGAAACAGGCCCGTGATGGTGGTGGCCCAGTAAATCATGTATTCCTTGCGCTGGGCATCATAGGTAATCTCGGGGGCCCAGGTATTGCGGGCGTTGGGCTCATGCGCCATCACGGGAATGAATTGCTGCGCCGACCACTGCCGCAAATCAGGGGAACTGGCGTACCCAATGCCTTTCTCGTTCCAGCTCACCGTCCAGACCATGTGGAACCGGCCATCGCCGCCCCTGATGATGCAGGGGTCACGCATTAGCTTGTCTTGCCCGGCCGTGGGCTTCAGGAAAACAGAGTCGTTTTTAAGGGCTTTCCACTGATATCCGTCCAAACTGTAGGCTAGGTGCAGGCCGTCTCCATTTCCTTTGAAATAAGAGAAAAGATGCACCTGCTCCTCCTTGGTTTTCGGTGGCAGCACCGCGCAGGAGGCAAAGAAAAAAAGCCCCCAAAAAGAGCAGATTATTCTTCTCATAACAAGGAAATAAGTAACGTAACGGCAGCCCATGGAGCGGTCAATTTCAAAAGTTTCATTCTCCTGAAAACAAGGCGTTTTGCCAGAAACTGCCTAAAAACAAGCTTCCCTTCTGGCCCCATTTCTTGCCTTAATTGCCATCTGGTTTTAGCAGGCTAGACTTAGGGCTGGCGGGCCACTGGAACTGGGAAAATGGCTCCGGGTTTTTAGGATCATAGGGCGGAGTTTCCACCAGGTAATGGGCTAAGCCCAGCTGCTTGGCTTTGATTTCCTGCACCATAATTCTGGCAATCTGGTACGCGCCGTAGGTGTTGAAGTGCGTGTTGTCGTTCAGGTTCTTCTCTGGGTAAATGACGAACGCGTTTTTGGAGCCTTCCACCCCCAGGGCCTCGTACAGGGTGGTGGTATGCGCCGTTAAGTCAATGAGCGGAACCTTCTCGGCCTGGGCCACCTTGCGGGCGGCGTCTGGGTAGTCGCCGTGCGAGTTGGTCATCTGGCTGGCCTCGTTGAAGGAGCGCCGCGCCGTGGGCGTCACAATGACGAGATGGGCGCTCTTTTTCTTGATTTCCTGGGCGAAGTGGTGCAGGCGCTGGGTGTAGGATTTGTAAGCCCCGTCGTTGGGTCCTTTCTCCTTCTCGTCGTTATGCCCGAACTCCACAAACACGTAGTCGCCGGGCTTCATGAGGCTTAAAATCTTCTCCAGCCGCTTGCTGTTGATGAAACTCCGCAACGACAGCCCCGACTCGGCGTGGTTGGCAATGGCCACCCCGGGTTTGAAGAAGCGGGGAATCATCTGGCCCCAGGACGCCCAGGGCTCCTCGTCCTGGTTCACCACCGTGGAATTGCCCGCCAGAAAAACGGTAACCTGGTCCTCTACCCTGCTAATCTCCAGGGCGGCGAGGGCGGGCTGCAAGGCAAACTCCAGGGTGAGCTTGTTGTCCCAGTCCAGTTTGGTGAGTTCGCGGGGTTTCAGGCTCACCTGGCTGTGGGCATTGATCTTCCGGTCTTTGATATGGACGATGAACGACTGGGTCACGAACTTGCCCGGTTGGGTGGCCACGTTCTCCAGCATGAGGCGCCTGGATTCTGCCTTTACCGTGGTAAGCGTGCTGCCTATCCGGTCGCCCAGCGTAACGGTGACCTTGTAGTTGCCCTCGGGCACGTCTACCGAGAAGTAGAAAGGCGCCGCACTGGTGACAAAATCACCGGTTAAGGCCTCCTTGCCTCCCCTGTCTACCGCTTGCACGGGCGTGGCCGGATCAAACCCGTACCCGGTTTTCTCAGAGTACACGTCGGCGGCGGTGACCCGGGTATAGCCTTTCGCCACCTTCCCGCTCCCGAAGTCAAACTTAAAAGCCGTTTTCTGAGCAAAGGCCGAATTCCCCAGCAAGAGTAAGCCCAGCCCCATCGCTCGGAGCCGGTTTATCCATCTACTTTCGCGGGGAGCGCGAAGAACAGGTTTGGCCTTGTTTTGCATAAAACGGTTTAAAAACTTGGTTGCAACTCTTGGTGAAGCCCCTGCCGGCATGAACCCACAAACAAGCGCAGGCCAGCCAGCGTTATGAGCCTGTTTTCAGGAAATCAGCCCCTAAACAGCAGGCACAAAAACCATTTGCGAGCAGTCTGAGCCGTGGGCAGAAAGGCCAGTTTTCTGAAGTTTCGGGACGAGAACAGTGGGCAGACAAGCCGAAGCCCGCCGGGGAACCTAGCAGGCAAGGCAAAAGAACCGACAGCCATGCTGGGCTCTTCTGCCTTGCCTGCAGGGTAAGAGGTGATTTATTTCATTTTCATGATCTCGGTGCCGGCCAGCAGGAAGCAGCCCAGCCCGTAGTCTTCAAAGTCTGGTTTGCTGGTATAGGATACCGGCTGCCCGTCTTTGGGCTCTTTGCCGGTGCCCTGCAGGTAGCCCAGGAATCCGTTGGGGTGCACGGCATCTTTTTCCATGGCGTTCCAGGCTTTGGTGATGATGGGCAGGTACTTTTCTCTGTCCAGCAAGCCGTTGTTCACGCCCCAGGCCATGCCGTAGGCGAACAGCGCCGTGCCCGAGGTTTCCTTGCCGCCGTAGTGGGTGGGGTCTTCCAGGCTCACGTTCCAGAAGCCGTCTTCCCGCTGCAGTGGCACCAGGGCGTTGATCATCTCCAGGTAGGTTTTCTGGTACTCCTCGCGGTAAGGGGCGTCTTTGGGCATGATCTCCAGCACCTTCACCAGGGCCGCCACTACCCAGCCGTTGCCCCTGGACCAGTAAATGTCTTTCCCGCCAGGCGAAGTCACCGGGGGCACAAAGTCCTTGTCGCGCCACCACAGGCCCTCCTGCTTGTTGTACAGGCCGCCGCCTATCTGGTTCTTGGAGGCGTTGTAGAGCTGGTACATTTTCTCATAGTACCGGTTATCTTTGTAGATCACGCCCAGTTTGGCAAACACGGGCATGGCCATCTGCAAGGCGTCAATCCAGGTCCAGTCGTCTACCTTGTCGCTGTTGACCATGTAGTCAATGGACTGCTTGATGTCTCTGATGCGCTCTGGCTTGGGGTCCATGAGGTACAGGTCAATGTAGGTCTGGCCCGCGGTGTGATTGTCGGCGTGGCGGGTCTTGACGCCCCCGGCCAGGCCCCACTTGTGCTTCTCACCCCAGTCCACGGCATAGTCATAGTAGCGCTTCTGCGGGTCGACCTTGTAGAGGGCCATCAGGCCTTCGTAATACACGCCCCGGGTCCAGATGTTGCTGGGCCGCGTTTTGTTGGTGGTAATGGACAGTCCCGGGTCGGGCCACTTCTCCATGAAATAGTTATTGGTGAGCCGTAGGGTCTTCAGGATCTTCTTCTTTTTGGGCAATTTGTCTCCCTTGGCCTGCACAAAGCTGAAGACCAGCAGAAAGCTCAACAGGAAGAAACTTCTTAACAAGATTACGCGGTGTGTCATCATTGGGGTATGTAGTTGAAGGTTACTTTGGTTCTTGTGTTCATGGCCTTCGGGGCCGGTGTTTTGGAGCTGTTTTTGGGAAAAGGCCCCTGAAACAGGAAGTCCAGCCCGGGCCGCTACCGCCTGCTTACCTGGCTTTCCTGGCGCAGGTATTTATTCAGTTCCAGTTTCCGGTTTTGCCTGATGCCCTGCACCACGGCCTGGGCATTTACCCGGGCCCCGGCCTCTAGGGTGTGGGTGTGGTCTTTGGTGTTGAAGTACGAGGCCCTCACTGCCGCCTCCCCTTCTTTCTCGTACCGGTCGGCAAGGAGTTGGTTCAGGTCAATGAACCAGGCGTTCTGCTGCCGGGCTGCCTGGGCCGCCCACAGGCCATAATCCTGCGCGTTACGGTTGGCCTTGCCGTCTTTCCAAAGGTTGCGGGGCACCGGCGACAGCACGATGGCGGTAGCGCCCCGGGCCTGAACCTCCGCGATGAACTGGCGCAGGTACCACCCGTACGAGTGCACCGTTTCCGGCTTTTTGGTGATCAGGTTCACAATCTCTTCCACGTCATCGGAGTTGTTTTTGAGGGTGCCGCGGGCGCGCAGGGTATCGTTCACCGGGCTGCTGTCATTGTGCCCAAACTGGATCATCACAAAGTCGCCGGCTTTCACCTTAGGCAGCACCTTGCCCCAGTGCCCCTGCGTGCGGAAGGTTCGGCTGCTGGTGCCGCCCAGGGCGTGGTTTTCCACCGAGATTTTGGTAGTGTCAAAGTGCCCGGCCAGGAAACTCCCCCAGCCCCAGAGCCCGCCATCGCCTTTGCCCTTGCCGTTCTTCACGGTAGAGTCGCCAATCAGGAACAGGGTGGGCCTGGCCTGGTGCTGCTTCACAACCGCGCACGAGGCCGCTACCCCCAGACAGAGCAGGAAGCACCAGGTGGTAAAATAGTTGGTAGGTAGAAAGCGGAACATAGGCTAAGGGTAAGTTACATCTAAAGAACGCGGTTGAAAAGACAGCCTGCAAGCAAAGCGCGGCCAAGGGCGTCAGGTTTTCCTGAGGTATCTGGCCAAAGGGTGCTTTTTAGCTTTCCTGATGCCTTCCGCCACCGAGGCGGCGTTGAGCCGGGCCCCGGCGAGGTTGGTGTGCGTGTGGTCGGTGGGGAAAAGCGCCTTGACCTTCTCGGGGCCCAGGGCGTTGTATTTATCGGCCGTGATCTGGTTCAAGTCCACAAACAAGACCCCCTCCTGCTGGGCTACCTCGGCGGCCCACTTCCCGAAGCTGTCGTTGGCCAGCACCACCTTGCCGTCTTTCCACTGGTTCCTCGGGATCATGGAGGCAATAATGGGGGTGGCTCCCTTGGCCCGGGCTTCGCGCACAAACTTGCGCAGGTACCAGCCGTAGGTGTGCACCACTTCCTTTTGCCCGTTGGGCCAGGTGAGTTCCCTGGTTTCGGGGCCCGTGCCCCGCAGCACGCCCCGGTAGCCCGCCCTGCTGGTGTCTGGCACGCTGCCTTCATTGTGCCCGAACTGCATGAGCACAAAATCACCGGGCTGCAGGGTAGCCAACACCTTCTCCCAGCGTTTCTCCTTGACAAAGGTGCGGGTGCTGCGGCCGGCCATGGCCTGGTTGCTGACGCGTAGCTTGGTGGTATCCAGCTGCTCTGCCATGTAAGAGCCCCAACCGGCGTACCCCTCATTGGTGTTGCGCACGGTAGAGTCGCCTATGATGTAGAGCGTGGGCCGGGCCTTTTGGGTAAACCCAGCCAAAAGGCCCACTCCCAGAACCAGGAAGAAGCCCAACGCCATGATGTTTCTGGATTGTATCATTTACTGTATTCCTTTTCTGGGCTTCATGACTTTAATGGGTATGCGCTTAACCTGCTTCGGGCCGTGGCCCAGGTAGAAGCTGGGGTGCGGCGGTTGGTTGTAGGCCACGTTCTGCCACGCAATGGCCAACCGGTACTGCGGATCATGCATGAGCGTGGGCAGCCGGTGCGGGGTGGGCAGGTTGGTGGTAAAGATGCGAAGCTCTTGGTTGTCTCTCGTCCGGAAGATGACCTCTTCCCGCCAGTCGCCCAACAGATCGGCGCTCAGGGTGGGGGTTGACTTGGAGCCGTTGTTGGAAACGCAGCCCTCGGCGGTGAACAGCCGGCCCCCGTTGTACTTGTCAATGTAGTTCCCGTTCAGCAGCTCGCGGGTAAGGTCGCCGTCCCACCACACCACAAAGTTGGTGGAGGGCGGGTTCTTCCCTATCCTTTCGCCCCTGAGGTTGAGCAGCCCCTGCGAGCCCGAGAACCACATTTCCGCCCCCGGGTTGGCAGGGTCTATATCGGCGGCCACGCCGCGGCCCACGTCGTGGCCTTCCAGGCCTTGCCACAGAATCTGGCCGGTTCTGGCGTCATACAGCGCGGCTCCCGGACCGGTGGTATTGGTTTCGTTCTCGTGTATCCCAAACACCTCCAGCCCCGGGCGCTCGGGGTCCAGGTCTGTCACGTGCAGGGCATCGCCGTGGCGCAGGCCGGTGGTGAACAGTCCCTGGCCGTTGTCGTCTACCACCATGGCCCCGTAGATGATTTCGTCCTTGCCGTCCTGGTCCACGTCGGCAATGCTCAGGCCGTGGTTGCCCATGCCGGAATACGGGTTGTTCCGGTCTTTTGAGTCAAAAACCCAGCGCGAGGTCAGTTGCCCGTTGCGGTAGTCCCAGGCGGCGATCACGCTGCGCCCGTAGTAGCCACGGCACATGAGCACGCTGGGCAATTCGCCGTCTAAGTACACGGCCCCGGCCACAAAGCGGTCTACCCGGTTGCCGTTGGCGTCGTTTGAGCCGTTGCCGCCCACCCCGCCCCAGCCGCCCAGGTCGCCGCGGCCCGGAATGTAATCGGCGGTGGCCAGGGCCGCCCCGGTAAGGCCGTCAAACACGGTGAAGTACTCGGGGCCCTGCAAGATCTTGCCGTTGGCGTCGCGCCAGTCTTTGGAAGGGTCGCCAATGGTTTTGCCGGTTCCGTCGGTGGTGCCGTCGGCGGTCTTGCAGGCGAACTCGGCTCGGCCGTCTCCGTCCAGGTCCATCACGATAAACTGCGTGTAATGCGCCCCCTCGCGGATGTTCTTGCCCAGGTTGATGGACCACAGCAGGGTACCGGTAAGGGTGTAGGCCTGAAAGATAGGCTCATCGGTAAAGCCTTTGGCCGGGGTGTCCAGGCTGCGGCCGGTTTGGTGCAGGATAATCTCGTAGGTGCCGTCGCCGTCCAGGTCTCCCACCGAGGCATCGTTGGGAGTGTACCCCTTGGGGGTCTCTAATTTGATGGACAGATAGTTTTTTGCCCACAGTTGCACAGGCTCAGAAGCGGCCTGTTCCTTGCCGTGGAGCACGGACCGCACAAAATAGCTGGTCGGCTGCGGTCCAGGGGCATGGGCATCCACAAAGTTGGTGCTGTGGAGGAGCGGGGCTTTGTTCAATTTCACGGGTTTCTTCTTGCCCACCACGCGGTACACGTTGAAGGCGATAGGGTCAGGGTCGGTGCCCAGCATTCGCCACCCCACGTACACCGAATCTGCACCCTTCGGCACCGCCACCAGCCCGCGGTCTAAATACTCCATTTGCCGTTGCGCCCACGCCGGCCCCGCGCCCAGCAGGGCCAGGCAGAGGAAGAGCGTGTTACGTACAGAGGGAGCTAGAGTCATGGTTTTTGTTGTAAGAAAGCACCTTGCCTAGGCCTTGGTTTTGGGGCTATTTTCATGAAAAAGGCCCCAAAACGGCTGGCCGATACTTTTCGGGCGGCCTGGGAGGCGGTTGGCAGCAGAGCCGCCAAAATTTACGCCTTCGCCCCTGCCCGGTCTTTCATTGAACCGAAATGTACCAACCGGTGCCGCGCTTTCTATCCTGCACTATCCTGCCAGTACTTCTAATTGGAGCGCAAACCTTCATCATAGCCCCTGCGGCGGGGTGGTTCCTTTAAAAACAGGGCAGCGCAGGATTGTGGGCTCCGCTGCCCTGGCTACCTTTGGAACTACGAACAACCAACAGTTGGTCCTTCGGCCAGCCTTAAATGAACCTGCCATGGAAAGAAAATGCCTCTTTGTCTCCTTTCTCACGCTGAGCTGCTCCCTTGCTTCCTGCGTGGCGCACCAGGAAGTGGTGCTCACCAACCGGTCCTCAGTGGCCCTGACCGACAAGGCCATCACCCTCACCCGCAATCAGCTCAGGAACGTACCCGCCGCCACTGCTTTTCCGCTGTTACTGGGCCAGAACGGCGACACCATTGCCTCCCAGCTGGATGACCTGGACGGAAATAACCAATGGGACGAACTGTTCTTTGTCACCAACCTGCCTGCCAACGGCAAACAGACCGTACGCCTGGCCTGGGTAGACGCCAAGCCGCAGTACACCCCGCGCACCAGTGTTAAATTCGGGAAGCGCACTTCCCAGCACACGCCCGTGCAGCCCCGCACCAGTGATACCCTGTGGGCCAACCAATTGCCCAAAAGCCCCGGCTACGGCTACCAGCCCTACCAGACCGATGGCCCCATGTGGGAGAACGACAAAGTAGGCTTCCGGCATTATTTTGACGGACGCAACGCCAAAGACCTGTTCGGGAAGCGGGTTTCCTATATGTCGCCCGAAATGGTGGGCCTCAGCGCCACCGGGGCCGTGGAAGACAACTACCACGTGATGCAGGACTGGGGCCGCGACATCATGGCGGTGGGCAACTCGGCTGGTATCGGGGGCCTGGCCCTCATGATCGGCAACGAGTTCTACCGCCTGGGCATCTTACCCAATGACTCGGTCAACAACGTGGAAAGCTCCAGCTTCAGGATTCTCACCGAGGGTCCGGTCCGGTCTAAGATGGAGCTGGTGCACCGCAACTTCAAACCAGACGGTACTGGGCGCACCTATACCATCAAAGAGCAGCCCGCCATCTGGCCCGGCATGTACGCCTACCAAAACACCGCGGCCATCTCCGGCCTCAAAGGCGATGAATTCCTGCTCATTGGCATGAACAACCTAGACCGCACTTTTCCCCTGCAGGAGATCCACGTGGACGACCAATGGACTGTGCTGCTCACCCACGACCGGGAAACCTACAACAAAGAATGGATTCTGGGCCTGGCGCTGATTGTGCCCCGCAGCACCTACCAGGGCTACACCGAGGCTCCCACCTCAGGCCGCCTGGCCCAGGGCTATTTCGCCAAGATGAAACCGCGGGACAACCAACCCATCACCTATTACGCCGTGGGCGGCTGGGAACTGAGCAACGAAGCGTTTAAAGACGCCGCCTCTTTCCGGCAGTACGTGGTAGACCTGGCCCGCCAGCTAACCGCTGACGTGGAAGTACAGGTGAAATAACCCAGCAGGAAATTTTCCGCCAGCGGACGTTTCCTGCTACCCAAAAGCCTCCCTGTTTCCGGGCCGTTTTGTTGTAAACGGCCCGGAAACAGGGAGGCTTTTTTATCTAAACGGCGCTTTTATTCAGCGATATTTTAGAAGTAAAACGGCACACTTACCGGCTTTCGTTAAACCAACTAAGCGGACAAGGATGAGAAGTAACTTTCCGGCGAAAGCAGGCATTTCTCTTGATTTCTAAAGTTTCCCATAGGTATCGGCGGGCCAGGTATCGGTGCGGAAGGGGGAAGCGGGCAGGCCGGCCTGGTTGAACAGGTTGGGAAGGGGCACCTTCTTCCAAGCGAACCTCACCGCCACGGGGTTCTTCACCCCATCGCTCCACACCACCACGGTATTGCCTTCTATGCGGGCCTGCGCCGGCATGAATTTCTGGTCAGCGCCCGCTATGGTGAACTCGGCCAGGGGCCCGTCTTTGGCCACCAGCCCGCCGCCCACATGGTCAAATGTCAGCCTGATGCGGTCTCCCTCCTGGGTCAAGGATTTGTAGATGGGCCCGGAATACACCACTTTTTTCTTCCCGTAGTCTTTGGCCAGCGCCCACAGAGCCAGCCGCTTGCCCACCACCTGCTTGTTTCTGGGGTGGATGTCAGTAGAGTCGCCAACATCGGTGGTCACGACCATGCCGGTGTTGGCGACGGTCTGCATGGTGAGCAGCTGGGCTTCCCTGATTTCGGGCCGCTGGCCGCGGTGCGGGGTAATCTGCACAAAGTAAAACGGCAGGTCTTTCTTCCAGACCGTGCGCCAGTTGGCGATCATGGCCGGAAAAAGGGTGCGGTACTGGTACGCCCGGTCACTGTTAGACTCGCCCTGGTACCAGAGCACGCCCTTGCTGGTGAACGGCACCAGCGGCGCGATCATGGCGTTGTACAGCTGCGAGGGCGCTTTGTTGCTGGTGGGGTTGGTGGGCTTTTTGGGCGCGGGCTTGGGTTCCTGCCCACTTCCCTTGGCTGCTTCGGCCTCTTTCTGCCACTTCTCCAGCTCGGCGGTGTACGTTTTCATGGCGGCTGGGTAGGCGGTGAGCGCTTGCTTGTACCGCTCCAGAATAGGCCGTAAGTCGGCGTTGGCTTCCAGCACCTCTTTTTGGGTCCAGCTTTCGGCGGGCGTGCCACCCCAGGAGGAGCTTATCAGCCCCACGGGCAACCCGGTTTCCTGGTGAATTTCGCGGGCGAAGAAGAAGGCCACCGCCGAGAAATCGCCCACTGTCTGGGGGCTGCACACCTGCCAGTTGCCCCGCACATCGGGCTGCGGCTCGTCGGCGAGTTGCTGTTCTACCGTGAACATCCTGATCTGCGGAAAATTGGCCTGCGCCATTTCCTGCTGGTGGTTCACCACGCCTTTGGCCCAGGTAGAGGTCTTGCTGGGACCTACCGGGAAAAACATATTGCTCTGGCCAGAGCAAAGCCAGACTTCGCCCAGCAGCACGTTCCTGAGTTCAAGGGTGGTGCTGCCTTTGAAAGTGAGCGTGTACGGTCCGCCGGCTTTGGTGGTGGGCAAGGTTACCTGCCAGGCCCCCTGGGCGTTGGCGGTGGTTTTCACGCTCTTCCGGCTCCAGCTCCCCGAAACTTCCACTGCCTCGCCGGGGGCTGCCCAGCCCCAGATGGCTACGTCTGATTTCTGCTGCAGCACCATGTTGTCTGCGAAGAGGGCGGGCAACTTTACCTGGGCCCACAGCTGGCTGCTTGCACACAGAAGCAGCAGCAGGAAAACGGATACTCTGGTTACGCGCGGGTTATGCTTCATGTCTAAGCCTTTTTGGGTGAGTGGTTCGCTACGTTTTGGTTGGAAAGCGGGAAGGGCCCGCGTTCAAGGTAAGGCAAAGCTATTCGCTGGGCGGGCCAAAAGTATCCTGTGGTGTAGGGTAAGGTTGAAGGGGTGGCAAATTCTATAAAAAGCGCTGCTTAATGGTTCTTTGGATGACTGCGAAGGCAGGCCGAAGGAATCGGGTCAGCGCTACGGTTTTGCGCCATTCCCTGGAAAAAGCCCCGGAAACGCCAATCCTGGGTATGGGAAAATTTAAGCCGATTGCGTCCCTTTCCATCCAGTACAAAAACAGCCCGGCTTAGCAAGAGAGTAACGGCTTCCACAGGATAGCACAGGATAGCCCCGAGCCGTTTTCGGGCTACTTTTAGGAAAATAGGCCCAGAAAGCCCATACCATCTAACCAACAGATTTCGCCTTGATTAACGTGACTTCCGCAAGGATACATTTGCTGCCGCGGACGATGGCCTCCGGCCTGGGGAACGGCGGCCTGCTCCTGCTCTTTTTGCTGAGCCTGGCCGGTTGCGCGCCGCCTGCCCTGAGCCAGAAGCCGGCGCCCAAGCCCCTGTACGCTGATCCAGTTTTCGATGGGGCCGCCGACCCGGTGGTGATCTATCACCAGAAAGAAAAGAAGTGGCTGATGTTCTACACCAACCGCCGGGCCACCCATGCCCAGGCCGAGGGCGTGACCTGGGTGCACGGCACCCGCATCGGCATCGCCCAGTCGGTGGACGGTGGCACCACCTGGACCTACCGCGACACCGCCAACATCAACTACCGCCCGCACCCCGGCTACACGCACTGGGCTCCCGAGGTGATAGAACACCAGGGCCTCTACCACATGTACCTCACCTACGTGCCCGGCACGTTCCCCGACTGGAAACACCCGCGCCACATTGTGCACCTCACCAGCCCCGACGGTTTCAACTGGGAATACCGCTCTACCCTGCCCCTGGTCACCGACAAAGTGATTGACGCCAGCGTGTACCGGCTGCCCAACGGCACCTGGCGCCTGTGGTACAACAACGAGCGCGACGGCAAATCCATTTATTACGTCGACAGCCCAGACCTCTTCCACTGGCAGGAC
Organism: Rufibacter psychrotolerans; assembly: GCF_016924645.1. Lineage (GTDB taxonomy): Bacteria > Bacteroidota > Bacteroidia > Cytophagales > Hymenobacteraceae > Nibribacter > Nibribacter psychrotolerans. The sequence goes on along the minus strand of NZ_JAFFJV010000001.1, from coordinate 244,027 downwards.
CAGGGCAAAGCCCTCCAGGCCCGGGGCGAAGGGCCCAAGGTGTTCAGGTGGAAAGACCAGTACTGGATGATTTTAGACGCCTGGAAAGGGCTGCAGGTGTTCAGATCAGAGGACCTGCTTACCTGGCAACCGCAGGAGGAACGCCTGCTGGAAGAGCCGGGCACCGGTCCCGAGGACCAGGCCATGGGCGGCCACCCCGATGTGGTAGTGGCCGGCGACCGGGCCTTTTTGTTCTACTTCACCCACCCGGGTCGGGCCAAAGCCCATCCGGCCCCGGCCCACTCCGTGGCGGCAAAGCGAAGCGTCATCCAGGTCACCGAACTGGTCTACCACAACGGCAAACTCACCTGTGACCGGGACCAGCCTGTGTACATCACCTTGCCCACGGGCAAATCCCTTTCCGCCAAACGGCTGAAACGCTAACTGAAGTGGGCTGTCCTGCGCCCCTTAAAATAAAAACACCCTGCTGGCTGATTTTAGCCTGTTTTTCAGAAAAAGGCCCAAAAGCAGCAAGCCCCGTTTTACGGTTCACTTGCCTCAACCCATGAAAGCAATGTTCGCTCCCCTCCCTTGTTTCGCCCTTTCTACACCGCTGCTGCGGGCCTTGTCTTTTCTGGTCCTGACGATGGTACTTGCGGCCGAAGGGTTTATTTCCCCATTACAGGCGCAGCCCAGCTCGCCACCAGCCCTTCCGGCCATTGACTTTTCGCACGCGGGGTACGGGGGCGGAGGCGTTCCGCTGCCGGCGGTACCCGCGGTCCTGCAAGTTCGGCCCACCGGGCACGATGACACCCGCCTGCTGCAGGCTGCGCTGGACCAGGTTGCCCGTTTGCCCGTCCAGCCCAATGGATTCAGGGGAGCGCTGCAACTTGCGGCAGGCAGGTTTCTGGTCTCGGGGCAGCTTTTGCTCCGGGCAGACGGCGTGGTCCTGCGGGGAAGCGGCAACCAAGCCACCACGCTGGTGGCCACCGGGCAAGACCGGCGCAGCTTACTACAGGTAGGCCATCCGCAGGCACCCGAACCGGGTACCGCGGTGAACATTTTAGACAAAACCGTGCCTGCCGGAAGCCGCACCTTTCCCCTAGAGCACCTGCAAGGGCTGCGCCCCGGCGACCGCGTCATCATCACCCGCCCCAGCACCAAGGCCTGGATAACGTCCCTGGGCATGGATACCCTCAAAGGCACCTTTGCCGACCTCCAGTTCCATTGGCCCGCCGGCTCCCGCAACCTGGTATGGGACCGCACCATTGAAACTATTGACCCCGCCACCCGCCAGATTACCGTTGACGCCCCCATCACCACCGCCCTGGAGCCCCGGTTTGGCGCGGGCACCGTGGCAAAGATCACGGCCCATGCCCCCCTGCAGCGCATAGGCATAGAAAATCTGGTGCTGGAAAGTGAATTCTCTGCCCAAAACCCCAAGGACGAAGAACACGCCTGGTTTGCCATCAGCCTGGACCAGGTGCAGGATGCCTGGGTGCGGGGCATTACGGCCCGCCGGTTTGTCTCCTCGGCAGTGCGGGTGGGGCCCCGGGGCCGCCGGATCACGGTAGAAGACTGCCGCTCTGAGCAACCGGTGTCTGAGGTGGGCGGCTACCGTCGGCACAGCTTCCTGGTGGAGGGCCAGCAGGTGCTGGTGCAGCGCTGCACCGCCAACGCGGGCTTCAATGATTTCGCCATCGGGTTTACCGCGGCCGGCCCCAACGTCTTCCTGAATTGTACCGCCACCAACGCCCTGGGGCCGAGCGGGTCCTTTGAAAGCTGGGCCTCCGGGGTGCTCTACGAGAACGTGCGGGTGGAAGGCGCCGGCTTGCGGCTCACGTATGACCTGGCCCGCGCCCAGGCCGGCGGCTGGACCGTGGCCAACTCCGTGGTCTGGAACTGCACGGCCCAGGATATCCTGACCCAGGGTGCGCCCGATGCCCCGGTGGTGGCCGTCACCTCCCCTGCCCCGCTTTACAGCCGGCAACTGGCCGCAAGGCTGGGACCAAAAGCGGCGGCCCTGGTCCAGATCCGGGAGCCTGCGGACGCCGCGACTCCTGAAACCTTCCTGAAAGAATTCACAACCCAAGACCTTCCTGCGGTTTCTGAACCCGCAGAGCAAGCCAAAGCCGCAGCCCCGCTCCAGATCGTGAACGGCCGCTTTGTGGTAGGAACCAAAACCCTTTGGGGAGGCGCGGTGAACGATGCCTGGTGGCTGGGGCAAACCTCGCCCGAAAATGCCCTGGATGCCGGCCTGAGCATTACGCGCTACGTACCGGGCCGGGTGGGCCCGGGATTGACCGAGGACTTGCCCGCCCTGGCCAAACGGGTGGTGGCGCAGGGCACTCCCTTCTACCAGAGCGGGCCCGCCATCTGGTATGACCGCCGCCGCGACGACCATTCCATTGTGGAGCGGCCCGATGCCAACGTATGGGCGGCGTTCTATGAACTTCCGTGGGCCCGCAGCGGGCAGGGCAAAGCCTGGGACGGGTTGAGCCTGTACGACGTACGCACCTACAACCCCTGGTACTTTGCCCGCACGCGGGAGTTCGCCCGCCTCAGCGACCAGGAAGGCTTAGTGCTGTACCACCACCTCTACAACAACCACAATCTGCTGGAAACGGCCTCGCACTGGGTAGACTTTCCGTGGCGACCGGTCAACAACCTCAACCAGACCGGCCTGCCTGAGCCGCCCCCGCTGGAACCCCGCAACCGGATTCACGTGGCCAACCAGTTTTACGACGTAACCAACCCCCAACTGCGCGAACTGCACCGGGCGTACATCTTCCACGTGCTGGACCAGCTGGGTGCTTTCCAGAACATCATCTTCGGGCTGAGTTTCCAGTACTCGGGGCCGGTGGCGTTTCAGCGGTTTTTTCAGGAAACAGTGGCCGAATGGGAGCGGAAGAACAACCGCCAGGTGCGGCTGGTGCTGGATACCAGCAAAGGGGTCACCGATGCCATCCTGGCCGACCCGGAGCTGGCCCGCCAGGTGGCCGTCATTGACATGCGCTACTGGCACTACCTGCCCGACGGTACCCTCTGGGCCCCCGAGGGCGGCAAGAACCGGGCCTTCCGGGAGATGCACCCCAAGGAGTTCGGCGACCCCACTACCCCAGAGCAGGTCTACCGCCAGGTGCGGGAATACCACGCCCAGTACCCAGACAAGGCCATTGTCGCCTGGCACAGCGGGGCGGGACCGGTGCCCGCCCTCATGGCCGGCGGGGCCCAGGTACTCCTGCGCAACCCCACCGCCGGCCACGGGCAAGGCAGAACAGTAGACCGCCACCCACTGGATCTGTTTGTGCAGCAGCACCTGGCTGAAACCCTCATGCAGATGCAACCCCAGGACGGCGTATTGGCCCACGGAGCCCAGAACTGGCTCCTGGCCGACCAGCACCAGGGCACAATGCTCCTTTCGTCCTTGGCTGGTCCTGAGATCCTGTTTAGCCAAAAACTGCCCAAAAACAGGTACACAGGTCTTTGGTTCAACCCGCAGACCGGCGAAACCCAACCTGCCGCTGTTCCGGCCAGGCTCAGGAAAGGAACCAAGTTACCCAAGCCCACCCACGACCACTGGCTCCTGCTCCTGAAAGCGGGTTCTTCCTTCTAGGAACATCCAGCTTCGCCACTGCTTTGGATGCCAGTGAAGGGAGCCATTCTGTTAAGCAGGACATAGCAGGATAGAAATTACCATACCAATGGGTTCCTTTAAGTGGAAGTACCGTTTTGCTTGCTCAGTCGCTTTGTGCTTTTTCGCGTTTGCGACCCTGTTGCCGCCAAGCCCATCTTACAAAGCGAACTTGTTAGATGGGCCTGGCGGCGGGAGTTTGCCCCGTACAGAAGCCACGCCTGGCGAGCGAAGTGAACGTGCCCCAACCCAAATTCTATAAGGCCAATCCTGAAAGTATGAAGAAATTACTCGTATCCCTCACTTTAGCGGCGGCCGCGTTCACGGCCCAGGCCAAAGACTTTGTGATCACCAAACACGGCGTAGGCACCGACAGCACCAGGCTCAACACCAAGGCCATCCAAAAAGTGATTGACAAGGCCCACGCCAGCGGAGGCGGCACCATTGTCATCCCCAAAGGGGTGTTCCTAAGCGGCGCCCTGTTCTTCAAACCCAAAACCCACCTCCGTCTTATGGAGGGCGCGGTCCTGAAAGGCTCCGATGATATTTCGCACTACCCCTTGCTCCCCTCCCGGATGGAAGGCCGCAAACTGGACTACTATGCGGCCCTGGTGAACGCGTACCAGGTCAACAACTTCACCATTACGGGGCCCGGCACCATCAACGGCAACGGCCTCAAGTTCTGGAAGCAGTTCTGGGCGTACCGCGAGGAGCAGAAAAAGAAAAAAGAGTTGGCCACCAACCTGGACGTGCACCGGCCCCGCCTGATCTTTATCTGGGGCAGCAATGACGTGACCATCAAAGACGTGAAAATGCGCAACGCCGGCTTCTGGACCACCCACCTGTACCAGTGCAACAACGTCTTGATTGAGAACTGCGACATCCGGTCGCCTTACCGGCCCGTGCCCGCCCCCAGCACCGATGGCATCGACCTGGACGTGTGCAAGAACGTTACCATCCGGGGCTGCTACATTTCGGTGAACGACGATGCCATCGCCATCAAGGGCGGAAAGGGCCCCACCGCGCACAAACTGCCCGAAAACGGCCCGGTAGAAGACATCCTGATTGAGAACTGCACCTTCGGGGAAACCCACTCTACCCTCACCCTGGGCAGCGAGAGCATTCACGCCCAGCGAATCACCCTGCGCAACTGCAAGGTGGAGAACAACGCCCCCATCCTGCGGCTGAAGATGCGCCCAGACACGTTCCAGACCTTTGAGAACATCACCATTGAGAACATCACCGGCAAATGCGGCACCCTCATCAATCTTAGCCCCTGGAAGCAGTTCTTTGACATGGGCGGAAGCACCGAGAAACCCTTCGGCACCGTGAGAAACATTACGTTCAACAACATCAACGTGCAGTGCAAGAGCCTGGGCGTGATGGAAGGCAACCCGTCTGACGTGGTGCAGGATATTGTGTTCCGCAACGTAAAAGCCACCGCCGAGAACCCTACCCTGAAGAACAAGTACCCGGGGGTAAAGATGGACAACGTAACCGTGAACGGCACAGAGCTGGTCCTCAACCAGAAGTAAGCGCTCTTTCAGCGAGGCAGAGAAAGTAGTGCGCTGGGGCTGTTTCTACTGTTTCCAGTACTGCATTCAATAGCGGTACTACTTGCAATGGCGGTACTACTTGCAATGGCGGTACTACTTTCAACGGTTGAACCCGTTACGACAATAGTATCCGTTACAGCGCACCCACTCCCGTTGTCATCCTGAAAGGATCTTGTGGGCGAACTAGACAAGCACTGCATGAGCGCTCTTGCCGTTTGCACCAAGATCCTTTCAGGATGACAATATGGGATGGTTCTATAATGGGTTTAGTTCTATAAATTAGTTGGGCCCTTTGAAATAGGTAGAGCCTTTGGGAAATGGGTAGTTCGTGTTGAAATAGGTGGTGTCTTTGGGGCGGGTAGTTCTCTTTGAGCAGTCTCTTGTTTCTTAAGTACTTGCTTCTTGAGTGGCCTCTTATTCCTCTGAGTTGTCTCTTTTCCTTTCTGCAAGATTACCTAAGGTCTTAACATCCTTTACCAGCCCATGGAAGGCGCAAGTGTCTGCTTGCGCTTTTTCTGTTTTTACAGAAAAATAGCCTCAAAATAGCCGGTATAAAACAAAGCGCCCTTGGCAAGTACTCTGCTTGCCAAGGGCGCTTTGCTTAGAATAGCTTTGGAATACCTTTAGAACAACTCGTTTTTCACCGGTCTGTCAAACTGTTGGGGCGAGGTGCTGTTGGATTTGGGCAGGCCGAAGTAAAAATACAGGGTTCGTTTGGTGGGGCCGGAGACCTTGTTCATCTCGCCCGCCGGGCCCAGGTTCTTGGTGTTGGCGCTGATGTTGAGGGCCAGTTTGGTGCCCAGGGGCGGAATATGGTCCAGAAACGATACGTTGCCCACGGGCAGGTCGGGGTGCGGTTTTATGCCCGACAAGCCGTAGAAATCGAAGCGGCGCACGAACAGGCCTTCCTGGGGCGTGGCCACCAGAAACTTCCCTTCGGCGGTGTTGAACTCCATCCAGGTGACCTCGGCAAAATAGCCCTTGAATTCGGGGTACTGCCAGGGGGCGCTGCCAGTTTGCACGTCGTTGTAGTAGTTCTCCCACACGTTGTGCTCCACGCCCTGCAGGCGGTTCTTCCAGACCCGATACGGACCCTTGCCCAGCCACTTGGCCCCAATGATAAAATTCTCGGGGTAAGTGAAGCTGATGCCGGTAAACGGGTGCTCGCCGGCAAGGTGGTATTCATACTCCAGGCTCACCCAACCGCTGCCGTGCATCTTCCAGCGGGCGTACTTCAGGCCACCGGTGTAGTTCACCTCCACCACATGGCCATCCCCGTCGGGATAGTGCTTGATGTTGGCCACCTTGGCGGTGCCGCCCACCAGCACGGGACCTTCGCCGAAGGTGAGGTTCTTGGAGGTGGTGTTGGTGACTTCCGCCAGGGTTCCTGTTTTCTTGTTCAGCTTAATGCCCACTTCGCCGCCCTTCAGCAGAATGGTGGAGTCGGTTTCGGTCACGGCCACTTTCCACTCCTGGGCCTTGCTCTTTTTCTGGCTTGTTGAGTCGGCCTTGGCGGCTGCGGCGGCGGCTTGCTCTTTGGTCAGGAGCACAATTCCCTCCAGGAGCTGGTCTGGGCTTTTCACGTTCCAGGACCAGGTGTAGAGCAGTTCTTTGTGCGGATCATAGGCCGAGAGCAGCAACACGTCATAGTCTTTCCAGTCTGCGGGCAGGTTGAGCCTGAGGGTGCCTTTGGCCGTGGGCGCGATGGAAGGCCCGGCGCCGGTACCTTTTTTCTTCACGGTAAGGCCGGTGTACAGATCGCCTGGTTTGCGGTAATCGGCCAGTTCCCACTGAAACGTACACTGGTCCAGGTTGGTGAAGTGAAACCGGTTTTCCACCGCCATGGTGCCGTCAAAGGCCGCGGGCAGCTTGTCCAGCTTGATGTGCACCGGCGAGTAGACTTCCTTGATGGCGAAGAAACTGCCTTCCTTCTGGCGGTGCGGGCCCACCAGCCCGTCTGGGGCGTTGACGCGGTTCACGTCAATGATGTGGTTCATGTCGGTGCGCACAATGCCCTCGTCGGCCAGGTCCCAGAGAAAGCCACCGGCGCCCAGTTTGCTGTTCCAGTGCAGTTCCCAGAAATCGGCCAGCGAGGTTCCGCCGCCACCGTCGTCCTGCGCGTGCAGAAACTCGGTGGGCATGTAAATATTGGGGCCTTTGAGCAGGTTGGCGGTGCTGTAATAATCCTCGTAGTGGTTGCAGTCAATGCCGTTGATGGCGTTGCCGGGCCGGTGGTGCGCGTGAATGACCGGCCGTTTAGAGTGGTCCCAGTGGGCGTAATCATCTACTAACTCTTTGTTGTGGCCGCCCTCATTGCCGTTGCTCCAGAAAATGATGGAAGGGTGGTTGGCATCGCGGGTCACCAGCTCCTTGACCAGCGGCGCGCCGGCCTTGGTGCTGTAGGCTTTTTGCCAGCCGGCCAGCTCATTGAGCACGTACAGGCCCAGCGAATCGCAGAGTTCCAGAAAGCTCTTGTCGGGCGGGTAATGCGAGCACCGCACGGCGTTCATGTTCATTTCCTTGATCAGCTTCACGTCCATCAGGTCAATGTCGCGGCTCACGGCACGGCCGGTCTCGGGCCACCACACGTGGCGGTTCACGCCCTTCATCTTGATCTTGGTGCCGTTGAGGTAAATGCCGTCGCCCTGCCGGATCTCAATGGTGCGGAACCCGAACTTGTCTGAGGTCTGGTACAGGTCTTTGCGGCCCCGGCGGAGGTACGTGTTCACGGTGTAGAGGTGGGGCGTTTCGGCGGTCCACTGCAAGGGGTTGTTTACCTGCAGGGTCACGTTTGCCAGCGTGTCCTGGCCAAAGGAGGCGCGGCCGGTGCCCACCACGTTGCCGCTTCGGTCCACCACTTCGGCTACCACCTCATGGCCCGGGGCCGGTTGGTTCAGGTGCACGTTCATGGAGAAAGCTCCGTTGGCCTTGGCGTCAATGGCGGTGTAGGCCACGTGCTGGGTGGGGTACGCCTCTAAGTACACCGGCCGGAAAATGCCCCCGAAGATCCAGTAGTCGGCTAGGCGCTCAGCGTTGTTCACCGAGGCATCCGAAGACATCTTGCTCACCGTTACCTCCAGCAGGTTTTCCTGGCCAAACGCCAGCTTGTCTTTGATGTTGTACTTGAACCGGTAAAAGGCACCCTGGTGGATGGGCCCGGCCAGCTTGCCGTTGATCTTCACCTCGGTATCGGTCATGGAGCCCTCAAACACAATGTAGACCTCCTTGCCCTTCCAGCTGTTGGGCACCCTGAACTTGTGCCGGTACATTCCTTTTTCATCCGCAAAGCGGAAGTTCTTGCCGTAGGTCACGTAGTCGCGGCCGTAGTTGTAGCTGCCAAAGCCCTGCTGCTCCCAGTGCGAGGGCACCTGAATGGTGGTCCAGCGGCCGCTTTGCCGCCCCCCGGTGCAGAAAAAATCCCAGGCAACGGTGTGCTTGTTATCTACCCCCGACAGGTACTGTATCTGGCGTTTTGGGGGCGTTTTGGCGAAACTGTCTGCTAAACCCAGCAGAAGGACAAAGAGGATTCCAAGCTTTTTAAGAAGCATACGCAAATGTGGGTTGATGCCAGGCCTGCGCCAGGCGTTCTGGTAATGAGCGGCGGAGGCCAAAGGAATGGGTTGCCCCGCCAGTTTCCTAGGGGTTGGGGCTAGAATTTAGGGCCGAAGCCCGTTTCTACCGGTTTAGCTCCCCGCCACCCAGCCCTTTTCTGGGCAGATTCCTGATTCCAGGCCGATTTCAGGAAAACTGCACTTAAACGGAGGCTTTTTCTGGTGCTCTGTGGTGGGCTGCCCCCTGCCCCTGGTACAAAGGAAAAGGGAAACAGGGGTTTTGTTCCTGTTTCCCTTGGCACCTGGTGGTGAGGTTAGTAGTTGGGGTTCTGCTGGCCCTGGCGTTCGTCTGACGAGAGCGGCTGCCCGTTTCTGGTCAGGCGCTCCAGGTGTTGCAGCGGAATGGGCCGCAGCGCGTGGTAGTCCTGCAGGTTCTGGGTGTCTGGGTTGAACGCCTTGCCCCGCAGCACCAGCGTCTCGGTCCGCACCAGGTCTTCCCAGCGGTGGAATTCGCCGGCCAGCTCCCGGGTTCTTTCATTCAGCATGAAATGGATGAACCTATCTTCCGTAGACGTGACATTGGCGGGGTACAGTTCACTGGGGGCGTTGGTGGTAAACAGCTCGGCGGTAGCCGTGATCGCCGCGTAAGTGCTGGACACATCGCTGGCCGTGCCGCCTTCCACCAGCCAGTACTCGGGCCGCTTGGTTTCCCCGGCCCGGTAGGCGGCTCTCTGCCTCAGCACGTTCACGTACTCCAGGGCTTTGGCGTAATCGCCTTTGCGGCCGTAGGCTTCGGCGGCAATCAGGTAGGTCTCTCCCAGGCGGGCCAAAACGCCGTCTTTCACGCCTTGCTGCTGGTTGGCGTTCAGCCGGAACGGGTCAAGCCACTTCACCAGGGTGGGGTACCGGTTTCTGGTGGTAAACGCCGACACCAACTCACCCCGGCTGTTTCTGTAATACCTTGGGAAGAGGGCATGCGGCGAAGCATCTACCTGGGCCTGGGTGAGCGCCGTGGCCGGGGTGTTCACCCAGATGTAGGCGGCGGTGTCGCCCAGCGGATACTTGGGTTTGTCTACCAGGCTGGGGTCTGGGGCGTTGGCCGCCGTCCACTTGGGTATGGTGGCCGCGTTGTTGGAGATCCAGGCCAGCTTGAAGCTCTTGTAGAAGCGCGAGTCGTTTTTGCGGTCATAGATGTCCATGGTGTAGTCAGTGGGCATTAGCCTGCGGAAAGGCCGGCCGTTTATAATGTCGCGCCGCATGCCCGGCAGGTTGTCATACTGCATGATGTAGTACATGTGCGTCTGGTTGCCGTAGCGGCCGGCTATGAGGGGGTCATCGTTCCACTGGGCAGAGAAGAGCACCTCTTTGCTGGTCTGCGACTTATTCACGTTGTCGTCATAACTGGACATGACCCACAGGTTGGCATAGTCGCTCTCCAGGGCATGGGCCGATGATTGGATCACCTGGTCTGCGTAGTAGGCCGCGCTGTCCATGTCGGTGGGCTGCTGGCCCCGCTGCTCGTTTTTGGCGCTGCCGCGGGTGAGGTAGGCCTTGGCCAGGAAATGCTGGGCAGCCCCTTTGCTGGCCCGTCCGAAGTCACGCTGGGTCGCCGGCAGGTTATCGGCGGCAAACTTAAAGTCGGAGATAATGGCCTTGTACACCTCCGGCACCGGGGCCCGGGTGAACTCCGTCCTGATGCCCTCGGTGGGGTCCAGCACCAAGGGCAAGGCCCCAAACTGCTGCACCAGGGTGAAATAGTACAGGCCGCGCAGGAACCGGAGCTCGCCCATGCGCTGGGCCTTGGCCTCCGGGGTCACCAGAGTTCTTACGCCCGGCACCTCGGGCAGGTACTTGATGCCCGTGTTGGCCCGGTTGATGCCGTCATAATAGGTGGCCCACACCTCATGGATGAACACGTCTGGGGCGGCGGGGTTGGCATTGAGCCGGCTGTCATAGGTGTTGTAGTAGTTGAAGTTCACCTGGTCGCCGTGGGTGAACTCGTCGGTGCCGAAGTTCCAGAACGCGTACGACCACTCATAGGTAAACTTGGTGCGCGTGGGCTCATAGGCCGCCTTGATCAGGTCTTCTACCCCTTGCTCGGTGCGGTAATACTCTTCGGTTAAGGTGCCCACCAGTTCCTCCTCCAGGAAGTCATCACAGGAGACGGCGCTAAACATTAATAGCGGAGACAGCAGGGCTGCTACTAGTATGTTCTTCTTTTTCATGCTTTTTCCAAATTGGCGTTAAAAACCTACCCTCAAACCAAATACATAGCTTCTGGTGCTCAGGCCCAGGGCCCTTCTGTTCTCTGCCGTGCTGTTGCCGGTGTCAGAGGCCTCGGGGTCCAGGGCCTCAAAATCTGTGAACAGGAAGGGGTTCACCAGGTTCACGTACACGCTCAGGTTGCTTCCCCTGAACTTAGAGACAAAAGACTGCGGGAACGTGTAGTTCAGGGAGATGTTGCGCACTTTCACAAAATCGCCTTTCTGGTATTGCAGCGACTGCCCAAACTCTGAGATGTCTTTGTCCTTGATGGGCCGCGGGTACTCATTGCTGGGGTTGGTGGGGGTCCAGTAGTTCCAGGCGATGCTTTGGTAGCGGCCTCCCAGCCCCGGGCGGTACATGATGTTCTCCACCAGGTGCCCCATTCGGGCATACACCAAAAAGGTAAGGTCAAACCCTTTGTAAGAAAGCTTGTTGTTGATGCTGCCCGACCATTTGGGCCGGTTAGACCCCAGCACCAGCAGGTCCTGGGCGTTGATCTGCGAGTCATTGTTCACGTCTACCACTCTGATGTCGCCGGGAACGCGGCCGTACTTGGCGGCTTCCTCTACCTGGTCCAGTTGCCAGATACCGTCAAATTTGTAGTCATAGTACACGCCCAGTGGCTGTCCTATGAACCAGCGGTTGCCCACGTCGTCCATCTTGCCCAGGTGGGTTTCCACAAACTCCTCTTTGTTTTTGGTGAAGACAAAGTCGGTGCTCCAGTTGAAACCCTCGGCCGACTGGATGTTGTGGGTGGTGAGGGCCACCTCTACCCCGGTGTTGCGGGTGGCGCCCACGTTCTGCAGTACGCTGCCAAACCCGGAGGCGGTGGGCACTGCGCGGGGCATGATCAGGTTGGTGGTATTGGCCCGGTACACGTCTACCGTGCCGCTCACGCGGTGGTTGAAGAGGGTAAAGTCTACCCCGGCGTTAATGGTGCTGGTTTTCTCCCAGCTTAGGTCTGGCAGGCGCTGGCCAGAGGGCCGGTACCCGTAGGCGGGGGTTTCGTTCCAGATGTACGGGGTACGGCTCAGCACCCCGCCGGTCTGGTACGGGTCAATGGACGACTGCCCCACTGCTCCGTAGCCCACGCGCAGCTTCAGTTCATTGATGAAGGCCACGCTTTTCATGAACTCCTCTTCCTGAATTTTCCAGGCCAGGGCAAAGGACGGGAAGAAGTCCCACTTGTTGCCCGGGGCCAACACCGAGGACCCGTCATAACGGCCCGAGGCGGTTAACAGGTAGCGGTCTTTGAAGCTGTAGTTCACCCGGCCCATCCAGGACTGCATGGTTCTCAGGGCGAAGCCGCTGGAGAAGGCGCTTGGCTGCCCCTGGTTGGTGGTGCCTATGTTGTACCACAGCTGGCTTTCATAGGGGAAATCGGTGGCGGTGATGCCAATAGACTCGCTTCGGTCTTTCTGGATACTCTGCAGCAAGGTCACGCCCAGGCTGTGGTTCTGGGCGAAGGTCTTGTCATAGAACAGCAGGTTCTCCACCACGTAGGTGAAGTTCTGGCTCTGGCTGTTCACGGCCCGGGCGGTGCCCTGGCGCTCGGCAGACTCGCCGCTCTCAAACGTGCCGCTTCTGGTCTGCCGGAAATCTGGCCCGAAGTTTAACCGGTAGCGCAGGCCTTCCAGCAGCTTCGCCTCGGCGTAGAAGCTCCCGAAGAAACGGGTGGTGCGCCGCTCGTTGAACACCAGATCGGCCTCCCTGGTGGGGTTGTACACCTGGTCATCGGCCCCCGGAAACTCAATGAAGTTGCCCTCAGGGTCGTACGGCACGGCCAGCGGGTTCTGCGAGATAAACCGGCCGTAGATGTTTCCGCCCAGGTTTTGGATGTTGACGTTGGCGTTGACCGAGGCACCCATGGTTAGGAACTTGGCCACGTCATAATCCATGTTGAGGCGGGCGTTGTACCGCTTAAAGTCCTGCCCGCGCTGAATGCCTTCCTGGTCTAAGTAGCCCACGGAGAAAGCGGCCCGCACCTTCTCAGAGCCTCCCCGTACCATGAGCTGGTGGTTTTGCGAAACGGCATCATGAAAGGCCATGTCCTGCCAGTCGGTGCTGCGCACGTTGGCCGGGTTGTAGATGGGCAGCTGGGTTACCCCGTAGCGGGCCTGTTCTTCGGCCGTGGCGGGCCGGTACCGCGGCACCCGGTTGGCTTTGTCTTCCCACTCGTATCCTTGGGCCAGGGACTCCCAGGTGTACGGGTCAGCGCCGAACAACCGGAAGTCGTCTGCCGGGTTGGGGTACGGCGTAGAGTACCTATCCTGGCCTGGTATGTTGCGGTAAGCTTCGCGTCTGAGTTCGGCAAAGCCGGGGCCGTCCAGCAAGTTCAAGGTTACCAAAGGGCGGTCCAAGCTCACGTAGGTATCATAGTTCACCGAGAATTTGCCCTCGCGCCCTTTTTTAGTGGTCACCAACACTACCCCGTTGGCTCCCCTTGACCCATAAATGGCGGTGGAGGAGGCGTCTTTCAGGATCTCAATGGACTCAATATCCAGAGGGTTGAAGTCATTGAGGCCGGTGCCTTCGGCCAGCGGAATGCCGTCTACCACGTACAAGGGCTGGTTGGTGGCACTGATGGAGCGGTTCCCCCTGATGGTGATGGCGGGCGTCTCGCCCGGCCGGAACGTGCCCGCGGCAACGTCAACTCCCGCGGCCCGGCCCTGCAGCGCCTGCGTGATGTTCTGCACCGGCACCTGCGCAATCTGCTCCGCTGACACCGAGGCCAGCGCCCCTGTTACGTCGCTTTTCTGGGCGGTACCGTACCCAATCACCACTACTTCATCCAGCGCCTTGGTATCTGACTTTAAGGTGATATTTACCGTGGTTCGGTTGTTAAGGGCCACCTCCTGGGTCATGAACCCAATGTAGGACACGGAAAGGGTCACATTGCCGTCGGGCACGTTCAGGGAGAAATTTCCGTTCACGTCGGTGGCGGTGGCTACTGTGGTGCCTTTCACCAGCACGGTTACCCCCGCCAGCCCTTCGCCGTTCTCTCCGGTCACCCGGCCCGTAATGGTCACGTCTGCCAGGCTAACGGTGCTGCCTTCCCTGCTTTCGCCGCCCCGGTCCAGGGCAGCCGCCACCGTAAAAGCACCCGCTTTGCCATGGCCTGCTCTCTTGCCCCCCGGCTTGCTTTCAGCATGGGCCGTGGAAGCTCCAATGCCGAGCAAGGGCAAAGCAAGGCAAACATAGCAAGCATAATGTAGTCTCTTTTTCATGCTTTCATCCTTTAGATACGATTCCGCTTAATTGAATTCCGTTGATGGAGGATGAGTTAAAGCTAATAATCGTAAAAAGGACATGTATCCTGCTCTATCCTGTCTGCCTTTGCCATTTTGGCTTTTTACTTCTGCTGAAAATCAGGTTCATAAACAATTTTTAAATTGTTCAACGGCTTTTTCAGAAGAATTCAATTTACCCAGAGGGAAGCGTGGTGCGGTGCGGTGTGGGAGGGGAATTCGCTTGCTTCGTCAAGTAGAGCAAGGTGAAAAAAGGAAAAACAATCTGGTCTGGGCCTTGGCTAACCGGCAAAGGCAAAGACTCCGTTTCAGGGCTGTTTTCCCGAAAATTCGGAAAAAAGGAAGCCTCACCAGCAAGGGTTCAAAAGGCAGATTCTTCCTTTGAGGGAGTGTAGAAGAGTGTTTCCACCTGCCGGTCTACGCTTTGCTGGTTCAGTTTGTAACACAAGGGCCTACCGGTCTGCCGGAGAAAGATCAGCAATGCTCCTTCCCCTGGCGGGAGCACCCCTCCTGCTCTCCCCTCAAGGGGAGAGTCTGCCCCACGATGGCGCCTCAGGAAAGGACACGGTTGTCTGAGAGAGTTGCTTCTCCTGTTTTCACCTTGTTTTGGCATAATCGGCCTGGAAACGGGTTGGCCTGCGAGTGGACCAAAATACGGGAACGGATGGCGGCGCTCTCCTTAATGCACCCCGCGATAAAGACAAGCCGCCCGTTACGGTCTGCCGCTCCTGAAAGCGATGGACTGTAACGGGCGATGCCTGAGCCTTGGGAAACGGCTGCTACAACACGCTGGGCGCAGTGGCGGTAGAAGTGGTGTAGGGCGTGAGCGTGACAGGACCCACCAATCCCGAGGGCATGGGCTTCCAGCCGGAGGCGTCAAAGGGTTTGTAGTCAATGTTCACGAAGTTGATCTCGTGGTAATTGCGCCACTGCACTTTGTTCTGGTCCATGTGCCGGATGCGGTTGGCCATGAGGTTGGCCACCTCCACTTTAAGGGTGTTCTTCCCGGGCTTGAGGTACTGCCCTACCCTGGCCTGAAACGGTATTCCGAACAAGGTGCCTACTTCCTGCCCGTTGATCCATACTTTGGCGGTTTCGTTCACTTTTCCCAGATCCAGCACATATTCGTCTGCTTTCTTGCCGGGCAGGTCAAAGGTGATGGTGTACTCGCCGGTGCCCGAGAAAGACTCTGCTTTCTTGTCGGGCAGCTCGGTCCAGGACTTCAGCTGGGTGATTTTTTGCTCGGCGGGCAACTCGGGGCCGCCCTGGGTGAAGCGCAGGTTCCAGGTGCCGTTTACCGGCGTGGGCGTGCCGGCCTGCTCCAGGTACTGCCAGGCCAAAAGCGCCGGCGCCTGGCCGGTGGTGGCGCGCAGGATCATGGCCTCGCCGGCGTTCAGCTGCACCCGCACCATGGTTTTAGCACCGGTGACGGCGGCTTTCACCTGGCCGGTCTTTCCAGACTGCGGGTCCATCATGACCACGGTCTGGGCCGCCAGGTTCAGGGGAATGGTGGTGTCAATGGACTTGGCCGTGTGGTTAACCAGGTAGTAGTATTTGCCGTTCTCAATGGCACGCCGGGTGAACTTGAGGCCCGTGTCGGTTAAGGTTTCGCGATGGAGGTTGGCCAGCGCAAGCGCTTGCTGCAGGTCCTGGGCCAGGAGCACCCTGCCCTGGCCGGTCTTTACCTGTTTTACGCCGTTGCCGGCATCGGTCCAGGCCAGGGATTGGGTCAGCTGCTTCAGTTTTTTGCTTCTGGCGTCCAGATCATGCAGGCCGGGCACCTGGGTAGGCAGTTGCTCCAGGATCACGGTGGCGCCTTCGCGGGCCAGTTGCAGGGCCCTTTCAAACGTACGCACCTCCAGGTACTTGCTCTGGGGCAGCACCAGCACTTTGTGTACGGGAGCCGCCGGGGCGGTTACAATGGCCCCCTCGCGCACGCTGGCGGCCTGCAGCATTCGGTCTGAGACAAAGTCAAGGGAGTAGCCGGCCTCCATGAGGCGCTTTGACTGCTTGTAGAACTGCGTGGGGTGCAGCCAGTCGTCAATGTCATGTACTTTGATGAGCATCTCCATGCCCTTGGGCTTGCTCCACACATCATGGATGGGCCAGTACACCAGGACCTCATTGTCGGACTGGCCGGCCTGCAGCACCGACTGCACCCGCGTGATGTACTGGTTAAAGCCGTTGAACTGCGGCCACAGGCTGTTGGCGGGCGTAAGGTTGAGCGAGGCGTAGAACAACCAACCGGGCCAGGCCACCTCCTCGGGCGAGTAGGTGACGCCATGGTAGAAAACGTGGTTCACGCCCGAGAGGAAGACCTGCTCCACTTCGGGCTTCATTTGCGAAAAAGAGGTCTTAAAGTGCTCGCCCAGCCAGGTGAAGGTCTCGCTGGAAACCAGATTCTTGCCCGTTACGTGCGCCGCCGAGGAAGCGAACTTGAGCATGATGGGGTCTGGGTCTACGTTGCGCACGTCGGCACTGTCGCGCCGGAGGCCGGGAATGGGGAAGTAACTGGAGCCGAAGGTCTCGCACTCCGGGATGTCCACGGCGGCGTAGAGGTCCAGCAGGTTTCCGGGCGAGCCGTGCGACTGGTTCTTGGTGAGGCTGCCGTGCTGGTGCGCCCACTGGTTCCAGGGTTGGTAGAAGTTGTCATAGAGCATTTCGCTCATGACTTCGCGGTAGTCAGACTTGAGGCGGGTGGCCAGCTCGGTTGGCTCCTTGCTGGTCAGTTCCCACAGGTATTTTTTTAGGTCGTAGCCTTTCCTGTTCTGGAACTCTTCAAAAAATCCCGCCGACCAGTCGGCTCCGTACACCTCGTAGCTGTCGTTGTAAAAAGCCCTTACGCCGTGGTTGCTGCCCTTGAACGCCTGAGTAAACGGCAACAGGTAGGCCTGGGTCGCTTCCTTTGACAAATGGTTGAGGGTAAAGCCCACTCCGCCCGGCGCGGCGCGTTTCACCATCTGCCGGGTGCGGCCGTTGAAGGCAGCGTACAGGCTCCAGTTGCCGGCGGGCGCTTTCCAGTTCAGTTTTCCCTGGGGGGTCACTTTATCGGTTACTTCCAGGATCTCTCCCTTGTCACTGTAGGCCATGACGGCCTGCAGGGCCACGCCCAGGTCTTTCTGTTTGGGGTCTGTCACCTGCAGCACATCGGGCAGGGTTTGGCCGCCTTTGAGGGTATAGGTTTGCACCATCAGTTTGGAGGCGGCGTGCGCGGGCGTTACCTGCGGCCCGCCGAACGGCCAGCCGGTGCCTTGCGTCAGGTCCACGCCCATGCCCAGGCCTGCGGCTTTTTTCACCGTGAAATCAAGGGCGCCCATCCACGCTGGGGATAGAAACTCCAGGTACTTGCTCTCGTGGCCTTTGGCGCCGTAAATGGGGGCAATCTCTACCCCGCCCAGGCCGGCGTTGGCGTACTGGGTCAGGAGCCGGTCAAGGTTCTTTTCATCCACGGCGTTGCCCATCCACCACCAGCGGGTCCAGGGGCGGTTCTCTTTGGTGACCTGGGGCCACACGGTCTCTGCCTGGACCTGCCTGGCGGCAGGGTCTGCGCCCGCCGATGAGGCCTGAGGCTGGCGGCAATTTGCCAGAAGGGCACCGCAGAAGGCAAGTGCCGCAAGGAAAGTATGTTTTTGGGCCATTTCGTAAAAATCTGGATAGAAATAAGGACTGGACTACGTTAGCCCCCAACGGCTCCCACCGTTACGGGCCAAAGTACGCGCTATTCCAGGTAGAACACTTCTTTCAAGGGAACAGAAACCGGTGAATTGTCTGGATTGGTCTCCATGATGTCGGCCATGTAGGCCCACCATTTCTGCACAATCGGGGAGTGGCCCAGGTCCTGCGAAGAGGCCCCCTGCTGCTTCTGCACCGCAAACAGGGTGTGGGAGGCCTCGTCCAGGAAGATGGCGTACTCCCTGATGCCGGCCTCCTGCAGCAGCTGCTTTACCTCGGGCCAGAGGGCGGCGTGCCGCTTTTGGTACTCGGCCGCCTGGCCGGGCTTCAGCTTCATGGTAAAGGCGAATCGTGGCATACGGTGTTCCTCGGTTGGGTTTTCTTTAAGCTTATAAAAGGGCGTTTTGGCCCGGCCGGTTTGGCACTGGTTCCAGAAAACAGGTGCGCCCCAGCACTCTTGCGGGGTAGGGTAAAGCTAGCCGGATCTCGCCAATCGCATATCCTGCGGTAACCTGCTTGTGCCGGCCCGCTTACCTGCGCACCAGCGTGAGCCCCATCAGCCCGATGACCACATCGTTGGCCAGGGCCTTCACCTCTACCGTTTTCAGGGTCTTTTTGGGGTTTAAGGGCAAATCCAGCACGGTGGCCGCCCCGCCCGGAATGTAACTGTTATAGGCAAAGCCTTTGATGTCTGAGTAGTTGAAGTTCTGGAGCACCTCGCCGGTTTTCAGGTGCACTCTGATGGGTTTGGGCGTGTCTACGCGGAACGAGTGCTGGTTCAGATAGTAATCTTGCTCAATGGGCCACCAGGTCTCGGGGTTGCGAAGCACCAGTTTTTCCTGCGAGTCGTCGGTGTACGTTACCACCACTTCGCCGTTGTCAAACCTGGACTGCATGGGGTTGGTGGAGCCGGCCATTAACAGGTAGGCGTGCGAGGCGCTGCCGGTGAGCGGGACGGTGACGGCGCTGGGGTAATTGTCCCACTGGCTGGTGAAGAGAATGTTCTTGCCCGTGCCCGGTCCGGCGGTCCTGAACGATAGACCGTTGGGAAGCGCCAGCACTCCGCTTTGGGCGGCCTTGGCGCGCAGGCCCGAGTCATCAATCTCGGCGGTTACCAAGGGATAGCACCAGTTCCCGATGCCCTGCTTGGGTAACTGCAGCGTAGCCGAGGTGGGCCGCGGCGACAGGTACTCGTTCCGGAAGATCTGGGTCACCCGGTCGTTGAAATGGGAGGTCAGGTCTACCGTTTCCAGCCGGTTTTTGGCAGAAGAGGGCCTAAACGCCACGCCCCAGTTGATCATCTCTCCCGTAGCCAGCACCTTGTTGCCCGCGCTTACCTGTACCCGGTTGGTCCCCGGCTGCAGGTGCTCCGCCGGAACGGCGAGGGGAGCGGAGGTGCCAAACGGCTCCACCGACAGGTTAAGCTTCTGGGTGTAAGGCCCGGCCGTAAGGGTCACCTCCCCGTTGAACGGCGCGGCGGTATTGTTTTGCAGCACCAGGGGGTTGTTTGGCCCCGGGCTTTGGGAGACTAGTTTGAAAGGCTCGCGCACTTCCACATCAATGGGCTGCCACCAGCTGAGCTGGCCCTGCCGGGACTGCACAAAGAAGGTACGGTGGCCCGGGCTCCCGGCAATGTTCACCTCTACCTTTCTGTCCTTCACCGCAGACCCAGCTACTATTTTCTGCGGATCCCGCAGTTCTCCGGCTTGGGCTTGCCCCAGGTCCAGCACCAGTGGGGCGCCGGTGGCCGCTACGGCCTCATGGCGGGCTTTGGCGGGCTTGTCTCCCGCCCACGTAATGCGCACCTCATACTGGTCTGCTACCGCTGGCGTGATCTCAATCTGCGGGCTGCCCACTGCCCCGGCGTAGCTTTTCCACTGGACCGGCTGCCCGTTCACCGTAACCGAGGCAACCCGGTCCTTTAAGGCCGTTGCCCTAAAGAGGAGCTTGAGCGGTTTCCCGAAGCGGGGCGCAATAGTGTAGGTTTCCTGGTCGCCCTGGCGCTGGTAGGCATAGGTGATATCGGGGGTTTCCAGGCGGGCGTGGGGCCACTCGGCGGGCAGGCCGGGCCGCACCGTCAACTGGCCCGCCAGCATGTCGGGCACAATCCCGAACATGCCTTCCACCAGGGCCCGGGCGCTCATGCCAATGCCATCGGCAAAGTCGCGGTACAGTTCGCCCCGGTAATGGTCATAGTGCGACAGCTGCTGGAAATTGCCGGGGCTGGAGCCCATGTACATGCTCTCAATTAGGATACTCCGCATCAGTTTGTTGGCTTCCTGGGTACGGCCGGCCTGCCAATAGGCCAGGGCCGTGTGGGCCACCTCGGCCATGGCCACGTTGTTAACCGACCAGGTGTAAGGCATCCAGTTACTAGTGGCCAGGGTCACCAGTTCGTCCTGCGGCAGGTCGCTGTTTTTGATAGGAATATGCGGAATCTGGGTGTCTACGTAGCGCAGCATCTGGTAGGCCTGGAAAGGGTCTGGCACCTCAGAGTCCAGGGTATGGTAGATGGTCCAGAGAGCGGCCGAGGTGTGCAGTTTCTGGAGGCCCAAAAGATCTTTGAACTCGGCAAACCAGCCTTTCTCGGGCAACCACATGGTAGTGGTCAGGGCCCGGTGGATCTTGGCCGCCTCCTGCTGGTAGGGAGCGGGGTCCTTGCCCAGGAGGGTGGCCAACCGGGCGGCGGTTTTGTTAGAGAAATAATGGTACGCCGAGGAATGCGTGACGCCACCGCCGCTGTACTGCACCGCATCACTGGCCCAGAAGCTGGCGTAGGCATCGTAGAGGCCGTCCTGGTCAGGGTCAAAGTTGCGTTTCTCCCAGGCCAGGTGGCGCTCCAGAATGGGCCAGGCTTCCTGCAGGTAGGTTTTATCGCCGGTCCACAGGAAATGCCGCAGCATCTCGTCAATGAACACCATGTTCATGTCATAGTGGTGGGCTACCTTCTTGGTGCCGGGGTTGCGGGAGATATAGCCGCTGGTATACAGCGAAAGCCCCAGTTGCTCCTTCTGCCGGGCCAGGTTGCGGGAGGAGTCAGGCACTACCGGACCGCTGGCGGGCTCGGTGACCTGGGCATCTGAGTAGCCCTTGAAATGGGTTCGGGCGCGGTCATGCCAGCCCAGGGCATCGGCTACGTAGGCACCGCGCCAGCCATTGAGCGGCATGCGCCAGGCAATGGCCCCGTGCATGTAGCTCTTGCCGTCCCAGATGGCATCCGCGGCAATGCTCAGGGCGCCGCCCAGCGTGTTGAGGTAAGGATCGGGCGTTACAATCTTCACCTGGCTGGCCACTTTCTGGCGTTGCGCATCGGCTTTCAGGAAGGTATTGGGCAGGTCCTGGTAGGTTTTGGCCTTGGCAGTAAGGTTGTTCTGCAGCCCGAAGTAGATTTTCTGGTTGCCCCCCAACTCCTGACGGCCCACCACCACCGGCAGGTCTGTTGCCTTGGATTGCAGCAGCACGGTGGGCGAGGTTTGCTGGTGGGCATCTCCCAGCTTGAGTGCAGTGCCCGGCGCTACCACGCCGTAGATCTGGGTCCCTTTTTCTTGCACCGTGCTCTTGGAAGTGTCTCCCCGCTTCTTGCCGGTCTCAAACCCCAGCAGGAAAGAGTTGTTCTTCAGCGCAAACACGTTGCCCTTGCAGTGCTCGGGGTGCAGGTAGAAGCCTTCCTCAGGATCGGCGCCAATGTCCCCGTCCCGGGAGGGGCGGTGGCCACTGGCTCCCCCGTAGGTCCAGATCAGCTCAAAGGGTTTTACTCCTTTTGTTTCCAACGACATGACCAAACCGTCTTCTTCGGCCATGGCCAGCACCTGCAGGTCCAGTTGTCCTTCGCCCAGCAGGGCATCTTTGATCTGGTAGCGCATGGTACCCGGGCTGTAAATGGCCTTGATGTAGTCGGCGTCAATGAGCCACTTGGTGCCTGCCGGGGTGGCAATGCCTAGTTTAAGGTTCCCCCCTTTGGTGGGCATGTACAGGAGAAACTCCGGCAAATCCCCGGCCTCTACCCTGAACGCCGTTCCTGACCCGTACAGCGCCCGGTTAAACCGCTTGGTGCCGTTGACAATGGTGAAGTCGGTTCCTTCGGGCTTGTACCGCAGCGGCCGCGCCTGGTCCAGTTTGTCAGGGGCTGGGGGTTCCTGTAAAGTTTCTTGTGGGGTGGTGTTGATAGTAGCCAAAGGAACATTCTGTGACTGGCACGCCACCAGCATCATCAACGCAAATGCACCTATTCTTTTATCAATCATCATGCTTGGGGGTTAACTGGTTTGAGCAGGAAGAGGAGCTAGTTACCCAGAGCCTTCTTGCTGCAGCAGGGGTTTGACTTTATGAAACCGTTAAGCTAACAGATCGCTGCTCAACCACTATCCTGCTCTATCCGGTAGAAGCGAAGCACCGCACCAGGGGCAACCAGGTTGGTGGAGCCTGGGGACGCGACAGGGCTTTTTACAACAAAAAAGCGCACCGCAGG
Organism: Rufibacter psychrotolerans; assembly: GCF_016924645.1. Classification (GTDB taxonomy): domain Bacteria; phylum Bacteroidota; class Bacteroidia; order Cytophagales; family Hymenobacteraceae; genus Nibribacter; species Nibribacter psychrotolerans. The sequence continues at coordinate 221,654 of NZ_JAFFJV010000001.1, read as the reverse complement.
GCGCGCTTTTTCTGTTTTTATGCCGCTTGCGGGAAAGGCAAGCGGTTGCTACTTACACGAACCTTACGGATGAACCTCCTGGCTCTCTCAAAAGAGCCCTCCCCTTTTCTACAGGGAACTTCTCCGGATCAGGGTGAACGGGTTATGCACTTTCTCCTTCAGTTTTTTCTTGATCATATACCCGGCGGTTTCGCCCATCAATTCATGGTCTGTGGAGACCACGGTGATGCCGGCATCCAGGATTTTCTTCAAGGGGGTGTCGTTGTACGAGATCAGGCCGATGTCTTTGCCCAGCTCCAGTTTCTGGGCCCGGGTTTCGGTGATCAGGTTGGCCAGGTCAGATTCTTCCAGGATCAGGAAGGCGGTTCCGGGCACCAGCGGCTCCTGGTGCACGCAGCCCACTACTGAATGCTCAATGGACATTTCGCGGCAAAACTGCCGGAAACCCTTCACAATCTCAATGGGGTAGGAAATCTCCCTGGGGTACACCAGCACAAACTTGTTGTACTTGCTCAGCAGGTCCTCGCCCGAGTGCAGGGCTCTTCTGATGTCCCGCTCAAAGTCCTGGTAAACGGCGCCGCACTTGCCTTTGTAAGTGTCAATGTTCTTGTCCAGGAGAATGAGCTTGTCGTCCGGTATTTTGTTGAGGGCCTGGGTGAAGGCCTCGGCGTTGGTGGAGATGTGCGGCATGACCACGTAATAGTCGTACTTGCCCAGGTTCTCCTGGATGAGGTTGGCGCAGATGGTGCCGTCATAGTGGTGGATGTGCAGGTCTACCACCGCGTTCTCGCCCAGCACCTTAAGCATGGAGTAGTAGATGGCTTTCTTGTAGGCGCTTAGCTTGTTGAACAGCAACAGCACCCGGGTTTTGTTGGCCGAAAAGCTGTTGCTGATGTAGCAGCCTTTGCCCTTCACCGAGCTGATGACCCCTTTCTTGCGCAGAATGCGGTAGGCTTTCTCAATGGTATCCCGGGAAAGGTAATACATCTCACTGGTTTCGTTGATGGAGGGGACACGTTCGCCGCGTTTCAGTATTCCTGCCTCTATGTCTTCAATCACTGCATTTACCACCTGGAGGTACTTGGGGATGGCCGATGTAGAATCAATTCTGTCGAGTAGTTCCATTGAGTTAATCTTTAATAGGGGACAATATGTAAACAACTAATAAAAGCTCAATCAGAAGGAAGCCCTTGGATCTACCTGACTTGGAGGTGCAACGTCACCTAAAGGCCTGTTCCGGGCACTGTATCTTCCGTCATCCTGTAAAAACCTGCACCCAAGCTGCTTCCCGCCTTTGTGCTATCGATTGCACAGAACCAACAAGAAAAAGAAACAACAAGCCCAACGCTCCGCCAGCCAGCCCATTGAAGATTCTTCAATAGCTTGACTACCATTTGAAAGTTAATTAAAGATCTTTATAAAAACCAGCATTAAAATGAAAAAAATGTAAAACCCGTTCTTTCTCCACTGAAATCCTGCTGTACCAGGAGAATGGGCCGGTTCCTGCGGCAGGAAGCAGAGGCCGCACGGGAAGGATTTGCTCCGCCTGAAAACCCAGTGTCTTTGCACACAATACCTTTTCAGGCCCCCCTCTCCTGCTGTGGCTGCGGCAATTGGGTGGAGGTGCGTGCAACAACCGCAGGCGCGTTGCACTAATTGGCTACCGCTCTTCCACTTAGCAAGGGCAAGGGAATAAAAAAGGCTTCCCCCGGAAAGAGCTTTGGGGCTCTTTCCGGGGGAAGCCTTGAAATGCAGATTGCCTGCGGTACTGTTTTGGGGCGGAATTTCTAAAATCCTACGTAAAACGCCCCTCAACAGAGATTGGGGTGGGGCTATTCTCCGTATTGCTTCACACTACCAGCAGCTGGGGTTCGCGGCCGCCCGGTACCAAATTAGTGCGTGATGCTGAACTCCAGCGTGGCCCCGGCACTCTTTGGGGCTCTGGCCCACAGCACTTTGGCCTGCGGGTCATAATAGTACGCTTCGGCAGAGGCGCTGGCAAATTGCTCAGGGCTTACGGCACTAAGTTTTCTGGTGCCTACCTGCACGCTTGCCGGGGCTTTCTCCTGATGCAGCTTGATCAGGTAGGGACGGGTGGGCACCGGGAACGAACCTTTGGCGGCCGCTACCGTCACTTTGGTACCGTTTGCTGTGGCGGCAGAGGTGACGGTGGTAGTGCTGTATTCTCCTTGCTGGTACTTCTCGCTCAGGCCATCGTCTTCAAACAGGTCATAGGAAGAAGTACCCGACGGGAAAATCTCAAAGGTAATGGCACCCCAGGGCTTTTTGTCATCATACTGCACCTCTTCCTGCATGGGAATGATGGCCCCGGCTTTTACGAAAAGCGGCAGTTGGTCCAGCGGCGAGACAATGTTGTAGTGCTTTTTGCCGGCGTAGGTTTTACCGGTCCAGTACTCTATCCACTGGCCTTCGGGCAAGTACACCACGCGGGTCTGGGCGCCTTTGGTGGTCACGGGGCACACCATGAGGGCATCGCCGAACATGTACTGGTCCTCTACTTGGTAAGTGTTCACGTCTTTCTGGTTTTCCAGCACCAGGGCCCGCATCATGGGCACCCCGGTTTTATAAGTCTGAAAGGCGGTGCTGTAGATGTAAGGGATCAGGCGGTAGCGCAGTTGGTCATACTTCTTAAAATTGGCCAGGGCCTCCTCGCCATAGTTCCAGGGCTCTTTGTAGCCGGGGTGGTCCATGCCGAACACGTGGGCCACCGGGCTGAACATGCCAAACTGCACCCACCGGATATAGAGCTCCGGATCTGCCTTGTGCTCAAAACCGCCCATGTTGTGGGTCCAGTAACTCACGCCCGAAAGCCCCATGTTCAACCCGGCTTTGATCACCGGACCGAAGTACTGCCACTCGCTCGGCCAGTCGCCGGCCCAGATGAACGGATAGCGCTGGATACCGGCGTAACCCTCGCGGGTGTGGTTCATGCCGCGCATGCCGTTGTACTGCTTGAACTTCTCATAGGGCGCCTTGGCGTAGGCAATGGGGAAGATGTTGTGGAGTTTCTGGGCCTCGGGGCTGGTGGGGCCTACTTTCTTGCTTTCGTTGGCTTCGCGGCCGAAGGCGCTGCCCTCGTCGGTCTTTAGGAACTTGGCTCCGATGGAGGCAATGCGCATTACGGCGTTGTCCCACCACCAGTCCACGGCTTTTTCGTCAAAGAAATTCACGAACTCGCCTTTGTTGGTTTCCTCGGGGTAGACCATGCCTTTTTCCCGAGCCTGGTCCAGCAGGTTGAGCGTGGTGCCGTTGTCATACCGGCCCCGCACGTGCAGCCCCACCATGTTCATGTTCATGGCGTACAGGCGGTCAAACATGCTCTTGGGGTCTTTCATGGTCTCGCGCCACTCATAGGAGGTAGCGCCGTTGCCACCGCTTTTCCCGAACATGCGCCAGGTAGAATCCAGGTGCAGAATGTCAATGGGAATGCCCATCTCACGGTACTTGCGCACCAGTTCCACCACGTACTGGGTGGAGGAATGTTCCGTATGTCCCCAGGTGCCGCCGCTGTAGGTACCCACGTGCAGGCCGTGCGCAAAGCGGGGCAACAGCGGCGCCTTGCCGGTAAGGGTGGTGTACAGCCCCAGAATAGCCGGAAAATCTGGCCCGTACATGAAGTAGTAGTCCAACTCGCCGTTCTTGGCTTCAAACGCATAGGAATCTGCGGCGGAGTTGCCCATGTCCCAGCGGGTGGCGTAGGAGTTGTGCAGGAAAATGCCGTAGCCACGGGTGCTCATGAAGAACGGAACCGGGGCATAATTGGCTTCCATGACGTTGTAGGCACCAATGATGTGGGGCTTGAGCGTGCCCCGTCCCACGTTGAGGTTCACTTCCTTGCCGCGCTGGTCGGTGAAGTCCATGCGCTCGCCAAACCCGAAGAAGTGCTCATCGGGCATCAGTTTTTTGCGGGTGCCCACCACGGTGCCGTTTTTGTAGGCGCCCCCGTTCTGGCCGAAGGTCTCGGTAGAGAGAATGTCACCGGCCTGGTTGGCAATCTCCAAGGTCAGGGGATTCTGGTTCACGCGCACCTGCAGCTTCTCGGTGCTCAGCACGTAGTTCCCCGATTTTTTCTTGAGGTCTACCTTCAGCGGCCCCCAGGTGTACTGCACCACCATGTATTCTTCGTTGGGCTCAAAGGAACCGTCCCAGCTGGTGCGCACGCGCACCATGTCGGGGGTGCAGAACTCCAGCTGTACCTTCGCTTTGTCGGTGGTGAAGGTGAACACATTCTGCTTCTGCTCGGGCTTAGAAGTGAGTTTTCCTATGCCCTCCCGGGCCTGGCTCAGGAGCGGAAGCGCAACAAGTAAGAGGAAAAAAGTGATGGAACGACGTTTCATTTTGGGGCTACTTTTGGAAAAACGGGTACTAAACAGCGGCAGGGCTGGTGACACCAGCCTGCCGCCGCAGAATCAGGGAATGGTCTTGTAAAAAAAGTTCTTGCTTACCTCAGGCGGTTTTCCGCTGGGTGAGGCTGTTCAGGTACAGCTCCAGGTTGGTGTAGCCGTCTTTGGTGATGGTCTTGCCGTCCTGGGCGTCTTTGGGATTAAGCTTGTTCTTCTTTTCCCAGGCATCGGGCATGCCGTCCTGGTCGGTGTCTTTGGGGGTGGGTCCGCCCTTTACCTTACCCGGACCGGCGGTGGGCAGGCTCATCTCGTCATGGATGGTCTGGCCCTTGGTGCCGAGGGATTTCAGCTCGTCTATCAGAAACGCGTCAACCTCATCGCGGCGCAGGGAGGCCCCGGCATGGGCCAGGATGAACGCATAGGCCTGCTGCGGGGTCATGGGGGTCACCTGCGGGAACTGGAACGGCTCTGGTTTCCAGGTCACCGGGCCATAGGCTTCCTTGGGCACCACCTGCCCATCCAGCTTGCCGTTCACGTTGGCGTCATACAGGTTGTTCTGGGCGTACAGGTGGAAGGTCTGGGTGGCGCGGGAGAACGGCGGGGATTTCTTGGTACCCGGGCCGGCAATAAAGTAATTGTTCTCAATGTTAGCGTCTGAGCGGCCCGCCGAGCCCCCCAGAATGTAGGCGCCTACTTCCCAGTTGTACACCACGTTGTTCACGAACTGGTTGATGCCTTTCACCTTGGGGTTGCGCGTGTGGTTGTCAATGTAGAGGCTGCGCAGAATAGACACGCCGCCGGTAGACTGGTGCAAACCGCCCGTGGAGTGCGTGTGCAGGCCCTGGCTCACGATGGAGTTCTGGAGGGTGAAGTTGCGCACATCGCCGTTGATGTCCAGGGTGCCGTCTTTGCCCCAGGAGATGGAAACGTGGTCAAAGATAATGTCATTCCCTTTGGCCAGCGCCACCGCATCTTTCCCTTTCTCGCCCCCTTTTCCCATTCTTATCCTAAGGTAGCGGGTAATGGTATGGTTAGCGTCTGTGTATGAAAGGCCGTTGCCGTAAATGGTGATGCCGTCACCGGGGGCGGTCTGGCCCGCAATGGTCAGGTTGGGTGATACAATCACCCGGCTGTTGATTTTGATGATGCCGCCCACGTCAAATACCACGGTGCGGTTGGGCTGGCTCACCGCGTCTCTAAAAGAGCCGGGGCCGCTGTCGTTCAGGTTGGTCACGTGGTATACCTCTCCCCCTCTGCCGCCGGTGGCAAACCGGCCAAAGCCTTCGGCTCCCGGAAAAGCCAGTTGCTGCGCGGCCAGTTCATTGGTAAACAGCAGCCCAGAGGCCAGCAGCGCCGCGCGGCCTACCGTTTTCAGGCTGTTTTTCAGAAAACAATGCTTTTTCATATAGATGATGCTAGGGTGGTTAAGAGGTTAGGGAACCGCCGGTGGCTATAGGCCCTTGTTGGCGGCCGTCACGTTGGGGGAATTATAGCTTTTGCCGTTGATTTTGGTGTTGATGAGCTGCATGCCTTTCACGTGGTCTACATTGAGCGCCTGGTCCACGCCGTTGATCACACAGTTCACCAGCCGGAGGTTCTCTACCGGTGACTCTTCATAGGCCTTCACCATCACGGCATATTTGCCGCCGTTCTCCACGTACAGGTTCTCTACCAGCACGTTCCGGATGGCCGGCATATGGTTGCCCGGCTCCTCGTAGAACATGTTGCACTTCACGGCGGCTTCTTTGTAGGTGCCCACCTTCACGTCTTTCATGAACACGTTCTCAATAATGCCGCCGCGCTGCGAACTGGTCTTGATGCGCAACACACGGTCCAGGTTGGGGCTGTCCATGGTGCAGTTGATGGCGTAGATGTTGCGGGCCCCGCCCGAGATCTCGCTCCCGATCACCACGCCGCCGTGGCCTTCCTTCATCTCGCAGCCTTCAATGATGATGTTCTCTGAGGGCTTGCCAATCCGGCGGCCATCTTCGTTGCGGCCCGACTTGATGGCGATGCAGTCATCGCCGGTGTCAAAGTAGCTGTCTTTGATGAGCACATTCTTGCTGGACTCGGGGTTGCAGCCGTCGTTGTTGGGGCCCAGGGTAACCACTTTCACGTTGTCCACGGTCACGTTCTCGCACAGTACCGGGTGCACGTTCCACATGGGCGAGTTAATGAGTTTCACGCCGCTGATGAGCACGTTCTTGCACTTGTAAGGCTGCACGAACTGCGGCCGCAGGTAATGCCCGGGGCCGTAGATGCGCTTGGTGGGGTCCAGTTCCTGGTGGTTCTGCTGGTGCAAGAGGTTTCTATCAGCGGTTTGTTTGGGGTCGCCTTCTTTCCAGCCGTAGCGTTTGGCGCCGCACCAGGGCCACCAGTACTCGTTGCTGGCGTTGCCGTCCAGGGTTCCGTTGCCGGTGATGGCAATGTTCTCCTGCTCATAGGCGTAGATGAACGGTGAGTAGTTCATGAGTTCCATGCCTTCCCAGCGGGTGAACACCAGGGGCAGGTAATCTTGGGTATCACGGCTGAAGAGGATGGTGGCGTTGTCTTGCAGGTGCAGGTTCACGTTGCTTTTCAGGTGGATGGCTCCCGTGAGGAACACGCCGGTTGGCACCACCACGCGCCCGCCGCCGCTTTTGGTACAGGCCTCAATGGCTTTCCGGAAGGCCTCGGTGTTCTTCACCTTGCCGCCTTCCACGGCGCCGTAATTGGTAATGAGGAAATCGCGGTTGGGGAAGGTAGGCGCTTTGATCTGTTTTCTCAGTTTCTCCATCTCCTTCCAGGGGTCTTGATCTGGTTCTTTCTGGGCGGTCTTGCTGGCGCAGGCATTGGTAAACAACGCCACCACCACCAGCACGAAGAGGAAACTATAGGATTTGATCTTATTAAAGGTCATTTGCATACAATAGGTAGGTTACTTGTTTAACTCCAGGCTGGCTAAGATAAAGGGGCCGGTGCCTTTGGGATCATCGGTTCTGATTTTTTCTTTCACGTAATACTCATAGGAGCCATCGCGGTCGGCGCTGAGGCCGGCCACGGCGCACACCTGCGTGAGGTTCACCTCGCCGTCTGGTTTCACCTGAATGAGGTGGTCTACCAGGCCTTTGTGCCCTTTTTCGGCCACTTTTCTGAAATTCTTGTCTAAATAGCCTTTGTTCACGCCTTTGGCGAGGGCGTACACGAACATGCTGGAGGCCGAGGCTTCCAGGTAATTGCCTTCGCGCTTGCCCTGGTCTACCACCTGGTACCACAGGCCGGTCTCGGGGTCCTGGTACTTTTGCAGGGCCGGGGCCAGCCGTTGAAGGATCTGGAGGATGTCGTTCCGTCTAGGGTGCTCCTGTGGGAAAAAGTCCAGCACGTCTACCAGGGCCATGGCGTACCAGCCAATGGCGCGGCCCCAGAAGTTGGGCGAGGTGCCGGTTTGCGGGTTAGCCCAGGGCTGCAGTTTGCTTTCGTCCCAGCCGTGGTACAGGAGGCCGGTCCTGGCATCGCGGGTGTGTTTCTCCAATAAGATGAGTTGGCTGGCCACCACGTCAAAGGCCTTGGGGTCATGGAAGGTTTTGCCGTACTGGGCCAGGAACGGCGCGCTCATGTAGGCGCCGTCCAGCCACATCTGCCAGGGGTAGCGCAGTTTGTGCCAGTAGCCACCCTGGGTGGTGCGGGGCTGCCACTCTAATTGGTTGCGCAGCGTGACCAGGGCGGTTTTGTACTTTTCGTCTTTGGTCTGCTCGTAGAGGTTGAACAGGATCTTGCCCGCGTTCATCATGTCCAGGTTGAAGGTGTAGACATCGTAGGTTTTGATGTTCCCTTTCCCGTCAATGAGCAGGTCGGCGTAGGCTTTGATGTAGTCCAGGTAATGCTGATTTTGCTTAGGGTTCTGCCGCCAGATTTTCTCCATGGCGTGCAGCACCAAGCCCTGCGGATAACTCCAGACGGGTTTCTGCGAGAACTCAATCATCCAGGGCTCCGGGTTGTTCTTCTTAATGGACAGCGCCATCCGCTCCGACCACTTCAGCGAGGCCGGGATTTTGTTGGTAGGCGGCGTGCTGGACGTGAGCACCAGCAGGAGGACCAGCAACAGACCGGGCAGGCCTCGCCTCTTTGCCTCACCAACGCGTTTCAACCAGGTATACCTTCTCATGTCAACTTGCACTTTTTTCTAGATTTCGTTTAGGACCTGTTTTGGACATTTCGGCAGGAATCTGTCCTCCCCTTACTGTAGCGCTCCTGTTTCAGGCCTATTTTTTTGAAAAAAAGCCTGAAACAGGAAGCAAACTACCCAACCACTAAGGCATTTTGTGCAGGCCCTCCCACTTCACCTTCCACTTGCCGTTGTTGGGGAAGCCCGGGGTAGGCCGGTTGGGGGCGCCGTCCCAGCCGGCGGCCATCATGGCCACTGCCGTGAGTAGTCCTCCGTTGCCCGGCAGGTAAATGCGCAGGCGCTCGTCCTGGTAGTTGTGGCCGTTGGGCAGGTAGGTGTTTTTCTGCACGTCCATGAACAGGGCATCCACGGCGTTCTCCGGGTTGTTCAGGCGGGCAGCGCTCATGGCCATGAGCGGGTAATCCCAGCCCCAGGTGGTATTCCACTGCCACTTCTTCAAGATCTCTTCATAGGTGCGGCTCATGATGGTGGTGTCAATCTTTTCGCTCAGGGGAAGGTACCCGTAGGCGCCTACCACGGCCGGGTGGTCGCGGCGGTAGAAGTCATTGGTATAGGCCTGCGGATGCGTGGCGCTGGGCAGGTACAGCCCGTCTTTTACCGCTAGCGGGGCCAGTTGGTCAATCACCTGTTGCCACTTCTTGTCTTCAGGCAAGCCCAGGCGCTTGCGCCACTCCTGCGCCACTTTCAGGCCAAAATGCCAGTAGGCGACCTCAAACGGAGGATCATTGGTTTCCTTGGCCGGGAACAGTTCCTGGGCCGGAATGATGGGCGAGGCCAGGTGGTATTTCTTGTCTTTCTCGCTGTAGGTGGGGAAAGAGGCCATGAACTTGGCCGTCTCAAACACCAGTTCCTGGTACTTCTGCAGGGTCTCCTTGGTGGGGTTCTGGCGGTACACCAGCTCCGCGAAGTAAATGATGTGCGGCTGCTGCCACACCAGGTACGGCCCTACGCTGGACGGACTTTCGTTGCCGTTGGGGTCGGTCATTTTCTGCCAGCGCACGCCGTCGTAGCCCTGCCATTTAGCAGTAGCCCGGGCTTTGGGCATAACTTTGGTGTACCAGGGCAAGCTTTTCTCCAGCAGGTCTACCCGGTTCCAGAGGGCGAAGTGCACGCCGTGCCACCAGTGCATTTCCAGGTGTGGTTTGCCGTACCAGCTGTTGAAGGTAAGACCGGTTTCCTGCGGCGGTAAATCGCCGGTGCACTGTAGTTTGGTCAGATATTGCGACAAGATCACGCGGCGCTCCAGTTCATGCGCCCGCGGATCGGTGGAGCCGGCAAAGTCAATGGCACCACCCTCGGTCCAGAACTTCTTCCACTCGCCTTCGCTGCTGGCCTGGGTCTCCTTGAAATCAGGCACTTCCTTGCTTTGCTTCTGGGTGAACAGCACGCTGAACTCCAGGCTTTCTTCCTCGGCCGACGGCACCAGCTCAAACTGATGCCTGGCTTTCTCGTTGAACTGACCGGCCTGGTTCCATTTCACGCTGGTGTAATACACGGTAGAATCCAGGGTACGCGTCAACTGCACCTGGTTGGTGCCGGACTCAGAGCGGGCCACGGTGGTGGAGTGCTTGTCCTGGTTCTGCCAGTCGGTGCCGGGGCACACATGGCAGGTGGCGCCGTAGGGGAACTTGAGCGAGACTTTCAGCCGTCCTTTAGAAATCAGAGGCGAGGTCACGCGGGCCGAGATGCCGTCCTGCTCCTGGTGGCCGTATAGTTCCACGGTCACCGGTACGCCTTCCACCTGGTACTTACTTTCTATTTTGCCGGTCCAGAGGTCCAGCTTCTGGTTGATCTGCTGCAGGTCCTGCAGTTGTACCTGCTGGCCGTTTTCCTTCGTCAACACCAAACCCACCATACCCAAATGGAGGCGGTGCGGGTTGGTGCGCAGCCAGTTCATGGCGTCTACCTTGCGGCCGGTGCCCTTGTGCTGCACCGGGAACGGAATCACCTTGCCATTGGCGGCGGTGTCATAACGAGCCACGTCCTGCAGGGTGTAGTTTTGGTCGGTGGGGATCACGTGCCAGCCCCACTGCGACTGCGTACCCAGCGACACGCCCCGGTCATACGCCTCCGGGAAACTCTGCAAGCCCGACACATCCACAGTATAGGCAAAATCGCCGTTGCCCACTGTGAGCGAGGCCAGGGTGTCTGGCTTGGTCAGCAGCACGTTGTGCCGGGTCACCAGGGCCTTGCGGTCTATCTTACCGGTGCCTTCCCCGCTGGTAGTGTTGTTGTCTGACGCACTGCAGCTGAAAAGGCCCGCGATGGCGGCGGCTACCAGGGTCTGCCTGGCGGCGCGGGCTCCTATAGCCTTTAGGAGGGTTGTCTTCATCTATTGCTATTTTCGTTCGGTTACTACTGTACTTGCTTCTTTCCCAACCCTCCTTTGCCCCACTCCCGCGCTTCCGCTCACCGGTTTTCCCAGTTTCTGTGTTTTGGGTCCGTTTTCCAGAAAACAGCCCTAAAACCACCGGCAGCGGGCACTGCTCAAAGGCGCCTTACTATAAGAAACTGGGGGCAGACCCGCCAACGGGGGGCTTCTCCTATTACAGTCCTAAACATAAAAGTAAACTTGCATGATATTATCCTGCCGTATCCTGTTAGGCGGGTAAAAATTTCATGCAGACCGATTGGGCCGGCAAGGCCATAAAAAAAGCTGCCCTTGTCAGGGGCAGCTTTTCACCAGGGTTGTATTAGGTTAGGGTTATTTCCACCGGAAAGGCAGGAACCAATTGTTTTTGTCCATGAGCTTGGCCCGTACTGCCGAGGCCTCGGGGTTGCCCTCTTTCTGGAGTTTCTGGTACACTTTGTCGGCCAGGTAGGCCGGGTCATTTCTTCTAAGAGCAATTCTCACCAGGTCTTGCCAGCGGTTGCCCTCAAAGGCCAGTTCCAGGGCCGCCTCGTCTATGATCTTGTCTTCCATGTACTGGGTGAAAGCCGCTTCGTCCAGCACCGGCTTGTCAAACCGCTTAGGGTCAGACATATCAAAGAACCGCACCGAATCTATGAGTGACGGCTTGGTGTTCACCCGGGCCCTGATGCCCAGGTTGCGGTGGTGTTTGCCCCGGTGGCGGGGCGCATCCAATTTACGGCCGTCCAGATCATAGGGGAACGGCAGGAACGTGGCCTGTTTGTCGTCAACGGCGGTGGCGTTGGGGTTGAAGTTATAGGTGGTACGCACGCCCTGGTTCAGGAACGCGTAGGCAATCTTGTCATGGCCCTCGCGGTTGGCGGCCTCTGAGTAGCGCAGGTGCAGCAGGCTGGCGCGGTACAGGAACCATTTTCCGCTCTTTTCCAGCAGGTTCACCGGAATGCCGGTGGTGCCGTTGAGATAGTTGTACAGGAACTTCATGATGACCGGCTGCCCGTTGATGATCTTGTAGGAATTGTCCTCGCCCCTTAGATCATACGGCGCATCGTTGGTCTGCACCTGGTTCTGCCAGTTCTCAATGGCCTGCTTGGAGGGTTTCACCAGGTATTTACCGCCCGCGTTGGAAAAAAGGTCAATAAACGGGTTCTGCGGCTGGAAGTTCTTGTCAAACACCGGGGCCCAGATCCACTCGGCCTGAAATTCCCTATCCTGCGGGGAGCGGGACAGGAACGTCTGCCAGGCCGAGGCCGAGATGGCATCATTGTCAGTGCCGCTGCTGCCCATGTAAGTGTTGTAGTAGGTGTAGCCGGCCCCTTCGCCCAGCGGCGTGGTGGTCTCCAGCACGTTCTTGTAGGCAATGGCCGCCTGGCGGTAGTTATTGTTAAAAAGATACAAATCGCCCAATAAACAGTACTTGTTGATGAAGAGCAGCTTGGTAGGGTAGCCGTCTATCTGAGTGTTGAGCGAGCTGGACTCTGGGTAAGGGTTCTTGAACGGCAGGGCCTCCAGCTCGGCAATCAACTTGGGCACCAGGTCCTGGAGCTTCACCCGGGGGAAGTTGGCGCTGTTCTGCACATCGGCAACGTCTTCCATGGGCTCGGTCACGTACGGGATCTCACCGAAGTGAAGGCCCAGCTGAAAGTACAGCCAGCCCCGCAGGGCCAGCACGTCTGAATGCCTCTGGTCAAACTCGGCCTGCGTGATCTTGTTGTTCTCGCTCATGATCTTCAGGTTCTTGAGCACGTCATTGCAGTTCAGGATTACCTTGTAGAACGGCTTGGGGTCTGCGTACGGGTTGTCAAGCGAGACATTGTGCGTGGCAATCTGCCGCAGGTACACATCTGCGTTGGGGGTGACACTCATCAGGTCGGCCCGCAGTTCATTGAGCACCTCGTACTGCCGGGCCAGGTACAGGAACTCCCCGTAGATGCCGGTCACGGCGGCGTCGGCGTCATAAATATCCTGGTAGTTGTTCTTGTAGTCTACAGCGTTCTTGGGCGTGGTGTCAAACGTGTCTTCACACGCCACCGTGCCCGCCAGACCCATGCTGAGCGCCAGAAAACGGGTGGCTATTTTTAGGGTTATCTTCTTCATCTTCTATCAAAAATTACAGACCAACACGCACTCCAAACAGGATGGATTTGTACAACGGCTCCATGCCCACGTCAATGCCCTGCGCAATGGGGCCGCCCGCGGCACTGAACTCGGGGTCATAGCCCAGGTAACTGCTGCTGGTGAACAGGTTATTGGCCGTGGCGTACACCGAGGCATTCTTCACAAACCCAGGCTTCACCGGCAGGGCGTACGATACCGAGATGGTTCTTAGCCGCAGGTAGGAACCGTCTTCTATCCAGCGGTCAGAGAAGCGGTTGTTGCCCAGCGGGTCACCGAAGTTGGCCCTTGGCATGGAGGTGTTCTGGCCCTCAAACTGCCATCTGTTCATGACGCTGGCCAACTGGTTCTGGGTGGTGCTGCCCGACTCCAGGTTGGCCCTCACCGCGTTGTAGATGTCGTTGCCGCTCCGGAAGGTGAAAAGGGCCGAGAGAGAGAAGCGTTTCCAGGACAGGTTCCCGCTGAGGCTCCCGAAGAAGTCTGGGTTGGCATCGCCAATGATGGTTCTGTCCTGCTGGTCAATGATGTTGTCGTTGTTCAGGTCCACAAACCGCACATCGCCCGCCTGGAACGGCACCAGGCTACCATCGCTCAAGCGGGTGCTGAGGTTGGCGTTGGCAGCATCGGCCTGGGTGGCGTAAATGCCGTTGGTTTTGTAGCCATAGAACTGGCTGGCGGGCCGGCCCACCTCAGTAAGGATGGTGGCCCCGGCAAAGTCGGTGAGCAGCCGGTCATTGGGCAGACGGGTGATCTCGTTCCGGTAAGAGGAAAGCGTGAGGCCCAGGTCCAGCTTGAAGGCCTTGTCCAGCACCCGGCTGAACGCCGAAACATCTACCCCCCTGGTCTTCATGCCCCCGTTGTTGGTGAGCACGTAGTCAAAGCCCGAGGCCGGCAGCACCGGCTCGTACACCAGCATGTCCGTGGTCTTGTTCTGGAACACGTCTACGCTCACGGAGAGCCGCTCATTGAACAAGGCGGTCTCCACGCCCAGGTTCAGTTTGGTATTGGTTTCCCATTTAATGGCCGGATTCGCCAGATTGCCCCTGATGGTGCCCTGCGCGCCCAACAGGTTTCTGGACACGTAGTACTGGCGGCCGGTGTAGTTGCCAATGTCGTCGTTCCCGGTGAGGCCGTAGCTCAGCCTTACTTTCAAGAGGTCTACGTTGCTCAGGCCGGCCATGAACCTTTCTGAGGAAAGGACCCAGGCCGCCGCCACAGAGGGCAGCACCGCCAACCGGTTGCCGCCAATGGCCGGAGCATTGGAAATCTGCCTGCCAAACCTGGAGGAACCGTCAACAGACAGGTTAAAACTCAACTGGTACTTGCTCAGCCAGCTGTAATCTGCCGACAGGTAGGTGTTCAGCCAGATTGCCTCGCCAATGTCGCCGGTGAAGGCGCGCAGGGAGCTTTCGCCCGTACCCACGGTGGTGAAGTCATCGGTGGGGGAGTTGAAGCCGTAGGTTCTGTCTTCCTCGCTCCTGATGTTGCTGTACCGGAAGCCCACGTTCCCGGTGAGGCTGTGCCCGCCGGCCCAGGAGCGGTTATAGGCGTAGTACGAGTCATTGTACAGAGAGTAGTAGCGCTGCACCCGGTTGCCCAGGCGACTGAACGCGATGGCGTTGTCCAGCACCTCAGAGGCCACGCCCAGGCGGGGAATAAAGAGGTTCTCGCGCACTTTGTCAAAGGTGAGGCCTATGAGGGAGTTCACGCTGCTGTACTTGGTAAGCGCGTACATGAACTTAGCCGACCCGAAGAAGCGGTAGCTTTGGTCCTGGGCCTGCACGTTGTTAATGAGTGCCACCGGGTTGCTTCTGTTGAAGACGTCGGTATCGGCCAGGTTGGGCGACTCAATGCCTTCAGGGGTCACTTGCTGCACCCGTAAGAAAGGAGCCTTCACCAAACCCGCCAGAATGGGGTTGGTCACAAAGTCCAGGCCCTGGTTGCTCAGGTCCTGCTCATTCAAGGTAAACGACAGGCTGGTGACCGCCTTGAGCCGGGGAGTAAGGTTCAGGTCGGCGTTGAAGCGGGTGCTGTACCGCTGCTGGCTGGTTTCCCGCACAATGCCCTTGTTCTCCAGGTAGCCCACCGACAAGGCGTATTTGGCAATGTTGTCGCCGCCGGTGACCTTCATGTAGTAATTCTGGCTGGTGCTGTTGGCCAGGACCTTGTCCTGCCAGTTGGTATTGGACAGGTAGCGGGCGTACTCGGGGTTAGCCGGGTCATCGTTCATGTAGGGCTGGGCCTCTATCTGGGCATCGGTCATCCCGCTTGACTTCAGGATGTCTGCAAGGTACAGCCTGAAGTTGCGGCTGTCCATCACGGGCAGGTTTTTAGGCGCGAAGTTCACCCCGCCGTACGCGGCAAAGTCAATTTTGGTGGCCAGCTCCTTGGCATGGGCGGTGGTAATCAGGATCACGCCGTTGGCCCCTTTGGTACCGTACAGCGAAGCACCGTCTTTGATCACCGTGATGTTGTCAATGTCCTTGATGTCAATGTTAGACAGCGGATTGTTGATGTGCTGCGAGAGAATGGACTTTCCGTAGGAATAATCATCGTACACCATGCCGTCTACCACAATGAGGGGCCGGTTGCTGGCATTGAGGGAAGAGAACCCCCTGATCAGCATTTCGGCGCCCTGCCCGGGCGTGCCTGACCTTCTGGTCACGTCCACGCCGCTTACCCGGCCCTGCAGAAAGTTGTCGGCGGTCTCAAAGGGCTGCGCCCAGTTGCCGGACATGTTGAGGGTGGCCACGCTGTAAGGAATCTGGTTCCTGGCGAGGGACCCGCTGGGCAGCAGGGCCGTTTCATACACCGAGCTGAACGCGTCTTCGTGCAGGGCTACTTGTACGTCTTGCCTGCCCTTGAGCGCCACCTGCTTGTTCTGGATGGTCTGGCCGCTCAGCAGCAAGGTAGCCTCATACGAAGGTACCTCAATGGCAAAGTTCCCTTTCTCGTCGGTCAGGGCCGCGGAGTACTCGGGGATGCTGATGTTGATGCCGGGCAAGGGCTCGCCGGTGGTGGCGTGCCGCACGGTGCCGGTTGCCTTCAGGCCCGAGCGTTTCTGGGCCGGCTCTTGCTGTACCTGGTCTGCGCCCGTTTCCTGCCCGTTTTCCTGATTCTGCGCCCAAACGGAGAAAGAGCAGACTAGAAAAATCAGGCACAGGGAATTCCTACCTAGTTGGGTAAATATTTGCATATCATTCAGTTAAACCACTAACTACAACTGTTTTATGGGAGCTGGGGCACCAGCCTGAAGTAATCTAAGCTGATGGAGTTGGTCTGGTCCACCCCGTTGTCGGCGCCTACTATGTAGAGGTCCAGGTTGCCCAGTTGGTCCACGGTGAACTCGCCCACGTACACTTCCTTGAAATTGTCCAGGGCCACCTCGGTCTCGGGGAAATGCTCAGAGGCGGGGTCGTTCACGGCGAAGCGCTGCTTGAACTTAACCGTCTGCACGTCATTGGGCGCCACCCAGTACACTTTGTACGTGCCGCTGTACACGTTGGCAAGCTGGTATTTAACATGGAAGAGCGGCACCTTATGGTTGAAGATGTAGATGTCATTGAAGAGCTGGCCGGTCTCAGGATTCCTTCTCAGACGGTAGGTGATGTTAGCGGCCTTGTCGGTACGGCTGAAGCCTACCGGCTCCTCCCCTTCCACCTTTCTGGGCACCAGCTTATCGGCCAGCGGCACATCGGCGGCCCGCATGGTGTACACAATTCCGTTACTGGTGAGTTGGTAGTCTACAATGGCGCTTTTGTCAAGGGGCACTTTCACGCCATCCTCAGAATACAGGAAGGCGGGCAGGTCTTCGGGCAGGTACAGTCCTTTGAACGCCAGGTCCTTCATGACATACAAAGAGGCGAGCTTGTCCGTAGAGTCGGGGTTGCCCCCGTTGGTGTAGGGCTTCAACTTTTCCTTTTCGGCGGCCAGGGCGTCATTGGTGAGCAGGATGAAGGTGTACTCCTGGTCTTCGTTGCCCAGGTGGCCTGTTTTGTCAAAGAGGTGGTTTTTGGCCACCACGCCGGAGCCCGGCTTGTAGATGGGCTTGCCGGTGGAAGGGTCCACGCCCGTCTGCTCGGCCTTGTTGGGGTCAAGCACCGTGTAATCCAGGGCAAGGATCGCGTCCTTCTGCTGGTAAGCGGTGGTTTGCACGTACTCCCAGACGTTCATCTTAGGCATGACCGCCTTGTTGATCACGTGCAGGATGCCGTTGTTGGCCCAGGTGTCGCCCTGCACCAGTTGGGCGTCTTCCAGCCGGGTGCCGTGGAACTTCACGTACTTGCCGTTCAGGGTTTTCAGCCGAAGTTCGGTGGCCTGCCCCCGGGTGTAGGCCTGGTTCACAATGTGGTTGGCCACAAACTTCTTCAGCTGCTCGGGGTCGTTGAGGATGGCGGCATCCAGATTGGCCAGGGCCTGGTTGGTGGGCGCCCAGACTGTGTATTTCTTGGAGGAGGCAAGGACCTGGTCATAGCCCGTTTGCGTCAGGTACTCCTTAAATTTACTTAGGTCTGGGTTTTCCTCTACTCTCTGCAGCAGGTTGGCCCGCAGGGCCTGGTCTGTGATGGAGGTTTCCTCCTCCCACGCATCTTTACAACCCGTAAACGCCAGGGTGAAAGCTGCCAGGAGCACAAGTACCGTGTTTATCTTACTAGTCAT
Source organism: Rufibacter psychrotolerans (assembly GCF_016924645.1). Lineage (GTDB taxonomy): Bacteria > Bacteroidota > Bacteroidia > Cytophagales > Hymenobacteraceae > Nibribacter > Nibribacter psychrotolerans. The sequence goes on along the minus strand of NZ_JAFFJV010000001.1, from coordinate 203,983 downwards.
TTTCAGCGGTTTTGCAGCGCCAACTCGCATTAGCGCCATGTGTTAGTTAGGGCTTGGGCACAATGGTTCCGTCTGGGTTAAACTTAGGCCACAGCTGGTCTTCGTTTTCTGGGATGAAGTGGATCATGTCAAACTGCACGTCGCCGCTGCCTTCCCACACCGCGTCCATGCGCAGGGTATGGCGGTCGGTTTTCTCCACGTCAATGGTGCCGGCCAGCAGCGCGTAGTTGTCGCGGTAGTAATCTATGGTCTGGTTGGGGTTGTTGTAGTACGGCACCGCAAACTGGGCCTCGGGTCTGCCGCCGAAGGTGATCTTCTTGCCCAGCGCCTCCAGTGATTCTGGGGTTACCCCCTGCGGATAGGTCCAGTGGCTGCCCACCAGCACTTCGCCCGGCAGGCTCTCTCTCAGGTTCAGGATCTTGGGCAGCACTTTGCCGTTGAACGACACTTGAACCCCGCCCCCGCCGCCGCGCCGGATAAAGCAGATCCACACTTTGTACCGGCCTTTCACCAGCATCGGGGTCTTGAACTCAATCCAGCTGTTGGCCGCCACATTGGTTCTCAGGGCCGGAAACTGCAGGAAGTCGTTGTTGTACACGTAGAACTTTCGGGCCTCGGGCGCTACTATGTATTGCACTGAGCCCATCTGCCAGTTCACATCCTGCAGGTCACCGGGGTTGTACTTGGGGCTGTTGCCCTTGCGGTAGTTAGACAATTTCCTGATCTCGGGCTGGTCGGTTACTTCCCAGTACACCGCAAAAGGGAACCTGACCTTGATGGCGTAAGGGGCCTCCATGATGTGGAATACCCCGTTGGCCGCGGAGTTATCGCTGGCGGTACGGTTGATTTCGGCCCCTTTTTCATGAACTCCGTTAAAAGTGTCGTCATTGATCAGGATGGTACTGCCCACCAGTTTGGTGGTAACCACGTCAAGCGGAGAAAGGGTGGGGTGCGACGGAGCCGTGAAAACGTCTGGCAGGTACTTGAGCCCGGGCAGGATGTGGTATCCCACAAACAGGTACAGGCTGTCTGCCGGCGAGGCCGGGTTGCCCGTGTCTGAGTACTTGGCCTTGAGCTCTTCATAGGAGTTGATGCCCGCCTTGGCCAGCACCGCGTTTGACTCTACCAGCACCGTGTTGAACATTTTGGTAGAATCTGGCTGATTCTCGGGCAGCACATTCAGCACATCATACAAGCCGGTTTCGCGCAGGGCCTGGCTGAAGATGGAGAACTCTGGGTTGCCGCTGATCATCTGGGCCAGCGTTTGCTTGGAGGGCTTGAGCACATTGTCTATCACGTGGATGATCCCGTTGCCTACCCTAATGTCGGGTTGCTCCAGCACCGCCTGCTTGTTAATGGTCAGCTTGGTCTCGCCGCCCACGTTCTGGGCGCCGGTTATGATGTACTGCCCGTTCATGGTGGCGGTGCGCAGCTTGCCGTCGGTGAAGTCTTTGGTGGTAATGGTGTCCCGGATGAGGTGGAATCTGACCAGGTTGGTGAGCTCGTTTACCTCCAGTTCTTCCACCGAGGCTTTGCCCTGCTGCCGGAGGTAAGCCTCAATGGCGGCATTGGTGGGCACAAAGGTGGTGTAGGTGCCGTACGCCGACAGCGAACCCTCTGCCTTGGTAATGCCCAGAATCTTGGAGAAGAGCGAGAAACGGCCCGGCTCCTGCTTCAGGTATTCAGTGATGTTCACGTCTGAGGTGGTGGTCATCTCAAAATCCTCATCCTGGCAGGCATTGACGGTGAACAGCAACAGCAGCATGGCAGACACCAGGCCCAGGTACTTACTTATTGGGAATCTGTTTTCCATAATAGTATCTTTTTGAAGCACCTCTGATTATTGATAAAAAGGATTCTGCACTAAGTTTTTATTGGTCTCAATCTCCCGGTGGAAAATGGGGAAATAGTGGCTGTTGTGGTCGCGGTACTTGGTAATGGCCGACTGCTGGTTCTCGGGTGAGGCCGTGGTGGAGACAATGCCCAGCAGCAGGTCTATGCGCTCATAGTTGTTCCTTTTGGCGTTGCGCAGCAGGTCATACCAGCGCTTGCCCTCAAAGGCAAACTCGCGGGCCCGCTCATCCAGAATGTAATCGGTGATGCCGTCTTTGTCATCGGGAGCCAGTACTTTCTCTGTGGCCGGCAGGGCGTTGCCGCGCTCCCGGATGGTCTGGATGATGTTAAGGGCTTCCTGCCCCCGGCCCACCTGGTTCAGGGCCTCGGCTTTCATCAAGAGGACATCCGCGTAGCGGTAAACGAACCAATGCGCCGTAGACTCTGACGAGGACCGGGCCACGCTGGAGTTCACGCCCTGGTACTTCCAGATGGTGTTGTCATTCATTTTGAGGGCGGCCCCGTCTCCCCTGATGTCTTTGTTGGTGGGGTCAATGGGATCGCTGGTGTAGATTTCCTCGTTCAGTTTGATGGCCGCCCTGAACCGTCTGGTGCTGGCCGCAAACATGTTGTGGAAAGGGTTCTGCTGAATCTGGTTAAAGTAAATCTCAAAGATGCTTTCATTGGAGCCGCCCTGGTAGAAGAGCGTGCTGAACCAGGTATTGTCCCCGGCCAAAAGCCCAAACTGGCCCGAGTTGATGACTTTGTCTGCGGCGGCCAGGCTGTTTTCATAGTCCTCCAGCCACAGGTACACATCGGCCAGCATGGCGTTGGCGGCATGCTTGGTAATGCGGCCCTTGTTTAGGTCCTGGGTACCGTAATTGGTCAATAAACCTTCCTCGGCCTTCTTCAAGTCCTTCACAATCTGCAGCAGCACCTCGCGCTGCGGGCTTTTGGGAACCTGCAGGTCCACTTTGTCGCTGGAGGTGGCGTTGAGCACCAGCGGCACATCACCGAAGCTGCGGGTGAGATAGAAGTACATGAGCGCGCGCAGGGCCAGGGCCTCGCCCACGTAGGCGTTGAGGGTGGCCTGGGTGAGCGTGTTATCGGTCTGCAGCGCTTGGGGGGCAAACTCAATCACGGTGTTGCAGTAATTGATGGTGGTGTAAAGCGCAGACCAGTTGGCAATCTGGTTGGTGGCCTCAATGTTCACGTTGATCACGTTGAGCTCACTGCCACGCACCCCAGAGGAGGGCTGCAGCAGGTCAGCCCGCAACTCGCCCCAGAGAAACAGGTTCTCCACCAGCGGCGGGGCCAGCAACGAGGCGTAACAGCCGTTCACCGCGGCCGCCACCTGCTCCTTGGTCTGCCAGAACTCCTGCCTCACAATGCCGTCTTTGGGCTTCAGGTCCAGGTAGCTGTCGCAGGAAGAACCAAACAAGAGGCCAATGGATAGCAGGGCGGTATAAGATGTCTTTTTTAACATGTTTTCAAGAAATTAGCTCAGAAACCAACTGCCAGCCCAAAGGCGATGTTTTTGGTGGGCGGTGTCATGGAATTGTCAATGGCTACCCTAAACGGATCGGTTCCCCGGGTGGTCACCTCTGGGTCTTGCCCGGTGTAATTGGTGAAGGTGAGCAGGTTCTCGGCGGTGACGTACACGCTGGCGTTCTTGAACTTCACCTTGTCCAGCACCCGCTTCCCGAACTCGTACCGGATGGTCACGGCTCTTAATCTGACGAAGGAGGCGTCCTCTACGTAGCGGTCCGATCCCAGCCAGTTGTACCCGCTCCCCCACAGGGCTCTTGGAATGTCGGTCACATCGCCGGGCTGTCTCCATCTGCGGAGCACGGCGGTGCTCTGGTTGTCGTAGCCGTACATGTTGGTGGTGGTCATCTCAGTGCCGTTCACCACCTGGTAGTTGGTCCGGAAGTTGAAGAAGGCCGTCAGCTTCAGCCTGGATTTGTAGGTGATGGTTGGCCCGAAACCGCCGATGAACTTAGGATTGCCGTTGCCCAGGTACACCACATCCATGTAGTTGATGTTGCCGTCATGGTTGATGTCTTCATACATGGCATCGCCCGGCTGGAACACATAGTCGGTGGAAGGGTAGTTAAAGCGCAGGTACACATTCTGCCCGTCCAGCCCTACAATGGGGTTTCCGCTGGCGTCGCGGGCCACAGTTGACTCCACATCCTTGTACACCCCTTTGTATCTATACCCGAAGAAGGACCCGAACGGGGTGTTTTCCTTCAGGAAGGTCTTATAACTGCCGTTCGACTCGGCATCGCCTTTCTCCCGCGGGTAGAACTCAGAGATTTCCCTAATGATGTTGACGTTGCGGGAAATGTTGAAGCTAAGGTCTACCACCCAGTTCTTGGTTCTGATGGGCGTGCCGCGCAGGTTGATCTCCCAGCCCTGGTTGTCCATGGTGCCCACGTTCATGTCAATGTTGCTGTACCCCGACGAGCCCGGAATCTGGAGCTCAGGGAAGAACAGGTCGGTGGTGCGCATGCGGTACACGTCTACATCCACGTCAAACCTGCCGTCAAACATGATCAGGTTCACGCCCACGTTCTGGCCGGTCACGGTCTCCCATTTGAGGGTAGACAGCTCAATGTTCTGCGGGTAAACGGCCGGGGAGCCCAGGTAATCCCAGTTAAAGTTACCGTACACGTTGTAGAAGGAGTAGTTACTGCCCGGGGCACGGCCGCTCTGGCCGTAACTGGCCCGGAAACTGAGGTCATTGATAAACTGGAACTGCTGCAGGAACGGCTCGCCGGAGGCTCTCCAGCGGGTAGAGATAGACGGGAACACGGCATACCGGTTGTCCAGGCCAAACTTTGAGTTTCCGTCACCCCTGATGGCCGCATTCACAATGTACTTGTCTCTGAAACCGTACTGCACGTTGGCCAGGGCGGCCACGCTCCGGCCCTGGGAGGAACCGGCGCCCAGAGACTGAATTCTGGAAGGCGAAGAAGGATCCTGCAGGAAGCTGGAGGCCGAATTGGAAGACTGCTGCTGAATGCTGTTGATCTTGTCATCGTTGGTCAGGAAAGAGACCAACCCGATCAGGCTGTGGTTGTCGCCCAGCTTGGGGGTGTAGATGATGTTGGTTTTGGAGCTGATCCCGAACCGGTCCACGTCTCCGTCATAGGCGCGGTTGACCACCGTTTCATTGATGGGCCGGCCGGTGGCCAGCTGGGGCAGGAAGGTCTTGTTCTTGGTGTTGTCAATGTCAAACTGCACATCAAAGGTGGCCTTTAACAGGTCTGGCATGATGTCATACTGCAGGTTGAACTTGGTGACAATGCGCTCATTGAGCACGTTGTTCACGCCGGCCTTGAGCATGGCCAAAGGGTTGTACGTACGCGGGTAGCCGCCCTGGATGTTCTGCAGGGGCGACAGGTACAGGCCGGTATTGTTACCCTGGTAGTCATACTCATACAGACTCATGTTGGGCATTTTGTCATAGGCAATGCTGCGCACATTCTGGCTGTAGGCCCGGTCATTGTCGGTGTGGGTGTAGGCAATGTCGGTTCTGAACCGGAGGCGGCTAGACACGTCATAGTCCAGGTTAATGCGGGTAGAAATCCGGTTCAGGCCGGTGCCCAGCATGGTTCCCTGCTCATTGAGATACCCCACCGAGGCGTAATACCGGGCCTTTTCGCCCCCGCCGGACAAGGAAATGTTGTGGTCCTGCTTGTACCCGGTCTGGGTGATCTCATCCAGCCAGTTGGTGTTGTTGCCGTAGTTGTAGAAGTAGTAAGGATCACTGGGGTCATACAGGAACTCCTTGACATCGGCCGTGTTCAGGGGCGTACCGTTGCGGTTCATCACCGCCTCCGGAATCAGCATGGAGAACTTGTCCCCGTTCAGCATGGGAATGGCGTCTGGCTGCCGGGACATGGTTCCCCTGAAGGAGTAGGAAACGGCGGGTTTGCCCACCCGGCCCCGTTTGGTGGTAATGAGCAACACCCCGTTGGAAGCTCTAGAACCCCACACCGCAGTGGCGGCGGCATCTTTCAAGACACTGATTTCCTGGATATCGGAGGGCGCGATGTTCAGCAAGGTGGCATAGCCCTGGTCATCGGCGGTGCCGAAGTTGAAGTCCGACGGAATGGAGGTTTCATACGGCATACCATCTACCACAATGAGGGGGTCTGATGAGCCGTTGATGGTAGAGGTTCCCCTGATCCTGATCTGCATGCCCGCGCCGGGGTCACCAGAGTTGGCGGCAATGTCTACGCCGGGCAAGCGCCCCTGCAGGGCCTGGTCAATGGAACTGGAAGACAGCTCGGCAATTTCGCGGGAGTCAATCTTGGCAATGGATACCGTTGAGTTGCGCTCCGGCACCTCCATTAACCCGTTGCTGGAAGTGGCCTGTGAAACCACCGTTACCTCAGACAACTCATTGGACGTGGGCACCAACTGGATGTTGATCTCTGACCGACCGTTGACGCTGACCACCACTTTGTTGTAGCCAATGTAAGACACCGAGATCTTGTTGTTGGGATTGGCCATGCGTAAGACGTAATTCCCCTCCAAATCTGTGTTGGCGCCGCTGATGATGCGCTGCTCCGCATCAATCTCCGTCACCACGGCCGCAATAATGGGCTGGTTGTTACTTTTGTCTTTGATATTTCCCTTCACAATGGTCTTAGCGCCACCGGTGTTTTGGGCATGAGCGGTAATTCCCAGCAACAACAAAACAGAAACAACCAGACCACAATAAAAAGACTGCTGTAGAATTTTCTTCATACTTCTTAGCTGTTTCATTATTTGTTAAATTCCAGAAAACCGTTCAATAAATGGATGACCGCCCGGTTAGACAGGTTATTGCTGCTGCCGGTAACAATAGCAGATGAATTCCCTTTCTGATCAGTGATTCGCAACGATCCCGGGGCATTAGACACGGTCACAGTGGCAGGGTTTCCGTTCTGGTCCAGCAACAGAGTAAGGTACCCTCCCTCCTTTTTCCCGTCTGGTGCTATAGTAGCTTTGTCTATGATGTGGTAGCGGATAAAATCGGCCACTTTTTCTTTGTCCTCTGCCGAGGAGGGCGAAGTGGAAGCAGGTAAATAACCCTTGGCAATAGCGGCATCAATAGCCTCATTGTCTGGCACCAGCATGGTGTAAAAACCGCTGGCCGTTACGCCTACAATGGCCCCGGTATTTTTGGTAAACAGGGAGGAATTGTTCAGGTAATCAAAGAACTTCTTGTACCTGGACTCAGGCGCTTCGGCCAGGTCTTTCAGGTGCAGGCCCAGCGATTTCTGCGGCTCCAAGAGAAGTTTATCCAGGTAATATACCGTGCCGTTCAAAGCACTCTCTTTTGCCACGGAAGAAGCTTCAATTTGCTGCTCCATATTTCCCGCCGACAGCAGTTTGTTGTGGCTAAAAGAGATGTATTCGCCTTCATAAGTTTCCAGGACCCCGCTGCCCGCCAGGTCAGAAACATCGCCTATTACCACATGGGTATTTAAGATGCGGTTGAGTTTGCCCCAGGCCGTAGAGCCGGAAGAAGAGGCTCCCCCTGCGGGCGGGGTATAGCGCCAGGTGTTGGCATCTAAATCATAGTTGAAACCGGCAGCAATGATCTCCTCATCGGGCACCAAAAAGACCGTGAACTTGATGCTGGTATTGATGAGGATGGGTTTGAGGGCCACGGAGAGGGCCCGGGTCATCAACGAATATCTTGGGTTTAGGTAGGCTTTCCCGAAAACTGAGCTGAAAACGTTGGCCTCCTGTACCCGTTGGGTGCCGTAGAACATGCCGTTGCTGAGCACCTTTTTCTCCACCACATCGGTTTGCGGGTTGAACAAAGGATTCTGCCCTAAGCTGGAGTGGGGCGTGCTGTTGAATTTGCTGGGCCACACCAGTTTGTCCCACATGTGGGCGTTCAGGAAATCAAAGATGATCTCCTTGGGCAGCGCATCCATTGATTTGTAATGCTTGAGCAGGACGTTGTCCAGGTAGTTCTCCAGCGCGGCGTTGGTGGGGGCAAAGAGCGTGTAGCCGCCCTGCTGTCCATCATTGTCTTCAACCTTCAGGAAGTTCTCGTTGTTGGGCGAGTAGCTCAGGCCGGAGTTGAAGACCTTCACGTACACGTCTTTATTGACGCCCGAGATCCTGCTGAACTTCTCGGTGGCCGCGGCATTTACCAGGTAAGACACCATGTACTTGTCAAAGATGGCCTTGAACTTGCTGTACTTGCTCTGGTCCGCCAGGTACTGGTCAAGGTTGGGAAGCGGAAGGATTACCCGGTCAATCTCATGGATGAAGCCATTCTCTGCGGTAATGTCACTGGACACCACCTTTGCGGGGCCTACGTTAAACCCGCTGAAAGTACTATTGGGGTAGAAGTAATTGTAGTCAGCAGCCGTGAGGCCCTTGGCGGTGAATACCTTGCTCAGGAAATAAGGAATGTATTTGTTGTTGGTATCATCTACGTTGTAGTAGTCGCTGCCAGACCTGTTGTTGCGGTTAGAGCTTACCACCAGCCTTTCTTCGCCGTTCACCTGCTGGAGTTGGGCTCCCTCATAATAGGCGGTCCTGCGCTTTAAACCCAGGGCATTTACCCAGCCTAAACCAGACTGGTAATCGGCCAGCCGTTCGGCTTTGAAGGCGTTATACACCAGGGAATACTTTACTATTTTTTCGGCCGTTTTAGCGTCAATGCTCTCTACACTGGCAATGCCATTTTCAGCGAAATACTTCTTAAAGGCCTCGTCATTGGGGGCAAATATGGTCCAGTAACCAGCCTTACTCAGAATGTCTTTATACCCGGCCTTTTCAATACAAACCAGGAAGTTTGTAAAGTTGCCCCTTTTCTCCAATTCCTGATAAATTGGTTCTGCCAGGCCGGCGGGCCGCTCATAGAATGCATCGTCTTCTTTTTGCTCACAGCCCGCAAAAAGAAACAGAGCCAGAAGTAACCTAAAACTGTGCTTGATAAAGTTAGCCATCTTGTATACTGTGTGATTTCAACTACTCTTTAATTACAATTCTTATTCTCACTTTTTACTCCCCAAAAAGCTGTTTGCCCAAGACAATAGCTTCTTTAATAGAGGAATAAAACCCAGGTCAAATAAATGTCTTTATTACATTTTAAACCTGTTTTTATCCATTGTGCTTAATCAAAATGCAGGAGGGTAATTACCAGTACTAACTTACATGTATACCCCAGCAGTAGCATCCTGCTGTATCCTGTTAAGAACAGATTTGATTTTGACCGATTTTCAGGAAAACAAGGCAAAAAAGCAGGCGGGGGATTACCTGATTGCTTTCTCAATGCAGCAGCGCTCCGGGCAACGCACAACAACTACCTGCTGGATTTATTTTACCTTTTCTTAAAAGTATTAAGGAAGAGCCGGGTGGCTATCCTGTACTATCCTGTAAGTCTGCGGGCTTCTTGAAATTTTTTCCTAATCAGTCCTTACTTACTTTCCATGATGGGCTGCCCTTTCTAAACCAAGGCCCCTCTCCTGCTGGAAGGAGTAGCAGTAGTTTAGGTTTAAAGCCGATGGTGAAACAGGGCTTTTAGCCGCAGAAGCAAGAAAGGGCCTTCGGCCCAAGGCGTGCGGTTGCTCTCTTGCTCCATTCGCCAGGATGGTACTTAAGAAACGTACTGGAAAGAAATGACTGGGAGTAGGAATAGTGGGGAATGAGGGGAAGTTTCTTGCCTGTTTACTGCAATGAAAAGCAACGAGAAGCCAGCACACGGCACGCCATGTGCGGTTTTCACCTTTTTTCCAAAAAACAGGCAAGAAACGCCTATGGGCAAAGCCTGAGCCAGCATTAGCCCTTGAGGGCCCTGTCCAGATGGACGTAGCCGCCGTCTACATGGAACAGTTGCCCGGTGGTATGACTTGACTTCTCTGAGAGCAGGAAGGCGGCAGTCTGGGCAATTTCGGCCGCGGTGGTCATGCGCCGGCCCAGCGGAATGTTGTCTGTGATGGTTTTCAGCTTGGCCTCGGGGTCTGGTTGCTGGTTCAGCCAACTCTCGTAGAGCGGGGTCCAACATTCGGCCACGATGATGGCATTCACCCTGATCCCGTATTTCAGCAGTTCCACGGCCCATTCCCGCGTAAGGGCGTTGCGCCCCCCGTTGGCGGCGGCATAGGCCGAGGTTCCCCCCTGCCCCGTTTCCGCGGTTTTGGACCCAATGTTCAGGATAGCTCCCTTTGATGCTTTGAGCGCCGGAAGCGCGTGGTGCGCCATCAGGTAATAATGGACCAGGTTGTTGCGCAGGCTCTGCAGGAAGCGCGCGTAGTCTCCGCTCTCCAGCCCCACCCCATCGTTCACGCCGGCATTGTTCACCAGCCCGTCTATCCGGTCAAACTGGTCCAGCACCTGCTGCACCGCCAGCGCGCAGGCCTCGGGCCTTGACAACTCGGCCACCACCTGCCAGGCTTTGCCGCTGGCGCTTTCAATCTCCTGAACCGCCTCCCGGTTGTCTGCTTCGTTGCGCCCTACAATCACGGGAATGCTGCCTTCTTGAGCCAGCACCTTGCAGATGCCCAGCCCAATGCCTTTGGCCCCGCCCGTCACAATGATCACTTTATCCTGTAGCAGTAAATCCATAAAGGTTAGGTTAGCTTGTAAAAACGGGTGGCGTTTCCCCCGAAGATAGCGTCCTGTTCGGCGGGGCTGAACCCGGCGAAATAGCGCTCCACCAGGCCCAGTACCCGGTGGTAAGAACCGGCCAGCAAACACACTGGCCAATCTGAGCCGTACAGGATGCGGTTAACGCCAAAGGCCTCCACTACCACTTCCAGATATGGCACAAAATCCTCGTAAGTCCAGTGCTGCCAGTCGGCTTCGGTGACCATGCCGGAGACTTTGCAGCAAACGTGCTCCTGCTCGGCCAGTTTCCTGATGTCCCGGGCCCAGTCCCGGATAAGCTGCGCCTTGATACTGGGTTTGGCCAGGTGATCTAAGACGAAGGGTTGGTTGGGGAAAGCCTTCACGAACGCCAAGGTAGCCGGGAGTTGGTCCTGGTAGATGAGGAGGTCATAGGTAAACCCGTAGGGCTGTAGTTGGCCGATGCCCCGCATGAAAGGCTCCCGCAGCATAAAGTCCCGGTCTGGTTCGCTTTGCAGCACATGCCTAAAGCCTTTCAGGTGTCCATACTGCCGAAGGTGCTCCAGCTGCTCCCCCAGGTTTTCTGCCAGGAAATCTACCCATCCCACCACGCCTTTGATAAAGGGGTGCCTGCGGGCATTCTCCAGCAGAAAAGCAGTGTCGTCACTGGAAGCCTGTACCGCCACGCACCCCTCCAACCCGGCCGCTGCTAACAGCGGCTGTAGGTCCTGGGGCAGGAAGTCTTGCCGGAGCACCGCCATCTCTTCGGTGATCCAGGTATCACGGTCAGGGCGGTAGCGCCAGAAATGCTGGTGGGCGTCAATCCTGCCCATAGGCCACCACCTGTTGCCGGGAACTGCCCAGCCCTTCAATGCCTAGTTCTACCACGTCGCCGGGTTGCAGGTAACGCGGCGGGTTGAGGGCCAGGCCCACCCCGGCCGGCGTACCAGTGGAGATGATGTCTCCGGGCAGCAGCGTCATGAACTGGCTCACGTACGACACCAGATGCGGGATTTTGAAAATCAGGTCAGCGGTGTTGCCGTTCTGCATGAGCTCCCCGTTCACCTTCAACCACATGCCCAGGTTATTGACATCCTGGATTTCCTCTTTGGTAGCCAGAAAGGGCCCTAAGGGGGCAAATGTGTCGCAGCCTTTGCCTTTGTCCCAGGTGCCGCCGCGCTCCAGCTGGAAAGCCCGCTCAGACACGTCGTTGTGCAGGCAATAGCCCGCCACGTAGTCCAGGGCCTCTGCTTCACTTACGTAGCTGGCTTGCTGCCCAATGACCAGGGCCAGTTCCACTTCCCAATCGGTTTTCTCAGAGCCGCGGGGAATCATGACGTGGTCGTTGGGTCCGGTGAGGGCAGTGGTGGCTTTAAAGAAGATAACCGGCTCCTCGGGGTGCTTTGCTCCGGTTTCCCGGGCGTGGTCGGCAAAGTTGAGCCCGATGCATACAATTTTAGACGGACGGGCTACCGGGCTGCCCAGTCTGGTCTGGGGGTCTACCTGGGGCAGTTTCCCTTCCTGTTCCTGCACGTAGTTGGCCAGGCGCGCCAGGCCTCCGGTGGCAAAGAACTGCTCATTGTACTCTTCGCCAAACCCCGACACGTCATAGAAGGTATCCTGGAGGATAACCCCGGGCTTTTCCTGCCCGGCCTGGCCAAATCTGATTAATTTCATGTGATTGCTATGTGTAAGGGAGACTGCTTGCCCCCCTGGTTAATTGTTGAGTCTGGTGAAGCCGCCGTCTATGGGGTAGTCGCAGCCCGTGATAAACCCGGCCTCGTCTGAGCACAGGAACAGGGCCAGCGCGGCCACTTCTTCGGGTTTGCCCATGCGCCCGATGGGTTGCGTCTTGGAGAGTTTCTCAAACATCGCTGCCTCATTGCCGGGGTAGTTTTTGGCCAGAAAGCCGTCTACAAAGGGTGTGTGCACCCGGGCCGGCGAAATGCTGTTGCACCTGATATTAGAGGCCAGGTAATCTTTGGCCACCGACATGGTCATGGCATGGATGGCGCCTTTGCTCATGGAGTACGCAAACCGGTCTGGAATGCCCACCAGGGCGGCAATGGAAGCCAAGTTCAGGATGACGCCCCCACCCTGCTGCTTCATTTGCTGAACGGCGGCCAGCATGCAGGTATAGGCTCCCTTCACGTTCACCTGGTACACCCTGTCGAGGTCTGTTTCTGAGGTCTTTTCCAGGTTTCCCACGTGCGCGATGCCCGCATTATTGACCAGAATATCCACCTGTGGAATGGCGCTGAAGACACGCTGCACCTCGGCCTGGCTGCTGACATCGCAGCGGTGGCCCTGGGCTGCCCCGCCGGCTGCCCTGATGGCGTCTGCTGTCTCACTTGCCGCTTCTTCCTGCAAATCCAGGACATGGACGTGTGCCCCTTGCTGGGCAAACAACTGCGCGATGGCTCTTCCAATGCCACTTCCGCCACCGGTCACTACGGCGCTCTTACCTGCTAATCTGAACATTTCTTATTTAAAGACGATAACGCATGATCAATTCACTACAAACCGGCGGGGCAGGCCCGGGCTCCCCAACGCTATTCCCAAGCACGGCCCCAACCCTCCAAAGCCTGGGGCAGTAATTTAGGAACGCCCCCGCACCAGGTCAGCTTTCTTAGGGTTGGTAGCCCGTAGCGCAAAGTACAACACAAACAGGAAGCACAACGCCGGCACCAGATACGCCACCTGAATGCTGAACATGTCTGAGATCTTGCCCATGAAGACCGGCAGGATGGCCCCACCCACAATGGACATAATAAGAAGTGAGGAAGCCTCTTTGGTCCTATGGCCCAAACCTTTCAGGCTCAGGGAAAATATGGTGGGGAACATGATGGACATGAAGAACTGCACCACAATCAAGGCGTAGATGCTGAACATGCCCTGGCTCACAACGGCTACCGCCAGCAAGAGCACATTGGCCAGGCTGTACAAGGCCAGCAGCCGATGCGGCATGATGAACCGCATCAGGAAAGTGCCGGCAAAGCGCCCCACCATAAAGGCCAGCAACGCGCCCGACAAGTACATGGCCGCCGACTTTTCTGGAATACCCGCCGAGAAGAAGGCAAACCGGATGAAGAAGCTGGCAATGCCCACCTGCGCCCCAATGTAAAAAAACTGCGCCATCACTCCCCGCATCAGGTTCTTCTCCTTGAAAAGGGAGCCTGTTTTCCCTGAGGAACCGGCTTCCTCCTCCTGGATGCGGGGCAACCGGGTACGCCACAGCAGCAAGGCCACCGCCAGGACCACCGCCCCAATGAGCAGGTAAGGCACCTGCACCGATTTCGCCTCGGCGGTAAGGTAACGTTCCACCTCCTGGGCAGACATCTGCTGGAATTCGGCTTGGGTCAGGTCTGTCCCCGAAAGGATGAAAATACCGCCCAGCAGGGGCGCCAGCGTGGCAGCCAGACCGTTGAACGACTGCGCAAAATTAAGGCGCTGGGTAGAGGTTTCGGCCGCTCCCAAGGCATTGACGTAAGGGTTGGCCGCCGTTTCCAGAAAGGTGAGGCCGCTGGCAATCACAAAAAGGGCCAGCAGAAAAAAGCTGAACATGCGGGTTTCCGCCGCCGGGAAGAACAGAAAGGCTCCCAGGGCAAACAGCAGCAAACCCACCAGGATGCCGCTCTTATAGCCGTATTTCTTCATAAAGAACCCCGCCGGCAAGGCCATGACAAAATAGGCGATGAAAAAGGCCGAGTCAATGAAAGCCGATTGCAGATCGGTGAGTTGGCAGGCTTTCTTGAGGTGCGGGATCAGGATAGGGTTCAGGTTATGGGCAAATCCCCACAGGAAGAAAAGCGACACCACCAGCACCAGGGGGTACAGGTAATTTGCTTTTTTGGGGGTTACGGCAATTGAGGTGTAAACTTCCATCTGGCTGATTTTTAGGTACAGGTACGCGGGTATTGGGTGGCGTGCATTTTAGGGGTGATTTTCCGGAATTACCTGAAAAACAAACGCACTGGAGGTCATGTATCTGCCGCCCTGCGAGGCCAGGAAAAGATGCGTGGGTCGCTCATCTTGCAACAGGAGCTGCGGCCTTTCAAACCGGCCGTACTTGGATAGATGCTTGGGAGCCGGTGACTGGCCGAAGTAATGGTCGGTCTGGTAATAGGCTATTTTGGGCTCGCTCCACTTAATGCCGTTCTTTGACTCCAGGTAGAGCCCGTACTGGTGGTTGTAGATGCCCATGTCGCGCATCAGCATTTTGTACTTTCCGCCTTCGTACCACACGTACCCGTCCTCGGCCTGGATGTTGTTGCCCCGGCCGGAGTAATCAATGATGGGGTTGCCCTGGTAGCGCCGGTAAGGGCCCTGCAGCGCATCGGCAATGGCCAGGCCGTACTTGCGGTTGCCCCTTATCTTGGGGTTGGTGTAGTTCTCGTACTCCGCCGTGTTCCAGGATTTGTAGTAGAGCCAGTACTTGCCGCTGGGGTGCTTTAAGAAGGTAGGGTTAGAGGTGCAGTGGTCGTCCCAGGCCCCGGCGTTGCCGGCCTCCAGCAACGGCTGGTCGGGCCGCTCCCACGGGCCGAAGAGTGAATCGGCCACGGCCAGCCCGATGCGTTTGGTATCGGTTTTCCGGTTAGAATTGCCCATGTAAAACAGGCAGTACTTGCCGTCTACCAGCTTGATGTGGGGGTTATGGCAGGTGGTGCCGTCCCAGTGGCCCTCTCCCCGGGGCGCCAGCACCGTGGAAACGTACTCAAACGGCGACTCGGGGGTGTCTGCCACGGCGTGGGCTATTTCTGAGCGGTTGATCCAGCCGCCCATGCCTTTGTCAGACTTCCACCGGGAGTAGAAGACATGCACCTTCCCGTCGGTGCCCAGGATGGGGCTGGTGCCCCACACGTAGTAGCCTTCGGTCTCCAGGATTCGGCCTACCGGCCTGAGCCGCTTGCTGAAGTCTGACGCAGCTTTGTCTCCCGGGTCTGGCGCTGCCCAGGCCGCCGGCCCTACGCCCGCCAGGAGCAAAGGCGTGATGGTGCTTAGTTGTAAGAATCTGCGTCTGTCCATGTAAAAGCTTCTTTGTGCTGCCATTGGCGGGGCAGGCAAGCTGCCGTGCGTGGCAAGGCCAATAGCTGGCTGAAGCTACATGATCTGCTTTATGAAACTATCCTGTTGTATCCGGTAGTCCTACCCGGGGCAGAACTGGCAGTAAAAGAAAATGGAATTCTCTGCGGAAGCAGACAAGGGCAGGCTGTGGACCGCGTGGGCATAGGGGCGGGGCAGGAAGGTGAAATGAGACTTCTGCGTGATGGGCATAAAAAAACCGTCCTAAGCGTTTTTAGGACGGTTTTCGTAAAAGAGGAGTGATCCCGCTGGGATTCGAACCCAGGACCCATACATTAAAAGTGTATTGCTCTACCAGCTGAGCTACAGAATCAGAAAAAATTGAAGGTGGTAAAAAAAGCCTCTCCGCCCGTAAGCCGGAAAGGCTTTTGTAATCCAGTGATCCCGCTGGGATTCGAACCCAGGACCCATACATTAAAAGTGTATTGCTCTACCAGCTGAGCTACGGAATCTTTTACTACCTTTGCTTGTAAGGGCGTTTCCCTTAATTGCGATGCAAAAGTATAACCCCTTTCTGTAAATGCCAAACATTTTTCGCAAATTATCTCTTCTTTTTTGGGCCGTTTTGTTCTTCCCTGCGCAACCGCTTCAGGCTCAAGAACCTACTCAGCTGCTCAGCAAGGCAGATTCTTTGTACGCGCACCACCAATACACCCAAGCCTTGGAGATCTACGAGAAGCTCCTGGCCCAAAACAGAATCTACTCCCCCCAGATGCTGTTGAAAATGGCTTACATCCATGAGGGCCTGCAGCAATACACCCACTCCATGCTCTACCTGCAGCTGTTCTACAGCAAGAGCCCCAGCAGGTCTGTCCTCCGGAAAATGGAGGAAGTGGGCCTGCAGCAGCACCTCTCGGGCTACGAGTACACCGACTGGGATTTCTTCAAAACCCAGTTCTATAAATATTACTCCAAGATTCTGGAATTGTTGCTGGCCGGGGCGGTTATTGCCATGACGCTGCTGGTTAGGCGATGGCTGAAGAAGAAACCCATCAGCTCTGAGGCCATGGTTGGTTTCCTGGGCTACCTGGGCTTTATCTTCTACTTTGCCAACTTTCTTACCCTGGACCAGCAGGGCATTATCCAGAACGGCAACGTGCCCATCATGAACGCCCCATCGGCGGGGGCGGGCCTGGTGGCCTCGGTGGGCACCGGCCACAAGGTGAACATCCTGGGCCAGGAAGATATCTGGTACCAGATTGAATGGAAAGGCCAGCCGGCTTACATCAGAAAAAACAACCTGCTCCTGCTGCCCCAGCCCTTGGAAGACCAGGAATGAGAGTACCACCGTTTGGGAGCTGATTTCCGGAAAACAGCCCCCAAACAGTTTACTTGAACGGCGAATTAGGCTCTTTCTTCATCTGGTTGTAGACCAACTTATCCGTTAGGCCGGGCAGAAACTTGCCCAACAATACCGCCAGTTTTCCCTGCGTGGTGAGGACCAGTTCGCGCTTGCGCTTGCGGGTAGCTTCCAGAATACGGTCGGCCACTTCCTCGGCGGTCATCATCTTGGCTTCATCACGCGGCGATTCTCCCTGCTGGCTGCCGTCAGCGGACAGGGCGGTGTTGCGGATGTTGGAGGCGGTAAAACCGGGGCAGGCGATCATCACGTGCAGGCCCTGGTGCAGCGTTTCGGTGCGGAGGGCGCCCAGGAATCCCTGCATCGCAAATTTAGAGGCCGAGTAGCCGGTGCGGCCGGGCAAGCCCTGGTAACCCGCAATGGAAGACACGCCAATCACCGATCCTTTGGAGTTGAGCAGGTACGGCAGCGCGAATTTGGTGCAGTACACGGTTCCCCAGAAATTGATGTCCATCAACTGCCGGATCACGTCCAAATCCACGTCCTGGAAAAGCGCCCGCATAGAGATGCCCGCGTTGTTTAGCATCACGTCTATCTTCCCGAACCGGGCCACGGTTTCGTCTATCAGCCTACGGCAATCTTCCTCTAGGCTGACATCGCCGGTCACGGCCAGATACTCCACGCCAGCGGCCTCCAGTTCCTGACCCACTTCCTGCAGTTTCTGCGTGTTACGCGCCGAGATCACGATTTTCGCGCCGGCCCGCCCGAACGCCAGGGCGCAGGCCCGCCCAATGCCCGACGATCCGCCGGTGATAATGACAACTTTATCTTTCATGTGCCTTCTTGGGCCGCTGAAGGGCAGCCGTTCGCAAATCTACAACAAGTTTCTGCACCGCCCGCCTCTTCACTACCTGAGGTACTCTTAAAGGCCTGTTTTCCGGAAAAGAGCCCAGAAACGCAGCACCTGTACAAAAAGGAGTTCACTGCCTAATAGGCTAATGGCGATGGTTTCTTTTCCTGCACTAGTCCTGAATTACCCCAAATCTAGTTTTAGGGCCCACTTCCTGAAAACTCCCTAGAAACGCATTTGCCGGAAAACGCCCTGGTGCAGAGTTTTCTTTGTAATTTTGCGGCATCGTGAGAAAATTCAAGAATAAGAAACATAAATACGAGGTCATCCCGCAGCTGCGCGTGGAGGAGATGGCCGCGGAAGGCAAGTGCATTTCCCGCCACGACAACCTGGTGGTGTTCATCTCAGACGTGGCCCCCGGCGATGTGGTGGACGTGCGTGTGACCAAAAAGCGGAAGAACTACCTGGAGGCGGTGCCGGTACATTTCCATGAATATTCCGAGGCCCGTACCCAACCGTTCTGCGAGCACTTCAACGTGTGCGGCGGCTGCAAGTGGCAGCATATTCCGTATGACACCCAGCTGTTTTACAAGCAGAAGCAGGTGAATGACAACATTGAGCGCATAGGCAAGATCAAAGGCCACGAAATGCTGCCTATCCTTCCGTCTGACCGCGTGAGCTTTTACCGCAACAAGCTGGAGTTCACGTTCTCAGGCAACGCCTGGCTCACCAAAGAGCAGATTGACAGCGGCGTTGATATGGACCGTCGGGCGCTGGGTTTCCACGTGCCTCTGCGCTTTGACAAGATCGTGGACATCCAGCACTGCTACCTGCAGCCGGCGCCGTCCAACGAGATCAGGCTGGCGGTGAAGCATTACGCGCGCGAGAACAACCTGCCGTTCTTTGATCTGGTGAAACAGGAAGGCTATCTGCGCAACCTCATCATCAGAACCGCCAACACCGGTGACCTGATGGTGATTGTGCAGGTGTTCCAGGACCGGCCCGAGTGGTTGGCTCCTTTGCTGGATTTCCTGCTACAGGAGTTCCCACAAATCACCTCATTGCAGTACGTGATCAACAACAAAGGCAACGAGACCTTCCATGACCTGGACGTGGTGTGCTACCATGGCGATCCGTACATCCATGAGCAGATGGAGGGGCTTCGGTTTAGAGTGGGGCCTAAGTCATTCTACCAGACCAACTCAGAGCAGGCGTATAACCTGTACAAGCTGACGCGGGAGTTTGCGCTGCTCAACAGCACCCAGATTGTGTATGACCTATACACCGGGGCGGGCACCATCGCCAACTTCGTGGCCCGGTCTTGC
Source organism: Rufibacter psychrotolerans (assembly GCF_016924645.1). Lineage (GTDB taxonomy): Bacteria > Bacteroidota > Bacteroidia > Cytophagales > Hymenobacteraceae > Nibribacter > Nibribacter psychrotolerans. Next base: position 185,007 of record NZ_JAFFJV010000001.1, on the reverse strand, counting down.
GCGCAGGTGATTGGCATTGAGTACGTGGCCAGCGCCATTGAAGACGCCAAGATCAACTCGCAGATCAACGACATCACCAACACGCACTTCTACGCCGGTGACATGAAGGACGTGCTCACCACCGAGCTCTTCGCCAAACACGGCCGCCCCGACGTGATCATCACCGATCCGCCCCGCGCCGGCATGCACCCAGACGTGGTGGCCAAACTGCTGGAGGTGAAAGCCAACCGCATTGTGTACGTGAGCTGCAACCCCGCCACCCAGGCCCGTGACCTGGAAATGCTGGCCGAGCTGTACGATGTGGTAAAAATTCAGCCCGTGGACATGTTCCCGCAGACCTACCACGTAGAAAGCGTGGCCCTGCTCACCTTGAGAAGCTAGGATTCAGAAAAGAAAGCCCTTGCCGTTTTAGGAGTTATTTTCCAGAAACAGGCCCAAAACGGCAGGGGCTCAAAACAACTTACTTTGTGTTACGTGATACCTGATACGTACTACGTGCTACCATTATGCAAAACGATCCAGAACTGAACGGCAAATACCTGGGCACCATCACCAAAGACTTTGCGCAGGTGTCTGAAACTTTGAAAGAGGCCTCTTACCAGATCCGGAAACGCGAGATCTCCAAGTACCCCATCTTCGTGTTCTCCCGCGACATCACCAAAATAGGCGGCTTGCTGATTGCGGCCGAGGAGCGCGACCTCCAATGGAACATCAACGCCTCTTACCTGGAAGATTTCGTGAACCGCCAGCTGGTGGCCGCCGACAAAACCGAGGAGTTTGAGCAAGCCTACCGCGACGCTGATGAGTACTGCTGCCTCTTCGTGGTGGACCGTGATTTCATGAACTTCGTGTTTGTGCCGTATCCGGAAGATTGATGTTAGTCCCGCCTACAAAAAGCAAGGAGGTCCGCTCAGGTGAGCGGACCTCCTTGCTTTAAGCGTATGGTGCTAAGACGGGCGCTAGACAACCCCCTGCGCCAGCATGGCATCTGCCACTTTGATAAATCCTCCTATATTGGCCCCTTTCTCATAGTTGATGTACCCGTCTTCCTCGGTGCCGTACTTGACACAGACGCCATGGATGTCTTTCATGATCTGCCATAGTTTGCTGTTCACCTCTTCACGGCTCCAGGAAATACGCAACGAGTTCTGGGACATTTCTAGCCCAGAGACCGCCACCCCACCGGCATTGGAGGCTTTGCCTGGTGCGTATAAAATTTTGGCTTCGGTAAAGACCTGGATCGCTTCTGGCGTGCTGGGCATGTTGGCTCCTTCGGCCACGCAGAGGCAGCCGTTGGCCACAAGGGTGCGGGCATCGGCTCCGTCCAGTTCGTTCTGAGAGGCACTGGGCAGGGCCACATCGCATTTGATCCGCCAGGGCCGCTCGCCCTCATAGAACTCACACCCAAACTTTTCGGCGTATTCTTTTATCCGGCCCCGCGTTTCATTTTTCAGTTCCATCACGTACGCCAGTTTCTCGGTGCTGATTCCTTCAGGGTCATAGATAAATCCGCTGGAATCTGAGAGGGTCACCACCTTGGCGCCCGCCTGAATGCACCTTTCTACGGTAAACTGGGCCACGTTACCTGAGCCGGAGATAGCCACCGTCTTTCCTTCCAGCGTTTCTCCACGGGTGGCCAGCATGTGCTCGGCAAAGTACACCACTCCGTAGCCCGTGGCCTCGGGCCGAATGGCGCTGCCTCCCCAGCTAAGCCCTTTGCCGGTAAGCACGCCGGTGAACTGCCCTTTGATGCGCTTGTACTGCCCAAACATATAGCCTACTTCCCGTGCGCCAACGCCTATGTCCCCCGCCGGCACGTCTATGTCGGCCCCCACGTGGCGGTAGAGCTCGGTCATGAAGCTTTGGCAGAACTTCATGATCTCACTGTCTGATTTCCCGCTGGGGTCAAAATCTGAACCGCCCTTTCCGCCGCCCATGGGTAACCCGGTGAGACTGTTCTTGAAGACCTGCTCAAAGGCCAGGAATTTGAGGATGCTGAGGTTAACCGACGGATGGAAGCGAAGTCCCCCCTTGTAAGGCCCAATGGCGCTGTTCATTTGCACCCGGAAGCCTCTGTTCACCTCCACCTCGTTCTTATCAGTAAGCCAAGGCACCCTGAACATAAGAACCCGCTCTGGCTCTACCATGCGCTCCAGAATTCTGGCATTGTTATACTTGGGGTTCTCTTCCAGAAACGGAATAATGGTTTCGGCCACCTCTTGCACCGCTTGCAGGAACTCTGGCTCATGCGGATTTCTGGCCTCTACTTTTTTCAGGAACTCTTGTACTTTTGGGCTCATGTACTGACTTGATGTTGAAAAGAAAGAATACTACTTTGATTAGCTGCACGGCATTTAGTGACAATAATAACTACCAAAGCGTAGCTTTTATAAAAAAACCTTATCAATAAAGGGATTTTATTTAAAGAAACAAAACAGCTCTTCAACCAGCGGGCAGTAATCTGTGCATTGCGATAGCGCGCAATCCTCCCTCTGTTTGCCCTGCTTCATTGCCTCTTGTTTTTGAAAGTACTAGCTGTGCATTCAGTAAGACGGGAATTGCTCTTCAACAAAAAAGCCCCCTGGTTTTAAAACCGGTGGGCTAAGTTCCTTGGGAGTATTCTGTCTGTTTTTCACAAAACAAGCCCAAAACGCAGCAGGCTGATACTCACGTCTACTGAAGAGGCGGAGACCTTACCCAAAATGATTCCAGCCCTGAGCTTTGATGGGGAACGTGTTGCCGCTGGGCGTTACCAGACGCACGCCTTCGCCGGCATCAGTGATGTTCCCGATGATGGTGATGTCTGGGTGGTTCCGGATTTTGTCGTAGTCGGCCATTTTCACGGTGAACAGCAGTTCGTAGTCTTCGCCGCCGTTGAGGATGCAGGTCACCGGGTCCAGTTTGAATTCCTCAGCGGTTTCCAGGGTCTGTTGGTCGGCGGGCAGTTTGTCCTGGTAAATGGCCGCCCCTACCCGGCTCTGCGAGCAGATGTGCAGCAACTCAGAGCCCAGTCCGTCAGAAATGTCAATCATGGCGGTGGGATGCACGCCCAGATCTCGAAGCTCATGAATTACATCCATGCGGGCCTCGGGCCGCAACTGACGACCTACCACGTAATCTTTTCCTTCCAGTTCTGGTTGGGTTTCAGGATCGGCTAAGAAGGCTTGCTTTTCGCGCTCCAGCAGTTGCAGCCCCAGGTACGCGCCCCCCAGGTCGCCGGTGACGCAGATGAGGTCGTTGATCTGAGCGGTGCTGCGCAGCACGGCCTTGCCTTTCTCCACCTCGCCCAGCGCGGTGATGCTGATGACCAGCCCGCCGCGCGAGGCGGTGGTATCGCCCCCTACCAGGTCCACTTTGTAGTTCTCGCAGGCCAGGCGCATGCCCGCGTACAGTTCCTCAATGGCCTCCACGGTGTAGCGCGCGCCAATGGCCAGGCTCACCACAATCTGGGTGGGCAGGGCGTTCATGGCGGCAATGTCTGAGACGTTCACGGCCACGGCTTTGTAGCCCAGGTGTTTGAGGGGGCAGAAGGTAAGGTCAAAGTGCACGTTCTCTACCAGCATGTCAGAGGTGACCACAATCTGCTTCTGGCCCGGCTCCAGCACGGCGGCGTCGTCGCCAATGCCTACCACCGTAGACGCGTTGTTCACTTCCAGCTGCTCCTGCAACCGCCTGATCAGGCCAAACTCGCCCAGATTTTCCAAAGGTGTATAGTCAGACATGGTCTTTTCAGATAATATTTTTTTTCTTTAATCCGGAGCCCCGAAGCACCAGATATACGTTTTCGGCTTATTTTTAGACAAACATGCCAGAAGCGCAAAGATAGCTTTTTCCTTGGCACCTTTCATGCCTACGGTATTTGGCCCTCGGTGACCAGGCAAATTTGCTAACAGGCGTTTGGTTTAGTAGCTTTGATCGTAAACCAGTACCTCTATGTCCAGTACCCCAATGTCGCGTAAAGAACAGATAGACCAAGTTGCCACTTCCCTTTTCAAATCAAGAGGCTTTGCCGCCACCACCATGCGCGACCTGGCGCTGGAGCTGGGCATTGAAGCCGGTAGCCTCTACTCGCACATCAAATCAAAGGAAGACATTCTGCAGCGCGTCTGCTTTAAGATGGCCGATGAGTTCAACGCCGCATTTGACGAGGTAAAGAACCAAGACGTGCCGCCCAGCGAGAAACTGCGCCTGGCCATTGCCGCCCACGTGCGGGTACTCACCAAAAACCCGCCGGCCGCCGGCGTGTTCCTGAACGAGTGGCGCCACCTGAGCGAACCTTCCCTGGGCAAGTTCCACGAGATGCGGTTCCAGTACGAAGAAAGCCTGCGCGACATTGTGCGGGCCGGCATCGCCACGGGCGAGTTCAAGGTAACCGACGAGAAGTTTGTGGTGCTCACCCTGCTCTCCAGCCTCAACTGGCTGCACATGTGGTACAAGCCCGAGGGCAAAATGAGCCCCGACGACATTGCCGAGTTTCTCTCTAACCTGCTGCTCAACGGACTTAAAAATTTCTAGGCCACAATATTCTCCCCCTTCCGGAAGTTCTTTCAGCAGCCGTCGGGCCTGTTTCTGACCAGTTTCGGCTGCTTCCGGCCACAATGCCCCCAAACTTAACGGCGTCTGTGCAACGCCGCGCAGATGAGTTACGTTTGCAGGGTGTCTGGCTGTGCAGAAGCCCTGGCAACAGCCGAGCAACTAGCCTGTAACAGCCTCATTTTGAATAGAATTATGAAAAAAGAAGTCATCTTTGGGCTTGCCGTGGCGTTGGTGCTGGGCTTAGCGGGCTGCGCCAAAGACTCCGGCAAGTCAGGGAAACTGGCGCGCCCTATCTCTGATGAGCAACTGAAGGAGGAAATAGCGGTTCTGTACGACACCCTTACCGGCAAATGGAACGTGATGATGCAGAGCGACAGCCTCAAAACGCACCAGATGGCCGAACTGCTGGCCGCCATACCGCCCGAGGCCATGGAAGCCCAGCAACGCGCTAACCTGCAGCAGTCCATTCACCGCCTGGCCGTTCTGCGCTACGACCGGAACAGCGTGCGGGACTCTGACCGCATAGACGCCTATGACCAGGCCCAGGACTCTATTTACCGGGCCCTGCGGGCTTACCTGCCCGAAAACGGCCCCACCGGCGTTGCCCTGGTGGACTCCCTGAACGCCTCCATCAACAACCTGCAGACCGAGACCATCTTTTACCGGGGCCGCTATGACCAGACCGCCAAAGAGCTGAACACGCTCCTGCGCCGCTACAAAAAACAGCTGCCCAACCTGGGCAAACCGTACGATACCATTCAGCCGGCACCCCTGTTCCAGTGGGTAGACAAAAACGCCCAGCCCACCGAGGAAGAAGAGGACGAAGAGCAATAGCCTTTATCTCTATCAAAACAGAACGGCCTCAGAAGAATCTTCTGAGGCCGTTCTGTTTTGAAGCCTTTTCCGTGAAAACAGGTCAGAAACGAGGCTTTCTGAGGATGGGTTTATTTCACGTCTAACTGCTCTAACTCGCCTTTCACAAAGTCCACCAGCGACTGGATGTAGGCAGGGGAGAAATCGAAACGGATGCCAGCGGCGGCGTAGATTTCCCCAATGGTGGCGGTGTAGCCCAGGCTGAGAGCGTTTTTGTAGCCTTCCAGCGCGGCTTCTGGCTCTGACTTGAAGCGTTTCCAGACGGCAACGGCACCCAACTGAGCCATGGCGTACTCCACGTAGTAGAACGGCACCTCGTACACGTGCAACTGTTTCTGCCAGATGTACGGTTTAATGTGCTCCAGGCCGCTCCAGTCTACTTCCTGCAGGTTGAATTCCTCAAAGATGCGCACCCAGTTCTGGTGCCGCTCCTCCACGGTATGGTTGGGGTTCTCGTACACCCAGTGCTGGAATTTATCTACGGTGGCTACCCACGGGAACGTCTCCAAAACGCCTTCCAGGTGCTGGCGCTTGGCGCGTACCAGATCCTCCTGGTTCGGGAAGAAGATGTCCCAATGATCCAGAGTAAGCAGTTCCATAGACATGGAGGCCAGTTCGGCTACCTCGGATGGTGGGTGCTTGGCGGCGTTCAACGGCAGATCACGGGTGAGGAAAGAATGCACCGCGTGACCGCCTTCGTGCAACAGCGTCACTACATCGCGGAGCGAGGAAGTTGCATTCATGAAGATGAACGGCACCCCGATCTCATCCAGCGGATAGTTGTAACCGCCGGGGGCTTTGCCTTTGCGGGACTCCAGATCCAGGTGGCCCATTTCGCGCATGGTCACCAGGCAGTCGCCCAGGAAAGAATCCAGACGGTAGAAGATCTCGATGGTTTTAGACAGCAGTTCGTCTCCCTGCTTGAACGGCTCCAACGGTGGTTTCAGGCTAGGGTCTACGTCCATGTCCCACGGGCGAAGCGTGTCCAAGCCCAACAGTTCTTTGCGCTCACGGTCCAGTTGGCGGGTAACCGGCACCACTTTCTCCTTGATGGCCTGGTGGAACGAGAACGTGTCCTCAGGGCCGTAGTCAAAACGGCCCAGGGCGGCGAACATATAATCACGGAAGTTCTCAAAACCGGCGTTCACGGCTACCTGGTGGCGCAGTTGAATCAGCTCGGTATAGAGATCGTCCAGCTTTTCTTTGTCTTCCAGGCGGCGGTTCTGAATAGCCAGGTAGGCTTCCTCGCGCACGGCCCGGTCGGTTTGTTTCAGGCGGTCGGCGGCGCGTTGCAGGGTCATCTCCTCGCCATCCAGGGTCACCATCATGGCCCCGGCAATGGCGCCGTACTGCTGCTGCTTGGTGCTGATCTCGGTCTGCAACGGAATGTTCTCCTCCCGGAACAGCTCAATGGCCCGGCGCACGCCCCGCAGGTAAATGCGGAACCGCTGCTCATCCAGCCCCTGCACGTACGGCGACTCCACCAACTTGCGGTTGAAGGCATCGTCATAGGGCGAGGCTTTGGGTTCAATCTCGGTCACGAAGAACTGGAACGCCTGGGTGAGCGCCTCGTCCTGGGTGTCGCAGGTCATCTTGATGTAGCGCCAGGCCAGGTTCTCAGAGAGCACGCTCTCCAGTTCGCTGCGGTCAGCGATCCACTTTTCAAGATCTTCCTGCGAGTTCAGCGCACGGGTTTTCAGTTCCTCGAAGTAAGGCTCCAAGGCGGCCCAATCCGTTACCTCGAAATCTTCGGGCAGGTACTGGCGGGTTTTGCGCTGCGGCAGCGCTAGTGTTTTGGGGGTGTTTTCCATATAACAGGGGAAAAACAATTAACCAATCTCAATCACTACATCGGCGGTAAGCGGGTGGCCAACGCAGTTCAATACATACCCTTGGGCAATCTCGGCATCAGAGAGGCCTTCGCGCTCGTCTAAATGCACGCGACCGCTGAGGCACTTGCCCATACAGGCGGTACACAGCCCAGCCTGACAGGAATAAGGTAAATCAATATCAGCTTTGAGTCCGGCCTCCAGGATGGTCTCGTTGGGTTTCACCTCCACCTGGTACTCCTGGCCTTCATAGATGATGGTAACGGTACGGGCGATGATCTCGTCTGAGTCTGCCGCCGCGGTAACGTCAGCCCCGTGCTCCTCGGTAGAGGTTGGGGCCGTGAAGCTTTCTTTGAAGATCTGGTTGTTAGGCACGCGCATGAAATGCAGGGCCTCACGCACCTCGTTCATCATGGCCTCGGGGCCGCACATGTAGAAACTCTCCTGCTGGTAACCGGGCACTCTCAGGTTCTCCAGCAGGCGTAATACCATGGTACGGTCCAACAAGCCAATGTTCTCCTGCGCCTCGGTAGCGTCTGCGATGGACTCGTTGAACACGTGCACAATCTTGAGGTTCTGCGGGTACTGCTGCTCCAGTTGCGCCAACTGGTCTTTGAAGATCACCGACTCCAGGTTGCGGTTGCCGTAAACGAGCGTGATGCGGCTCTGCGGCTCGTGCTTCAGGGTGCTTTTGAGCATGGACATGAGCGGCGTGATGCCGCTGCCGCCCCCGAACAGGAAGATGTGGCGCTTCTGCGTGGCATCGGGCTTCAGGACGAAGTTGCCCAGCGGCGCCATCACCTCAATGGTCTGCCCTACCTGCGCGGTATCGGCCAGGAAATTGGACACCAGGCCGCCTTCTACCCGCTTTACCGTCACGGAGAAATACGGCTCGCCGGGGATGCTGCACAAGGAGTACGACCGGCGTACTTTCTGGCCGTTCACCGGCAAAATCAGGGTCAGGAACTGGCCAGGAATGTATGGGATGTTGTTTTTATCTGGGTGGTCTAGATGAAGGGTGATGGCGTCTGCGGTCTCTTGGGTGATCTCCGCCACCTTCATGGTATAATAAGCGTTGCTCATAGTTTGTATGTACGAAAAACGGGAACGTTCAGCGTTTACTGACTCTAATTAAGGCAGGAAAGTTACAACATTTCATATACCAACCCGAACTTAGGCTAAAAAAAGCGGCCGTACGTTTGTTTTTCCTGTAACTTGCCACGTTCTAATATCACCCATTTACGTTTTAGTGCCCTTTTATGGATACTGCATCCAAACTGATCTCGCTCCTCTCTGCCCCTCTGGCGAAATTCGCTCCCATTCTGGACCATGACCTCAACGCCCCGGACGTGGTGAAACTAGACTTCACCGCCCAGAACGCAGCCCTGCAGTTTGCCGAGTTGAAGGATACGGCCGCTTTTGAGCAGTTTGTCCTGGAGATGCTCCGGCAGCAGAACGCCGCGGTGGGAGTAGGCGGTTATTTTGAGCCCCGGGTCATTTACCGCCGCAGCGAGCATTTTGAGGGCACCGCCGAGGCCAGGTCCATACACCTGGGCGTGGACATCTGGGCACCGGCCCACCTTCCTATTTACGCGCCTTTGGCCGGATTTGTCCACAGTTTTCAGGACAACGACAACTTCGGGGACTACGGTCCCACCATCATTCTGGCGCATGAACTGGAAGGCATCACGTTCTATACCCTGTACGGTCACCTGAGCCGCACTTCCCTAAACGGCCTGTCTGTGGGAAAACCCGTAGCCGCCGGCGACCAGATTGCCACCATGGGCCCCTACCCCGAGAACGGCGACTGGCCCCCGCACCTGCACTTCCAGGTCATCACCGACCTGCTGGGCAAAAGCGGCGATTTCCCGGGTGTCTGCGCACCTTCTGAGGAGGCGTTCTACCGGCAGATTTGTCTGGATCCTAATCTGGTTTTGCGGTCTAAGTGCCTTCAGTAAGCACCTGAAGTTCATATATTGGGTCTTGGTTGGTTTAGCACTCAACGCTTTTTGCATGTTCACACAAATCTTAGACACCTCTAACCGACTGCAAAGCCTGGACTTTCTGCGAGGCTTTGCCATCTTTATTGTGTTTCTTACCCACTTTGAGGTATTGGACTTGCAGGCGGTAGGCGTTGATTTGTTTTTCGTGCTTTCCGGTCATTTGGTGAGCGTATCGTTGTGGTCTACTCTGCGGAAATCTGAGAGCGGCACCAGTTATCTCATTTTCTTTCTGAAGCGCCTCTTCAGGATTATCCCCGCCTATTATACCTTTTTGGTGGTGGGCTATGTCCTGGCCGTGCTTCTACTGAAGGATATTTCCCCGCAGGACATTCCGCTTCCCAGGGAGTTTCCGCAGTACTTCTTCTTTTACCGCAACTATGGCGGGCCGCCCTCCCGGTGGAGCATGGAGCACTTGTGGTCGCTTTGCGTGGAAGAGCAGTTTTACTGGATCCTGCCCTTGATGATGGCTTCCTTCGCGCTGTTCTTCGCCAAGCAAAACCGCCGCTTCCTGGCCGCCGCATTGGCCCTCCTGGCAATGGGCATCGGCCTGAAGGCCCAGGCAATGGTTACCGACTTTGCCGAGTGGCCTACGTATACCCATAATCGTCTGGATGCTTTTGGCTGGGGAATCCTTATCACCATACTAGGCAAACGCAAGCAGGGCACTGCGCATCCGCTTTTTAACCATAAGGGATTGTTGATACTGGGAGCCGGTGCGCTACTCCTCTGCCTAACGGTGCTTTCGCCGTTGCCGGAGCTGTTGCTACGCACCATCAGCCCTATTTGCTGGTTTCTTGTGATTCTGGGCATGTACCAGGCTAAATCGCGTTACTTTGCTCCTTTTAGGGTATTGGCCTTCTTTAGTTACGGGATTTACCTCTGGCACTTCCTGTTCGTGATTCCGGTACAGCACTATTTTGGAAAGGGGTTGGTGGGTTTTACGGTGTACGCCTTGGTTACCTTGTTTTTTGCGGTACTGTCTTCCCTGGTGGTGGAACGCCCTTTCCTAAGGTTCAGAGACCGTTTTCTACAGAAACTATTCCCCAGGAAGAACGCAGAAGTCCTTCACACCCCTGAAGTTCCCATTCCGTAACCTCGTTTCTTCCGCTTTCCAACCCCGAGGCGCTTGCTAGAAAAGCGGGCTTCTTCCTGTTGGAGGCTAGCTTTTGCTATATATTTGGGCCCAACCTACTTCAGAGTTATTACCTATGTTTGAAACTGACCGTTATTTGACCCGCATCCAGGACTTCGCCCTGTTGTATGGCATCAAGATTTTGGTGGCCATCTTTATCTTGTTCGTAGGCCTTTGGCTCATCCGGCGCATCACGGACTTCGCGTACCGGCTCATGACCCGCGAGAACGTGGACCCTTCTTTGCGGCCGTTCCTGCGGAACATCCTCAACATTGTGCTGCTGGTCCTGCTCATCATGGTGGTCATTGACCAGGTGGGCCTGCAGGTGACTTCTTTTATTGCCTTGCTGGGTTCCGCCGGTCTGGCCGTGGGCTTGGCGCTGCAGGGCAGCCTGGCCAACTTCGCGGGTGGGGTGTTGATCCTGACCATTAAGCCGTTCAGGGTGGGTGACTTTATTGAGGCCCAGGGGCAGAAAGGCACCGTTTCATTGATCAATATCTTTAACACGGTGATCAAGACGGAGGACAACAAGACCATTTATCTTCCCAACGGTCCGCTGGCTTCAGCGGTGGTGGTGAACTATGACGTGGAAGACCGCCGGCGCCTGGATGTGACGTACACAGTAGATGCCGCGGTGCCCCTCACCAAGATCAGGGAGGTGCTGAACAGGGTAGTTGCCTCAGACGCAGAGATTATGCAGGAGCCGGCTCCTTCCATTGGGGTAGAGAAACTGGCGGGGCAAACCATGACCTTATCGGTGAAGGTGTGGGTGCAGCGCGGCGACTATCGCTTTCAGCAGGTGTCTGAGTCTTTGAACGAGAAGGTGAAGGAGGCGTTTGAGCGGGAAGGCATTGACTTGAAGTAAACCAACCGCTGGTGCAGCAGGCATTTGCCTTGAAAACCAACCGCCCGTTTTAGAGCCTTTTTTCTGAAAAGAGCTGTAAAACGGGCGGTTGGTTGCTAGTCGAACTTAATGGCTTTCACCGGGTTGATGCGGGAGATCAGCAGGGTTGGCAGCAGGATGGACAGCATGGTCAGGATGAACGTGATGCCGTTGATGCCTACCCAGATGCGCCAGTCCCAGTGGATGGGCACGGTGTCCATGTAGTAGTTCTCAGGGTCCAGCGGAATCAGGTGAAAGTAGTCCTGCGCCCCGCAGAACAGCAGGGCCAGCAGGTTCCCCCCGATCAATCCGGCGATGGTGAGGCGCAGGCCCCGGTGCAGGAAAATCTGCCTGATCTGTCCGTTGGTGGCGCCCATGGCCTTTAGGGCTCCAATCATGTTGGTGCGCTCCAGAATCATGATAAAGAGCGTGGACACCATGTTAAAGGTGGCCACAAACACAATCAGGACCAGGAAGATGATCACGTTGCGCTTGAGCAGTTCCAGCCAGTCGAAGAGTTGGGCGTAGGTGTCGGTGATCTTCTCCAGTTGCAGGTCGTAGTTCATCTTATCAAAGACCTGGCTGGTGACGGTGTCTATCTGGGTGAAGTCGCTGAGCAGGATCTCGTAGCCGCCCACCAGCGTGTCGGGCCACTGGTTCAGGTCCCGTATCTGCTGCAAGTCACCCAGCACGTACACGTTGTCAAACTCCTCCAGCCCGGTCTTGAAGATGCCTTTCACCTCAAAGCGGCGCATGCGGGGAGGGTTCTGGATAAAGTAGAACAGCACGCGGTCGCCCACTTTGAGGCGGAGCTTGTCGGCCATGAGCTGGCTCATCATGATCTGGTTAGAGGCGGCCGTATCCGTGAACTCCATTACCGAACCCGAGACCAGGTTGGCGCGCATCCCCCTAAAATCATAGGTAGAATCTACCCCTTTCAGCACCACGCCCAGTACTTCCTCATCGGTCTTGATGATGGCCGTCTTGCGGGCGAAGGGCTGCAGGTGCGCCACCCCGGGTATGTCTTTATAGTCGCCCAAGCCGGTGGAGGTGCCCATGGGGTAACCCTCAAACGAATTGTTGGTGTCAAACTTGCTGATCTGCAGGTGACCGCCAAAGCTGAAGATCTTGGCCTGTATCTCGTACCGGAAGCCTTCCAGAATGGCAAAGGACACAATCATGATGGCAATGCCTAGTCCTACGCTGAACTTTGCTATTTTTGTGACCGAGGCGGTAAAAGAGTCTGAGCGGGCGCCGGCCAAACGGCTGGCTATGTATCGGGAAAGATTCACTTCGTCAAATTTGTGCTTAAAGATAGTTATCTGTACTTAAACTAAACCTATGCTTTCCACTATCCTGCGTACGGCGGCCCTCTGTGCCACCCTAGCCAGTTGCAAGCCTGCTGATTTGGCCCCCACCAGCAGCGCCCCGGCCACGGCCGCAAGTTCCACTGCCTCGGCCGCTACGGCCAAGCCGGCCTCGGCGCAAGCCACTCTCCTAACGGGCGCACAACAGACAGAGTTATATTTACCTTACCTGCAGGGCAAACGCGTGGGCATGGTGGTGAACCAGACCTCTACCATTGGCCAGACGCACCTGGTAGACACGCTCCTGAGCCGGGGCGTGAAAATCACGATGATCTTTGCCCCCGAGCACGGTTTCCGCGGCGACGCCGATGCCGGCGCCCACATCAGCAACTCCACCGACGCCAAGACCGGCCTGCCCATTCTTTCATTGTACGGCAAGAACAAAAAGCCCAGCGCCGACCAACTGAAGGACGTGGACGTGGTGCTCTTTGACATCCAGGACGTGGGCGTGCGCTTTTACACCTACAGCAGCACCATGCACTACGTGATGGAAGCCCTTGCCGAGCAAAACAAACCCATGCTGCTCCTGGACCGCCCCAACCCCATCGGGTATCTCATAGACGGGCCCATCCTGAAGCCGGAGTTCAAGTCGTTCGTGGGCATGAACACCATCCCCATCTCGCACGGGCTTACGTTGGGTGAGTACGCTTTGATGATCAACGGCGAAAAATGGCTCAAAAACGGGGTGCAGGCCGAAGTGAAGATCATTCCGGTGAAAGGCTATCACCACAAGATGTTCTACTCGTTGCCCATCAAGCCGTCGCCCAACCTGCCCAACGACCAGTCCATCAAGTTGTACCCCTTCCTGTGTTTGTTTGAGGGCACTACCGTGAGCCAGGGCCGCGGCACGCACACGCCGTTCCAGGTAATTGGCGCGCCGTATTATCCAGATAAAACCTTCTCGTTCACGCCCGTGCCCATCCCCGGCATGTCCATGGACCCGCCGTACAAAAATCAGGTGTGCTACGGCAAGGATTTGACCAAGCTAGACCTGAAAGAGAACTTCACTTTGAGCTATTTACTGGACTTTTACCAGAAATCGGGGCAAAAGGAGAAGTTCTTCAACAACTTCTTCAAAAGCTTGGCCGGTACCGATGAGCTGCAGAAACAGATTATGGCCGGAATGAGCGAGAAAGAGATTCGGGATTCGTGGAAACCAGGCCTGGACGCCTACAAAAAGATGCGCAAGCAGTACCTGCTGTACCCAGACGCCCAATAACCCATGCGGAAAGAAGACCTTAGGATTATTTTCATGGGCACCCCAGACTTTGCGGTGCCCTCCCTCCTGGCCCTGGTGGAAAATGGCTGGAACGTAGTGGCCGTGGTCACCGCCCCCGACAAACCCGCCGGCCGCGGCCTCAAACTGGTGCCCTCGCCGGTAAAGGAGGCAGCCCTGCAGCACCATTTGCCCGTGCTCCAGCCCACCAACCTCAAAGACCCGGCTTTTCAGGAAGAACTGAGAGGCTACCAGGCCAGCCTGCAGGTGATTGTGGCCTTCCGGATGCTGCCCGAAGCCGTCTGGAACATGCCGCCTTTGGGTTCGCTCAACATTCACGCCTCCCTGTTGCCGCATTACCGCGGGGCCGCGCCCATCAACTGGGCCCTCATCCACGGCGACAAAGAAACCGGCGTCACGTCCTTTTTCCTGCAGCACGAGATAGACACCGGCGACATCATCCTGCAAAAGAAAGTGGCCATTGAACCGGAAGACAACTTCGGAACGCTGTACGAGAAGCTGAAACACGCCGGCGCCGAACTACTGCTGGAAACAGTAACGGCCATCGCCGAAGAACGCACCCAGCCTTATCCGCAGCCTCAACCCGAGGAACCCTTGCGCCTAGCGCCCAAGATCTTCAAACAAACCTGCCAGATAGACTGGAACCAGCCCGCCCAACAGGTGCACAACTTTGTGCGGGGGTTGTCGCCCTACCCTGCCGCTTGGACCGTACTGGAAGGCAAGCAGTTCAAAGTGTTTTCGGGCCAAGTTCTGGAAAACAGCGCTGAAACGGCACCCGGTACCTACACCACCGATGGCAAGAACTTCCTCCACGTGCATTGCGGAGAGAACACTGCCTACGCCGTGGAGGAACTGCAGATGGAAGGCAAAAAGCGGATGAAGATTCAGGAGTTTCTTAGAGGTTTCACGTTCCAGCACGCCGTATGATCGCCTTAGTAGTCGCCATTGCTGAGAACCGCGTCATTGGGAAAGACAACCAGCTCATCTGGCATCTGCCCAAAGACCTGCAGCATTTCAAGAAACTGACCATGGGCCACCCCATGGTGATGGGTAGAAAGACCTTTGAGGCCATCGGCAAACCGCTGCCCGGCCGCACCTCCATCATCGTTACCCGCCAAAAGGATTATCAAGCCCCTGAAGGGTGCGTAGTCGCCTCTTCACTGGAGGAAGCATTACAGGAAGGCCTCGCCCTGGACGAACAGGTGATGGTGGTAGGCGGCGGCGAGATCTACCGGCAAGCCCTTCCACTGGCCGAGGTGGTCTACCTTACCCTGGTGCACGAGTCCTTTGAGGGCGACGTGCACTTTCCCGACCTGGAAGCTAATGCCTGGGAAGTCACCGACCAGGAGGAGCACCTGCCCGATGACCGGCACGCCTATCCGTTTACCTTTTTCACTTTTAGGCGGACGGCGGGATTCAGCAAGAACTAGTCGGCCGTTTAGCGCCCGTTTTTAGAAAAACACGCAAAAACCAGAACGGCACGCAGGCACAACAAACACCCCCTACTTTGTCCATTAAAAAACAGACGCCCCCCTGGGTACCCGGGGCCGCTTCTGTTTTTGAGCTGTTTTAAGGAAATCATCCCAGAAGTGGGGCAAGGTTACCGCAGAATATAGATTTTGCCGTAGCCATTCTTGAACGCCTTGTCTCCCTCGGTGTACCTATGCTTCATTTCCTCAGGGCCGTTGTCTACCACCACCCGGTACAGATATACCCCGTTGGCCAGCCTATCTCCAAACTCATCCGTTCCGTCCCAGGCGAACTCTGAGATGTTGTTCCCGATTTTGATGGCTCCCAGCTCCTCTTTCTGGATTTCACGGATAACTTTTCCGGTCATGGTCATGATCTGGAGCTTCATCCTGTCTGGGATCTTGCTGCCCGTTAGGGTGAAGATAAACCTGGTCTTGGACGAGAACGGGTTAGGGTACGGATAGAAGTTGGAGATGGTAGACTCATTCACCACCTCAAAGTTCACGCTGTACCGCTCACTGCCGGCCCGCTGGCCCAGCGCGTCAAACCCCTGCACCTCCAGGGTGTACGTTCCGTTCTCCAGTCTCTCAGGGTGATACTCTACCCTAAAATCATTCTTGTCGTCGGCGGGGAACCAGCGGATGGCCGGATTGGCACGTACGTCGAGTTCCTCAAAATCGCCCCCGGGCTTTTTCAGGTACACTTTGAGGGAAGTAGGTTCTGTGATGGGCATTTTGCGGCTGTTGTCCTTCAGCACGATGCTAATCAAAGGACTAGGTGACACGATCTCCCCATCCAGAATGCGCACCCCGTCAAAGGCCACATCCACCACCGGCGGTAACCCTGCCGCTAACTGGCTGTTGAATGATATTTCCAGCGTATTGTTCAGGTAGTTCTGCTCAGGCAAGATACGGGGGTTTACCGTAACCCTGAGCCGGTTGGTGCCTTTCATGTTCAACGTAGAGAACTTATGATTGAAGTAGACGGTGTCTTCTTTCTGGAGAGGCTCCACTTTGAAGGATTTTACCGTTCTGGTGCCGTTTTCCTCAAACAAGGTGGTTTCTACCGTAAGCGAATCACCAAAGTTGGTTTTGCTGATGTTGTGGAAAGCAAACGGCAGGTTCACCTCCCCGCTGGCTGCTTGCTCAGAAAGCTTCTGGTACTTATCCAAGCCTACCAAGTCAGGACGCATCACCCCTTCGGGTACACCTTCATATAGAACCGTCCATTGGCTTACCTGCGGAGCCGTTCTTTGGGCTTCGTCTTTTAAGGCAACTCTCAATCTAAGGTAAGGATAGGCATTGACGTCAACGCCTTCCAGGCTAAAGTTAGAAGAAGTAACGTTTGAGGCGATTACCGTCTCCTGGTTCTCCTGGTTCACTCCAAGCACATCTAACCTGTAGCTGTCTGAAGGCTCCAGTTTCATCTGGTGATGCAATGACTTCCATTCTCTAGCCGGACCAATTAGCGTGGAGGTCATTGTTCCCTGCTGGTCATTTACCTCTATAAGCTTCTCAATTTGAACGGCCTGCATGTTCCTTGGAGCAGAATCTGCGTCGTTTCCACCGGCTTCCAACGCGGTACCTGGTTGTGCCCCCTTCTGCCCCAATATTGCGAAAGGATCTCCGTTTTTCAGGTTATCTATCACAACTGATCCTATCCCTTTGAAAGCCTCTTTCAAGGAAGCCTTAAAGGCTTGGTATGGTATGTTGTTGATGCCCACCATGGCCACATGGTAGCCCTGAGGCACTGCTTTTAAGAAGGCCTCCAATCTGTCTTGGTTTGCTACCGTTGAAAGGTTACCAAATTGGTATACGTAGGTACCAGCCAGACCACATCTACTTCCGGTATTGGCCGGCATATTTGTGTAGGGCTCCAGCGATACGTTGTCGAAAACCATTACCAGCATGTTAGGGACTGTATAGCCACAGTTGTCCCAGAAGAAGGCGTTATTGTCTATAAAAATCCCGAAGGGAGCACTGCGTGACATGCCCAAAGCGCCACCTCCCCCCTTGATCATGATGCTCTTATAGAGGGGGGCAAACTCCAGTTTGTTCGCTTGGGAGTTTAGTTCTATCCGTTGGAGGGTTGCCTTAGATAACTGCCCAAAGTGGGCCTGTGACCAGCCATTGGAGCTTCCTGGAATAAACCTGAAAGAACTGGTAGCCCAGACGGTGTCTTCCCCAGCATTGAAGGTGTTGTATCTTAATCGCCAGAAGTACACCATACTATCCCTTGGCATCCCTGAGGTTGGCAACTGGACATCCCACACGGGTAACACCGCGGCATTTACAACCCGCGACTGCTTCCATTGGCTCTTGAATGTTGCGGTTGTGTCTATTTCAAAGTAATAATCTCTTGCGGCAGAAAGTAAATCGGTGGATTGCCCTACCAACTTTACGTTACTAGCCGAAACAATTCCATACTCATGAGGCGTAAGGGCCACCACCCCACTTCTGGAGAAAAAGGCGTCAAAGATGTACTCATTATTTCCCTCCTCCAGTTCAGGAATGGTGTCAGTATAGTCCAGTTTCACCTTAAAGGTATTGATACCAGCCGCTTCAGTGGTTCTGGCTGCCAGTTCAAGCTTTAAAGTATCTCTATAGTATATTGAAGGCACCTTGATCTTGTCGTAAACTAGCTCCGTTCCGTTTTCCAGCTTTCTTGTGACAGAGATGTAGAAGGGTGATTCATTTACCTTTCCCAGGTTTTTTACATCCAGTGATAGGATAAAGCTCTCTGATGTAGCAGTCACCTTGCCGCCATCCAAGGCTTCTACGGAAGCGCCTCCGTTATGCACAACATAATCAGCTTTCTCAGGGGCAACCAAAACAACCGCCGGGTCAGACTGCAAAATCATCTGCATTTCCATGGCAATGGTGTTATCTCCACTGATTGATTTTGCAACTTCCTCAATCGCCTGCTGATGTTGTACCCCCAAGGGTTTACCGTAATATGCTGGATCGCTGAAGCTTACTTTGTAGAAATTAGAGCTGAAAATGTTTAATAGAGACGGGTATCCGTAACTCGCATGCCCTAAAAATGCAAGGGCTCCCTTATCGGCGGTCAAAAGCCAGTCTTCGCCAAAGGACTTGGCGGCAACATAGCTGTTTCCTACGTTACAGCCATTCATCAAGATCATGGGATACTTCCCGGTATTGTTGTACCCAGAGAGCACATTGGAAACCAGACCAATATCTAAATCTGATGTGGTAGTGGAACTGTGCCCAAAGAAGGTGATCAAGCTTAGACCTGCATTCAACTCCTTGGCTACGTTAATGGTATCCAGGCCAGCCACTGAACTTCTGATTTTGGTGATAACGTTTGCTCCTAACCATTTCCCTTCGGCTATTTGCTCATAGCTTCTCAGGTAAGAGGCCAAGGTTGTTCTTTCAGAACCCTCTATACCGCCTCCCAGGTGCAGTATGTTTTTCCGCCATTCTACATTCTGAGCCAGGCTTTCATGCGTCTGTACCTTTTTTAGATAATTCAGTACCTCTTGGGGAGTATTGGCCGGAATACGGCCAGTAGGAACCTTTGGCGCATAGTTCCCTTTATCCCAGTCGGCTGTAAAAAACACGTCGGATCCAGGAGTTCCCCCTGTTGGCACCAAGTCTCTGTGACTTAGTGAGGCAGGTTTGTTTCTCACATTTATGTTATCTGCCTCCAGGGCTTTGCCAATAATAAAGAGATACTGGGGTTTTCCGTTGTTAAGGAGGTACTTCATAAACCTTCTGATAGCGGCAGGGGATTTGTCGCCGTAAAAGTATTGGTCATAAAGAAGCCCTACTTCCATCACAAGGGTATCGTATCCCCCTCCGGCTGCAGAATTACGATACGCTGCATATTCTTTTACCGGGTTGGCAGAAGTCCCGACTGGTTGCATCAAGCTTTCATGGGAAATAATAACGTAAGAAGCATTGGTCCCAGTAAGTGATCTAAACCTTACCTCTCTGGGAGCAGGGGGCACTAAGTTGGTACCCGACCAAAGGAAGCCGCTCCTAAACCCAGCAGGAAAAACAAACCCTTTCTGGGTTCCGGAAGTACTGCCCACAATCCGCTTCACGTTATCAGAAGCAGTAACATCATAGCCTGTTGTGCCTAAGGCCATACTTCCTTCAAAAAGGTAATATGCAGGAGTAGAAATGACGTTCTGGTTTTTAATAGTTAGGCCTGCAGTTGAAATTGTGTTCTTCTGCGGATAGATGGTTTTGAAGTAAATAGTCCTGAACCGAGATGCTGTATTTTTTGCTGTAATACGCAAAACCAGCTTCCCATCGGCATGAAAATCACCGGTAACTAAGGGGAATTCTTGCTTTACGGAACCAAAGCTTATCATGCTCACCGTCCCAATTAACCGCTCAGGTCCACTTAGGGGCCTTACAAATACATCAACCTGATGGTTATTATCATTTGCTCCAACAAAGGCAATCTCAACCTTAGGAGAAGCATCCCCTGTGAAAATGTTAGAAGCCATGCCGGGCAGGTTATACGTGAATCCGCTAGTTGAACCACCTGTATAGCCCTCGCCTGCATCCATCCAAGACATGTAATTCTCACCGTACCTTTTCCCGCGGGAATACTCACCATTATCAAAAATAATATTTTCCTGCCAATGCCATGGTTCCGGTGACAATCCCGCCGGATTCTGATCAACAACAGCCATTCGCTTCCCGGGGGCGGTGGACCATGTTAGGAAGTAGGCTGCAGTGTCAGTGTATAAGCTGTAGTAGGGGTTTATGTGGTTGGCATCAGGGTCTTTGTACAATTCTCTATCCAACGCGCCATCATTTTTCTCCCCGTAGAACTCAATAAAATCATTGGCATCAAAAGAGCCATCTGCCTCCCCTTCTACATGGATGGCTACCTCCTGTCCACGGCGGTAGAGTTGAAAGTTGCGCGGGTCTACGCCGTTGATTCCGGCGGCCTGCAGGTAAGCCTTATCTAAACGATAAATGCCCGTGGTGGGCACTTTGATCTTGTAGTACTTTTGATTGTAATTGATCCACTCATTGCCGTAGGTTACCTGCTGTGCATAGGCAAGCGGTGCCCCTGCCAGAAAGCCAAAGCAGAAAAGAATAGAATAAAGGAATAATCTAAAGGATAAAGCTGCTTTCATATTTAGTATACGCACACTAATCAAAACTATACGCTAAGGAAACAATCACGGAAGAGGTCTGGGAGTTATCCGACACCTTTGACAGGGCCAGGTCTAGTTGCAGGCCGTGGGAGGCAACGCCAATCCCGAAGTTGGGCTGCACTTTCCAGCTTTTTTTGCTGTCTAAGTCCTCTATCTGCTGCACGTTGTTGATGCCGCCGCGCAGGAACACAGTATTGGCGTACCCCAGCTCCAGACCAACCTTAGGATCAACGGACACAATGCCGGTGGAAAGCAGGGTATTCCGCTTGCCATCGGTGGTAATCTCCAGGTCCGTGGCTACCAGGCCCGAGAAGCGATTCCCGAACTGAAAAGACCGCCCCACGCCTAAAATCAGGCGGGGTAGGGTCACCTCTATGCTGTTGGCGTTGAAAGACTCCTGGTCCTGCAGGTAGGTACTCTCCAGTTCATCGGGGTTCAACCTCCAGGCGGTGAAGGTGGTGGTGATGTCCTTGGCCATCAAGCCAAACTGCCAGTTGCCCCGGCGCAGCTGTGCCCCGGCGTCAATGCCAAACCCCCAGGCGTTGGCGAACTTACCCACGTTGCGGTAAATAATCTTGGCGGTGGCCCCCAGGGTAAGGCCCGGGATTAGGTTGCTCTTGCGGGCGTAGGAAGCCAGGAAGGCGTAATCGGCGACCGAGAAGAACTCAATGCTGTCGTATTGGATGGCGCCGTACTCATTTTGCAGGCGGCGGGTGTCGGCGATGTCGTCTACCCCTACCCGGATCACCGAGAAGGAAAGCGCACTGGTAGAGTCCAGGTTGGTGGCATAGGCGCCGTAATCGTTCTTGATAATGCCGGCAAACAGCTCTGAGTGCATGTACACCGCATTATGCCGGTGAGGCAGGCCCACCAGACCGGCCGGGTTCCAGAAACCGGCGGTAGCATCCCGTACAATGGCCGACTGTACGCCTCCCATGCCCAGGGCCCTGGCCCCTACCCCTATGTTAAGGAACTCGTTGCTGTACTTAGGCGCAGAAATCTCCTGGGCCAGACCTTGGTCGGGCAACAGCAAGATGGCAAGAAGGAGAAAAAAGGGTATAATTTTTTTTACCATAGAAACTACTTAGCTACTTAATAAGCCATATACGGAAAAACCATGTAAATATAGCGGGATGCAACTAGAATTAACACATTCAATAATGGCTACTACATCTTACGGGGCTTATCTGTTCCAATTTTAGCCATATTTCTGCCCGGCCATTTCTCCCCTCTGTTCTGTTTCGCGCACTACGTACTTGCCGCAGGAGATTTCCTGAAAACCAGACAACAAAAAATAAATTTTAACAGTACCTTGTTTTACATAGTACCTAGTTATATATTTGTATCAACAATTCAGACTCACAGGCCATGAAAGTAGAAAACACACAAGTGCAGATGCGGAAAGGGATTCTGGAGTACTGCATTCTGGAGATCATCGCCCGCGGCGAGGTCTACGCCTCCGACATGCTGGAGGAGCTGACCGCCGCCAAAATGATAGTAGTGGAGGGGACGCTCTACCCACTGCTGACCAGATTGAAGAACGCCGGGCTCTTAGACTATTCCTGGGTTGAATCCACCTCAGGACCACCCCGCAAGTATTACAAACTCACCCCCACCGGCTCCGAGTTTCTTGAGCAGCTTCGCCAGACCTGGCAGGAACTGGTAGACTCCACCACCTTCATCATCAACCGCAAGAAATCCAACTAGCCATGAAAAAGAACATAAGTGTCAACCTGCAAGGCATGATCTTCCACGTGGAGGAAGACGGCTACGAGATGTTGAGCCAGTACCTTGCCGCCATAAAATCGTACTTCTCCACGTATGAGGGGCACGAAGAGATTGTGGCCGACATTGAATCCCGCATAGCGGAGATCTTCTTTTCCCGCCTGAACCCAGGCAAGCAGGTCATCACCCGTGAGGACGTGCAGGCGCTCATCACCCAAATGGGCACCATCTCAGATTTTGACGCCGTGGTGGAGCCAGACGAGACCGAAACCGCTTCCAGCCACGCCCAGGGCACCACGCCTCCCCCGTTCACCACTGCCACCGGTGAGCAGAAACGGCTGTACCGTGACATTAACCGCAAAGTACTGGCCGGGGTGGCCGCCGGCATTGCCAACTACCTGCAGGTAGACCCGCTCTGGATCAGGCTGGCCTTTGTGTTCCTGGTGATTGGGGTGCCCTTTACCGGCGGTATCACCTTGTTTGGGGTAATCCTGTACATCATCTGCTGGATTGCGCTGCCCAAGAACGAGGCCTTGCCGGAGATTCAGGTCAGGAAACTGTTCAGAGACCCGGTAGACAAGAAACTGGGCGGGGTAGCCAGCGGCATCGCGCTTTACTTCGGGGCCGATGTAGCCATAATCCGGCTCTTGTTCCTGGTGCTCTTCTTCATGGGCGGGGTGGGGCTTTTTGCCTACGTGCTGCTCTGGATAGCCGTGCCAGAGGCCAAAACCATAACCGAGCGGGTGCAAATGCAGGGAAACCCCGTCACGCTCTCCAGTATAGAAGAATCGCTTAAGAACAGCTTACACATGCAGGACGCTAACGGGCAGGAGAGCACCTTAGCAAAAGTCCTTCTGTTTCCGGTGCGGTTGGTTTCCCAAGTGATCCAGACCTTGTCCAGGGTGTTGCGCCCTATCTTAGGCCTTGCGGTAACCCTGGTGCGCGTGTTTGCCGGGCTGCTGATGATGGTAGTGTCTGCGGGGTTCATGATTGCCCTGCTGGTTACCCTTATGATTGGCCTGGGCATATTTGACCAGCCAGAATACATCCAACTGGGCGATATTCCGGCCTCGGCGTTCTTCAATGCGGTACCGTCCTGGCTGGTGTGGGCAGGTTTCTTTGCGGGCATTATCCCGGCACTGCTCCTGTTCCTGTTGGGGGTGGGCTTGCTGGCCAAGCGCTTCTTCCTGCGCCCAGCGGTGGGCTGGTCCATGCTGGCCATCTGGCTGCTGGCAGTGGCGGCGCTCATCACCGGCATTGCGCTTACCACCCGCTACTTCCAGGAGTCTGGCCAGTATGAAGTGGCCCAGAACTTTCCGGCCGGGTATGACACCATGGTGTTCAACATCAGGGATTCGTCCAATAAATACGGCCACCGCATGAGCGTGACGCTGGAAGGCTACGAGGGCACCGACATACGGGTGGTGCAGACCTACAAAGCCCACGGCCTTACCGAGGAAGACGCTATCAAGAACGCCCAGATGATCTCGTACAAAATGGTGCAGCAGGACTCGGTGATCAGGTTTGACGACGCCTTTACCTTCAAACCAAACGCCGTCTTCCGCGACCAAGACCTGGACCTGAAAATACTGGTGCCCAACGGCAAGAAACTGCGCTTCTCTGAGGGCTTCGCCGACCACTTCTCCCACGAGATCACCAATGGCGAGTACTATTCTGAGGACGTGGCCAGCAACACCTGGCAGATGAAAGACGGCCGCCTGCTCTGCCTTACCTGCAGCGTGGTAGACTCTACCGCCGGGGCCACCAGACCCAGGCAGACCGCCGGTGGGTTAGACGATAACCTCACCATTCTGGATGACGAGTACCAAGGCATCTCCAAGATTTACAACGTGCGCGATTTCACCGAGGTGGAGGCAGGCGGCGCGTACCACATCCGGGTACGGCAGTCGTTCCGGCACCATGTGCGGGTAACCGGCAGCAGCAAAGAACTGGAGAAACTGGAGCTACGGGTGCAAGACGGCGTGCTCAAGATCTCCCGCGACTCTGAGTTCCTCAAGCTGTGGGAAGTAGGCAAAAACCCCGTGCTCATTGAGGTAGAAACGCCAGACCTGTCTTTGATCAGCCTGTCTGGGGCCGCCAAGGCCGAAGTCATAGGGTTTGCGCCCGAGAACTTCACCATCAAGCAGACGGGGGCCAGCGAGGTAGCCATCAACGTGAGCACCGGCCGGCTGGAGCTTAGCCTGAGCGGCGCCTCCAGAACCCTGCTCAAAGGCTACGCCGATGATTTCTCCATCAGCGGAAGCGGGGCCAGCAACATTGACGCCTCTAAACTGGTGGCCAAACGCGCCGAGGTAGACCTGAGCGGGGCCAGCCAAGGGCTGGTGAACGTAAAAGAGCACCTGAGGGCCGAAGCCAGCGGCGCCAGCTCCATTGAATACCTGGGCGAAGTGCAGCAGGTAGACATGGACCAATCTGGGGGCTCGCACATCAGCCGCCGCAGATAATAAGAGTCTGTTTTGGGGCAGTTTCCTGAAAAACGGCCCTAAAACTAAGTATACCGGAAGCTTTCTCCTTGTTGGATTTCTGAGGAAGCTCCTGTGCAGGGAGGACGCGCTCATGGCAAAGTCCTCCCTTAATTTCCCTTCCCTCCCCGCTCATCAGTTGCTGAACCTTTCTTACGGCGTTCAGCCCTCCTCTCCTTCCTGAGCACTCTTTTCCCTGAGACCTTTGTCTCACAACTTCCTTTTCTTATGAAAACGCAGCTCATCACCATTGTTGCCGTGGCTGTGGTCTTGTTTTCGGCCTCTTTTTCCCCAATCAAGGCCCAACCGCAGCAAGACGTCATCGCCAGGACCCTCCTCCATTTAGACAGCATCTTCTGGGATTCGTACAACCAATGCGACCTGGCCACCATGGAACATTTTGTGGCCGAGGACCTGGAGTTTTTCCATGACAAAGGCGGCATTACCACCGGAGAAGCCAACTTCATGGCCAGTGTCTCCAACAACCTGTGCGGCAATGAGAACTTCAAAGTAAGGCGCGAAGGGGTGCCGGAGACCATCAGGGTCTACCCCATGTACAAAGCGGGCGAACTGTACGGGGCCATCATTTCCGGCGACCATCTGTTCTACAACCAGGAAGAAGGCAAAGCAGAGTTTCTGGCCGGAGTTGCCAAGTTCGCCAACCTGTGGCTCTTGCAGGACAATACCTGGAAAATGGCCCGGGTTTTCAGCTATGACCACGGCCCTGCTCCCTACCAGAGCACCAGAAAAGCCATCCAGGTGCCGGTCTGTACCTTAACCCAGTACGCTGGGGAGTACAGCGGGCCCCACACGGGCACAATCACCATCCAGAAAGCAGACAGCACGCTCATCCTGCGCACCAACCAGCAGACCATAGCCCTCTACCCCGAAACCCCTTGCAGGTTCTTCGCCCTGGAGCGTGACCTCACGTTTGAGTTTGTTTCCCTCAACGGCCAGCCCGCTACCCTGGTGGTGCGGGAAAACGGCCAGATGGTGGAGGAGGCAACCCTGCACCCCAAAAAGTAAGTCCGCTCCCCGGCAAGACCCGCACCCGGCCTGCTCTCCCGGGCTTGTTTTACACGCATTTTCCAGAAAACACCCTAAAAACGACCTAGCTATCAAAATTCCTCTAGCTCAAATCTTACCCAAAATCATATTTTCACATGAAGACCCTTATTCCATCATTTACTTGCCTGGTACTCCTTTCCCTCCCCCTGCTGGGGCACGCGCAAACGCCGAACCAGTCCTGTGACACCAAATTGCTTTCCTACAAAAACTGGAAAGAAACCCCACAAACGCAGTGGAGCCTGACCTTGCAAAGCACCTCAGGCGGAAGCCTCCAGTACGTCGGCGCCAGCCACAGCACAGACCCTACCCACGCGCAGTTCGCCCAGATCAAACAGTCCTGGAACACGCTGAAGCCCACCCTTGCCTTTTTTGAAGGACCCAACCGCGGCGTTGCCGCCACGGAGGAAGAAACCATCAAACAATTAGGAGAATCTGGCTACGTGCGTTTCCTGGCTCAGGCCGAGGGAGTCAAAACCATGACGCTGGAGATGTCGCCGCAGGAAGAGATAGACAAACTTGTACAATCTGGGAAGTTCAGCAAGGAGCAGATCAAGCTGTTCTTTGTGCTGCGCGAAGCCAGCCGGTTACGCGAACGCAAGGGCCTGAACGAGGAACAGCTGAAAACCGCCATCGCCCAATTGCTGCAGAAAGCCAGCACCATGATCAAAGGTTTTGACGAGGTAATCCCAGAAGTAGCCGCTTTGCAGGTTTCCTACCAGAAATACTGGACCGCCCCGGTTAACTGGTGGGAAGCCCCCACTGCCTGGTTTGACCCGCTGGGCGACAGCCAGAAAACCGGCGGCAAATTCACCAACGACATCAACCGCCAGAGCAGTGAGAACCGGAACGCGCACATGTACCAGCTGCTGTCTGAGGCGGTACTCAGAGGCGAGCGGGTACTGGCCGTAGTAGGCAGAAATCACGTGCCCATGCAAGCCGAAGCTATCAAATGCGCCGTCAACGCTGTAGCGAAAAAGTAAAAGCCGAGAGCGCCGTTTTGGGCCTTCTTTCTTGAAAAGGACTCCAAAACGGCGCTCTCAGTTTTTATCTTATCGGTTCTGAACGTCAGGATTCTACCGGCTGCAATCCCAGCTTTTTCCCCTGCGCCAGCAGAAATGGGAACGCTTCGTCATATTCGTTCCTGATTTCGCCTTCCAGGATGGCCTCGGTAATGGCGTTTTTCAGAATACCCACTTCCTTGGACGGTGAAATCCCGAAAGTCTGCATGATCAGGTCGCCGGAGATGACCGGCTGGAAGTTACGCAGTTGGTCCTTCTCCTCCACCTCGCGCAGTTTCTGCTCTACTTTTTCAAAATTCTGCAGATACCGCTTCACCTTGTCGTGGTTCTTGGAGGTGATATCGGCTTTGCAGAGTTGCATGAGCAAATCAATGTCATCGCCGGCCTCAAACAAGAGCCTGCGCACCGCAGAATCCGTCACGGTTTCCTTCACCAGCGCAATGGGGCGCAAGTGCAGCCTCACCAGTTTCTGCACCTGTTTCATGTGCTCGTTGAGGGGCAAACGCAGATCAGCGAAGATTTTGGGCACCTGGCGGGCACCGCGGTCCTCGTGGCCGTGGAAGGTCCAGCCTACTTTCTCGTTGTAGCGCTTGGTTTCGGGTTTGGCAATGTCGTGCAGAATGGCGGCCCAGCGGAGCCAAAGGTCATCCGAGACTTCGGCCACATTATCCAGCACCTGCAGCGTATGGTAAAAATTGTCTTTGTGCGAGTTCTTGTTGATGGTCTCCACGCCGTGCAGCTTCACCATTTTGGGGAAAATGAGGTGCAGCAGCCCGCACTGGAACAACAACTTGAACCCGTAAGAAGGCTTTTTAGACAGGATGATTTTGTTTAGCTCGTCGGTGATCCGCTCCTGCGACACAATCTTGATTCGCTCCTTGTTCTCGGCAATAGCATCAAAGGTATCGGGGTCAATATCAAAGTTCAGCTGCGAGGCAAACCGCACGGCCCGCATCATGCGCAAGGGGTCATCTGAGAACGTGATGCCCGGCTCCAGCGGCGTTTTGATGTTCTTGCGGCGCAGGTCTTTCATGCCATCGAACCGGTCAATGAGCTGCCCGTAGGTGTCCTCGTTGAGGCTGATGCCCATCGCGTTGATGGTGAAATCGCGGCGGTTAAGATCGTCTTCCAAGGTTCCCTGCTCCACCTCAGGCTTGCGCGAATCTGAGCGGTACGATTCCTTGCGGGCCCCCACAAACTCTACTTCCCAGCCGTCATCGGTCTTCAACATGGCCGTCCCGAAGTTCTTGAACACGGCCACTTTGGGCTTGTTGGGCAGTTTGCTGGCCACGCGTTGCGCCAGCTCAATGCCGTTGCCAATGCAGACCACGTCAATGTCTTTGCTGGGGCGTTTCAAAACCAAATCACGCACAAAACCGCCAATCACGTACGCATCCGTTTCTAGTTCCCGGGCAGCTTGGGCCACCACAGCAAAAACCGGGTGGTCAGGAAGGGTTATCTCTGGGGTAGTCATGGCAAAGGTCTGATCCAAAAATTTATACGCACTCCTCACACCTATGGCGACAGCTCGCGTTTGAGGCTGCAAAGGTAGTGGAAATTGGCCAAATGGGTCGCGCCTTTGCTCTTCCTGTAACCAGGGGAGGGAATTCTAGGAAGCGTTTTGGGGTCATTTTCTGGAAAAGCGGTTAAAAACGGAGAGGTCTTTTGGTAAGAGAGGTCATCGGCGCAGACACTCGTAGGAGCTGCGCACACTACGAGGTCTTTTGAGCAAGCGCCTTTGCGGCTTTCCCCTTAAATTGGGCTAATCTTGGTTTAAGCCATTCCTCTCCATGCACCGCCGCTGGCGCGAGCTTGCAGCTCGTGTCCGCACGCATTGCCGATGTCACATAGCACTGCTTCAACCCGAACCCTTCTTCCGCAACTCTATTATAGAGACTATTTGGTAAGGCGGAAGCTCAGAGCTTAGTGAACAACCCGCTTATTCCTGAAAATCAGGAACACGTGCGGACACGAGCTGCAAGCTCGCGCCAGCGATAAGGTCTGAAAATGTTTTCTGGCTGTTTTTACAATTTAGAGCTGAAAACAACATCAAGGCCCCTCACCTTCAGGTCACCTGGTATCATGCAGGAAAGTGCCCCTTCAAAACAGTCTTTGATACAACCAGAAGCTATTGCCTCCATACCCTTTATCGCCTACTCAAAAGACCTCGTAGTGTCCAGAGAACCAACGAGTGTCTGCGCCACCACAGTTTCAACCCCGTTTTTCCAAAAACAGCCTTAAATCACATAAAAGGCATTTATTTGATCTCCTGGCACAGTTCTACCAGCACGCCGTTGGCGGTTTTTGGGTGCACAAAGCACACCAGTTTGTTGTCGGCGCCGCGTTTGGGAACCTCGTTCAGGAGCTGGAAACCTTGTTCTCGCAGACGCTTCATCTCGGCTTCAATGTCCTCCACCTCAAACGCGATGTGGTGAATACCCTCCCCTTTCTTCTCAATGAACTTGGCAATGGCGCTGTGCTCGGCGGTGGCCTCCAGAAGCTCAATTTTGGTGTTTCCCACGTGAAAAAACGAGGTATTCACGGCTTCGCTTTCCACTTTTTCGCTCTTGTAAGGGGCTGCACCTAACAATTTTTCAAACAACTGATTGGCGTCTTGGCAATTTTTCACGGCAATGCCAATATGTTCTACATGCATACGGTCTATTTAAAGGTATTCTAAGTGACGATTTTTGTGTATTTTTGCGTGCAAATCAAACTAACTGGACACAAATTCTGTTTTTTTGATAAGCAACACCATAGGAAAACTACTGACGAAGATGCTGAAATTTCCGATTTATTTAGATAACAATGCCACCACGCCCATGGATCCGCGCGTGTTGGAGGCCATGCTGCCGTATTTCACCAACCACTTCGGGAACGCCGCGTCCCGTAACCACCCATTTGGCTGGGCAGCCGAAGAGGCAGTTGACTATGCACGTGAGCAAATCGCGGCCCTTATCAACTGCAACCCAAAAGAATTGATTTTTACCTCTGGCGCAACAGAATCAGATAACCTGGCTATCAAAGGGGTATTTGAGATGTATGCTTCCAAAGGAAACCATATCATCACTGCCACTACTGAGCACAAAGCCGTTCTGGATACCTGCAAGCACATTGAGAAACTGGGCGGACAGGTAACTTATCTGCAAGTGAACTCAGAAGGCTTGATTAACTTAGAAGAACTGGAAGCCGCCATCACTGACAAGACCATCCTGATTTCTATCATGTATGGTAACAACGAGGTAGGCGTGATTCAGCCCATCAAAGAAATCGGAAGAATTGCCAAGAAGCACGGCGTTCTGTTCTTCACAGACGGTACCCAGGCAGTAGGTAAAATTCCGGTGGACGTAGAAGCCGACGGCATTGACCTGATGGCCTTCTCTGGTCACAAAATGTACGGTCCTAAAGGCGTTGGTGCCCTGTACGTACGTCGCAAGAATCCACGGGTAAAAGTAACTGCCCAGATGGACGGTGGCGGACACGAGCGCGGCATGCGTTCTGGTACTTTGAACGTGCCAGGTATTGTAGGTTTAGGTAAAGCTGCTGAGATCTGCCGCACCGACATGGAGTCTGATACTGCCCGCATCAAAGCCATGCGTGACCGTTTAGAAAACGAGTTGCTGCAGATTGAAGAGTCTTACCTGAACGGTTCTAAAGAGCACCGTCTGCCCCACGTAAGCAATATCTCCTTCAAATATGTAGAAGGCGAAGGCTTGATGATGGGTGTGAAAGACATTGCTGTTTCTTCTGGCTCGGCTTGTACTTCTGCCTCTCTGGAGCCATCTTACGTGCTAAAGGCCCTTGGCTTGAATGATGACCTGGCCCACTCTTCCCTGCGTTTCGGCTTGAGCCGCTTCACTACCGAGGAGGAAGTAGACTTCGCCATCAGCCACGTGAAAGAGGCCGTTGCCAAACTGCGTGAACTCTCTCCGCTGTGGGAAATGTTCAAAGAAGGAATTGACCTGAACACCGTTGAGTGGACAGAACACTAAAATCAATTAGGAATTGGGAATTAGTAATTAAGGATTATCAGCTTTGCCTTAAAAGCGTATATACTAGTTACTTAACCCCAATTCTTAATTCATAATTATTCATTCGTAATTAAAAAAAGCTATGGCTTATTCAGATAAAGTAATCGATCATTACAGCAACCCACGCAACGTAGGTACGCTGGACAAATCAAAAGCAAATGTGGGTACCGGTCTGGTAGGTGCCCCTGAGTGTGGTGACGTAATGCGTCTGCAGATTGAAGTGGATGAAAACCAGGTAATCACCGATGCCAAGTTTAAAACCTTCGGCTGTGGTTCTGCTATCGCTTCTTCTTCTCTGGCTACTGAGTGGTTGAAAGGCAAAACCGTAGACGAGGCTCTGGCTATTGACAACATGGAGATTGTGGAAGAGCTGGCTTTGCCGCCGGTGAAAATCCACTGCTCTGTATTAGCCGAGGATGCTATCAAAGCCGCCATCAATGACTACCGCGTGAAAAACGGTCTGGAGCCATTGGTAGAAGCCAAGTCACACCACTAATCCAAACGCTGCGCTACCCGCATGGATGTAACCAACGTGCACGTAGAGAGCGCGCGGATTCAGAAACAGATTGAAGACCATTTGGGCATGGAAGGAAGTCAGCTTTTGTTTGACTTCCGCCCCATGGAAGACCGGATGCGCTTGGATCTGATCACGGTGAACCCTCGCCACCACCAGTCTTTCCTGTTCCATACCGTAACGGGATATGACCGGGTGGATGCCCTCCGGAAGATGCTGGACTACGTGCGGCAGTTCCGCGACCGGGAAAGCTCTTACACCATCCAGTGGATGGCCCGGGGCGAGCGCGAGTTGAACACCTCTTATTTCCGGGCTTCCAACATGTATGATGCCCTGGATAAACTATATTATGGCCGCGACATCAACACCATCACTGTTTTCAGTGTGGTTTTGAATCCGGTCTCCTAAAAAAGAAAGGACACGCGTATGATTACCGTTTCTGATAAAGCAAAAGAAAAAGTTGTAAAGCTGAAGCAAGACGCCAACCTGGACGATAGCTTCCGCTTGAGAGCTTCTGTGGCCGGCGGCGGTTGCTCCGGTTTGTCTTATAAGCTTGACTTCGATGACGAGGTGAAGCCCATGGACCAGGAGTTTGAAGACAAAGGCGTAAAGGTAGTGGTAGATATGAAAAGCTTCCTGTACCTGGCCGGCACCGAGTTGGACTTCTCTGACGGGTTGAACGGCAAAGGCTTCTTCTTCAACAACCCCAACGCCAGCCGTACCTGCGGCTGCGGCGACAGCTTCTCTGTGTAATTACCAAGAAAACCATAAAGCAAAAAGGCACCCGTTTTGGGTGCCTTTTTGCTTTTATAGGCCAAAAAAAGAACGGCCTGGCAGTTCTGCCAGGCCGTTCTTTTTGCTAAAACCAACTTAAACTTCTTTATTGTTTTACCTGCACCGGATGATCTTCCAGCTGGGCGTAGTGTAGTTTCCAGAGGCCTTTGTCGTTCTTCTTCCAGAGCAGCAGGAAGTTTCCTTCCCCTTCGCCGCGCGGCAACTGCCGGTCCGATGGGATCACGTCTACGGTGAAGGTACCGCCCTCAAAGGCAATGTTCTCATCGGCGCCGGAGCTTACGGGAAAAATTCTCAGGTTCTCAATAGTCCCCATGGTTTCCCGCACCCATTTCTGCGATACTTCGCCCCTGCCGCTGTAGTGAACCTCGCCTTGCACAAAGTGGGCATCTTCGGCCAGGAGGGTGTCTAGTTGGGCAGAGTTGCGGCTGTTCCAGGCGCCTATAAACTGTTGGTTCAGTTGCTGCACGTTTACCGTTTCTTTCTTCTCATCGGTTTTAGAGCAAGAAAACAGAAAAACAGCCAACACAAACATAACAAGTGACGATCTCATAATTCCAGATTTTAGTGAATCAATACCCCACATACTCCGTTTGAATATTAGGTGTTTCAAATATTTTGGTACTTGTATAAAAAAGCCCAAGCTCAGGGCTTGGGCTTGTATTTTAAAGGCTCCTGCCCGGCTTACCAGCTTTTTCTTCTGTATTCAGAATCGGCGTACGGTTTAGAATAGTCGCCGTAGTGCTCATTAGGCAAGAAAGACAGGTTAGACATGCTCATGATCTGTGGCTGGCCAGCAGTGTACCCGGTGTACCCCATGGCAGCGGGGGCGGCAACGGCAGCCGCTTTAGAGGCCGAAGATGATTTTTTGGCCGCTGAACCCGCAGAGCGGTTTGAAGAGCTGTACGCGTACGCTCTGTTTGCGGCTACGGTTCTGTTAAACTCGGCTTCCCTTTCGGCGGCTTCTCTTTTGCGTTTGTTGTCAATGATTTTACCAACACCGTACCCGGCGGCACCTCCAACAACGCCCCCAACAACACCACCTACCACGCGGTTTCTCTTATGGATGATAGCTCCGGCAGCAGCACCAGTACCCGCGCCAATGACAGCTCCTTTTGCTTGTGGACTCCATTTCTTTCTCTCCTGGGCTTGGGCACTAGTAAAAGCAACAGACACCAAGAACATCAGGCTGAATATCAAACTAAGCTTTTTCATAACAGTACTTTTTAGAGTTTCTTACACTTAATCTCTTGTGTTTTCCTTCAATCCAACTACCGTGCCAAAAACCAAAACCAACTTAAAGATTGATTCCAAGAGCAGATTTTTGGCCTCTCACTTCTCTGCGCAGGCAAAACCCGCGCCTTACCTGCCTACCATGTGCTAAAACGGATTTTGCAATATTTAGATACACTAATATTCTTGCCCTACCCCCATGTCTGGCCAACCACGCCTCCAAAAACACGGGCCAGACCTACAGGCAAAGGCTTGAATCCCACTCTTTTCAGACGGGCCGGCGCTGCAACCTGGGCAGTGGCGTTTCTATTCCATATTTTCTAAAGGTGAGCAAAAGCCAGCGCTTACATCCATATACGTTACTTCAACGGGCTTTAAAACTGCTTCCAGCCTCTCTAGGGGCCTGCCGTATTAGAAGTACTCCAAAAACAGGAGGAGCCCTCTTGTCCCGGCCACCGGAATTTGCTAGTTTGGCTTACGTCATCCTCTAATCTTCTCCCGCATGCAGAAATTCCTGAGATCGTACTACCAGTTATTCGGCAGGGGTCTATTGACCAAGTTTATGCTGATGGCTTCGGTTTTCATTTCCGTTGGCGCCATTTACCAGTTCGGGGTACGAGTGGGTGAGTTCCTGTTCTATGTGCTGAAGTAGGTGCCCATTCAACGTACTCCCACTAGCGCTTCATGCAGGAAACTAAGACAACAAAGCAAACTTTCTTTGACTCCCTTAAAAGAGGAACAGGTGAAGCTTACCTGATTGCAAGAGAGAACCCAACAATTGACTTTTCTAAGTACATCATCAAAGGTGCCTTGAATAACCATGCCTATGATGGCCAATGCGAAAGCAGCAGGGCGCACTACATCTTTGACCTAATCTCCATTTCTAACCAAGAGGCCAAGATCCGCAGTGCTGTGCTTCAAGGACTGGCTACCGTTAGGGATGACACCTGGAGCCTGACCCACTTATTTGATTTGGTTAAGATTTTTGCGCAGCAAGGTGACACTGAGGCGAGGCAGGCACTTTATGACAACTTTCTACACAACCCTATCCCTGGGTCTGATTGGGTAGGCTCTTCTGAGATCTTAGAGTTAGATGGGTGGAGAGGGCTCTTGTTTATTGCAGAAAAGTATGGGAAATGGCTAGAGCAAAGCCCTGATGAGTGGCTTGATGACCGCTTGATCTGGCTCTTTCAGGAGAATAATCCCCAACTGCAAGTTATGCAGGAGCTTAACCGCGAAGCTAAAAAAAATCGTCACATCAGAATTTATCTGGATAACATTAAAAGGACTGAAGCAGGCGCTGTCAATCCCAAACCTGTACCTCAGACTTTCGCCAACATTGTAGCTGAAGTACTCCACAGTACGCCCTCTCTCTCCTACAGACGAACAAGCAAATTAACGGCAATTGAGCTTGAAACACTAGCGCATCATTTGATAACAGAAAAGAACAAAGCAAATCAAGAAAAGCTGCTTGATATTTTTGACATTCACCCCTTTCCTCTGGACAGTGAATTCATATTGAACCTGGCAAGGCAGAAACCTTCTTCAGGGAATAGAATCACAGAATACGCAACTGCGGCTCTAAAGCATTTGCATAGTGAAACGATCAGACAATTTGCCTTAGAAAGAATACCAAAAGCAAGGCATCCGCAAAAGTTCATAAATATCCTGTGTTCTAACTACCAAGATGGTGATGCCCAGTTGTTAACAGAGATAGCCAGAAAGTTCAAGAACGAGCACATGATTGAGCAGTTGGCGGTCACCTACATTGACATCTATGAAGCCAACAAGACTCCAGAATGCAAAGAACCACTGGAAGTCCTGTACGCTAAAATGACGTGTGGTCTTCACCGCAACTCACTTCTAAGAATACTAATAGAGAATAAAGCTTTGTCTGAAAGAATTAGAGAAGAAATTCCCTTTGACTGTGACCTTGAAACACGGGAGCTTTTAAAGAATTAAAGCTGAAAATACTTTCCTGTTTCCAACCAGTTTCTCCCAAAACAACCCCAAAACAAGAACCCTACCTCTCCTCCCCTTCCCCAAAACCTGTTATCTTTACTAACTCGCAACGCTTACCTCCCGTGAAGATAACCTCTGTCCGCTTCTATAACCTTAACTCGCTGCAGGGCGAGCATTTTATTCCGTTCCACCAACCACCCTTGAGCGAAAGTGGGCTGTTTGCCATTACCGGACCTACAGGCGCGGGCAAGACCACCATTCTGGACGCCATCACGGTGGCGCTGTACGGGCAGGTGCCCCGCCACGGCCGCGACGTGGCCGAGATCATGACCCGCCACACGGGCGAGTGCTGGTCGGAGGTGGAGTTTGAGGCCGAGGGAAAAGCGTACCGCGCCCGCTGGAGCCTCCGGCGTAGCCGCAGCAAGGCCGACGGCAAGCTGCAAAGCCCCGTGATGGAACTCATTGACGCCGCCACCCAGGAAGTGCTGGAGAGCCGCCTCTCTGAGACCCGCCAGCGCATCATTGACCTCTGCGGACTGGATTTCCAGCAGTTCCTCCGCTCCGTCATGCTCAGCCAGGGCGATTTCACCCGTTTCCTGAGAGCCAGCGAAAGCGAGCGCAGCGAGCTTCTGGAGAAACTCACCGACACCCGCATTTACTCCCAGATTTCCATGGCCGCCTACGAAAAGGCTAAGGCCGAGAAACAGAAACTGCAGGACATAGAGCAGCGGCTGCAACTGGACCAACTGCTGTCTGAGGAAGACCGCGCTGCGCTGAAACAGGAAACCCATCGGCTGAAAGCCGAGGCCCGGCTGGCCCAACAGCAGGTACAGCAGCATCTGCAGCAGCAGACTTGGCTGGAGAACCTGCAGAAGCTCACGCAGAAAGAAATCCAACTCACCACCCAGCTCACCCAGGCGCAAGCCCAGCAGGAAGCGTGGCAACCCAACCGCGAGAAACTGCTTCGACACGAGCAGGCCCAGCCGTTCCAGAGCGAACTGGCGCGCCTGCAGGAGGTACAGCGCCAGGGCGATACCGTGGTCCAGAAAGTAACTGAGTTGCAACAGCAGGTGCCCGTGCAGGAGCAGAAAGTGGCGGCTCAGACGCAAGCCACCCAGGCTGCCCGCACCACCCACGCCCAGGCCCAGCAAACCCTCACCGAAGCCGAACCGCGCCTGGACCAGGTGCTGCAGCAAGACTCGCACCTGGCCGCCCAGCAAGCCCAATACATCAGAGACCAGCAAGCCACCGCCCAGCTGCAGCAGCAGGTACAACAGCTTACCCAACAACAAGCCCAGCAACAGAATACGCTGCAACAACTGGTGCAGGAAGGCAAGCAACTCAACGACTGGCTCAAGGAGCACGGGCTGGACGAAGAATTATTGCAGACGCTGCACGAGGGGAAATCTGAGTTGCGCAACCTGGCCGAAGTACAGAAACAGCAGGAGAAGCTCCAGAAAGAGCAGGCCGTTATAAGGCAGAATTTGGAAAAAGAGGCCCAAAACGAGGCAATCACCAAACAGCAGTTGGCCGCCACCGAGCAGCAGTTGCAGACCCAGCAGCAGCAGCTTTCTGGGTTGCAGGCACAAACCGCCACTGCCCTGCAGGGCCAGGAGCCCGAAGCGCTGGAACAGCTCTGCCAGCGCCTGCCTTCTGTGTGTAGCCAACTGGAAAAGCAGCTGGAGCTGAGCAAAACCTATCTGCTGCAGGAAGCCCGAAGGCAGGAATTGCAGGCGAACGTAGCTACCACTACGCAAGACCTGCACCAGCACCGCACCCACCTTGTGCAAACCAAAACCGAGCGGGAGCAGGCGCAGGACAAACTCAAAGACCTGCAGCAGATTGTGGACCTGCAGCGGCAGATTCAGAAGTACGAAGACGCCCGCGCCCAACTGCAACCCGAGCAGCCGTGTCCGTTGTGCGGCTCCACGCACCACCCCTTGGTTGAGGAGCACCAGCCGCAGACGTTAAGTGAAGCCGAGCAGAACCTGCTGCAGCAGCAAACCAAAGTACAGCAATTGGACGGGCAGGAGCGTGCACTGGCCGCCGCCGTACACCGACTTGAACTGGCCGAGCAGCACACGCAGGAGCAATTAGCCCAGCAGGCCACCTCTCTCCAACAGCTGCAAACCCAGTTTTCGGCCTTGAACACCGCGCTGGCGCTCACCCACCAGATTACCGTCACAGATATCATAGACCAGATTTGGACCTCCCGCAAGGCCGAACTGCGGCAAGCCACGGCCACCTTGGAAAGCCTGCGCGGCCTGCGCACGCAGTTGGACCAAGCCCGAACCAACGAGCAGAAACTGCTGGCTGAACAGCAGCGTTTTCGGCATGATTTGCTCCTAATCGCCCAAAAACGTGCCCAGGCCGACCAGCAACTGGCGCAAGTACAAAATGAGCTGGAGGATCTATCCGATCAGGCCAACGTGCTTTCCCAGACGCTGCAGGGGTTCTTCCAGACCTACGGGCTTGCCTACGCGGGCTCCAATGGGGCCGAGCTGTTGGCGCAACTGGAGGCGCGCAGGCAAACCTACGAGCAGAAAAAAGCGCTGCTGCCCGAGTTGCGCGTAAAGTACTCTGAGGCCAAAGCCGCCGCCGACAACGGCAAAGTCACCCTGGAGGAAAAACAGGCGGAACTCGCCCAACGGCAAGGCCACCTGCAAACCGCGCAGGAACAGCTACAGGAACTCCGCCGGCAACGCCATGCCCTGTTGCCCGAAGGCGTGCAGCCGCAAGCCGAAAAAAAACGCCTGCAACAAGGCCTGCAGCAGGCCGCACACACCTTACAACAATCAGAAGCCGCCCTGCAGCGCGAGCAGGAACAACTGAATTGGCTCATCCACCAACTGGCCCAAAAGCAGAAAGAACAGCAGATCAACTTGCAAACGCAAAGAGAACTGGAGCAGGCGCTGCTGCAGAAAATCCAGCCCTTGGGCTACAGTTCTTTGGCGGAGCTGCAAGCGCAGTTGTTGCCTGAGCCTGAGGCCCGCCAGCTACGAGCCGACCAGGAGCGTCTGCAGAAAACCCTTACGGAACTGGAGCATAGCCTTGCCCAGTGCCGCCAAGAGTACCGAACCGAGAAAGAACGCCACCTCACCGAACTCACCCTGGAAGAACTGCAGCCGCTCATCCAGGCGCTGGACGAGGAGAAAAATCAACACCTGGCCCAGATTGCCCGCCTGGAGATGCAGCTCCAGCAAGACGCTGACCTCCGCGAGAAGCACCGCCAACTCACCCAGCAACTGGATGTGCAGAAGGGCGAGGCGGAGCGCTGGGCCCGTCTGGCCCACCTCATCGGCTCCGCCGACGGCAAGAAGTTCAGCAAGTACGCCCAAAGCCTCACGCTGGCGCGGCTGGTAGAGCTGGGCAACCGCCACCTGCACCGCCTCAACGACCGCTACCGTATCCTCAAGAGCCAGGAGAACGAACTGGACCTCCAGATTCTGGACACCTACCAGGGCGATGCGGTCCGTTCCGTGAACTCCCTCTCCGGCGGTGAAAGCTTTTTGGTGAGCCTCGCGCTGGCGTTAGGCTTGTCTGATTTGGCCAGCCACAAAGCCCAGATTCACTCGCTGTTCATTGACGAAGGCTTCGGCACGCTGGACGCGGACACCCTGGACATTGCCATGGATGCCTTGGAAAGCCTGCAGGCCAGCGGCAAAATGATCGGCATTATCTCGCACGTAGAGGCTTTGAAAGAACGCATCAGCACGCAGATTGTGGTGGAGAAACTGGCCGGCGGCCGAAGCAGCATCCGGGTGGAGCATGCCGTGGGTATGGCGGTGTAGAAGCAACTTTACCTCGTAGTGTCCGGAGGACCTACGAGTGTCTTCGGGAATTACCGTTAATGCCCTTAGGCCTTGCGGAACTGGCGTAGACCTTCGTAGGTCTTGCGGAATTTGCGTAGACACTCGTAGGTCTTGCAGACACTACGAGGTCTCTTGAGCAGGCTTTTTGGCGGTATGGCAGACGGTCTCTCTCAAGCTCAAGTAATGCTTCTCACCCGGTCATCTAGCTCTTTTTCACCTTTCATCTTGTTCGTCTCACTCTCATCTATCTAGCTCTGCTCACCTGTCATCCTGAAAGGATCTTGTGGGTGAACAGTAGTATCAGCTTTTCAGGGCAGTTACTTTCCATTGAAATTGTCTGTGCGGGAGTTTTTCAGCAGGGCTGGCTTCGCTGCGGGCGCAGCGAGGAGAGTCTGAGACTCCCCGTCATCTGGCAGCACGAGTCTGGAGACTCGCGCCAGTAGCTGCTTCAGTATCTGTGCTGGTATCTGCTAGTTTTATCATATTAACCAAGCTCGTCTATTGGCCTAGTCCGCCTGTTTTTGCTCCGTATTCAGAAAATAAGCCTTCAAACGGAGCTTAACGAGCTTAACCTAGTCTGCGCAGACTTTGCAGGGGGTACGCTTTTCTTTTTGGGCCTGGGCGAGGGTGATGGAGGCGACGGTGCTTTTGCATTGCCCTACAAGGTGGCAGTCTTTGTCTACATGGAAGGTTTTGGAGCCTTTGCTCTGGCAGATCACTACTTTGCCGCCTTTGGCAAGGGCGGTCACTTTTGGCGCAGCGGCCTCCTCCTCTGGGTCAACGTCGGGGTTAGTGGTGGCGGTGCCTTTGCCGCGACGGCTTTGCCGGAATTCCCAGGGTGCCTGCGGTGAGGGGCCTTCCCAGAGTCCACGTTTTTCGGCGCGGGCTTCGGCCTCCAGCCGGGCCAGTTCCTGGTCTTTGGAGTAGGCGGTGTAGTGCCAGGCGAACCCGTTTTTCACCAGTTCATGGTTTAGGTTACGGCCATCGGGCAAGATGATTTCGCCCACCGTACGGCCGTAGCGGTCTACGTCATGCACCACCAACTGCACAAACTTACCAAAAGCCAGGTCTGAGGTAAACTGGCGGGCCCGGGTACCGTAGTCCTGGTTCTTCTCGGGGCAGTCTACGCCCTGCAGCCGCACACGCAATGGTTTGCCGTCCTTCAGCAGTTCCACGGTGTCGCCGTCTTTGATGGCAATCACCTTGTAGCCAGTCTCCGAGGCTTCCTCCTGCTCAGTGGCGGGGCCCTGGCTGGTTTCCTGCTTCGGTTCCTGGCTTTGCTGACAGCCAAACAGTAAACCCAGGCAAAGCAGCCAAACGGTTAGCCGGTTAAGGTGTTTACACGCGGGCATAAATAGAAGGTACATCATGGTTCTAGTAGTCATACGTGGAAAGTTAAGGGATGACGCTCAGCCCCGCCACAGAATGCCGCGCTTTTACCCGAAATTTTTTCTGAATTTTCCCTGAAAATTATTGGTAACCGGGGTGCCGCCTAAATTTATCAAACTCCCAAATGCCCTTGCCGCCTTTTAGGAAAGTGTTAGCCGCAGCCACTAAATGCCAGATAGCTTTAGAAGAATCACAAATCACCAATTTACCATATCCTAATAAACAACTAGATTCATTAACTAACTCACAATAAAGTGGTTTTATTGTTGAAATATTTTTAGTAGACTTAGTAAGCCAAACTTTTTCAAACCATAAACAGCTTACTTATGATCACCTCTACTGCTCCGGCTGCAACGCCTACCAAAGCGCCTTCGGTCACTAAGCTTTCCAAGATCCCGTTCATTCTCCTGGTACTGGTGGTGGGGCTTACCTTTGTGTTCCCGGCCGTTCCCATAGCGGCGCCCCAGGCTGACCTGAGCCCCGCCGACATGGCCTGGATGCTGACCGCCACCGCCTTTGTGTTGCTCATGACCCCGGGACTGGCTTTCTTCTACGGGGGCATGGTGAACCGCAAAAATGTGCTCTCTACCATGCTGCAAAGCTTTATCTGCATGGCTATGCTCACGGTGATCTGGGTGGTGTTTGGGTTTAGCCTGGCCTTTGGCGAGTCCTTGGGCGGGGTGATTGGCAACCCGGCCACGTTCTTCATGATGCAGAACGTGCTGGACGGCGCACCCTGGGAACTGGCACCTACCATTCCGCTGGCGCTTTTTGCCATGTTTCAGCTAAAATTCGCCATCATTACGCCGGCCCTTATTACCGGGGCCTTCGCCGAGCGCATCCGGTTTACGTCGTACACCGTGTTCATCCTGCTGTTTTTCATCTTCATTTACGCTCCGCTGGCGCACGCCACCTGGCACCCAGAGGGCATCCTGTTCCAGTTGGGAGTGCTGGACTTTGCGGGCGGAACCGTGGTGCACATGTCGGCGGGGTGGGCGGCGCTGGCCTCGGCCCTTTTCCTGAAACGGAGACACGAGGCCACGCATTCTCCGGCCATGATCACGTTTGTGCTGCTGGGCACGGGCCTGCTGTGGTTTGGCTGGTTTGGGTTCAACGCCGGTTCTGCCATGGGCGCCAATCCGTTGGCGGCAACGGCCCTGTCTACCACCATGGCTGCCTCGGCCGCCGCCGCCCTGGCCTGGATTTTCTTTGACGGCGTGAAAGGCCGGAAACCTTCGGCCATGGGCACCTGCATTGGGGCGGTGGTGGGTTTGGTGGCCATTACGCCGGCCGCGGGTTTTGTGACGCTGCCCCACTCCATTGCCATTGGCGTGATTGCCGCCGTGGTGAGCAACCTGCTGGTTGACCTGCGGTCGCGCACCACCATTGATGATACCCTGGATGTCTTCCCCTGCCACGGAGTGGGCGGCATGGTGGGCATGCTGCTGACGGGGGTGTTCGCCAGCAAGGGCGTGAACCCCAACATCCCCGACCAAGGCTTGCTCTTTGGCGAAACCAAGCTGTTCCTGGCCCAATTCGGGGCTTTGGTGGGGGTGTCGGTGTTTGCGTTTGCGGGCTCCTGGCTCCTGCTCAAGGTAACGAATTTGATCTCACCGCTACGGGTGTCCCACGAGGAAGAGCAACTGGGCCTCGACCTCTCGCAGCACGACGAGAAACTATAACTCCATTTCCCCGCTGTTTTGACCAAAACAGGCCGGAATCAGCCCACCCCGCTGATTCCGGCCTGTTGCTTTTAGAGCCAATAGCTGTTGCCTGGCTCGCAGCCGAGGTCTGCTTTTAACGCGCCGCCAGGAACCGCTACCATCCTAGCAGCTGAAAACCCTCGCCCTGCGGTACAATTACATTCTTGCTTAAAGCCACATCATGGCCATTACGGCATCGTAAAATACAAAACCATCAACAGAGAAAACCATGAAAAATCTGAAGATAGCGTTGACCATGCTTTGCTCAGTAGTTGTGCTGGGCAGTAGCGTGCCTTACGAGGCGCAGGCCCAGGAAGTGAAGAAAGAGAAGAAAGGCTGGAGCAAGAAAGCCAAAGGGGCCGTGCTTGGGGGAGCCGGTGGGGCCGCAGCGGGAGCCGTGATTGGCGGCACGAAGGGTGCCGTGATTGGGGCCGCCGCTGGGACGGTGGCCGGTGGGGCCATTGGCCGCAAAAAGGATAAAAAGAAAGACCCCAAACGCTACCGGCAGTACGCTAACAAGTACAAAGACTAACCTTTATTACCTTTAAGTCAGCTAAAAAGGCCACCTCTCGCGTGAGAAGGTGGCCTTTTTCTTTGGTTGGTGTTAAGTACAGGCCGGAGCCTGGGTTTTAGGGCTTTTTTCCTGAAAAGGGCCCTGAAACAGTAGGCTTAGTACTGGCCGCCCTCGCGCTCGGGCCCGGCGGGTAGGTCATTCTCTCTCTCGTTTTTGTCTTCGCGCTGGGCGTTGGTTTTGCCAAACCGGAAGCTGAAGCCCACAAACACCAGTTGGCTCTGCGGCTTGTAACGGCTGCGTTCCTCCAGCTGGCCCTCAATAAAGGTGTAGGAGTTGAAGCGCATGGTGTTGAACAGGTCCTGCACCCGCAGGATGATATTGCCCCGGCCGCCCAGAATCTCCTTGCGGGCACTCAGGCTGGTGACAAAGAACGAGGAGCGCTCCCCCTGCAAAGTCACCATGGGTGACCGGTAGTTCAATGACAGCTGCACCTCCGTTTTATGCGGCAGGGTGAAGTTAGAATTGAGGCGGCTGGTCCAGCTGAACCGGCTGTTGGTGGCCAGGCCCTGCTCAGAGGCGTCAATCTTGTAGTTAAAGCCCGAGGCATTGGCATTGAGGCGCCACCAGGGAGTCAGGTCAGCCGAGCCGGTCAGCTCCAGTCCGTACGACTCGCCCGAGGCAATGTTGGCGAAGGTAGACAGCGTGGCGTTCTGCCCTTCCTCGTTCACAAAAGGCGTCCTGATGGTCTGTACCACGTCGGTCATTTTGCGGTAGAAAACCCCGGCCGTAAGGGTGGTATGGTCCCAGAAACGCAGGTAATTCACCTCATAGGAGTCAATGAACTCGGGGGTAAGGTTAGGATTTCCCTGCCGCAGGTTCAGGGAGTCTGAAATATCCAGGAACGGATTCAGTTGTCGGGTCCAGGGCCGGTCAATGCGACGGCTGTAGCTGGTCTGCACCTTCTGCTCCTCAGAGAAATCATAGGTCAGGAACAGGCTGGGAAACAGGTTCAGGTAACTGGGTTTGTTGCGCTGGTTCTGCGTCACCTGGTTGATGACCAGATTGGTCTGCTCCAGCCGGGCCCCTACCTGGTAGCTGAATTTATTGAGGGCGTTGCCGTAGTTCCCGTACACAGCGTGCACCCATTCATCATAGACAAAGTGGTTGGTGCGGCCAATGCTGTTTACAAAGCGGCCGGCGGAGTTGTCAAAATCAAGGGCCTGTACATTGGCATCATTGCGCTCAAAGGTGCTGCGGTAACCCGCCTCCCATTTGCCTTTCTCGCTGAACGGATGCACGTAATCTACCTGCAAAGAGAACTCCCGCTCTTTCTCCAGCACGTTGTTTTTCTGCCAGGAGTTACGTCCGGCCAAAGCCACTCCCTCGGGATTGAAGTAAGTCTGGCGGAAATCATCGGCTCCGTTTTCCTCTTCCAGGTTGAACACCGCATCGGCGGTCAGCTCCCGACCCGGGCGGTCAAAGGTCTTGCGGTAGCCCAGGGTGTATTCAAAGAGGTTGCTGGTTTCATCGCCCACGGTGCTTCTGGTAGAGGTGCTGTTCAGGTTGCGGTTTTCCTCCAGGAACCGGTAATTGGTAATGCCCTGGTTGTCGCGGTAGCCGTAGCGGTACAGCACCGATCCCGTAATGCTTTGGTCATCGGTGAGCTGGTAATCGGCCCCGAAACGCACGTTGTGGTTGCCGCGGCTATTGATGTTGTCAGATTCCTGCTCCTGAAAGGAGGTGGTGTCGCGGCCGGCCTGGGTGGTAAAGTAGTTGGTGCGGAACTGGCTTCCGGTGCCTTTTCGCTTATCCTGCCGGAAATCATAATTGGAGAACAGGTTCAGCTTGCCGAAGCGGTAGTTGAGGTTGAGCGAGGTGTTGTAGCGCCCGCCCCAGCTGGCGTTGGCCGAAGCCATGCCGTTGAGGCCGCGCTGTTTCTCCTTTTTCAGGATGATGTTGAGCACGCCGCCCGTGCCGCTGGGGTCGTATTTAGACGATGGGTTAGTAATCACCTCTACCCGCTCAATGGTACTGGCCGGAATCTGGTCCAGGCCCAGGCCGCTCAGGGCCGAGGGTTTGCCGTCAATGAGAATGGTGATGTTGGAGGTGCCGCGCATGCTCACGGTGCCTTCCTGGTCTACCGTTACCGAGGGCACGTTCTGCATCACGTCTACGGCTGTGCCGCCCACCGTGGAAAGG
Source organism: Rufibacter psychrotolerans (assembly GCF_016924645.1). Classification (GTDB taxonomy): domain Bacteria; phylum Bacteroidota; class Bacteroidia; order Cytophagales; family Hymenobacteraceae; genus Nibribacter; species Nibribacter psychrotolerans. Next base: position 140,093 of record NZ_JAFFJV010000001.1, on the reverse strand, counting down.
TCCTGGCCCACGTTGTACACCCGCCGGTCTAACCCGTACTCTACCTGCGCTCGCCGGCCCACCACTTCCACGGCCCGCAACTGCTGGCTCGCCGACCGGAAAGCCACCACGCCCAGGTCCACGTTCGGCTTGGCCGCCGTCACCTGAATGTTGGGCACCACGCGGGTGGCGTAGCCCACAAAGGAAACCTTCAGGTGATAACGGCCCACAGAAACGGGAGCCAGCACAAAGGAGCCGTCGGCGTTGACCAGGGCACTGGCCACAATGGCAGAATCGGTACCGGCCAGCAGTGCGGCCGTGGCGAACCCTACCGGCTGTTTGGTGGTAGCGTCTTGCAGCTTGCCCGTGATTTTGCCCTGCCCCAGGGCAGAGCCAACGTGGAAGACAGAAAAGCAGGCAACGAGTAAGAATAAGAGAATATGTTTCATGCAGTTAGGGTAATGTACGCGTACTCAGATGTAGATATTTTTATAAACGGCCCGCCGGGGCTTTGGTGTCAGACTGACGTGAATTGGTTAGAGTCTCTTTAGGGGCAAAGGTTTAACCAGTACCGGCAGTTTTCTTAGAACAGGCAACAGGCGGTTCTGTTTTAGAGCTTTTTTCCGGAAAAACGGCCTAAAACAAAAAGGCCCGGGCAGAGCCCAGGCCTTTCTAATGTATGTTGACGTAATGACTACAAGTGGATCACCTCGCCGTAGGCGGCAGCGGCGGCCTCCATCACGGCTTCAGACAAGGTGGGGTGCGGGTGCACAGACTTAATGATCTCGTGGCCGGTGGTCTCCAGTTTACGGGCCACCACTACCTCGGCAATCATCTCGGTTACGTTGGCGCCAATCATGTGCGCGCCCAGGAACTCGCCGTATTTGGCGTCAAAGATCACTTTCACAAAGCCGTCTTTGTTTCCGCCGGCGCTGGCTTTGCCTGAGGCCGAGAACGGGAACTTGCCCACTTTGATCTCGCGGCCCAGCTCGCGGCACTCTTTCTCAGTGTAGCCCACCGACGCGATCTCCGGGAAGCAGTAGGTACACCCCGGGATGTTCTTGTAATCCAGCGGCTCTGGATGGTGACCGGCAATGGCCTCCACGCAGATGATGCCTTCGGCCGAGGCCACGTGCGCCAGGGCCGGACCTTTCACAATGTCCCCGATGGCGTACACGCCCGGCACGTTGGTACGGTAGAAATCATCGGTGATTACGCGGCCGCGCTCTACGGCCACGCCCAGCTCTTCCAGGCCCAGGTTCTCCAGGTTGGTCTGGATGCCCACCGCCGACAGCACCACGTCGGCCTCTACTGTTACTTCGCCTTTGGCCGTCTTGATGGTCACCACGCAGCCTTCGCCGGAGGTGTCTACAGACAGTACTTCTGAGCTGGTCATCACGTTGATGCCCGCTTTCTTAAACGATTTCTCCAGTTGCTTGGAAACCTCCTCGTCCTCTACCGGCACAATGTTGGGCAGGAACTCCACCACGGTTACCTCGGTGCCCATGGCGTTATAGAAGTAGGCGAACTCAATGCCGATGGCACCGGAACCTACCACCACCAGTTTCTTGGGCTGCTGCTCCAGCACCATGGCCTGGCGGTACCCGATGATCTTCTTGCCGTCAATGGGCAGGTTGGGCAGTTCGCGGGAACGCGCGCCGGTGGCCAGAATAATGTGGGCCGCCTCGTAGATTTCGGCTTTGCCGTCCTCCGAAGTCACCTCTAATTGGCCTGGGGCTTTCAGTTTGCCGTAACCGGCGATATGGTCAATCTTGTTTTTGCGGAACAGGAACTGGATGCCTTTGCTCATGCCCTGGGCCACGCCCCGGCTGCGGGCTACCACTGCCCCAAAGTCAGCGCTGGCCTCGGCTACGTTAATGCCGTAGTCTTTGGCATGCTGAATGTACTCAAACACTTGAGCGCTCTTAAGCAGCGCCTTGGTAGGGATACAGCCCCAGTTCAGGCAGATACCGCCTAACTCAGCTTTCTCTACCACGCCTACTTTCATACCCAATTGCGATGCGCGGATGGCAGCCACGTACCCACCCGGGCCGCTACCTACCACTATCAAATCATATTTTGATGCCATGTGTCTGGATGTAAGGTTATGTATGGGCAAAGCTACATCATAATCGGGCTTTTGCCAAGTGTATCCAAAATAAGCCGTTTGAGGCCTGTTTTGGCCCAAACAGCCCCAAAACGCCGTTGGTTTCCCAATCAGTGCCGTTCTGCCAAACCGCTAAAAGCCTGCTGCCCGGCGCGGGGGCAACGCTGCGGTTTCTTACGGTTTCCTGGCGTATCTTGTATTTCAGGCCGGGCCCGGGCCGCAACTATTTTCAGGTCAATCACATATACCCCATACCACTTAGCCCCTTGCCCCATGAAGAAAAACCAACCCCGCTTTCTCCCAGACCGAAGAAGCTTTTTAAAAGGCTTTTCCCTGGTCCTTGGCTCCACGGCTTTTGGCTTTCCTTTTTTCTCGTTCGGCTCCTGCCAGAAAGGCGGCGGCTCGGGCACCCCTGCTGAAAACCCCGGTGCCCCGGGCGGCCAGGGCACCGCCAAAAAACTGGGCATCGCCCTGGTTGGACTGGGCAACTATTCTGAGAACCAGCTGGCCCCGGCCCTGCAGGAAACCCAGCACTGCTACCTGGCGGGCATTGTGACGGGCACGCCCTCTAAAATAGACCGCTGGAAGGCCAGGTACAACCTGCCCGACAAGAACATCTACAACTACCAGAACTTTGACCAGATCGCTAACAACCCCGACATTGACGTGGTGTACATTGTCTTGCCCAACTCCATGCACGCCGAGTACACCATCAGGGCGGCCCGCGCGAAAAAGCACGTGATCTGTGAGAAGCCCATGGCCACCACCGTGGAAGACGCCCAGCGCATGCTGGAGGCCTGCCGCCAAAACAACGTACACCTGTCCATTGGGTACCGCCTGCACTTTGAGCCGTTCAACAAGCGCGTGATGGAACTGGGCCAGAAGCAGGTGTTCGGCAAGGTGCAAAGCATTGAGGCCAGGAACGGCTTTGACATTACCCGGTCTAACCCCAACGTCTGGCGCCTGGACAAGGAACTGGCCGGGGGCGGTCCGCTCATGGACATGGGCATCTACTGCGTGCAGGGCGCCTGCTACACCCTGGGCAAACCCCCGGTGGCGGTGACCGCCCGCTTTGGCGAGGTAACCCATAAAGACTACTTTGACGAGGTGGAACAGTCCATCTCCTGGCAGATGGAATTTGCCGATGGCGTGATTGCCCACTGCAGTACCAGTTACGCCGAGAACCAAAGCCTACTGGCCGGCAAAGCCGAGAAAGGTTGGTGGCGCGTGGAGCCGGCCTTCTGGTATTCGGGCAAAAAGGGAGAAACCAGCCAAGGCAAAATGGATTTACCCGAGGTCTATGAGCAGGTGCTGCAGATGGATGCCCAGGCCCTCAGCTTCAAAAACAACCAAACGTCCATTGTGCCCGGCGAAATGGGTCTGCGCGACGTAAAAATCCTGCTGGCCATCTATGAATCGGCGCGCAACAACGGCAAGCGGGTGCCTATTTCCTAAAGAATGGCTTAGAGCCGATGCCCGCGCTGGAGTCATCAACCCCGTAAAAACGATTCGGGCCTGTTTTCCAGAAAACAGGCCCGAATCGCATTCCTGACTTATGACTTAGAACTCAGCACTAAATGGTAGGCGTGCCACCGGTTACCTGCACGGTAGAGCCCGTCATGTAGCTGGAGCCCTCAGAGGCCAGCAGCACATAGATCGCCGACAGCTCCACCGGTTGGCCCGGCCGTTTCATGGGAGTGTCTTTCCCGAAGGATTTTACTGCCTCTTCTTTCATAGTGGCCGGGATGAGCGGGGTCCAGATAGGGCCCGGAGCCACGCAGTTCACCCTGATGCCTTTGTCGGCCAGGATCTGCCCCAGGTTGGCGGTGAAGTTCTGGATAGCGCCTTTGGTGGCGGCGTAAGGCAACAGCATAGGCGAGGGTTTGTAGGCGTTCACCGAGGTGGTGTTGATGATGGTGCTACCCGGCTTCATGTGCGGCTCGGCGGCTTTGCACAGGTAGAACATGGCGTACACGTTGGTCTTGAACGTCTTGTCAAACTCCTCGCTGGAAATCTCCTGCATAGACTCCCGCGCCATCTGGAACGCCGCATTGTTCACCAGTATATCAATCTGCCCGAACTCGTCCACCGCGCGTTGCACAATGGCTTTGCAGTGGTTTTCGTCACAGATGTCGCCGGGCACCAGCACGGCTTTGCGACCGGCCTGTTCCACCCATTTGGCGGTGTCGCGGGCGTCTTCCTCTTCGTTGAGGTAAGAGATCAGCACATCGGCCCCTTCACGGGCAAACGCAATGGCCGCCGCTTTCCCAATGCCCGAGTCGCCGCCGGTGATGATGGCTTTGCGGCCCACCAGTTTACCAGAGCCTTTGTAGCTCTCCTCGCCATGGTCTGGCTTTATGTTCATTTCTGACTCTTCGCCGGGCTCACTCTGCGTGGACTCGTTGAACGGCGGTTGGTCAAACTTTTCCTGCGGGTCCTGCTGCTTGTTCGGATCTGAGGTTGAATTCATAGTTCTAAATTGCTTGTAGTGATGGATTTGTTACCTCCATTTTAGAACGAGAGGATTCCCAAAGGGTTAAGAAAACTCACCGGCGGCGCCTGGCTCACCTGCCGATAGAAACGCTCCTCTTTTGCGGGCTTCTGGCTTCGGCACAGCCTTTCCGGGAGCTTGGGACTATTACTCTCTTAATACCTATCTTGCCCCTATGCCGTCTGTTTTCCCTACCTCCTACTCTACCTTTGATTCCTCCGCGCTGGCCTCGTTTCTGGCAGGCACCTATGGGCTGGGGCCAGCCACCTGCCAATTGCTACTGCGCGGCGTGGGTGACACCTACCTGGTGCAGACGGCCGGAGACCGATTTATCCTGCGGGTGTACCGCGCCACCCACCGCTCGCTGCCACAGATAGAGGCCGAAACCACGCTGCTGCTGGCCCTGCAGGAGGCAGGCGTGCCGGTTTCTTACCCCCTTGCCGATCTAAACGGGAAAGTGATCCAGGCCCTGCCGGCGGCCGAGGGCACCCGCCACGCCGTGCTGTTCACGTACGCGCCCGGCCAGTCGGTGCCCCAGTTGAACCCAACGCAGTTGCGGCTCCTGGGCCAGCAGATGGCGCAGTTCCACAACGTCTCAGCCCATATAGAACTCAACGGCTCCCGCTGGACCTTTGATGTGGAAACTACCCTGGTGCAGCCCCTGGAACAGGTAAAAGCGGCCTTCACCGAGTTTCCGGAGGACTACGCCTGGCTGCAGGAGGTAGCCCGCCAGACGCAGGACCGGTTGGCCCGCCTGGACACCTCGGGGTTCTCTACCGGGTACTGCCACTTTGATCTCATGCCCAAGAACTTCCACTTTGTGGGCGACGCGCAGCTTACCTTCTTTGACTTTGACTTTTTTGGCCGCGGTTGGCTGGTGAACGACCTTATGACTTTCTGGGAGCAGCTTTGCCTGGATGTCCTTTCCAGAAGAATGACGCAGGAAGAAGCCAAGACCGCTTTTGCCACCCTGGTGGAGGCCTACCGGGCGCACCGCCCCCTGAGCGAAGAAGAACTACGGGCCATTTCCTCGCTGAGCGTGGGCTTCTGGTTCTTCTACCTGGGTTTCTACCCCACCCATGACCAGTTCACCCCGCATTTGCTGCCCCATCGGCTGCAGCAGCGGCTTCATTTGTTCCGGCGCCTACATGAATTGTTCTGGAACCGGGAGTAAGCCGTACCTTTGCGCCAGTTTTCTTCTTACCGGCGGCCCGGCCCACCAAAGCCTAGACCAACCAGAAGAAGAAACGTATACTCGCACCTGAAACGGCCGCCCCCCAGACGGATTTTCCTGTGGAAGTTGGCAGGCGGCCTTTAACCGATTATGACAGATTCTACCGCTTCCCCCACCCAACCTGAACTTACCAGGCTCAACCTTTGGGTCATGACCATTGCCACCGGTATGGTGGTGGCCAACCTCTATTACAACCAACCCCTGCTGGGCCGCATTGCCGCTACGTTCCAGGTCACCGAGGCCTCGGCGGGCAGTTTGGCCATGCTCACTCAGATTGGCTATGCCGTGGGCATGTTGTTCATTATTCCGCTGGGCGATATGCTGCGCCGGAAACGCCTGATCATGATTGACTTTGCAGCCATTATCATTGCGCTGCTGCTGGCCGGGTTTGCCGTGAACATCCAGTCCCTGATGGTGGCCAGTTTCCTGATTGGGGCTACCTCGGTGGTGCCGCAGTTGCTGGTGCCCATGGCGGCGCACCTGGCCAAGCCCGAGGCCCGGGGCCGCACCGTGGGCTTTGTGATGAGCGGCCTGCTGATTGGCATCTTGCTCTCACGCACCGTAAGCGGATTTGTAGGCGCGCATCTGGGCTGGCGGGCCATGTTTTTCATTGCCGCCGGCATGATGCTGGTGCTGTGGCTAACGCTCTACTTCCTGTTGCCCGAGGTGCACCCTAACTTCAAAGGCAGCTACAAAAACCTGATGAAATCACTGGTGCACCTGATCCGGGACCAGCCCATGCTGCGGTTAGTTTCTTTGCGCGGGGCCCTGTGCTACGCGTGCTTTGGGGCGTTCTGGACCACCCTGGTGTTCTTACTGGAAGAGCCGCCGTTCAACGCGGGCAGTGACGTGGCCGGTCTGTTCGGGTTGGTGGGCGCCGGCGGGGCCCTGGCCGCCGCCTACATGGGCCGCCTCAGCGACAAGGGCAATGCGTTCACCATTACCACCATCTCTATTGGGTTACTGGTGCTTTCCTACGTGGTGTTCGGGTTTTCCAGCCACAGCCTTATTGGGTTGGTGATAGGCGTGATCTTACTGGATTTGGGCGTGCAGGCCACCCACATCTCCAACCAGACCTTTATCTTCTCCATCTTGCCCGAGGCCCGCAACCGCTTGAACACGGTGTACATGGTCACCTATTTCATTGGGGGAGCCTCGGGAACGTTCCTCGCCAGCCAGGCCTGGCACCTCTGGAAGTGGAACGGTGTGGTAGCCATGGGGCTGCTGTTCTCGGGCCTGGCGCTGCTCCTGCACCTGCTCTTTATGCGGGCCGAAAAGAGTGCTGCTTCCCTCCCGTAAGCCTCCTAAACAAAAATCTCCCAACGAAAAACCCGTTTTGGGCCTGTATCCTAAAAAACAGGCCCCAAACGGGTTTTCTTGTGCTGGTAAGTGGGGCTCTGGCCTAATGCACGGGTGCCACCGAGGGCTTGCCGTAGGTGGCTACTTCTACCTTGGTGGGTTTGTTCTCCTGCAGGGTTACCTTGAAGAGGTAATCATAATGGTGGTCGGCAATCTCGGGGAAGGGCTTGGTGCCGCCCAGGGCTTCCAGCAAGGGCAAAACCGTGTTGGAATGGCCCGCCACCACCACCGTTTTGCCGGCGTACTCCTGCCTGATCTTTTGCGCCAGGGCCTGGCCGTTGCGGGCATCGTAGGGGTGAATCTCCAGGTTGGTGGCCTCGGCCAAGGGCTGCAGGGTCTGGCGGGTGCGGCGGTACGGGGTGGCAAACAGGGCAGCTGGGCGTTTCTTGCCCAACTTGGCTTTGAGCGCCTGCGCCCGCTCCTGCCCAGCCGGAGACAGCTCGGGGTCCTCGGCCATGGCGGCACTAGACATCATGGTCTGGGCCGAGGCCTTTTCGGCGTGCCGCACCAGGTAAACAACGGTCTTGCCGGGTCCCTTGCGCTCTGTGCCTTCCCAGGCGGGCGGCGTTACTGAATTTTTGCTTTTCGCCATTACCGCCGCCACCAACAGGAGGCAGCAGCCAAGCAGGACAAGGAAGGATTTGGGCAGGTTCATGGATTGAGCAGCTTAGGTCTGGGAATAAGATACTGCCCCTTAGGAGGCTCTCCAAATGTAGCAGGTTTCGGGCAAAAGCCTAGCAGTACACAAAAATCTGGCAGTGCCTCCCGGTTTTTCTCTCGCACGCCCTAATATGACCGTCCCTTTTCGCAGTCTTTTTACAAAAACCGGTCGGTTTAGAACGCCTGGCAGACGGCTCCGTTGGGCAACCTGATCTCAAAGCGGGTACCCTCGCCTACCGTACTCTGCACCAAAATCTCTCCTCCAATATTCTCCACAATGCGCTTTACAATGTAGAGGCCTACCCCAGAGCCTTCCACGTGCTGGTGCACCCGCTTGAACATGCCAAAGATCTGGTCCAGGTGGCGTTCTTCTATGCCCAGGCCGTTGTCCTCTACCGTGAGCAGCACGCCGTTGTCGCCGTAGAGGCGGGTGCTGATTTTTACCTCCGGGGTGCGGGTGGGGTGGTGGTATTTGATGGCGTTGGTGAGCAGGTTGTACAGCACGCTGCGCAGGTTTTTACGGGAGAAGCACAGGCTGGAAACCTCGGGGAAATGAGTCTTGATCCGGGCCTTGTATTTAGCGATCAGCTCAGCGTTCTCCAGGGTAAACTCATCTACCAGTTCCCCAATCTCTACCTGCTCATGCGGTTTGTCTACCTGTTTCTGCACCTTGGAGATCTCGGTGAGTTCGTTAATGGTGGTTCTGAACCGCACAATGGATTTCTCCATCATTTCCAGCAGGGGCTCCACCGCCCCAGGCTCCTGCACCAGATCCCTGAGCTCATCCTGCAGGGCAGCCACCAGCCCCTCCAGGTTAGCGATGGGCGCTTTGAGGTCATGCGAGGCGGCGTAGATGAAATTGTCCAGGTCGGCGTTGGTGCGCTCCAGTTCCGCGTTCTTCTGGCTCAGCTCTGTGTTCATGGCCTGCAGCTCCTGCTGGGTGCTGGCCAGCCGCTCAATGAGCAACTTCTGCTCGTGGATGTCGGTGGCCGTGCCGAACCATTTCAAGATCTGGTCTTCCTGGTTGCGCAGCGCGATGGCCCTGGCCAGGTACCACCGGTAGTTGCCCGTCCACTGCCGCACCCTGAACTCAATCTCGTAATCCTGGCCGGTCTGGAGGGAGTGGGCCCAGGCCGCTTCCGCCCGGGATCTGTCATCTGGGTGCAGTGAATTGACCCACGCCTCCCCCAGCACCTCGTCTTTGCCCATGCCGGTGTAGTCGCGCCAGTTGCCGTTCACGTAGTCCAGTTCCCCGGCCGGGGTGGCGGTAAAGGCAATCTGCGGCATGGCAGACAGCAGGGTCTGCATGCGGGTGGCCGAGTCCAAGAGTTCCTGCTGGTTCTTCTTCTCCTCGGTGATGTTCCGGACCTCGATCACGGTGGAAATGGGCACGCCGTGGTCGTCAAAGATGGGGCTGGCGGCGCACAGCACGGGAAAGTACGTGCCGTCTTTGTGGATGAACACGTCTTCGTGCGCCCGCACGTCAAAGTTCTGGGGCAGGGCGCGGTCAATGGGACATTCTTCCAGCGGGTAGAACGTACCGTCTGGCCGGTGGTGGTGGATCATGTAGTGCAGCGGCTGCTGCCTGATCTCCTCAAAGGTGTAGCCCACCATTTCCACGGCGGCCGGGTTCATGAAAGTACAGTACCCGGTGGCATCCATCATGAAGAGCGCCCCGGTGGCGTTGTCGGTGATGGTTTTGGTGAGGTAGTGCTGTTTCTCCAGTTCGGCGGTACGCTCCGTGATTTTGTTCTCCAGCTGGGTGTTCAAGGTCCTGAGCGCGGTGTTGGAGGCTTGCAGTTCGCGTTCCAGGGCTTTGCGCTCGGCCAGCACGTGCTCCCACTCAATGGCGGTGCCTGCCAGGTCGGCGGCCGTTTCCAGCAACTGCAGCTCGTCTTCGGTGGGCCGGCGGGCCGCCTTGTAGTACAGGGCGAAGGTGCCCAGCACGGTGTCATCCTGGGCCGAGACAATGGGCTGGGACCAGCAGGCCTGCAGGCCATGCGCCAGCGCTTCCTGCAAATTGGCCCACCGGGGGTCTTCGGCAATACTTTCCACCACAATGCGTTTTTTGGAGAAAGCCGCCGCGCCGCAGGAACCCACCATGGGCCCTACCATGACCCCGTCAATGGCTTTGGCGTAGGCCGGGGGCAGGCTGGGGGCGCTCAGGTGCCGGAGTTGGTTGGTAGCGGGGTCCAGCAACAGCACCGAGGCCAGCACGTCTGGGAAAGCCGCCTCCAGGGTGAGAATGATGGCATCTACCACCTCAAACAAAGAGGCACCGGCCATGAGCTTTTGCCGCACCTGCCGCTGGGCAGACGTGAAGACAGAGAAGGCGGAAGAGGTATTCAAGGAAGTAGACAACGCATCTGGTAAGGGCATCAAGGCACGGGTATTGCTAGGTTGGATAACTCAAAACAGGACTACCCAGAAAAAGGCACTCCTATTACTTATTTGTGGCCAAAAAGTTTCATTTTTTTTACCCGTTCAAAAGCATGCACATCCTTTTGCTTCTTCCCTGCTCCTGGGCGGGGCTGCCCGCAGGCAAAACCCGCCTGCAAACTGTTCACCTACAAGCCTTTTAACCTACCAGCCGTGTTTTTATGAGCTGCCGCCGAGTTTTCCTTTCGGCCTCAACCCTGCCGCGGGGCGGGGCATGAGCAGGCCCGCAAAATATATGCACCTATAACTATATTCTACTAAATTCAGTATGAAGCAGGAGTTAGACTTACCTATGCAACCGTTCAACCCAACCCAAACCGGGGTACGATTTTACCTCTTTTCACTGGTGCTCCTGCTGCTGGCGGGCAGCTGTAAAACCGCCAAGACCCACTACAAAGAAGGCATGGAGCGGGCCAGCAAGAGCGATTTCATTGGGGCCGTGCGCGAGTACGACGCCGCCATAGCCAAAAAGCCCGACGATGGCAGCCTCTACCGCCTGCGTGGCGTGGCCAAGTACGAGATGGACGATTTCAACGGCGCCTACGCCGATTTCACGCAAGCCATCACCTTGGAGCCCACCGATGCCGAGTCGTACAAGTTCCGGGGCGACATCAAGCAGAACCGGGGCCAGTACCGCGAGTCCATCGCCGATTACAACCAGGCCATCCAGCACCAGCCCAGCTACGCCAAGGCCTACAACAACCGGGGCCTCAATCGGGCCCGCCTCAAAGACCTGAAAGGCGCCGAGCAGGATTTCAGCCAGGCCATTGCCCTGCAGGAAGACTACTCAGTGGCGTACCTCAACCGTGCCAACCTCAGGATGCGGCAGAAAAAATATCCCCAGGCCATGGAAGACTATGACAAAGCCATTTCCCACGACGCCAGTCTGGTGCAGGCCTACTATAACCGGGGCGTGCTGCACCACACCCTCAAAAACCGCAAGGCCGCCTGCGCCGACTGGCAGAAGGCCTTTGAACTGGGCTCCGCCGAAGTGAATGCCCTGCTCAAGCGCTTCTGCAAGTAAGGTTGGCCGGACCCGCCTATTCCTGCCTTTCCGCCCCCTTTCTTCCGCCGCCGTTTTGGGGCCCTTTTCCGCAAAAAGGCTTCAAAACGGCGGCGGCTTTTTGAAAACCTGGGTCGGGCTCTTTGGCTCCCGTTGGCAATTAGTATATTTGGCCCCCAGAAACCGGGGCACGCCTCTTACGCAGCGGGCGCCCTTTAACGAAGCATTATGAAATTACTGGAAGGAAAGATTGCCTTGGTTACCGGCGCCTCTAAGGGCATTGGCCGGGCCATTGCGAAGAAGTATGCCGAAATGGGCGCCCATGTAGCCTTTACCTACCTCTCCAGCGTGGAGAAAGGCCAGGCACTGGAGCATGAGCTGGCCGAGTACGGCATTCAGGCCAAAGGCTACCGCTCAGACGCCTCAGACTTTGCCCAGGCCGAGCAGCTGGTGGAAAACGTGGTGAAAGACTTCGGGAAGCTGGACGTGCTGGTGAACAACGCGGGCATCACCAAAGACGGCCTGCTCATGCGCATGAACGAGGAGCAGTGGGACGCCGTGATCAACACCAACCTGAAATCGGTATTCAACTTAACCAAAGCGGCCACCAAGCACATGATGCGCGCCAAGAGCGGCTCTATCATTAACATGACCTCTGTGGTGGGCATCAAAGGCAACGCCGGGCAGGCCAACTACGCCGCCTCCAAAGCGGGCATCATTGGGTTCACCAAATCAGTGGCGCTGGAACTGGGTTCAAGAAACATCCGCAGCAACGCCATCGCCCCGGGCTTCATTGAGACCGACATGACCGATGAACTGGACGCCAACGTGGTAGCCGAGTGGCGCAAAGCCATTCCGCTCAAGCGCGGCGGCCAACCCGAAGACGTGGCCAACGCCGCCGTGTTCCTGGCCTCAGACCTGTCGGCCTACGTTACCGGCCAAACCCTGCAGGTAGACGGCGGCATGCTCACCTAGTTTCAATTAAGAATTGGGAATTAAGAATTAGGAATTAAGAATTGGGAATTGCCCTTCCTGGAAAGCCGATGTTGGTATAAACTGACATCGGCTTTTTTCATTTTGGCACGAGAAGTCGCTGGTAGTTCCTAACAAATCAGGGCTGCGGCTACCGGTTGGTTGAGGGTGTTGTTTTGCGGCAATTTTCGTTAAAACAGCCATAAAACAGTAAGCTTGTGTCTACTGCTTTGTAAGCCTATGCCTGCTGCCTTCCAAAGCGCTTTGGGGTTTCACATTTTGAGTGCCGCAGCGATCTGGGTTTGTCATTTGTTTTTTGATTTTGATGCTGGTATTTGTGGCTGAGCAGGCTCCACTACCGGCTTTGTCCCTCGCTCGCCTCCGGCGAGTGTGCGCTATGGGGCGGCCTCAGGCCGCGTTGCGGGAGTTTTGATTGCAGTGTCCCCAGCGGCGAGACGCCGCCCAATCACTCACACTCGCCGGAGGCGAGCGAGGGGTAAAAAAGTAACAAGCCCTTGCTCCTTTGGTAGTATGAAAGCCCTACCTGCTCAAGACTTGAAAGGCTTTCAAACTCCGTGCGTCAAAGCAGGCGAGCGACAAACCTTTCTCCCCTTTCAGGCTTATTTCAAGGAAAAGGGGCTGAAAACGTGGTATAGGCAATAACCTGCGGGGCGGACTAGTTTAGAAATAAAGCGGTTAAGCGGGGCGGTACCGCTTGACTTAAGCCTACTTCTTTTATCTTGCTGCTTGATCCTGTGACTTAACTCACCGCTTGTGCAATCACTCCAACTTCATACTGCGTACTCGCCCTGGCTGGCCTTGCTGTGTCTGGCCGCAGGAATTGGCGTTTCCTGGTTTATGTACCGCAGGGGCGGTCCCTGGCCCACGGGGCTGCGCTGGCTCCTGGCGGCGCTGCGGGCTCTGCTGGTGGCCTTGGTGTGCTTTCTGCTGCTGGAGCCGTACACCCGCCGCATTAAGCAGGAAGAGGTGAAACCCAAAGTGGTGCTGGCCCTGGACAACTCGCAGTCGGTGGGGCTGTTCACGGGCAAAGACGCGCTAGACCGCACCCTTCGCGAACTGGACCAACTGGCCGAGCGCCTGGCCCAAAAAGACATTGAGGTGGTGCGGCACTCGTTCCAGGCCGGTGATACCCTGCTTGGTTCCTTAGCCGATGCTTCCTTCAGGGCTCCCATTACCAACCTGCATGGCCTTCTGGAGAAAGGGGACCGGGCCTTCCGCACCCAGAACCTGGCGGCCACCATCCTGATCTCAGACGGCATTCACAACCAAGGCCCTACTCCCACATTCCAAACCTACGCCGCTCCCATTTACCCCCTGGCCCTGGGCGACACCGTGCCCAAACGCGATGTGGTGCTGGAGGAGGTGCAGTATAACAAGATCAACTATACCGGCACGTCTTTCCCCATCCTGGCCCGGGTGCGGCACAATGGATTCAGGGGCAGCAGCGTAACCGTATTACTGCAGGAAAACGGCAGAACCGTGCAGCGGAAGACGGTGGCCCTGCCCCGCAACGGCGGCTCCCTGGAGACCACGTTCCAGGTCACGGCGGCCCAGCCGGGCAAGAAACATTATGAAGTGCTGGTGCAACCCTTAACCGGCGAGTTCACCAACCTCAACAACCGGCGCCACGCTTACCTGGAGGTGATCAAAGGCAAACTGAAGGTGCTGGTGGCCGCCGCGGCTCCGCACCCCGACATCAAAGCCCTGCGCAGCGCCCTGCTCACCAACCCGCTCCTGGACGTGGAAGTGGTGCTGGGTCCTTTCCAGAGCCCTTCGTTCAAAACGCCCTATGACGCCGCCGTGCTGCACCAGATCCCCAACCTGGCCGGCCTGGGTACCGACTGGCTCCGTCGGCTGCGGGCTGCCAGGGTGCCTACCTTCTACATCCTGGGTGCCCAGTCAGACTACAACGCCTTCAACGCGCTGCAGGCCGGCGTGCAGCTGGGCCGCCCTTCGGTGCAGTATGATGAGGTGCAACCGGTACTCAACCAAACTTTCCGGCGTTTCTCTACCGAGCCTATTGCCCAAACTCGCATCCGGACCTGGCCTCCCACCGCCGTTACCTTCGGGGACTGGAGCGTGGGGGCCGGGGCAGAAGTGGTCCTGTACCAGCAGGTGGGCCCCGTGCGCACCACCAAACCGCTCCTGCTCTACAAAGCCACTTCCGCCGCGCCCACGGCGGTCCTGCTCACCGATGGCAGCTGGCAGTGGCGCCTCACCGAGGCCGCAGACCACGGCAACTCGCAGATTTATGATGAGCTGATGACGCACATGGTTCAACTGCTGGCCAACCGGCGCAACCAGAAGCGGCTGCACGTGTACCCGGTGAAGGATGAGTTTGAAGTGTCTGAAGGCGTGGCCCTGCAGGCCGATGTCTTCAATGCCGTGCAGGAAGAAATCTTCGGACAGGACATTGCCCTCACCCTCACCCACGAGGGTGGCAGGCAAACCCGTCACCGGTTCCGCCACGAACAAGGGGGCGAAGGCCTGCGCCTGGGCAACTTACCGGCCGGCGTGTACCGCTACGCCGCCTCGGCGCGGGTAGAAAACCAGAACTACACCGACAATGGGGAGTTTGTGGTACAGGAGCAAAACCTGGAATCGCTGCTGGCCGTGGCCGACCATGACCTGCTTCACCAATTGGCACAGCGCTCTGAGACCCGCCTGTACTACCCCACCCAACTGGCGCAGCTGGAACAGGATCTGCTCAAAGCCAATTTTAAGACCGTGCTGCGCAGCCAGGAAGAAGAGAAAGACCTGATTGAGCAGCCGTGGTTCTATTTCCTGCTGCTGGCCTTGGCCTGTAGTGAATGGGCCCTGCGCCGCTTCTTCGGTACGCTGTAATCAAAAAGGCCGCCCCAAACAGGCGGCCTTTTTGATTACAGCTTATGGGCCGGTAGTGGCGGCGGCAGCCGAGGAATCAACCTGGGGCGCCATGGTGTCGGCGCGGTTATCGGCGGCGCCGGTTTCATAGTCCTGGGCCCGCACCGAGGGGTCCCGGTCTTCGGTGGCTGTGGGGGCTACCTCGGCTTCTTTGGGTTTAGGGCCAGAGTTGCAGCCTACCAGGAACAGCAGTTGTAAAGCGGCTCCGTATGCTAATACCTTTTTCATAGTGTTGCCTGTTAGTGGGTTTGGGGTCTTGGCAATTGCGTTTAGACCAGCGGGGAAGAAATGCTCCCCCTCACCTTGGTCATGCTTTTTATACGCAGGAAAAAGCCTTACGGCTCTGCCGCCCAAACCCAGCCTGGTTCCGGCTCTGTTTCTGAGCCGTTTTTGGTACCTTGCCCCAAAACAGCGGTGCGCCTCATGCCCCAGACCTACCCCTTACTACCAGTGATGCGGCATCTGATCTTCGGAATGCTTGCTCTTCTTGGGCCAGGCTGCGACCAGCCAGCCAATGTGGCCGGTACCCCCGCCAAGCCGGCCGCCATTGCGCAGCCGCCTGCCGCACGTGACTCTGCGCAGCCCCACCCCCACTTCAGGATAGAGCAAGCCACCTCGGCCCAATTTGACGCGGCCAAAAGCCGGTTCAACGACCCGTTCCGGCAAGACACCCTCCTCATCCGGAAGAAGCAAGGCGTTCTCCGGATTCCTACCCGCCGGTTGGCGCAGCCCTACGTGGTATTCACCGACACCCTGGTGGGCACAGATGAGGTAGACGCCAGGGAGTTCCGATACGCCGGGCAATACCCCACCATTGGGCACTACCTGGTCACGGGTGCCTTCTGGGAACACTATGAAGGCTACCTGATCAACCAAGCCACCGGTACGGTGACCACCACCTGGTCTGACCCGGTGCTGTCCCCCGGCCAGCGGTACCTGGCCAATTTGTCTTTGCCGTACGGACTGGAGGGCGTACCCAACGGCGTGCAGGTGTGGCAGGTAACGCCATCGGCCCAAGGCGATGGGTCGTTTACCGTGCGGAAGTTCCTGGAGCTGGACCAACAGGTCTGGGCACCCCGCGACTTTGTCTGGGAATCTGACCACGCCATCTTGCTGCAGGTAACGCCCGTGGAATTCATGGCCGCCGAAAACGGAATGCCCAGCAATACCTTCCAGTACCTGCGGCTCAGGCTTCGGTGAAACCGGCCGGGCGCACCAGGTGCCGGGAACGCACAAAAGGCAAAACCGTTTCGGGCCTGTTTTGGCAAAATGGGGTTAAAAACGGGACCAGGGCACGATTAGCCCTCTGCGGTCAGATTAGCCCAAGCCACCGTAAAGCCGTACCTTTGTCCTCTCCACAATCCCTAACGCCCGTGCATTACCTTCTCCTCAACAAGCCGTTTGAAGTCCTCACCCAGTTCACCGATGAAACGGGCCGCCGCACCTTGAAAGACTATGTGCAAGTGCCCAACGTATACCCGGTGGGCCGCCTGGACTATGACAGCGAAGGCCTGGTCCTGCTCACCGACGACAAACAACTGCAGCACCGCCTCTCAGACCCTAAGTTCAAGGTGGAGAAAACCTATTGGGTGCAGGTGGAAGGCGTACCCACTGATGAAGCCTTGGACCAATTAGAACGGGGCGTAGTCATCCAGGGCAAGAAGACCGCCCCGGCCAAAGCCAGGCTCCTGGAAGATGTTGCCTTTTGGGAGCGCTCCAGGCCCATCCGGTTCCGGGCCAACATTCCCACCACTTGGGTGGAAATCAAAATCAGCCAGGGCATGAACCGCCAGGTGCGCAAGATGACCGCGGCCGTAGGGTTTCCCACGCTTCGGTTGGTACGGGTAGCCATTGGCCCGCTGCAACTAGGAGATTTGCAGCCGGGTGAGTTCAGGCCGCTTACCCCTGCCGAAGTGAGCAAACTACAGGCCCTTGCCAAGCCCAAGGCTTCTTACCAGCCCCGGTTCCGCAGGCGGTAAACCATAGAAGCCATTCCCCGGCTTTGGTCCATTTCCGCCCTGGCGCGGGAGTTCTCTGTATGTAAGTAACTCGTACGACGTAACTGATAGCACGCCCCCCATTCACAGTACTGGGTTCAGAGCGGGCAGAAGATTACCTGCCTGCCCTGAACCCAGTTTCTGGTTCCGTGAAAGAAGTTGACCTACTGAACCTGTTTGGGTTCTTCAATGCGGTAGCGGCCTTTTTGGGTAAAGGTGCGGCCAAACATGTCCGTGGCTTTTACTTCAATGGCATGCTCCCCCACGCTCAGGTTGGTAGGAATATTGCCCCTCCACAGGTGCTGGCTTTTGGCTGGGTTAGAGGGTCTCCGCCCGGGCATCAGTTCCTCGGCAAGGTCCCATTCGTGCAGCTTGTGCAGGAAGGCCGGATCATAGTCGCTTTGAAAAGCCATGGGTTTCCAGGGGCCGTCATCTACCCGGTATAAGACCGTGTCCCGCTCGCTTCCCATGAAGAAATTGACGAAAACACCGGCCGAGGTATTCCTCCCCCTGGCCACCACCTTGGGCAGGAACAGATCCATCTGGTATTCCTTGGGTTGGTTGGCTACTTTGTAGTCAATGGTGTATTGGCTGCCTTTGAAATGGAGGAAAGCGTAGCCCTTGGGCGTGCCATCGCGCATGGTAGACTCAGGCACTCCGTTCTGGTCCAGCTTGCCCGAGTACCAGTCTCCGGAGGTGGTGCCTGCGTTGTAATGGTGGTGTGGTTTATCCTGGTGCCAGCCTTCCGCCTTGGAAAAGAAATCCTGCTTCTGCAAGTGCGTGTGCGCTGAGAGGGAAAGCGTATGCGGATGGTCTTTGAGCAAGTCAAAGAGACGTTGCCGATCCTCGTCACGGAAAGCATCCCCATCGGGCTCGCTGAGCGGGATGTGAAAGGCTAGCACCACCAGATGGTCTTTGGGCACCAGTTTCAGGTCATTCTCCACAAAATCCAGCTGGTCTTTCCGGAACCCGCCCCAGTAGCTTTTGCCGTCTCTGGGGTCTGGGTACAACACATCGTCCAATACAATGAAGTGTACCTTGCCGTAGTTGAAGGCGTAGTTGGCCGGGCCAAAGTGCGCCTCGTAGGTTTCGTCAGCCAATGAATCGGCTTTGGCATCAAAGTTAATGTCGTGGTTGCCCATGAGGTTGTACCAGGGAATGCCCACCTTCTTCACGGCTTTGATGTAGGGGTTGAATAATTTAAGGTCATTGCCCACCAGATCACCCAGGCTTAACCCGAAGGGTACATTCTTGATGCCCTCTACCTCGGCCACAATGCCGCGGGCAAAGAAATCCACTTCCTGCTCTGTATAGGGCTGCGGATCGCCGAAGAGCAACATCGTGAACTCATCGCCTTCCTGGGCCGGAGCAAGCGCAAAGTCCACGGATTTAGGGAGCGGTCCGGTGGGGGCCACGCCTTTGAACTTGAGGGCTGGGGAACCCTGTGGTTTGTGGATGTAGTAGAACTGCGGCAGATTAGCGGAGTTGAGGCGCACGTTATAGCCGCTGGGTTTAATCACCGAGATAATGTTATCCTGCCCTACCGGCAGGGTGTACTTTCCTTTTGCATCCGTCAGGGTTACTTCGCGGCCATTGGTCACGGCTACTTTCTGGATTCCTTTTTCGCGTTTGTCTTTCCGGCCATTGCCGTTGACATCTTCATAAACGTACCCGTTTACCGTAGATTGGGCCTGTACTGCCCAGGCCATGAGCAGGCTGCCGGCTAATAGAACTGATTTTTTCATGTACTGTCTTGCTAAGCTGTTTCTCTGGAGGAATTAATATGTAGATGATGGGTGCGAACGATTGTAAAAAGCGCATGAATGGCGCGAAGCAGGTCACCGGGGCCATACGGCGTGCCAGTGTAGGAGGACAAGCGGTTATGTCTAAAAGGACCCGCCCGCCCTACTCAATTCTGGACCCGGATAACAGCTACCACCGGCAGGTGATCAGAGGCATACGTCTCTGGAACAACCGTATGGCTGCTCACTAAGAACTTGCCCGCCGGGTGCCTGTACGCGATAAAATCAATGGCTTTGGTTGGTTTCAGGACCGGAATGGTGGGGGCGCACTGCTGGCAGGTACGGGTAAAGGCTTGGTCCAGCAGATTGACGGTGCCAGAGCCAGGAGTGGCGTTGAAATCACCGGCCAGCAGAAACGGGAGCGGTTCCCCTGAGGCGATTTTCACAATTTCCCTTATCTGGAGTTCCCGGTTTACGGAGTCTCTTTGGGCATCTAGGTGGGTACTGCCAAACCGAAGGCTGGTTCCGTCTGGCAGCGTCACCTTGGCGGTGGCCAACACCCGCGGTTCACCTTTGGTCTCAGCCTTGGTAGGCAGCCGGTGAACCACTGTCTCAGACAAAGGATACCTGGACAGGAGGGCTACCCCGTACTCGCCGCCCTGGTGGTCTATCGCTTTGCCAAAGAAAAAATGCATGCCCAGCCTTTTGGCAATCTCTTCTGCCTGGTGTACGTTCCCGGACCGCTCTGTGCGCACATCTACCTCCTGCAGCGCCACTAAATCTGGCTTTTGCTTCCGTATGGTGTTCACAATAGCCGCCAAGTCTATCACCTCTGGTTTAGAGGGAGGATTACAGTGGTGAATGTTGTACGCCATCACCGTTAGCGAGGAAGCATTCTGCGCTACAGGAGTAGGCCCTGGCTCAGGGCCCAAGGACCTGGAGGTATTAGCACAGGAAGCCGCCCAAAGGGTGACTCCTGTTAACAAATAAAGAAGGAACGATCTCATAGATTATTACCAGCCCGGGTTCTGCCCCAGGTTAGGGTTTTGCTGTAATTGGGTGAAAGGAACGGGCCAGAGGTAATTCTTAGCCGGATCAAACCTTCTGCCGGTGTTAATGATCAGGTATCCGTTCTCATCTGTAGGGTAGCCGGCAACGTACGACTGGGCCCAGCTTGGGATCAGGCTCTTTTTCACTCCTTTTACATCCTGGGCCAGAAGGTCTCCCTGCTTCCAGCGCAAGATATCAAAATACCTTTGTCCTTCCCGGGCCAGTTCCACCCTGCGCTCTCTCCTAATCTCTTCGCGTAGGTCTAACCCATTAGCGGCTAGTTCGTCCATGTTCATGTGCACCATGCCCACGCGGTCCCGCAGTTTATTAATGGTGATATCCAAGTCCTGCTGAGTCAGTTTGCCTTGCTCTAAGCGGGCTTCGGCATACGTCAACAGAACTTCGGCATAACGGAGCAGGTGAATGTCATTGTCATCTTTGTTATAGGTAGCCACCGCACCCGGATCTACATACTTTATAAAATAAAATCCGGTACCCGTCACGCTGCCCTTCTTATCAGCGTTGAATTTAGGAAGATTGAAAACGGCATTGGGTTTATCGTCCTGGTCTCCGTCGTCTTTCCCACCCCATGGAGTCCCCGGCGTGAGGATGGTCTGAGTCATGCGAGGATCCCGGTTCTTGAAGATGTCTTCGTAGGTAGCTTCGCTGTAAAGGGGTGACTTCTGGATAGGCAGACCATCACTGGCCAGGTAGGCATCTACCAACGACTTGGTTGGGCTAAAACGGGAGGTCTGGTCAGGCACAAGCGTTTCCCGGCTCATGTTGTGCATGGAAACGTTCTCCAGGAATAACCTCGCCAAAATTGTCTCTTTGTTCTTACCGGCGGCCAGTTTACCGGCATCGGTAAACAGTTGCTGGTAACTGGTGGCAGGATCTCCGTTGGAGTACAGTTGGTATACCCCCAGGTCCATCACAGCCTTTGCGGCGGCTTCTGCTACCTCATAACGGCCGTAGAACAAA
This sequence comes from Rufibacter psychrotolerans, assembly GCF_016924645.1. Lineage (GTDB taxonomy): Bacteria > Bacteroidota > Bacteroidia > Cytophagales > Hymenobacteraceae > Nibribacter > Nibribacter psychrotolerans. The sequence continues at coordinate 119,175 of NZ_JAFFJV010000001.1, read as the reverse complement.
GCAACTCTGGCTTTCCAGCCCAGGGCGGCTCCTTTGGTGATTCTACCCAAATTGGCCGAGTTATAAGTTGCCGGTAATCCCTGGGCGGCTTTGTCCAGCTCCTCCAATATAAAATCAACTATCTCTGCCCGCGGTGTTCTTGAACCATAAATCTCAGGGTCACCTATGTTCAGGGTTTTGGTAATCAGGGGCACATCCCCAAAGAAGAAAGAAAGGTAGCTATAGAGGAAAGCCCGCATGAAGCGAACCTCCCCCACAAACTGGTTCAGGACTTCGGGACTAACGGTTCCTTCGGCCTTTGAGTAGTTCTCCAGGAAATGGTTGCAGCGCCGGATGCCATCAAACTGCGCCGTCCACTCGCTGTTGAGGGTACCCACGGTAAAATCAAAGTTACCGCTGGAGATAGACTGATAGTCTGAACGGGGCGGGTAAATGGTATTGTCTGCCAGGTTCTCCATATCGGCGAAGTTCTTGCCTTTCAGGGAAGCGTAGACCCCGTTCACAGCTTGCCTCAGCTGCTCCTCGGTTTCCCAGAAGGTGACGTCTGTGATGGCATCAATGGGCTGCCGCTCCAGAAAATCTTCGTCACAACTGCTCAGGGAAAATCCAAAAACGATAGGTATTGCGAGAGATGCACATCTAAGGGAAACCTGCCTCAACGTTGCTTTACGCAGGTTAAAAATGCTCAATTGTTTCATGATGACTAATACTATTCAGGTCTTTTAAAGAAGATGCCAGGCATCTAAGGACACTCTATCAAACTTGGCACTGGCTGTCTTGTGTGCCAGGGCCATCATCCTATCCGGCCCTGGCGCACCAACCAGCTTCTATTACTTGAACCTTAGGTTAAGGCCCACAATGAAGGTTTTCACCTGCGGGTACATACCACCGTTGGTAGCGGCTCCCCCCAACCCTGCCGTCTCAGGATCATAGGCGTAGAAGTAGTCTGTCTTGGTAAACAGGTTCTCAGCAGACATGTAGATTCTGAGGTGGTCAATGCGTAGTTTGCTGATCAGGTGATTAGGAAGGGTATACCCTACCTGCACATTTTTCACGCGGAGGTAGGCGGCATCCTGCAGCCAGTAATCTGACATGCGCATGGTGGAGTTGCGGGTATCAGAATAGGTGAAGCGAGGGTACCAGGCATCGGTGTTCTCAGGCGTCCAGCGGTCGCGGTGTACCTCCTGCGGAAATGCACCATTCACGTGGAAAGTATGGATACCAGAACCGGTTAGGTAGCCATTTGCTTTGCCCACTCCTTGTAAAAAGAAGGAAAAATCAAATGCCTTGTAGGCAAAGTCTCCCCTTAGGGAATAAGTATAGCGAGGAAAAGCATGCCCTATCACGGTGCGGTCTTTATCTGCCGTGATTTTGCCGTCGCCGTCCAGGTCCACAAACTTGATGTCGCCGGGGCCTACCTTGTTCTTATCAGCGTCAAAGATGGGGAACAAAGGAATCATGGCACCATTCTCATCTACCCTAAAGTCTTCCATCTGGGCTAATCCGTCCGTTCTATACCCATAGTACGCATCAATGGGGTATCCTACCTGCCGGATGGTGTTCCCTATGGTAGGGGGCGCTCCTCCCAGGTTAACTACTTCATTTCTCACATCAGAAAGCTGGGCGGTTATTCCGTAGCGGAAATCATTTTTGGCCTCACGCCATCCCAGGCTCACCTCCCATCCTTTGTTGGACACTTCACCCGCATTCTGGTCCGGCACCTCCAGGCCCAGAATATCAGGCTGCGGCACCTTTAGCTGAATGTTCTTGGTGCGGCGGTCAAACAGATCACCGGTGAACGTTAGCCGGTTATTCAGGAAGCTCAGGTCAACCCCAAGGTTGGCTATACTGGCAGTCTCCCACTCCAGATCGGGGTTGGCCAGGATCTGCTGCGCCAGACTGGTGGTAAGCTGATTGCCAATTGGCATGGTAGTCAAAGCAGTAAGCACATTGATGTATGGGTACCACTCTGAATAAGCAGGCCCATTGGCGCCGTACTGCCCGCCCAGATCACCGTAAGAGGCTCTTATCTTTCCTTCGCTCAGCCAGGAGAGTGCTCCGCTGTTCTGGATAAAGTTCTCCTGGGTGAACCTCCAACCCACCGAGGCTGAAGGGAAAAACCCATACCGTTTGGATGGAAGATACCGGGAAGAACCATCGTAGCGGGCGTTCGCTTCCAGCAGATACTTCTCTTTGTAGCTGTAATTGATTCTTCCAAAGTAAGACCTAAGCGCCCACTGGTACGCATCGCCAGAGGCCCGCGGGTCGTCGCTACCCAGGTTGAGCACCGGCACAGCATCACTCACAAACCCCAGTTTAGAGGCAGCCCAACTGTCATACCTGAATTCCTCCTGCTGGTAGCCCAACAGTACCTTAATGCCATGGTCGCCTAGGTGGGTGTCATAGTTCAGCAGGCCAGACAATAACTCCTTGCGTTGTTTGTAGTCACGGTTCTCCAGCTGATTGGCGAGCATGTTGCTGTACCAGAACGCCCCAGTCTCAGGATAGAAGTAGTCAATCTTGCGTGAGAACGTGGAGCGTAATTGGTTCATGGCATTCATGCCATACTGCCCCCGCAAGCTCAGGTTCTTAAGTATGTGCACGGTACCGGCCAGGTTGCCGTAAAATTCCTGGGAGTTGAAGTTATTGAAACCTCCGTCTGTGGCGATGGCGACGGGGTTGCTGGATCCCCCACCGTATCCCCATTTCCCGTTGCTGAACCTAACCGGGTCTAGAGGAGACATGGTAAAGGTGGTATAGATAGGCCCTGTATCGTGATCAGTACCGCCGGCGGGTTGGTTTTGCTCCCGGTCTATATAGTTCAGATTCAAGTCAAGGTCCAGAAAGCCTAACAGCTTTTGCGAGTTTAAACGTAACCTGGCATTATTACGGGAAGCCCAGTACTGGTCGCCCACCACTAGCCCTTTTTGATCTAGCCGGCCATAAGAAGCATAGTAGTTCAGGTCAGCAGTGCCGCCGTTGAGGCTTACATTGTGGTTTTGCTGCGGGGCGTAGTCCTTGAAGAGTTCCTCAGACCAGTTGGTATTGGCAAAGTAATTAGGGTCTGTTCCCTCCCTGGCAACTTTTATCTGCTCGTCTTTATAGGTGATGGGAAGGTTCACGTTCCGCTGCGACTCATTGAGCATTTCCATGTACTCAGCAGAGCCCACCATTTTAGGCAACGCAGTTGGGGTTTGCACCCCATAATACCCATTGTAACTGAGGGTGGGTTGTTGATTGGACTTTCCGCTCTTAGTGGTGATCAGGATAACCCCGTTGGCCGCGCGAGATCCATAGATAGAGGCTGAGGCGGCGTCTTTCAGCACAGAAACGCTCTCAATATCATCCGGATTAAGGGAGTTGATGTCTACGTCCGGAATACCGTCAACTACTATGAAAGGGTTGGAGTTGTTGAGCGTGCCGATACCCCTAATGCGCAGGCTGGCACCTGAAGCACCAGGAAAGCCCGAAGAACTTACCGCCGTCAAACCCGGGGCCAGGCCCTGCAAAGCCGACGCGGCATTGGTGAGAGGCCGGTTTTCAAGGGCTTCAGCGTCAATCACCTCCACGGCCCCTGTTACATTTACTTTTTCCTGCACGCCATATCCTACCACTACCACCTCATCCAGCGCCTGGGTATCTTCGGCCAGGGAAACGGACACAAAGTTCTGGCTGCCTACCGCCACCTCCTGTTTGAGGTAGCCAATGTAGGTGATAACCAGTACGGGTTCCCCTACCCCAGCCACGTTGAGCGAGAACCGGCCCTCCGCATCGGTCAATGTGCCGGTGGTAGTGCCTTTCAGCGATACAGAAACGCCGGGCAGCGGCTCTCCAGCCGAGTTCTTTACCTGCCCAGAGATGGCTCTGCTCTGCCTGGCACGCGGTACGGCGTCAGAAAAAGCGGTCTTTGAGACCGGAAACTCCGGGCCTTTCGCAAAACCATGGAAGGGGGCTAAGCCAAGCATGGCCAGAAACAGGAGCGAGTACCCTGTCTTGGAGCCTTCTTTGCTTTTAACTGGTAGTTTTGATTTCATTGCTAAGCTATGGTAATGGGTAAATGGTTTTCGGTTGAGGTCTGGGATTGGCAGAAACTTACTGGCTTGGCATGTAGGCCCTGCCCCCAAATTGGAGATGTTGCTCCCTTGCTTGGGGCCAGGGTGCAGCCACCGTATGCGTGAGGAGGGTAGCGCGGCAGGGGCGGATACCTGCCATTCTGAGGGGGTACTTACAAGGCTCCAGGGCTTTTTGATTCCTTTGCTCCAGCATGGGGGTATAAAATTCTGGTGCAAAGCTAGAGCACTGGTTTTACCTGAATGTTTAACCAAGCTTAAGTGAACATTAGGAAACAAGAGGTAGAGAAGGGAATATTTAACAGAACCATAACCCCACTTAACTGGCATTTTCCCCCGGGTGGGCCTATCATTTGGCCCGGGTAGCCCGGCCTTGGCAAACGGGTAGCTTTGCCGAAGCCCCAGGAGAAACCAAGAAAAAGCAGTAAGGCATCGCCGGTTATGGGTGCAGGGCAGGACAAGACAGCCTTGCTCAAACCACCGCTTTGGAAGAAACACAGCCCTCCATTTTAGCCCTCCTTTCCAAAAAACAAGTCAAAAACGCATTCTTACCTGACACCCTCCGCCAATTGTTCGTATAGCTAAACTTATCTTTCTGGTTGCAAATGACATTGTGTCACAAATGGCATAGAAAAAAGCCTTGGCACATGTCTTGTTAAAGAGAGAGCAAACAAGTTTGATTCAGAAACTACTTAAATAAAACTATAGCAATGGGAAAAATCATAGGCATTGACTTAGGAACTACCAACTCTTGCGTATCCGTAATGGAAGGGAACGAACCGGTGGTAATTCCGAACAGCGAGGGCCGTCGGACTACGCCGTCCATCGTGGCTTTCCTGGACAACGGGAACGGTGAGCGTAAAGTAGGGGATCCTGCCAAGCGTCAAGCTATCACCAACCCACAAAATACCATCGCGTCCATCAAGCGTTTCATGGGCCGCGGCTTCTCTGAAGTAAAAGACGAAACCTCCCACGTTTCTTACAACGTGGTGTCTGGCAGCAACAACACCGTGCGCGTGCAGATTGGCGACCGCCAGTTCACGCCGCAGGAAATCTCTGCCATGGTGTTGCAGAAAATGAAGCAGACCGCGGAAGATTACCTGGGCACTACCGTGACCGAGGCCGTGATCACCGTGCCTGCCTATTTCAACGACGCGCAACGTCAGGCTACCAAAGAAGCCGGACAGATTGCCGGCCTTGATGTAAAACGTATCATCAACGAGCCAACGGCCGCTGCCCTGGCCTACGGCCTGGATAAAAAACACGCTGATCAGAAAATTGCCGTGTACGACTTAGGAGGTGGTACCTTCGATATATCCATCCTGGAGTTGGGCGACGGTGTGTTTGAAGTATTGTCTACCAACGGTGACACCCACCTGGGCGGTGACGACTTTGACCAAGTGATCATCAACTGGCTGGCCGATGAGTTCAAAGCCGAAGAAGGCATGGACCTGCGCACAGACCCAATGGCCCTGCAGCGCTTGAAAGAAGCCGCTGAGAAAGCAAAGATTGAGCTTTCCTCTTCTTCTGAGACCGAAATCAACCTGCCTTACATCACCGCTACGCAGACTGGTCCTAAACACTTGGTGCGCAGACTGTCAAGAGCCAAGTTTGAGCAGTTAGCTGATGACCTGGTACGTCGTTCCATGGAGCCGGTGCGCAAGGCGTTACAAGACGCTGGCCTGCAGCCATCTGACATTGACGAAGTGATCCTGGTGGGTGGTTCTACCCGTATCCCAAGAATCCAGGAAGAAGTAGAGAAATTCTTCGGTAAGAAACCATCTAAAGGGGTGAACCCAGATGAGGTAGTAGCGATTGGTGCTGCTATCCAGGGTGGTGTATTGACTGGTGAAGTGAAAGACGTGTTGTTGCTTGACGTAACGCCGCTTTCTCTGGGTATTGAGACCATGGGTGGTGTGATGACCAAGTTGATTGAGGCCAACACGACTATCCCAACCAAGAAGTCTGAGACCTTCTCAACGGCTTCTGACAACCAGCCAAGTGTGGAGATCCACGTATTGCAGGGTGAGCGCCCCATGGCCCGCGACAACCGCACCATCGGTCGTTTCCACTTGTCAGACATTCCACCAGCACCACGCGGCGTTCCGCAGATTGAAGTAACCTTTGATATTGACGCCAACGGTATCCTGCACGTGTCTGCCAAAGACAAAGGAACTGGCAAGGAGCAGAAAATCAGAATCGAGGCTTCTTCTGGCTTGTCTGAGCAGGAAATCGAGCGCATGCGCAAAGAGGCGGAGGCCAACGCCGAAGCTGACCGCGTAGCCAAAGAGCAAGTAGAGAAAGTGAACCAAGCGGACTCTATGATTTTCCAGACCGAGAAGCAGCTGAAAGAGTACGGCGACAAACTGTCTGCCGGCAACAAAACTGCCATTGAAGGTGCCCTGGCCGACCTGAAGAAAGCGCACGAGTCGAAAGACATCGCCGCTATTGACAGCGCCATGGAAAGCATCAACAACGCCTGGCAGGCGGCCTCTCAGGAGATGTACGCCGCCACGGGCGGAGCCGGACAGCCAGGCCCTGACGCCGGTTTCGGTGGAGCCGGACAGCCAGGTTCTAACGGACAAGGCGCAGGTCAACCTGCCGGTGACAACGTCACTGACGTGGACTACGAAGAAGTAAAATAATCAATACAATTAGGTTTAGTTGTAAAGCCCCTCCGTTTAGCGGAGGGGCTTTTTTTTGCATCAAGAGAGGTAGAACACTGTGCCTTTATCCTGCACGAGGACCGCGCCTATGACGCTGAGTACGACTGGCGCACCGAGGAAAAACGCCGTTCGGGTTCAATGGGGCGTGCCATTCTGGACATCCTGTTTCCGCGCCGGTAAGTAGGGCCTGGAACGAGCGGCCGGTACCTGCGGGAGAGCGGCATGGCTTCTCTCCCGCCCCCTTTCGTACGGCAAAGGTCGTTACTAAAAAAATCAACGCACCTCCTCCATTCTGACAACCAATGGCTTACGTGCCCGTAAAAAAGAGCTTACGGAAAAACGTCTATGCATTACGCCATCTACTCCCGAAACGGTACCCCCGCCTTTTTAGAAGAGGAAAGCTTGGTACTGGCAAAAACCACCCTGAAAGTGCTACCAGAAGTTAGCCCAGTTGCGTTATTGGATGAAGAAGGATGTTTATACCCTATCAAACAAGAAGGGCGTAAATCGTTAGAAGAGGCCTTGTCTGCTGCGGATTATCTTGATCTGGATTTTAAAAGGGTAGCTAATCCCATTGGGCTCAGGTAAGGGCCCAACACCAGCACCTAAGGCCACTCTAAAAAAGAGTGGCTTTTTTATTTTTCTTCCGCAAACGCACACCTGGCACGTGCGGCCCCAAGCCGAGGCTGGCGTTACCTAACCGAACAGCAAACGCCGGTCATTTTGCCGCTTCTCCCGTTTTGGGCCCATTTCTCTTGAAAAGGCCCCAAAACGCAGGCACTCCATGTTCCCCACCCAAGTCCTTCCGGAAATTGAGCCCAGTCTTCCAAAACGGTTGTAACTTGCGGCCCCAACGCAAAGCAGCACCCGCATGGATTTTATTACCCTAGATTTTGAGACAGCCACCCCAGAGCGGGACAGCCCCTGTGAGATTGGCTTGACGTTTGTGCAGAACGGGCAGATTGTGGGCACCCAGGCCTGGCTTATCAAACCGAAATCTTACCCGTACTTCAACGGCATGAACATCAGCATCCATGGCATTAAACCGCAGGATGTAAAGAACAGCCCCTCGTTTGACCAGGTCTGGCAGGAACTTGGGCCCCTGCTGCAGAATCAGTTGATCATTGCCCACAACGCCAGCTTTGACATGAGCGTGCTCCGGGCCACCCTTACCACCTACCGCCTGCCCTTCCCCGAGCTGCAGTACGCCTGTAGCGTGCAGTTCTGCAAACAGGTGTGGCAGGGCCTGCCGCAGTATGATTTGAAGTCGCTTTGCAACCAGCACCAGATCAAGTTCCATCACCACCGGGCCGCTGCCGACTCCCGGGCCTGCGCGGAACTGACCCTGAAAGCCCTGGCGCACACCAACTGCCATACGCTGGCAGATTTGCCCGAGAAGCTAAACATCAACCTGGGGCGGTTGTTTGCGGGCGGCTACACCGCTTCCTCGGTACGAAAAGCACCCAAGAAGAAAAAAGCGTTTCCGTTCTAGCAAGGGGCTCCCGTTTCTGCCCGGTTTTCTCAAAAAAAGCATGAAAACGGGGTTGTCTTCCCCTCAGTTTGCGGAGTTTGCCTCTTTCAACTTTCCTGATTTTCAGCTACATTTCTGAAAACAGCCCCAAAATGTTCCTGAAAGAGTTTCCTGATTACCGGCAACTGAAAGAACGAGCCGACAGCGCTTTTCGGGACCCGTCTGGGCCGGCCGCACCAAGCCAGGCGCAGCCCGCGTTTGAGTGGCCCCTGGTCATCCTGAACACCCAGGCTACCCAGTGCCACCGCCCCGACATCAAAGGGCCTTTCTCGCTGTTCACCAACCTGAGCGGGACTTCTTACGTGAGCGCCGGCAACAAGAAAGTGGCGGTGCCGCCAGACTGCTTTTTCCTGACCAACCGCGCCCAGCACTACACCCTGGACATTGACAGCCCGGGCCAGCCGATAGAAACCTTTAACCTGCACCTGGGCCAGGACCTTTGGGAAGACTTCGTGAAAGCCCATATTAGCGCGGCCCCGCAGCTCCTGGACAATCCTATCTCGCTTCCGTTAGAGGCTGGCTCCTCAGAATTCCCCAACCTGCTGCAACGGAAAACTCCCGCCCTGGATGCCGCCCTCGCCCGCCTCCACCGCCTGGGCGCAGCGGCCCCGCCAACGGCCCTGGAGTTGCAGGAGCACCTGGTTCCTGTGCTGCACGCCTTGTTACAGCAAAAGCAGGAACTGCACCGGCGGTGCAACCAGCTTGCGGCGGCCAAAGCCAGTGCCCGGGCCGAACTGTTTAAGCGCATCGCCCTGGCCACCGATTACCTGCTGGCCTACCCTGACCAAACCCCCACCCTGGAGGCACTTGCCCAACTGGCCTGTTTGTCTAAGTTCCATTTTCTGCGGGCGTTCAGCCAGGTGCACGGCCGCACGCCCCACCAGTTTCTGCTGCAGCACCGCATAGAGCGCAGCCTGCCCCTGCTGCAGAAAACCCGGCTCCCGGTGGGGGAAGTGGCGCTGCTTTGCGGTTACCCAGAGGTATCGGCGTTTAGCCGCACCTTCCGGAAAATAGTGGGCTGCTCGCCCGCCCGGTACCGGCTTGCCAGAAATTAGCAATTTTTGTCAAACAGGTTGGCCCCGGCTTCCCCCATCTTTGGCGTGTAGAAACCATTTGTTGTGTTATGAAAACAGACTTCCTTTTTCTAGCCCAGGGAGGGTTTGCCGCCCTCCCCCTGGTGTGCCTCGTGCTGGTGGTGGCGGGGGCGTACCGCACGTTTCTTTCCCTGGGCCTCGGACCCGCCGTAGCCGCCCGAAAGACCATTATCATCGGGGCCCTGCTGCTGGGTTGGCTGGCCTTTGCCAGTGCTCTCAGCCTGAGTGGCTTTATGGGCAACTTCGCCCTGGCCCCGCTCAACATGGTTCCGGCCTTGCTGCCTCCCTTGGCAGCGGTGCTGGTACTCACGTTTCACCCCCGCACGCAGGGGTTCATCCGGCATTTGCCCGCCAGGGGGCTGCTCTACCTGCAGGCCTTTCGGGTTCCGGTGGAGGTTTTCCTGTGGTGGTTGTTCCTGGCCAATGCCCTGCCTGAGCGGATGACCTTTGAAGGCCGCAACTGGGACGTGCTCTCCGGCCTGGCCGGGCCCCTTTTTGCGGTGCTGTGCTACGGGGGTACCCGCTACCGTCCGCGCCTGGCCTTGCTCTACCACCTGGCTGGTTTGGGCCTGCTCCTCCACATTGTGCTCACGGGCGTGCTTTCTTTGCCCACGCCGTTCCAGGTTTACAAGCAAGCGCCCGGGGCCGAGGTCATGGTCTCTTTCCCGGTGATGTTTCTGCCCACGTTTCTGGTGCCGCTGGCCTACGCGCTCCATTTCTTCTCGCTCAGAAAAGCCGCGCTGGAAAAGAGGGAAGTTGCCGCCAACCACCAGCAACTGGCCGTAACCGCCTCCTGAAAACCTCCGCCAGCCGTTCTGGGCCCGTTTACCCGAAAACAGGCCCAAAACAGGCGCTACTGCTTACTGAGTTGGGTCACGCCCACGTACCTGCGGCCCCCGTCCAGCACCACCTTCCAGCCTTTCTTCCGGAGCGAGCGTTTGATGAACTCATTCAGGAAACCGTGGGCCACCAGCACCGCCAAACCGTTGGTTTCGGCTTCCGCGGCCAGCTTGTCGGCCGCTTGGTCGGCTCTTTTTCGGGCCTGCTGGAAGCTTTCTATGTCTTTCTGGTTGAGGCCCAGGAGCCAGAGGATGCGCGACGTGACCTGCCACCAGCGCAGCGGAAACCGGCCCCATGGCAGCCCCCAAATGCGGTTCTCAAACTCCACAAACGTGGCATCCTCTATCAACTGCACCTCCGGGCCAAACAGCAGGCGGGCAGTGGCTTTGGCGCGGGGCAAGGTGCTGCAGTACACTTTCCTGATTAACTCCAGAGGCAGGTGTTCGCTCCGCTCAATGATTTGCTCTACCTCGGCCAGGTTGTAGTCTTTCAGGTACTGCGCGGCCTGCTCTTTGCTGAACAGGCCTTTGCGGTTAAGAACGGGCCGGGCGTGCCGGATGAGGTAGATGTGTGCTGCCATCACTTATTTGAAATACAATATTTACGACAGAAATACGCTACTCACCCTTTGAAATATTACTATCTGCAGTATATTGGAATTTTCTATATTTGTTCACTATCAAAAATTTTATAAAAAAAAACCTTACTCTCCTTTTTACTCCTGTTTATCTGTATTTCTGCTTCTGCACAACGCAATTTTAAATCGGGTTACATTATCCAGAAAAATGATACTATTCATGGGCAACTAGACAAAAGAGGTGCAATTAGAAATGCCTCTAAGGTATCTTTTAGATTAACGGAAGAAAGTGCTGTTACAGATTATTCACCTTTGGAAATAGAAGCATACGCCTTTGCTGATGGAGAGCAGTATGAATCTCAGCAAATAGGAAGTGAAGATTCAATTCAGCACCTTTTTCTGCAAGTGTTAGTAAAGGGAAAAGCTAGTCTTTATAGCTATAGAGACAACATTGGTACAGACAAGTACATTCTCATAAAAGACGGAGCTTTCACAGAATTGGAAGTAAAGACGTTCAACACTACTACTTCCAAAGGGACATCTGCCCTTGGCACAGATCATGTCTTCAGAAGAACCTTCGCAAAAGCGTTCTATGACTGTGGGGAGGTAGCCGCTAAAACCAAAAAACTGGCTTTCAACCTAAAACAATTTATTGACATTACTAAAGCCTATAACTTGTGCGCAGAGCCCAGACAAGAAGTTTTTGTTAACCAACCAAAGGCTCCAAAATTTAAAATTGGTTTGGTAGCAGGTACCAACTTTTCATTCCTAACCATCAAGGGGGGTACCTCAGAAGTTACCACCAATCACAAGTACACCTCAGCCCTGAACCCTGTCTTTGGAATAGCCTATGGGTTAAACCTGAATAACATCAATGAGAAACTGTCATTAAAAGTAAGTGCCCTGTTTAGCCAAACCAGTTTTGACAGGGACTTCAGAGACGGAGAGAATAAGGAATTCAACCCGAATTTACACGCAAGTTACTCTAACCTTGTACAGATTGATTTGAGCTACCTGATGGTTCCATTGCAGGTGCAATATAGTTTTCCTGCCGGTGAAATAAGACCTTTCTTTAATGCGGGTATTGTGGGAGGAGTAGCTCTAAAACAGAAGCAAAAGCATACCAGAACCAGAACATACAAAGAGTTTACTACTGAAGAAATTAACCCTGTTTTCAATTCCTTTGGGAAACTCACCCAAGGAGTTACCGTAGGAGCTGGGGTTGCATTCCACAAGATTCCTAAACATCCAATTCTGTTTGAAGGAAGGTTTGAGTTCACGGATGGTTTTTCTTCCTCCCAAAACATTCATACGCCCCTTAAAACCCTTTACTTTACGCTAGGGTATCAACTTTGATAATGTTAAACCTCTTGGGCTTGGGCAAGGCAACGGCAAGCACTGCTAGAGGCCGCTTTATCAAGCGGAAGGTCTGAAGTATGGACCGCTAGAGTAAACCAGGCTTATTGAACTCACCTGCCCCTACTACTCCGGGGAGAGATTCCAGTAGTACCAGAGATGTTTTGCCCTCCCTGAGCCGCGTCACGTGGGCAAGTCCTGTTACATTAGCAGTGATAGGCGAGAGTTCGGTCAGATCTAAAACATGTCGCCTTGAGCGCTTCACCGGCGAACGGTGGGGTTGTAAAGGATGCCACGCCCAACACTAGGCCTATTGCTGACAATGTACAGGACAAGCAGGTAAGCGGAAGAAGCTCAACGGTAGAACAAAGGTGAATTAAGGATTACTTAGGTAGCGACTGAGCACCATGCACCTGGTATTATGGGACTGGTCAAACCCAGGTAACTTTCCATTTCACAGCAATACCTTTTATCGCCCAAAATCAGGGGTGCTGCGCTGCTACCTTAGTGCCTCCCTTGTGCCGGCGGAGCGCTTTGAGGTACACAATCAGGTCATCCATCTGGTCGCGCGAGATTTCGTGCTTTTTGAAGGAAGGCATGCGCCCGATGCCCAGAAAAAAGGATTTGCTCCGGATTCTGTACCGCAGGGCAATGCCGGGCAAGGGAACGTTGTTGATGGAAGGCCCCAGGCCGGCCTCGCCCAGCGGGTGGCAGCGCTGGCAGTTCTGCATGAACACCACGCGCCCGTTTTCCAGTTGCTGGGTCTGAATGGTCAGGGGGCCCACCAGCGGTTCGCTGCGCCGGGCCGAGCCGCAACTGCCCAGCACCAGCAGGCAGAGGCCGCCCAGCAGCCCCTTTAAAATTCTAGAGTCAAGGCCTGGCTTTCTCATTTGGCAGCGGTTTTAGTGATTTTCCAGACAACGCCGGTCTGCTGCTTGGGCGCGGGGCCTTGCTCGGTCATGGGCATAATACCAAAGTCCACCACGTACAGCTCGGTGCCGGCCGGGTTAAACTTCACGGCAATGGGCCTCTCCAGCCCGCCGTTTTTCATCATGGAAGCCGGTCCGTTGGTCTTACTTTTGTTCACCGCGAAATCTTCCACCACTCCGTTCATCGGGTTCACCCGCACCACCTTGAACCCCACGGGACCGTAGGCGTGCCCTACTTCGGGCGTCATATCGCCAAACTGGGCAATAAACGCCTCGCCCACGTGCCCGAAACTGGCGCTGCGCGAAAAGTCCAGCCCGTTAGACGAGGAATGCACGCCCAGGATGGCGGCGGGCTTGGGAGGCGTGCCCGGGTGCCTGGCCAGCAGGAATTTAGGGTCATCGTGCGGGGTCTTGTAGTCATCTGAGGCCATGGGCTGCCCGGCCGCAAAGTCTGGCCAGCCGTACCAGTGGCCCGGTTGCACCGCCCACAGCACATCTCCGGTGCCGTAGCCCGGCCTGCTGCCGCGGGTATCGTAGCCGTTGTCGGTGACGTAGAGCTGGTGGCTGGGGGAGAATGCCAGCCCGAACGGATTACGCAAGCCCCAGGCCACCAGCTCCAGCGGACCGCCCTGTACCGGCACCCTGAAAATGGCCCCGGAACACGGAATGGCGCCTTTAATGGTCTGGTTGGGCGTGCTGGCCGTCCCGAAGGGCAGATACGCCCCGGTGGTTACCTCATCTTTGTCGTCCTCGGTTAAGGGATTGTAGGTGGTGAAGTTTTGCCCCGTCAGGGTGATGTCTTTGCACGGAATGTCATGGAAAGCGGGGTTTCGTTTAAGCCACCCGTAGTGGTAGTTGTCGGTGCCTACCACCCCGGAGTTGGTGGCCGTTCCCTGCCCGAAGTACAGGTAGCCGTCCTGCCCCACCACCGGGGCATCAGTATGGTGGTCGCCCAGGCTGGGCAGGTTTTCCACCAGGCGGGTTATCTCGCCGGTGCGGGAGATTTTGAGGATACGGCCGCCCTCCAGCTGTCCGCCCTCAGACACGTAGAAAAATCCGTTGTGGTACGTGGCCCCGGTCCAGGGACCATTCTTGTCGCCGGCCGCAATCTGGGTGGTGGTTCCGTCTGGGTTCAGGCGCAGCAGTTTGGGAGGCAACCAGACTTCGCCGTAGGCGTACCCAGATTCAGTCACGTACGCGGTGCCCTGCTCGTCAAACGTAATGCCCGTGGGGTACGTGAGGTTGGCGGCAACGGGCGTAATGGAGTAGCCCGCCGGCAGGGCCACGTCCTGGGGCTGCAGGGCCCGGGTGAGCGGGTCAAAGATCTTGGGTCCGCCGTAATGTCCTTTGATCTTATAGCAGCCAAAGGCCAGCAACGTGAGTAGGCCCCAGCTACACAGGCGTAACGCGTTCTTCATAGGCAGTTGAAAAGAAGGAGTCTTATTCAAATACCGGTTGTATGGAAAAGAGTTGCCTTTGTACGTAGTAAAGAAGAACTACCCCTACCCAAAAGAAAAACAATGATTAACCTGGTTCACATCTCATGAAACTGCGTGTCCTACTTTTGCTGGTGTTCATGGTCATGTTCGTGCTGTTTGCCGTGTCACAATGGAATGCCGAAAACCGGTTGATCTGGATGCCGGTGTACCTGGCGGCGGCGGTGCTGTGCTGGCTGGCGTATAAGCGCAAGTTGTTCCGGTGGGTGTATGGGACAGCGTTTCTGCTGTATGCCGCCGCCGCTTTCTTCATGTGGCCCCCGGTGTACCACGGCCTGTTGCACGACGGTAACAACCTGGCCGCCATTGAGGAGGCCCGCAACTCGGTGGGGCTTTCCATCTGCGCCCTGGTCATGGCGTACTGTTACCTGCTGGAGTGGCGCTACCGCGACTGACAGACTTCCCGGCTTACAGGTCCACCCCGTACACGTGCTGGTATACCTGGCGTTTTACCTTTTCCAGGACACCCGCCTCCAATGCCCGGGGGTATGACATCAACCGCAGTTCTACCCAAGGTTTCTGGGGGCTGTACGGAGGCTGCCAATAGTCAAACTGGTTCAGGTGGAAACCGGCGCGTTCATAAAACCTGATGCGGCGCGCCGCGATCTGAGTGGTGGGCGGCTCTGTTTCCAGGATGACCGGCTCCTCTGAGGAAGTTAGGAATGCCTGTAACACCGCTGCCCCCACACCCTGGCCGCGCAAGTGCTGCAAAACGGCAAAATGTTCCAGAAACGTAAACCCGGGCAATTGCCAGAGGCACAGCAACCCCGCAAAGGCGTGTTGGTGCTCAAGGGCGAACAACTGGTAACGGGGATTGGTAAGCAGCGAGGTCTGCTGCACCAGGCTCCGGCGCTCTTCGGGTGGGAACGCCTCTTCATACAACTGCCACGCCAGGGCAAATTCCGGCGTGGCAGTTGAGAGGATGGGCAGTAAAGTCTGCAAGGGATTAGTCCATTTCTATATCGCCGCGGTGTAGTTGCTCCACAGAGCGCATCACCTTGTCGCGCTGGGTGGCGCGGTATCTTTCCAGGGCATCGGCC
The DNA here is from genome assembly GCF_016924645.1 of Rufibacter psychrotolerans. Classification (GTDB taxonomy): domain Bacteria; phylum Bacteroidota; class Bacteroidia; order Cytophagales; family Hymenobacteraceae; genus Nibribacter; species Nibribacter psychrotolerans. The sequence continues at coordinate 103,576 of NZ_JAFFJV010000001.1, read as the reverse complement.
ACTACGGCGTTGGTGCTGCCCAGGATCTGGGCGGCCAGCAAGCCAGCGTTGGTGGCACCGTTCAGGGCCACGGTAGCCACCGGCACCCCCGACGGCATCTGCAGGATAGACAGGATGGAGTCCCAGCCGTCAATGGAGTTGCTGGATTTCACGGGCACCCCAATAACCGGAAGCGTGGTTAGCGCGGCCACCATGCCGGGCAAATGGGCCGCCCCACCGGCGCCGGCGATAATGGCTTTCAGGCCCCTTTTCCGGGCGCCCTCGGCGTACTCCAGCATACGGTGCGGCGTACGGTGCGCCGACACAATGGTCACTTCAAACGGAACGTTCAGCTGCTCCAGAATATCGGCCGCGCCCGACATCACTTTCAGGTCTGACTGGCTGCCCATAATAATGCCTACCAAGGGGGCATTTCTCTCAGGTGATTGGCTCATGCAATGATTTTTAAGCGGTTCTTGATGGTATCTGCTTTTTGTTTTACTTCTTCAACGGTAGGCGCCAGCACGGTGAGGTGCCCCATCTTGCGGAACGGGCGGGTAAATTTCTTGCCGTACAAGTGAATGTACACGCCGGGTTCGCCAATAGTCTCGGCCAGCCCTTCATAAACGGCCTCGCCTGAGTAGCCGGCCTCGCCCAACAGGTTCACCAGCACGGCCGGGCAATGTGGTTCTGTGTCGCCCAGGGGAAGCCCCAGAATGGCGCGCAGGTGCTGCTCAAACTGCGAGGTGGCGTTGGCTTTCATGGTGTGGTGCCCACTGTTGTGCGGCCGGGGCGCTACCTCGTTCACCAGGATCTGCCCGTCTGGGGTCACAAACATTTCCACGGCCAGCAAGCCTACAATGTCCAGGGCGGTGGTTACGTGGGTGGCAATCTCAATGGCCATGCGCTGCAGTTTATAGGCTACCTGGGCCGGGGCCAGCAAGTAATCTACCAGGTTGTGCTCTGGGTGCATGACCTGCTCCACCACCGGAAAGGCCTTTACCTCGCCCTGCACGTTGCGGGCGCAGATCACCGAGATCTCCGTTTCAAACTCTACCAGTTTCTCCAGCACGGTTGGGGCCTGGAACGCCTTGCCCAGGTCTTCCTTTGAGGTCAAACGGGTCACGCCGTTGCCATCATAGCCGCCTTTGCGCAGCTTCTGGAAAGCTGGCAGAAAGCCGAGGTTGGCCTCCAGTTCAGCAGAATCCTGCAGCAGCCTGAAGTCGGCGGTGGGGATGGAGTGCTGTTGAAAGAACTCCTTCTGCAGCCCTTTGTCCTGAATGGTGCGCAACGAGGCCGGTTTAGGATATACCTGCACTCCCTCCTGCTCCAGAGCAAACAAGGCCTCCACGTTCACGTGCTCAATCTCAATGGTGAGGTGGGTACAGCGCTTCCCGAAGGCATATACCGTGTCATAATCCTTGAAGTCACCGTGCACAAACTCCTCGCAGAGATGCCGGCAGGGCGCGTGCTCATCGGGGTCCAGGACCAGGGTATAGAGGTTGTAATCTATGCCGGCCTGCAGCAACATGCGGCCCAGTTGCCCCCCGCCTAATATGCCTAATCGTATAGCGTTCATTGTAAAAGAAGTACGTAAGATTTGTGCTATTTAAATGTAACCATGCAGCTCCGCGCGGGCGCCGCTCACAGCCCAAATCTCACAGTTATGCCGATAAGCTACAAGTTTTTGGCCCAGAACAAGGATTATTTTCTCAACTATTCTATATTTGAAATCTAATATGTAGAAGTCCCCTAAGAATTACTATAACTAGCCATCTCTTACGTTCTTTTAAATCTGTCATCTTTGAAAAAGCTCCCTTTTCTGCAGTATAAGATTTTCAAAGATTTTGAGGGCTACCAGCGCTGACACCCCGTTGCATTCTTCTATGACTACTTCTTACCGCCTGCTCTTGCTGGAAGATGACCAAACTTTAGCTGAGACCATTACCCAGACCTTACACAAGCAAAACCTGTACTCGCAACGCATTGAGGTACAGGCGCTCAGTTATGCCGCGTTTGAAGACAAGTTTGGCATGGCCCGCAACTCTACCCGTGAACTGATTGTGCTGGGGGGCAAAGCCAGTCTGCAGTATGAGCCAGACGCCAGGCTACTGAAGACCCTGGTGAACCAGCTGGACCGCACGCATATCTTCGTGCTCACCTCCACCACAGACGCCAAACAAGTCCTGGGCTTTTGGCAGCCGGGGGTGCACGGGGTCCTGGAGCGCCACGAACAAGCCGCCCAGTGGCTGGTGAAGGCCATCCAGCGCATCCAGATTGTACAGTTGCAGCGGGTGTACACGCGGTTTACCAAGCAACAGCCTACCGGCTTCTGGGGCAAGCTCAGGAGCCTGATGGGCAGCGTGCTGGCCTAACGCCGCTGCCTTCTATTCTGCCCCGCCGTAGCTGGTGTGGGGAATTTCTGTAATTTGGCGGCAATGGAAATCCTGTTAGCAACCTTCTCGGCCCTTTTCTCGGTGGTGAACCCCTTTGGGGCCATGCCGGTCTTTCTGACCCTCACGCAAGACGACACCACCCAGCGCCGCAACCAGCAAGCGCTGCGGGCCTGCGTGTACATGATCCTGATCCTGACGGTGTTCTTCCTGGCCGGGCAGGCCGTGCTGGACTTCTTCGGCCTCCGGATTCATGATTTGCGCATTGCCGGGGGCATCATGATCATGCGGGCAGGCTTTGAGCTGCTCAACCCCAAAGCCGAGGAGGGCAAGAAAATTTCCAAAGACGTAGTGGCCGAAGGCGTGGAGAAAGAAGACATTTCCTTCACCCCGTTGGCCATGCCGCTGCTCTCAGGGCCGGGCTCCATTGCGGTGGTCATCAGCCTTTTCACCAAATCCCTGACGGTGATTGACATGGGCCTGACCGTGCTGGCTATTGTGCTGCTGGGAGCCGTTACCTACACCATCCTGCTTTTCTCGCCCCGTCTCATGATGTTCATGGGCAAAGCCGGCCTGGCCGCCCTGGCCAAGATCATGGGTTTTATTGTGCTGTCTTTGGGCGTGAGCTTCATTGTGACGGCGCTACTGGCCCTGTTCAAATAAGAAACAAGCTGTTTTTAAGCCGATTTTTCAAAAATAAGCCTAAAACTACTTCAAGGTTATTCGTTTCTGCTCTACTTAAATTCTGACTCAGAACTCAAGACTCAAGACTCAGGACTTCATTGTTTTGCCTTATCTTTGCGCCATGCAATTAAAGAACGACTTGCTGCTGCGCGCCGCCCTGGGCCAGCCGACCGAACGAACCCCTGTGTGGCTCATGCGCCAGGCAGGCCGCATTTTACCGGAATACCGCGCCGTGCGTGCGCGTCTCTCCGGTTTCAAGGAACTGGTGGAAACCCCTGAACTGGCCGCCGAGGTAACCATTCAGCCGGTAGACCTGCTGGACGTGGATGCCGCCATTATTTTCTCCGATATCCTGGTAGTGCCCGAGGCCATGGGCTGCACCTATGAGATGGTGGAGAAACGCGGTCCCTTGTTCCCGAACACCATCAAAACCGCCGCCGATGTAGAAAACGTGCGCGTAGCTGATCCCTATGAGCACCTGAACTACGTGCTGGAGGCTATCAAAGTCACCAAGCGTGAGTTGAACGGACGCGTGCCGCTCATCGGGTTTGCGGGCGCGCCGTGGACAATCTTCGCGTACATGGTGGAAGGCAGCGGCTCCAAGACGTTCTCCAAAGCGCGTAAAATGCTCTACGAGGCTCCCGAGCTGTCGCACCAACTGCTCCGCAAAATCACAGACACCACCATCGCTTACCTGAAGGCCCAGGTGGAAGCCGGCGCTAACCTCATCCAGATCTTTGATTCCTGGGCGGGTATTCTGCCTCCGGCGCACTACAAAGAATTCTCGTACCGCTATATCTCCGAGATCTGCCAGGCCCTGCCAGACGTGCCGGTGACCGTTTTCGCAAAAGGCGCTTTCTTCTCCCTCGCGGATTTCGCGAAGCTGGACTGCCAGGTAATCGGGCTGGACTGGAACATGGACATTAAAAACGCCCGCGCCACCGTGGGTGATACTAAAACGCTGCAAGGCAACCTGGACCCTTGTGCCCTCTACAACTCGTTTGAAGGCGTGAAGCGGGAAACCATCAAAATGCTGGACGCCTTCGGGCCGGGCCGCCACATCGCCAACCTGGGCCACGGCGTGTATCCAGACACTGATCCGGAGAAAGTGAAATGCTTCATCCAGACGGTGAAAGAGTACAGCGCCCGCTAAGCGTTTCTGACCTGTTTTCCTGAAAATATAACCGAAACGGCCTCTTGCACTTGGTGCAAGAGGCCGTTTCGGTTTGTAAGCTGTTTACTCGCTCGCCTCTGGCGAGCAGGAGAAATTACGCGCTGTTTCGCAGATGGGAGATGGGGCATTAGAAGCTCGCGTTAACTAGTCAAAAGCCGCTTTATAGCTCCGTTTTGCCCTGGTCTCTTTTGAACTTTTCCCTCGCTCGCCTCCGGCGAGTGTGAGCTATTTTTCGGCCTCTGGCCGAAATGCGGGAAAGTTTAATAATTCACATAGCGGCGGGACGCCGCCCCATAACCCACACTCGCCGGAGGCGAGCGAGGGGAATAGTTCTGCCAATCAAATAAGGAACGGGTTTCTCCGTAAAAGAAACATTGCCATCAGGCTCTCCCACTCCTGTTCACGACCCTTACAACTCCGCTTTCACTTCAAAAGCAGCCAGTTCTCTTTGCAACACTTTAGATTGCTGCGCCTCCTGTTTCAGGCGCTCCCGGTCAATAGGAACTACGCCTACGTGCTCGCAGACCAAGCCACCGCCTAAGTTTGCCAACTCGGCCAAAGCAGGTAACGGGAGGCCAACCGCCAGACTCAGCGCCGCGATGCTTACCACGGTGTCACCCGCCCCGGAGACGTCTGAGATGGTGCGGATGTGGGCATCCAGGTAGGTTTTAGTTTTCTGGGCCGACTGGCAGAACACGCCGCGCTCTGAGAGGGTCACCAGTACATTCTCCAGCGCCAGTTTTTCCTGCAGTTGGTTCACGGCGGCTTCAAACGCCTCCAGGTTATTTTCAGCGAAATCTACTTTCAGGCCTTCTTTGAGTTCTTTCAGGTTGGGCTTGAACAGCGTGCTGCCTTTGTAGGAGAGGAAATTCTTCTTTTTGGGATCGATGACGGTGGGTACGCCGGCTTGCCTTGAAAGGGTGAGGAGTTCGGCAATCACTTCGGCGCTCAGCACGCCTTTGTCGTAGTCCTCAAAGATGACCACGTGGGCTTGTTCCAGCAGCTGTTTGAACCGGTCTACCAGGGCTTCGCGCTCCCATTCGTTCAGGTCTGTTTCCACCTCGGAATCGATCCGGAGGAGTTGCTGGCCGCCGGAGATGATGCGCTGCTTCACGGTGGTGGGCCGGTCGGGGCTCAGGACGATGCCTTCTTCGGTTTGGCCTTGCTCGTGCAGCAGTCTAATCAAATCACCACCTTCCTGGTCATCACCTACAACAGAGCAGAGAAGCGGGGTGGCACCCAGGCTCTGCACGTTCAGGGCCACGTTGGCGGCTCCGCCCAGGCGCTGCTCGGTTTTGGTGCGGTTCACAATGGGCACCGGGGCCTCGGGCGACAAGCGCGTGGATTTTCCCCAGAGGTACGCATCAATCATGACATCGCCTACCACCAAGACTTTCAATTGGCTAAAACGGCTGAACAGCGCGGAGACAGTTTGCTGAAGGGGCATTCAGAGAGAGAGAATAGGTTGGAAACAAAACATTGGATAAAACACCCGTTTTCGGGGCATTTTATCCAATGCAAAGGTAAAGTTAGTAAGAATTTGCGAGACTCGTTTTTAGCTCAGTTTGGCCAAACTAGCCTTAATTCGCTCCAGCGCCTCAATCAATTTGGCGTCTGAGGCCGCAAAAGAGAACCGGATACACTCCGGCGCCCCGAAGGCTCCACCTTCCACCAGAGAAACGTGCGCATCATTGAGCAGGTACATGGCCAGGTCGTTGGCGTTCTGGATCACGGTGTCGCCGGTTGACTTGCCGAAGAATTCGCTCACATCCGGGAAGATGTAGAAAGCGCCCTGCGGCACGTAGGTTTTAATGCCCGGGATGTCCTTCATCAGGCCCAGCACCAGGTCACGGCGGCGCAGGTAAGACGCACTCATTTCCTCGGCAGAACCGCGGCCACCTTCCAGCGCGCCTTGGGCGGCTTTCTGGGCAATAGAGCAGGTACCGCTGGTGATCTGGCTCTGCATTTTGTCGCAGGCTTCGGCAATGTCTTTGTGGGCCGCAATGTAGCCTACGCGCCAGCCGGTCATGGCGTATCCTTTGGAGAAGCCGTTCACGGTGATCACGCGGTCTTTGATGGACTCAAAACGAGCCAGGCTGTAGTGCTCACCGGTGAAGTTGATGTACTCATAAATCTCATCGGCGATGACGTGGATTTGCGGGTGTTTTTCCAGAATAGCGGCAAAAGCAGCCAGTTCCTCCTTGGTGAACACAGAACCGGTTGGGTTACAAGGTGAAGAGTACATCACCAGTTTGGTGTTGGCTGTAATGGCGTCTTCCAGTTGCTGGGCCGTGATCTTGTAGTCGTTCTCCAGGGAACCGCGCACGGGCACTGGAATCCCCTCGGCCAGTTTCACCACTTCCTCGTAGCTCACCCAGTACGGAGAGATAATGATCACCTCATCGCCGGGGTTTACCAGGCACATCACGGCATTGGCGATGGACTGCTTGGCGCCGGTAGACACCACAATGTTCTCGGGGCCGTACTCCAGGCCGTTGTCGCGGCGCAGTTTCTCTACAATGGCTTTGCGCAGCTCGGGGTAGCCGGCCACCGGCGTATAAAAGGTATAGCCATCGTCAATGGCTTTCTTGGCAGCGTCTTTGATGTACTGCGGGGTCTGGAAATCAGGCTCCCCGAAACTCAAATTGATCACATCCACCCCTTTGGCGGCCAGCTCACGGGCCTTCTTCGCCATGGCGATGGTCTGAGACTCGGCCAGGGAGGTAATGCGGTCTGAAAGTGTTTTTTGTTGGCTAGTAATCATCTCTTAAAAAGACTAACGGTGTAACTCCAAAATTAGAAGCTTTTGCCGTTTTTATAGTGAAATCATCAAGATTTAATTAGTCTCTTATTCAAGCCCCGCGCCGGCCTGCCAAAAACTAAAGAAACAGGGCCCTGCTTCTCCCGCTGCCCCTGCGCTGCCTTACCGCAAGACGGGCATCTCAGCATGGGGCACCCGGACGGGTTGCGCCGGCCTGCCCAGTTTGGCAAGGTTCCGGGCCAGGATGGTGAGATCATCATAGGGCGTGTAGTCCTTGGCGTAGACCACCTCTATCTGACGGGCAGCCATAGGGCTGATTCGCTGACTGTTCACTTTGTCTACCGGCGAAAGGATGGCGGGCTTGGCGTCTGGGGTGGCGGTGGCTTTGAGGCCCACCCACTGGTACAGCCCCACCAGGTTGCCCAGGCAGTTCTTGAGGAACTGTTTCTTTCCCCTGATGCGCCAGATCAGGACCGGCGCAGCCAGGAGCAGGAGCGCGCTCACCAGCGAGTTCAAGACCACTTTGTTGCGCTGGTGGTATGGGTTGAGCAGGTTTACCTCAATGTGCAGGGCATAGTAGTCGCCGGGGGCGTTCTTTGACGAGCTCCCGATGATGTAGGCACTGTTCTCGGGCAGGATCTTGAACTCCACGGCCCGGTTGTGGATTTGCACCATCCACTCAATGATCTGCGAAACGGCCAGGTCTTTGCCGCAGAAGATGAGCTCATTGATCTTGTAGATCTGGATCACTTCCTGAATCTGGCGCAGGTCGGCAGGGGTGTGCTGCGGCTCCAGGCGGGCTACCGGTTCCTGGGCCCCGGCCTGCCGCAGGAGCAGCGCGGCGCGTTTTACCTCCTTGCTGCTGCCCACCACCGCAATGCGCTTGGCTTTCTGCTCGCCAAACCGCCAGTGGCCGTACTGCCTAAAGTGCCAGAGCAGGCGCCAGGCGGTCATGCCCACCAGGCCCACCAACACCGCCACCAGCAGGTGCTTTTTGTTGATGGTGCCCACAATGCCTACCACGCTGGAGAAGGCCATGAGCAGGATGCTGCCCCACAGCATGCCCCGCAACAGCCAGTACAGGCGGGTGGGCCGGTCATAGGCCCCGCTGAAGTAGGCCGCTCCCAGCCACACCCCAAAGTAGGCCGCCCACATGGGCGAAAACTCCAAAGAAAACGGGTTGGGCACCACCTTCTCCCCCACCAGCACGCCCAGGGCCAGGCACAAGCCGTCTAGCATAATGGGGAACGCGTGCTGCACCGCCCGGGCCAGAATGGCAATGCCCGCCCGCAGGTAAATGGCCAGCTGAATCAGGAAAGAGTAGAGCCAGGCCTGCCGGCCGCTAAAGTGCTTGCGGGCGAAGACCATCATGGCGCGGTAAAACATGAACACGTAGTTCACGCTGGTCTTGCGGGTGCTTTCGCCTTTGTAGTGGATGATGCGGGTCTGGGGGAAGTAGTAGACCTCGTAGCCGCCTTCCTTGATGCGGTAAGAAAGGTCAATGTCTTCGCCGTACATGAAGAAATTCTCGTCCAGGAGCCCTACTTTCTCCAGCGCCTCGGCGCGCATGAACATGAAGGCGCCCGCCAGAATATCTACCTGGTGAATCTTCTCAGAAGACAAATGCCCCAGGTGGTAGCGGTTGAACAGCGAGGAGGTAGGAAACAGGGCAGACAACCCGAACACCTTGCAGAAGGCCACCCAGGGCGTAGGCAAGCCGCGCTTGGACTCCGGCAGGAACTGCCCGGCGCCGTCCATCATCTTTACCCCCAGGGCACCGGCCTTAGGATGCGCCTCCATAAACCCGAAACACGCCACAAAGGTATCTTCCTCCACCACCGTGTCTGGGTTGAGCAGCAAGACGTATTTGCCCTGCGCCTGCCGGATGGCCTGGTTGTTGGCCTTGGAGAAGCCCAGGTTGTCTTTGTTGGCCAGCAGGATGACCTCGGGGAAGCGCCGCCGCACCATCTCCACCGACCCGTCTACCGAGTTGTTGTCTACCACAAACACCTCTACCTGCAGCCCCTGCGCGGCTTTCCTGACCGACAGCAGACACTGCTCCAGGAAATAGCTGACGTTGTAATTGACAATGATGACGGAGAGGTCTTTCAAGCAGGATAAGGTTGGGTACTACAGATGCGGGGGCGTTTTGGGGTCTAATTTGTAAAAAGAACTACAAACATAAAAAAAGCAGGAACTTTTGCTCCTGCTTTGGGTCTATTTCTGGGGTGTTTTCTGTAAAATAAGCCAAAAACTCAGCCCTGGCTGTAGGCGGTGCGGTCCAGGATGCTGCGGCCCAGGGTAATCTCATCGGTGTATTCCAGTTCGCCGCCCACGGGTACGCCCCGCGCAATGCTGGAGATACGGGCCGGGAAATCCTTCAATTTCCTGGTGAGGTAGAACGCCGTGGTGTCGCCTTCCATGGTAGGGCTCAGTGCCAGGATGATCTCCTTGACCTCAGCCGTTGGCAAACGCTCCAGTAGGGACTGGATGTGCAGGTCTGAAGGGCCGATGCCTTCCAGCGGGGAGATCACGCCGCCCAATACGTGGTACAGCCCTTTGTACTGCGCCGTGTTCTCAATGGCGATCACATCGCGCATGTCGCTCACCACGCAGAGCAGAGAACGGTCCCGCAGCGGATTGGCACAGATGCCGCACACCTCGGTGTCTGAGATGTTGTGGCAGGTTTTACAATACCTGATGCCGGTACGCATGCGCACCAGCGACTCAGAAAGTTGTTTGGTATCTTCGGTCTCGGCTTTGAGCAAGTGTAATACCAACCGCAGGGCCGTTTTCTTGCCTACGCCAGGTAACTTGGCCAATTCCTCTACCGCGTTTTCAATCAGTTTGGAAGGAAAATTCATCCTTTAGTTCAGGGGTTTAAACGATATCCGCTGAGATACCCCGGTCGTGGATGGCGGTGCACATGGTCAGCAGCTCGGTGAACGTACCCAGCTTCACGGTGCATTTTCCTTTGTAGTGGATTAGCATGGTACACTGCTCAGCCTGCTCCTGTGTGTGGCGGCAGACCTGCACCAGGGTATTGATCACGTGCTCAAACGTATTTACGTCGTCGTTGTACACCACCAGCTCCCGCATGTCAGTGGTCTCCTCCAACAACAGCACGTCTTCCTGCTCCAGAATTTCGGTTAGAATGTCCATAACGCAAAATTAAGCAATTAACATGAGTATAGGAAGCTCCTCTGCTCCGGTCTCAGCAAAAGTAAAACAGCTAAAAAACGCCTCTTGTTCCTGAAAAATGGGTAGTTTAGCCTAATTTTTGATTGTACTACCGGCCTTTGAATTTGGTTTACTTTTCCGTTTTGAGGCCTGAATTTTTCATTATACCCTGATATGACGCATAAACAACCGCTTGCCGGGCTCCTGCTGCTCTGGCTCCTGTTTCTGGCTTCTTTTTCGGTAACGGCGCAGCAAAAGACGCTCACCGTGGAAGACGCTTTCCAAAACCCTGCGCTCACGCCGGCCAACCTGCGCCAGCTCACCTGGGTGCCCGGCACCAACGAGTACAGTTACGTAAGTGACCGCTACGACCAGCTTCTGCGCGGAGGCCTCAAAGGCAATCCTCAGGTCATCTTAACCGCCACCGACCTGAGCGCAGCCCTGGAGAAAGCCGGAGCCAGCAAAGTCTCCACCGTGAACGGTTTGCAGTGGCTCAACGGCCAGGAAGTCCTCCTGAACCAGAAAGGCACCGTGTACCGCTACAACGTGCGGAACAAAACCGGCCAAGCCTTTTACAAACTGGATGCCGCCGCCGAGAATGTAGATTTTGCGCCCAACAAGCAACGCGCCGCCTATACCAAAGCGCAGAACCTGTTCATCTCCCAGCCTGGCAAAGAGAACGTGCCCATCACGCAGGAAACCAACCCCGAGATTGTGAACGGACAGGCGGCCCACCGCTCTGAGTTCGGGATCAGGAAGGGTACGTTCTGGAGCCCCAGCGGCAACAGCCTGGCCTTTTACCGCATGGACCAGACCATGGTCACCGATTACCCGCTGGTGAGCATTGACCAGATGCCCGCCAAACTCAACAACATCAAGTACCCCATGGCGGGCGCCAAAAGCCACCACGTAACCGTGGGTGTGTACAACGTGGCCTCCGGCAAAACCGTCTTCCTGAAAACCGGCGAGCCCGCCGAGCAGTACCTCACTAACCTGACCTGGAGCCCCGACGAGAAACACATCTACCTGGCCGTGGTGAACCGCGCCCAGAACCACATGTGGCTGAACCAGTACGATGCCGCTACCGGAGCCTTCGTGAAAACCCTGTTTGAGGAGCAGAACGAGAAATGGGTTGAGCCAGAGCACCCGCTGTACTTTGTGCCGGGCAGAACTGACCAATTCGTGTGGATTAGTGAGCGCGACGGCTTCAACCACCTGTACCTCTACAACACAAACGGCCAGCTCATTAGGCAACTGACCAAAGGCGAGTGGGTGGTGACGGATTTAGTGGGTTTTGACAAAAACGGCCGCGAAACGTACTACACCTCCACCGCCGAAAGCCCGCTGGAGCGCCATCTGTATGCCGTAGAACTCAGTACCGGCCGTACCGGTAGACTCACCCAGGGAAGCGGCGTGCACAACATCAGCTTCGGGCCCACCAGCCAGTACTTCATTGATAACTACAGCAGCCCGGTAACCCCGCGCACCATCCGTATCCTGGACACCGATGCCGGGAAAGTGGCCAAAACCTTGCTGGTGGCCCAAAATCCGCTGCAGGACTACAAACTAGGCGAGACCACCATTTTCCCCATCAAGGCCGAGGACGGTACCGATCTTTTCTGCCGCATGATCACTCCGCCCAACTTCGATGAGAAGAAGAAATACCCGGTGGTGGTGTACGTGTACGGCGGTCCGCACGCCCAAATGATCACCAACAGCTGGCTGGGTGGCTCTAACCTCTGGATGCAAATGATGGCCCAGAAAGGCTACATTGTCTTCACCTTGGACAACCGCGGCTCCGCCGATAGAGGCCGGGCGTTTGAGCAGGCCATCTTCCGGCAGGTAGGCACCCCTGAGGTGAGCGACCAACTGAAAGGCGTAGAATACCTCAAGGGCCTGCCTTACGTAGATGCGTCCCGCCTGGGTGTGCACGGCTGGAGCTACGGCGGCTTCATGACCACTTCTTTAATGCTGAAACACCCAGACGTGTTCAAAGTAGGCATCGCCGGTGGTCCCGTGATTGACTGGCGCCTCTACGAGATCATGTACACCGAGCGCTACATGGACACGCCCCAGGAAAACCCCGAGGGTTTCCAGAAAGCCAACCTGCTCAACTACGTAAAAAACCTGAAAGGCAAACTGCTCATGATCCACGGCACCGTTGACGATGTGGTGTTGTGGCAACACAGCCAGGCTTTCCTCAAGAAAGCCGTAGATGAAGGCGTGCTGCTGGATTATTTCGTGTACCCGGGCCACCCGCATAACGTGATGGGCAAAGACCGCGTGCACCTGTACAAGAAGGTGACGCAGTACTTTGATGAGCATTTAAAGTAAGAACTCCATTTCTGGACTGTTTTTCAGAAAACAGGTCTGAAACAGGAAACAAAAAGGGAGCCTTGGTAAAGGCTCCCTTTTTGTTTCTACTCTGTCACTTATCTTTGGTCAAACTTAGATACCCCACTCATGAAGAGACTTCTTTCGGCCCTTCTCGTGCTTGTTTCCAGTCTGGTGTCAGCCCAGACCATTTCCCCTGACAACAGGATCGTAGTCATGGGACAGGCTACCATTGATGCACCTGCTGACCAAGTCAGTTTCAACATCTACCTGATCTCCACAGACACCTTAAGCCTTGATAAAATGTACTCCAAACACAAGGCCATGGAAACTAAAATCGTCACAATCCTGAGAGACTTGCATATTCCAGCTAATAAGATTTCTTACTCACTGCTGTCAGTGGGCAAGCGGCCTTCCTATGCTAAGGATGACGAAGAACCTGTCTGGTATTTTGAAGGGCGTCAGGAGATTTCGTTCACCATTGATTCGCTTCAAACCTACCCGGCTATACGAGATAGATTGATCAGAGAAGGCGTGATCACCTTCGGCAGCGCATTTACCTCTTCCAAAGAAGGTGAAATGAAAAAAGAAGTACTGGCCAAAGCCGTGAAAACAGCCACTGACAAGGCGGAGGTTTTGGCAATATCAGGGAACAGAAAAATAAAACGCATCGTCAGAATTGCTGACACCGATGACACCGACCCCATGTTTAACAATTATTCAAATGATGATATGTACGCAGCCGCTGGGGAAAATGCGATAGGTGGATCCAATGAGGGCACCTTGATAGAAATCCCCCAGAGCATCTCTGTCACTGCTACGGTAAAAGTTACTTTCCAACTTAAATAGACACGATCTCACCAAATCATCCCTTATGCTTAAACGACTTCATTTCTGGGCTATTCCGCTTAGTATAGGCTTCTTATCCGCTTGCCAGTCCACCAGTCCCCAGACCACTTCGGCCGTAGCCACCCCAGAGGCGACGGCTGCCCCGGAAGTGCGGGTGACGGAAGACAGCTACCGCACCTATGTGACTGCGCTGGCGTCTGATGCTATGGAGGGCCGCAAACCGTTCTCCAACGGCGAGAAGAAAACACTCGCTTACCTGGAGCAGGAAGCCAAGGCATTGGGGCTGGAACCGGGCAACGGCAACAGCTACCTGCAAGAAGTGCCCATGGTGGAAATCACCTCCTCCCCTGCCCCTACCATGACCGTGAAAGGCAAAAAATCCATGACCCTGAAAGGCTTGGAAGATTACGTGATCTGGGCCAGACGCCCCGAGGAGAACGTGTCCATCAAAGACAGCGAGCTGGTGTTTGCCGGGTTCGGGATTGTGGCGCCGGAGTACAACTGGAACGACTACGCCGGACTCAACGTGAAAGACAAAGTAGTGGTGGTGCTGGTGAGCGACCCGGGGTTCTACTCTTCAGACACCACCTTTTTCAAAGGCCGCACCATGACGTATTATGGCCGCTGGACCTACAAACTGGAGGAAGCGGCTCGCCAGGGAGCCAAGGGTTGCCTCATTGTGCACGCCACCGAACCGGCCGGCTACGGCTTCCAGGTAGTGCAGAACAACTGGAACACGTCTAAGTTCTACCTGGCACCCAAGGGCCAGGACGCGTACCGCTGCGCCATGGAAGGCTGGATCACCACGCCCGTGGCCGAGAAACTCTTCGCCGCGGCCGGCAAGAATTTCCAATCTGAACTGCAACGCGCCGCCAAGCCCGGATTCAAGGGCAGTTCGCTGGGCCAGACGGTGAGCACTTCCCTGAAAGCCCGGGTAAAGCATGATACTTCCTATAACTTCATCGCCAAGATCAGCGGCGGCAACCAGGTCCAGGAAGCCATCGTGTACTCAGCGCACTGGGACCACCTGGGCATCGGCAAGAAAAACCAGCAGAACGACAGCATTTACAACGGCGCCGCCGACAACGCCAGCGGTACCGCCGGTTTGCTGGCCGTAGCCAAGGCGTTCAAGGCGCAGGGACAGCAGCCCGACCGGACCGTGGTGTTCCTGGCGGTCACCGCCGAGGAGCAAGGTCTGCTAGGCTCGCAATTCTACGCCGAGAACCCCACGGTCCCCAAAGAGAAAACCGTGGCCAACCTCAACATGGACATGCTCACTCCCCTGGGCCTCACCAAAGACATCGTGCTCATTGGCCGGGGCCAGTCTGAGCTGGAAGAAATGCTGGCCCAGGAGGCCCGCAAAGAAGGCCGCTACGTGGCCCCCGAACCCAACCCCGAGGCCGGCCTGTACTACCGCTCAGACCACTTCAACTTCGCCAAGACCGGCATTCCGGCGCTGTTCACCGGCATGGGCATTGACCACGTGCAACTGGGCAAGGCCGAGGGCAAAAAGCTGCTGGACCATTTCACCGCCAACATCTACCACAAACCCAACGATGAGGTGAACGCCGCCTTCAAGCTAGACGGCGCCGTGGCCGACCTGCAGTTGCTCTACCAGCTGGGCCGGCGCCTGGCCTTCTCCAAGGAGTGGCCCCAGTGGAAAGCCGGCTCTGAGTTCAAGGCCATTCGGGATAAGTACATGCCCAAGCAGTAGCGCTGGGTTTTAGGCCGGTTTTGGCTAAAACAGACCCAAAACAAAAGAGCGGCACCTATCAGATGCCGCTCTTTTGTTTTTAAGAGAAACCCAATCGCTAAATAGCCTTTGCTTTTTCCTGGAGCCAGACCTGTTCATCGGGTGCCAGGTGGGGGGCCAGTTTCTCCACTACCTGTTGGTTATACTGGTTCAGCCATTGGATGTGGTGCGGCTCCAGCAGGGCTTTGTTCACCGGGGCCGTGTCAATCAGGAACTGGGTGAGCGTTTCAAAGGT
This sequence comes from Rufibacter psychrotolerans, assembly GCF_016924645.1. Classification (GTDB taxonomy): domain Bacteria; phylum Bacteroidota; class Bacteroidia; order Cytophagales; family Hymenobacteraceae; genus Nibribacter; species Nibribacter psychrotolerans. The sequence continues at coordinate 88,234 of NZ_JAFFJV010000001.1, read as the reverse complement.
GTAGAACTCCCCGAACTCATTTGTTTCATCTGGTACGGTGAGCACCAGGTTCTCAATCCGGATGCCGTAGCGGCCGGGGCGGTAAATGCCGGGCTCCACCGAGGTGATCATGCCCAATTCAATGTCCACGGGCAAAGGCGTAGGATTGAAGGTGTGCGGCCCCTCGTGCACGTTCAGGAAGAAGCCTACGCCGTGGCCGGTGCCGTGGCCGTAGTTGCGCGCGTGGTCCCATAATGGCTTGCGGGTGATGGCGTCTATCTGGTAACCGCGGGTACCTTTAGGAAAGCGGGCGGTGGAACCGTCAATCATGCCTTTCAACACCAGGGTGTAATCGGTTTTCTCCTCCTCGGTGAGGTGGCCCAGGGAGATGACGCGGGTGATATCGGTGGTACCGGTCTGGTACTGTCCGCCCGAGTCCAGCAGGAACAGCCCCTCGGGTTTCAGTACCGCGTCGCTTTCCGGGGTGGCTTTGTAGTGCGGCAGGGCGCCGTGCGCGCGGTAGCCCGCAATAGTATCGAAACTCTCGCCCACGAAGCCTTCCTGCTCCGCCCTAAACTCCCGCAGCTTCTCGGCGGCAGAGATTTCGGTGATGTCTGTTTTCGTGATGTTTTCCTCTAACCACTTGAAAAACCGGGTAAGGGCCACGCCGTCTTTCACCATGGTGGTGCGGGTATGGGCGGCCTCTACCCCATTCTTCACGGCTTTTAAAACGGTGGTGGGGTTGGTTTCCTGCACCACGTTCATTTGAACCGGCACTTGCTCAAACAGGGCCTGACAGGTGCGTTTCGGGTCCAGGTAAATAGAAGCGTCTGCGGGCAACTGGCTCAGGGCCTGCCCCACTGCATCGTAGGGTTGCAGCGTAACTCCGGCCTTTTCCAGCCGGGCTTTGTCTGCGGGGTTCAGTTTGGCTTCGTCCATGAACAACACGGCCTGGTCTTGGCTAATCAGGGCGAAGCCCAGCACCACGGGGTTGCATTTCACATCGCTGCCGCGCACGTTGAACAGCCAGGCCAGGTCATCCAAGGAGGAGATCAGGTGAAACTGGGTTCCGGCTTGCCGAAGGGCGACCCGCACTTCCTGCAGTTTTTCTTCCATTGATTTGCCGGTGATCTGCTCGTCCAGCAAGAACGCGGGGGCGGTGGGCAGGGCCGGGCGGTCTTGCCAAACGGCCTCCAGGTAGTCGCGGTCGCTGGCTAGTTGGATGCCGCGGCGCTTCAATTGCTGCTCCAGCAACCGGGCCAGAGTCAAGGACATCAGCCTTCCGTCAAAGGCCACGGTTTCGCCGCCTGTTAATCGTTCGACCAGCCACTGAATGTACTCTGGCGCGTGCTGCACCTTCAGTTTCACCAGCTCAAAGCCCGATCCGGCCAACTGTTCCTGGGCCTGCTCAAAGTAACGGGCATCGGTCCAGAGGCCGGCAAAATCCTGGGTAATCACCAGCGTGCCCGCCGAGCCGGTAAAGCCCGAGGCGAAGGCAATGCATTTGTAACGGTCTGGCACGTACTCGCTCAAGTGCGGGTCTGCCGAGGGAATGATGTAGGCGCTCACGCCCTGCGCCTGCATCTGCTGCCGGATGCCAGCTAATCTATTGGTATGGCTCATGGAGTAATTTTCAATTTTTGGGCCCAAATTACGATTTTAAGAACGTACGGCCCAACCCCCAAAGGCACCGCGTTCCCTTTCGGCTGCCCGCCATGGCTCTTGCAGTCACAAAAGCGATAATCCTTTGAGAAGATTTCGGCCGCCCGTGCTCTTTGTGGCGCAATTGCTAACAAAGCCGTACTTTTGCTAAAGAATTGAGCCTCATGTACTCTCAATGGCTCAGTTCCATGTTATTAATTCCTAATTCACCAAGCATGCCCGTACCCTCCGCTGACTTTAAGCAGGCGTTGAAGCAACTAAGCGAGAAAGAGAAAGAAGCCCTGATTCTGCGGCTGGTGCGCAAAGACGCCGAAGCGTACGACACCCTGGCCTTTGAACTGCTGGACGAGGTTACCCTGGAAACCTTGTTTGAGCGCAGCACCCAGATCATCCATGATATTCTGTTCACCGCCAACGGCCGAAGCCTGAGCAAGGCCCTGAACCGGGCCCTCAAGAAAAGCACGCAGGAAATTGCCCGCTACTACCGCATCACCAAAGACCGTAAAGGCGAGGTGGAACTGCACCTGTACCTGCTGGGGCTGGTCTTTGAGAATTTCACCGGTCAGTTTGATAGCATTTACAAGGGTTTCTACGTGGCCACGGCCCGGCTGGTGCTGCGCACCATATCGCTCATTCAGAAGTACCTGCATGAAGACTACCACCTGGAGTACCAGGACCAGCTCAACCAGTTCCTCACCGACCTGAACGGCCGCAGCAAGCGCCGGCAGTTGCCGTTCAACCTGCCCTAACAGTTTGAGGTGGCCTAGCGGCTTGGCGGGTTTTGGGCCTGTTTTCTCCAAAACGGCGCCAAATGGCTCATAGTCCCTTTTGTTTCTCAGGAAGACCGCTAGGTATTTTTCCTAAACCTGTTTGGGTGGTTCACGTTCATAAAAACTGATAACCCATAACCGAACATATGTCAACGAACGAGAAACAAAAAGTCGTGCAGGTTCTACAGGAACTGAACGAATTTGTGCATGATGGCCTGGAAGGCTACGAGCGCGCCGCCAAGGAAAGTACAGACACCGCTCGCCAGGATGCTTATCGCCGGTTTGCCCAGCAACGCCTGGCGTTCGCCAATGAACTGAACCAGATCATCCAGCAACACGGCGGCATCCCAGAGTTTGGGACCACCGGCAAAGGAAAACTATACCGGCAATGGATGGACCTGAAAGCCACCCTCACCGGCGGCAACGAGGAAGCCATCCTGGGCTCCAACATTTACGGCGAGGAGTGGGCGCAGAAAGCCTACCGCGATGCCCTGGACCATGAACTGCCCGCCGAGGTGCGCGGCGTGATCCTGCGCCAGCGCGAAGCCTCCACCGATGTGTTAACTTACCTGCACCAGCTGCGCGAAGCAGCCGGCTATGCGCCAGCCCCCGGTGGGTTGCCAGCCGCCATTGCCTCGCCCGCCGCGAACAGGCCCCTCAAAACCGCCCTGTACATTGCGGCAGGGGCGGCCGGCGCGGCACTCCTCTACGCGCTTATCACCAAGCGCATCCCCACAGACCGGCTTATGTCCAGCGTGTCCAACCTCACCAAGGGCCGACTGGGCGCCGATGGCCAGTCTTCCGGGAAGCGGAGCCCTAAGGCCGCCAACCAATAGCAAAAAAAAACGGCGGACAATGTCCGCCGTTTTTCCACTCATCCTATAACACATTCACTATACAACTACTACTCTTTAGAATCTGAACCCAACCGATGCTTTGAACCCGTGGTTGTATGATTTGTAATCGGCGTTGTCGTCTATGGTGGTGAAGCCCATGTCATAGCTTCCGCTGATGTTCAGTCCGTTCTGGAACTGGTAACCGGCACCCGCCGCAGCGCCCACGTCTACCTTGCGCTGGCTGTTCTGCCACTCAAAATCATCGTTGTAAGCAGAGAACCCAAAGGCCCCGGCGTTCACGTTCACTTTATTGGACACCAGGAAAGACACCTGCGGACCGGCAAACAAGTTGAAGCCCTCGCCCACGTACACCTTGGCCAGCAGCGGCACGTCAATGTATTCGGCTTTGTTGGTGAGGGTCACCTTGGCGTTGGTGTAGGTGCCTACGTCACCGGGCACGCGGCCTTCCAGCACCATCCCTTTCTGCGAGTACTGCACCCCGGGCTCAAACTCAAACCCGTTGCCCATGGGGATGCTCAGGTACGCCCCGGCATGAAAGCCCTGGCGCATTTTGGTGGTCACGTTGCCGTTGGTGTACTCCAGCAGGTCGCCAAAACTTTTCACCGTTTCGCCCTGCCAGCCCATGACGCTGTACCCGCCTTTGATGCCTATCCGGACACCGTCGCCTGTCTGGGCGAAACCTTCGCTGAGGAGCCCTCCCATGAGAACCGCCATCATAAGTAGTATCTTCTTCATAATGCTTGTACTTTCTCTTTCGCCGCCCTTGGGTGGGCTGTGCTTGGCTAAATGGAAAAACCGTGCCAAAATTTACAGGAGGAGGTACAGCGGTTTGTAAAAAGCACAACACCAGGCAATTACTTCATTGACTATCAAGCACTTAAAATCAAGCTATCTGCTTCTCAAACAAAAAAAGGCCCCTCCTTTTTACAGGAGCGGCCTTTTGCTGAGGAAGGTATGCTTTAATAATCTTTTACAGCTTAGTAAGCTTTACGTCTTCCCAGTAGCCCATGATCTCGTCATTAGGGCCTACCAGAATGTCTACCCGGTTTTTAATGCGGCGGTGCATGGCATCCCGTACCACGTACACCCCGTCTAACTGCGGGGAAATGCCTTCTACCTTCACCGAGTCGCCGTACGCAATCTGGCCGCCCCAGCGGGAAAGCAGATTTCTGGACAAGGCCAGCCAGCGGTGACCGCGGGGATTGTGTTCATTGATGCGGGAGCCATCGGCGGTGACCAGCGGGTCCTCGTCGGTCTGTTCTTCCACCGGGAAGTACACCGAGGCGTCTACCGCAATAGATTCGGGCTCTGGTTGGGGCATTGCCTTCGCCACCATAGGCCGGTGCTCCAGCACGGGCATTGCCGGGGCCGGCGTGGTGGATCCTGTGATTTCTTTCAGGAACGGGAGAATGATTAAGAGTAAAAGTCCATACGTTTGATTCTTGACCATGCTTTCGTTGTTGGTGAAACATCGGTTTAGAGGCTAGGTCTTAAACGGTTTATATTTTAAAGGGTTTTACTACTTAGAATAGTACAACTAGGCTAACAAACGTATTTTTGGCTTCTACAATCCTGAGAACAGCCGCTGGTTAACATAACACCCCTCTTAGGGGTAAAAACAGAAAATCGGTTTTAGGCCCATTTTCATGAAATGAGCCTAAAACCGATTTGCGTAAAAAAGGCCGGAATTATCTGTCCCTCTCCGCCTTACAGGGGCAGTTGCTGGTCCAGCACTTCCACGGCCCTCTGAATGGTCTCCACCGCTTTCAGGTAGAAGGCTTGGTGGATGTTGCGGAACTCATCGGTCTCCTGGTGGTAATGCGGATGGTCCTCTACCCCGAAGTAAATGAACGGGATCTGGGCCCGGTGAAAGCTTCCGTGGTCAGACTGCAGGGTCCAGTCATTGGGACCTTGCTCGGGCCGGTCGTGCCCTAAGCGCAGGTGCAAGCCCTGGGGCACCTTTACCTGCTCCAGCAGCGGCTTCAGGGCCGGATGGTGGTAGGTGCCGGCGGCGTACAGCTCGTTCTTCTCAGAAATGCTCACCATGTCCAGGTTCACGTTGAGGAGCACCCGTTCCTTGGCGAAGGGCAGGTTGGCCACAAAGGCATTGGATCCCTGCAAGCCCTGCTCCTCGGCGTCAAACGCCACAAAAACCAGGGTGTGCTGCGGTTTCTGCTTCTGGAACTGGGTGGCCAGGGCCAGGATGGCGCCAATGCCCGAGGCGTCGTCATCGGCCCCGTTGTAGACTTTCCCGTTCCGGATGCCCACGTGGTCATAGTGCGCCGACACCACAATCACCTTCTCAGACTTGCCCGGAATCATGCCCACCAGGTTCACCCCTGGCTGGCTGATGGAGCTGTTGCGGGGCGTAAAGGTAAAAGCATGCTGGTACTGCGTACCCACCGGCTTCAGGCCGATGCTCTGGAAACGCTGCAAAAGATATTGTTGGGCCTTGCCGTGGCCCGGCGTGTTGGGCAGGCGCCCCTCCAGTGAGTCGGCGGCCAGGATTTCAACGTCTTTGAGGATCTGGCTGGGCTCATACACCTGCTGGGCGCAGGAGGTTAGGCTGAGGGAGCAGATACAGAGGGCCCCGGCCAAAAAGCGGGGCAGGAAGAAGGACTGGTTCATACCCAAAAGGTACGGCAAAAAATGGAATCTTGCACCAGTTGGCCTGGCAGGCGCGGTTTTTCGGCGGTTTTCATAAAAACAGGTCAAAAACGGTAGCGCCTGGTGGTGATTGGTCAACCATCCCGCTGAAGCGGTGCTTGCCGGCTGTTTTTAGGCAGTTTTCCGCAAAACCGGGCTGAACCCGCCATAAAAAAACCGCCACCCTCTGGCTGGAAGGTGGCGGTGTATGCAAGTAGGGCCTCAACGGTTAGGTGGTGGTTAACACCCCTACCCGTCTGCCGTCTTCGTTCAATAATAACCCGTCGGTGCTTACGAAGAGGTAGTCAAAGTAACGGCTCTCCAGCACGTAAGGGAATCTGCTGTTGTTGGTTTTCTGCAGCTTGCCAATTACTTCCAGCCCGCTGGCGGTTTCGCGCACCAGGTTGAACGCGGTGGTCACGTAGATGCGCTCCTGCGGGGCGCTGGCCAGTTTCACCTGGCGCATGATCTGCTGGGACCCCATGCGGGCCGACGTGCGTCTGGTGGGGGTGGTCACGGTCTGCTGCTGGGCCACGGCACCTCTGTCTACGGCAACCCTGCGGTTGGGCGTACCGGCTTTGGCGCTGGCCAGGATCTGGCTCTCGGCGTTGCGCCAGCCTTTGCTGATGGCGGCCAGGCGCGAACTCCGGCCCGGGTGGGTGTAAGAGTCCTCTTCTTCGGCCAGGGCCCCAATGGCGGCCTGGGCCTCGCTCAGGCTGGCGCCCATCTTGCGCAGCACAAACCCAGAGAACTCATCGGCCTCCAACTCATCGCGGTGGTTGCTGCCGGTTTTTGAGAGCGTGTGCCCGTTCAGGTGGTGCCCAATCTCGTGCGCCAGGATGCTTACCCCGGCCCAGTCGGTTTTAAGCGCGTTGTTCAGCCGGCTCACAAATTGCTCATTGTAGAGAATGTAGCGCTGGCCGTTCAGGATCACGGCGGCGGCGTTGGGCACGTTGGCGGCCCGCACCTCAAACCGGGGCTTCAGGCCCACCACGTCAATGATCTCGGTGATAATGTCCCGGGCTCCTACCGCAGGCGCTGCATAGGCTGTCGCCGCCGCTCCCCTGGTCTCAGCCACCGCCGGTGTGCCCACCGACGCCCCGGTTAAAAGCAACCCGGCCAGTACTGATAAAAGAACCTTTTTCATATGCTTTTTCATATAGTTTTAGAACAGAAGAACACGCCGTATGATTCAACGAAAACACTGCCAAATCATTGCGTACATCTCTTATCAGCAAGTTTTCTGCCAATTTTTACGAGAACGGCCCCAAAACAAAGGTGCGGCAGGCTGCACCAAAAATATTTTTTTAGTTCCCGGGAAAGCACAAAAAAGCCCCTGGCAGATGGAGCAAGGGGCTTTTTATAGAAGGCTAATAATTGTTTTCCTGGTTGGCATCGCCGTCATTAGGGTCACGCTCGTCAATGGTGGCCCCGCCCGAGGCGCGCTCCGTGCCGCTGAAGTTCTCGTCTTGCTTGGTGCTGTCATACCCGGTCATGGACCGCTTGTACGTGTCATTGCTGCTGCCACTGTCACGCTGACGTTCTGACTGGCGGCCCTGGTTCTGGTTGGTGGCCGAGCTGGTCTCTGATCCTGCCTGGTCTGACTTCTGCACGTTGTCTGCGTTGTCGGTTGGTTCTATTTTATCTGACATACGGTTTTGCTTTGGTAACACATTTTACCCATTACTGCATGGGCCCTTTGTTTGTACTGCAACCGGGGCAAAAAGTTCTTTCTGGGCACCCGAAGGGTTGCGGAATCCGCCGCTTCCCGTCCGTGGTGGCCAACTCTCTAGCCCACCGCCTTGCGCTCAATCACGGTGAGCAGGTGCAGGAGTTTCTCGGCGGTGGCGTCTACCTGCTGCAGGCCCTGCAGGGCTTGCTCCTGGTTGCCTTTCTGGTACTCCGCCCACAGGCGGCGCGCAATCACGTGCATGTCATGGTGCACCCGCTCCAGTTCCTTCACCTCGGGCAGGTGCCCGATGCGGGGCAGGGCTACCTGGTAAATCCATTTGCCCAGGGAACAGTCGGTGGGAGAAATAACGGGCTCGGTGTCAATGCTGGCCCCGTACAACATGGCGCGCAGCTTTGATTTGAACAGAACATGCTTGATGCGGGCCTGCTCAAAGTCAAGCCTGCTGATGCTCTCAAAGAAATCCTGCTGTTCGTTCCTGCTCATCTTTCTATCTGGCATTGATGCTGCACCAACCAACGGGACCGGAGCCGGCCCGCGGAGGCTCCTATGGGTACCCTCGTTGGCAACCGGGGCGGCGGCGCACCTGCGTAAACTGGCCAGCCGCCGGCCCAGCGGCTCCTGCTTAGCCCTCGTCCCTGCCTTTTACCTGCGCCGGTGGCGAAGTGGCCTCCACGGCGGTGAATGCCTCCAGGATCTTGTAGGTATGCGAGGCCCCCTTGGGTACCACGTACGAGTTGCCCGGTTCCAGCAAAACCATCTGGCCTTCCACGTGCAGTTCGGCCCGGCCCGCGATCACGTAGCCCACGGTCTCGTACTCACGCCTTACCTCGGGTTTGGAGTCGCCGGGTTGTTCGTTTTCCCAGAGGCGCATGGCAACGGTTTTGCCCGAGGCCAGGTACTTTTCGTCGTCTTCTCCCTTGGGGGAAAACGCCCCGTCAATTTTGGTCACTGTGGTGTCGCTCATAGGTGTACAGGTTAGTGAATGAGAATAGTTGTACGAAGGTTTGGCGGTTTTGTCAGGAGGTAACCGCTAGAACCTCAGCGTTTTCTTCCAGAGGCGCAACAGAAGCAAAAGCCCCCAGACGCAGGGACAGCCTGTTTCAGGGCCGATTCTAGGATTTTAGCCCTGAAACAGCCTCCTGGAAAAAGTCAGCCTAAGCAGCTGGCAAAGGCAGCGCCTGGGCTACAGTTCATTGTTCTCTCGGGCCGCTTTCTGGTTGGGCGCATTCAGTACCGACTGGGTAAGCTCCGTCTCGCTCTCATAGCCGCGCACCGCTTTCTTGCCTACCCCACCCGGGCCGGGCAGGAAGTAGTTCACCATCCCGAACAAATCGGTGACCAGGCCAGGGAACAGGCCGTGCACCGCGTTGATGAGCTTGCCGTTCAGGCCCAGGGTGGCCTCGGCCCGGCCGTAGCGGCAGGCGTCCATGATTTTACGGGCAGCAGTATCAGCGGCCAGCGAGATCATGGGGTTGGCATCCAGCAGGGCGAAGGCGGTGTATTCCTTCTGGTTCTGCCCTTTCACAAAAGCGTTGCGGGCGCTGCCCGTGCGCATGAGCGAGGGGTTGATGGTGGTGACGTAAATGCCGTCTTTGAGCAGCTCTGCCCTGAATCCTTCTGACAGGCCCACCAGCGCGAACTTGCTGCCGCTGTAGGGCACCAGGTGGGGCACGCTCACCTTCCCGCCAATGGAGGCAATGTTGACAATGCGCCCCTCGCCGCGCCGCTTCATCTCGGGGAGTACCTCCAGCATGGTGTAGAGCGAACCCCAGTAGTGGATGTCCATGGCGGCTTTGAAGTCATGGACGGTCATCTCCTCCAGGGGACCGGCGGCAATAATGCCGGCGTTGTTGATGAGCACCTCCACCGGCCCCAGCTGCTGGCTGATGTCAGAGATCATGGCTTTCACCTGGGCCTGGTCGCTCACGTCACAGTTGAAGGCGCGCACCGTGGCTCCGCCGGCCTGCAGTTCCTCGCGGGCGGCGTCCAGTTGGTGCTGGGTGCGCGAGCAGATGGCAATGCGGGCACCCTGCTCCGCGAACATGCGCGCCAAGACCAGGCCCAGCCCCCGGCTGCCCCCGGTGATCAACACGGTGCGGTCTTTAAAGGAGAATTCATGCTTCTTGCGCGAGAAATAGGTAAGCGCGAGCAGGGCTCCCGCGCCGGCCCCGGCAAGCAGCAGGTTGTTTTTGGTTCGGTTTTCCATAAGTCTTAGGTTTTGAGTTTTTTCAGGTACGCGGCCACGTCAAGGCCTTCGCCCAGCACCGGTTGAAAGAGGTCGCCCCGCTTTTTCACCCGCGCAGGCACGTTGTGTATGGTAAACTGCGAAGGGTGCAATCCGGTTTTTACTTCTTTCCAGTCCAGGGGCGTGGAAACGGGAGCGCCCGGCCGGGGCCGCACGCTGTACGGTGCCGCAATGGTCTGGGCGGTGGCGTTCTGCAGGTAGTCCAGGTAGATCTGGTGCCGGCGCTCCTTGGGGCTGCGCTCCAGGCTGGTAAGTTTGGGCAGTTGCTGGTGCACCCGCTGGGCCAGCAGGTGGGCCAGTTCCTTCACCGGCTCAAACGGCCAGCGGGCCCCTAAAGGCACGTACAGGTGCATGCCCGTGGCCCCCGAGGTCTTGGCGTACACCGGAATCTCCAGCTCGTCCAGCATTTGTTTGGCCACCAGGGCGGTCTCCACTACCTCGTCGTAGGTGTTCTCACCGGGGTCCAAGTCCAGCACCAGGTAATCGGGCTGGTCCAGGTGTGACCGACGGGCGTTCCAGGGGTTCAGCTGAATGCAGCCCAGGTTGTTGAGGTAGGCCAGGGTGGCGTTGTTCTGGCAGACCAGGTACGCCACGTCCTTGCCCGTTGACGCTGCCGTGATGGTGATGGTCTCTACCCAATCAGGCGCCTGCTCCCCCGCGTCTTTCTGGAAGAAGCCCGGTTTGGTAGTGCCATTGGGGTGCCGGAGCAACGACTGGGGCCGGTCTTGCAGGTAAGGCAACAGCACGGGGGCCATGGCCTGATAGTAGAGCACCAGGTCTTTTTTGGTGATGCCTTCCTCCGGCCAATACAGCTTATCTGGGTTACTGATGGGTACCTGGTGCCCGTCCAGCTCCAGGGTGAATTCACTGGTTTCTGGTTTCTGTTTTAGGGCTGTTTTTGAAGATTTGGTCGCTTTTTGGGTGGGGGCGCTTGCCACGTCGGCCTTGGTAGGGGCAGCTTTCTTTGCCGGCGCTTTTCTGGGGGCCGCTGCCGTTGTCCCCGGCACGTAGTCCTCGGCATTGTAGTCCTCCTCGGTGGCGAACTGGTCCTGCTTTTTCAGGAGCAGCCAGGCGTCTTGCTGCCGGCCTTTCATTTTCACCAGGGAGAATTCGCCCTGCAGTTTTTCGCCCTCCAGCCTGAAGTGCAGGTTACCTTGGGCCAGTTCCTGTAATAGCTGCTTTTCACCGGCAGCGCGGGCGGTGGTGCCCACGGCGTGCAAGGTACCTTGGTCCCAGATGGCTACGTGGCCGGCGCCGTAATTCCCTTCGGGGATGTCGCCCTCAAAGGTACGGTAACTAAAGGGATGGTCTTCCACCGCCACGGCCAGGCGTTTGTGGGCGGGGTTTAGGGAGGGACCTTTGGGAACGGCCCAGCTTTTGAGCACGCCGCCCAGCTCCAGCCGGAAATCATAGTGCAGTTTGGAGGCCTGGTGCCGGTGCACCACAAACCGGAGCGCTCCCTTGCCCTTGGTTTCCTTCCATTCGGGTTCGGGGGTCTGGTCAAAGTGTCGTTTCTGGTTGTATTCTTCTAGGCTCATGGCACGGGGTTCCTGGGTGACAGCCGCCCCACTATAGCCGGGTTTTGGGTGGGCTACGGGTGGGGCAACTCAGCCTTTCTACGGATAAATTGCGGAGGGCGCTGTGTTTAAGCCGGTGGGTTTTAGGCCGGTTTTTGGCAGAACAGCCCAAAAACAGCAAGGCCTGTCTCCTCCTGAGAAGAGACAGGCCTTGCCGGGCTGCGCAGGTTAGTAGTTCTTAGAACCTCTGCCCGCTACGTTGGGGTCATTGTTATCGTCTTTTCCGCCTTTGTTGGGGGAGTACTTCTGGTCATCGGGGTCGCCGCCGTGGCCGGCATGCCCGCTGCTGCGGCCGCCGCCGGTACCGTCGTTGCCGTTGTGGTTGCCTTTGAAGCCGCTGTGGCTGTCGCCCAGGCCGCCCGCGTGGGTGCCGTGTCCCGTATCTTTGTCACTTTCTGCATCGTGCTTGGATTGCATCTTGCCCTCGTTGGGGTGTTTGCCCAGCTGCATGTCTTTCTCGCCATACCCGCCGCCGCGGCGGCCCTGCACGTCGCCGCCGCCGTTGATGTCCACGTGGGGCGTGCCGTAGTCCTGCTTGCCGTTGTCATCTACAAAGTTGCCGTCGGCGTCATAGTTGGCGGTGTTGCCGCCCTCTGCCTTGGTGCCGTAGTTGTGGTCTGCGAATACGCCCTCTCCACGGTTTCCGTCCTGGCTGTTATTGCTGCCAGACCCGCTCATCTGGGGCGTTCCTTGGTCTTTATTTTGCTCTTCCATCGTATCGTCAGGTTTAAGGTAATACAACAAACTTGAGTACCTGTTTACGGGAGCCGGCCCGGAGAGTTAAGGTTCTGCGCCACTTTAGGCTGCCCGCTGGCTATCCTGCCCCAGGCGGTTGGTTTCTCCTATGGCTTGGCCTAGACCGGCGGGCGCTCTCCCCGCTGGCGGAGGCGCGGGCCCTCTTCTCCCAACTATTTTCCGGTCAGGTTAGGCAGTACGTGGGTTTTGGCCCACTCTATGGCCAGAATGGTTTTTCCGTCAATGAAGGTGTGCTTCACCAGTTCATCGGCGGTCAGTTCCAGGGTGTGGATGGCTTCGTTCTCGTCTTCCTTGCCGCCGCCCTCGCCCACCTTGTGGCTTACTTCGGCATAGAACAGGTAGATCTTTTCTGAGAAGGCGCCCGGCGAAGGATAGAACGCATGGATGGGCTGCAGGTGATCTACGGCGTAGCCTATCTCTTCCTCAATTTCGCGTTTAATGGCCGTTTCGGGCTTTTCGTCTTTGCTGTCCAGCATGCCGGCCACCGTTTCCACCAGGTCCTGCTCCACGGCTGGCCTGAACTGCTTGACAAAGATGAATTTCTGCTTTTGGGTGTCATACACCAGGGCGGCGGCGGCCTGGCCGGTCTGGAACACCTCGCGGGTAAACTCTTTGCCCTGGTCTTCTACGGTGAATACTTGCAGGCGGTAAAAGCCCTGGTAGGCGGTTTCTTTCTTGGTTATCTTCATGGGTATGCGGTTAGGGTATGGGGGCCCGGGGGCTTGCTTCTTCCCCTCCTACGGATGCCGTTGGCCCCGGTTAAGGCACCCCTGGGGCAAAATAAATAAACCCCGGTGGTGGTTATTCTGCCCGCAAATACGTATTTAGGAGCAAATATTCTTTTTCCAATGAAAAAATTCTTATCCGTGTGGGTGGTCCTGCTGTTGGTTGCAGTAGGCAGTGCTACGGCACAGACTCAGCCCCAAAGCAGCCACTACAAAGCGGCCGAAACCCTGCTCCTGACCATGGGCAGCCCCAAAACCATTGACGACAACCTGCAGCAGATGCTGACCATGCAAATGGAGCAGGTACCTGCCATGAAAGCCGCCGAGGTGGAAGTGCGCTCTTTCTTCTCTAAGTACATGAACTGGGATGCCGTTAAGGAAGATCTGATCAAGCTCTACATGGATGAATTCACCGAGAAGGAGCTGAAAGACATGAATACCTTTTACCAAACCCCAACCGGTAAAAAGCTGGCCGCCAAGCAGACCACCATTACCATGAAGAGCGCCCAGATTGGGCAGTCAAAGGTAGAGCCGCACATGATGGAACTGCAGCAAGCCATTCAGAAAAAGATGCAGGGCGATAACTAAGCCTTTGCACTAGTTACCGGTGACCCGGACTTTATAAAAGCCTTTGCCCCCGTGGCAAGGGCTTTTTGCGTTTCAGGATGATCCAAAACGCCTCAGCGCCCCTTCCGCCTCTTCTTTTTTCATTCCACCGTAGCCAATATCCTGATAGACAATTCGTTCGAGTGGTATACTGCCGGTTCTAGGGGGGAGTCCTCTGTGCTTCACAGGAGTTGAGCTCCATTTAAAAATAAGAATAGTAACATCACCTCCCCGGTACACCTTACCCTTTATACCCTTTTTCACTTTTAAGCGTTTATGCGTTCACTCCTGCTGGTTCTAGCGCTGCTGTTCGTGCTGAGAACAACCGGGTCGGCGGCCATGCTTCCGCCAGATACGGTTAGGTCCTTTTCTGACACCACCTTTTCCCCACCTAAACCAGAACTCTCCTGGGCCAAGAAACACCGGCGGCTCTTGCTGCGGTCTTCTTCGGCCCTGGTGGCCACGGGCCTGTTCATTGCTTCTTACCAGCAATTTGACCGGTCCATCCACAAACTGACGCAGGCCAACCGAACCGCCCTTTCCAACGGCACGGCCCGCCTGGTGGAGCCCATGGGCACCGCCGTTCCGCTGCACGCCACCTTTGCCACCATGTTCACCATTGGGGCTCTGGCCAAGCGCCCCAAGATGCGGGAGGCGGCCCTGGTGGGCCTGGGCAGCCTTTACGCCAACTCCCTCCTCACCGACCAGCTCAAGAAAGCGTTTCAGCGGCACCGGCCCAGCACCACCAATGACAACCAACTGTTTGAGGGCGCCGATGGCGACGGCAAGAACACGTCTTTTCCGTCTTCGCACACCTCCAACGCCTTCGCGGCCGCTACCGCCATCGCCTCGGTGTACCGAGACAGCCGCTGGGTGCCGCAGGTGGCCTACGGGGTGGCTACCCTGGTGGGCCTGTCCCGCATCCATGACAACAAGCACTGGGCATCTGATGTGCTGGCGGGCGCGGCAGTGGGCTACCTCACCGGCAAGGCCACCTTTTGGGGCTACCACCAGCTGAAGGGGAAGCTCACCAAACCCAGGTGGCTGGTGACTCCCAGCTGGCAGCGGGGGCAAACGGGCCTCAGCGCCTCGCTCCGGTTCTAAGCCGCTGGCAGAATAAGCGGCAATTGGCTACCTTTAAGCCATGCCTACCCTACCCCGCCAAGAACCCACTATCTCGGTGCAGCTCCTGAACATGACGCTGCAAATCACCCAGGAAGAGGGCCTGGACAATGCCGCCCTGTGCCAGGCAGCCAACCTGGACCCCACCGTGCTGGCCGACTGGGAAGCCCGCGTCCCGTTCAGTGCCCAGAACCGGCTCTGGCGGGCCATTCTGGACCAGACGGGCAATGAGCAGTTCGGGTTGCTGGCCGGCGAACGGTTTCAGCCGCAGGCGGCCAGCACGGTGGCCTACGTCATGATGCACGCGCCCACCCTGGGCAAGGCCATGGAGAAATGCGGCCAGTACCAGGCGCTGCTCTGTGATGCCACCCGGTTGCGCTATCACCCCACCAAAGCCACCTTTACCCTGGAGTTCCTGGTACCCTGGGCGCCCGAGACCCGCTACACCATTGACAAAATGGTAGCCCTGTTCACCGTGGTCATGCGCCAGATGACGTGCCAGCAGGTAGCCCCGCTGCAGATAGGCTTTACCTTTCCGGCCCCGGCAGACCTTCGCGGCTACCACCGCCTGCTGCCCCAGACCGAGTTCCTCTTCGACTGCCCCACCAATTACCTCAAGTTCAGGCCGCAGGACCTGGCGCTGCCCGTGCGCGGGGCCAATCTGGAGCTGTACCGCATCTTTGAGCAGCACGCGCAGACTTTACTGGCCAGGCACCAGCAAACGCACTCCATTACCTACCTAGTGGGGGCCGAACTCATGAAACTGCTGCCCGCCCAGGCTCCTGCGGTGGAGGTGGTGGCCCAGAACCTGCACCTGAGCGTGCGGTCCCTGCAGCTGAAACTTCAGCAGGAAAACACCACTTTTCAGGCCATCTTGAACGAGACCCGCAAGGACCTGGCGCAGCTCTACCTCAGAGAACGCCACCTCTCCAAGGCAGATATCGCGTATTTGCTGGGTTTTTCAGAAATCAGCGTATTTTCAAGAACGTTCAGGAAATGGACCGGGGTTTCGCCCAGCCAGTACCAGGCTCAGTTGCAGGGCTAACCTGTCTTGGCCGGCTCTCTGGCTTGTGAACAGCGTCCCCCTTCGCCATTTGATTTGCCACCTAACTTTACGTGCTTCTATATGAAAAAACTTTTGCTCGCTCTCGTCCTACTGCTTTCTGCCGCGGCGCACCTTTCGGCCCAGGGGCAGAACATCAAAACCCAACTGGTGGAGTACCGCGAGGGCAACACCACCCTGGAGGGCTACCTGGCCTATGACGCCTCCAGGAAAGGGAAACTACCGGCCGTGCTGGTGGTGCACGAGTGGAAAGGCATCAGTGATTACACCAGACAGCGGTGCGACCAGCTGGCCCGAATGGGGTACGTGGCCTTTGCGGCCGATATCTACGGCAAGGGCGTAAGGCCCACAACCCCTCAGGCGATGGGGGCCGAGTCGGGCAAGTACAAGAACAACATTCCGTTGCTGCGCCAGCGGGTGAACGCCGGCCTTGCCCAATTAAAGAAGCAGCCCAACGTTGATGCCGCCCGGGTAGCCGCCATTGGCTATTGCTTTGGCGGCACCACCGTTCTGGAGCTGGCCCGCAGCGGGGCCCAGGTGGCCGGGGTGGTCAGTTTCCACGGGGGCCTGGGCACTCCCAATCCCGCCGATGCGGCCAACATCAAGGCAAAAGTCCTGGTGGCGCATGGTGCCATTGACCCCTTCGTGCCCCAGGCCGAGCTGGACGGCTTTTTTTTAAAGAGATGAACGAGGCCAAGGTAGACTACCAGTTTATCGCCTACAGCGGTGCCGTGCACGCGTTTACCAATCCGCAGGCGGGCTCAGACCCCAGCAAAGGCGCTGCCTACCAAGCCGCCGCCGACCGCCGCTCCTGGGAAGCCATGAAGCTGTTTTTCGCCGAGATTTTCAAAAAGTAGCCCTAAAACAACCTTAGCACCACGCCGCTGCAAGCCTAGTCCTGTAGCGGCGTTTTGCTTGGGACGGTAAACGAGGCGCATTCCCGTTTACAGAGGAAACCCACTGCCAGCCCACCGCTACCGCCTGCCTGTTTTTGGCCTGTTTTCCGGATTTTGCCCCCGTTGTTGGCGTTTGCCGCCGTTAAGTTGTTGGTGTTGCCTCCATTGTTGGAGTTCTCACCAACAACCTGAACTACGCTTCATCAACGCGGACTTCCTCTTAGTGGCGGCAAGAGGAATGTTTCCACCAGTTGATGCTTCTTTTCCCATGGTTCAGGTCTGTGACTTGGACCTACCATAGCGGCAGTTTGCAACTGCCGTGAGGCGTGAACTTCCCACCGTCTAAAGCAGGTACTTCCAAACCCAGAACGTAGACCCTGGAAACGGACCGAGGCAGCGACGCTGGTATCTGGTAAGCGAACTCACTTTTCAGGCTTATTTTTGGAAAACACCCAATAAACCCGTTCCATCTGACTAGAGGTTTCTGGCAACAATCCCCCAATCCAGGCGCAATCCCCTCAAGCTGTCGCTATTTGAATTGGCCTGCTGTTTTGGGCCTGTTTTCCGGATTTCAGCCGGTTTTCAGCGAACCAGGCCAGGGTGGTCCTGATGGCTTCCTCCGGATCGGTTTCCCTGAAATGGGGGAACTGTTGCCGGCGCAGCGAGTCGTCCAGCACCACGGTGTGCTCAAACAGATAGAGCATTTCCTCTAGTTCGCGCATCACGGGTTGGAACCAGCCCAGCACCCTGAACAGCACTTTGGGGTACACCCGCACCTGCGCGGCGCCTCCGGCAACCTGGGCAACCTGGTGGAACCAGTGGCGCATGCTGGGCACGGTCTGGCTGGCGTAGTTGAGCACGGTATAGGCGCCGGGCAAGGGTGCCAAAGCCGCCTCTACCATAAACCGGGCGGCATCTGGCGTGTAGGCCAGTTGGTGCGGAATGTCGGCGTTTACCAGCCAGGGCATGGCCTTCTTTTGCAGCGCTCCCTCAAAAATAGGCGCGAAACCAGCATTGGTCACGTTGGGTCCCCAGAAATCGGGGAGGCGTACGTTGACTACCCGCAGGGCACCCGCCTGCGTGGCTGCTTCCAGTTGCTGTTCCAGCTGGAGGCGCAGCCGGCCTTTTTGGGTGGTTGGGTGGGGCGCATCGGTTTCCCGGATGGGCTGGGTAGCGTTTCCGTAGGCGTACACGTTTCCGGGGAACAGCAGGGTGGCCCCTTCGGCGGAAGCCGCGTCCAGAATGTTTTGGGTCACCGGTTTCATGTACTGTTCCCACTGGTGGTAAGGGTAATTCACAGCGTGTACCACCAACTGCTTGCCCTGGGCCGCCGCCAGCACCTCGGGGGCCGAGAGGGCGTCTCCCTTTAGAATCTCAAGGCCTTCGGCAGGGCCAAACAGGCGCCTTGCTTTGGCGGGATCACGGGCCAGCACGGTTACCGCGAACTTGCGGCTCAGGAGTTCTTTGGTGAGGGCGTAGCCAATAGCGCCGGTAGCGCCCAGCACCAGGCAGGAAGGGGTAGAAAGATGGGTAGTCATGACCTGCTTTGCGTTAAGTGATTGGATGGTACAAAGCTACGCCCCCGGCCAACCCCGCTCTTGACCTCCCGCGTAGTTGATTTGACCATTTGCGCAACGCCGGTTTAACCATCACCCGCCGTTGCCGTAAGGTAAAGGCCTTGGCAGCGCATTCCCCCGCGCTTGGCCAGCTATTGCACCCTACACCCAGTTTGATAATGCCCGCAGTTCCTGTCCTGAGATTTTCGTTGCTTGTCTATGGTTTGGCCGTGCTGGTTATAGGCATGGCGTTTTCGGCGTGTAAGAAGAAAGACCCGCACGCCGAGGAGACTGTGGTGTTCAAGCCTGAGCCCATCTCGCCGGAGGATACCATCAACTACCCCAACGAGCTCATCACCACCCTCCACCGTAAAAACAAGTGGGTAGACTCGGTCTTCCGGCGCATGACGCCCGATGAGCGCATCACCCAGCTCATGATGGTGGAGGTTTTCTCCAACCAGGGCCCCCAGCACGAGGAAGATGTGTTGCGCCTCATCAGGCAGTACAAAGTGGGTGGGCTTATCTTCTTCCAGGGTGGACCGGTACGGCAGGCCAAGATGACCAACCGCCTGCAGGCCGCCTCCAAAATACCCCTCTGGATTGGCATGGACGCCGAAAACGGCATTGGCATGCGCATGGACAGCGCCATGCAGTACCCGCTGCCCATGCTGCTGGGCGCCATCAACAACGACAGTCTTATTTACCGCATGGGCGCCGAGATGGCCTTTGAGTTCAAGCGGCTGGGCATGCACCTCAACTTCGCGCCGGTGGTAGACGTGAACAACAACCCGCAGAACCCCATCATCAGTTACCGGGCTTTTGGCGAAAACAAGGACGATGTAAGCTCCAAAAGCCTGGCCCAGATGCAGGGCATGCAGGACAACGGCATCATTGCCACCGCCAAGCACTTTCCCGGCCACGGCGACACCGACGTGGACTCGCACTATGACTTGCCGGTGATTCCCTACGGCCGCAACCGCCTGGACTCGCTGGAACTCTACCCGTTCCGGCACCTGATCCAGAGCGGGGTGGGCGGCATCATGGTAGGCCACATCCACCTGCCCAAACTTGACTCCACCCCTAACCTGCCGGCTTCCCTGTCCAAGCCCATTGTCACGGGAATTCTGAAAGAGGAGCTGGGCTATGGCGGCCTCATTGTCACCGATGCCATGGTGATGAAAGGCGTGACCAAGTATTTTGCGCCCGGCGAGGCCGAGGTGATGGCTCTGGAAGCGGGCAACGACGTGCTGGAGCGCCTGGTGAACGTGCCCAAGGCCCTGGCTGCCATCAAAGCGGCCATCCGGCAGGGCCGGCTCAGCCAGCAAGAGATTGACCGGCGCTGCAAGAAAGTGCTGGCGGCCAAGTACTGGGTGGGCTTGCACAAGTACCAACCCATCAAGCTAGAAAACCTGTACCAGGACCTGCACGCCCCGCACGCCCACGAGATGCTGCGGCACCTGGCCGAAGGCTCGCTCACCCTGCTGCACAACAAAAGGAAAGTACTGCCGCTGGAAAACCGCAAGCGCCGCCAGATAGCCAGCCTGGCTGTGGGCGGCACCAGAACCACCTTTTTCCAGAAGAAAATCAAAGAACAACTGGCGGTGAAAGACTTCTTCCTGCCCCGCCGCACCAACAAAAAGAACCTGGAAAAACTGCGGAAGGAACTGCTCAAGTATGACCTGCTGCTTATCAGCATTTACGGCCCCAGCATCAGGCCCAGCAATAACCTGGGGTTCGCGCCTGAGGAACGGGCCCTGGTGGACGAGCTGGTCCGGAAAAAGCGCAGCGTGGTGGTGCTCTTTGACAATGCCTATACCTTGAACCGGTTTCAGGACATCCACCAGGCCACGGCGCTGGTGGTAGGCTACCAGCAACTGCCCGCCGTGCAGGCTGCCGCGGCCAAACTGATCATGGGTGACATAAAGCCCCAAGGCAAGTTGCCGGTCACGGTGAACAAGCACTTTAAATACGGTGACGGGCTCTAGCCTTTCTGCCTTTCTGTTTAGGGACTGTTTTAGCCAAAATAGCCTCTAAACGAATGGGTAGAAGACATGCACAATTTGCTATATTGTAGGCATGAAAATACGTCTTTCCCTCAGCGTTATTTACGTGCTGCTCCTGGGCCTGTCGGCCTCCCTTTCCGCCTTCGCGCAGGCGGGCAAAACTTCCAAAACCGCCTCAGACCGGGTCATCATTGGCATTGAACGGTTGGTTACCCCTGAGTTTCTCCCCTACCTGCAACACCGCCGGGTGGCCGTGTTAACCAACCACACTGGGGTCATGCCAGACCGAAGCCACATTGTGGACCTGCTGCACGCCCGCCCAGACGTGAAACTGGTGAAGCTGTTCAGCCCCGAGCACGGCATCAGGGGCGAGGCAGACACGCACGTCTCCGACGCTGTGGACCCCAAAACCGGTCTCAAGGTCATCTCGCTCTACGGTAAGGTGCGCAAGCCCACCCCACAGATGCTGCAGGACGTAGACGTGCTCCTCTTTGACATTCAGGATGTGGGCGCCCGCTACTACACCTACATTGCCACCATGACTGCGGTGCTGGAGGCCGCCGCGGAAAATAACAAGTTGCTGGTAGTGCTGGACCGGCCCAACCCCATTACAGGACTTTATGTAGACGGCGCCGTAGGCAAGAACGCCAGGGAACCCGTGACCGGCCCCAATTACCTGCCCATCACGCACGGCATGACGGTGGGTGAACTGGCCCGCATGTTCAACGGGGAGCGCGGCGCCCGCCAACTACCCCAGGCCGAACTGCTGGTGGTGCCCATGCGCCACTATGCCCGTACACAGTGGTTTGACCAGACCGGTTTGCCGTGGGTAAAGCCCTCGCCCAACATGCTCAACCTCACCACCGCCACGCTGTACCCCGCTACCTGTATTCTGGAAGGCACCAACGTGTCAGAGGGCCGGGGCACCCTGCAACCCTTTGAGTTTATTGGGGCTCCTTGGATAAACGGCGAAAAACTGGCCAAACAGCTGAACAGCTACAAATTGGCGGGCATTACCTTTAAACCCGCCCAGTTCAAACCCGACAGCGTGGTAGACGGCATCCGGATTTACCCGCCCAAGTTTGTGGGCCAGACCTGCCAGGGCGTGCAGGCCGTGGTCACCGACCGGACCAAGTTTGAGTCGGCCAAGGCTTCGGTGTACATCATTCATGCGCTCAAGACGCTCTACCCTACCCAGCTGGAATGGAAGAACAGCCGCCTGGACGGGCTCTGGAAAACCGACGTGACCCGGCAACGCCTCCAAGCCGGCGACACCCCGGCCGGCATCATCGCCAGCTGGGGCCCTGAATTAGATTATTTCAAGCAAGTGCGAGCCAAATACCTGCTGTATCCGTAGTAGACAACTATCAACCATACAGAAAGGATACATGTTGAAAGGCTTTTGGATCAATGTATTGGCACTGCTTTCTGGCCTGGGAGTTAGCGCCTGCCAGTCTACTTCGGCGGGCAAGCACGAGACGGTACCGGCGGCAGCCACCGTGCTGCTGCAGCCCCAGCGCACCTACGCCACCCAGAACGTGGTAGTGGTGGTGATTGACGGCGTGAGATACACCGAGTCGTGGGGCGACTCTACCCACCGCCACATCCGGCACATGGCCCGGGAACTGGCCCCCAAGGGCGTGTTTCACCCGGCTTTTTACAACAAGGGCGTTACCCTCACCAACCCGGGGCACGTGGCGCTCATGACGGGCAATTACCAGCGGCTCAGCAACCGGGGCAGGGAGGTGCCCGAGGCTCCTTCGGTGTTCCATTATTACCGCCAGCACACCGGCGCGCCGGCCCACAAGGCCTGGATCATTACCAGCAAAGACAAGCTGGAAATCCTGGCCCGCACCACCAGCGAGGAGCCGGCGGCGGCGTTTGCCCCCTCGGTGGACTGCGGAGTGGAAGGCCTGGGCTCGGGCTACCGCGATGACACCACCACCCTGCGCGTGGCCAAGCAGATCCTGGCCAAACACACGCCCCACGCCGTACTGCTCAACCTCAAGGGGCCCGATTCCGAGGCGCACGAGGGCGACTGGTCGGGCTACCTGGACGCTATCGAAGAAACCGACCAGATGGTGGCCGATCTGTGGAAATGGCTCCAAAAACACCCTTCATACCGGAACACCACCACCCTGCTGGTCACCAACGACCACGGCCGCCATACGGGCGAGCGTTTCCAGAACCACGGCGACGGCTGCGAGGGCTGCCGCCACATCAGCTTGCTGGTGCTGGGCCCCGACGTGGAACCCGGCACCGTGGCCACCAAGCCCCGTTCCCAGGCAGACATAGCCCCCACCATTGCCGAACTCCTGGGCGTGCCCATTCCCAAACTGGACGGCGAGCCCATGCTGGAGCTGTTTGAGGGCGCCAGCGGTGTTCAATAAAAAAGCGTTTCGGGGCTGTTTTGGGTAAAACAGCCCTGAAACGCTTACTAACTGCACAGGAACTCCTGCTTTACAGCCCTTCGGCCTGGCGTTTTTCTTTGAGTTCTATGGCTTTTTTGGCTTCGCGCAGGCGGGTAATGGCCGTTACGTTGGTAAAGATGGCCAGCACCGTAATGGGCACCGTGAAGATAGACATGGTCTCAAACACGTGGAACGGCAGGCCCGGAATGTAGAGTTTGTAGTCGCCGCCAATAAGGGAGGAGGCAATGCCGCAGAACATTCCTGCCAGGGCAATCAGCACCACCCGCTCAGGGCGCTGGAAGAAGCCGCCCTTGCAGTCCACGCCCAGGCCCTCGGCGCGGGCGCGGGTGTAGCTCACCATCATGGAGCCAATCATGGCAATAAACGCGAAGAGCGAACTCAGGAAGTAATGGTGGGCCATGAGGTAGTAGCAGATGCCCAGGAACATGACCAGCTCACTGTAGCGGTCCAGCACGGAGTCATACAGCGCCCCGAAGGTAGAGCCCATTTTGCCCATGCGGGCCACCTGGCCGTCCAGCATGTCAAACAGGCCGGCCATCATGATCAGGAAACCGGCCCAGCCCACGTACGAGAGGTCGTCGCGGTTTTCGCTTTCGCCGCCTACCACAAAGATCACCGCCACCCCCACGTTCATGATAAACCCGGTGGTGGTAACGGCGTTGGGCGTAAAGCCCAGCTTTATCAGGAGGCGCACAAAGGGGTTCACAATCTTGTAAATGCCCTGTTGCAGGAACACCTTCCAGGCCTTTTCCTCCTTATTTTTCTTTACCTCAAAGTTGGTATTCAGGCCAATTTTTTCACTTGCTTCCATATGCCCAGCATCAAAGAGTTACCAAAAAGCGCACCTTATCTAAACACAAACTTCTTTTGCATCAAGTAATTATACCCAATTCCTACCAGAAGCGAAGAAATTACCTTAGAAATAATATAGCTGATGCCCGCGTAATGGGTGATCAGGTACACGCCCGCCGCGTTGAGGAACAGGCTG
Organism: Rufibacter psychrotolerans; assembly: GCF_016924645.1. Classification (GTDB taxonomy): domain Bacteria; phylum Bacteroidota; class Bacteroidia; order Cytophagales; family Hymenobacteraceae; genus Nibribacter; species Nibribacter psychrotolerans. Next base: position 64,658 of record NZ_JAFFJV010000001.1, on the reverse strand, counting down.
CCGTTCCAGATCACGAAATAACGCATGGCCTGCGTGCCCACCTTGGGGTCCTGGGAATGAAACACCCAGGACCGCCCCAGCGAAAAATGGAAAATGCCCCCGCAGACGGTCCCCATGAAAGAGGCCGACACGTACCAGCTCTTGAATATCTCCACTGCCAGCACCGTGACCAGAAAATCAACGACGGTGGCTCCCAGCGAGGCCGTTTGCGCCTTTATGAAGGTCTGCATTTAAAGCACCTTAACGTGAATCAAAAAATTTAAGAGACAAGCGTAGCCCAATCCCCTCCCTACAGCCCTGGTGGCTGCCCAGTATTTTAAGACTAGAGGGGCAGCAAGGAGGTTGGCACTACTCCCTGGTACAACAAAGGAGGAGGCAACCCCAACGGCCGCTTACGCAAGCTATCTTACGGGTACCTCCTCCCTCTTGGTTTTAAGAACCAACAGCGTTGTGCTGCATTTCTGGTTACAAGGCTTCCACTAAATCCTGGTAGTAATCCAGGCCCAGGTGGGTGATCAGGTCCTCGCCCATCATGTGGCGCAGGGTGTTCTGCAGCTTCATCAGCTGCTTGAAGATGTCGTGCTCCGGTGCCAGGCCCTCAGCGGTCTGCGGCGACTTGTAGTAAAAGCTCAGCCACTCCTGGATGCCGCTCATGCCGGCTCTCTGCGCCAGGTCGGTGAACAGGGCAAGGTCCAGCACCAGCGGAGCCGCTAAAATGGAGTCGCGGCACAGGAAGTTGATCTTGATCTGCATCTGGTAGCCCAGCCACCCGAAGATGTCAATGTTGTCCCAGCTCTCCTTGTTGTCACCATGAGGAGGGTAGTAGTTGATGCGCACCTTGTGGTACATGTCTCCGTAGAGCTCTGGGTTAGACTCGGGCTTGAAGATCTCGTCCAGCACGCTCAGCTTGCTTACCTCTTTGGTCTTGAAGTTGTCCGGGTGGTCCAAAACGTAGCCATCACGGTTCCCCAGGATGTTGGAGGAGAACCAACCTCTCACCCCCAAAGCGCGGGCGTGCAGCCCAGGGGCCAGGATGGTCTTCATCAGGGTCTGACCGGTCTTGAAGTCCTTGCCGGAGATGGCGATGCCGTGCTCTCTGGCAAGCTCCACCAGGGCCGGGATGTCCACGGTCAGGTTAGGCGCGCCGTTGGCGAAAGGCACCCCCGATTTGATGGCCGCGTAGGCGTAGATCATGCTAGGCGCGATGGCCGGGTCGTTGTTGCGCAGGCCTTCCTCAAACGCCTCAATGCTCTGGTGCACGGCAGACTCCTCGATGTAGATCTCGGTGGAGCCGCACCATACCATCACCAGGCGGTCGCAGGCGTTCGCCTCCCGGAAGTTCTGGATGTCGTCCATCAGCATTTCGGCCAGCTCCATCTTGTCGGCGCCCTCTTTTACGTGGGTGCCGTCCAGGTTGCGGGCGTAGGACTTGTCAAACACCGCTTTCATGGGCTTGAGGGCCTCCAGCTCGGGTTTGACGGCGTGCAGCAGCATGGGCTCCAGCACTTTGGCGTTCACCGCCGCCTCAAACACGTTGTCGGCGTACACGTCCCAGCCGCCGAATACGATATTGTTCAGATCTGCCAGAGGCACGAAATCCTTGATTAGGGGGTATCTGTTCTCCGTGCGCTTGCCCAACCGGATGTTTCCCATCTGGGTGAGGGACCCGATGGGCTGCGCCAGGCCTTTCTTCACGGCTTCTACCCCGGCAATGAAGGTGGTGGCCACCGCACCCAAACCTGGGATCAGGATTCCTAAGCGTCCTTTGGCTTCTTTTACTTGATAGTCCATATGTTCAAATTAAGCTTTAGTAGTGGAGGTGTATGTAAGGGAGATTAACGTTTGCTTAAGTTATCTATATTTTGGTCAATCCCAATCAGATAACTACCTAAATTCCGGGCGCATTTCTACTAGTTTTCCAGCGGGAGGTATATAGTTACTGCGAGGTTCATATATACAAGTATCTATATATCTATAGAGGCCCTTATGTACGGCAGCCCGGCCCAAAAGTTAGACCGCTCTCTAAAATTTACGTTGCCCTGAAAAACGTTGCGTTCCTGCCCGGGCGTGGTTTGGAACACGCGGGCAGGGACGCAGCGCAGGGCTAGGCAGGCAAGTGGCTTTAGATCAGGCAGAACGCTCCTTATTCCGGGGGCTGGGCTGGGGCGCTCTCCTCGGGCGGAGCCTCCGTGTCTGGTTTGGGCAGCCGGCCAGATTTTTTGAGGGCCTCCTGAATGATCCATTCAATCTGGCCGTTGGTACTCCTGAACTCGTCTGCAGCCCATTTCTCCACGGCCTTCAGCATCTCAGCGTTCATGCGCAGGGCAAACGATTTTTTATCGGCCATTGATCAATGATGTAAAGTTCCGGCATTTACCACGGGGGCCACGGCCCGGTCAGAGCACAGGACCACCATGAGGTTGCTTACCATGGCGGCCTTGCGCTCCTCGTCAAAGTCTACCAGGCGCTTGTCGCTGAGCTCCGCCAGGGCCATCTCTACCATGCCCACGGCCCCTTCCACAATCTTGGCGCGGGCCGCCACAATGGCGGTGGCTTGCTGGCGTTGCAGCATGGCGCTGGCAATTTCCTGGGCGTAGGCCAGGTAACTGATGCGGGCCTCCAGCACATGAATACCGGCAATGGCCAGGCGCTCCATGAGCTCGCGCTCCAGTTCATCGTTCACCTCCTGGCTGCTGCCCCTGAGGGAAATCTCGCTTTCGTCTTCAAAGTTGTCATAGGGGTAGGCGCCGGCTAGTTTGCGCATGGCAGACTCGCTCTGTACTTTCACAAAGGTCTCAAAGTTGTCTACCTCAAAGGCGGCCTTAAAGGTTTCCTCTACCCGCCACACCAGCACCACGCCAATCATGATGGGGTTGCCCAGTTTGTCGTTCACCTTGATGGGGTTGGTGTCCAGGTTACGGGCCCGGAGCGAGATGGCCTTGGAGGCGAAGAACGGGTTTACCCAGAAAAAGCCGTTCTGCTTGATAGTGCCTTTGTACTCGCCAAACAGCGTGAGCACCCGTGACTCATTGGGGTTCACAATCTTAAAGCCTTTGGAGATAAAAAGAAACACCAGGGAGAAGGGCACCATGGTCTCGGGGCCCAGGTAGTACACAGAGGCGGCCGCCGCCCCTATGACCAGGAGCAACAAGATGAGGATGGCATAACCAGAGGCAGGATGGTAAGGGGTCTCGGTTTTCATAACAGTATTTATTTTGATATCAATTTGATATCAATTAAGATACAAGGAAAAGACCTGAGAAAGAAACGCCCCGGCAAAAATAGTATTTACGCACCCGCAACTGCTTGAAAATCAGTAAAAATACGCACAGCCACCCCTTATTGGGCCCGTATATACAAACAGATGTTTGATGCTTAACTAAAGGAGGTTTGTATGCGAGTGATTCCCACCAGTATCCATGGCGTAATGGATTACCTTACCGCAGTCTTGCTGATTGCCTCGCCCTGGCTGTTTGGCTTTTATAACGGAGGCGCAGAAACCTGGGTGCCGGTGGCCATTGGCGCCATTATCCTGCTCCAGGCCCTGATGACCCGCAACGAGACCGGCGCCATGAAAGTAATTCCCATGCCGGCGCACATTGTGAGCGACCTCACCATTGGGTTGTTCCTGGCCTTGTCGCCCTGGGTGTTCATGTTCCATGACCTAATCTGGGAGCCCCATTTCTTCTTTGGGGTGCTCATTGTGGGCGAAGCCATCTTAACCCGGATGACTCCCTCCACCACGCCTACCCCGTAAGCCCACGGGCCCCAAAACAGAATCGGCTCCTTTGTTCCTGACAAAGGAGCCGATTCTGTTTTGGGGCAGTTTTCGGGAAAACGGGCCTGAATCGCCCAGGGGCAAGCAGGTTGCCTGAAGGGACTTGCTGCCCGCACCAGGCGGGTAGTCCGGGCCTTTGCCCGCTGGCACACAACGTAAAGGCTGCGTTACCGGCAGATGCGGTCTTGGGTGGTTAAAGCCGCACCTGCAGGATGTTCCCGGGCTGCTTTTTGCCTTCGTTGGAGATAAACAAGTCGCCCGAGGGGCTGAAGGCAATGCCCTCTGGTTTATAGAAAGTTGCCTCACTCAATTTATGCCGCACCTTGATGCTGCCGTCTGGGTTCAGGATAAACAACTGCGGATTGGCCCCCTCGGTTAGGTAGATCTCCCCGGTGACCGGGTGCAGGGCAATCTCTGAGGGCTGCCACACCTTGCTGGCTTTCTTCTGCCTGGCCTGGCTCAGCTGCGGGTCTTTCAGGTTCAGTTTGAAAATGGGCGCCGCCGACAGCTTTTTAGCCGCCAGGTCAAACGCGTACACGCCCTTGTAGTCGCCGCCGGTAGTTTCCTCGCCTTTGATGGCCAGCAGCAAGCGCTGGTTCTGGGCGTCATAGGCCAGGCCTTCCACGTTGTGCGCCTCGGTGAGAGGCGTTTCATAGTCTTTCACCTTGAACGCCTCCGTTTGCCAGTTGGTGATTTCAAACAGGCGTCCGTCGCTCCGCACCACGTAGGCCGTGGTGCCGGCCAGCGCGATGCCCTCGTAGTCGCCGGCCGCCCCGAAGGTGACCTGCCGGTCAATCTTCTGGGTGGCGGTGTTGTACACGAAGATCACGCCGGCCTCGTCCTGCACGCAGGCGAACTGGCCGTTGCCCAGGTACGCAATGCCCGATACTTCCCGCAGAATCTCGGGCACTTCCCACTTCTGCTGTACCTGCACCGCCGCAGAGGCAGCCTCTACAGTTTTTGATTTCTTGCTTTTTTTGGGTTTATCGTCGGCCATGCCGTGGGCGCTGTTGCTGTCGCACCCCAGCACCATGAAAGAGAACAGCAGGCTGCTGAGCATTATCTGAATGGGTTTCATAGTTCTATTTCTGTTTAACGGTTAGTAGTTACCGGGCAGAAGGCGCTGGTTGGTAACCCAACCGGGGCTTCCTCTACCCTTCCTTTCTGTTTTCAAGCTGTTTTCCCGCAAAGGGAGCTTAAACCGGTCTTTGGCTAGGAGCCCGTTGGGCAGGAGGGTTAATCCCAATAGGCCAGGCTGGCGGACGAGCCGTCTGCGGCGAACACCTTCTGCAAGTCTCCGTTGGGGTTCTCCAGCTCTACCTGGTAATACACCTGACCGGCTTTTTCCACCTTCTCCAGATCCTCCTTCTGGTAGGCCTGGTAATCACGCTGCAGGGCCAGGGCAACGGGCTGCGGCAACTCGGCTACGCCGATGTCCTGCTTTTGCATCAGGATATGGCCGGTGGCGTCTAGCAGGGCGGTGTGCTCCACCATGCCCACCTCAAACTCGGCCTCGTACAGGTCGCCTTGTTTTTCCCAGTCAATGGTTTTCACGCCGGGGTACTTTACCTGCACGGCATTCTGCACCAGGGATGGTGCTTGCACGGAGGCCAACCGTTGGCTGCACCCCCAGGAGGCGCCAGCGGCCGCCACTAAGACTAAAACGAGCTTTTTCATAGGTCCACACATTTGCTTCTCACGTTACTTTACCCCAAAGCTCGGACCCAAATCAGGAAAGAATCTGGAATTTGCGGGGCCACCCGAAAAATTCAGAAGTTTTTTTTCTGGGAAACCGCAGGGTTGGCGGGGCAAAGTTGACGGGCAAACCGACTCACCATTCTGGGGCTATTCTCTCCAAAACCGGCGTTAAACCAACCTTGGCTCGGTTTGCTCCTTGTGGGCGAACGTTTGCTCAAGAACTTGTTTTCAGGCTCTTTTCAGAGAAAAGGCCCCGGAACGCGGCTAGGTGCTTAGGAGGTGAAGTTTACCGTAAACACGTGCCCCTGGCCATAGGAATACTGCACGCTGTAGCCGTAGAGGTCGCAGATGGCTTTCACGATGGACAGACCCAGGCCCGTGGAGGCCGGGGAAGCGGCGTCTTTGTAGAACCGGGCAAACACCTGGTCTGGGGGCAGCGGTTGCTCTTTGCCGGAGTTCTCCAGGCGCAGGGCGGTTTGGCTGAGGGAAATCCGGAGGAAACCGCCGGGCACGTTGTGCACGATGGCGTTCTTGAGCAGGTTCATGACCAGCATGGCCGCCAGGTCTGGGTGCACCAGCAGGGTCACGTCCTGGGGAGCGTCCAGCTCTACGCGCAGGTTTTTAAAGGCGATCTGGTCAGAGAAATCGGTGAGGGCTTTCTGCAGGAGCTTCTGCAGGGACACCTCTTCCTGCTGCCCGAACTGCCGGTTCTCTATCTTGGAGAGCAGCAAGAGCGACTTGTTCAGGCGGGTGAGGCGCTCCAGGTTTTCCATGATGCTGCCAATCTGCAGCAGTTGTTCCTCCTGCAGGGGCTGGGTTTCGGCCAGCAGTTCCAGCTTGTTGAGGCTGATGGCCAGCGGGGTCTGCAGTTCATGCGAGGCGTTCTCAATAAAGGCTTTCTGGCTCTGGTAGGTGGCCACGTTCTGCCGCAACAGCTCTTCCACGGTCTGGTTGAGGAGCTGGAACTCGGCAATGCTGGTTTTCTGCACCGGCACGGGTTGGGCGTCTTCCAGCCGGAAGCGCTGCAGGCGGTGTAAGATGTGGTAGAAGGGCTGCCAGATTTTTTTCAGGAGCAGGTTGTTGACCACCAGAATGCTGGCAATAAGCCCCACGTACAGCCATAGCAGCGAGTAGAGCAGGTCCTCAATGAGGTCGTCTTCCTCCACCATGGAGGTGATCAGGCGCAGCTCATAGTACCGGTGGCCCTGCCGGAACACGGTGGTGAGCATGCGCACGGGCTCAAAATCCTTCTCGTTCTGCATGTACATGAGCGTGTCCTGGTAGAGGTCTGTGCGGGGCAGCGCCTGTCCTTTGGGGATCTCGCGCACGCTGTAGTAGCCAGCCTCAAAGCCCCGCTGCAGCAGCACGGTGCTGTCTTGCCGGGCTTTCTGCATGACCAGGATCTTCTGGTTCTCCAGGCCGTCGTCCATGCTGTCGTAGATCTCGTCCAGCATGTTGAAGTAGAACAGCGCCGCCCACCCCGAGATGACCAGCAGCAGCAGGCCGGCGAAGTAGGCGGTGGCGTGGTTGAGCAGCTTCATGGGCTCACCAGTTTATACCCAATGCCGTAGATGGCCTGTATCTCTACCCCGGCGCCGTGGTCTTTCAGTTTTTTGCGCAGGTTCTTGATCTGGGAATAGATGAACTCGTAGTTGTCGGCCTGGTCAATGTAGTCGCCCCAGACGTGCTCGGCCAGGGCGGTCTTGCTCACCAGCCGGTCTTTGTTGGTGACCAGGTACAGCAGAATGTCAAACTCCTTGCGGTTGAGCACCAGTTCCTGCCCGGCTACCCATGCCTGGTGCCGGTCTGGGTCAATCTGCAGGTTCCGGAGCTGCACCAGCGGCTGTCCCTCAAACTTGCGGCGGCGCAGCACCGACTTCACGCGGGCGTGCAGCTCGGCCATGTGGAACGGCTTGGGCAGGTAATCGTCGGCGCCCAGCTCCAGCCCCTGGATTTTATCATCCACGGAGTTGCGGGCCGAGACGATGATCACGCCCTCGGTTTTCTGCTGCTTCTTGAGCTCTTCCAGAAGGGCCAGGCCGTTGCCACCGGGCAGGTTCAGGTCCAGCAAGATACAGTCATAGGCATAGAGGGCCACTTTCTCCAGGGCGCTATCATAGTCAGAGGCGGTCTCTACCAGGTAGTGCTCCTGCTGCAGGGAGCGCACCAGGGTGGCCTGCATCTGGGGTTCGTCTTCTATCACCAATATCTTCATGGCCGGTGGGGTTCTCCCGCAAGATTGCGTGCAAATCTGGAAAGAAATGGGAATGAGCCCTGCCCGTTTTGGGGCCGGTTTTGCGCAAACAGGCTCAAATCAGGAGCGGGTTACCTTGCCTTTGGCCTCCCAGTGGCTGGACTGGAGCGTGACCCCATCGGGCGCAAATTTCAGGCGGCGCACGTAGCGCTCCCCTTTGATGCTGCCGTCTGGCTGGCGCTTGCCAATGAAGAGCGTGACGGCGTGGCCCTGCTGGTCTGTGATGATGGTGAGGTCTTTGCCGGCAAACTGCTCCTCTAGGCGGGTGCTGGGAGAGGAGATCTTGTTCAGCCTGGCTTCCAGTTTTGGGTTGAGCGGCATAGGCGAGGGTTAGGCAAGCGTGTACGACTGCAGAATGGCCATGGCCTCGGCCTCATCGGCTTCCACCACCTCGTCAATCACCTCCTGGATTTCGCGGTCTGACCATTGCGCCTGCTCGGCGGCTTTCACAAATACGCCCAGGGCCACAAAGCGGCCACCTTCCAGCGGAAGGATTGCTTTTACTTTCTTGCGGATGCTCATGGATAAAGATAGACTGTTTCAGCGCTATTTTACGGAAAACAGCCGAAAATCGCTGACCCCGCCGGCAGATTCGCGGGCCCAGCGCAACGCCGAGCTCAGTTCCTGGAAGTACTCTACCTCGGCGGTGAGTTTGGGCCGGAGGGTGGCCATCATGCTGCTCACCGCCATCTGGTTGAAGATGTCCTCAGATACCACAATGGCTAACCGCTTGACGTTGAGCAGCTGAAACTGCGGGAACCAGGTAGCCAGGGTCCACTCCTGGTCGGCGAGCCGGATGACCTTCATGTGCTTCATGTCCATGACCCAGGTCTGCATCTGCTCGCGCTTAGAGACTTGCATGGCTTCCAGCAATCCCTCGCGGTATACCTCACTGGGCACAAAATCCTGCCAGTGCAACACCAGAAGGTGGTGCAGCCGGTCGGGGTCCAGTTGTAGGTATGCGTCAGACTTCATGGTTAGGGCCCGGAGGGCTGTTGTTCGGTTTTTGTCGTTGCCGAGCGTTAAGCGGGTGGCGCACGCTATCATTGTTTCTACCTTAATTGACTCACTCTGGTTTTGGAAAGATTTGATAAAAGCATTGCACCCAGGCAATACCGCCTGCTTTTCTGCTTGCCCCAGGGAGTTACGCCCCGGCACCCGCCCAGAGGCCGCCTGTTTTCTGTATTACATGACAGGGCATGGGCCATTCTCCCCTACGCCACCCCAAGCGCAAGGCCTGGGAGGCGTTTGCCGCTTGCCGTCACCAAAGCCAGCCGATAGGTACCCGGCCCTGAAAGCGAAGCGCCGCCCCCATCACTGCAACAGGATGGAGGCGGCGCCCCTTTATATGTATGCCAATGTGTGAAGTAACTTGCTTAGCGCACCACCAGGCGCTCGGCCTGTGCGCCGGCGCGCACCAGGTAGGTGCCGGCCCCCAGGCTGCCCGCCTCCAGCAGGGCCTGCCCCTGCCCGCCCACCGGCCGCCGCAGCACCTGCCGGCCCGCCAGGTCGTAGACGAGCACCTCGGCCGCCGGGCCCTGCACCTGCACGGCCACGCCCTGCCCCTGGCTGGGGTTGGGCCGCAGGCTCAGCCCCGCCGCCTGCCCGGCCGCCAGGCGCACCGCCCGCACCGCCGAGTACTCCTGCCCGCCGTCGAAGTCCACCTGGCGCAGGCGGTAGTAGGACACGCCCGCCAGCGGCGCCGCGTCGGTGAAGCGGTACGCCTGGCGCACGGCCGTGGTGCCGCCCCCCCGCACCCGGCCCACCTCGGCGAAGGTCTTGCCGTCCCGGCTCCGCTCCACGGCGAAGAAGGCGTTGTCCTGCTCCGAGGCGGTGGCCCAGCCCAGCTCCACCCCGCCCTGCTTGCCCGCCCGGGCCGTGAATTCCACCAGCTCCACCGGGAGCGGGGTAGGGTTGAAAGCTTCGGCAGCCAGCCCGGTAGCCTGAATGAAAGGGGAAAAGGAAGTTATCCCGTCGCGGGACATAGAATAAAGGACCTTGTTGGTGGTGGTACCATCTTGGTTAGTAACCGCTACCGTTTGGGAGAAAGCTACTCCAGCAGCAAAGTCGTCCCACTTCCCGTTTTCATAGTGCTTGATGTGGCAGTTCTTGGGGTCAAAGCCTGGCAGTACGTCCTCTTCGCTCCAGGTGAAGGTAAGGGTCACGTTTGAGCCGCCTTTCACGTCCTCACTTACCACCCAGGTTCTGTTCACTGCTTTCGTTAGCACCTCTGTGCCTACAACAGGAACATCGTTGTTGTAGAGGCTGTACACCCCTTCTATGATACCAATGCTGAAAACATCGGCCTGTGCTCCAGCGGCTAACTTTATCTTCACAGGGTTGTATACATTCTGGCCGTTTCTGGTTTTGCGCCCTACCGGCAACTCCACTTCTTCGCCGGCTTTCAGTGGCTTTCTCACCCGCCCTTTGCCGTTCAGCACAATGTAGTTGCTGGCAGAACCGTTCAAGATGGCCGCGCCTTCTTCCAGTACCAGGTCCTGCTCAAACAGTTCTACCTGGTTGGCTACGTCAAGGGTCGCGCCTGCCTTGAGCGTCATGCGGCCCTTCACCTTTACAGGCTTGCTGAAGCGGCTGTTTCCTGCTTTGGGCTCTATGACAACGGCGCCAAACTCCACGCCTGCCGTGATCTCGGCCGGGGCACTCCTGCCAAAGATTACGGTACTTTGGGGGCTCAGCTGCCCAAAGGAAGGAAAGCCAGGCCCATTGATGGCGAGCACTGCTTTGCCGGACAGGTCAACCGTTCCGCTGATGGCCCTTCCGGCCGCTGATTCAATTTTAAGAGTGTCCAGACCGTTGCCCACTACCAGCTTTGCGTTGGTTCCGCTGATACTCAAACTGTTCAATAGGCTGGCCCCCTGGTTCACCACCTGGAAAACCTGATCATTGGAGCTAAAGTTTAAGGGCTGGATTCCGGTGCCGTCTGGGTTGGTGCCCCAGGTGGTGAGCAGGCTGATGTCTGCCCCGGGTTTGTTATAGAAGTTTATAACCTTTACTGGTTCTATTACAACATCATCAATACCTATCCCCCATTTACCGGTGCCTACGTTCCAGGTAAATTCGATTTCGCCGCCGGCGGGCAGATTTACACCCCGTATAATAAAGCTTTTCTCATCGGTCAGTTCGTTTCCGTTGTGAGCACCACTGTTGCTGGTATTAAGATTTGTAGTTAACCCAGGCACATTTACACTGCTCCCTGCGGCAACCTTATAACTCATGGTGACAGTAGCAGTCTTACCAGTTTCTTTAAACCAGCCTTCTGATCTGTAGCGCACTTTGAAGTATTCAATAACGGAACCAGAACTGTTTTTCATCTTTAGAGTGAAACTAGTGCTGGCACCACCCGTTGAGCCTGAATACCCTAAAGCCCGGTCTGCATCAACTCCATAGCTTTTATGACCCACCGATCTGCCAGAATTAGAACCATTCTCTGCCTCAACTTCAATGGAATTGCCACTCAGACTCCAACCAGTAAGGGTTGAGCCGTTGCTGAAAGTAATTGTTCCTGTCTGTGGGAGGGTGTTAAAGTTTTGTTCATAGACATACCCACTGGCGGCAGGTATAGTAACAGACTGTGCCTGAGCTCCAAGGGTGGTGACTAAACAAACTTTTGCGATTAAAAATAACACCGGCGCTGATGCACGCAGTTTGATCAATTTAAGTTTAGAATAGTACAAACTTGCCATTATCTTTTTCAAAGGCTCTAATAAATAGGACTGTTTACTTCAAAAGCTTCACAAATCGGGTGCAAGATTACGAAGATCTTTTAAGATATATACCTATTTAAATCTAACTATAGCACATAAAGCCAACATGTTAGTATTATAATATTGAAGAAGTACAAGTTATAAATCACCTCCTTATTTCTTTGGACAAACATGGAAGGTAGCACTTAAACGTGGCAGACATTTTCATGAAAGCAAAGAACATGAAACCTTTAAACCTAGTATGCGTTTAATCACGCTGCATAAAAAGCCACTTTAACGCCAATAGGCTCCGTTCTCTTTTACGAGCAGATCTGCCAATCCCAGCAAACGGCGCTTTCTCTGGTGCACGCTGCGCCACCCCAAATGTTTGCAGTTTTCCGCTGCGGCCTTCTCCAGGCCCGGTGCGCCAGGCGTTCTCAAAAAAAGTAAAACCCACCCGCGCTAAAAAAATTTATCCACATGTTTGGTCTGCCTGGGGCTCCGGCCCACTGGCTGACCCCAGAACGCACTGCCATGACCTGGCCTTCTCTCCCCGGCAGGCAGCGGGCTGGAGCTTTGCCTCTCCCTCCCCAGGGCAAGGCTTTTGCAGAGTGAACCGGCACGTTACGCAAAAAAAAAGCCGGTGCCGGGCCATTCCAGTTGGCTCCGGCACCGGCCTTACCCGTGCTCTCCTAAAACTGTTTGTTTAGTGCACCACCAGGCGCTGGGCCTGTCCGCCGGCGCGCACCAGGTAGGTGCCGGCCCCCAGGCTGCCCGCCTCCAGCAGGGCCTGCCCCTGCCCGCCCACCGGCCGCCGCAGTACCTGCCGGCCCGCCAGGTCGTAGACGAGCACCTCGGCCGCCGGGCCCTGCACCTGCACGGCCACCCCCTGCCCCCGGCTGGGGTTGGGCCGCAGGCTCAGCCCCACCGCCTGCCCGGCCGCCAGGCGCACCGCCCGCACCGCCGAGTACTCCTGCCCGCCGTCGAAGTCCACCTGGCGCAGGCGGTAGTAGGACACGCCCGCCAGCGGCGCCGCGTCGGTGAAGCGGTACGCCTGGCGCACGGCCGTGGTGCCGCCCCCCCGCACCCGGCCCACCTCGGCGAAGGTCTTGCCGTCCCGGCTCCGCTCCACGGCGAAGAAGGCGTTGTCCTGCTCCGAGGCGGTGGCCCAGCCCAGCTCCACCCCGCCCTGCTTGCCCGCCCGGGCCGTGAATTCCACCAACTCCACCGGGAGCGGGGTTGGGTCACCACCCTGTTCCATAAATGTACTGGAGGCTACCTCCCAGGGCGTGAACGAGGTGATGCCTGAACGGGAAACAGAGTAGTAGGTGACAGTGCTACTATCACCCAGAGCCACGGTGGTTTGTGTGGCCACTGTACCAGGGTGCTCATCCCAGTACCCGTTCTCATAGTGCTTAATGTGGCAGTTCTTGGGGTTAAAGCCGGGCAGCACATCGGCCGCGGTCCAGGTAAAGGTAAGGGTAACGTTAGACCCACCTTTCACGTCTTCGCTCACCAGCCAGGTTCTGTTCACCCCATTTTTCTTGAGCACCTTGGTAGTGTCAGGCACATCATTGGTATAGGCCCCATAGACCCCCTCTAACACTCCAACGCTAAACACATCAGAAGCTGAGCCTGGGGCTAGTTTGATTTTGACCGGGTTATAGGTGGTGGTCTTTCCGTCTTTCTTAAGGCTCCCCAACGGCAAGAAGACCTCCTCACCGGCTTTTACCCCTTTCCTAACCCGGCCTTTTCCATTAGCCACCACATAGTTGTTAGCCGACCCGTTTTCAATGGTGGCCCCATAATCCAGTTCCAGGTCTCTGTCACCCAGTTCCAGGCGCGCGTCTTGCAGGGTCAGCTTGCCCTTTATCTTGACCTTATTGGCAAACTTGTTCTTTTTAGCGGTATTGAAGACTACTTTTCCAAACTCAATTCCAGAAAGCTGCTCAGGAACGCTCTTCTCAAAGACAACGGTACTGCCAACCCCCATCTGCCCAAACCTAGGCAGCAGCATTGAGTTTATCACCAGGGTAGCACTATCCTGCACATCTATAGCCCCATCCAAGCTGTGCCCACCGGCCAACACCATTCTAATAGGCCTTACCCCATCTCCCAGAACCACTTTTGAATTAACACCTGAAACATACCATTTCTCCAGCAAAGTGACCGGTGAAAGTGAGGACCCGGTACCATTCTGCACGCCACCAGATGCACTATTGACAACATGGAAGGTATGGTCTGGATAATCAAAGCTCATAGGCTGAATACCCTCTCCGTTGGGCTGATCTCCCCAACTGGCCAGCAAGGTCAAATCGGCCCCGGGCTTATTGTAAAACTGGTTTATTGGCGTGATACTAACCTCGTCCACGTTCACGTTCACTCCATCTGCGATGCTGGTGATTCCTATACCCAGGTAATAGGTGGCATCAGAAGTTACCACAAGTTCATGGCTAATCTCCAACCACTCGCTTCTTCCCGGGAAAACTCCTTTTGCAATTTCCACCACATCTGCCCCCAGATAGCTTTGGGCTTTGTTTAGGATAAACCTGAACCCCGCCGAACCGGCGGCTACATTCCGCTGGTAAAATTTAAAACGATACTTTCCTCGCGTTAACCTCACCCCTGAAGAAAATGCCCAAATGTTAATGTTATTGGATTTCTTAGCCACTGACCTTTGAAAGCTCATTGCTGAACTTTGCGGGATTTCCTCAATGGCGTTCACCCCTTGCACTACCTCCCAGCGCAGGTTATTCTCTGTGGAAGATGTCTTCCATCCGGAAGGAAAGGCATTCCCTGAAAAGGACTCGTAGTAAACAGGTGCCGTCTGCGCCCTACTATGAACATTGACTGCAAACAGCAAGGCGACCATAAAAGTCCATTTTAAGTTTAAAAAGTACACTTTTCTCATAGAATAGTTTTTATTCAATAGTTTAATTGTGCAGTTATAACGTATAAGTACATTTAATAGGAGCAATAATACATATATTTTAAATATAATATACTTATTCAAATAAAAAATATATCATTATTTGCCTTTCAAGGCATAAAACCACTTAAAATAGGTACAAACGATTATATGCAATAGTCCTTAAAGAAGGCGACAAACAGCTTTACTCTTCATTAAACAAAGATTTTTTAGAACTAACCTAATCACAAGCCAGCATCCTGCTGAGGAGCATGGTACTGCTTACTGGTTTCGGGTAGCCTCTTGTGGGCAGGAGAAGGAGAAAGCATTATGCTGCTTTTGTGGAAAGCCGGGGACACGTACCTCTACCAGGATTTACCTTTTAAGAGACTGCTCATTTTGACGATTTTTTGCAGCAAACAGGCTGAAAACGGAAAGCCGGTACATGGCTGGGTCTAGGAACTGGCAGGCCAGACCATTGCGCCCAGCGCGCCGCTCCCCTCACGGGCTACTCACACGGGGGATGCCTTCGGGCAATTAACTGGTTTGCGGGGGCTCTCCCCTTTTCGGGCGGAACTGCCTACACGACCAGCGAACGATTAATCAGATGCAGCGGCCCAACTCCCTATAGAGCGCGATGGCCTACCGGACTCTACAACAGGGTACGGTGCAGTGAACATCATGCGGAGGCGAGGTCTGGGAGTAGGCTTCAGGCCTATGATTGTTCTAAAAGGCATCTGATGCTTCACGGCCGGATGCTTGGGCGGCGCTTTATTGCGTGTTACCCACCCCTGTCCCTCCCAGGAGGGGAATACTGCAACGTTGGGGCTCCTGGTTAAGCGAGTGTTTCCTGGAAAGTAGTTTTTGGTATAGCAGGTGTTTCCTGATGAAGCTGAAGAATTGGGAAAGCGGGTGTTAGGTGCGAGGTAGGAGTTCTCTTGAGCGAGCGTTTCATGGGAAGCAAGAGTTTCTGGTGGGGAGAGAAGTGTCCTGTGTAGTGCGGTCTGCTTGGATTTCTCTTCGGGCAATGAGGTTCCTGTTGAACAAGAGCTTTTTCTTATTCTCCTTGGCAGGATGGCTCCAATCCTATCAAAGCTTCTCCCTGGAGGGCTTGCTATGTTGAAGAAACTTCTCATCTGCACCGCAAAGTATTCCAACCTTAGAGATTCCTCCCAAAAAAGAATCCTTTCCATCAATAGGGTTGGTCCCCTAAGCGAGAAGCGCGGCCCTAAACGGAGATTCCCCTCCTGGGAGGGGCAGGGGTGGGTCCCTCAGACGAGGGCTCTTTCCCGCTATTCTAAGCCAACCCAAGGCACGAGCACCGGGGCAACTGCCAGTTGGCGGTCTACCTCCAGAGCCCCCTTTGGCAAGCTTCTCATAACGGCCAGAGGCCGCAACATTGCTCACACTCGCCAGAGGCGAGCGAGGGAAGATACCCTGTCAAAAGAAAAGGCCAGTGTAAACCACTGGCCTTTTCTTTAAACTATTTATGCTACATGACTCTGGTTACCGGAACATGCTCTTCAGCTTGTTCAGTTTGGTAGCCATATCTTCCTCTTCAGCGGGAGCTTCCCGGCGGCTGCCGCCTTGTTTGCGGTCACCACCGCGGCTTGGCTTGGTGGCGGATTGCGGGTCTCCTTTCATGGAAAGGGCGATGCGTTTGCGGCCCACTTCCACTTCCAGCACGGTTACCTCTACCTTCTGCCCCACTTTCACCACGTCATGCGGATTGCTCACGAAACGGTCTGACAGATGGCTCACGTGTACCAAGCCGTCCTGGTGCACCCCGATGTCTACGAACGCCCCAAAAGCGGTGATGTTGGTCACAATACCGGGCAGTTTCATGCCGGTGCGCAGGTCGGTGATTTCGTTCACGCCTTCGGTGAAGCTGAAGATTTCAAAGCTTTCACGCGGGTCACGGCCGGGCTTGGACAACTCGTTCAGGATGTCTTGCAGCGTAGGCAGGCCCACGGTATCAGACACGTATTTCTTCAGGTCTATTTTTTTGCGAAGCTCGGCACTTTTGATGAGTTCCTCCACGGTAGCGCCCAGGTCTTTGGCCATCTGCTCTACCAGCTCGTAACGCTCTGGGTGCACGGCACTGGAATCCAGCGGGTGTTTGCCGCCTCTGATGCGCAAGAAACCGGCTGCCTGTTCAAAGGCTTTGTCGCCCAGACGGGCTACTTTGCGAAGTTCGTTGCGGGTTTTGAACGGACCGTTCTGGTTACGGTAGTCTACAATGTTCTGGGCCAACTGCGGCCCTAATCCCGACACGTAGGTCAACAACTGCTTGCTGGCGGTGTTTACTTCCACGCCCACCGCGTTCACGCAGCTCATCACCACATCGTCCAGGCTGTGCTTCAGGGCATTCTGGTCTACGTCGTGCTGGTACTGGCCTACGCCAATGGATTTCGGATCGATTTTCACCAATTCCGCCAAAGGATCCATTAAACGGCGACCGATGGAAACGGCTCCGCGCACGGTGATATCCTGGTCCGGGAACTCCTCACGGGCCACCTCAGAGGCAGAATAAATGGAAGCACCGCTCTCGTTCACCATGATGATGGCAATGTTGTTAGGCAAGCCCAAGCCGCGCACGAAGGTCTCGGTCTCGCGGGAGGCGGTTCCGTTCCCAATGGCAATGGCTTCAATGTTGTATTTGTGGCACATCACTATCACCTGCTGACCGGCCAGTGTTGCCTGATTTGCGCCGTTGTGCGGGAAAATAGCCTCATAATGCAGCAGTTTGCCTTGCTCGTCCAGGGCTACCACTTTACAGCCGGTTCTGAAGCCAGGGTCAATGGCCAGCACGCGTTTCTGCCCCAGCGGAGCCGCCAGCAGCATAGGACGCAGGTTATCGGCGAATACTTTAATGGCTTCTTCGTCGGCGCGTTTCTTGGAGGAAAGGCGCACCTCGGTTTCCATGCTTAGGCGTAGCAGACGCTTATAGGAATCTTTCACGGCCAGTTTCACCTGTTGGGCGGCGGCATTGTTGCCTTTCACGAACTGACGCTCCAAAGCCTCGATTGCTGCTTCTTCGTTGGGTTGGGCATCCAGCATGAGCACCATTTCTTTCTCGCCGCGGCGCATGGCCAGGATGCGGTGACTGGGAGCTTTCTCAATGGGCTCGTCCCACTCAAAGTAATCTTTGTATTTCTGGCCTTCCTCTTCCTTACCCGGAATCACGCGGGCCTTGAACACGCCTTGCTTCTCAAACAGATTCCGGATGCTGGCGCGCGCCTCAGGGTTTTCGTTCACCCACTCGGCAATAATATCGCGGGCTCCGGCCAGGGCTTCCTCGGTATCTTTTACTTCTTTCTCTTCGCTCACAAACGCGGCGGCCTCGGCGGTCACATCCACATTGGCTTGCTCAAATAAGGTCTGCGCCAAGGGCTCCAGGCCTTTCTCCCTTGCGATGGTGGCGCGGGTGCGGCGCTTGGGTTTGAACGGCAGGTAGATATCCTCCAGCACGGCCATGGTTTCGGCGGCCAGTACCTGGGCTTCCAGCTCGGGCGTGAGTTTGGCCTGGTCTTTCAACGACTTCAGGATGCTCTCGCGGCGTTTGTCCAGGTCGCGGAGTTGTTCAATACGGTCGCGGATGGCGGCAATGGCTACCTCGTCCAGGGTTCCGGTTACTTCTTTGCGGTAACGGGCAATAAAAGGCACAGTGGCTCCTTCATCCAGCAATTGCACGGTGGCTTCTACCTGGCGCTCGCTTACCTGCAGCTCTCCGGCAATCTTTTTGAAATGGTTCTCTGGCATGCTAAATAAATAGACTAAAAAAGACGTTGTTTCCCAGCACGCGGCCTTGGGGTAGCAGCGTAGGGATTTCAAAGATAAGGCTTATTTGGCGGAAACTCCGCACGCAGAATGGGGCTTTTTAGCGCCGCAGACGGCACAGGCTGGCCCGGTTTTTGTAAATTGCGCCTTATAACCCGGAACTATTTTTCTGCCCGGGGCTTTAGGAAACGTACGTCCCACAGCCGAAGCATTTACCTAACTGATGATATGAAGCGGATTTTATTTTTACTGGCCCTTGCCTTTACCACTTTTGCCGGCCACGCCCAGTCTGGCTCCCTCACGCCCGAGGCCCGCGCCCAATCCATGACTACCAGCATGGCCCAGCACCTGCGGCTGAACCCGGCGCAGACGGCCAAGGTCAAAGAGATTAACCTGGCCAGCGTGCAGCAACTGGAGAAAGCAAAAAAAGACTTCAGGAACGATCCGCGGCAACTCAAGGCCACCATGGACCTGATTGGGGCCACCCGCCTGGAGGCCCTGAAGAGTGTGCTGTCGGTGACGCAGTTCCAGCAGTACCAGCAGCAGCGCGAGCGCAAACTGGGCATTCCGTCGCAGGCGGGCACCACCGGCGGCGTTCCGCAGGAGTACAGCAATTAAGGCCCATCTTTTCGGCCCCTGGTGGGTGCTGGCAGGCGTTGATCTCCGTTTTGGGGTTGTTTCTGAGAAATCAGCCCCAAAACGGAGATTTGCTTTTTGCCCAAAGCGGCACTTCCAGCTCTCCTTCTGCTCCATAATTTTCCCAATTGGGGCTTTATGGAATAGAGCAATTTTCGGCATCATTGGGTATCTTCCATTCTGCATTCACCTAACCTTTCATCACCCATGAAATACATTGGCTTAGGCATGTTTCTGGTAGGCCTGGTCTCGCTGCTGGTGGCCCTGTTTGGGGCGTACCATTTTCTGCTGCTGTGGGTAGACAACTGGGGCAAGCCGCTGGGCTGGGCCATACGGGTGGGCATTGTGGTGCTGGGCTATGTGCTGTATTACACCCACCGGCACGATGACTAGCCCCTTGTTTTAAGGCCGTTGCGGACAAAACAGCCCCAAAACAGAAAGGCACCGCCCCACGGGAGCGATGCCTTTCCTCAAAAAGCCGGGGCACGTGCTGCCTTTACATTTCCAGCAAGCCCAGCAAGATAAACACCAGACCTACAATGGCCGCCAGGGCGCCAATCAGGCCCAAGCCCGGGATCAAGCTCAGCAGGGCACCCACCACCAGCAAGATCAGACCAATTTTTACGTATTGGTTCAGGGCGTTGGCCTTTTTAGCGGCTTTGGCCTCGCGCATGATTTTTTTGGTAGCCGCCTTTACGTCTTTCTTGGTTTTGGCGCCCGCCAGTTCATTGGCCAGCGCTTTCACGTTAGGGTTGGCTTCCAGGGCTGAGGCCACGGCCGCCGTGGTCAAGGGAGCGGTACGGGCCACTTCTCGGGAAGCGGTGGGTTGGGCGGCGTTGGCCTCCAGCACCGGGGCCGGGGCAGCTGCCTGGGGCTGCGGGCTAGTTGCCTGCACCGGTTCTGCCTGGGTAATTACGGCAGTCTCGGCGGTTACAGTGGCCGTAATTGCCGGAGCCTCTGTGGCTTTTGGGGCGGCCTTATGGTACGTGGTGGCCGGTGTGCTGAAGTCAAAATACTGACTGGAGGAATTACAGCCAATAAGTACCTGGCTAGCCACGCCGCACACGAAAAGAGACAGTAAAGATTTGATTTTCATAGAATGGTAGAGTTAAGATTGTTTGGTTGGATGCATAAAAAAACCGGTTCCCGCGTTCTTCCCTAGCCCATCACGATTCCATGAGCTAACTTCGCAGTACGTACGGGAAACGCCGCAAGTTCAGGAATCATTTTACACGGGTAAACCCCTAAATGGTTTTACCCTGTAAATCAAGGCAATAAAATTCCATCAAGGTGTTTTCGGGCTCTTTTTCCCGGCCTGTTCGCGAACTACTCCCCAAAAAATATTCAATCTGCGGTGCGCAAAATCATCCACATAGACATGGACGCCTTCTTCGCCTCGGTGGAGCAGCGCGACAACCCGGCCCTGCGCGGGAAACCCGTGGCCGTGGGGGGTACCAAAGCGCGCGGGGTAGTGGCAGCGGCCAGTTACGAGGCCCGGCAGTACGGCGTGTTTTCGGCGATGCCCTCGCAGGTGGCCTTGCGCAAATGCCCGCACCTGATCATGGTGCCTACCCGGTTTGAGGTGTACCAACAGGTGTCGCGGCAGATACGTGAGATTTTCCATCGCTACACCGATCTGGTGGAACCGCTTTCCCTGGACGAGGCCTACCTGGACGTGACCGAGAACAAAATAGGGCTGAAATCGGCGATGTTCATTGCGCAGCGCATCAAGCACGAGATTCTGCAGGAAACGCACCTCACCGCCACAGCGGGCGTGTCGTTCAACAAGTTCCTCGCGAAGGTAGCCTCGGGCAAAAACAAACCCAACGGTCTCACCGTGGTCCTGCCTCACGAGGCCGAGGCCTTTGTGGAAGCCCTGCCCATTGAGAAATTCTACGGGATAGGTGATGTGACCGCAGCCAAGATGAAGCAACTGGGCATCCATAACGGGGCCGATCTGAAAGCCCGCTCCGAGATAGATTTGCGTCGACACTTCGGGAAATCGGGTTCCTACTTTTACCAGATCGCGCGGGCGCAGGATGAACGTCCTGTGGAGCCCAACCGCATCCGGAAGAGCATCGGCTCTGAGCGCACCTTTGGCGAGGACCTGGAAACCGAGGCCGAAATGCTCCCAGAGCTGCAGCGCCTGGCCGAGGAAGTGGCCTATGACCTGCACCGGCTGGAAGCCTCGGGCAAAACCGTCACGCTCAAACTCAAGTACCACGATTTTACCCTCAACACCCGCAGCAAAACCTTTTTCTCCAACGTACGCGCCGAGGAAGTTTTGCTGGACATCGCCACTGATTTACTGCGAACGCCCTTCTTCCCCACCAAACCAGTGCGTCTGCTGGGCATCACCGTCTCTAACCTTAGCTACGGCAAACACCAGGGCGGCCAGCTTTCTTTTCCATTTTAACCGGACGCTAGATAGTAGACGTTAGATTTTAGCCGGCAGAAGAGCACTGATGTGTGGCGGAACGGGGGTAAACAAGCTTTCGGCTGTCTATTGTCTAATATCCAACCACTAACGTCTATCATGGAAACCTCTGTTGACTATTTTGAACTGAACCGCCAGGCCTGGAACCTGCGCACCGGCGTGCATAAAGACTCGGCCTTTTATGACGTAGATTCTTTTAAACAGGGCAAAAACAGCCTGAACCCGCTGGAACTGGATGCGTTGGGCGATGTAAAAGGCAAAAAGCTGCTGCATTTGCAATGTCACTTCGGGCAGGATACGCTTTCCTGGGCCCGACTGGGCGCCAAAGCTACCGGTGTTGATTTGTCAGACGAGGCTATTACGCTGGCCCGGCAACTGAACGAAGAATTAGGGCTGGACGCCGAGTTTGTGTGCTGCAATGTGTATGATCTGCCTCAGCACCTGAAGGGCCAATTTGATGTTGTGTTCACCTCCTATGGCGTCATCGGGTGGCTGCCGGATCTGGACAAGTGGGCCCAGGTCATCACGCACTTCCTGAAGCCCGGCGGCACGTTCTTCCTGGCCGAGTTCCACCCGGCCATCTGGATGTTTGACAACAGCTTCACCCGGGTGGAGTATCCTTACTTCAACACCGGCGGCCCCATTGTGGAGGAATCTACCGGCACCTACGCAGACACGGAGGCCCCCATCTCCTACACCGAGGTTTCCTGGAACCATTCTCTGAGCGAAGTCATAGGAGCGCTGTTGCAACAAAAGCTGCAACTGGTAGACTTTCAGGAACTGCCCTACTCCTACTACAACTGCTTTGCCAACACCGCACAGGGACCCGACGGCTTCTGGCGCATCAAAGGCTTTGAAGACAAACTGCCCATGATGTACAGCGTGAAAATGGTAAAACCTCTTTCCTAAACCTCAAGCCAAAAACAGAAGGCCATTGCTATTGTTAAGCAATGGCCTTCTGTTTTTGGCTTGTTTTTCAGAAAACTAGAAGATTTCGTGCAACTCCCGTTTCAGCACTTGCAGCGCTTGGGCGGTGGGGTCTACCTCGTTGTGCAGCACGGTTTCCAGCACGCGTTTGGCCAGGTCGGTGCCCCGGGTTTTGTCCTGCAGGTTCTGGTAGTTCTGGTTGATCATAGACACCACGTCTTCCTTGGCTCTCTTCACCTGCTGCCAGGCCATTTCGCTCATGTACAACTGCTGGGAGAGATTGTGCGTGTATTCGGCCCGGATTTCCTGCAACAGTTGCGCCTGGTAATCAGTGGCGGTTAAGCCGGCGGGGCTTACTCTGATAAGCAGGTTGCTGGGCGTGATCCGCTCCAGGAACAGGATGATGCGCTCATAGGCCTGCAGCCGGATGGGCAGAATAGTCTCGGTGTTTTTCAGGCGCACGTCCAGGAGTTTTCTTCGGTAATCGCGCTCCAGATAACGCTGTGTGAGAAGATACATGGCTCCGCCCACCACCAGGGCCGGAATGGAGCTCAGCAAAACAAGAAGTACAATAGAAGAAGTGTCTGTTGTCATAGGGTACACGTATATACTCTTCATACGGAGCTTGCTCGCTTGTCGTCGCGCAGGCAGGTGCCGGGTAGAAGAACAGGTAAATATCGGTAAAAAAATGATGCTGGCTGGGCTGAATCATTTTCCCCGATTCTTGGTTACTCTTAGTATAGCGCCGTAGTTTAGAAACAGTCTAGTTTTTAGTAACTTTACAGCGCAAACCCCACTACCTATGGAAAGCACAACTGTAAAAAAAGCTCCTATTTCACTCACCGAGCGTGCCCTGCATGAGGTGAAAGTGATCATGAAAGATAAAAACGTACCGGAAGAATACGGTTTACGCATCGGTGTACAAGGCGGCGGCTGCTCGGGCATGTCTTACCTGCTGGGTTTCGATAAGGCCAAAGAGGGCGACGAGATCTACGAGGTGGACGGTGTCCAGCTCATCATGGACCGCAAGCACGCCATGTATGTATTAGGAATGGAAGTTGATTTCCAGGACGGCCTGAACGCCCGCGGATTCACCTTCAACAACCCGCAAGCCAAGAGCACCTGCGGTTGCGGAAGCTCTTTCTCAGCGTAAGACTTCCTTTCTTTTTGTATTGCAAAAGGCCTGCTAGAAAGCAGGCCTTTTGTTTTGGGTCTGGTTTTCAGTTTTTAGTTTGAAAATAGAATGATAGCTGAATGCTGGTGAAGTAGTGGAATATTGCTGGCGTAGCGGCGGTGTTGGTTGGTACCCAACCAACAGTTGTTGATTGGCTTTTTGCTGGTGTAGCGAGCGGTTGTCTATGAACTTATGAGCTGCCCTTTCCATAGCTGATGATAAGCGCTCACGGCCGCGGGGCCCGTCTTTGCCCCTCGCACTGCCCTTGCGGCCCACCCTTGCAGTTTGCTCTTAGCTTCTGTACTTCAGGGGCCATAAGCGAGGCGCTCGAGCCAAAGACTGGAATCGGGATCTTCCAGCAGTGAACTTGCATAGTGGCGATATAGCAGCGATGCGGTTACAGAACACAAGACCTTACAGGTTTTGAAAACCTGTGAGGTCTCTCCGCTTCACCCACACCTTTGCCTACTTCCAAAACCTCGCTCTCTATAGCTCTATATGGCGCGGAAGTTACTTCCGTGCCCTTCTTTTCTTTCTATGGTTCAAGTCTGTGACTTGGACCTACCATGTGGGCAGTTTGTAACTGCTGTGAGGCATATGGTAGGAAGGAAGTTACTTTTGGGCCTAGTAAGTGAAGTGATAGAAAGGCACGGAAGTAAATCTTCGCCATAGTGGCGCTACAAGGCAAGACCTCGCAGCGTCTTCCAGGCAGGCCCGCGAGTGTCTACGCACGTACCCTCACAAAAGCGTTTGATACCATCTCTCCTCCCTTAGCTCACGTCAGTAACATGGACCTAAAACCTTCAATTTTTAAAGCAGTTATCAAATTATAGCTGATCGCTGGCGCGAGCTTACAGCTCGTGTCCGCACGCATAGCTGATCTGATGCTGGTTTGCAACTTAGACCTGATCCACAGTAAAAAACATTGAGGAGGATGTTAACTGAAGTTATAAATGCCTTGGCGCTCCTTAATAGGTTCTGGTCATCCCCTCCGGCACCACCAGCACCACATCGGCGCGATTCTCGTGTTCTTTGTCCAGCTTTTCCAGTTGCGGCTGCTGCACCGTGGAGATGGTTTTGATCTTCAGCTCGGGCCGGAGGCGGCGCAGGTACCAGACGATGCCTTCGTGGTGGTCAGAGTGGTAGGAACCGTTGAGGTGAAGTAAATGCTGGCCTATCTGCAGGTTCTTGCTGATGAACTGCGCCATAGTCGCATCTTTTAGGGCTTGGGCTTCCACTATCTGCGCTGAGGCTGCGGAGTTTCCGTGCGAGTTCCCGAACATGCTGAGCATGCGTTTGTAGGCGGGCAGTTCTAAATCTACGGTGATGGGCAATATTGCCAGCCATTGCTTTTCCTCGGCGGGAAGTGCCTCCAACCCTTTCAGGCTCTCGCGGGCCACCACTCTTGCTGATCTTCTGGGTGCATTGGTGGCAATGAACTTCAGGCCATTGGTTTTGGCGAACAGTAAGGTGGGTTTATAATCGGTGGCGTAGTTAGGCCAGGCGCGGCTTACCTCCGTGAACTTCGGCTCTTCTAGTTGGCCCAGCAGAAAAGAATCCACCGCAGCTTGGGTATCTGTTTCCCACATCTCGGCTCCCAGCACCAGTTGTTTGCCGTGTTTCTGGTACAGGTCCTTCGCCAGTTCCAACTGCAACCAATGCGCGATAGGGTCATTGTGCTGCTCCCCGAAGAATACCACATCGGCCTCGGTCACCTCCTTCAGCATTTTTTCATAGGACAGAGCTTTGCCGCTGCCCTGGAACAAACGATACGCAGGTTTATCCATGGTGAAAGAGCTTAGTATCAGCACGGCCAATAAGAGCGGCAGTAATTTCTTCATCATTTTAAGCTGTTTTAAGCAAAATGGCTCCAAAAGGACATTCAGTTAATAGACGCTAGCTGTCAGAACAGAATAATCAGAAAGTCTTAGGTCTAAGGTCTAAGATCCAATTTCCAGCGCCTAACGTCTATTCCTCAGCCTTTATAGAAAAGCCATTTAGACAGCTCGCGGTAATTCACTTTTTTGCCGTACATCAGGATTCCTACCCGATAGATACGGGCAGCCACCCAAATGGTCCCGATAAACCCGAGCACCAAGAGCAGCATTGACAACGCCATTTCCCAACCCGGCACGCCAAACGGCAACCGTAGCATCATAACCACCGGCGAGGTGAACGGAATCATGGACATCCAGAAAGCAACCGGCCCGTTCGGGTTTTTCACGATGATGGTTTGCGCCACGATGAACGACAAAATGAGTGGCACCGTGATGGGTAGCATGAACTGCTGGCTGTCGGTCTCGGAGTCCACGGCGGCACCAACGGCCCCAAACAAGGCTCCATAGAGCAAGTACCCGCCCAGGAAGTAGAACAGGAAACTTCCTACCAGCAGGGGCACATTGAGGTTTTGGGCGGCACTTACCACCTCATGGATTTCCTGCGCCTGCAGGGCATCGCGGTCGTTCTCCATGCCTTGCATGGTCTGGTTTATCTGGGCATCTGAGAACCGCTTCAGATCGAACCGGGCCGCTACTCCCCCGCTGATGGCCGAGGTCAGGATAATCCAGAGCAGAAACTGGGTGAGCCCCACGGCGGCGATGCCCATGATTTTACCGGCCATCAACTGGAACGGCTTCACCGAAGACACCATCACCTCCAGAATCCGGCTGGTTTTCTCTTCAATCACACCGCGCATGATCTGAGCGCCGTAAATGAAGATGAACAGGTAAATAAGAAATGCTCCAATAAAGCCTACGCCCGTGGTTACGGCCACATCGCTGCTTTTCTCGCCCTCGGCACTCAAATTCACGGTTCTGATGCTGATAGGCGTTTTGATCTTATCCAGCACCTGCTGGTCGATGCCCGAGTTGGCGAACTTCACTTCTTCCAGTTCCTGCCGCACTTGTTTCTCCAGCGACCCTTTCATGGCCAGACTAGTGCTCTTCTGCGAAAACAGCTGAATGCCCTGCGGTTTTTCCAGGTCTATCTTAGGGATGTACAGCAGGGCCGCGTCTTCTGATTTCAGGTAACTGGCTTTGGCTTCCTCCAGGGTACCCGCCACGTTCACAAACTTGAGTTCTTCCGTGGACGTGAGTTTGCCTTTGAGGTATCCGCTCTCGTCTAGCACC
The DNA here is from genome assembly GCF_016924645.1 of Rufibacter psychrotolerans. Taxonomy (GTDB): domain Bacteria; phylum Bacteroidota; class Bacteroidia; order Cytophagales; family Hymenobacteraceae; genus Nibribacter; species Nibribacter psychrotolerans. The sequence goes on along the minus strand of NZ_JAFFJV010000001.1, from coordinate 38,234 downwards.
TGCACAATCTTGGTGTCATCTGACATGGTGGCGAGCCAGATGGGCACAATCATGACCAGTGCCATCAAGAGCGGCCCCAGAATGGTCATCACAATGAAGCTTTTCTTGCGCACCCGCACCAGGTACTCGCGCTGAAACACTAACCAAATCTTATCCATGCGCTTATTCCTCCGTTACGGTTTGAACAAAAATATCATGTATGCTGGGCACCTCCTCCTGGAAATGCTGCACCTCCACCCGCTCAATCAGGTAGCGCAGCAACTGGTTAGGCCCCACCTGCGGCTCCAACTGCACCTGCGCCTGAAAGTGGTTTCCGTGCTGTTTCTGCGATAATACCTTAAAATCAGGCGACGTGATCATGAGTTTACCCGTTCCCTCCACCTGGTACGTGTGGCTGGTGTACCGTGATTTCACCTCCCGCACACTACCTTCCAGCACTTTCTGCGATTGGTTGATCATGACAATGTAATCGCACATCTGTTCCACCGATTCCATGCGGTGCGTGGAGAAAATGACCGTACAGCCCTGCTCCCGTAGCTTCAGTATCTCGTCCCGAATGATGTTGGCGTTGACCGGATCAAAGCCCGAGAAAGGCTCGTCCAGAATCAGCAGTTTGGGTTCATGCAAAACGGTGGCGATGAACTGCACTTTCTGCTGCATGCCCTTGGAAAGGTCTTCCACGTTCTTGGTGAGCCACTCCTTGAGGTTCAGCCGCTCGGCCCAGACTTTTATGCGTTGCACCGCATCTGCTTTTTCCATGCCTCTGAGCCGGGCCAGGTACACCAACTGCTCCCCCACCTTCATTTTCTTGTACAGGCCCCGTTCCTCGGGCAGGTACCCGATCTGCTGCACATGCTGAGGTTGCAACGGCTGACCTTCAAAGAAGACGCGGCCCTCGTCGGGCGCGGTGATTTGGGTAATGATGCGGATAAGCGAGGTCTTTCCGGCTCCATTGGGCCCTAACAGCCCGAAAATGCTGCCCTTGGGAACGTCAAAAGAGACTTGGTTCAATGCCTGGTGCGCCTCGTAGAATTTGCTTACGCCTTGAATCTGCAGGATGGGTTGCAAAGAAGTAGGTATTTGTTTCTGTGCTAAAGCTAAGGGAAAGCGGCACCCTTTGCAAGGCCGGCAAAAACACGTTTCAGGCCTGTTTTTAGGGAAATAGGTCTGAAACGTAGCGGCGTTACCCTGTAACGACGTGGTTCTACGAAGCAGGTCCGTTGCAAATCACCTATCACGGCTTTTTGCAACTTCAGACTCTGAGGTGGTGGCAGGCCTGCATGGGGTGAGGCGTTTCTGTTTCATGGCACCCCGGCGTTACAGGGTAACGCCGCTACGTTTCAGGGCCATTTTCCAGAAATCAGCTTATAAACAGCAAGGCCCGCTTTTCAGATGAAAAGCGGGCCTTGTATAATATCTTGACTCAGAACTCTGGACTCAAGACTCAGAACTCCTTATTGAAAGTACTCCTTCATTTTCTCGAAGAAGCCTTTCTCGTTTTTGCCTGGGTTTGGCGCGAAGTTCTGCGAATCACGCAGGCGCTCCAGAATCTGGCGCTCCTCTGAGTTCACGTTCTTCGGTGTCCAGACGTTGATGTGGATCAGTTGGTCACCTTTGCCGTAGCCGTTGATGTCTGGAATACCTTTGCCGCGCAGGCGCAGGATCTTGCCAGACTGGGTTCCCGGATCGATCTTGATCTTTACCTTGCCTTCAATGGTGGGTACTTCCACACTTGCACCCAACGTAGCGTCCACAAAGCTCACGTACTGCTCAAACATCACGTTGTTGCCGTCGCGGCGCAGGGTTGGGTGAGCTTCTTCCTCAATCTGGATAAGCAAATCACCCGGAATACCACCTCTTTCAGGCACGTTTCCTTTGCCGCTCATAGACAGCTGCATACCATCGGCCACGCCGGCGGGTACGTTGATGGAAATTACCTCTTCGCGGAGCTGACGTCCTTCGCCGTGGCAGGCATCGCATTTCTGGCTAACCATCTTGCCCTCGCCGTGGCAGGTAGGACAGGTGCTGGAAGAGACCATCTGGCCTAGCATGGTGTTCACCACGCGTTTTACCTGGCCCTGGCCCTGGCAGGTACCGCAGGTTTGCAAAGAAGAACCGTTTTTAGAACCGTTTCCGTCGCAGACCTGGCAAGCCTCGTAGCGTTTCACCTTGATTTTCTTCTCAACGCCTTTAGCTACTTCCTCCAGGTTCAGCTTCAGCTTAATGCGCAGGTTGCTGCCTTTGCGCACCCGGCGTCCGCCGCGCTGTCCTCCGCCCCCGAAGAAGCTCTCGAACCCGCCGCCTCCGCCACCGAAGATGTCGCCGAACTGGGAGAAGATGTCTTCCATGTTCATGCCGCCTCCGCCACCGAAGCCGCCGTTCATGCCCTGATGACCGAACTGGTCGTAGCGCTGGCGTTTCTGCTCATCGCTCAGGACCTCGTAGGCCTCAGCCGCTTCCTTGAACTTGTCCTCGGCAGAAGGATCATCGGGGTTCTTGTCAGGGTGATACTTGATGGCGATCTTGCGGTACGCCTTCTTGATCTCGTCCTGGGAAGCCCCTTTGGCTACGCCTAATACTTCGTAATAATCTCTCTTAGCCATGGTCTTATGCTCCAATTACCACCTTGGCAAAGCGAACCACTTTGTCATTGAGGTAATATCCTTTCTCTACTTGATCAATCACTTTTCCTTTCATCTCCTCTGAAGGAGCCGGAATCTGGGTGATGGCTTCGTGCACCTCGGCGTCAAATGGCTGCCCTACTGCTTCCATTGGCTTCAGTCCTTTCTGGGTCAAGATGCTTTGCAGCTTCCCGAATACCAGTTCCACCCCTTCGCGTACTGCCGTTACATCCTGAGCGTCTTTGATGGCCGCCTGGGCGCGCTCAAAGTCATCCAGCACCGGTAACAGGGCCACCATGAGCTCCTGGTTGGCGGTTTTAAATAGCTCCAGGCGCTCCTTAGAGGTACGGCGTCTGAAGTTGTCAAATTCTGCGTGCAGGCGCAGGTACTTGTCTTTCAGCTCGTCCAGATCAGAATTACCGGCCTGGGCAGTTGTAGCTTCAGCCCCTGCATTCTGTTCCTGCCCCTCAGTTGCAGTAGCGGTTTGCTCAGTTGTCTCCTGAGCGTTTTCTGGTTGTATATTCTCTTGTTCCTGAGGATTTTGTTCAGCTGATGTCGTCATATATCCTTAAAGATTTTAATTCTTCTATTTATGGCGTGCCTTACAGAGGCAACTATTTTGCCAAACCTTTTTTTATGCCAAACTGGCATTTTACTTAAACTGCCATCCGGTTCTTCTCTTTCTTTCTGTCACGCAGATGGCAGTTTTCAGCAGTGGCAAAACAATTTGGGCGGACAGATTGGTTCAGCAGATTTTGAGCCCGAATTGTAGAAAACAGCCTCAAAACCCTACTTACCTTATTTTCAAAATTCTTCTGTGGCGCGGATTTACTTCCGTGTCTTGCTCATTAGGCACGGAAGTAACTTCCGCGCCATAGTACCTAACAGTTGGTTGATCCGTTTTAGCGCTGCTTTGCGCAAAACAGGCCCAAAGCCTACACTCAACCTATTGTTCATAAACATTGATCGCTCACCACTTACGCGGTGTTCAGCGCCTTCCAGATCATGTCTTTCAGTTGCATGATGTTCTTGTTGGTAAGGCTGGAGATGAAGATGGTAGGCAGATCCTGCGGCAAGGTGGCGCGCATTTCGGCTTCCAGTTCATCGTCAATGAGGTCAGTTTTGGTGATGGCCAACAGACGCTGTTTGTGCAGCAGCTCGGGGTTGTAGGTGCGCAGCTCGTTCACCAATATCTCGTACTCCTCGGCAATATCCGGGCTCTCTACCGAGATCATGAACAACAGAATAGAGTTCCGTTCGATGTGCTTCAGGAACCGAATCCCCAAACCTTTGCCCTCAGAAGCACCTTCAATAATCCCCGGAATGTCGGCCATCACGAAGGATTTGTAATCGCGGTACGCCACTACGCCTAGGTTAGGAACCAAGGTAGTGAATGGGTAATTCGCGATCTTCGGCGTAGCCGCCGATACCACTGACAGCAACGTAGACTTACCGGCATTAGGAAAGCCTACCAGCCCCACATCGGCGAGCAGTTTCAGCTCCAGGATGGTCCATTCTTCCAGACCCGGTTCACCCGGTTGGGCGTGCATAGGCGTCTGGTTTGTGGGCGATTTGAAATGGGCGTTGCCCAGACCACCCCGGCCACCTGGTGTGATGATTTCCATCTGCCCGTCCTGGGTGATTTCGGCTTTGATCTCGCCGGTCTCAGCGTCCCGCGCAATGGTCCCGATGGGAACTTCCAGGATGATGTCTTTCCCGTAAGCCCCGCTGGAATGGCTGGGTCCGCCGTTGCCGCCGTTCTCCGCGATCACGTGTTTCTGGTATTGCAGGTGGAGCAGGGTCCAGAGCTGGGCGTTTCCTTTCAGGATGATGTGCCCTCCCCGGCCACCGTCACCGCCATCGGGACCGCCTTTGGCAGTTTTCTTGTCGCGGTGCAGGTGCGCAGAACCGGCTCCGCCGTGCCCTGACCGGCAGCATATCTTGACGTAGTCAATAAAATTGGATGATGACACAGTAAGTACGTTTGTGTTTAACCTTCAAAAAGGAAGCATTCCTTTTTGGGGAATGCTTCCGGAATACTCTATCAGAAATGTACGGCTGTGCTGTACAGCAGGAAAAACCTTCCTGCCTCTCTACAACAACCGCTTGTTATTTATTGTTCAGTGCTATCTGGCAAGCATCAATAATCTCGCAGGTTTTGGCAAAGATTTCGTCAATCTCGCCAATGCCGTCAATGGCGAAGAACTTGTTCTGCTCTGCGTAATAGTTGGCCACCGGAGCGGTTTTGTTGTTGTACTCCTGCACGCGCTTCTGGATCAACGTCTCATCCGCATCGTCTGGGCGGCCCGAGGTTTGGCCACGAAGCAACAGGCGCTTCACCAACTCTTCTTCTGACACTTCCAGTGCCACCATGCAGCTGATGCTTTGGCCGTATCTCTCCAGCAATTGATCCAGAGCCTCGGCCTGCGGAACGGTACGCGGGAAACCGTCAAAGATGAATCCGGCGGCGGTACGGTTATCGTTCAGCTTAGACTCAATCATGCCAATCACTACTTCGTCTGGCACCAGAAGCCCGGCATCCATCAGGCCTTTCGCTTTCAAGCCAAGCTCTGTGCCCTGCGCAATCTCAGAGCGGAGCAAATCACCGGTAGAAAGGTGAATCAGGCCGTATTTTTCAATTAGTTTCTGGCTCTGCGTGCCTTTTCCTGCACCTGGAGGACCGAAGAGTACGATGTTCAGCATGAGTTTTGAAATTGTGAGAAAAACAAAAGTAAGAATAAAATCTTGGAAATGACAGCCTTTCAAGACGCTGGCTTCAGATCAGATTCCGTTTCAGGGCTACTTTCCGGGAAACAGCCCAGAAACGCCCTTGGCTACATGACCTTGTAGATGTCGCGCAGATTCCGGCCCAGGCCGTTGTAATCCAAGCCGTAGCCAACCACAAAGTCATTGGCAATGGACATGGCCGGATACTTGATGTTCAGTTCGTGCTGCAGGCTTTCGGGCTTGATCAGCAACGTAGCCACTTCAATAGAGGCCGCTCCTTTCTCCTGCAACTGAGGAATCAACCCCGCAATGGTATGCCCGGTGTCCACAATGTCCTCCACCACTACCACATGACGGCCTCTGATGTCTTCCTTCAGGCCCATGATTTCCTTCACCTGCCCGGTGCTTTCCATGTCTGCGTACGAGGAAAGGCGCATGAACGCAATCTCGCACTCAATGCTCATCTCTTTCATTAGATCAGAGGCAAACATAAAAGAGCCATTCAACACCGATAGAAAAAGCGGCTGTTTCCCTTTGTAATCATGGCTTAAACGGGCCGCTACAATCTCCACGCTGTGAAGGATTTTGCGCTCTGGAATGTAGATACTGAATTGCTTGTCCTGGATGGTTACCGGTGGCTTTTGCATTAGTCTAGGGTATAGGAAGCATCAAATTTGCGCAAAAACTGCCTTAAAGAAAAGAAAATAGCCCCTTTCTGCGGAAAGAGGCTATAAACGGAAGTACCTGAACCATCGCTTTATCAGCGATTGTGGTTATTAGATTGCGGTGAATAGAGGGTGGTGGCCGCTTGGTTTATGTTCTGTACCCGCTGGTTAGTACTCTCTACATCAATGCGGTTCTCAGGAGCCTCGGCAGGGGTTTCGCGCACGGCAATGTGCGGCGCAATCACCAGGGAAACAATGGACATCAATTTAATGAGGATGTTCATAGACGGCCCAGAAGTATCCTTGAACGGATCGCCCACGGTGTCACCGGTCACCGAGGCTTTATGCGGATCAGAGCCTTTGTACTCCATGACTCCGTTAATGAGCACGCCTTTCTCAAAGGATTTCTTGGCGTTGTCCCAGGCACCGCCGGCGTTAGACTGAAAGATAGCCATCAAAACGCCCGCTACCGTTACACCAGCCAATAAACCACCCAGAATCTCGGCACTGGAAACTTCGTCAAAAACGCCGCGCAACCCAAAGCCAACAATCAACGGCACAATCAACGCGATAGCGCCAGGCAGCATCATCTCCCGGATAGCCGCCTGGGTAGAGATAGCCACACATTTATCGTACTCGGGTTTACCGGTTCCTTCCATAATGCCCGGAATCTCTCTGAACTGCCGGCGCACTTCCTGCACCATGGCCATAGCCGCCCTACCCACCGCACTGATGGCTAAGGCCGAGAACACGAACGGAATCATGCCGCCAATAAACAAACCCGCCAATACCGGCGCCTTGTACAAGTCAATGGTGCTGATGCCGGAGATTCCCACAAAGGCCGCAAAAAGGGCCAGCGAAGTTAAGGCCGCTGAGGCGATGGCAAATCCTTTACCAGTAGCGGCGGTGGTGTTGCCTACGGCATCCAAAATATCGGTGCGCTCCCGGACTTCTTTGGGTAATTCGCTCATCTCGGCAATCCCGCCGGCGTTATCGGCTATGGGCCCGAAGGCATCAATGGCCAGCTGCATGGCGGTGGTAGCCATCATCCCGGCGGCGGCAATCGCCACCCCGTAAAGCCCGGCTACAGCGTAGGAAAACACGATACCGGCAGCCAGCACAATAATGGGCATGGCGGTACTCATCATGCCCACACTCAAGCCCGCAATGATGTTGGTGGCCGCCCCGGTAGAAGACTGCTGCACAATAGAGTTCACCGGTTTTCTACCCATGGCTGTGTAGTACTCCGTGATGATGGAGATGAGGGTGCCCACCACCAACCCGATGATCACGGCCCAGAAAATACCCATGGACGTGAATTCATAACCGCGCAAGGTAAGGGTATCTGGCATTAACCATTCAATGACGAAATAGGAAGCAATAGCCGTTAGAACCACCGAGGACCAGTTGCCCATGTTCAAAGCAGCCTGCACACTGCCGCCTTCGCGCACGCGCACAAACAACGTCCCAATCATGGAGAAGATAATTCCCAGTCCGGCAATGAGCATGGGCAGAATAATGGGCGACAAACCGCCAAAATTATCAGTGACGGAGATTTCGCGGCCCAACACCATGGTAGCCAGAATGGTGGCCACGTAAGACCCGAAAAGGTCAGCCCCCATGCCGGCAACATCGCCCACGTTATCGCCCACGTTGTCGGCAATAGTGGCAGGGTTGCGCGGGTCGTCTTCTGGAATACCGGCTTCTACTTTTCCCACCAGGTCAGCTCCTACGTCAGCGGCTTTGGTATAGATTCCACCTCCTACCCGGGCAAACAAGGCAATACTCTCGGCCCCTAGGGAGAAACCGGTGAGCACCTCCAGGGCTATTTCCATCTGCTCACTGGAAGCACCTGCCCCGGCACGCTCTACAAACCAGTAATAAAAGGCAATAAAGAGTGATCCAAGCCCCAAAACGGCCAGACCGGCCACGCCCATCCCCATGACGGCTCCCCCACCGAAGGATACATTCAAAGCTTTAGACAGGCTGGTTCTGGCCGCCTGGGCCGTCCGGACGTTGGCTTTGGTGGCAATGCGCATGCCTATGAAACCTGCCAAGGCCGAGAAAACCGCTCCAATCAGGAAAGCGGCCACAATGATGGGCGAGGACTTCTCCCCTACATACCCCAAGTAAAACAGAAAAAGCGATGCGATGATCGCAAAATAAGTGAGCACCCTATACTCTGCCTTCAGGAAGGCCATGGCCCCCTCGGCGATGTACTTAGAGATGGTACTCATCTTTTGATCGCCAGCATCTTGTTTGGCAACCCAGGCGGATTTGATGGCCGTGTACAACAGGGCCACCACCCCGAAAGCAGGAATAGCGTAGAGGATTGACTGCATAGAGTGAAGTTTTGTTTGTTAGACTGGATGTATGGATAAGAAGCTCCATGCAAGCTAATCTTATTCGCCTAAAAAACAAATATACGGTATACTCTATGCAGCCTTTCTTAGAGTTTCTGCATCAGATATTTATACAGCTCCACCATGGCGTAAATGTCTTTCTTGTACACCAGCTCATCGGGGGAATGCACATTATCTTCAGGAGCCCCAATAAAGCACCAGTCCCACGGAATATTCCCGTAGTGTAGTTCCTTCCCGTCTGAGCCGCCGGCGCTCTCCACCTCTATCTGATGCGGAATATTTGCCTCTCTGGCCAATTGGATGATCTTCTGCACGAAGCTTCTTCTGGGAATAAGGGAATCCCGCAGGGAAATAGCGACGCCCTCCCCGGCATGCACGCCTTCGGTCACCCACGTAATGTCAGAAATGAGCGCCTGGGTAACGCCATACGTTTCATAGATGTATTTGGCCAGGTACGCCACCGAACCGCCGCCGGTCTCCTCCCAGCACCCGAAGGCAATGATCCCGTTTTCCAGCGTCTCCGCCACCTGCAGCGCGTTCCAGACTCCTAACCGGTTATCCAGGTAACAGCTCTGGATGGTCTCCTCCGTCTCCCGGAAGTCGCACTTAAACACCAGCTCGGTGCCGCGCTCAATCTCCCGCTCAAAGTCATAACTCAGGCTCCGCTCGTCCTCGTCCACCTGCAGGGTGCATTCAATCTTGCCCTGGCTGTCCTCGCCCACCAAAGTATAGCCAGTCTCCGCATCCGGACCGCCTATCCTGATTAGTTGCTTTCCGTAGCGCACCATGAACCCGATGGAATCCATGTGCGCGAAAATCACCGTTCTGGGTTGCCCAAACACCAACAGCAGACAGTCCTGAAACCCTTTGCCGTGGATGATCTGAGGTTTCACTTTCCAGGTTTGCTGGTTTTCCTCCACATACTTCAGCAAGAACTCTTTCATTTTCACCTCATTCCCAGATGGAGCGTGTATTTGGCAGAGCTGGCGCAATAATTCCATAGTTGTGCGTTTTTTTCAAAAGTAAGGGAATTCTTTCAGAGCAATTTGCGCGTTTTTGGACTAATTTTGGAAAATGAAAGCAAAATCAGTCTCAGTAATTACCCGTACTTGAAACCTACTGAAGATTGTGCTTGTTGTGCGAGCGGCTATTTGCGTCAATCGTGCGCTCTAAAGTACATCTAAGCATTAGCGTATAAAGCGTTTTTAGCCAGCTTTCTAAAAATTGAATGAAAAAGACCTTCTTCCTGTTTCTGCTGCTTTTCTGTGTGCTTCAGGCCAAGGCCCAGGTTCCTGATTCCAGCAAGCAGATTGACCAAAAACTGTTGGACTCCCTTCAGGCGAGCATCATCCTGGATTCTATTGACGTGTTGCCCCAGGCCCTTGACATTAAAGGGTGGCTACTGTTGAACGAGAGCATCATGAATGAACTGGGCGGCGCGGTAGACAACATGTACAATTTCAAGTTCGAAACCGCCGAGAAGCAGTTCAGGTCTTTGCGCCGCCGTTACCCCAAACACCCTATGCCCTACTTCCTCATTGGCTTAAGCCAATGGTGGAAAATGGTACCCTCCAACATCACCGACACCCGTTACGACAACTACTTCCTGGCCTACATGGACACCACCATTACCCTGGCCGAGGATTTATATGACAACGATAACAAGAACCTTGAGGCCGCATTCTTTCTCTCGGCCGCCAATGGGTTTGGCGCGCGCCTGCACGCTGAGCGCAAAAACTGGCGCAAAGCGGCTATTATGAGCAATCGGGCCCTTGATTACCTGCAGAAGAGTAAAAAAGCCAATGGACTTAGTGATGAGTTTCTCTTTGGCGAGGCGCTTTTCAATTACTATTCAGTCTGGATTCACGAAAACTACCCTTTGCTGCGCCCGGTCCTTTACTTCTTCCCTAAGGGAAACAAAAACTTAGGCTTGAAACAATTACAACAGGTGGCGTTCAATGGGTTCTACACCGGCACAGAGGCTAAATACTGGTTGATGAAAATTTACGCCAATGACCCAAGGAGCAGTGCCGCAGCCATGTCACTGGCCCAGTACCTGGCCAGCACCTACCCAGACAATCCCTACTTCCAGCGCTTCTACGCCCGCATGGCGTTCACTGAAGGAAACTTTGGCGTGGCAGAACAGCTCTCCACGCAGATACTGGACAAAATTCAGCACGGCATCTTTGGCTACGAAGCCATCAGCGGTCGGTACGCCAGCTTCTATTTGGGATACATCAACCAGTACCGTAACCGGGATTATGCCAAAGCAAGGCAATACTACCAGCAATGCATTACCTTTGCCGAGCAGATAGGCGAAGTAGAATCTGGGTACTACATCTCCTCCTTTGTGAACCTCGCCAGGATGAGCGATAAAGAGAAGAACGTGCCGCAGGCAAAGCAGCACTACGAAACCGTCATCAAATTGGCTGACTCAAAGTCTGATGCGGAGAAGGAGGCGAAAGCGTACTTGAGGAAGAATAGGAAAGTGAGATAATCAAAAAAATTATAATATGGCTAGTAGAAGCAATTAAAGGTTTCTCTAATTTTGCGACTACATCAAGAAATCAATCCAACAAATGGGTTATCTTTACATTTTTTGTACAATTTTGTTTACGGTCTATGGGCAGCTAGTCCTAAAGTGGAGAATCAGCAAACTGGGAGCTCTGCCTGAGCTTACCTCCGAGAAGTTTTTGTTTATAGCGAAGTTCTTTCTTGACCCCTTCATCCTCTCCGGTTTTGCCTCAGCATTCATAGCCTCAATTTTTTGGATGGCGGCCATGACAAAATTTGAGATTTCCTTTGCTTACCCGTTCATGAGCTTAAGCTTCATTCTGGTACTATTTTTAAGCACAATCTTCTTAGGCGAGGCTTTCACGATGGGTAAAGCCCTAGGTTTGCTTTTAATCGTAGCAGGGATTGTTGTAACAGTTAAATTCTAAATCTAAGAATGTATCCAAAGCCCTACATTTCAATTGTTAGCCCCGTCTATAGGGCAGAAAACGTCATTGATCTTTTAGTAGAAAGAATAAGCAAGTCCCTTGAACCGATCACCGACAACTTTGAAATAATTCTGGTAGAGGACTGCGGACCTGATGATTCGTGGGGTAGGATAAAAGAGGCAGCGTCAAGAGATGAACGCGTAAAAGGAATTAAACTAAGCCGCAATTTTGGACAACATTACGCTATAACAGCGGGTCTAGACCAAGCACAGGGTGAGTGGGTAGTTGTAATGGATTGCGACCTCCAAGACCAGCCTGAGGAGATCCTCAATCTATATAGGAAGGCAAAGGAGGGGTACGACGTGGTATTAGCAAGTCGGCACGAAAGAAAAGACAAGTTCTTCAAGCAGCTTTTCTCTAAGTTGTTTTACAGAGTATTAACCTATCTGACAGGAACAAAACAGGATAGCAGTATTGCTAACTTTGGAATCTATCATCAAAAGGTGGTTTCAGCAATAAGCGGCATGCGTGAGAGCATACGCTATTTCCCCACCATGGTCCGCTGGGTCGGATTCAAAAGAACGACGATCAACGTAGAACACGCCGAAAGGGCAGAAGGAAGTACGAGTTATAACTTCGGCAAGCTTTTGAACCTTGCTTTGGACATCATTTTGGCTTACTCAGATAAGCCGATCAGGCTAACGGTAAAGGCGGGATTGATCATTTCATTTTTCTCCTTACTATTTGCTTTGGTTACTATGGTGCGGTATCTACTTGGTGAAATATCTGTAATAGGGTATACTAGCATGGTAGCATCAATTTGGTTTTTGTCTGGCTTAACAATCAGCATCTTAGGCATCATCGGGCTATACATAGGTAAGACGTTTGAAGGCGTCAAAGGCAGGCCGATATATATAGTATCTGAACATACGCTTACACCAGAATATGTTAGGACATCTTGAGTGGGATACAACCTTTTTCGGCTACAAGACAGGCCAGTTAGCAAAAGAGTCAATAACCGATGTTGAGTTGGAGGCAGCCATCGAGAGCTTCCAGAAGGAAAACTATAGGCTTGTTTACATAAGAACAAAGCAAGAGATCGAAAACATAGCAGGCTTAGTAGAAAGATTAAGTGATGAAACCACAATTCTACTTGCTGACAAGAAAGTTGTTTTCTCCCAGTATCTAAACCCACTTGAGCGATTAGAATCAAGCATCGGCATTAAACTTTACAACCAAAGCGGGCTAGATGCAAAATTGGCCGACTTAGCTCTTCAAAGTGGAAAGCATTCCAGATACTTGGTTGACCCTAACTTTAGAAACAACGAGTACCAAAGACTATATACAGAGTGGATAAAAAAGTCAATTACAGGAGAAGCCGCTCAGGAAGTGTGGGTTAGCATCGATAACTCAAATAAAATAAATGGGTTCATCACTTTAGGGAAGAAAAACAATGCAGCCGACATTGGGCTATTGGCTGTAGACACGAACAGTAGAGGCAAAAACCTTGGAAAAACCCTTATTAATGTTGCCAAAAAGCGCGCAATGGAGTGGGGTGAAACTAAACTTCAGGTTGTAACACAATTAGACAACAAGCCTGCCTGCAGCTTCTATGGTAGGTGCGGGTTTATAACAGAGTCCATAGAATACATTTACCACATTTGGATAAGATAAGCAGATGACAATACCTTTCAACAAGCCTTACATGACAGGTAAGGAAACTGAATACATTAAAGAGGCAGTAGCGTCTGGTAAGATATCTGGCGACGGCTTATTTACAAGAAAATGCCATGAATTCTTTGAGCAGCGGTATGGCTTTAAAAAAGTGTTGTTAACCACCTCCTGTACAGATGCATTGGAGATGGCAGCTATTCTTATCAATATAGAACCGGGAGATGAGGTGATTATGCCATCTTACACTTTTGTTTCAACGGCCAATGCGTTCGTTTTAAGAGGAGCAAAAATAATTTTTGCTGACAGTAATGAACTCAATCCGAACATAGATGCTGATAAAATTGAGGAATTAATTACTCCTAAAACAAAGGCAATAGTACCTGTACATTATGCTGGTATTGCTTGTGATATGGATAAGATCATGTCACTTGCAAGTAAATACAATTTATTCGTTGTAGAAGATGCTGCCCAGGCTATTGACAGCTACTACACTGGGGCAGACGGCATCAAGAGGCCTCTAGGAAGTATTGGGCACCTGGCAGCCTTCAGTTTCCACGAGACGAAGAACATCATTTCTGGGGAGGGAGGAATGCTCGCCATTAATGATGAAAGGTTTATAGAAAGGGCAGAAATTATAAGAGAAAAGGGAACTAACCGTTCCTCCTTCTTCAGAGGGGAAGTCGACAAGTATGGTTGGGTAGATATCGGCTCATCTTTCCTACCATCTGATATAATTGCAGCTTTCCTTTGGGCACAACTAGAAAACCTAGATAAAATTCAATCAAAACGCAAGGAGATATGGTTGAACTATTACCACAATCTAATCAACGCCCAAAATGGTGAAAGAATAAAGCTACCTAATATACCTTGCTATGCAACTAATAATGCTCATATGTTTTATTTGGTATGTCAAAATATCAAACAAAGAACAGCACTGATTGAAACACTAAAAGCTAATAATATCCACCCTGTGTTTCACTATCTTTCTTTACATGATAGTCCACTTTATAAAAATAAGCACGATGGAAGGAGTTTACCATATAGCGACTACTATGCAAATTGCTTAGTTAGGCTACCTTTATACTTTGAATTATCAAAGAACGAAGTAGATCACATTATAAATTTAATAAAAGATGAATTTATCTCATTATAAGGTTAAAAACGACAGATTAACTATAATCATAATAGTTGGGTGTTTATTAAGGATAGTATATTTTATATGGGGAGCTGACATATATTTGGGTGAGAAGAAATATATAATGGGGGATACTGCAGGGTGGACAGAAAGTTTTATAAACCTTTTAGAAAACGGCACATATACTTTTGATATAACAAACCCAGATGCAGCATTTGGAAGGGTACCAGGTTTCTCGTTCTTTTGGGGAATACATTACCTAATTTTTGGCAATTATGTCTACCAAGCAGTTGCCATATCCCAGTTGATATTAGACACAATAGCAATTTATATAATATATCAAATTACAATCAATATATACAACCATAACAATACTGCAATAATCGCGTCAATTCTTTATGCAACATATCCATTTATAATAGGATGGATTACCGTCTCTTATTCAGAGCTATTAACAAACTTTTCAATTTTAATTATAATATATTTAATAACAAAAAAAGATAAATCTAAGAAGCACTTTGTGTATATAGGTTGTTTATGCGCAATAGCCTTCTTTATTAGAGAGTTTGCCGGCATATTATTCCCAATAGCAGTTATTACATTTTTTGTTTCTGATAAAATAAGTATTAAAACCAAAACACAATGTTCAACATTAGTAATTTTGTCATTTATAACTGTTTATAGTGCTTGGCCAATAAGAAACTTTATAAATCACAATAGGCTAGTCCTAGCAAGAACTATGGGTGGCTTTGAAAGGTACAATGAAGATTTTTTGGCATTTAGGACATGGGTAAACACTTGGGACCCAGATGAAAGTAAATGGTTGGCACAACTAGCATCATCTGATTCACAAATAAAGTATCCTAACCAAGCATTTGTCAATGATATAGAAAGGGAAAAAGCAAATAAACTAACCGCATTATCAAGAAGTTGTGGTACATCATTTCAGTATTGGCGATCGGATTACAATTTACCAGTGAACTCTAAATATAATTGCAATGAGGAGATTGCTAGAGGCTTCAATGAGCTAACAATGTCGTTGATCAAAAATAAAACGTGGTTCTACTTCACTAATGTACCATTAAAAAATCTACATAAAGCGATATTTAAGAATGAGTTATTTTCAGGTTCTGTAATACAGAGTAACACCCAAAAGATTATGTCATTGCTTTTCGGTTACAGAACAATACTAATTATATTAGGATTTACAGGAGTTGTCCTAAGTTGGAAATACAAAGGAATTATACCTATAGCAGGCTATTGTATTTTCATGTATCTATTTCTCTCATTTGTAATAAGGTTTCTAGAAATGAGGAATTTACTACAAGCAGACACTCTGTTATTGATCCCAGCAGCCTACAGCATTTCACAAGCATTTGTTTTCATAAATACAGATTGGAGGCAAATGCTTTTAAACAAATGAAAAATTTGATGGCTACAATATTCTTGCATTCACAAGATATATTTCTGACTCCGATATACCTATTAATTGTAAGTTTTATCATCAATCATTATTCTAAATCAAAAACAAAAGGAAGATTAGAAAGAAAATACTTTTTAATTGGTGCATATTCTCGAATATTCGGCGGCTTATCTTTAGGTATCATTTATGAATTTGTATACCAAGGTGGAGATACTTCAGCTTATTGGCTCTATGGCACTAGAATAACTGATTTATTTTTACAAGACCCATTGATAGGCTTACAAATGCTTATAGAATTCGGAGACAAATATAGTCCAGAGGTTTTACGATATATATATGACATAATCTGGCATCCAAACCCTACAGAATTTTCTATATGTATACTATCTGGTTTGATTGGAATTTTTTCTTTTAAGACTTATTCTGTTATAACAATTTTTTTTGCATTAATTAGCTTCTCAGGTTCATGGAAGATGTATCAAACATTTACATTTCTATATCCGGAACAGAAAAAAAAACTTTTAATCTCATGTTTATTGATACCCTCAGTTATATTTTGGGGTGGAGGCATGATGAAAGACACCATATGCCTTGGTGCACTAGGCTGGCTATTTTGGGCTTTCCATATGGGATTAATAGAAAAAAAACAAATAATTAAATCTGTAATCATTGCAACTGTAAGCATATATACTATAGCCACTATAAAAATCTATATATTATTAGCTTTTTTACCGCCAGCAATGAACTGGATATTTTTAGAACAAATTAAGAAAGTAAAAAACAAATCTCTGAGATTGATTTTAGCACCTTTTTTTATAAGCTTAGGCCTCATTGTTGCCACTTTAGGTATGACAAATTTAACTGAAGGAGATGAGAGGTTTGATATTGACAATATTGGTGAAAGAACAAAAATCAATCAGGAGTGGTTGAGCGGTGGGGTACAAACAGGATCTGCATATAATATAGGCAAACTTGACGGTACGCTTAACAGTATCATTGAAGTGGCCCCACAAGCTGTAGTAGTTACATTATTCAGACCTTATCTTTGGGAGGTAAGAAGCCCAATTATGTTACTGTCAGCTTTTGAAGCAACATTCTTCCTATTATATACGGTTTATCTTTTTATAACAATAGGGGTACTTAAAACTTTGAAGTTAATATTCTCCAAACCAATACTTCTGTTTTCTTTTGTATTTTGTATAATACTTGCAATTGGCGTAGGAACAAGCAGTGGTAACTTCGGAACACTCGTTAGATATAAAATTCCTCTGTTGCCATTTTATTTGTCAGCTCTTATAATCATGAAATCACATATTAAAGATAAACAAAAAATAAGAAAGGGTTAACAAACAAGCCTTTAGTACACCTGAAATGATTTATAATGATACATCACGTATAAAACAAAAATACAAACGCAAGTAATTTATATTTATTGAATTATTAAATGATTTTAGAATGTAATTAGTTAAAAACTTATTGAAAATAATCAATTCGAATAATTATTTTCTAGTTCAAGCCGGAGTAGCCAGAAACAAAAACTTTTAATAAACATACTTCTACCATATTCGATAATTCTGTAAGAATAATTCTTGCAGATTGGAAGTGCAATAAATCTTTAAATTATATTTTGGTTCTTATGTAACTTAATCTTATAAAAAAATATAATCTAATACATTTTATCAAAAACCTATTTTAAATTCATTATAAAATGAAGTATTCACAGTCTTTAATTAAATAATTCCATCCATAATGCAAACAAATTATTTGTATACCTTGTACTAATATTATATTTACTGAAAGATCTAAAATTGAATCAAAAGCTACACAATAAAATACGCAATATTTACAATATTAATTATTTACTTAATGTTAAATTATTGAAATAGAGCTAAGAAATTGTCCCAGTTAGCTGTTACTGCATAGATTCTCTCAATCTTTTCTCTAGCAGCTTCTCCAAGTTCCTTTCTTAAATTTGCGTCAACAATTAATTTTTCCAAACTTCTGTACCAATCCTCTTGTTTGTAACAAATAAAACCGTTCACCCCGTCATCCACGACCTCCGTATTCATGCCCACAGGAGATACTAAAGCGGGAATGCCCAAGGCCATGTACTGGAGTGCCTTAAAAGCACACTTACCCTTTGCCCATTGATCATCTTCTAATGGCATTAGGCCAACATTAAAACTTAACAAATCTTGGATTTCTGATTCTTTATTCCAAACAGTAAAAACCATTGATTTTAATGTAAAAGAGGGAGGCTGATTTGAAATTACCTTGAAATCAAAGGCATACTTTTCTTCTAGGTTCTTCAAGATGGGTATTATTGGGTCAAGATATTTCATAGTGGAATGAGTACCGGTCCAACCTATCACAACCTTAAATGCATTTTGCTCCTTAACCCGGTTATGGAGGCGGATGGTATCTATAGTGGTAGGATTCACTACAACACTTGAATTAAATTGCAAGGCATAACTCCGCAAATAGGCATTACCACAACTTATTTTATAAGCCCACCTGCAGATAGAGTCTACTTTTTGATGCCATTTTATCCCAGCTACAATTTTGTTAGATTCCGAAGTATTAGGTATCCAAATTGCATCATCAAAATCAAATATTACTCTTTTTTTAAATACTTTCGCAACTACCCATTCAAACCATGGAGGACCTATTGGAGCAGCTTCCCGGTGAATAAATATAAAATCGTAATCAGAAACTTGAAACAAAAGAAATAATCTTCGAAAAAAGCCAAGAATAATACCGATTGACTTCTTAAGCAAAAAACCAGGTTTATATAAAATGCTCCATGTTTTATCATCTAAGAAAGGAGCGATATCATAGATATAACCAGCTTCGAGGAGTATGTCAAAGTACTGCTCGAACCTAAACCTTTGTGAAGGGGCCTTTCCTACTGGATAGGGTACTACAAATAAGATCTTCATATTAATAATTCCACTGTACAGTTACATTCTCCTCAACCTATCTAGTGCTTTCTAATATTACTGTCTAATAGCAACCAAGGAAATACAGATATGCCTTTTTAGTAGTAGATAAATTCCGATGACGAATAGCTAACTCCCTTACCTTAGATCTGTAGTCAGGATTCTTAAGTAGTTCTCTCATTTTTAGCAATGCATTTGCTAAACTCCCTTTAACGGATAAGTCGAATACTGCACCGCCCCCCTCTCTCTCAATAATGTCAGAATCATCTCCTACCCCGTTAGTAATGAGAATAGGTAACCCACTCGCCCAATACTCTCCATTTTTTGTAGGTGAGCAATAAATACGACTAGCCGCCGGCTTTATAGTAGAAAATGCAAAATCGCTGGCTGACAAAAAAGCGGGGACATCAGAATGCGCAGATTTAGTTATAAATACTTTGTTGACATCAATATCAGCATCGATAAGTTTTTCAAGTAACTTTTCCTTAGGATTAGGTGAAAGAATTATAAGCCTGAAACTGTCTCCAAAATAGTCAAAAGAAGTCTTAAAAATCTGGAATGCCTCTTCGTCATAATAGATGTCTCCGAATTTACCCACATAAACTCCTACCAAGTGAAGTGATGAAAATCCTAAACGCTTGCGACTCTGCTCACGAACTACTTTATCAAATTGGAAGCTTTCCGCATGAACGGCAACAGGAACCGTGTAGATACGTGCCTCGGGGATCCCTTCTTGGATTAGCTTTCTCTTATAATTATCTGCAACCGGCATTAAACCAGAAGCATACTTCTTCTGTTTTTCTTCCCAAGCTCTTTGAAAAATATACCGAGGATCAAACCTTCTCCAAACGCCTGACTCAAGCATATAATCTGCGTGGGGCTCAAAAGATTCTACAAAGAAGGGCACCTTTGTAACTTTCCAAACAAGATAAGCAAGAGCTCCTGCTGGTGCTCCTCTGCTAATTACACTATCTACCTTGAAAGCGTTAATTATTCTTTTTATTTGGTTTGGAAAAACAATAAAATCATTGATTTTTTCTAAAATATTTATATTGAGCCTTCTTGAAATCAATGGCTCAAAGTGAATTTTATCGTGCCCTTTAAATAAGAACGTTGGTCTATTGGGAATCTGTCCCTCTCTTTCTATAGTAGTAAAGACTATTTTATTGATAGAATGAAAAGAAGCCAGAATTTCTAAATGCGGAAAAATGGTTGCAACTGTCAGCGGGTCATTTACCCCCCAATAACCTAAAAAAAGAATAGTCATAAACATCTAAATTTCAACGTGGGGAAGAGGTATAACTTGTAACCTTTTTCTTCACCATCTGAACCGCTGCTTCTCCAACAATTGTCTTGAGAGCTAATACTACAATTTTAGGCTGAAGAGAAAGGCACTTCGCTGCCTTCAGAAGAAGTCGGAAGGTATCGCCCCTCTTTCCATCTGAATAAGCATGGATGGCACTCAAATAGTAAATGCTTCCAAACAATATATTTTGCTGCTGCTTTTCCAACAACAGGTGCCGTTCTGCCCAGTTTCTAGCCATTAAAAGCTTTCTTATCAAAGAACTGGATTCTGCTCGCATAGAACGAGACTCGTGGTCGTTCATGTAAATGGTAACCCTATCTATAATATAGACCTTATCTGCTCGTAAATTTTCTAATAAAAACATCCAATCCTCAACCACAGCAAATGCACGGTCTTCTTCAAAGAGCTTTAACTCTGCATTATCACGCTTTACTGTGAAATTACACGCCAAAGGATTGCCATGAAGGAACAAATCAATTGAATAGTATCCTTCTTTTAGACCAGAAAGATCACTATCTACAATGTTGCCATCTCTATTAAATTGAAATTTACTCGCAATAAAGTTGGGATAACCCTGTTCATGAATTTTTGATTTTATTACCTCCAAGTGATTAGGAAGCATAAAATCATCAGAATCAAAAAAAACTACATACTGCCCCCTAGCTCTTTTAAACCCGAAGTTTCGAGCCCGCCCACGCTCACCATTTTGAATAGGGAAATATTTTAACCTAGTATCAGAAAAAGTCTGAACAACTTCCTTTGTATTATCCTTTGAACCATCATCAACCAGAATAATTTCAAAATTCTGGTAAGTTTGGTTTAGCACAGATAGCAAAGTATTTGTTATTAAGTTGGCCCGGTTATAGGTGGGTATTACTATTGAAAAAAATGGAATAGCATTAATCATGCAAAAGTTTCTGCCTTAAAACAAGATTGGTGCATTAAGATGCTAAATAGCATCTTAATGCACCAATTATTAGAAGTTTACTCGTGATAATTTACCACTTTGTGCCCGCCCTGAAGTAAATAAGCATCTCTCTTAAATAATTCTAAGTCGGCTTGCATCATATCTCTCACCAAAGCAGACAAATCATACTTAGGTGTCCAGCCAAGTTTTTCCTTTGATTTGGTTGGATCACCAATAAGTAGATCTACTTCTGTTGGACGGAAGTAAACTGGATCTACAGCTACAACTTCTTTCCCAATTGGCAATTGATACTCAGGGTTGTCACAAGCAACTACTTTAGCAACTTCATTAACACCTTCACCTTCAAAACCAACAGTAATTCCAACTTCCTCAAACGCCATTTTAACGAAATCACGCACAGTAGTGGTCACTCCTGTGGCAATTACAAAGTCTTCAGGTGTATCCTGTTGAAGTATGCGCCACATAGCTTCTACATAATCCTTAGCATGTCCCCAATCCCGTTTAGCATCTAAATTACCTAACAAGATTTTATCTTCAAGTCCTAAAACCATTTTAGATATTCCTCTAGTAATTTTACGAGTAACAAAGGTCTCACCTCTCAAAGGGGACTCATGGTTGAAAAGAATTCCATTGCACGCAAACATACCATATGCTTCTCTGTAATTTACTGTGATCCAATAAGCATACATCTTTGCCACTGCATATGGTGAGCGCGGGTAAAAGGGGGTAGTCTCTGATTGAGGAACAGCTTGCACTAATCCATATAATTCAGAAGTTGAGGCTTGATATATTTTAGTCTTTTTGGTTAACCCGAGAAGACGAACGGCTTCTAAAATTCTTAGGGTACCAATCCCGTCAGCATTGGCTGTATATTCCGGCGTCTCAAAACTTACCTTAACATGGGACATAGCCCCAAGATTGTAAATCTCATCTGGTTGGACCTGCTGGATAACCCTTATTAGATTCGTAGAATCAGTTAAATCGCCAAAATGATTAATAAACCTTGAATTCAGTTCAGTTCCATCGTGGCGCAAATGGTCTATCCTATCTGTGTTAAACAAAGAACTACGTCTCTTTATTCCATGAACTTCATAACCTTTATCTAATAGCAATTCAGCTAAATAGGCTCCATCCTGACCAGTTATACCAGTAATTAAAGCTACTTTCATTATATTGTAAAATATTTATTGTTCTACTTTTTTTGCTAAATACAAAATAAACCTAGGCTTTATTCCTAGTTAGAAATTTCAGCTCATTGCTGCCGTTGAACTCGTTAAAGAAACGGTCACTGGCTAAAAAGGCATTTTCAATTGAAGGTTTAGGGTCAGACACCTGGTTGAGCGCAAAAGTTCTTTTCTCAGGTGGCGTAGCATGGCCCGTCAGCTTTAAGATCAGGTTCTTCAGCGGACGCAGGGGTTTCTTGATGTATTCTTCCAGGTTGGTCTGGTACTTTAAATTCTTCCTTAAAGATCCATAAATGTTTTTGTCGTAGAAAAACAGCATCCGGATGTATTCGGATTGGCTGGCGTTCTGCTGCTTGAGATTACGGAAGTTACTCTGGGGGTTTTCGATGCGGATGGCACTCAGACCGGTACACCAGGCAATATTGACCTTAAAACTGGTGATCCGCAAAGAGAAATCAGTATCAACCTGAACTACGCCCGTATGGAACAGCCCCGTCAAAGCCAGAGATTTTTTCCGGATCAGCAGGGGCAGACCAATAAACCAACCGGGCTGCCCTGTTTCCATCCAGCGCATAAAGTTAGCGTAACAATCATCGTAAAGGCTAATGCTGCTTAAATCTTCCAGATTCACCAAGCCGGTCTGAGCCGACATCACATCCACCTCCGGATGGGCCAGCATATACTCTTTACAGGCCCGGATTACCGGATAATAAAATGCATCATCATCGGTGATCACTTTGACGAGTTCGCCCCTGGCCATGAGCATCCCCTTGTTGAAACCATGGGCTTCTCCTTTATCCGGCTCCGAGACAAACTGATGTATCAAACCCTGCTGGTACAAATCCTGCAGGTACTCCCGGGTGCCATCTTTACTGCCTCCATCCACAACAATAAATTCTTCATCGTCCCGGATATTACTCAACAACCGCGAAACTACCTCTTTCAAATAAGGTAATTTATTGAAAGTGGTTAAAATGTATGATATCTTAATACTGTTCTCCATTCTTGCTATAAATATCCTAAAGCCCGGGCGTACTGAAGCATCTTTTCTTTAGGTCGTATCTTGACCGGCTGGGCCGGAACGCCCATATAAATCGTCCAGGGTTCCGTATCCTTGGTTACCAGCGAGCAGGCGCCGATCACGCTGCCCTCCCCAATAGTTACCCCCGGCATGATCACCGCATTGGTACCCACGCCGGCAAACTTATTTAACGTGACAGTGGTGAAGACCACCTCATCACGGTATTCATCCGGCACGGTGACGCTGGTAAAGCCTTCGCCCATGAATTTATCGCTGCCGCAGATGATGCGGCTGCCCGCGGCGATGGTAACGAAATCACCGACAACAAGTTTGCTGTTAGCCCCGCCAATCACCGTGATATAGGGGGAAAGATGGGTATAGTCGCCGATTTCGGCAGCCGTGGTGATATAGACGCCCGAGTCGATCGCCACATGGCTGCCCACTCTAACTAAGTGCGGCCGTCGGATTTCAACCTTATTGCTGATAAAAACATCCTCGCCGACTGAGTTCAACAGAGATTTGTCAAACTGATTAGGATCTAACTCTCCCATTAACTTTGGTCTTAGTATGGATAAACGGACTCGTAGTATTTGATCGTATTGGCGATGCCGGTCTCGAACGGGGTAAACCGGAAACCGGGAAACACATGGCGGAAGTTCTCATCATCCATCACCTTTTTCGGGGCACCGTCGGGCTTGGAGGTATCCCACTTGATATTTCCGCTGAAATTGAAGCTACTACTAATAATCTCCACCAGTTCTTTTACGCTCAACCCAGAATTCTGCGCCACATTGAGCGGCGAATGACTGCCATCCAAGACCGAAGGGTTCTGAAGTATTTCCAAAACAATGCGGCCAAAGTCTTTCGCATACAGCCACTCCCGAATAGCCACCCCCGTACCCCAGATCACCACTTCATCCTGGGCTTGTTTTTCGGCTTTCACAAACTTTGAAATTAAAGCATTCAGCGCATGTGCTTTATTAGGATCTGTTGAGTCGTGGGGACCGTACATATTGGGAACCAGCAAATGCAGGCTTTTCAAGCCATGCTGCATTTGAAAGCACTCGCCCACGGCCCACAGCATCCGCCGGCTGGCGCCATAAGATAGCACCGACCGATGCAGGTGACCATTCCACCATTCTTCCTCTCGGAAGATGTTAGCCGAAGCAGGATACGCACAATTGGCAATTGGGTTAATTACTACCGCCCGGGGACATACCTCGGCTACGGCTTCATACATGCCCAGGATCATGCGGCAGTTATCGGCAATGACATCGGCAGCCTTTTCGGTTACATAGTTCAGACTACCCACATGGGCGGCACAATTGATAATAAAATCGGGTTGTACTTGATCCAAAAAAGTGGTTGCATGGCTTTTATCCCGCAAATCTACTCCAGACGAAAAGGACGCTACCGCGAAATCAATATTATTCTCGGTCAGAACTTCAGCAATATTTCTCCCTACAAACCCATTTCCGCCCAATAATGCAATTTTCATGTTTTGATTGATTAGTAAACCTATTTTAAACTTACTTACTGGTGTAAGGACCTGCAAACATTTCTTTTAAAGCCCCAGAAAAAAATTCGAAAGGATGAAAACTAAAAAAGAGGCACTTTAAATATTCCCCAATGGATTTAAAGCAACTCATCTATTCTAAACCCTACCCGATCAGAACCGGATTAAGGCCCGGAAAAACACTTTTAGCATTGGCTGGAGTTGTCGCATAATAAAGCGCCAGGCACCAAATATCACCAGCCCTGCTTGATACAATTCACGATATATTCTACATCTTCTTCATTCATGCCGTCATGAATGGGAATGTGAATTTGCGTTTCATTAAACCTAAGCTGATTTACCAGATCTTGCCGGGTACCTCCGAAGAGCGAATTGTGATCAATGCCATCATGCACGACCGAGGCAGCAATCCCTTTAGATTTTAAGGTTAAAATAAACTCCTCCCTTTTTTCCACATGAAAGCCGAACAGCCAATGGGCACTTTCCCGGTCATTAGATTCTTTGAAAAGGTTAAGGCCACTAACCTGGCTTAATTCCTGCCGGTATATCTGAACAAGCTTTCTTCTATAAGCGAGTCTGTCTTTGAACCCTTCTAGATTAGCAAGCCCCAAAGCTGCACCGTAGTCATTCAGATGATACTTATACCCCACATCTGTGATATCATAGATTCTTTCCCCCAAAATGGATAAGGGAGAATTGGCTCTATTGATACCAAACCACCTACGCTTTAAGGCTTCCATTGCCACTTTATCATCTTTACAACAAATGGCCCCCCCGTCACCAGTAGTAATGTGTTTGATGGCCTGAAAAGAAAAACAGGTAAAATCCGAGATGGAACCAACAGGTCGACTCTTATACGTGGCTCCAGGAGCATGGGCAGCGTCTTCAATTACAACCAGGTTGTATCTTTTAGCAATAGCATGTATTTCGTCCATATCACACGGATTACCACCCCAATGTACTGCAATGATGGCCTTTGTCTTGGAAGTAACCTTTTCCTCTATAGATTTTGGATCTATATTCCCATCCTCGTATTTGATATCAGCAAATACGGGAATTGCTTTCTCCTGACAAATAACCAATGCAGTTGCAACGAAAGTCTGTGCAGGACAAATAACCTCGTCACCAGGTTTAACCCCAGCTAATACAACAGCTAAGTGAAGCGCACTGGTACCACTATTTAGGGCTAAGGGATTAACAAATCCAAGATCAGAATTTAGTTTACTTTCAAACTCTTTTACCAACTTACCTTCACTTAAAAAGGTAGAAGACAAAACACTATCAACCCGGCTCTGCGCACTAGGATGAATAAAAGTGTTAAATATTGGAATATCCCTCATTGAAAAACGAAAAAGTTATGATTGAATTTATTTATACTAAAGCTCCCATTTGGTGGAGTACCTTTTCCAATTCATTTAAGTCAACTGTAAGATCAAAGTAATTGCCTTTTCTCCGATCTATATAGTCACAGTTCAGATAATAATAATTTACATCAATTGAATCTGCCATTATCCAAAAAGAATTATTCCCAGAGTGCTCTATTGATTTCCGAAACTCAAGCACATTTGTACCAGGCTGCATGTAAAAAAGATTAGTAAGGTTAGCCCCATGCGCAGAAACTAAATTCTCTGCATTGTAAGCTATTTCAACTTGTTCATGAAGTGAAAAATCTTCAAAACACAAAACTTTAAAACCAAGTGATGCAAGCATATTAGAAACTTGATCTTCATTCAGCACCCAACGGTAAGCGGCTTTTCTTCTACTTATGTAAACATTTTTATATTTATGTTTACCTGTAAACTTTGGTTTAAAATATGCCACTAAATGATTTCTTAATTCAGCAGTAAGAGATGAATACTGCTGTCCGCATATAACAGGTTGTGGTGGTGTATATAAACGAGGAACAGAAAAGTACTGTTTTACAGGTATGGTTTTAACCTCTTTGATTTTAAATGAATTGAGTGTCTCCCTAAAAAAAGGTGCTTTATATTGGCCTGGAAGCAAGAGCACACCTCTCGGAAGAAAATCTTTTACTAAGAAGATCCTGGGTAAAGCATCTCCCATCCAATGGTAGTAATTAGCAGCCCAATAATCTGTACATAAAAAATAGTTATCATCAGGCAACTTGACACGAGTTCGTTTTATCATATTGGAAAGGCAATATTTCCAATTATACATTCCTGTATGGTGGGGATGTATAAGCAAATTCTTATCTATCTGCAACCCATTCCATACAATACTCTCAGGAGTAACATTTACATTTTCGTACTCTAGTAATGGAACTTGATCAACAATAAGCTGGCGATCAGCAGAAAACAACCAAATATCTTCAGGCACCAAATTAACAGGAAGCCTTCTACAAATAGACTCTCCTGTTTTTAAAATCTGATTTATTCTTTTTATCATCGATTTAATACAAATCAAGCACAAACTGGTCTAATGTAATCTACTAATAACTTCTTTATAACTGTATACAGAAGCTATATCTCCACTTTGTAACTCATATATTTAATTACAATCATGCAGGGTTGTTAAACGATGAACAATGATAATAACAGCAATATCTGTTCTTGCAAGTTCACTTATGCAATTCATCTTTAATCATTTAATAAACACTAGATCTGGTACCGCATCCTCAATTTATAAGTTTATTCTCTGTTAGAAATAAATTGAATGAAGTCAAAAAAGCATCACGAGTAAAAACCTGCTTTGCGAAGTTCATTATTTCATCAGAAGATTCCCTAATTACCCTATCAGGTTTACTAATTACCGTTTTAACATTTTCAACTACACTTTCTACTAACTCTTCTCGAGTATCCCCTTCAATAGTGAAGCCTAAGAAATTAGCTTGATTATTTGCCTCTTTTGTAGTTATTGGGATGAGTCCATAATGCGCTGTTTGCGCTAATGTAGCACAACCATTTTCACCTGCACTTGGATAAACATGCCCTACGCAAGTAGAAATAATCTTTTTAAAAGCAGAACTCTTATAATCTGCATATCCATGGTACTGAATATTTTTATTTGCCTTCAATTTGGTTTCCATCCAACTGTATACAGTAGATTCTTTCTCTATGGATCCAAAAAGATGAAGATTAAATTCAGGCATTTTTTCAAAAGCATCTATTACAATATCCAGGCCTTTATGCACAGCACCCCATCCCCCTATCCATATAAAGTCTCTTACCGAATAATCTCTATAGATTTCGCTGGGCTCATACTCAATTGGCATAGCTAATTGAACAAGTTCAGCATTTTTAGAGAATTCGCTCATTTGTTCAGGAACACCTTTATAGAGAATAAAATCAGCTGCTTCGTCAGAAAAATTTGGCTTCACTTGCCTAACAGGCTTGACTCTTAAGCCATAAGAATCATAGAACCAATTTACTCTACGCAGTTCCCCTTCATTCCAACTATTCCATTTTGTTCCAGTGCAATAGAAAATTTTTTTTTGGTTTTCTAATTTAGGTAGATAAGCTAAAGAATCACCTTCATCTAATATAATACTGTATTTTGCTGTATCAAATTCTGTTGATATTTTATCCTTTTCTATACAATCCACCACAAATCCTCGATCAACAAATTGTTTTAATATTGCTAGAAACTGATAATAGATATTATGCATTTTTATATTTAAGGCATATTCATAACGACCTTGAACATAAAAATCAATTGATTCTATTGGCACCAGCATCAAAACTTTTGGCGCAAATTTTCCATTTATACTTTCACCAATATTTGTGTATGCATAACGAGATAATTCAGAAATTTTTCTCTGCAACCAAGGTAGCGATTTATACCTAATTAAATTAGATGTTTTAGACGATAAGACTTTTCTCATTTTTAACAGTAAATTAATTAAGAATACTTAATTAGAACTAATATATCCTTCTAACAAGTAACGCATTCCCCAAAAAAACACAAAAGAACTTATTATTAAAAGAAAAGATTTTATTACATGCTTTAACACACGCAAACCCATCACCCTAAACATTTGCATATTAATTATAAAATACACAATAAAACTTGATATACCAAAGGCTAATACACATAGCCTTAAATCGTTCATATAAACCCCTATCAATAATGACACACTTCTTAAAATCAAGCCTACTAAATTACAAATAAACTCTAGTTTTTGTTTTTTATAAATTGTAAATATAGCTGAAATTGAAGTAGTCGTCAACTTAAAGATATAGGAATAACCCAAAAATGAAGTAAATAAACCCGCAACTTCCCATGCTTCACCAAAAACATATTTAAAAATTACATCTCCAAAAACTGTAATTATTGAAAAAGGAATTAAACCCAAATACAACATTTTATTATATATTGACAAAGTTAGGCTTTGCAACTTCAACTTATCAACTTCATACAATTCGGTTGCTTTTTGAAAAAAGACTGGAGCTATCGATCGACCTAAAATATTCAATGGTATATCCATTAAGTTTATTGAAAACGAATAAAGCCCAACACTTTCCACCCCAAAAGATGAGGCAAACACAAATATTGGAACTTGAATGGAAAGTATTGTCACATAACTAGTGGGCAGTTGATACAAAGGAAATTCCTTGTATTTCATCATTACATGTTTAATTCTTTTCCAAGACACATATACATGTATTAAACTTATCTTTTTATACAACCCTGCCTTCAAAAAGCCAAAAAAACAAAACAATTTGAAAATTAAATCACCAATTAATAGGCCAGTAAAATTGTTCTGAATTCCTATACCCCAACCAATTGCCCCCATCCTTCCTATTATACTCCCTCCAACTTCTACACTTGATCTTCCCTTGAACTCTTTTTCTTTCAATAACCAATTACTAAATACACTATTAAGATTTGAAAGCAAAAGCAATACAGGAATTACAAATATCCAATTCCTAATAACCTCAATTTTAAAGAATACACTTATTGAAACATTAAACAGAAGTATTGTAATCAATAAAAGTCCACACACGAGAACATTCAGCAAAATTGTCAGCTGAACAAGAGCTATAAAATTTTTTTCTTTTTTTTCTAAAAGAAATGCACCTATATAGGTTAAGCTTGAGAAAACTGTGATGTTACTTAGTATCGAGCTTACAACAGAAAATACTCCATATTCTTCTGGTGGATATATTCTACCCAAAATAGGAGTTAATACAAACCCAATCAGAGTCACTAAAGCAGACCCAGAGAAAGTAACTGCTAAATTTTGAGCAAACGATCCCTTTTGTGATAGCCTACTTTTCCATACTTTAATAATATTATTAGTATACACGTACAAATAACAAAGTGTTTTCCTGTTTATCTACTTACTTACTCTTGTTCTCCTTCACAATTGCACATTGCATTATCAATGCAAAAAACTCTTGCCTCAGAACATGCGGTGTCCCACCTCGGCTATTTCCAGGTTCTCCCGGAAGTACTCTAACGTTCTCTTCAGCCCCTCCTCCCTTGACACCCTGGGTTCCCAGCCCAGGATGGCCTTGGCCTTGGTGATGTCGGGTCTTCTCCTCTGCGGGTCGTTCTCGGGCAGGGGCTGGTAGCCCAGTTTGAGCTCCACCCCAGTGAGCTTGCAGATCTCCTCGGCGAACTCCTTGATAGTGACCTCCGAGGGGTTGCCGATGTTGACCGGCAGGGCGTAGTCGCTCAGCAAGAGCCGGTAGATTCCCTCCACCAGGTCGTCCACGTAGCAGAAGGAGCGCGTCTGGGAGCCGTCCCCGAAGATACTCAGCTCCTCGCCCCTAAGCGCCTGGCCCATGAAGGCGGGCAGCACGCGCCCGTCGTTGAGGCGCATCCGGGGGCCATAGGTGTTGAAGATCCTGACGATGCGCGTCTCCAGGCCGTGGTGGTGGTGGTAGGCCATGGTGATGGCCTCCTGGAAGCGCTTGGCCTCGTCGTAGCAGCCCCGCGGGCCCACCGGGTTCACGTTCCCCCAGTACTCCTCCGTCTGCGGGTGCACCTCCGGGTCGCCGTACACCTCCGAGGTGGAGGCGATCAGGATCCGCGCGCCCTTGGCCTTGGCCAGCCCCAGCAGGTTGTGCGTGCCCAGGGACCCGACCTTGAGGGTCTGGATCGGGATCTTGAGGTAGTCGATGGGCGAGGCCGGCGAGGCGAAGTGCAGGATGTAGTCCAACTCGCCCGGCACGTGCACGTACTTGGACACGTCGTGGTGGTAGAACTCGAACTGCCCCAGCTTGAACAGGTGCTCGATGTTCCTCAGGTCACCCGTGATCAGGTTGTCCATCCCGATCACGTGGTAGCCCTCCCCTATGAAGCGGTCGCACAGGTGCGAGCCCAGGAAACCGGCCGCCCCGGTGATCAACACGCGTTTTCTATCCGTTTTTGCCATTGCAAGCCAAATGTAGCGTCTGTTATGGTGTCTTCTTTCTCTTTTAGTTGGTGGTCTCGACGGCGGGCAGCACCTCCTGCACCCCGATGCCGTAGTAGCAGAAGCCCAGCTCCTGCAGCTCCCTGGCCTCGTAGATGTTGCGGCCGTCGATGATGACCCTGTTCTTGAGCAACTTGCCGATGACCTGGAAGTTGGGCGAGCGGAACTCGGGCCACTCGGTCACCACCAGCAGCGCGTCGGCGTCGATCAAGGCTTCATATTCATCTTTGGCGTACTTCACCCGCTCGTTCTCCCCGATCATGTGCCGGGCCTCCCTGATGGCCACCGGGTCGTAGGCCACCACGGAGGCGCCCTCGGCCAGGAGCTTCTCGATGATCACCAGCGAGGGGGCCTCGCGCATGTCGTCGGTCTTGGGCTTGAACGAGAGGCCCCACAAAGCAAAGGTCCTGCCGGCCAGCTCCCCATTGAAGTGCTTCATCACCTTGTTGAAGAGCACCTCCTTCTGGTTCTCGTTCACAGATTCCACCGCCTTGAGGATCTGCATGGAGTAGCCGTTCTCCTCGGCCGTCTTGATCAGCGCCTTCACGTCCTTGGGGAAGCAGGAGCCGCCGTATCCGATGCCCGGGTAGATGAACTTGTTGCCGATGCGGGAATCGCTTCCGATGCCCCGGCGCACCATGTTCACGTCCGCGCCCATGATCTCGCACAGGTTGGCGATGTCGTTCATGAAACTGATCTTGGTGGCCAGCATGGCGTTGGCCGCGTACTTGGTCATCTCCGCGCTCGGAACGTCCATGAAGATGATCGGGTGCCCGTTCAACAGGAACGGCTTGTAGAGCTTGCGCATCACCTCCTCGGCCCGCTCGCTCTCCACCCCGATCACGATCCGGTCCGGTTTCAGGAAGTCGTCGATCGCGGCGCCCTCCTTCAGGAACTCGGGGTTCGAGGCCACGTCGAACGGGAGGCCGGAGCCCCGCCTCGCCAGCTCCTCGGCCACGGCGTTCTTCACCTTATTGGCGGTGCCCACCGGCACGGTGCTCTTGGTCACCACCACCAGGTAGTCGTCCATGTGCTGGCCGATCTCCCGGGCCACGCCCAAGACGTACTTCAGGTCCGCCGAGCCGTCCTCCCCGGGGGGCGTGCCCACCGCGATGAAGGCCGCGTCGCAGCCCTTGATGGCCGCGGAAAGGTCCGTGGAGAAGCCCAGCCGGCCCTTCTCCACGTTGCGGAGCACCATCTCTTCCAGCCCCGGCTCGTAGATGGGCAGGATGCCCTGCCTCAGGTCCTCGATCTTTTTTACATTGACGTCGATGCACGTCACATCGATGCCCACCTCGGCGAAGCACGTGCCCGTCACCAACCCGACGTAACCCGTGCCTACTACTGCGATTTTCATGGGAGAATGTTTTAATTAATCTGTTAAATAACTTTAAAGCTTATTTTAACATTGATAAAAGAATACCACTTGGTTATCCCTTAAAGAAACTTCCCTCCAAAGGCAACATTAACCTCATGAGAAACTTTCTTAATTTCCTGTTCTTTTTCTTTTGGATAAATTAGTAAGACTGAACCATCATCTACTATAATATAATCTTGGAGGCCATTTATTACAGCCACCTTATTCTCAGGTAAGTTAATAATGCAGTTCTGAGTGTTTTGAAGATTAACTTGTTGACCAGAAATCACATTATTTGCTGCATCCTTCTCCGCAACCTCATGTAAAGAGGCCCATGTGCCCACATCAGACCAGCCAATCTCAGCCGGCACAGTGTAGATGTTTTCAGCTTTCTCCATAATCGCATAATCAATGGAGATATTTGGTGATTTTGGATAATTTTCTTCAATCCAATGAGCTTCTTTTGTAGTATTGAAGAAAGGTTTACCGCTTTCAAAAAGGGCATACACCTCCATACAATGAGTTTCTAGAGCTTTCAAAACTGTTGCTACTTTCCAAATGAAGATGCCTGCATTCCACAGGTAATCGCCACTTGCCAAAAACTGTTTAGCAATCTCTAATGAAGGTTTTTCTCTAAACCGAATTACCTTATGTACTCCGTTTTTATCTACTGTTTGGTAATTGATGTATCCATAACCTGTATCTGGCCGGGTGGGGGTAATACCAAGAGTAACCAGCGCCTCTTGCTGTTGACTGAAAGCAAGTGCCTGTCGCACTTTACCCAAGAAAGCCTCTTCATACAAAATTAAGTGGTCTGAAGGTGCTACTACTATGTTGGCATCTGGATTGAGTTTTGACACTTTAAAAGAGGCATAGGCAATACAGGGAGCCGTATTATTACGTGATGGTTCACAGATAATATTGTTTTCCTTAACCTTTGGTAACTGTTCCTGGATAATATGGCTGTACTGACCATTTGTGACAATAAAGATATTATCAGAAGGGCAAAGTTTAAGAAAGCGTTCGTACGTTAACTGTAGCAAAGACTTACCAATACCTAAAATATCAATAAACTGCTTAGGAAAATGATTCCGACTTTTAGGCCAAAATCTACTTCCTACACCTCCAGCCATGATCAGAACATAATTGTTCTTGTCCATTATTTACTCACCTTATTTTAATATTAAACACTATAATGTTATTACTCGAGCCTTACTCAGCAGTACATTCTTTTCGGCAAATACATTAAATAGATACTAAGCCATCCACTTCTTCCACCAGTGCTGGAACACTACCAAAGCCCAGATGCGGGCGTGAATGTCTCCTGGATTTTTAGAGAAAAGCTGGGCTTTCAGGCGCTGGATTTCTTTTACACTAAAAACGCCTTGCGCCTCAATGAAGGCATCTGACAGAAGATCGTCCATGATCATGGGCCGAAGCTCGTTTTGGAACCATTTCAGCAAAGGAACCTCAAAACCGTGCTTGGGCCGTTTGTAAAGCTCGGCGGGCAACATGCTTCTGAAAGCATCCTGCACAATCTTCTTCTTCATGCCGCCGTCAATCTTGGAAGACTCCGGCAGGGAGAAAGCAAAGTTCACCACCTTGTAATCCAGGAAGGGGGTGCGTACTTCCAGGCTATTGGCCATGGACATCAGATCCACCTTGGTGAGCATGTCATTTGGCAGGACCAACTGCATGTCTGTGTACAGTACCTCGTTTATGTCCCCTTTTTGGGAAAGGTGGCTTAAAATCTTCTGACGGCGTTTTTTGTAGATGTTCTTGGAAAGAATACGCCTCGCTTTGCCGCTGAGCAAAGACTTGGCGTCTTCTTCGGTGGCAAACGAGGCCCAGCGCCAGTAACGGTCTTTGGCCGAA
The DNA here is from genome assembly GCF_016924645.1 of Rufibacter psychrotolerans. Classification (GTDB taxonomy): domain Bacteria; phylum Bacteroidota; class Bacteroidia; order Cytophagales; family Hymenobacteraceae; genus Nibribacter; species Nibribacter psychrotolerans. Next base: position 4,179 of record NZ_JAFFJV010000001.1, on the reverse strand, counting down.
AGGTTCATACCCTCGCCAAAGCGCTGGAACTGACGGATACGGTTCCCTAAAGCGGAGTTACGCGACTTTGGCATCATTTCCCAAACGGGCAACAAGGCTGCTACTGTTTCGGCTACAAAACCTCCTTTGCGAACCTTGTACTCGGCCATGTGCTTGTTGTAGCCGGCAAAAAGTTCATCGGCCCCATCGCCTGACAAGGCTACGGTTACTTTTTGGCGGGTGTAGTGGCTGAGGATATTTACCGCCAAGGCAGAGGAATCGGCGAAGGGCTCGTCTATGTAATCGAGCGCCCGGAACAGATGCTCATATAGATCATTGTTGGTAAGCGAGAAAACGGTATGATTGGTCTTGTAACGGTCGGCTACCAGTTTTGCATACCGAGTTTCGTCAAAGAAAGGCTCGTCTTTGTAGCCAATGGAAAAGGTATTCAAATGATCTGTATGCCGGGAAGCCAAGGCCACAATCACGGAAGAGTCGATACCCCCGCTCAGGAAAGCTCCTAAAGGAACATCGGCGATCATGCGGCGCTGCACGGCACCATCCATCAGGTCAACCAATTTTTTCTGTTGTGCCTCATACGAGAGATCGTTTTTCTTAACTTTTTTCTCGTCGTATGGGATTTTGTACCAGCGGTTATTCTCAACCTTGCCATTCTTGGAAATCATCAGGTAATGGCCAGGCATGAGTTTCTTAACTCCCTTAAAAATAGAGGCCGGGGCCGGAATGTAGTTTAACTGGAGGTATTCATACAAAGAGACATAGTCCAGCTTACGGGGAATCCCGAAAGCCAGCAAGGACTTCATTTCCGAGGCAAATACCAGTTTGTCTTCATCCTGATACATCAGGAGCGGTTTTACCCCGTAGCGGTCCCGGGCTACAAACAAGGATTCTTTCTCCTTGTCATAGATGGCGAAGGCAAAGAAGCCGTTCAGTTTTTTCAGGAAAGAAGGGCCTTCTTCAATGTAGTACTTCAGGAGAACCTCGGTATCAGATTGCGAGAAGAAGGTATAACCTTTATCCAGAAGCTGTTTTTTCAGCTCCTGATAGTTGAAAATTTCGCCATTGAACACGATGGTATAGCGTTCATTTTCGGTGTGCATCGGCTGACATGCCACCTCGCTCACGTCAATGATGGATAAGCGCCGATGCCCTAATCCTACCGCGCCATGGGTGAAATGCCCCCCGGAGTCGGGTCCTCGTAGCTGAAGCGCGTCAGTTGAGTCTGATAAACGTTGAATGGCCGATTGGCCTTCCTGAGTAAAAGCGTAGATTCCTGATATACCGCACATATTGCCGCAAAGGTACGACATATCTGCGAAATGGTTTTTACATAATTCTTACGAATATGATTTAATCAAACCACACCGCTTACCCGCTACTTCACAATCACACATAATCAACTATTCAATAAGCACTTATCATCCAAACACCTGATCCCGCTAATTAGACTATTAGCACATAATATTTATAGAAAATCATAAAACTAAACTGCGCACCTACTCACAATAACCAACTTATTTACTGAAGGAACAAAGCAGCCCTCATCTGGTATTTCGCTGCTTGGCGAGGACTGCATGACAGTTACAGACATCCAAAACAAGGACACAGGGACAGGATACCTTATTCTTTTCTATCCCCTCTGTACTTCTGTTTCAGTGCCGATTTTACGAAAATCAGCCCAAAACAGAACCTGCGCAAAGAGTAACTGCGCCCTAACCTTCAAGTTGATATGAGCGGATATTTAAGGCCAGGCATTTCAAACCGAAGGCGCTGAGGGGAAGAGTTTGCCAATCTTCTAAAACAAAGCCCATGCGTATCTCAGTAAGGTTAGTCAAAAAGAGCGGCCTTGAGCATAGGGCAATAAAAAGGCAAAGGAGGTATTACAATTTGAAAACAAGAAGGCTTGCTACAGATTGCAGCAAGCCTTCTTGTTTAGCATTCTAGGCTAATTACCCTCAGAACACGCGGTGCTCTACCTCGGCGACTTCGATGTGCTCTCTGAAGTACTCCAGGGTCCTCCTGAGCCCTTCCTCCCTTGACACCCTCGGCTCCCAGCCCAGGATGGCCTTGGCCTTGGCGATGTCGGGTCTTCTCCTCTGCGGGTCGTTCTCGGGCAGGGGCTGGTAGCCCAGTTTGAGCTCCACCCCAGTTAATTTGCAGATCTCCTCGGCGAACTCCCGGATGGTCACCTCACTCGGGTTGCCGATGTTCACCGGCAGGGCGTAGTCGCTCAGCAAGAGCCGGTAGATTCCCTCCACCAGGTCGTCCACGTAGCAGAAGGAGCGCGTCTGGGAGCCGTCCCCGAAGATACTCAGCTCCTCGCCCCTAAGCGCCTGGCCCATGAAGGCGGGCAGCACGCGCCCGTCGTTGAGGCGCATCCGGGGGCCATAGGTGTTGAAGATCCTGACGATGCGCGTCTCCAGGCCGTGGTGGTGGTGGTAGGCCATGGTGATGGCCTCCTGGAAGCGCTTGGCCTCGTCGTAGCAGCCCCGCGGGCCCACCGGGTTCACGTTCCCCCAGTACTCCTCCGTCTGCGGGTGCACCTCCGGGTCGCCGTACACCTCCGAGGTGGAGGCGATCAGGATCCGCGCGCCCTTGGCCTTGGCCAGCCCCAGCAGGTTGTGCGTGCCCAGGGACCCGACCTTGAGGGTCTGGATCGGGATCTTGAGGTAGTCGATGGGCGAGGCCGGCGAGGCGAAGTGCAGGATGTAGTCCAACTCGCCCGGCACGTGCACGTACTTGGACACGTCGTGGTGGTAGAACTCGAACTGCCCCAGCTTGAACAGGTGCTCGATGTTCCTCAGGTCACCCGTGATCAGGTTGTCCATCCCGATCACGTGGTAGCCCTCCCCTATGAAGCGGTCGCACAGGTGCGAGCCCAGGAAACCGGCCGCCCCGGTGATCAACACGCGTTTTCTATCCGTTTTTGCCATTGCAAGCCAAATGTAGCGTCTGTTATGGTGTCTTCTTTCTCTTTTAGTTGGTGGTCTCGACGGCGGGCAGCACCTCCTGCACCCCGATGCCGTAGTAGCAGAAGCCCAGCTCCTGCAGCTCCCTGGCCTCGTAGATGTTGCGGCCGTCGATGATGACCCTGTTCTTGAGCAACTTGCCGATGACCTGGAAGTTGGGCGAGCGGAACTCGGGCCACTCGGTCACCACCAGCAGCGCGTCGGCGTCGATCAAGGCTTCATATTCATCTTTGGCGTACTTCACCCGCTCGTTCTCCCCGATCATGTGCCGGGCCTCCCTGATGGCCACCGGGTCGTAGGCCACCACGGAGGCGCCCTCGGCCAGGAGCTTCTCGATGATCACCAGCGAGGGGGCCTCGCGCATGTCGTCGGTCTTGGGCTTGAACGAGAGGCCCCACAAAGCAAAGGTCCTGCCGGCCAGCTCCCCATTGAAGTGCTTCATCACCTTGTTGAAGAGCACCTCCTTCTGGTTCTCGTTCACAGATTCCACCGCCTTGAGGATCTGCATGGAGTAGCCGTTCTCCTCGGCCGTCTTGATCAGCGCCTTCACGTCCTTGGGGAAGCAGGAGCCGCCGTATCCGATGCCCGGGTAGATGAACTTGTTGCCGATGCGGGAATCGCTTCCGATGCCCCGGCGCACCATGTTCACGTCCGCGCCCATGATCTCGCACAGGTTGGCGATGTCGTTCATGAAACTGATCTTGGTGGCCAGCATGGCGTTGGCCGCGTACTTGGTCATCTCCGCGCTCGGAACGTCCATGAAGATGATCGGGTGCCCGTTCAACAGGAACGGCTTGTAGAGCTTGCGCATCACCTCCTCGGCCCGCTCGCTCTCCACCCCGATCACGATCCGGTCCGGTTTCAGGAAGTCGTCGATCGCGGCGCCCTCCTTCAGGAACTCGGGGTTCGAGGCCACGTCGAACGGGAGGCCGGAGCCCCGCCTCGCCAGCTCCTCGGCCACGGCGTTCTTCACCTTATTGGCGGTGCCCACCGGCACGGTGCTCTTGGTCACCACCACCAGGTAGTCGTCCATGTGCTGGCCGATCTCCCGGGCCACGCCCAAGACGTACTTCAGGTCCGCCGAGCCGTCCTCCCCGGGGGGCGTGCCCACCGCGATGAAGGCCGCGTCGCAGCCCTTGATGGCCGCGGAAAGGTCCGTGGAGAAGCCCAGCCGGCCCTTCTCCACGTTGCGGAGCACCATCTCTTCCAG